>JABDBA010000005.1 GCA_013288885.1 Gammaproteobacteria bacterium | reverse complement strand
TAATGCACCCACGCCCTGCTTTTCACGGCAGCCTTTCGATGATGGTAAATTTTCATGCGATCGCTAGTTATTTCAAACACAGCGGCAATGATTTTATGTTACAAACTCCGCGCAAAGGAATTAAAACCGTGGCATTTAGCAGTGGTTTTAAATTAAAAGATCTGCCTGCGACATCAGTTGCATTGAATCAACATATCGAAATTTTTAGTCCGTCTGATTATTTCACTTTACATCGTCGCATCAGTGATTCATACCATGAATGTAGTTTAGAAATATTGGCTTCTCATATGGCATTGACTGGTTGGGATCCACATATTTTTATGCGTATCAATAATCGTCTTTGCAGTTTGGTGGGGAGCTCAGACAGTACTACTATTGATTTTATGGCGGTCAATATGCCACGCATCATGGCGAATTTTTATCCGTTACCTAAAGCCGATAACGTGCCATTTGAAATCGCGTTTTTCTTTCATTCTGCCAAACGTTATGCCGATGCAGTGCATTATTACAAACAAGCGCAGTTAGTCGCAGGCGAACAGTTTGGTTTGGTCTACAATACGTCGTTATGTCAATTTTACATGGGCGACAAAGAAGCAGCTTTAATAGGCTTCAAACATTCATTAGAACTAAACCCCGACTCCAAAGAAGCTAAAGATTGGATCATCCACATCGAAGGCGAACAGGCGAAATCGTAATCCCTCAACTAACTTCTGTTCGCAATCGGCTTGCCTAGTAGGTAGATACCGTCTTGATATCGAGCTTCATAATGTAATGAGGAACGGGGTGCCAAGGAGCCACAAATTCGCCCACCATATGAAAGCCTACTTTCTGATAAACGTGGACGGCTCTTTCATTAGCTTTTTCGGGGTCAATAAAAACCTCTGCAACATCTGAGAAATGACTTAATAGAAATTCTTTGATGACAGTGCCAGCCAATCCTCTTCCTAAGTACTCCGCATCACAGATGAAAATATCTAATGTGATAGCTAATCCATCTGTTTCGCAATATTTTTTATATTCATTATCAGTTTTTTTAAAAACGTTAGAGGTTAATAGATAAACGAAAGGTTTGTCGTTATCATAGCCAATCCAGTGTTGAGTGATTTCAGATTTACGATCTAGCCCTTTGCCAACAGCTTGATATTGGAAGAATTGCTCCAAGCCCATAAGAGTGTTTTGCAGTCCTTGTCCATGAATCCATTCTCGGATGTAGTTTTGCTGCAGCCATCCATGAATAAGATCTCGTTGCAATTCAACGGCAGGCTTAAATGTAAAGCGGAAAGATGATTTAGTCATGATTTTCTATTTATCAGTCATGGGGACTTGTTTAATTTAGAGGCAAAACGCAGCATTTGTTAATGCTGTGCTCATAAACTAATTTCTCGTACTTTTTCTGCGATTGATTTGCCCAATACTTCATTTGCAGGTTCGTCTAAATGCACTCCATCGATGTTACTCGATTGAACTAATAAACCCGCATTTAAAAACTCACAATTTTCTTCTCGTGCCAGTTCTTGATAAAGCAACCCGATTCTATTTGATTTCTCAACGGAGCTATCATCAAGCTGCGGATGTAGATTTTGGACTTTAATAATAGGGTGGGGTGAGATTAATAAAATTTGGGGTGGCTTTGCATTTGGCCCTTTATTAGATGATTTAACACATTGAATCAGTTTGCGCATTCCTTCTTTTATATCTTCAGCGGAACGTTTAAACTGAATTTTGTTATCATTAGTTCCAATCCAAAAAATGACTAGATCAATAGGGTAATGTATTTCAAGAGAAACCGGCAGATGTGTTAATCCATTTTTATAGGGGCGACCGGGGATAATTTCATCAAGAGTGGTTGTTCGAGCATTAATTCCATCGACAACTACGTCATATTTATCGCCCAATAATTTATTTAAGATAGCTGTCCAGCGTTTGTTTTTAGGATGTCTACCCGCGAGACCAGTTGCGGGATCAAATGCTCCTGGTATACCGCCCCAGACATTGGAGTCACCAAAGCATAAAATTGTTTTCATCATGACCTCACTATTTGTTTGACATTGCTGTATCAACAGCGGTTTTGGCTTATTTTTCCGCAATAAAAATCATGTGGTTCTCATTCATGAAATGTTTTTCCTGATATTGAATGTTTTGGAGCTTATATTTTTCTAATATAAGCTCCATTTCATAACGATAATACCAGCACAAATGCATCCGTTCACTTTCTAGGGCTATAACTTTTCCGTTTATTACTTTTTCATATGTGGATTGGCCATAATATTCTTGTTCATATTTATTCGCAACATCATGAGATTTATGCTTGATGATACCGCCATCAGGCAACGCAACTTCTTTTTCACTAAATTCTTCTTCATGGTTTTGATATAAGGATTCCCACGGAACAAATAAATCTAAAATAAGCTTTCCACCTGGGCGCAAATGCTTATAAAAATTTTGTAAGGCTTTATAGGCGACAGACCGAGGGTAAAGTAATTGGTATGAACCCAATGGAATTAAAATTATGTCATATTGATGAGGTAATTCCATGTTCTCAATGGATTGTTCAAATAATGTAGGTTTCAAACCCAGCTTAGCTGCTCTTTCTCTACAACTTTTTAGCATGGGGATCGAATTATCCATCCCATGGATATTGAAACCTTCTTGCATGAGAGGAATAAGTAAGCGCCCTGAGCCACACATAGGTTCCAGAATCAGGCTCTCCTTCTTATCAAAAAAAGAGCTATAAAAATGAATCTCATCAGCGCCAGCGAATTTTTTATCGGCGTCATAAAATTCTGTACACAAGGTTCCATACATCATATAAATCAACCTGTTTAATCAAAGACTCTATTTTTGGTTATCTGACTTTCCTTGGCATTATAGGGCATTTCCACCAGGGTGGACAAATGTTTCTACCGATATCTTGAATTTATTTGCTGACACTGGCAAACTAAACCCTTAAAAATCACGGGATCTAAAACCTTTAAGAAGATTCACACATGACGATATTAAAGGAAAAATTTAGTCCGTCTGGCAAAAAAGGGGATCTAAATGCAAAACATTCTATGTTATGGAGATTCTAATACCTGGGGTAATATAGCAGGTTCAAGGAATATGGAATTGATGTTGGCAAAGCGTTTTGATCGTAATGTGCGGTGGACTGGTGTTTTACAAAAATTGCTAGGTGATGATTTTTATGTGATAGAAGCAGGACTGAATGGTCGCAATACTTCTTTTGATGAAACCAAATTTGTTCGTCCTTCACGCAATGGCTTAGCGACTTTACCTCTCATTTTAGAAATGAATTATCCAATAGATTTGGTAATTTTTATGCTAGGCACAAATGATGCAATGATAGATTTCAACGCCACGCCGGAACAAACTACTCTCGCAATGCAAAAAATGCTCCGCTTCGTGAAGACAAGTCACTTTGGTCAAAATTTCCAGGCACCCAACACACTGTTAATTGCACCTGCGCCTATTCATAAAATTAATTCTAATGATTTTAATCTATTTTTTGATGATTCATCTATTGCTAAGACTAAGGGATTAGCCACACATTATGCCAAACTGGCTGCTCAAGAGAGTTGTACGTTTCTTGACGCAGGACAAATCGTAAAAGTAGGTGATGATGGCGTGCACATCGAAGCTGATAGCCATAAAGATCTTGCTAAAGCTATTGCCAGTAAAATTCAGAAAATGATTTTGAAAAAATGAAAAATTTATTTAGGGATCCTTGGATTACAACAGAAAAAGAAAAGTATCTTAGCTTACTAATGATCCTTGCACCATTATTAAACTTTTTATCAGGCATAACCTTTGATCTGCATGCACCTTCTTTACCTGCGATCGCAAGTTATTACGATGCACCAATATCTGCCGCTAAAAATACCATTACCGTATCTTTATTAGGATTTTCGATAGGCTGTATTTTATTCGGTACTTTATTGGATATCTTTGGCCGACGCCGCATTATTCTGTTAGGGCTTATCCTCTATACGTCTGCAAGTTTTTTAGCATTGACTTGCGGCACGATTGAAGAATTATTATGGGTTCGATTTGTACAAGGATTTTCTGTTTCTTGTTTATCAATTGGTTGCCGAACCATTATCATTGACCGATTCACCGGCCATCAATTTAAGATAGCAATATTATATACATCACTTGCCTTTGGCATTGGCCCTATTATTGCACCCTTTATAGGCGGCATCCTGCAATATCATTTTGGATGGAAAGCAAATTTTATTGCATATGGAGTGGTATCGTTTATTTTAATGATTATTTTTGCACTTTACGTTGCCGAAAGTAAAACAACCACTGAAGTCTTTTCCTTTAAAAACATGTGTAGAAACTATCTAAACGTGTTGAAGCATAATGCTTTTTCACCAGGCATTATTATTGCTGGTCTTTCCCAAATGCAACTTCTCGTTTATACGACGACGGGTGCATTTTTAATAGAAAATATTTTACATCGTTCAGCTATTATTTATGGTAATAGTGCATTTATCATTAGTTGTGGCTATTTATTAGGAACACTCACTAACCGACTTTTAATCAAACAATTGCAATTAGATAGTTTAATTAGTTTAGGATTTGTATTGTTATTTCTTGGTGTCCTAGCCCAAATTATTTTTACTTTTCTTGGCCAATTAAATTTATTAACCATCATTTTTCCAATTACATTAATTGGTTTTAGTAACGGGTTCATTTTTATCAATGTTCTAACCTGCTGCTTGAGGTCGTCTATTAGTCCAGGAATAGCAACAGCATTATTTACGTCTGCTGTCATGATTATTGGTACTGTGGGAACATATATAGTAAGCCACATCACTGTCAATAATCTAACAAATCTCGCTATAATCTTTGGCGTGTCAGCAGTTATTCAATTAACAATCTTCCTTCTATATTTTAGAAACGTAGCAAAGGAAATTGGATAATCCGATTAAACTGTCCATATAATTGGGTCTTTTCTTGCCTCGGAAGGAAGACTAATTTTTATCACAAAATAAACGTTTCTTTGTTTTCAATTTTCAATTTTTTGAAAAATCGCCACGCCAATATGATAGCTGTGCTGCAAAGCCCTAACGTTAATCCATACCAAATACCGCTGGCACTTATTCGTTTTACTTGCACTAGATTATTTGATCCTGCCGCATGGCCTATTTGTAACGCAGTGGCTATAGATAACGCGACAGGCAACGTAGAAGTTAGTTCGCTGTTTTCTACACGCTAGTAGGTCGGTCGGTTCAAGCGAAGCGGAACCGACAGTGGCAATAATTCAGCATCGCATGTCGGATCCGTCGCTGCGCTCCTTGATCCGACCTACGCGCGTTATCTTAATGTGGTGAGGAAAGAGCTGCCAGGTGTGATTGACTTGAGTTGTGCAAGCGCCGAGTAGAGGGAGCGGCGCAACCTTCGCCCGAAGTCATCGGCCTTATGCAGAAAAAACAGGAAATAATTTCCTTTCACGAGCCGATTGGGAATGGAAGTTATTTCCCATTGACTGGAGGCGATGTTATTTCTTCGCCGGGGCAGCAGAGTAACCTTTTAGCTCCATGGCAAAGTTGCGTAAGGTGCTGATGCCGGTGGCCTCAGCTTCGCGACACCACAGTTGTAATGCCTCAATCAACTCACGTTTTGATGATGTGGTACGGTTCCAAATCGCTTGTAAACGTTGTTTAAAATGATAAACCAATTGAATATTTTGATACTTCTCTAAAATTTGGCTAATGCGTTGTTTGCTTATATCATCGAGCAAACTATCGGCGCGGGTCAACAAAGTTTGGGCGCGCTCCAGTATATCGCGGCTGGCTTTACCTGCTTTACGTTGCTCTTCTTGCAATACCGGAATAACCACTTCACGCGTATAATTTGATAAAACTTGAAAACGATTAGTAATCACCGCAGTCACCGTATCTAAATCAATTTGTAATTTAGTAGGTGTTTGTAACAACGTCGGTGGCAATCTTTTAACTTTGGCCAAACCAAACGCCCGTAAAGTTTGGATATAAAGCCAACCGATATCAAACTCCCACCACTTAACCGACAACTTAGCAGAAGTAGGAAACGTATGATGATTATTATGTAACTCTTCACCACAGGCAAAAAACGTCCAAGGCACTACATTACGCGATGCATCTTCGCACTCATAATTACGATAACCCCAAAAATGCCCAATACCATTGATAACACCTGCCGCAAAAACCGGGATCCACAATAACTGAAAAGCCCAAATAGCCAGACCAGCCACACCAAACAATAAAAGATCAATAACCAACATCAGCCCCAAACCAATGCGATCATGAATACTATAAACGTGACGCTCTAACCAATCATCAGGCGTGCCATGACCATAACGTTCTAATGTTTCTTTATTTTTAGCAGCAACACGATAAAGCTCTGCGCCTTCGAAAAATACTTTATTAATGCCCAAGATTTTCGGGCTATGTGGATCTTCAGCTGTTTCGCATTTAGCGTGATGTTTACGATGCACAGCGACCCATGCTTTGGTTTTCAAACCAGTAGTCAACCATAACCAAAAACGAAAAAAATGACTAGCGATTGGATGCAGATCAAGCGCACGATGTGTTTGACCGCGATGCAAAAAGATAGTGACGCCTGCAACCGTAATCTGCGTGAGAATTAAAACCGCAATCACATTGCCCCAAAACGATAAGTGCAAAAATCCATATAGCATTTGATAAGTCAAAGTCATTAGTCATTCGCTCCTAGTTGCTCTTTAGTTATTGGTACTTGGCCCATATATATATTCAATTAATTTAACGACCTGTTTCACACCCTCATTACTGCGCGCCACTTTGCCAGCAATTTCGGCTTGTTGCGGTGTGGTGAGGCCTAATAAAAATACCGTTCCATCTTCAGTCACCACTTTTATCTGGCTCGACTTCAATTTAGCGGTTGCTACCATACGCGTCTTTATGCTGCCAGTAATAGCGGCATCTTTACTGCGTCGGTACGCTGAGGTAGGTGTTCCAACGGTAATCTCATTGAAAATGCGCCTAACCTTGGGCACAGTCTTTACGAGGTCGACTGCCTGGTCACGTAATGCAGCCGTGGGGGCCTGCCCCGCCATTAACACGACCTTATTATAACTCACAATGACAATGTGTGCTTTAGTATTTAGGTCATGGTTGGCAGAAACTAGCCGATTGGCCTTATAAGCAATTTCTTGGTCATCAGTAATAGTTTGGATAGTACGGTTATCGGAAGCAATGCTGCCCCCCGCAGCCCCTGCCCCCGCGCCAGCAGCAATGACACCCGCCACGCAGCCTTGCAGAAGAAGGGTCAATAACAGCAAAGAAATGAGAGAAATGACTTTTTTCATAGAGAGGCCCATCCTAGAAGTAAAATAATAAATTATTATGTCTACATCGCAAACGCAGCACGGCACAAATCAATCAAACCACTTGGGAACATCCCTAACCACAACACCATCAAACAATTAACACTGATTGCCACGTTAATAATAGGTCTATTAACGATGGGGTATTGTATCTCCGGCTCTTCAAAATACATGACCTTCACGACATTCAGGTAATAATAAGCGCCAATAATAGCAAACACCAGTGCAAATGTCGCTAACCAAACCATGTGCGCACCGATCAACGCTTCCAAAACACCCAGCTTAGCAAAAAACCCGACCATCGGCGGAATACCCGCCATCGAGAACATTACCAACAATAGCATAAACGCTAACCAGGGGTTACGGGTGTTTAAACCCCGCAGGTCGCCAATTTTATCCACCTCAGCCCCTGATTTACTCAATAATACTAGCATACCGAACGCGCCCAATGACATCAGGGCATAAGCCAACATATAAAATAAAGCACTGGCATAACCGTCAGGCGTTGCCGCTAACAACCCCAATGACATATACCCGACGTGCGCAATAGCAGAATACGATAACATACGTTTAAGATTGCTCTGCACGATAGCAACCACATTACCTAACGCGATAGATAGCACGGCAATCAATATCAAAACTTCTTGCCATTGATGAACTAACGCGGGTGTGCCTTCAATTAATAGCCGCACCACCATTGCTAACGCGGCAATCTTTGGTGCAGTACCTACAAATAAAGTAACAGAAGTGGGCGCGCCTTGATAAACATCGGGCACCCACATATGAAAGGGTGCTGCGCCTAATTTGAAAACCACACCGGCAATTATAAACACCAAACCAAAAATTAACATCAATTCTTGGCCGGAAGACAAATTGCTTGTTACTTGTGCAATCTCAGTAATATTAAGGCTTTGCGTCGCACCATAAAACATCGATAAACCATACAGCAACATACCCGATGCTAACGCGCCGGTGACAAAATACTTCATCGCTGCTTCAGCACACTCGGTAGAATCACGCTGTAAAGCAACCATGGCATACAACGGTAAAGATAATAATTCCAGCCCCAAATATAACGTCAACAGGCTATAAGCCGACACCAATACCAACATACCTAACACAGAAAATAAACTCAGCAGATAATATTCACCTTGCGGTATTTTACGCTCACGGATGTATTCACGCGCGTAAATAAGAATAAAGAAATTGATCGCGACGATGGCGAATTGCATTAACGCAGCGGTTTTATCCCAGATAAAACTACCATTAAAAAGCAGTGTCGATGGAACGTTGTAAAGCAGTAATACTAAAACCGCAGTGCCCACCAAAGCAAACTGCGATAGCCAATAGGTGATTTTCTTTTCTTGCTGTTTAATAAATAAATCCGCCAACAAGACAATACACGTCATGCCGAGCAAGAAAATTTCGGGTGTAGCAGGATAAGTTAGTATAGTTTCAAATAGCATAAATTATAATTTACTCTGTAAGCTCCAATGCAAAACATTGCCTATTGTCGCATGCATCATATTCAGCAGCGGCGCAGGATAAACACCAAAAAATATAATCACGATAGCCAATAAAACGAAAACGATTTTTTCCATGTAATTGATATCATGTAATTTTGCAATACGCGGATCAGTAATCACTCCAAAAAATACCCGCTTATACATATAAAGCGTATAAACTGCGCTCAATATTAATGTCGTCGATGCTAACACAGCTACCCAAAAACTGCCTTGGATAGCACTAAGGATAATCATAAATTCGCCGACAAAACCCGATGTACCGGGCAACCCAACATTCGACATCGCAAATAACATAAAGAAGGCCGCGCAATACGGCATACTGGTGGCAATGCCGCCAAAGTCTTTGATAAGTCGGGTGTGCAATCGATACACTAAAACACCCACGCCTAAGAACATCGCGCCAGAACTGAACGCGTGTGAAATCATTTGCACCATCGCGCCTTCTAAACTCATGTAAGCGTCTTTTAGATTATGTGAATTCGCCACAATATCAAACACCATAAAACAACCGAGTGCGACGAAACCCATGTGTGCGATAGAGGAATAAGCAATCAATTTTTTCATATCGGTTTGTGCGATGGCGACTAAACCAATATACACAATCGCGATCAATGAGAGTGCGATCATTAAATGATCTAACAGCGCACTGGCATCAGGCGTGATGGGTAAGCTGAAACGCAAAAATCCGTAAGCCCCCATTTTTAACATCAATGCGGCTAATACGACCGAACCACCCGCCGGTGCTTCGGTATGCGCATCGGGCAACCAAGTATGTACCGGCCACATGGGGAGCTTAACCGCAAACGCTAATAAAAATGCTAGGAAGATCCACACTTGTTGTTTCATCGTGAGTTTAAGTGGGTAAAAATCGCTGATATTGAAACTGTTCGATTGCTCGTGTAAATATAATAAGGCGATTAGCATTAACGCCGACCCTAAAAATGTATACAAGAAAAATTTGATCGACGCATACGATCGGTTGGTGCTGCCCCAGATCCCGATACTTAAGTACATCGGTATCAACATGCCTTCCCAAAACGCATAAAACAAAATGGAATCGAGGGATGCGAATGTACCCACCATCATCCCTTGCATGACTAAAAAAGCGGCCATGTATTGTGACACGCGAATATGAATGTGGTGCCAAGCCGCCATGATCACCAACAAGGTGGTGAAGGTGGTTAACATAATCAGTGGCAATGAAATACCATCAACACCGAGTGAATAATGAATATCATAAGCGCGAATCCATATTGCATGTTGTTGAAATTGCATTAGGCCTGAGTTGTTATCAAACCCTAAGTAAAGCGGCACACAGAGTGCTAACGAGATAATTGAAACGATCAGTGCAATTAAGCGCGCGCGATTAGGGTGTTGATCGCCGCCACTGGCGAGCGCGAGCGCACCACCGAACATCGGTAGCCAGATTAATACACTAAGTATGTAATGATTAAATAAATTGTTCAGCATTAAACCTTCCTATTTCCTACCACAACAGCCATGCCAACAACACAAGCACGCCAATAATCATCGCAAATGCGTAATGATACAAATAACCGGATTGCAGCTTGCGCAAGTTAGCCGAGCACCAAGCAATAAAACGGCCGGAGCCATCAACCAAATCATGATCTAAAATTTTCACATCGCCCACTTCAAAAAATACTTTAGCTAATTTCAAACTGCCGCGTGCAAATACTACTTGGTTAAAATCATCAAAACCATATTTCGCTAATAATACTTTATAGATTAACGAAAACTTCTCAACAAAATAAGCCGGGGCGCGTGGGAATTTTATATACAATAACCATGCCACAAAAATCCCGCCTACGGCTAACCAACACGGTAAACTAAATACCGAATCCAATGCTAATAGTAATGGGCCATGATAATCGATCGCTAAACTGGCTAGTACATTATTTTGCGGTAAGATAAAAATACTCGTGCCTAATAAACCACCGGTGGGTGAATATAAAATCGTACCCACCAAAAAGATCCCAGCAATCGCTGAAGGGATCGCCAATAATACTAATGGCAACCATACCACCCAAGTTGATTCACGCAAGCCTGCGCGCGTGTGTTCATCCATTCTTTCTTCCGTGTGAAACACTAAAAAGAAAGCGCGGAAAATATAAAATGCCGTGACGAAAGTTCCCAACAATACGCAATAATAAGCGTAACTAGCACCGGGGATTAACGCGTGATGAATCGCTTCAATGATGGCATCTTTAGAATAAAATCCGGCAAACGGTGGTATCGCCGCTAAGGCTAACGCGCCAATTAAAAAGCAGACATAAGTGACTGGCATGTACTTGCGCAAATTACCCATCTTGCGCATGTCTTGTTCGTGATGCATGGCGATAATAACAGAACCTGCTGCCAAGAATAATAACGCTTTAAAAAATGCGTGGGTAAAGAGGTGGAAGATCCCAGCGGCATAGGCTGATACACCCAACGCCGCGACCATGTAACCGAGTTGTGACAGTGTAGAATAAGCAACCACGCGTTTAATATCATTTTGTACTATCGCTAAAATGCCGGTAAATAAAGCGCCGGTCGCGCCGACTATTAATACCACGCTTAATGCGACTTCAGAAAATTCATACAACGGTGACATACGCGCTACCATGTAAACACCGGCGGTGACCATGGTTGCGGCATGAATTAAAGCAGAAATAGGTGTAGGGCCTTCCATCGATTCGGGCAACCAAACGTGTAATGGCATTTGTGCTGATTTGCCCATTGCACCGATAAATAACAGAATACAAATAACGGTAAGCACAGACCAATGAGTATGCGGGAAAACAGTCATGGTTTGTGTTGCTAATGATGGAGCAATGTTAAAAACTGAAACGTAATCGACATTTCCTACGTAATTAAATACCGCAGCAATACCTAAGATGAAACCAAAATCGCCGACACGATTCACAATGAATGCTTTCAAACTACCGAAGTTGGCGGTTTCTTTTTTAAACCAGAACCCAATCAAAAGATAAGATACCAAGCCCACACCTTCCCAACCAAAATAGAGTTGTAAAAAGTTATTGGCCGACACTAACATTAACATGGCAAAGGTAAATAATGAGATGTAGCTAAAAAAGCGTTGGTAGCCATCATCTTCACGCATGTAACCAATACTATAAATATGTACTAATAATGAAACGAAATTCACCACGACCAGCATCGTAGTGCTCAAATTATCGAGCAAGAAACCAATATTAAATTGATAGCTGCCGCTACCGCCCCAAATATAGGCGTTGAAGTTATAAGTTGGCACGCCCGCAAAAACAATTTGGTAGCAGAGGTAAAGTGAAAGTACAAATGATATAGCCACGCCGATGGTTGTGACCCAATGGGCCCCACGGCAACTGATTTTTTTATTCCATAGGCCGACAATAGTGCTGCCCAGCAGTGGGAATAAAACGATCGCGTATATTATAGTTTGTAGTTGGTTCATTGCTTATTAATTACCTACTTATCCTTTCAATGTATTCAGCTTATCAACATCAATAGTTTTGCGGCCACGGAACAATACGATAAGAATCGCCAAACCGATTGCTGCTTCGGCCGCTGCCACCGTTAAAATAAAAAATACAAATACTTGCCCGGCAATATCGTGAAAATAATGTGAAAACGCCACAAAATTGGTATTGACGGCTAATAATAATAATTCCACACACATTAATAAAATGATGACATTTTTACGATTGATCACAATACCTGCCAAACCAAGGCCGAAGACAATCGCACTCAAAATCAAATAAGCGGACAATGAAATCATTTTTTGTCCCCCTGCATTTTTACCATGCGGATACGATCTTCACGACGAATGAGAATTTGTTGATCCGGGTTTTGCGTTTTATTATTGCCTTTGCCATGGAAGGTTAAACTGATGGCGGCAATAATCGCAACCAATAATAATATACCTGCCAATTCAAACGGATACGCGTAGTCCGTATACAGCACCATGCCTAGTTCTGTGGTATTGCTATAATTGACTGGTTGCCCACCCGTCGTTGTTAATTCACTAGGATTGAGGTGGCCAGGGCTAATCACGTACACCATTAAAATAACCAACATTGCCACAATCACAATGGCAAACGGTAAATAGCGCACAAAACTACTACGCTGTTCTTCAACATCGATATTCAAAGTCATCACGACAAATAAGAATAATGTCATCACAGCGCCGACATAAACCAGAATTAAAATCAAACCCAAAAATTCGACTTCTAATAAAATCCACAAACCAGTTGCTGCAAAAAATGCTAATACCAAAAACAAAGCACTGCGCACAGGATTGCGTGAAATAATAGTCATTAATGCCGAGCCGACCAAAATGGCAGCAAAGCTAAAAAAAACCAAGTCTGTAAAAATTTGTGCAAGGTTCATAGTTTTATTTCACCGAAATGGCGCATCTTCTTTTCTTGCCTTAGCAATTTCATTTTCATATTTATCGCCAATAGCCAATAATTTTTCTTTAGTAACAATTTGCTCGCCCCTATTTTCAAAATGGTAATGCTGCAAATCAGTCAATACAATAGAGTCTACAGGGCATGACTCTTCACAAAAACCACAATAAACACATTTAAATAAATCGATTTCATATTTAGTGGTGCGGCGCGAACCATCTTCGCGTGGCTCTGCTGCAATAGTAATTGCCAATGCAGGGCACACCGCTTCGCAAAGTTTGCAGGCAATACAACGCTCTTCACCGTTAGGATAACGACGCAGCGCATGTAAACCGCGAAAGCGCGGTGAACGTGGCGTTTCTTCTTCGGGGAACTGAACGGTGACTTTTTTATCGACAAAATATCTGCCGGTCAATTTAAGCCCTTTCAACAATTCCCATAAAGAAAACGTTTTTAAATAATGTAGCAATTTTTTCATAGCAATCTTTTTTAAATAAACCAAGGCGCAATTTTAAATTCCACACCCAAACTCACCACTACCACCCAAACTAACGTTACTGGAATTAATACCTTCCAACCTAACCGCATAATTTGATCATAGCGGTAACGTGGAAAAGTAGCACGCAACCAAATGTATAAAAACAAAAATCCACCGATCTTAAGAAATAACCAAATAATGCCGGGGACCCAAGCAAATAACGGGCCTAAAAGCGGGATCCCTTCAAAGGGTGATAACCATCCGCCTAAAAACAATAACGCAGCGATGGTAGACACCATAATCATGTTGATATATTCCGCTAAGAAAAACAGCGCAAACGTAATTCCTGAATATTCCACATGGAAACCCGCAACGATTTCGGATTCACCTTCTGCCACGTCAAACGGTAAGCGATTCGTTTCGGCTACACCGGAAATCCAATACGTTACAAATAACGGCAACAACGGTAACCAATACCAGTGCCAAAAACCGCCCTGCTGTTTCAACACAATATCTTGCAAATTCATGCTGCCTGCAGCTAATAAAATACCAACAAAAGAAAAACCCATGGCAATTTCATATGAAATAGTTTGCGCAGCAGCACGCATTGCGCCTAAAAATGCGTATTTCGAATTCGACGCCCAACCCGCGACTAAAACACCATAAACAGAAAGCGAACCCAAGGCAAACAGATATAACACACCCGCATTGATATTCGCCAAAGCCATGCCTTGACTAAATGGAATAACTGCCCATGCGGCTAAGGCTGGTGTAATAGTCAGCATTGGCGCAATAACAAATAAATAACGGTTCGAAGCAGACGGAATAATAATTTCTTTGGTTAACAATTTAAGCACGTCGGCGATCGGTTGCAATAATCCCCACGGGCCTACGCGATTGGGGCCAATTCTGGATTGCATCAGACCAATGACTTTGCGCTCAAAAAAAGTCAGGTACGCCACGCCCAATAATAAAGGCACGACGATCACAATGATCTTTATGATGATCCAAAGTATGAGTAGTAAATCGTTAAACATAATATCCTAAACCAATAAATAATATTTTAAACAGAATGTAGGTTGGATCAAGGAGCGTCAGCGACGGATCCAACATAGAGGCTTGAATAAACTCCACTGTCGGTTCCGCTTCGCTTGAACCGACCTACATAATAATCTCAACTGATCCAAACGCAGCGCCTAAAGTGGCTGTTTCAGGCCGCCCAGCAGGGATCCATACACACCCAGCAGCAATTCTTGCATCAACCATCAGCGGCAACTCTGCTTGAGCGCTACCTTGTATTACTTTCACCATTGCACCATCTTGCAATTGTAAATCTTTAGCCAACTTTTCATTCATATAAACAGCGGTGGGCTCATTGGTCGCTGAATCCTGCAGCGGCTGTGACTGGCGCACCATATTATCAATAGAATAAATCGGCCATTCGGTAATACGCATGATGCCCTTCCCCTCTGCTCTTTTTCCGATCCCATCTCCCTTTGGGTGAGGGTTTGGGAGAGGGAACACCGCCGCATCCACCAAAACCCGTAATTCATCTCGCACTTGCTCTGAAGTCACATAATCAAAATCTGCCAAATTCAACTGATTGCCCAACACGCGCAATACTTTCCAGCCTGGGCGTGCTTCACCAGGAGCAGCAACTGCAGCATTAAAACTTTGCCAACGCCCTTCTGCATTTACATAAGTACCCGAAGTTTCAGTGAAAGCAGCGATGGGAAGAATAGCATGTGTATATTGCAAAAGGCCATCTGTCTTGAATGGTGAGCAAGCTACGACAAATTCTGCTTTGTTGAGCGAAGCGACTGCAGCCGCTGGATTGGCAGCATCAAATTCCGGTTCGATGCCCAATAAGAAATAAGCGCGCAAACTCGCGCCCAATCCGGTGTTCATCGCTAAACCTGATTCTGGCAATGCCGCGCCTGCAGGGCCACGATGCGGAACAGCGCCAGCCAACCATGCCCCAGCGCTATTAGCACCTTCTGTTAAGCAACCTACTTTTGCGCTAGATAAAGTTCCAATCAACTGTGCAAGCGCACGCAATGTCGCCGCTTCAGGATGGTTTTGTGCAACCGCACCTAATAATATTAATTTTTTTTCACCGCTGCTTAATTGCGCTGCAAACTTTTGTTCGATTGCGCTAGGCTGTATCTCTTTTAATAAATCAAGTATCTGTGTTGGTAAATCTGCTTTAGATTGGGCCGATAAAGCTTTAGCAATACCTGCCAAATTCAAATTAAAATGATCAGGCGCGGTAATAATTTTTTCAGCTAAATTAAAATTAACCGGATAATCGACGGCATTAATACTTAATACTTGCGCACCACGTAAAGTCGCTTTGCGAATACGATGGCCAGCAATCGGTTGTTCACGTTGAATATTTGAACCTATCAACAAGATAGTATCTTGCAATTCGAGCTCTTCAATTTTGATGCCCAAGCTAGGATATAATGGCGCATATTTTTGATCGCTGACATCAGTTTGATGTAAACGATGATCAACAGAATTAATGCCCAAAGTACGCATTAATTTTTGTAATAAATAATGTTCTTCGGTAGTTGCGCTCGGCGCTGCAAACGCACCTATTTGTTTGGGGCCATATTGCGTCAACACTTTTTGCAAACCATCGGCAACAAATTCCAGTGCGGTTGCCCAATCGGTTTCCTGCCAAACATTATTCACTTTGATCATCGGTTTGTGCAACCGCGCTGGGCTGTTCACCGCAGTATAAGCATAGCGATCACGATCCGATAACCAAGTTTCATTCAACGTTTCATTTTCACGCGGCACTACACGCATCACTTCTTGCACACGTTTGTGAACATAAATATTTGATCCAATACAATCATGTGGTGCAACTGCTTCGACTTGATCCAGTTCCCACGCACGCGCGGAAAAACGATAAGGCTTAGAAGTCAATGCGCCCACTGGGCAAAGATCAATAATATTGCCCGACATTTCATGCGAAATACTGTGTTTAATAAACGTGGTGATTTCCATATTTTCACCACGCCCCGTTGCACCGAGCTCGCGAAATCCTGCCACTTCTTGTTCAAAACGAACACAGCGTGTGCATTGAATACAACGGGTCATTTCTGTAGCAATTAATGGCCCCAGATCATCGTCTTTGACTGATCGCTTGCCTTCGGTAAAACGCGAAATGCCTTTGCCATAACCTAAGGAAACATCTTGTAATTCACATTCACCACCTTGATCGCAAATCGGGCAATCGAGTGGATGATTGATTAATAAAAATTCCATTACTGACTTTTGTGCTTCGCGCGCTTTTTGCGAGCAGGTTAATATTTTCATGCCCGGTGTCACTGGCGTAGCACAAGCAGGCATCGGTTTAGGTGCTTTTTCTACTTCTACTAAACACATGCGACAATTGGCAGCAATCGATAATTTTTTGTGATAGCAAAACCGTGGAATCGGAATGCCCACTTTATCGGCCACTTCGATGATCATCGAACCTGGCTCAGCTTGGAATGTTTTACCGTCTATTTCTATTTCAATCATTATTTAACACCTTTGTACAAAAAACTCGAAATAAAGCATATACACTCATCACCGTCCAAATTCCTTCCATCAGGAAAAACCCAGATTGAAAGGGTTTGAATGCAATATAAGTTAAAATCCCTGCTCCAATAATGTTCAATAAATTATAAAAAATCTTCCTGGGATCCATCCATTTTAACTGATGCCCCACATAGGCAAATAAACAGCAAAAAGCCCCTATGGTTGAAAATATTTGTATAGTTAATGAAGGCTGGTTCATAAATAATTAATGATCATCCCCCACCGGGCATTTTTTGTGTTCAATGTGATATACAAAATCATCACGAAATTGCTTAATAAAACTTTGTACTGGCATCGCTGCTGCATCACCTAAGGCGCAAATAGTATGCCCCATAATTTTACTGGCGATATTATCTAATAAACCTAATTCTTCTACGCGCGCTTGACCTTGTTCAATACGATGCAACACGCGATACATCCAACCGGTGCCTTCGCGGCAAGGCGTGCATTGGCCACACGATTCTTCTTTATAAAAATGTGCAATACGCGTTAACACTTTTACCATACAAGTGGTTTCATCCATCAGAATCACTGCGCCTGATCCTAACATGGAACCAGCTTTGGCAATTGAGTCGTAATCCATATTCGTTTGCATCATCACATCACCGGTTAACACTGGCATCGATGAGCCACCGGGGATCACGCCTTTTAATTTACGCCCGTCTTTCATGCCGCCTGCCATTGCTAATAATTCTTTAAACGGTATACCCAATGGTACTTCGTAATTACCCGGTTTATTAACATGGCCGGTCACGCTGAAAATTTTGCAACCACCATTATTCGGCTTACCTAATTCTAAAAACCATTGTCCGCCTTTAGCTAAAATTACCGGTACGGAAGCAAATGTTTCAGTATTGTTGATCGTCGTTGGTCTGCCATATAAACCAAAATTGGCCGGGAACGGTGGTTTAAAACGCGGCATACCTTTTTTGCCTTCGAGTGATTCCATCAGCGCAGTTTCTTCTCCGCAAATATAAGCGCCTGCGCCTA
This sequence comes from Gammaproteobacteria bacterium, assembly GCA_013288885.1. Taxonomy (GTDB): domain Bacteria; phylum Pseudomonadota; class Gammaproteobacteria; order JABDBA01; family JABDBA01; genus JABDBA01. Next base: position 89,002 of record JABDBA010000005.1, on the reverse strand, counting down.
AATGATTGTGTAATTCAAAATCAAAACCTGAGTCTAAAAGATTTTTGCCGAGCAAGCCTGCTGCCCGCGCTTCTTTTAAAGCGGCTTCGCAACGTTTAAACGGTTGAATGTATTCACCACGAATATAGTTATAACCCACAGTTGCACCCATTACATATCCGGCAATCGCCATACCTTCGATGAGTTGATGCGGGTTGAGTTGTAATATTTCGCGATCTTTGCAGGTGCCAGGTTCGCCTTCGTCGGAATTGCAGAGCACATATTTTTGGCCAGGTGCAGCACGTGAGATGAAACTCCATTTGAGGCCGGTGGGGAAACCAGCGCCACCACGCCCACGCAGTGCGGAGGTTTTTAGTTCGGCAATGATCGCTTCGGGTGGGGTTTTTTCACGCAGGATTTTTTCCCACATCGCATAGCCACCGGCGGCGCGATAAGTTTTCAGCGTCCAGGGTTCTGGTTGATCTAATGTACGGAAACAGATTTCGTTTGTCATATATTTATTTCAGCCCATCCAAAATCTCATCTATTTTTTCGGGTGTGAGATTTTCATAATAATGATCGCCCATGTGGACGACCGGTGCGCTCGCACACGCGCCTAAACATTCTACTTCTTTTAAGGTAAATTTTCCGTCGGCGGTTGTTTCGCCGAATTCAACGCCTAAGCGTTTTTTCAAATGCTTGGCAATTTTTTCACAGCCCATTAACATGCACGAAACATTCGTGCACAAACCAATTTTATGACGGCCGACGGGTTTTAAATCGTACATAGTATAGAACGTCGCGACTTCATACACAGCGATGCGCGGCATGTTTAAATATTCTGCGACTGCATCCATTAATTCTTCCGTCAGCCAACCGTTATTATTATTTTGCACAATAGTCAACGCCGACAGCACCGCCGATTGGCGTTGTTCGGGTGGATATTTTACAATCCATTCGTCAATTTGTTGACGGATGTTTTCGGGTAGTACATTTGTCATATTAATAATCTCAAAATCCCCCCGCCTTGCAAAAAACAGCAAGGCGACCCCCTTTTTCAAAGGGGGTTACTTTATTATCGGTCAATTTCCCCAAACACAATATCAATACTGGAAATAACCGCCACTAAATCGGCAATCATGTGGCCCTTCACCATTTCACCAATAGCCGCTAAATGCGGGTAACTCGCCGCGCGAATTTTTAAACGATACGGTTTATTCGCACCATCTGAAACTAAATAAACGCCGTATTCCCCTTTAGGGTGTTCAATCGTGGTATACGCTTCGCCCGCTGGCACACAATAACCTTCGGTAAATAATTTAAAATGATGAATCAATGCTTCCATATCTTCTTTCATCGCCATGCGTGTGGGCGGCACCACTTTTTTATTGTCTGCCATCACCGGGCCGGGATTTTTCCGCAACCATTCTACACATTGACGAATAATTTTATTGGATTGACGCATTTCTTCGACGCGCACCAGATAACGATCATAACAATCGCCGTGCACACCGATCGGAATTTCAAAATCTAATTGATCATAAACCGCATACGGTTGTTTTTTGCGAAGGTCCCACTCCACTCCTGATCCACGTAACATCGGGCCGGTGAAACCTAACTGCATGGCACGCTCTGCAGTCACCGCACCAATGCCTACCGTGCGTTGTTTCCAAATGCGGTTATCCGTTAATAAAGTTTCGTATTCGTCCACGCGCATCGGGAAGCGTTCGGTGAAATCCCAAATAAAATCTAATAAAGAACCTTGGCGATTGGCATTTAAACGTGCGACTTCTTTTTCACTATGCCATTTAGAAGTTTTATATTGCGGCATTTTTTCTGGCAGATCGCGATAAACACCACCGGGTCGATAATACGTAGCATGCATCCGCGCCCCCGATACAGCTTCGTAGCAATCCATTAATTCTTCGCGCTCGCGGAAGCAATAAAGGAACACCGTCATCGCACCTATATCTAAGGCATGTGCACCCAACCATAATAAATGATTTAACACGCGGGTAATTTCATCAAACATCACACGTATATATTGCGCGCGTGGCGGCGGTGTTAACCCTAATAATTTTTCAATCGCTAACACGTAACCATGTTCGTTGCACATCATGGAAACATAATCAAGTCGGTCCATATAACCTATGCTGTGATTATACGGTTTTGATTCTGCTAATTTTTCTGTTGCGCGATGTAATAAACCGATATGCGGATCAGCACGCACAATCGTTTCGCCATCCACTTCTAACACCAAACGCAACACACCGTGCGCAGCCGGATGTTGTGGACCAAAATTAAATGTGTAATTACGAATTTCAGCCATAGTTATTAACCAAGTTTACAATGTTCACTAATTTTTTTTGCTAGGGCCTTAAAATCCTCATAACAATCTTTTGCAGCGTTGGCATGACTGCCAATGGCTCCATCTGCCGGCTTTAACAAAAACATTGGTTTACGAGCTTCCTGCGCCAAAGGCATTAAACTACGATAATGCTTTAAGCGAGCCAAACATGCTGTATCATTATCCAATGATACATTGGAATTTTTTTCATCTAAAATTGCTTGATGATATTCGGTTGGAATTTTTGCCATCCAGCGTTCATATGCTTTAATAGGCCGATCCAAACGAATAGCATGCTGTAATATAACATAACCCACCGGCTCCATTCTCCCATTTGGCAGCACTTTTGCAGCAGATAAGGATTCGGGAGCACGATTAAGCCTATCATTCCATTCTTTGCGCCAACGCCGCAAAGTTGGGCCCAAGTTACGCAATCCTTGCAATGAAAAAATATCAGACGCAACCGGAATTACTACATAATCTGCCGCAATTAAGGCTGCTCGGTTAATTGCTCCCAAGTTTGGGCCAACATCTATTAATACTAAATCCGTACCAAAATTACCCGCCGCCTCTTTTATTAATCGATAGAATGCGGAAATAACACGAAAAGAACGTTCTTTACCATCCAAGCAATCCGGCCATTGACTGTTCAAATCATCTTCTGCTAATGATAGCTGTAAATCACCGACCAATAAACCAATTTTATCATTAGCTACTTTCTCTACATGCGGTTTTGCAATATCCCCTAAACCGGTCCACAAAGGCTGAATAGCACCATAAATAGTATGTGTATGCTCTCCATTCGGCCAAAGCTGCTCTAATCGCTCCTCTGGTAAAAACATGGAACTCAGATTAGCTTGTGGATCTAAATCAGCTACTATAAGCTTACGATCCAATTCTGCATACATCCAGGCCAAATGGTAAACCAAGGAAGTTTTACCAACTCCACCTTTATTATTGAAAAATGCAATAACTTTCATGAACGTTTCCTAATAGTTACCGCAACATAATTCGGATCAAAACTAAACTCTGCCACTGGATTACCATTTTGTTGCAGCGCCTCTTGCGCGCGCGCCACGCCAACTCCATATTTATTCACATAGCCTAACGCTTTTACTGCTTCAGCCAATATAGGGTTACGATAAGCATTTTGACGAGGAAAATTCTCTAAGCTAGCTTCACCATACAAGCCCCCAGGATTTTGTATTTCAATACGATCTTCAAACCAAAATATTTTTGCTGGAGCAGTTGCTTCATAAGAACGATGTATGATGGCGTTCATAATCAACTCGCGTAGAGCAATTACCGGATAATCGTGCATACTTTTTTCTTGCAGCGCGCTGGTTTTTACTAATGCATTTTCAATTTGTATTGTTAAAAGTTGATCCAACTCTCTTAGGACGGTAAGCAAATCCCCAGTTAGTCTTTTTTCATCCAGTATAGGATCAGAAGTACCATTACCCTGAAAACGCACAAACTGAACATAAGCGCCAGGCATCCAATTCAATGCATCTTTACCAAAAAGTAGTATTCCCGCATAAGTTGGACTATTTGCTTTTAAATCATAAAAACGCAATGAAGCCAATTGTAATTCAATGTCGCGATGGTTTTCATCCAAAACTAATTTTGCAATAGCGTTAGGGCGATATGTCAGAGAAAATAAATCTAACACCAGATCATTTAAATTACTGCCCTTACAATATCCTGCATCAAACGTTCTAGCAAGCGCAACTCGTCTTTCCGACAATTGGCGCTCTTCTGTTTCATGAGCTATAGCACGCCGAGGGCCTGTTCGAATATAAACAACACCCTTATAACGCACAGGAGGTAGATCGGAGGGATGCACCTCAACTATTGCTATTTCTCCTTCTGGTAATTTCTTTTTATCAACCACCATAGCGGGCATCGGTTGTACATTTCCATCTGAACGGATAGCACTTAAATTTTGTAACAATTGATCAGTTACTTTTAATCCTGTAAGTTTTCTAGTTTTATCATCCACACCAATTATTAAATATCCTGGTTTTTTATGATTTGGATAGTCATTTGAAAAAGCACAAATAGCTTCCGCAAATTTACCAGTATCTGTCGTAGATCGAGTAAACTCAACATTATCTGCTTCTATATCAGCAAGTAATTTTTGCAATTGTTCATCAGTCAACATATTTACCTGTAACTCATTTTATATTATCAACAGAAGGCTTTATTTCTTCAAAATAACCGCCGGTGCGGATCACTTTGGGTTCTAAAATGCGTGGCTCAATACTCACGGGTTCATAAATCACGCGTTTTTCAGTCGCATCATAGCGCATTTCTACATTACCACTCAGTGGAAAATCTTTGCGGAATGGGTGACCGATAAAACCATAATCGGTCAACAAGCGACGCAAATCAGGATGACCATCAAATATAATGCCAAACAGATCAAAAGTTTCGCGCTCATACCAATCAGCCGACGGCCAAAGATCAGTGACTGTCTGCACCATCGGTGGTTCGCCTTCGACAAATACGCGCAAACGCAAACGATGATTATGTGTCACCGATAAAAAATGATAGACCACGGCAAAACGTGGTTTGTCCCACGGAATAACCCGCAAACTTTCGCTGGTGTCTGAGGCACGTGAAAAACCTGAGCCAGTGGCTTTGGCCGTTACCCATTCACTGATGCCATACTCAAGATAATCAACACCGCTCACATCCACTAATAATTCAAAACGCAATGCGGGATCATCACGCAATAACAAACACACTTCGCGTAATTTTTCGCGCGGAATTTCGATCGTCAATTCACCCAACGCAATTTGACTGCTGGTGATGGTTTCTGCCAAATGCTCGCGCAGATGTGTTGCTAAAGTTTCGATGTTAGCCATGCCGTTTAACGAATAAGGGTTGAAGAATTTTTAATTTTGTTTTGCAACTGCATAACACCATACACCAATGCTTCTGCTGTTGGTGGGCAACCAGGCACATAAATATCAACGGGAACAATACGATCACAACCACGCACCACTGAATAAGAATAATGATAATAACCACCGCCATTCGCGCATGATCCCATCGAAATCACCCAACGTGGTTCCGACATTTGATCATATACTTTGCGCAACGCCGGGGCCATTTTGTTACATAATGTTCCTGCGACGATCATCACATCCGATTGCCTTGGGCTAGGTCTAAATACACCAGCGCCAAAGCGATCTAAATCATAACGCGCTGCCGCTGAGTGCATCATTTCTACTGCGCAACACGCCAAACCAAACGTCATTGGCCATAACGAACCACTGCGCGCCCACGATACTAAACTTTCTAAGCTGGTCGTAATAAAACCTTGCTCATGAAATTTTTGTTGTAAAATTTTTTCGTCATTCATCATTTTATTGCCACTCTAAAGCGCCTTTCTTCCACTCATAAATAAAACCAATGGTTAATAAACCAAGAAATACCATCATCGCTAAAAATCCATATAAACCAATTTTATGTAATACCACCGCCCATGGAAATAAAAAAGCAGTTTCCAAATCAAAAATAATAAATAGAATTGCGACTAAATAATAACGCACATCAAAAGGCAAACGCGTATCTTCAAATGCCGGAAAACCACACTCATACGGTGAGTTTTTTTCAGCATCGGGCTTATGTGGGCCAATCAATGCCCCAATAATCAGCGCGGCCATGCCGATGACCAAGCCAATGCCAATAAAAATTAAAATCGGTAAATAGTTCTCTAACATATCAACGTAAACGCCAATGAAAGTAAATGTTTCAATAATTATACAACGTTGCACGACTTCAGTGCTAGTTCCTTCTCCCAATTTAGCGAAATCGGCACATCTAATGGCTGAGCCAGGTCAGCACGCGGATCACCAAAATGATAATGCCAAAATTCCTTCTCATTTTCCTCAAAACCAAACTTGCGCATTGCTTGTAACAGAATTTGCCGGTTTTTGTAAGCTTGCTCACCCACCAAACTGGCAGTTGCGCTATGATGCGACTTAACGTCCATATAATCAAATGGCGCACCCATATCAAGCGCGTTGTCGTTAGCATCCGTCAGCACTAAATCGACGGTACGGCCATAGCTATGGTTAGAATCGGCACTCAGGTAACCTAACTCAAATAATTCAAGTTTTTCGATCTGGGGGTAATGTTTGGTTTTTTGCGCCAACTCATGCGACGAACCTGGAGGTAATTTTGACCAGGCGATAAAATCCAGTACCGCACGCCGTGGGCGGTAAGCATCATAAATAAGCAGACCCTGTTGGGATTGGTTTAAAAAATTTTGCACTTGGCATAACGCTTCCGCCGCTTTAGGGGTCAATAACGCGCAATTTTGTACTTCGTCGTGATAACCAGCAATGATTCTACCCACAAAATTGTCTTTTGTAGCATATTTGAGCTCACACTGAATGGGTTTAGTGCAGGTTTTTTTACTAAGACGAATGACATCTATTAGCATAGTGTGCGCTTATTAATAATGGTGCCGAAGATCGGACTCGAACCGATACGGCTTTCGCCACCGCCCCCTCAAGACGGCGTGTCTACCAATTTCACCACTTCGGCAAGGATTTAAACGACTGCCCTATTGCTGCGCTGGAGGAACATTCGACGCAGGCAACTGACCATCCGTATCTGCGAGATCATTATCCGCAGGAACAACACCGGTATCCGTGACCGGGGGAACTGCTGAATTCATCATATTACTCTGGCCACTAGCCGGAGGAGGAGCAATCGGTGCGAGAGGTGCTTGTTGGTGCATTGTTTTCGATAGTTTAGACAAAGCCTGCAGCGGATCTTGCTTGGCTTGCTGGGTCGCCATGTAACCTAAAACTAAATTGGTGGCAAAAAAAAGCGTCGCTAACAGCGCGGTCAATTTCAGCATGAATGAGCCCGACCCACGACTACCAAATAAGGTTTGCGATGCGCCACTGCCAAATGCTGCGCCCATTTCTGCGCCTTTGCCTTGTTGTAGCATGACTAACACCACGAGTCCCGCAGCGATTAGCAAATGAAAAACCAGAAGAAGAGTTTGCAGTGCTTGCATAATATTTAGTTTATAGAGTGATAAATTTGTAAAAATTCTTGTGCATTTAATGATGCACCCCCTACCAGGCCTCCATCAATATCCGGCATAGCGAATAAGCTGTTGGCATTGGCCGCTTTAACGCTGCCACCATACAGGATACGCATTTTCTCTGCAATACTTGGGGCGTATTTTGCTACCTGTTCGCGTAATAATTCGTGCACTTCTTGCGCCTGTTCGGGGGTAGCGTTTAATCCCGTGCCAATGGCCCAGACCGGTTCATAGGCCAAAATCATGTGGCTCAATTGTTGGATGTCTGATATTTGCTTAAGCACAGCATCGAGTTGGCGCAGTACGACATGGCGTGTGTGGCCTGCTTGGCGTTCTTCTAGGGTTTCGCCTAGGCAGAGGATGGGTTGTAAGCCCGCTTGTTGTGCCAGATTGAATTTTTTAACGGTGATGGCATCGGTTTCGCCATATAGGGCGCGTCGTTCGGAGTGGCCGATCAGCACATATTGGCATTTGAATTCTAGCAGCATCGCGGCGGAAATTTCGCCGGTGAAAGCGCCACCGATTTCTGTGGCTGTATTTTGCCCACCCCAGTGGATTGGGCTACCGGTCAACGCTTGTTCGGTTTGTGGTATAAAAATGGCGGGTGGGAAGACGATCATTTCGGCATGATCGTTGCTCGCACTAGTGACGCCTTGCTTGAGGGCAGCCAATAGCTCAGCCACGCTGGCGCGCGTGCCGTGCATTTTCCAATTACCCGCTATGATAGGTTTACGCATGGCGGGTAAATTATATGAGATTGGGGGAAAATACAACTTGCTAATGCCAAACGCAGACGAAAGATTGAGGAGAGAAAGGGCGTGGGGGAATGTCAACGCAAACACGCCATGAATACTTCCCTGTAGGCTCGACTGCCTCGTCCCTGATGCAGACGGTTTGCTTATGACACTTCCCCCACGCCCTTTCTTCGCCAATCATCGTGGGTCTGCGTTTGGCATTTTCCGATCCTCTTCCTCTCATGTAGGTCGGATCAAGTCGCGTAGCGACGGATCCGACATTCGGTGAGAAGTTGGGGCCCAGTCTACGCTCTACGTTTTTGAGCACATTTTGCGCAAAAACGTAGAGCGTAAACTGACTCCTTAGGCTAGGGCGTCGGTGGTGGTGATGGTGGGCGAGAAACGCTTGAGCTCGCTGGAATACTGGGGCTCGTGGCACGACTTGAGCTTGTAAGGATCCTAGGTTCTCTAGAACTTGTAGGTTTTGATGAAGGGAAATAACCAACTGTATCTGTAGCATCGGATCGAATAAATCTATGTCTACCAGTAGAACCATTAGCAGCATTCGTTGGTGAAGACCATACTGCATTCCGTGTCTGCCGGACAAGAGCTTTAGCAGATACGCCATCGTTCGATCTTTTTATATCCCCTTCAGCCTTATTATGTACGTCTGCTCTTCCTTCAGAATTTGTATTGGTACTATTCTGAGTACTAGCACTTGAATTAGAAGTATCATCGCCAACAGTAATGCGTGACAAGTATGCATAACCATCTTCTTCTTCACTATCTACTTCCCCACCACTGCTTGCCTCTGACCGACTATCTCCTGATGGAGATGTGCCATGCTCTTCTAGCGATGATCCCGATTCAACATCCTCTGTCGGAGAGGGAAGCTCTCTCATTGATGATTGACCTAATACCGTTAATTGCGCTTGTATATTATCGTTTGTTGTCAAAGCAGGATTATCACCGCATAAAAGCTTCGTAACCACCGCACGATAAGCCGCCCTTACTGTTTGATCCGTTAATAATAAATTTAATTTTTCTGCAGGCACCTTCACGAGCTTTTCTTTTATAAATTCTACTCGATCATCGTGTGTCAGCCATTTAAGCTTTGTCGCTGCGCCATCTAGTTCGTCTAATATTTCAGTTGTTTTAACACTTTTGTGCACAAATGGTCTAAATTCATCTTCTTTATCAAGTGCTTCATAAGTATCTTTTTTTATTATGCCTGGTACTTCTACGCCAAATAAAATATTAGTAAGTGCAAGAGCGATACATGTTAAAACAAGCACTAAATACCCAACAACATATCCATATTCCCAAGATACGCCACAATCTTCCTTCATCAGATTAAAACCAGAACCCCATGAAAATGCACCAGCAAGTAATATAAGCCCAAAAGAAATCAATGTTCCTGCACTCATATGGCTTACTTTTTGAGGGAACGAACGCCAATCATATATCAGTTCAGCCACACCTCTCCCCATGTAAGTAACGCCGCGCGCTGTCAGAGCATTGGTTGGTAAGTTAGTAACAATAGCAACAGGAAAAGCTATATAAGGATTTGAAATCCAATCCAATTTTATAAGTGCTCGTGCTGCTGAACAGCTATAGCCAAGGCTTAATGCACCAGCGGGTATACCTACGACAGTAATATTTCTTTTAGCTCGAGGAGTCAGTTTTTCAGGAATACCGTTTGCATTATTATCTGCGATAAAGGTAAGTTTGTTTATCGTATCACCTGAAAAACCAGCAATCTTTATATTTCCTGAACCAATACCTCTTGCTACACCCTCAATACTTTGCGCCACGGAGTCAGTTATTGATACTAACTGATCTAGCAACTTTTTTTGTTCATCAGTAGATTTTCTATATTTTCTATATTCATTCGCTAATATTATTTGTTTATTCATTAAATCGTTACATGAAAATTGGTTTAATACATATATACCAACCCCAACCGGAACTATTATTATCATAGTTCCCGCATCAACCGTCGAAATTTGGTTAATCAGTGTTCCTACCATAACACCTGTGCTCAATAATGCGAGTGCGGTAGCACCAATAAAACGTCCCACATATTTTTTAGGTGAAACAATCGAATTCTTAATATCTTCTTCAGAAAAATTTTTGAAAACGATTATTTCTATTTTAGCCGCATACCCTTTGCTCGATAGAAAATCGAACAACTGATTCATTGTCAATGTGCCTGCTAAAATCGGCCAAAATAAACCACCTGTCGTTGAAAAATAAAAATAACCTGACGCACCAAGAACTTCTGCGATAAAAACACTTTTTAAAGTATTATCCCACAACATATATTTGAGTAGATACTTAGCCATATACCACGTCATGCTGCATTTATCTTTGCAAGTAGACGGCTTATCCTCAAATTCTTCATCATTACCATCTTCCATATCAATTAGCTGATCTGAAGAACCATTGCTTGCAGAAGCTAATAATGGTTGTCGAACTTCATCTTCCCTTTGAGAATACCTATATAGTAGATAGATTGATTGCATTAGTTTAACAGTCAAAAATGCCGACCCAACTCCAATACCAGCCCATGTCAAATAGCTAAGCCCCAGATAATCAGCATCATCGCCTTGCACCCCTGTACTAGAATTTGTGGTGTCGTTATGATAATCAAAATAATAATCAGGATCGCTTCGCAGCAACTCTGCCGCTTGGGCTTGTGCTATTCCAAGAAGAAGCGTCATCCAATTAAGAGCACTAGCAGAATAAAAAGCCGACAACGAAAAACTACTTTGGTTTTTGGCAATTTCAGCGATTACTAATTCTTGTGGATTTTGCACTGGTGCTGGTGCTGGCGCTGGCTCAGCCACAGCGAGTGGTTGTGTTTGTGCGCCAGGAATAATGGCGGAAGGTTGTGCAGCAACAGGGGGGTTAGCAGTCTGCTGCAATTTTTGCTGCTCTTTTAGAGCTTTAGCTTGGTGTGCTTTAATTTGCTCTACATGCCGTTCCCTTTGCAGGGTTTTATCATCTTTCCAAAATAAATTAGTAACACCTTTTACAACACCTGATAAGGTTGATAACGGCCGCATATAATATTCCCCAATGACATTAATTTTTGAAATGGAAATATTATTTTAACAGTAAAACCTTAAGGTTTTATTAAGTAAAATGGCGAACTAGACATTTAACGTAAATGTGCTAGTGGATTGTGAAGTGGCAGAATTTGCTAAATCCCCCCGCCTCGCTTAGCGCTCGGCGACCCCCTTTTTCAAAGGGGGTAAACAGGTGGGCTTATTTTTTATAATGCTGCGCAATAATTGATATTAACTCTTGCGCTAATTCTTTTTTGGTAGTTAAAGGCAATTTTTTCTGGCCATCGGGCCAAATAACGGTGGCTTGGTTATGATCGCTGTCAAAACCACTGCCTACTTCCCCTACTTGATTGGCGATAATCATTGCTAAGTGCTTAACTGCTAATTTTGTTTGCGCGTGTTTAATGACATCGTGCGTTTCTGCGGCAAAGCCTACGGCAAACACTTTTTTAAACTGTTGAGTGACTGCTGCTAAAATATCGGGGTTGCGTACTAATTTTAAGGTGAGTTCAGATGCTGATTTCGCTATTTTTTGCTGCTTTGGTTTTTCAACGCGGTAATCAGCGACAGCCGCCGCCGCGATAAAAATAGCGCATTTTTTAGCTTCTACCATCACTGCATCATGCATTTCTTGTGCGGTTTGCACATCGATACGACGCACTTGATAAGGCGTAGGCAAATGCACGGGGCCGCTGATTAAAGTCACTTCTGCATCCGCTTCCACTGCTGCTTGTGCGAGCGCAAAACCCATTTTGCCAGAACTACGATTGCCGATATAACGCACGGGATCAATAGCTTCAATGGTTGGCCCGGCGGTGATTAAAACTTGCTTGCCCGCTAATGTTTTTGGTGCAAAAAGATGGTGCAAATAATTAATTAATTCTGCTGGCTCTAGCATACGCCCGGGGCCAAACTCGCCACAGGCTTGCGAACCATCGGCAGGCCCGACCATATTCACGCCATGCGCTTTTAAACGCGCTAAATTTTCTTGCGTCGCCGTATTCAACCACATCTGCTGGTTCATCGCCGGCGCTAACACTACTGGCGCAGTGGTCGCCAAACACAACGTATTCAATAAATCACCGGCCAGACCATTTGCCAATTTCGCCATGAAATCTGCCGTCGCGGGCGCGACTAAAACCACATCCGCCCAACGCGCTAATTCAATATGCCCCATTGCCGCTTCAGCGTTGGGATCTAACAAATTTTGATGTACCGGGTTGCCCGACACCGCTTGCAGCGTCAATGGCGTAATAAACTCAGCCGCCGCTTTTGTCATCACCACTTGCACCTGCGCACCCGCTTCGCGCAAACGCCGTGTCAGCTCGGCACTCTTATAAGCCGCAATGCCGCCGGTAATCCCCAATACAATTTTTTTATTTTGCAGGTTCATCTTGCTAACTCCAATGCTATTAGGCATAATAATTAAATTCGTTAATGCCATTACTCTAGACCCATTCCAATATTATTATAGGAGAAAATCATGCCCATCACCGACTGGCCCACCCAAGAACGCCCACGCGAAAAACTACTCGCCCAAGGGGCCAACAGCCTCTCTGATGCCGAACTGCTCGCCATCTTCCTGCGCACCGGTGTGCGCGGTAAAAGCGCGGTCGACCTCGGCCGCAGCCTACTCTCTGAATTTGGTAGCTTACGCCATATCATAGGTGCTGATCCAGAACGCTTTTGCAAAAGCCACGGTTTGGGCTTGGCCAAATATGCCCAACTACAAGCCGCCATTGAAATGGTGCAACGTTATCTCTACCAAAACCTACAACGCGGCGAAGTTATCACCAACCCCATCGAAACACGCAATTTCTTAACCTTACGCTTGCGTAAGCGCGAGCAAGAAGTATTTGCCTGCTTATTTTTAGACTCCGCCAACCATGTGATTCATTATGATGAAATTTTTCAAGGCACGATTAACGCCGCAACCGTACACCCGCGCGAAGTCGTTAAACGCGCCTTAAGTTATAACGCCGCAGCGGTGATTTTAGCGCATAACCACCCCTCTGGTATCGCCGAACCCAGCGTCGCCGACAAACATGTCACCACTCAATTAAAAGATGCTTTAGCCCTGATTGATGTGCGGGTATTAGATCACCTCATCATCGGCGATGGGCAAATCACTTCGTTCGTGGAGAAGGGGTTACTGTGAAATAAAACATTCTCAAACATTCATGCTATAATAATTACATTGGAATTCTAATGAAAATAAAAGAAATTAAATAATTACTTAAACAGGATGGTTGGCATAAATCAAGGACAAGAGGTAGTCACGAGCAATGGAAACATCCTGTAAAAAGATCTCTTGTGACAATAGCAGGACAACCAAACAATGATATTGCTCCAGGCACTTTAAACAGCATACTTAAACAAGCAGGGTTAAAAAAATGAAATATCTTGTTATTATTGAATCAACAGCAACGGGTTATTCGGCTTATGTTCCTGATTTACCGGGATGTATTGCAACCGGTCAAACAAAGAAAAAAGTTGAAGATAACATTCATGAAGCAATTGTTATGCATTTAGAAGGGTTACGTGAAGAAGGTTCAGTGTTCCCTCCTCCACATACAGATGCCGAATATATGGATATTGCACTCAGAGCCTAAAGAATTCGTCTCCTGTCACATTCCCGTAACAAACCCCTGCTAAGGTATGGAATTATGAATCTTCCTTACTAGGGTAAAAACTATGTGCTGGTCATTTTGGGCAAAGAAAAAAACATCAGAAACTATAACCACACTCACAAAAAAATCTGAACAAAAAACATCACCAATGGTTAGCTTTTTTCAGCTTTTAACTGTTTTTGGTTGTATCACAGTGGGTGCATTATTGGGCGGCCTACTGCTGGGTATACCAGGAGCTATTGGCGGGGGTACAGCTGGTTATGCTGCAGGAAGAAGAATTACCCGAGGATGGCAAGCTTCTTTTTGGGAATCGCAAACAACACCTTCCCAATCACCTTCACAATCCAACCAGTTTTTAGAATCCACTATTGCAGAACATCGACGCCAGTACTCCTATTAAAAATAAGTTGCAGAATAACTCGGTTTTCTTGACATATTATGCAATTTATAACGCATTAAGATGGTACAACTTTAAGCAAAAGTTGATATAATGCCTATTAATGCCACCTTCAACTCGATGAGGAAACCACCATGCTCAGCCAATACCGCGAACAAGCCAAACTGCGCCTTAAAGAAAACATCCCGCCGTTACCATTAAATGCAGAGCAAACCGCACAGTTGGTAGAGCTGTTGAAGAACCCGCCTAAAGGTGAAGAGCAATTTCTGGTAGAATTACTGACTGAACGTGTGCCACCGGGTGTGGATCAAGCCGCCTATGTGAAAGCTGCATTCTTAGCCGCGCTTGCAAAAGGTGAAGCACAATCGCCCCTCATCGATGCCAAACGCGCAACTGAATTATTAGGCACCATGTTGGGTGGTTACAATATTCATCCCCTCATCGATTTATTAGATAACACTACGCTCGCCCCCATCGCTGCTAAAGCTTTATCCCACACTTTGCTGATGTTTGATGCCTATCACGATGTGGCTGAGAAAGCGCAAAAAGGCAATACCCTTGCTAAACAAGTTTTAACTGCTTGGAGCAATGCCGAATGGTTTACCAACAAAAAACCATTGCCAGAAAAAATGACTGTCACGGTTTTTCGTGTGCCTGGCGAAATTAACACCGACGATTTATCACCCGCGCAAGAAGCGTGGAGCCGACCAGATATCCCTTTACATGCACAAGCCATGTTAAAAGCACGTATGCCCGACGGTTTACAAACGATTGAAAAATTAAAACAAAAAGGCCATCCACTGGCATTTGTCGGTGATGTAGTTGGCACGGGGTCATCGCGTAAATCTGCTATAAATTCAGTATTATGGCACATCGGTCACGATATTCCTTTTGTTCCTAACAAACGCCAAGGCGGAATTATTTTAGGCGGCACAATCGCACCGATATTTTTTAACACCGCAGAAGATTCGGGCGCACTACCGATTGAAGTTGATGTCAGCAAATTTAATATGAGCGATGTGATTCACATTTATCCTTATGATGGAAAAATTACTAACGAAGCAGGTGTTGAATTAGCTAAATTTTCTTTAACACCAACAACACTTGCCGATGAAGTACGTGCAGGCGGACGCATTCCATTAATTATTGGCCGCACCTTAACAGATAAAACTTGTGAAGCATTAAAATTACCGCAAACAAAAGTTTTTCTGCGCCCACAAGCACCTAAAGACACTGGCAAAGGTTTTACGCTCGCGCAAAAAATGGTAGGACGCGCCTGTGGCGTGCAAGGTGTGCGCCCGGGCACTTATTGCGAACCACGCGTCACCACAGTGGGATCACAAGATACTACCGGCCCGATGACGCGCGATGAATTAAAAGAATTAGCATGCTTAGGTTTTTCATCTGATTTTGTGTTACAAAGTTTTTGTCACACCGCAGCGTATCCCAAACCCGTGGATATCGAAACACAACATAATTTACCGGACTTTATTTCTTCGCGCGGCGGCGTAGCATTACGACCGGGCGATGGCATCATCCATTCTTGGTTGAATCGCATGTTATTGCCCGATACCGTGGGCACGGGTGGTGATTCGCATACGCGCTTCCCTATCGGCATTAGTTTCCCGGGCGGATCAGGCATTGTGGCCTTTGGTGCAGCATTAGGTGTAATGCCGTTGAATATGCCAGAATCAGTATTGGTACGTTTTAAAGGTAAAATGCAGCCTGGAATTACTTTGCGTGATTTAGTGAATGCGATTCCATATGTTGCAATTCAACGTGGTTTATTAACGGTCGCCAGCGCAGGCAAGAAAAATATTTTTTCCGGCCGCGTATTAGAAATTGAAGGCTTGCCAGATTTAAAAATTGAACAAGCATTTGAATTTGCTGATGCATCTGCCGAACGCTCTGCGAATGGTTGCACAGTGCGCCTAAATAAAGAACCGATCATCGAATATTTAAATTCTAATATTGCATTATTAAAATGGATGATCGCTAACGGCTATCAAGATGCGCGTAGTATGCAACGACGGATCGATGCGATGCAAGCCTGGTTGGTTGCACCCACATTATTAGAACCAGACTCCGATGCAGAATATGCCGAAATTATCGAAATTGATTTAAATGAAATAAAAGAACCATTACTCGCTTGCCCGAATGATCCCGATAATATTAAACCGCTTTCGGAAGTGGCGAACGATAAAGTACACGAAGTATTTATTGGATCGTGTATGACCAACATCGGTCATTATCGCGCTGCGGGTAAAGTGTTGAAAGATTTTGGTACGCGCGTACCCACCACATTGTGGATCGTGCCACCAACTAAAATGGACGCGCATCAATTGATGGAAGAAGGTTATTACAGCACTTATGGTTTAGTCGGTGCGCGCACCGAAGTTCCCGGTTGCTCACTATGCATGGGCAACCAAGCACGCGTCGCCGATGGTGCAACGGTTGTTTCAACATCAACACGCAATTTCCCCAACCGCATGGGCAAAGACGCAAATGTTTATTTATGTTCTGCCGAACTTTCTGCCATTACTGCAATTTATGGCCGCTTACCCACCGTGCCAGAATATATGGAAAAAGTGCAAGGCATTAATGTGCAAGCAAGCGATATTTATCGTTATTTGAATTTTGATCAGATTGCGAGTTATCAGAATACTATGGGATTAAAATAAATATTAATGTAGGTCGGATCAAGGAGCGCAAGCGACGGATCCGACATTTAAACTTACCAAAGGGCAATGCAAAATCTAATGGCTATCAAAACTTCTACGTTTAGTGGTGACCTTAACAGGTGGCGCAGCAAAAGCTTTCAAAAAGCAATTTATTGAGGCGCCCGACAAACCTAATCTTGCTGCACAGGCTTCCCTTGAGCGCGGACGCACCATGCTTAAAGAATTTAAAAAGAAGGGTTATGTGACAATTAAAACATCTAAAAAACTGGAATTACCCTATAATCCATCAAACTAAGCGACCAAAATCCGTACAAATCTTTTGACAAATACAAAAAACTTCATTATCGTTAATCTAACAACACCCGCCACGCCTCTTAACAATGCGCACCCCGGCGGGTTTTTTTATGGCAGAAAAAGCACTGCGTTTTTCATCTGACTTAAGCTCATCTAACGAGACCTTCATCAGTTTCAAACGCCACCTCCACAACACCCCTAGGTTCAAACATGGCGATGAAATGATTATACATTTCAAGCCTGTCCTCGCCCCCTACTGTTGTCATAAGTAAACTTTGGGCATAGAGTGCAATATCTTCCACGATTCGTTCATGTCGATAATAAGCCAAAATTGTTTTATTAATCTCAGTTTTTCCGTAACCTTCATAAAAAAGTGCTTCTTCGTGCGGTTTATTCCAAACATTACCGACACCTCCGCCAATAAACATAAGATCACGTTCCTTGGGTGCCATGATAGGATCATCCCAATCCACGATATAAATATTATTATTTTCTTCGATCAATACATTACCGCCATGAATATCAGAATGGCACAACACAAATTTGGGTGATTCATGTTGAATCATTTGAGCTAACTGTTCAGCCTGGTCTACCAATCGCCGAAGTGCCAGCATATTCTTCTTCATAAATGCTAATAGTTTTAATGCAATCTCATCGCCGCTCGGTTCTGCTTCAATATGGGTATAGAGCGACCGAACAATCTCGCGCCATTGAGATGAATAGGTTTCACGGCGAATTCTATGTTGAATTGATGAGGGAACATCACAATCGTGAACTTGTCGCAATGCTTTGCCAAGTGTTAACCATTGTTCGTTCGTTAGAAGACTATTAAAACTGTTATGCCCTTCGATAAATGGATATACAATGAGTGTAAAATCGCCAATGCGTTGAGTCGATTGGCCATGTATTGTCTTAACAGGAAGTATAATTTGTTGAATTTCAACTGCATGTAGCAAACGCACAATATCAACACTGATGTCGTGATGGTGACCATGTTTTAGTTTTATGAAATAAAATAATTGATCTTGCGCTTTTGCTTTATATACCGACGCATTCATATCTGCGCCTAAAGGGAGGAATGTCAGCGTAACAACTTTAATGCCATAAGCTGTATGCAAACAATCAATAATGTGCTGTTCTGAAAGGGATTGTTTTATTAGCATTCCCAATCCTGATAAATTAAATTTGATAATCTATCTTCGATGACGTCTTTTACAATTTTGATACAATTTTCGAGGTTTTCATGTAATGCGTGTTCCCAAAACCTAATTACAAAATAGCCTTGTTCTTTTAAGGCCAAAGTTTTTTTGCTATCGCGTATCTTATTGTTTTCAATCTTTGCTTGCCAATACAAACTATTGGTTTTGGGGATATGACCACACCTCGGACATCCATGCCAAAAGCACCCATCAAGAAAAATGGCTATTTTATAGGAAGGAAAATAAATATCAGGATTGCCAATCAACTTTTCTTGTATTCTCCAACCAAACAGGCCTTCGTTCTCCAATGCAACACAAAACTTTAACTCCGTTGTTTTATTGCCTTTTCCTTTTATTGCCTTCATCATTTTTGAAACAATAGGCGTTACTTCTGTAAAATTATTAGCGCCTAATATTTCACGCAATGCTCGTTCCATAAATAAGCCATTAAGCGAAAGCTTGAAGTAATACCTGTTTTTTTATTTTGGAAGAACGCAAATTATTGGCTGCATAATACGCATTTAAACACCGCACTAGCGAATAACCAATCTCGATTGCCATATTCACAGGAACTGCATTACCAATTTGTTTGTATTGAGAAGATAGAGAGCCAACAAATTGCCAATCATCAGGAAAAGTTTGTATACGAGCATATTCACGAACTCTAAAAGGCCTAGTTTCATCAGGATGGCAACGTTCCGTTTGTTTTTGTGCTGGATTACAAGTAAGAGTTAAAGATGGCTCATCCCAATGCATACGTCTTGCAATTCCTGTTTTCCCGCCGCCCAGATAAAAGCTTTTTTGCATGTATTCTTTTTGTAATTTTAGTGAAAGATCGCGCCAATAACCACCAGGCGGTACAGCTTGCATTATTACTTTTTTTCTTGGGGAATATGCCTGCCCAGGGGAAATAGGAACATCTTTGTTATATAAGCGCCCCTTTTTTAAAGCATCTTTGAGAGTATACACTTCAGTATGAGGTGCTGGAAATTGATATTTTAAACCTGCACCACGCCTCAAACCAACAATTAAAAGTCTTTCTCGCTTTTGTGGTACGCGGTAAAAAATTGCTTTCAATAATTGGGGTGGCAGCACATCATAACCAAGCTCATCTAAGATAGAAATCATGCCACGCAAAGTCTTGCCATCATTATGATTGAGCAACCCCCTAACATTTTCACCCACACAAATAAGTGGCTTAATTTCTTTAACAGCACGTGCAAATTCATAAAATAAGGTTCCTCGCGCATCTTTAAAACCTAATTTTTTCCCTGCATAGCTAAATGCTTGACAGGGGAACCCACCAGCGAGAATATCTACTTTGCCTTTGTAAGGAGAAAAATCAATTTCAGTCACATCACCTTCTACGACGTTCCATTCAGGCCTATTTTTTTTCAACGTCGCGCAAGCATTATGATCAATTTCATTTAGCAATATCGAATTCAAACCTGCTTTTTCTAACCCAAGTGCAAGACCACCTGCTCCAGAAAATAATTCGACCATAGTGTAATCAGATAATGGTGATGGTATAGATCTTTCAATCTTCTTTTCTTCAAATAAAAAACCAAGTTGCTCAAATTTTCTCAATATCGACACAGGATATACCCTATAGTTATTTATTGGATGGCGAACTGGTTTCAATGCCCCATTATTGTCCCAGCGCCGCAAAGTTTCTTTTGAAACTGACAACATATCGGCTACTTCAGTCAAAGAGTAAAAGTTCTTCATAAAAATCCTTATTCAACATTGATCATGGTTACTACAATTCTATATATAGTCTTCCATTTGTCAATAATTAATATAAGATTGATTTAAATAAAGTTTGGTTATAACCCCCCGCTTTACTAACTGAGGTATTCACACCATGATGGACAGATTGAAACAACAGCAAATATTAGAAGCAGCAAAAAACTGGTTTAAAAACGTGATTGCACCCAATCATATTAAAAATACTAAAAAACTCGTTGACGATGAGGAATTTGTAATAAATCCTTTTCTTGTTAAATATTTAGCTCGCTTCCTAACAGGAAAAAGTGACCCTATATCTATTGCAAAAGCATTAATTTACCCAAGAGTTTTGGCAACATCAATTAATACTTCATTTGGTGAAAATGCGCAAAAATTCATCAGTGAATTGAGCGAGACAATCGGTAGTGCAACTGAAGGCATCGACATTGAATTTATTGATCAAGTTGACAAAAGGAAAAAATACTGCCAAGTCAAACTCGGACCAAATACTATAAATAAAGATGATGTTATTACAATCCACGATGGTTTTTCTTCTATTAAACGGCGCGCACAAAAAAACAATTTATCCCTCAATACCAATGACATGATCGTGGGAGTACTATATGGCGAAGAAACACAGCTAAGTGGAAATTATAAAAAGCTTCGAAATAACCACCATTATCCTGTTTATGTGGGAAAAGAATTTTGGCACCGTTTAACAGGATCTAAACATTTCTACACAGAGCTTAGCACCGCGATTAGTGAAATTGCAGCTGAGTTTGATGGAACTCTGCTATTAAAAGAAACTATTTCAAAGTTATCTAAATCAGATTTTATTAAAGAACTGGCAGATAAATAGCCATATAACTAAATTTAAGTAATGATATAATAGATATATTTAAAATGCAACTGTGAATTTGAAAATAACGTGTTAATCAATGAAATGATTTAAATGGTCGTAGCCTGAGGTGGGCTAGAAGTGAAGCTACGCCACACCCGGCGCGCGTGGTCTAAAATCTGTTTCGCCTTCGCCTTCCTCTTCTTGCACGACTGAAATAAAATTCGGTAGGTTATTTTTGCCATTGACCATTTGCGGAGCTTCGTCCTTTTTCAATTGTTGTGCCAGTTCTTCTGAGTCAGCGACATAATGCGCGTGGCTTATTTTAGCAATGTCTTCTTCAGAAAGTAAATCATGTTGTTTGTGACCCATGAGCAACAAATCAATTTTACTTTCGGAGCTTAACTGCTGCATTGTGGTGCGTTCTACACTTTTGCGATTAGTTTTTTCTATGGTTTGTACTTGTTGGCGCAACTCAGCGTGTTGTCTTTCTAATGAATCTAACTTTGGGGTTACATTTTTATTATATTTCAATTCATGTGTTGATTCGGTAAAAATATCGCTACCTTTTTTCACGGCGTTCAGCGCACCCAGCGAAGCGGAGGCAAGCACCAAGCCTTTCGGTATACCGATTCCTGTTAAGCAAAGCAAACCCGATAATGCTAAACCACCCACACCTAAAAGCACTGATGCGGTTTTTTTAAAAAAGTTACCTACTTTTTGCAAGGGCGAAAGACGTGGTGCTTCTGATACCGTGCCTGTTCTTCTAAGTTCATTGCGAACTTTAGGTTCTATAATGTGGTCTGATAACTCCATTGTACTACTGACACTTTCATGCGCAAATGACGGCAACTCAGCAGGAATTACCGGCACTGCTACCAAATGCAAAGCTAAAGCAGCACCGTTCCATAATGATTTACCAAAAGATTTTAATCCAGATTCTTCTTTCTTGACATAAGAAGAACGCACGGTAAATAACGCATCTACATTGTGTTTACACTTCGCCACAAAATGATTATAACCCGTAAAACTATCGATTAAACGTACTTCATGTAATGCAATCGCAAGATCGGCTCTAGTATTTTGCTTTTCTACTTTGGTTATAGCAGTCGGTATTTTTTCAACGATCCCCAACGCGTGAGATATTTGCAGTTTTTGTGTATCTATTCGTTGCAAACCCATCTGATATTTCATATTCAGGTGTTTCAATTCAGAGATTTTTTCCTGATGGGCGACATAATCTTCTTTGATAGCAGTTTGATCAGATGCTGAAATTTTTACAATTAATTCATTATTTTTAGTAATCTGCTGTTGAAATTCTCCCTGTAAAGCGTTTACGTGCTGCATAAAATAAGTCACTGCTTGTTGTGCTCTTCCGACGGTATCATTCAATATCGCATTACTACCCAATTGTTTGATTCTTCGATCTGCTTCTAAATTTGTCCAATAAAATAAATCATCTGCACACTCACGCAAAACGTTTACACAAGCATCGATATCTAATAAATCTTTTAATTTAACCGTTTCCAACGCCGCCAAAAAACTTGCGTGGTAAACTTCCATTTCTTCTTGTGTTTCGGCTTCTTTGATATAGCGCAAACTTTCTTGTAATAAGTTGGCACTTTTGGCGGCATTCATGGTTTTTTGCAGGCCACCAAGCAACGCGATTAAATGCGTTGTTTCTGTTACGCAAGCTTCTTCATAAGCGCGCACTTCTTTTACCGCCTGCATGGTTTCATCAATTTTATTACTATACATGGTTGCATTTTCTCCTATAACTTTAGCTTTTCACTAAGCTAATGATACCTGATGAAGCTTAAGGAAACCTTAAATCAAGCATCGGTTGATAAGAAACACTATATATAACCATTAAGTAAGCATAATTACCACATTGTTAGCATAATTACGGGGGTAAATCGCTATTGCCGAATGAAAATAATTTTAATAAGCTTTACGGCTGCGTGGAACCCAAAAGTTAGCGCGATTCCCCAGAAGCTAAGCAATAAGCAAATAATTTCATAAAAATTTTAAGGAGAAAAGCTTCTATGAATCCAACTACCATTAACATGACTGACCCCTCCACTCCAAACGCAATCGTTCTATTTGGAGACCCCTCACAACCAGGAGAAACATTAGGCTTCGATTTTACTCTGGCGCTGGTTTGCTTTGTGGTAAATATCCTTGAAAACACAGATGCTTTAGAAACCTTATCCGAATTAGGCAGTCAAGTTGTCTGCAACGTACTTGCTATGATAGTAGGTGCTTCTGGAAGAAGTTCCGGCTCTTTCTCACGTGATGGGAGCGCTCAAATTATCCCTATCAATCTCGACTGGTGGGATGGACAACTCACCACTCTTTCTACTAGCAGCGTACCAAGTATAAATATAGAAGGCATGGAAGATGATGCTGGATTAGGTACTTCAGTTACGCATGTTGATGATTATGCCGATCCCAATAACGGCTATGGAGCGACCATCACAACCGCACCTCATGCAAACAGCATTGTCATTGCTTTGGAACCTTACCCTAGCAATTCATTAGATCCTAATAACCCTGCCGCAAATAATTTAATTGTGATTGAAACTGCGCCCGGTCAATTGAGCGATCAAGTACTGGTTAGAGATATGGGTGATAATCGCTGGGGCTTCGTCGATGAATCGCAAGCACTGTATGTCTTTGAAGGCCCAAATACTTTAGCACCAGGAAATTATTTACTCAGCGATTTAGTCGAACAAGGGGTTGCCACTAGAACACAATTATCGCCAATCGCAGCACCCGATAATGCAAATTACTATATGCCGGGTGGCGCGAATATTCACAATCATTCGCTTGCTGTAGTGGGAAGACCAGATGCCCAACACCGAGCAGGCGAAGTTGATTTATGGGTAAATACCAGAAATTTCACCCACGCGAACTATCGTAATTTTACCGGCCAATTTACCGAAGGATCAACACCAAACCCTGACGGGAGTCAATTTGGAGCCGGTGTTAGCTTTTGGGATCTTGCTCACACTCATTTCGCAGGCTTTACTGGCACTGTGATGGCGGTAGCTGAACAAGGTTTTAGATCACTCGGTAATGATTATGTGGGCCGATGTTCGATATATAACATCACCGGCTTAATTTATAACACAACGACGTCAGTCGCCCCACCGTTGTTATTTCAAATTATCGGCAGTGGTCCCTTTGCAGAATTATCACAATGTATATTTGGTGAAGCGGGAATTTGGTTTAGCGAATTGGGTTATACCTCCCCCATCACTGGTAATTATGGTGTGGGAAGATTTGGTACAATACTTTGGAACACTATTCGCACGCAACTCAGTTTAGGAAATACAGTATTATCATTAAGCGATTCCGCCTTAAGTTTTATTCAAGTCATCGGCAATGTGAATACCGCTCAAGTTTGGAATGGTTATATTCTCGCTGTTCTTAATTATAACGGTACCGATATTGTTGCCTCATGCGCTTATAACGCACCGGTGAATGGTGTGCCGTCTGTGGGCATTTGCTATGCTGTTAGAGTTGCCAATAATGTGCCGATTACCCCAAGTAGTAGTTCTGCCTTAGTTCCAAGTAGCAGCTCAGGTCTGCGGAGTAGCAGTTCTGCTCTAAGGCCTAGTAGCAGTTCAGGTTCAGCAAGCAGTAGTTCTACTTCAGATAGCAGCAGCTCTAGCTCAGAAACCAAAAATGCAACTTCCAGTAGTTCTTCCCATACCAGCAGTAGCGCTGCATCAACAGCTAACGCTCCTAATGATACAAGCACTGGTGATGCTTCCACCGGCGATGATCATGCTGCTTCCAGCAGCAGCTCAAGTACGAGTGATTTTTCCCCAGAAACATCTAACAATGAATTTCTCTTCCATCTCTTTATTATTATTGGTGCATCGGCTGGTTCCTTATTGTTGGTGTGCTTGGCGATTTATTGCTATTGCAAACACCAAGATCGAGAAAAAGCAATAAAAAGGGGTATGCGCAATTTGCGTGGATCACACGCTGACCGCGAACCAAGCTCAAGAAGCTATGGTACTACCGATCCAGATAATGAAGATGGAGGACACGCAAGCATCGATTTAGGAGAAGATAAAGGTGACGAAATTGATACTACTTTTGAAAAAGTGGTCGCACAAATATACTCGGGGCTTTTAACTAAGAAAATTAAAATAAAAAATAAAGATGGGTGTATTAACGGTATACGGCAAATTATTCTCGATTATGGCGCCTACCTTTATGGTGCAAGCAAACAAAATGACATTGTTAAAAAAATTAGTACTATGCAAGCAGAAGAACAAAGAAAATTTATTGCGGGTTTTTCTTCGGCTATATTTAATGGCTTGCACACCAATCATGAAGCAGAAGAATTAGAAAAATCACATAGAAGATCGAATAGCAGTTCTAGCAAAAGCAGAAGTTCTCAAAACTCAGATGCCGGTCAAGAAGGGGTAGCAAAAAAACATCGGAAAGGAGTATTAGTCAGAATAAGCTCATCAACTTTAGTAGTGGATCCCAGTAAAAAAATCGAATTAGACGAAGAAATTTTGCTTGCTAGTAAAGCACACATTATCGACTGTTATCGTGCTTTACCAGAAGTGCAAACCAGAGAATTTAATGATGTTTGTATAAAAATAGCTAGACAAATTTTGCTGGCATCGGGTAAGCAAAACAATAGAGACGCACAATCAGTAGACCCAATATTACAAAGTTTTGCTGATAACATAGGAATCATTATTGATTATTGTGGTTTAGCACGCGAAGAAATTTGCGCTAAACCTAGCAATGAAAGGGATCGTTTCGTTACCAATTTTAAAGATGTGCTTCTGCAAGCCAACAAACCTCTTGATCAAAAGGCAAGTGGCGATGATGAGAAACGACATGACCACGATGAAGAAATCACTGTAAATTTATTACAATCAGCAGATTATAGGGAAAGAGTAAAAAAAGCTTTTGCAGAATTAGCGCCGCAACCTCAAGATGATGACGCAAACGATGATGACTCTACACCAAGCCCACATATAAATATGCTTGTTGGCGCTAATTCAAGATCATCGGCGAGTGTACTGGGTGATACGGCAGTCCGGACGAGCGCTTCACAGGAGCGTCGAAAAGAACAACGGGAGAGCAATCCCGACCGCGATAGAACATCACGCGCAGTCTTGATTGCAGTAGCGAGGGGCGGATCGTCAACGCTTAACCCAAATCCTCCATCTAACTCAAGCTCACCTTCTAGTAGAGCTTACTCTGATAGCCAGCAGCCTGGCGGTTCAGGAAGACGTTCTAACCCTGCTAGCGGAACTACTTCACCCAGTAGTTCTAGTTCGTCTAGTAGCTCTAGGATATCTCCATCAGGAGGGGCTTCTTCACCACGAATAAAGAAAGATACCTTTTAATCTCAGCCTACAAAAACTTCGTCAACATAATGCCGCCGTAATTGCGGCGGTAAGTGTTGTTGGCTTCAGCGACAATCGAAGTGGGGCCACTTTCGCCGTAATAAATTTCAGCGCTGCCAAAACCAGGCACAGTTTTGCCGACAGAAAAACGGTACACTAATAAAAAACCAGTAAGACCCGGGTTTTCCCATAACTGCCCCCAACCCACGCGCGCTTGCCACACCCAACCAAATAATTCCTTGCGCACATTCATTAAAATCAAACCTTGCGTATAATCAGCAGGATTATAATAACCACGACTAATACTGGGATCACTATCAATATAATGGATGCCCTCTAAACCCAAAGTGACACTCGGCACCGTCGAAAAATTATAAAGCCAACGATTCACATATTGCGTGCGATAATTTCCATCACCAAAACTACCCACCCCCGCACCCAACGACACAGTTGCACCCGGCGCATAACGATAATCAGCACCTAAACTCGTTGACGTATAAGTCACATGATTTTGAATCGATGGCATGTTTTCAATTATTTCGTTACCTGCATTGAAATCCACACGCCAAGAATCAGCGGGCAACCATTTAAGCGCCGCATCCCAAGCTGTGGTGTCCCACGGTGTAATACCTTGACCGCTGTAACTACGCTCGCCCAAACGAATGGTAGGATATAGCAAACCATAGCCCGAATCTAAGCCACCAAAACGGTCGCGAAATGCCAAATAAAAAGAACGACCGTCAATTACTTGTCCAGTTTGATCTAAATGCGCTAATCGCACTTGCGGAATCAATGATGTCGTTAATGTGGGATGATACGTCACATTAAAACCATAAATATCGGTATTTAAATCATCGGTATCGTGCGAACGTTCATAATTAATATTAAGATTATTATCTAAATTATCTTTGATGACTTGCAATAAAGGTTTAGCTTGAATGGCTTGATCAGCGGGTAATTTTTGTAATGTAGCCAGCCCTAATTCATCCACACCCGCCCAATATTGCGCACGCGCTAAATTAATTTGCGCATCGGTATTTTCTGGATGACGACTGACAAACTCCTGTAACAAACGTGCCGCCGTGCGCGGACGATCAGACCACAAATATTGTAATGCTAGTGGTACTAATACATCATCACGACGACTGGGGTCAACGGCAATTACTTTTTCATAACAACGAATCGCTGCATTGTAACGATCACTCCAACCATAAACGCGCCCCATCTCAATTAATAAATCAGTGTTATTGGGTTGTTGTAATAAAGCTTCGTTATAATAACCCAGCGCCGCCCCATAACGATTTTTATCCACATCTTTGCGTGCTAAATCGATATACGTTTGATAGCTGAGCGATCCTGCCGCAGAAACCAGTGGTAAAACAAAAAAGGCCACAAGGCCACTAATTACTGTCAATAGCACTAGATAAATTATTTTTTTAGTCACGTTGCGTTTTCCATTTCACTGAACGATGCGATATTCTGCGAAACAAAGTCGGAATCGATAAAGTAGCGATGACCGCCATCATCAACCAATAAGCAATGGGATAATAAATTGAATAAGGGTAAAAATGAATAACCTCTTTATCATATTTTTTATCGAACCAAGTGCCCACCGCATACATCATGATGGAAAACGCAGCAATGGTAACTCCCCATACATAAGGAAACAACGCAACACCAATCACTTCTAAACCAATACTTTTAAATAAAATACTAAGTATTAAGGTCACCAAAAAACTGGCTTGCCATAATGTAGATAACGAAGCTTCAATATACACTGGCCATAAATGTCGATATTTTTTTCTAAACAGCACTCCAACATTTTTACGCAAGACTTGCATTAACCCTTTTGCCCAACGGCGGCGTTGTCGCCACAACATTGACCACGTCGATGGCGAATGGATCCACGCCAACGCTGCAGGTTCATACACCACATTCCAAAACGCGCGTTGCAACTTCCAGGTTAAATCAATATCTTCTGTCAACATGTTGGGGGAAAAACCATGCACGCTTAATAAGGCTGTTTTTCTAACGGCAAATACCGCACCAGACACAGTCATCAATGAACCCCACACTTGCTGTGCGCGACGAATTAAACTGATGATGGTGGTATATTCCATCAACTGTATGCGGCATAAAAAATTATCGGTATTTTTGATACGTGGGTTGCCGGTCACTGCACCTACTCTTTCTTCAGCAAAATGCGGTAACATTTTCCATAAAATATGCGCATCGGGTTCAGCATCGGCATCTAAAAATAAAATAAATTCACCGCGCATAAAGGGGATCACATCATTAATGCTACGCGCTTTACCTTCATTAGTTGATTTTTCAAAAATACGTAGACGCTCATCCACCATTAGCGGTTCGATCAAATCTAGCGTCTCATCGGTTGAACCATCACTCACCACGATTACTTCAAAATTAGGATAATTCAGATCAAGCACTTTACGTAAGGTAGCGGGCAAAATTTTAGCTTCATTAAAAGCAGGGATGACCACAGAAATAAAAGGTGCTGTAGCCATGACCGGATCAGGGTTTTTATTCTCAAAATCATGCCAAAAGAAATATGCCGTCGACGTCCACAATATAGCGCCCACAATAGGATAAGCCGCCACATAGAATAAGAAAAAATGATAAATGAAATG
Organism: Gammaproteobacteria bacterium; assembly: GCA_013288885.1. GTDB lineage: Bacteria > Pseudomonadota > Gammaproteobacteria > JABDBA01 > JABDBA01 > JABDBA01. The sequence goes on along the minus strand of JABDBA010000005.1, from coordinate 59,998 downwards.
CTCGTGGATAAAAGCAAGGGTAGTAGAAAAGTCCATTTAGATGCGCTCTTGTTCTTGGTATTTTTTGCTGGGTTTTGCCAAAAATATTTTTTTATTGGCGACTGTTTCAATGACGACCCAACGACTATTCTTTAATAGTTCAGCTTCTTCCGCAGCTATATTTTTCATCAGCGCTTGCGGATATTCCAGTTCGGCGCGTGTGGCTAAAGGTGGCCAAGTCTCTTTTAAATGGGTCACGTACTTTTTCCATAGCAGTGTTGCCATGGCTATAAACCAAGTAGCCCAAATAGTCAGTGATAATAATTCGGTGAGTAAATCGCGAATGTGGGAGTCTTGCAGAGCTTTGTCGCAGACAAACCAGATGACAATGCCGTAACCGATCCACCCCACGAGCAATAAGATAAGATGTCTAATCGTAGCCCATGTGGTAACTAATATTTGGTGATTTTTGAGGTACTTTTCCATGTTGCTAAATAATCCCTGTGCTGGTGTCTAAACTACTATATTCTAGTTATTGATAAACTTCAATAATTTTAAGGGTAAAAGGTCAATGTACTACAAGTATTTCAGCAATACGTTCAGGTAAGGAATAATAGGGGGCATGGCCTGCCCCCAAGGAAACCACTAGACAAGGCCATCTACTCTGCATAAATCTTTGCAGATCAATACTCACCGAATTATCTTCGGTGCATTCAATATAAGTTTTGGGCGTTACCGCCATTTTTGTTTGCGTTAAATTTACTTTGCCCTGAAAAATCATCAACGGCTCTGGTTGTAAATCCGCTAACGCCTTTGCAACCGTGACGGGATCACAATCATTGTAAAATATTTTATCAAGCCCTTCTTTAATCAAAGATATCGATCTTTTTTCTTGATTCACGACTAAATTATTGCTTAGCCCTGCAATTTTAGAATGTTCAAGAATATCCATCATACATTCGCCATCGACAGGCAAAAATGCAGCCACATAAATTAAATGATCGACCTTTATTTGCTCTGCTACTTGGCTGATCACCATGCCCGCCATGCTATGCCCAACCAATATAACTCGATGATGATCTTCTTTTATCGCATTAATTACCGAACACACATACTCAACATAACTGGTTAATGTCAATGTTGCAAAATCATATTCAGTATTTTTGCCATGGCCTGGCAAATCGATTAACGCAACGGCATGGCCTTTTGCTTTCAATAAATCAGCAACCACTGCCCAACCAGTGCTCGACTGCCACGCGCCGTGGATAATAATAAAGAATGGAGATGTTGACATCAGAGCCCTCGGGTTGATAACTTTGGAAAGAGGTAGTTATTTTTTTCCATCAACCTACACGGAGAACATTATTATGTCAAAAACGCTAATCAAGGGCGGCCTATTGGGTGGGATTGTTATTTTTATCTGGATGGCCATCTCATGGATGCTAATACCATGGCACATGGCGACCCTACATAGCTTTACCAGTGAAACCACCGTGGCACAAGTGATGAAAGAAAACGCACCGCAATCCGGTATTTACATGATGCCCCTGCAAGCAAATGCTAACCAACAATCCTCAGGCCCGATGGTTTTCGCAGCTGTGCATCAAGAAGGCATGACCTCAATGCCAGAAGCGATGCTGATTGAATTGGTTTGCCAAATTGTTACTGCTTTTCTAGTCACTTGGATGTTAATGAAAACCGCCCGCCTGAATTACTGGGGACGTGTCGGTTTTGTTTTTGTTTTCGCAATAACAACCAGCATCGCTAGCAATGTTCCGTATTGGACGTGGTTCCATTTTTCAACAGGCTTCACGCTGGTTTCTATTGCCGATATATTAATTTCTTGGTTATTAGCAGGCTTAGTGATTGCGAAGGTCGTGCCGGAGAAGATGTAAAATTAGGCTAACGGCTTGGTACAGGCAAATTCGATCGTGCCGCACTTAAGGCTGTTTCCAATTTAACTAAACACTCCTGCTCTGGCCGCAAATTATCTGCACGCGCATCTTTGGTTTGCCCTTGCGGATCGACCAAAGACGCAGCAGCTTTATAGATTTGTTCACCTACCCAAAGGAGTTGCTGACGTTCTTCAAAAGCAGTAAATCGACGATTCGTCAAATCCTGCCCTACTTTATTTTGAATATGATTTAAAACCCTATTTTTTATATTTTCATCCCAAGCACCACAATGTGTGCTCATTAAATCTACACCAATATTCTTAATACCATCGATATAAGATTGCCTGAGCAAATCTCGGTTGGCAGGATTATTAGAAAAAATTTTATCGGCTAACATACAAGCTTGGCTCAATAACCATGCGCGCTTTTCAGCCACATGGTCAAATGGAATATTATTGTAATGGGCAAATTCTGCACGACGGCGCAAACCTATGGCGATATCAACAGCAAACGCGCCCAAACCATGGCTTTCTAACCACTCTTTTAATAGACTAACTATTTTCCCTACTTCTGGATCATTCCGAAAAAAAGTCATTGTTTTATTCCTAAGTATGATTAACCATCTAATACTAGTATAATCAACCAACCTTAACAGAACCTTAAGAGCACCACCAAATCATAATTATTTTTAACAAAAAACATGTGCAATTCGGGCATATACACGCTAGAATAAGCGCCAAATACACCCAATATGACAAACTATGCTTAACTACTCCAACAACCCTATTGGCATCTTTGACAGTGGCATCGGCGGCCTGACCGTCGCCCGTGCTGTCACTCAAGTGCTGCCACAAGAAAATATCCTCTATTTTGGTGATACTGCCCGCGCGCCTTGGGGCGATAAATCGACCGCTGCTATCCAAGCTTATTGCATCCAAATTTGTAACATGTTGCTACAGCAAAATTGCAAAGTTATTTTAATCGCTTGTAATACTGCTTCTGCCGCCGCGTATGAATTAGTCAGAGAATATGTGGGCAATAAAGCATTAGTGGTCAATGTCATCGACCCGATGGTCGATCATTTGCGCGAGCATTATGTCAAAAAATCGATCGGGTTAATTGGCACTAAACAAACCGTGCATTCTAATATTTATAAAAAGAAATTAGATGCGCTGGATGTGGGTATTCGCATCAATGCGCTCGCCACCCCGCTGTTAGTACCCTTGATTGAAGAAGGTTTTGCCGATAAAGAAATTACTGCCAATGCTTTACACGATTATCTCGCCCACCCGGATTTAAAAAACATTGAAGCATTAGTGCTCGGCTGCACACATTATCCATTGATTAAACATCACGTCGAAGATTTTTATCAGAATAAAGTGAATGTACTCGACTCATCCGAAATCGTTGCGCTGGCTTTAAAAGGCCTGCTGGAATACCACAATCTAAAAAACAAAAACGGCGCATCACAACGCCGTTTTTATGTCTCTGACTTCACCGAAGCCTCTGCCGCCGCCACTAAAATATTCTTTGGCGAGGCGGTGCAGTTGGTGTTGTATCATTTGTAATATTATGGAAAGACAAAAACAATATTTTGAAACCGCTGAAAAAGCCCAGGCTGCTTTTCACGAAGTATTACAAATGCCTGCAAATAAAATTAGCAGGGATGCGGCTATACAGCGCTTTAAATTTACCACTGAAGCGACATGGAAATTATTGCAAATTTATCTTCGAACAAAAGAAGGGCTTGATATCAACTCTCCTAAAGGCGTTTTTCGAGCTGCTTTCCAGGTGGGTCTTTTAAATGAGCCTGAAACCAGCTTAGCCCTTGAAATGATCGATATGCGCAATTTAACAGTGCATACCTATGACGAAACACTCGCCCAGCAAATTTTTTCTCGTTTGCCAGAATATGCTAAACTAATGGCATACTTGCTTGACCAAATTAAAAGCAAGATATCCTGAGTTAACTCTGAATTTTAGGCTTCTGCATCATCCCTGTCAGCACAAAAATCTATAAAAAATGCGGGCCAGCTCAAAGAGCGCAGCGATGATTCGACATGAGGCTATAAATCCATTAATCAATAATCCGTTGGTTGTTCTCATCTTGAATAAAAGTGCATAGTGATAAAAAACCCAAATGTTTAAAAAATTACTTAATTAATTAAACTTAATCAAATAACTCACTGTGTGACCCAAGCCGCGCAAGTCGCAATGTATGGTGGTCTGGTTTTTTATAAATTAATAAAAGATTGGGCTTAACATGACATTCACGATACCCATTCCACTCGCCGCTTAATGTATGGTCGCAATTTTTTTCTGGCAACGCTTTATCCGCTAATAAAAGTTCCAAAATATCAGAAAGCAACGAATCTATATCTTTGTAACGAGGTGTTGCCTTTATCCGTTTATAATCCCGTTTAAATGCTGTCGAGCGATCAATCATCCTCATTTAAATCTTCCATCAGAGCTTTGACGTTCCTAAACCGCTTTCCTTTGCCTGATTCAAGCTCGATAATAGCTTTCTGAGTATGTGAATTAGGAGCTTTTATTTCAAAAGGAAGGCGATGCTCATCAGCCACTCGAAACATAAGCAAGCGAATAGCATCTGAAACAGATAAGCCCATTGCTTCTAACGCAGCAGTAGCTCGTTCTTTAGTAGCGGTATCAATACGGGCGCGAACGTAAGTGTTAACTGTATGCATGACGAACCCCTCAATTAATTTAACATTTATTCATATTGTAGTCTCAAGAGGACTACAAATCAATGTTCATCCATAGAAATAACTTATGAGTAAAACACTGAAAAATAGCGTCTAAAATATTACTTTTCTATCCCAATATGGTATAATTGGGGCAAGTTCAACTGAGGAGAAACCTAACCATGCAAAATGACAATATCGTCATCACACGTCAAACTGAATCTGCATTAGCCACTAATGCGGTATTGCGTAATACCTATATTCTACTAGGGCTTACACTGGCATTTAGCGCTATTACTGCGGGCTTAGCGATGGTGAGTGGTGCACGCCCGCTGAACCCCTTCATTACCCTAATTGGCTATTTTGGTTTATTGTTCGTCACCAGCCGCTTGCGCGAAAGCGTTTGGGGCATTGCAGCTGTATTCGCCCTGACCGGCTTCATGGGCTATACCTTAGGGCCTATCATTAGCTTCTATGTGCATAGCTTCACCAACGGTAGCCAATTGGTGATGATGTCGCTCGGCGCTACTGGTCTCATTTTCTTCGCACTTTCGGGTTATGCCTTAGTCAGCCGTAAAGACTTTAGCTTTATGGGTGGGTTTATTATGGCGGGTATGATCGTGGCCTTTTTAGCAGGCCTGGGCAATCTGTTCTTCCATATCAGCGGTTTAATGATTTTTGTATCAGCGGCATTTGTGTTGCTTTCTTCCGGCGTGATTTTGATGCAAACCAGTTCAATTATTAGCGGCGGCGAACGTAATTATATTATGGCTACTGTTACGTTGTATGTCTCACTGTTCAATATCTTTATCAGCTTGTTGCAGTTGCTTGGGATTTTTGGTGGGAATAGAGAGTAATTCGGTAGATTTTGTGAAATACGCCATTTTCGTCAAAGCAGCACCCTTCTCACACCAGGGTGCAAGCACTGCTTATCTCTTTTGTAAAGCTGCACTCCAAAAAGGCCATACCATTAATCGCGTATTCTTCTATGGCGATGGCGCGTTAAACGGCAATGCTTTTATTGCACCGCCGCAAGATGAAACCAATCTAGTGACCCATTGGCAACAACTTACCAAACAATATGGTGTTGAATTAATCATTTGTGTGGCTGCTGCATTACGTCGTGGCGTGTTAGATATTACTGAAGCAGAACGTTATGAAAAAACCGCCGCCAATCTCGCTACTGGTTTTACAATTTCTGGCTTAGGTCAGTTGATTGAAGCAAGCATTAATGCCGAACGGTTTATTATTTTTGGATAAAAAATGAAACAAAAAAAAATATTATTCATCAACCGTCAAGCACCTTATGGCACTGCACTGGCACAAGAAGCATTAGATATACTGCTGATGGCAAGCACATTTAACCAAGAAATCAGCGTGGCATTTATAGACGATGGGATTCTACAAATAAAAAAAGGGCAAACACCTGACCATATTCTTGCGAAAAATTTTTCTTTAGCCTTTAAAGCGCTGCCACTATATGAAATTCAAAATGTGTATGTTGAGGAAGAATCTTTGGCTAGCAGTGGGTTAAAGACAGAAGATTTATTAATACCCGTTGCGGTAAAAAATTCTGCTGAGTTAGCAAATATAATTCAACAACAAGATATTATTTTTAATTTTTAACATGCTGCACATTATCAACAAATCACCATCCTCTTCCAATGCTCTAGCAAATTGCCTGCGTTTGGCTGCCGATGGCGATGCTATTCTTTTGATTGAAGATGGGGTGCTCGCTGCATTAGTTAATACTAATTTAAAGCATCTCACCCCTGCTACATTAAAGAAATATACCTTTTTCGTTTTAAAACCAGACATCGAAGCACGCGGCATTATTGACAACATTTTACCCGCAATAAAACTCATTGATTACGATGGTTTTGTGGAACTTACTTTGCAATATCATCCTATTCAAAGTTGGTCATAGGAGTCAGACACTAATTACGAGTACTTCCGCAGCGCATAGGCCAACAAAGGATCTAACACTCTAATTTGGTGTAAATAAATCTGCGGTAAGATGGGATCGAGTTTTTTCACTTTATAAAGCATATCTTTATCTAATAATGATTTAATATTTTGTGTAACGCTGGAAGCAGCCATTTTTGAATGACTCAAAAATTTCTGCCCGGTTGGTTCAACGGCTGGGTGCATCGCCAAAGCTTTTAAAACATCTTGTTGTTTGATGGTTAATTTTTCAAGGTCCGCAATTAATCTATCTTCATGCGTTTCATAACATACTTGCCAAGCAGCAAAAACATCATCATATGTCGGCAAATTATCTAAATTCCAAAGTTCATTACAAAGCAGATTGACGTAATAAGGATGTAATTCTGTTAATGCAATAATTTTATCAAACACCATCGGCGGCAAATCCTCGCCCCATTTTTTCTTGGCCATTTTATGCAGATGCGAACGATAATCATCAGAAGACATACGATCAAGTGGCAACATATCACACAGCATATAAAGTGGCATAGATTTATCATCAAACATTTCCAATAACAATCGTCTGTTACTACCTGAAAAAATAAAGACAATATTTGCAGTTTCTTGCGCAACGTGTCTTATTGCGCCTTGAATTGACTTTGAACTCGGTGCTGTTTGAATATCTTGAAATTCATCTAAAAAGAAGATGAACTTTTTATTTTCTTCTTTGGCCAAACGCGATAAGCCTTGTAACCCACTGAACACTTGATCAACAGGGTCGAGTGTTCCCGCTGCAAGGGTAAAATCGAGGCTGAAACCATGTGCACTTAACGATACTTTAAATTTACTGAATAGTCCTTGTAATTTCACCAGAATTTTTTGATTAAGTGGCAAGATATGGGAAACAGCTTGACCGATGCCATCTAATATTCTTTTGGTAACAGCATTATCGTCATGTGCTAGAAATAAATCAACTGAAGCAAATGGAACTTTGAGATCAGTCACAAGATTCATCACCAGACTCGACTTCCCATAGCGGCGCGGCGCATTTAGCACCGTATGCCGACATTTATCCACATTTTTAGTTAGGAACTCCTTTTCTTTTTTGCGATTACAGAATTGGGTGCCGAGTGCCAATTTAGCAGGAAAATAGTCGCTCATAGATTTCATACCTTATGTTACATATTGTTATTACGTATTATATGTAATGCTAACATGTAACATACTTTATGTAAATGCCCATAGTGGTCACATCTGGATTTCCAGATGTGACCCCAAATTCCTCAATCTTGCATTAAGGTGTTGGTTTGGATATAATCTCCATCTACTCTTTACCCTTGGTGAATATAATGCCGAATACTATCTTTCATACTGCAATAGAAGAAGAAAATAGCGCTAACCAGCTCACGGAGCTTCTTAGAAAACACAAAACCATCGATATTAATGCGCGAAATGGCGATGGAAAAACCGCTCTTACTCTGGCGGTAGAAACTAAACAATATGAAACCGCTTTTCTTTTGTATCGTAATGGCGCATCCATTGCGCAAGCTTTCTCAACTAAAATTCCGGAAGGAGTAAGCGATATATTCCACCACTGGTTTAGTCCTTGGATTGAAGCGGTAATGGATTTAGTTGCAAAAACGAAACCTAAGGAAAAATTTAATCGAAATCAAGAACTATTTAAATTATGTAAAGATTTAAACGCGTATTTTCTCACACTCGAAAATGACGAAAACGATCGTAAAGTGGGGTGCTTACGCCTTTTCGCGTGTATTGTTTACATGTACAACAAGGACATGAAACCCCTCTTAAAAACGCCAGCACAACAAGCGGCTTATTTAAAAACCCTATGTGATTTATTAATCCTAGTTGCTCGTACTAACAAAACTGAAAATTGGTTTGACAGTGAGAACTTACTAAATTTTTTCCATCCCGATGATAATGCTAGATATTTTTTCCTTGAAGACTTATTAAGTATCCTACGCAAATCGAATGACCGCACTCTTTTTGCCGCTCTCTTCCGGTTTTATGAATCTTGTATCTTTTTTGAAAAGGGCGATAGCACGAGAAAGGAAATATTAATAATATGGAAGTCTATTATCTTATTTTTTGACTTCTGTAGCATTCCTTCTAATTATGAAAAACTATCAAGCGCAGTGATCTCGTCTAAAGAAATTGCAACCTGCTTAACGCAGGTCCGCGAACAATGTGAAGTTTTTTTTGCGAAGCTGGCAGGTGATTCTTCAGAAGATAAGGCTGAAACTACAGCAGATGCCAAGCAAACCACTGATAATCCAAGTTCTCAAAAAGCAGCCCAGGGGTCGCGGAAACGAAGGTATGGCGAAGTGGCTGGCAGTGCCGCACAAAGTTTTTTTAGATCTGTTGTTCCTACACCCAACAAACCTGCGGTTGCTGCAGCCGCCCAATCTAAAGCTACAGAAGAAAAAAATTCCCAGGCTAAAACCGCAAAAGATTATGTGCGGCCACCTGCACCACCATTACAAACTGTATCTACTTCTGCATTTACTCCAGTTCGTCTGCAGCCCTGAGCGATTTAATTTTGTGCAGTTTTAATGTCGGAAAAATCAGCTGGTCTGGTCTTATTATTCTTTAATACTTGGAATAAATTTTCATAAACATTATTACCGCTCCATACGTACCAACCAGAAACGCCTTTGGCATTTTCCACGGCACGAATTTCTTGTAATAAATAGCTTTGTTTTTCGGCATTTGAAGTCTTTTTAAGATAATGAAAATTTGCCGCTTCGATGAACGCGTGCACTTTAAATGGCGCATTACCATTAAATTTTCCTTCTAAAGAATTTAACGAACTATTAATAGTTTTATAGGGTTCAGCAGAATATTTTTGATACGGCCAATAATGCGATGGGTATACCATGGGGTTTACACCGTCAACGCTGTCGGCAAACAGATTAATATCTTGACCAATATGCATGGAGGGGTAATAACTTACCTCACCAAAGATATCGATCTGCATCGGTGTATGTTCAGCATTTATTTTTGCTTTAAACCATTTAATGACTTGATATACATCTTTAGCATGTTGTGGGTTAGCCGGTTCTTTAGAGCTATAACGGATATAATCAAGCTGCACAGCATCTGCACCTGCTTTAATAGCATCTTCGGCTAATAGAAATTTCTCTTCCCAATGCGCTTGAGAATGTATTTGTTCGGCATTGCCACCGTCTGAAAAGACCACAATACGGGCAACATCCTTAATACCGGCGGCTTTGACTTTACTGATGGCGGCGGCATAATGTTTACTATAAAAATCGTGATCGATCACAAAGGTATTAATGCCTGTAGCTTTGGCTTCGGAGATTAAATAATCCAATCGACTGGGTTTTTCTAACACATATTGGGTTAAGTAAATGCCTTTATCCCAAGCTTGGGCAGATGAAACAACGCTGAATAATGCTAATGTAGATATTAGATACTTGAGCCATAATTTGCACATGGTAACCTCCTTGTTGGTTTCCTATTAATAAATATAGACCATAAAAAGGAAATCAAAGCGACTAGTAACAAAAAAATATTAGGGCCTGTTGACAATTCGCTAGGCTGAGACAGAAATCATTGATTTTCGAGCATCGTAGCGGAGCATACTTGGTCGTATGTGAGCAACGAAGCGCAGAAAATCAATGATTTATGGCCAGCATAGTAGAATTGTAAACAGGCCCTAAGCTTGTATAATGAGGCATGCCTATTACTACCGACAAAGAAGGTTATCTAGTTAATCTGCACGATTGGAGCGAGCCAGCAGCGCTGGCAATTGCTACAGCGGAAAACTTAATGTTAACCGAAGATCACTGGCAAGTGATTCATTTTTTGCGGGAGTTTTATCAGCAATATCAAACGATGCCAACGGCACGTATTTTAGTAAAAGAGTTGGCAGTGAAGATGGGCAGCGCGAAAGGTAATAGTATTTACTTGCACAAATTATTTCCGGGTGGTTTGATGAAGCAGGCGGCTAAAATTGCTGGTTTGCCGAAGCCAACGCGGTGTACTTAGGAGGGGCTCGGAAATACTACTCCCCCAAAATCGTCATGCCTTGAATATGATCGATATACGATTTAGGGATATTAATATATTGCTTGCCAAAATCGATTGGGGTGATGACCGTTTGCGCCAACATCGCTTGACCATTAAACCAAGTATGTAAACTCCATGTGGTGTGAAAAATATAAAGTTTGCCATGTTGTTCGCCGAGATATAAAACAATATGTCCTGGTGGCCATAGCAATGTTAAATACGGCACACCTTGATCATGAATTATTTTCCATTTCTTGTCGTCGGGTAAGTGCGCTAAAGAAATAAATTTTCCAGTGTGTGCTTGATCACCTGAATCGCGTGGTAACCAAATACCAAATGAAGTAAATAATTCCATTATCGTGCTAGAACAATCACGATAGCCGTACATCTCGCCCCAACCATAGGGATAACCCATAAAATGATTAGCCAATACTGCCACATTATAAGGCGTTATGGGCAATGGCATGACCACCGCATCTGCTTTAGCAATAGTTGCTGTTTTAATAGCTGCATTATGATGTGCGACGCTGATAGGAACTAAAACTTTATAAGAATCTTTGCTGGCATTCACTAACGGATAAACACTGCCCGCACGTGTGGTAAATAACAGCGTACGATCTTTTGCAAAAACAGAAATCTGATTATTTATCACACTCACATAATGCCGAGTTTTCCAATGACGAATAAAATTGGCATCGACTGTTGCCAATGTTTCACTCCGCACCCAACCGATGTCATTATTGCTCTCAATTAAACTCCAGGCACCATCTTTACTAACATGTAAAATTAAAACCGGCAAACCAGCGGGTGCAATTTCTGATTGCACCCGATCAAATGGATAACCGCTCGGTGCATGAGTAATTTTACTAAATATAGGATCATTGGTCGGCAGACTGCGAACATCGGTTGGTGTAATAACTATCGCTTTTATACGGCGATTAGGGTAGGTCGTTAAATCCATATTATCTTTTATGTTATCAAGCCACGCTTGCTTATAACGTAATTCGTTATGCCCCCAACCTGGGTTTTTCTGCCACTGCGCAACTCTATCGACTTCATCTTGTTTAATAGTTGCATCATCGGCAATGCGCGCTTTACCTGTCCATGGTGAAAAATAATGTTCGAAATAATTTTGCGTTAACTTATTTTGATCGACCGTTGAAATTAACGGCTGGTTTTGTGTGTTGGGATTAAGATAAGTCGTCGCATCTTGTGAGGTAGATTTATATAATGCAGGGCGAAGATCCCCGGTAGCACAGCCACCGAGGATAAAACAAATAGACAAAACCAATAAAACTTGAAAAGTGCGCAATTCAATATCTCTAGCCATAAGAAGGATCAGGAATTACCCGCGCTCTGCGGCCATATTCAACTAACACATGCGTACCCGGGTTAAAGATCGGATTGTTGCCTTGTACGATAGACAACAAAGAACCATCTCTTGCTTTAATCACATATTCAATGCCGTTTTGTGAGGTCAATTTTTTTTGCACTTGGTTGCCGATGATACCACCGACTACAGCACCACCAATACCCGTCAATATGCTACCACGGCCACCGCCTAAAGCAGAACCAGCTACCGCACCTGCGCCTGCACCCACCAACGTACCGGTAAGGCCGCCATCACCCGAATTAAAATCATCCGAAACTTTGACTGGTCGCGTGCTAACCACTGTACCTGCTACGACGCGATTCACTTGCCCAGCACCACTGGTGGTGTAGGTATCAGGCGATAACGAAGGGGCACAGCCTGTCACAGTCAATGCAATTAAAGAAGCCAATAATATATGTTTATTGAACAATTTCATAAAGATAACCTCGATACATAATATTAATAATGAAAATATACATAAAAGAAAGATTCCGGTCAACAGTCTAACAAATTTTTGAGATTTATACCATCATCCGCGAACATAACATGAAGCCTAATCTTTGGCCGCATGAGCTGTATCATATCAAGTTATCAGCTATTTAAATCAGCAATATGCCGATTGACTATTAAATAAATTTAGACTAGATATAAATGATAATTCTCAATAAAAAGGAGAATAATCATGCCGGGAATATCTGATTTTTCATCTGTCGTGTATTTGGTATGCGAAAAGATGTATCTTTGGTTAACTGATGCTTCTTATACCGACGAAGAAAGCCAAATTATTTTGGATTTAAGAAAAATATGGCGTGAAGTCTTTGGCGACACCATACCATTGCCTCCCGAACTACAGTTTGATGATGAAACAACTGCAACTAAAAAACCCAAACGAAAATTTCCAAATGTAGACAGACTTTTACTTGAAAGCGATTTCGATAACAATCCACTAAAAGAATTTGGAGATAATATTCTTGTCGGCCCAGCAAGAACTGCATTTTCCATGGTATTAAGTTATTTGAATAAACGCAAAAAGAGAGTCCTCATAGAAAAAGGTAGCTCATGGGATCCACAAGCGCAATTTTGTCATTTGCTTGCGGGGTTTTGTTTTGTAATACCTAAAATAGATATTGATCATCCTAGCGCATTTAATAATTTGCAAAAATGGCTTAAATTTATTTTGCTAGTCCAGCAAAGACAAATATTTCAGCAAGGTCATCGCGGTGGTTGGTTATATGACGCCAATGATCCTACGATGCCGCAAGTAGTGCATAAGATTTGGATTTTATTTAATCAAATGAAAACCACTGTTGCACTTATTCAATCACAAAGAACATCACGCGAATATTTAAGGGGTCTAGCTACTTCGGTACGTAACCTCTGTCATTTTAGCGTTGAATTATCAGGGTTTTTTCTTGCTGCAAACCCAGTACCCGAAACCTTAGGTGCTGATACAATTGGCAACCCAGAATTGGGAGGATTACCCAATTATGGAGCAGGGTTACTCGATCAACATGTATTAGCATTCGGCAAAACTATCTATGAACAATTAGCTTTAGATAAAGAGTACAGAAGTGTTAGTGGTGAAGATGAAAAAGCCTCAATCACACAAAGCACATCTTCCCTATCAACACTGGATGCAATAGAAGATAACTCAAGTGAACCAGAGACAAGAGTTTTTTACAAGGAAAATGATTCCTACAAAGCGATGGGGCTAGAACCGCTTGATAAAGATAAAACGAATAGTATTTATATCGGCTTTCGTTCTGATCAAACACAATTACGTAATTTCTACCAGTTTTTATACTTGACGGAAAGCTTGGCCTGCTTAGTAAAAGCCATTGATGTTGCATTTACAATTTCTGGTGAAGGTGGCAATTTACTTGTTTTTTATGTTTTGGGTAATGGCCTAGATGCGCTAATCAAAATGCTTCATTCTTTGCAAATAGGAATTAAGGAACGAGAAGAAGCAGTTTATACAGTTTGTAATGAAAAATATCGAACTGTTGATAAGCTACCTGATAAAAAGAAAAAAACCGAAGATAAAATATGGCTCAATAATTTTAGGCGTGTAATCGATATAGGAACAGGCTTACATGCAAAATTTGAAAAAGAACTTGATAATCTAAATGATAACTTGATTAAAATTAAAAGTGATTTCGAAAAATGGAATAAATGCCAGGCGAAACAACGGAAACTGCAACAAATTGCATTGCATTGCGCTGGATTTATTAAAATGGTAAATCAATTAGGTCAAGATCTAGAAAACGCTGGAATTATTGGATATACCCATAATAAAACTATTAATAACCTAGAGCAAAGATTATTATCAGCACTTAGGCCACGAGACATACACGCGTTACCACCTAGCGACGCTCTTATACACGCTCAAGATATGCACCCCTGGCCGCTAGAATCGAAGACACAAATTGTTAGATATCATCTAACCAGTCCTAGCCAAAAAATGCCAAGCACCCCTATGCTTACACCTAAAGATAGAAAGAATGAAATCACAACAATAATTGCAAAATTTCTTAAGCCGATTTTAAATGTTCCTGAGGGCCCTGACGGTCACATTATTAGGAGAGTTGTTTTTTTAACAAGATGGAAAAAAGGAATGATGTCTTATAAAAGTATTTGGGACGAGAAAAGCGGGTGGCTACATATTAAAGATATTTTTAGCAACCAAGAACTCGCCACACAATTTAAAGAAGGGATCTACTGGTGCAAAAATCAAACGGATAAAAAACTTGACGATATTATACAGTATAGTAAACCACCGACGCCTAGAGATAGTTTAAAAACAGAAATTTCTCATATCTCGGATGAGGATGCTTATACCGTAATGCTTTTAGGCGGAGCACTGCAGGTTTTAAGAATACACGGAAAAGTAGATAATCATGGTTCCTTTAAATGTTGGCGGGCAAGCATAGCTGAACTGCAACTACAAGAAGATAAGTTTAGTCCTGAATTTTTTAATCTTTTAAAGCAGATTGATGCCATTGCTGGCTTTGACTTCACAATACCAGGCTCGATAATTATGCTGCCATCACCTTCTGCTTTAGCAAGGTCAGACGCAGACATTACAGGAAATACTAATTCAGATCATCCAGGCGATGTGAGTGACTATGATACGCAATCAAGTAATTTGGATACAAAAAATGAATTTGAAGACAGTAACGATGCGGCATTAAATACTAGCAATAAACAAGATATAAACTATGAATTTGATAATTTACTCTCAAAAGCAAAACAAGGGGATATTAGAGCTCAACTTCGAGTAGCAAGGTGTTATAGTAATGGCGCCCATATTCCTCACGAAGAGGTAGAAAAATTAAGCACTCAGCATCAAAAGTCATCTATCAACACACTTCTAAAAGAAGGCGTTAAAAAGGGTAATGAAAGACTTCTTTTGGTCATTAGATATATAAAATTCGAGACTTTTCAGGAAAATCCTCTTGATATCGATATTGGAGATAGCGCTCACGAAGGATATCGCGCTTTCCATTGGGCTGCCAGTAGTGGGAATTATGCCGCTATAACAATTTTGGCAGCCGACGGAGCCGACCCGAATATTGGCAATGCTGCCGGATATACCCCCCTTGCTACTGCTATTCATCACCTAAAAGATAGCCCCATCAATGAAATACTGACTACAATCAAACTTTTATTAGATGCAGGCGCTGATCCCCAAAGAGTATCACTGATAAAAGACACGAATAGTGAGTTGATTGATGTGTGCATAGACTTTTTAGCCAAAGAAAAACGAAAAGCTGTAATAGAATTCCTCACGCTTTATAGGTTCAGCAACGACACAACTCAAAAAGCCCATAAAGGATTTTCTAAAATAGAATTCGATAGGTGCTTTATGGCTGTTGTAAAAGATGAAAGATCTGCAGAACAATGGCGATCGCGTGCAACTCGTAACTTTTGCGATGGCACAATTACTATCGGTGATTTATATTTATTCTCAGATGAAGATATTGAAACACTAACACATGCCACCTCCCCCTCTCGTCGGCAGTCGCTGGTTTTATCGTCCCCATCATCATCTGCAATCGCCATTATGAGAAATAGGGGCCTGGGTGATGGTAACATTACTTCCCCTATTAAAAGTGAAAGTGGTACTTCACTTAGCCTTGCAACCGCGCCGCAAGCATCAACTGCTTCATTTCCCGCACCGCCGCGCCAAGACCGCTAAACACCGCGCGGGCAATAATGCCGTGGCCGATATTTAATACGCGTAATTCAGGAATGGCAGCAATGGGTAAAATATTCTGATAATTCAAACCATGACCTGCATTCACAATAAAACCTTTGTCATTAGCCCAAACCGCTGCTTCTTGAATGCGTTTAAGCTCTGCGGCTCGTACAATAGGATCATTGGCATCGGCATAATGACCGGTGTGAATTTCAATCGCGGGGGTTTGGCAATGTAATGCCGCTTCTAATTGTTTTTTATCAGGATCAATAAACAAAGAAACTTCAATACCCACTTTTTGCAAACGCACACAGGCTTCATGAATTCGTTCGCGTTGCCCTACTACATCTAAACCACCTTCGGTGGTTAGTTCTTCACGTTTTTCTGGCACTAAACAAACATGGCGCGGTTTTAATTTTTCGGCAAACGCAATCATCGGTTCGGTGACCGCCATTTCTAAATTCAACGAGGTCAGCAAAACTTCAGCAACTAATTTTACATCACGCTCTTGAATATGGCGGCGATCTTCACGCAAATGCACGGTA
The DNA here is from genome assembly GCA_013288885.1 of Gammaproteobacteria bacterium. Lineage (GTDB taxonomy): Bacteria > Pseudomonadota > Gammaproteobacteria > JABDBA01 > JABDBA01 > JABDBA01. The sequence continues at coordinate 43,328 of JABDBA010000005.1, read as the reverse complement.
ATGCTATCAGCACCCGCTTGCTCGCAAGCAAAAACTGCTTCTACTGGGTCAGGATAACGCGTACCGCGCGCCTGCCGCAAAGTGGCTACGTGATCGATGTTGACACCTAGAAAAATGTTGTTCATAAGATATTCTCTCGTTAATTTAGGTATTACAAAAACAACTCCCGACTTTTTAATGGTTTACCATCCAGCAACTGATTTAATGCTAAACGCAGTAAACGCTTTGCATCGCGCAAAAAATCTTTATCGATCAATTCATCGGCATGTAACGCCAATAAACTCTTGCCACAAAAAACCGGCTGGCCCGCAGTCGATTTTGCAGAACTTTCGCACGGCAACATACCTAAATCGGGATCAAAATAATAAAATTGATCCGCTTGTATTAAAGGCCCTGAATGCGCTTCGCGATCCAATTGCAATGCGTAACCCAACTCACGTAGCAAATGTTTTTCAAAGGCCCGCAAAATAGCCGCCATCGACGTGGCATTTTGTAAACCGCGCAAGGCCTGCTGATAGGCCATAAAAAGTTGCGGGTGTGCATCATGCCGATGCAACAATCGCATCAATAATTCATTCAAATAAAAACCACACAATAATCGTTCGCCCGCTAAATTAAACATCACGCCATCGGCTTCTGCGACGGTCAAGGTCATTAATTCGCTCTTGCCATACCAGGATATCAACAACGGCACAAAAGGCTGTAATAACCCCTTATAACGTGAACGCGATCCGCGTGCACCGCGCGCTACTAAACTGATGCGGCCTTGCTCAACAGTAAATAGCTCCAACAACAAACTGGTATCACGATAAGCACGCGTATGCAAAATAAAAGCCGATTGCAAAATGGTTTCATTATTCCTCATACCCTAAACTCCGTAACGCACGTTCATCGTCTGACCAATTCTCTTTGACACGCACCCACAGTTTTAAAAAAACTTTTTGTTCAAACATTTTTTCCATATCTAAGCGCGCGCGCCGACCAATATCTTTTAATTGCTTGCCGCCTTCACCAATCACAATGGCTTTTTGCCCTTCACGCTCTAACCAAATGACTGCACTGATACGTATTAACTTTTCTTCTTCTTTAAATTCTTCAATTTCCACCGTCGCGGCATATGGCACTTCTTCATGTACTAAACGAGTAATTTTTTCACGGATCATTTCACTGGCTAAAAACCGATCATTACGATCGGTAAGTTGATCATCGGGGAAAAAATGTGGGCCTTCCGGCAAAAATTTTGCAATTAAATTTTCTAGTTCTGGTACATTTTCTCCCTTACGTGCAGACAAGGGAATAATATCAGCAAAAGCCATTTTTTTATTTAACAGTTCTAGGTGTGGCAACAATTGTGCTTTGGGCTTAACTAAATCAACTTTATTAACAATCAAAATAACCGGTTTAGTGATTTTTTTTAATTTGTCTAATATCCATTCGTCTTCTGGCGTCCAATACGTGCCCTCTACCACAAAACCCACCACATCAACATCAGCCAACACTTGTAACGCAGTACGGTTCATATAACGATTAATCGCCTGCTTGGCTTGGCGATGCATACCCGGCGTATCAACATAAATGGTTTGTACCGCACCTATAGTTTTGATGCCTAAAATACGGTGACGCGTGGTTTGTGGTTTGTGTGAAGTGATACTGATTTTTTGCCCAAGAATTGCATTCAGCAAAGTTGATTTCCCAACATTAGGACGACCAATAATAGCTACATAGCCACAACGGGAAATAACTGATTCTTTTTTCATGTGATTATTTTTCCAGTAAATCTAGCATTTTAAGTGCTGCCTCCTGCTCCGCGCGTTTACGCGTTGTTCCCATGCCAACCGCTACCTGCTTAAAACCAGCGACACGACATTCCATACGAAACGTTTGCTGGTGCGCAGCACCCTCAATGACCAGAATAACATAATCGGGTAACGGAAGCTGACGGCTCTGCAAGTATTCTTGCAGCCTCGTTTTAGCATCTTTTAAATTGGGTATTTCGGCAGAATTTTCTAAGCGTGCCGCATACCACTGCAAAATACACTGTTCGCAAATGGCCAAACCGCCATCAAGGTAAATCGCACCAATGATAGCTTCCATCGCGTCTGCCAAAATAGAACTACGGTGCGCACCACCACTCTTTAATTCGCCCGCCCCTAACCGTAAATAATCACCCAATTGGAAGCCATGCGCCAATTCGGCTAGCGTTTCTCCACGCACCAAGCTTGCACGTAAACGACTCAGATCACCTTCTTTTGCTTGTGGGCATTTTTGAAATAACGCGGCAGCAATCACAAAATTAAGCACTGCATCGCCTAAAAATTCGAGGCGTTCGTAATTTTTACCGCGCACACTGCGGTGGCTTAAGGCATCGGCCAGCAACTGACAATCCTTGAAGGTATAACCTAGTTTTTTACATAAAGCAGTGGTGGCTAACATTATTCTTTATCTACCTGTACCGAATCATCAAAACTTATTATAAAATCGATATTAGCAATAAACGGCACACGCACCTCATAAGCTACCTCAACCAATACCCCTTCGGTATTAGGTTTTACGGAAATATCTTCTGCTTTAATATAATTAATATTTTCTATCGATAAACGTCGCTGAAATTGTGTAGAGATAGTGTCTGACATGCTAATCACTGATTCTTGTGATTGCACTGTCGGATCTTTTTTCAATGAATCTAGCGTACTTACAATACTATAATGCTGGAGATACACGGGTACTATACGCATCAAGACCATAGCCACTATAGCAATGATCACTAAAATAAATAACCAAGAAACAACTGTCATCCCACGACTTTTTTCTGTTGCCCGCATTTGATTATCTCCTTATTTTATCGATGAACCGATACGCGACCAACGCACTTTATGTTGATCGTTGTCCCAACTAAACCAAATAATCATTGCTCTACCGACTAAATTTTGTTCCGGCACAAAGCCCCAATAACGGCTATCGTTACTATTATCGCGGTTATCACCCATCGCAAAATATTCACCCGGCGGAACTACTAAAGAAAAATCTTGCGAGTTGGCATCTGGTCGATTATAAATTTGATGTTGCACACCCATTAAATCTTCTTCATATATATTCACTGGCCAGCTGTTTTGGCCTGATTCATCTTCATCAGTTGCTGTTCCTAATTGGGTCTGCGTAATCAGTTGTCCATTAACAGACAAAACCTTATTGATATAACTAATGCGATCGCCCGGTACACCAATTATTCGTTTAATAAAATCGACCGATGGATCGACAGGATAACGAAATATCGCAATGTCGCCTATTTTTGGTTCACCCAACTGCAAAATTTTAGTATGCAACACTGGCAAACGCAAACCATAGTGGAATTTATTAACAACAATAAAATCGCCCGGCAACAAAGTGGGCTTATCAGAGCCGGATGGAATACGAAATGGCTCAGCAATAAACGTACGTAATAATAATACCAACAATAAAACCGGGAAAAAAGATCGGGAATATTCAACCAAAATAGGCAACTGAGTAATCCCTGCTAGCTGACGTTGTTTAGCAAAAAATAGCGCATCAATTAGCCAAATCAAACCGGTAACAATGACAGCAAGTGTTAATATTAATTCAAAATTAATGTTCATTTTTTCTCCACTTTTAATACCGCTAAAAAAGCCTCTTGGGGAATTTCGATCTTACCCACTTGTTTCATACGTTTTTTACCGGCCTTTTGTTTTTCCAATAATTTGCGTTTGCGCGATATATCACCACCATAACATTTCGCCAAAACATTCTTGCGCATGGCTTTTACACTTTCGCGCGCAATAATACGCGCACCAATGGCTGCTTGAATAGCTACTTCAAACATTTGCCTTGGAATCAATTCGCGCAAGCGTTCTGCCATCTGGCGACCACGGTAATCAGACTGACCACGGTGCACAATGAGTGCCAGCGCGTCGACTTTATCACCATTAATTAAAATATCCAACTTCACCAAATCAGCAACCTGAAACCGAATAAAACTGTAGTCCAATGAGGCATAACCGCGGCTGATCGATTTTAGGCGATCAAAGAAATCCAATACCACTTCATTCATCGGCAATTCATACGATAACGCAACCTGTTTGCCTACATAAAGCATTTTGGTTTGTAGGCCGCGCCGTTCATTACATAAGGTCATTACATTACCCAAGTACTCCTGTGGCACCAAGATGTTTGCTAACACGATAGGCTCGCGCATTTCGGCAATATCCGTGGTGACTGGCAACTTCGAAGGGTTATCAACCTCAACTATTGCGCCTTTGGTAGTGACAACTTCGTAGACCACTGTGGGCGCTGTCGTAATTAATTCTAAATCATATTCACGCTCCAAACGCTCTTGCACGATCTCCATGTGCAACAGCCCCAAAAACCCGCAGCGAAAGCCAAAGCCCAACGCTTCTGATGATTCTGGCTCAAAAAACAGTGAGGAATCATTCAAGCTGAGTTTTTCTAACGCTTCCCGAAAAGCCCCATAATCTTCAGAATTTACGGGAAATAACCCTGCATAAACTTGCGGATGGACTTTTTTAAACCCTGGCAACGGTTCAGTCGCCGCATGAGCAGCATGGGTCAAAGTATCACCCACCGGCGCGCCGTGAATATCTTTAATGCCCGCCACCACAAAACCAACTTCACCCGCCGATAATTGTTTTTTTTCTAATCGTTTGGGAGTAAAGACACCGAGTTTATCCACCACATAGGCTTTACCGGTCGACATCACTTGTAATTTTTCGCCCACTTTGAGCACGCCATTTTTCACCCGAACTAAAGAAACCACGCCCCAATAAGGGTCGAACCAAGAATCAATAATCAATGCTTGTAATAATCCATGCGGGTCGCCTTGCGGTGGGGGAATAGTTTCAATCAAGCGTTCTAATAGGTCTTCTACACCCAGGCCCATTTTTGCGCTAATGCAAACTGCGCCTTGTGCGGGTATGCCAATGATATCTTCGATTTCTTGCATAACACGGGCAGGTTCGGCTTGAGGCAAGTCAATTTTGTTCAGCACAGGTAACACTTCTAACCCTTGCTCCAATGCGGTATAGCAAACCGCCACGGTTTGCGCTTCTACCCCTTGGCCAGCATCTACGACCAATAAGGCGCCTTCACAAGCCGCCAATGAACGTGAAACCTCATAAGAAAAATCGACATGCCCAGGCGTATCGATAAAATTGAGCTGATACGAATGGCCATCTTTTGCCTTGTAGTGCAAGGTCACGCTTTGCGCTTTGATGGTGATACCACGCTCACGCTCAAGCTCCATGGAATCGAGCACTTGGGCTTCCATCTCACGCGCTGCCAGGCCGCCGCAGATTTGGATAAGGCGATCCGCCAAGGTCGATTTGCCATGGTCAATATGGGCTATAATAGAAAAGTTACGAATGTATTTCATAGCTAAAACCTGTTGAGAATCTTGAATTTAAGACATTGCTTACAACCTTAAACACTACTTAGCCCTCCCAAAAATTCTGTAAGGGGCTATACTAGCACTTGAGGATTACGGATTAATCATCATTTAAAACAAAAAGGAGAATGTACCATGGAAACTATCCTAACTCATATGGAAGCAATTGCCCCAACTTTTCTGGCTATTATGAGCCTAATAATGTTCACCAAACAAACGCGTTGGCTCTGTTATGCCACGGTAGTCCTGGCTATTATTGCAGAATTAATACCCATGACATTGAATCTGACCGCCTTATTGGCTTGTATCACCTGCTTAGCAGCCCTGCTGGCTTCAGAATTCTTACGCAAATTTAATATTACCCACCCGTTTTTTAGCCGCTGAGATCTGAAGTAATGTAGGTCGGATCAAGGAGCGCAAGCGACGGATCCGACATGCGGAAGATAATCACTATCGCTGTCGGCTCCGCTTCGCTTGAGCCGACCTACATAAATCTATATTTTCCAAACAAGTAGCAAGTCAAGATCTGACCCCTTCAGACTACATCAACAACAAAACACTCAAACGACGAAAATCGTCGTGCGCTAATGTATCTCTCACTATCAGCACGGGCAGCATAAACCGCCGACCGGGTATTTTAAAGTTTAACAAAATCAGCGGCAAAGATCGCAAACTTTTATTGCTCAATTCTGCCTGCCAACAACGATCGGCCCGATCGTAAAGATGCCAGCAATCTTCGCTGATACGATGAATTCTGATAATGGCTGCTTTTTCTAAACGTAAGGCATGGCGACGCAGGGTAAATAGTAAACTCACTGCTGCCAAACAAGCTGCGCCAATGATTAACCCGATAGATAGCGAGAGCAGACATAAAAACAAAATTGCGCCTGCGTGTAATAACACTAATAACGTTGTTAAATAAGCTGAGGATTTTAAATCAAACGCAGTTTTAAGCACAGTTACGCACTCGCTCTATGAGATGTATATATTCTTTATCAGCAGGTGTTTGTTGGATCAACCAGGTATAAAGATCTTGATCTTGGCAGGTTAGCAATTTAGCAAAAAGATCTTGTTCTTCTGTGCTGAGTTGTTCATAGACTTTTTCTAAAAATGGCAGTAGCAATAAATCCAGTTCTAACATGCCACGTCTACATTGCCAACGTAATTTAGCGATTTGGTTTGGGTTTTTCATAAATGTTAATTAAAATCAAAAATTTAAGTGCTAACAATATATTTCAATCATGTCACATATCACCCCCTTTGAAAAAGGGGGTCGCCGAGCGCTAAGCGAGGCGGGGGGATTTAAAGATTGTGCAGCCTTCCTCAAATCCCCCCTAGCCCCCCTTTTTCAAAGGGGGGAACAGGAAGCGCAGCATTTTTTCAAGAATCCGATCCAACTTGTTACCTCTTTATCAACTCTGCCTGCGCGCGCGCAATAGCCTGTAATAACGCCTGTTCATCGGGGCTGCCCGCCGGGTAATGCGGGAGTAACTTTTCCCAACTATTAATTGCTTGTTGATAATCACCACGCGCAAAAGCGGCGACTGCCAATAAATTTGTGACTTGATCGTTTGCAGGTTGGATCTGCAATAATTTTTGTAACAACTCAGTCGGTTTACCTTTTAAAGAATGCTGCGTCAAATAAAGTGCTTGCGCGTATTGAAAAATAATATCCGGTTTATTGGGATCCAACGCATAAGCTTTGGCAAAAGCATTCACTGCCTCGTTTAATTGTTCTTGGCTTAAATAAAGCCTGCCGAGCAAATACCACCCCTGCGCACTGTTTGGATTTTGCGCCAAATGTTGTTGCAAGCTCGCAATCACTTGCTGTGGTGTTCCTAATTGCACACGCATTTGTTGTACTGCAACCGCTTCTTGCTGCGCTTTAATCGATGCCCGCATTTGCTGGCTATTGTCTGAGTTCAAATAAAAAATAATAGTAAACAGCGGCAACGCAATCAGCAAAAATAGGGCGCTAATCCAACTACGTTGGGTTGCTAAATTGCACGTGTTTGCTTCATCTACCACATCGTCGAGCAAATTATGTTTTAATTCTAAATGCATGGCAGGCAATTTGTCTTGATCAATTAAGCCTTCATTTAATTGGGTTTGTAATTGCGCGGTATTCTCTTCATAAATGGCGACATTCATTGCTTTTCTACTGTACATTGTCACCTGCGGTGTTTGCAGCAGAGGAACTAAAATAATCATTAATGCAATAGCGAGCAACAATACAACACCCAACCAAAAAATTATCATGGGAGTTTCTCCGTATTCTTATCTTTTAATAGTTGTTCCAGTTGTTGTTGCTCGTCATTGGTTAAGTAATTAGGTTCTAGCCTTTTTCGTTTTACAACCAAAAAAGCGATTAACATTAAACCACTTATTAATAAGATGAATGGGCCTACCCATAGTAAATAAGTGGTGGGATTAAAAGGTGGACGAAATAATACGAAGTTGCCATAACGCTGCACGAGATAATCAGTGATTTGTTGATCGCTTTTGCCTTGTTGAATGAGACCAGCAATTTCGCCGCGTAAATCTTGTGCTAACGGCGCATTGGAATCTGCTAGGGTTTCATTTTGACAAACCAAGCAGCGGAATTGTTGCGTGAGTTCGGCAAAGCGGGTTTGTTGTTCAGTATTGGCAAATGTGTAAATATCGCTGGACGCAAATGCGTTGGTGGCAAGTAAGATTATTAAAAGTAATAAAAATTTCATAATTTAAAGTTTATCAATCAACGGTAAGATCTCATGTTGCCAAACCTCAGGTGTCAATACCCCGATCAGTTTATAACGAATAATACCTTTTTTATCAACCACAAATGTTTCGGGTGTGCCGTATACGCCCCAATTAATGCTGACTTTACCATCACCATCGAATCCCACCATTTTATAGGGGTTGCCATGTGATTGCAGCCATTTTAGCGCGGTGGCACGATCGTCTTTGTAGTCAATTGCATAAATAGGGATTGGTGATGCATGGGCAATATCCATCAAGATGGGGTGTTCGACTTGGCAGGTTATGCACCAGGTGGCCCATACATTCACTAGAGAGACATGCCCTAATAAATTTTTATTGCTGAAATTTTGCTGTGCGTCTTCTAGCGTGATGAGTTTAAAAGTGGGCACAGGTTTATTGATGAGCGGTGATGGCAGTTGGCGTGGATCGAGACTTAAACCGCGCCAAAGAAATACAGCAAGCACAATGAAGATCACCAATGGTGCAAGAAATTGTAAACGCGATTTATTTGTATACATATTGCAAGTTCTTAATAGTGAACAAAATAACTTTCCATTATCAACTGGCTTGCCTGATGTCAACGCAGACGGACCAGCTTCCCTGCGATCGTTGATTACGTCCATGTAATCGACGGTCTGCTTATGACATTCAGTCAATCCATTTGATAACCCAGGAAAGTTATTTTGTGCTGCCCCTTAATTAATATATCGTTTAGAAATAGAATTTTTCAAAGCACAAATCCCGCCCAGTACCATCAACAACCCTCCCCACCAAATCCAGCGCACAAAAGGTTTGTAATAAATTCGTACCGCCCAAGCATTATTGTTTAGTGGATCACCGAGCGCTACATATAAATCGCGGAAAATTCCTGCATCAATAGCGGCGCGGGTATCGGGGATCTGTTGTGCGGTATAAAGACGTTTTTGTGCATGTAATAAAGTAACAAACTGATCTTTGTGCGTTACTTGAAAATCGGCAATCAACCCCGTGTAATTGGGGCCTTGTAAATTGGTGAGGCCCATAAATTTAAAATCATATGCACCCACCGTGGTTATATCGCCTGGTTGCATACGTACATCGCGTTCTAATTTATAATAACTAGTCATCGTAATACCAATCACACAAACTGCAATGCCAATATGGGCTAATGCCATACCGATATGATTGAAAGAAAGCGGCCAACCTTTTAATAACATGCTTTTAACGGTCACTAAAATCACCCAACAAGCTAAAGCTAAACCGATAAAAACCATGACAGGAATTTTATCAGTAGTCATCAATAACAATAACAGACTTAAAAATACCGCAATAATGGCGGGATACAACAAGCGCATTAGCAATACTTTTAAATTCATTTCGCGCCAGTAACATAAAGGCCCCACGCCCATTAAAAATAATAATGGGATCATCAGTGGCACAAACACGGCGTTAAAATACGGCGGCCCTACCGAAATATTACCTAAACCCAACGCATCTATGATGAGCGGGTAAAGTGTCCCTAATAAAATCGTTGTCATGGCAACGATCAATAATACATTATTGGCTAATAAAAACGTTTCGCGTGATAACAACGAAAAATAACTACCGCCTTTGATAAAAGGCGCACGCAACGCATAAAGCAATAACCCACAACCGATCACTACTGCTAAAAATAATAATAAAAATTTACCGCGCGCCGGATCATTAGCAAACGCATGTACCGAAACTAACACGCCTGATCGCACTAAAAACGTGCCGACTAAACTGAGTGAAAAAACACAGATCGCTAGCAACAACGTCCAACTTTTAAAGCTGCCACGTTTTTCGGTGACTAGCAAAGAATGAATTAATGCTGTGCCTGCTAACCACGGTAAAAATGAGGCATTTTCTACCGGGTCCCAAAACCACCAGCCGCCCCACCCCAATACGCGATAGGCCCACCAACTGCCTAAGGTAATACCGAGCGTGAGAAAGCACCACGCTGCGATCGTCCATGGGCGCATCCAACGCGCCCACGCTGCATCCACTTTATTAGTTAGTAATGCTGCAATCGCAAAAGCAAATGCTACCGAAAACCCCACGTATCCCATATAAAGCATAGGTGGATGCGACGCTAACCCAGGGTCTTGCAGCAAAGGATTCAAATCAATACCTTGTGCAGGCGTATTTAATAACAAACGTCGAAATGGGCTTGAAGTCGTAATCAGAAAAAGTAAAAAACCAGAGCTAATAAAACCGAGTACCGCTAATACGCGCGCGTGCATTTGCAGCGGAATTTTTTTACTGAACACCGCAACCAGCGCTGTCCAAAAACCTAAAATAGTGACCCATAATAATACCGAGCCTTCATGCGCGCCCCATACCGCTGCTACTTTATACAGTAAAGGTAATTGGGTATTGGAATTTTGCGCAACATAAGCCACAGAAAAATCATCGGTGACAAACGCATAAATCAAACAGAAAAAACTAAGCACTAAAAATAAAAATTGCCCCAATGCTACAGGTTTTGCCAATACTATCCATGACATCTTATCGCGCCAAATACCGAGCAAAGGAAATATGGCTTGAATTAATGCCATGCCTAACGCCAAGATGAGTGCGAAGTAACCTAATTCAGGTATCATGATTTTGCCTGCTTTAAGAATGTTTTTACTGCGGCTGGCATATAACGCTCATCATGTTTTGCTAGCACTTGATCGGCGATAAATACATTATGTGAATCGAGCCTGCCATCAGCGACGACTGATTGCCCTTCGCGAAAGAGATCAGGCAGCACACCATTATATTGTACCAGCACGCTATTTTTATTATCCGTCACTCCAAAAGTAACGCGCAAGCTGTTGTTATCGTGGTGCACACTATGCATTTGTACTAATCCACCCAAACGAAATTCATGTGCTGGCGGTGCTTGCCCTGCCGCGATTTGACTGGGGCTATAAAATAAGTTGATATTTTGTTGCAGTGCATATAGTGCTAACCCAGCCGCAATAGCAACACAGGAGATGATTAATGCGATTAATATCGCGCGTTGCTTATGGATGTGGTTCATGATTGAGTAATTTTTTATGTTGCACCAGCGGCAGGATTAAATTAGTAAGCAATACCACGCCGACTGCAATGAATGCTGGCCAAACGTAAATGGCATAACCGCCCATATGTAGAAATTCGGTTAAGTTGGTCATATTTAATTTCTCGGCTTAAGGATCTCTTAAGGTTTCATTAAGGAATATCCCTTATAATATGTCATTTTAAACCCTTTTAACATGACTTGCGGAATATACCTCATGATGCCAAAACATGCATACAATAAAAGCCATCATAAACGGCTGAAACAAGGTAATGATGCTATCGGGCGAAAAAGGGATAGACGGGCAGCTAAACATGCCAATAGAATAGAAAAAAGTAACCCTTTGCCAAAGCAAGTTTCAGCTTTTACTAGCCTTGCTGCCGGGTTTTTGGGGCCTGCTTATTTTTTTGGAAATATCCTTGGGCGATCCGCCGCTGTTGCTGAAAACACCACTGCCGCCGTTGCAGTAGAGCTGGTATTAAACGCGGCCAATCAATTTGGGCAATACAATGCCAGCCAGATGGGCAATAGCTCATATTCCGCACCCACCACCCCACAAAATAGCAGCCAACTAAATACTTTGACGCATAACTCCACGGTTAGCACAAACAACCACCCCACGGTCTCAAGTGGGATCCTTCGTGCTGAAACCCCAGCCGCAGTTTCCACACCAACTGCAGCAACCAACACAAAGAGCAAACCCAATAAAAAATCACAGCATGAAAATAGCGGGGAAACTGCCAAACAAAAAACAATGTCTGCAGAAAAAATTAAAAAAATAGCAGATAAACTCAATAAAGAAGTTACTGAACTTACTAAAATAGATCGTATAAACAATATCAGCAAAGATACTCTTACTAATTTTACATCAGTATTTAAAAAATATATAGCCGAAGGGTTTCCAATAGCCAATGAGGAACATGCGCGATTAGCCGATAAATTATTATGGCTTTTTTTTAATACTAATGACGACGAAAGTATTAAGTTTTTATGGGGGCTCGGCATCTCGCCCATTATTATATCAGATAATAACCAATATTTTTTTCCAATACTAACCTTCAGTAAAATCTCGCACCTGAATAGTGAATTAGTTAAATGGATAATGTTAAATGCCGCAAATAAGAAGAATCATTTGGGTCAACATCCGATAGATCTATTAATTGATACCTTTAGCGATGCAAATAGCCATGCAAAAGAAAGCTGGATTCCAAACTGTTTAAAGGTACTAGACCAATATGTAAAACACGGGCTTGTTAATCTCCCAGAAAGTGATCAAAAAATAGCTATTGGCATTATGATATTTTTTGTTAAAAACTGTGATCATGATAGCCACCTTGATACAATAAAAGACATGGTGAATAAAGGTGTAAATCCATGGCAATCACCAGGAAAACTAGAGGAGGGCTTTTTTTCTCCATTCGAAATTGCCAAAAAATTAAATAACCAAAAAATTATTGATTATTTTTTATCAGTAGAAGATAGATTTAAGCAAAAACCAGTCGATGCCACAAATACTGTTGCCGCAACTCTCGCAACTTCATTTTCTCTATCAGACTTTTGGTGGGGTTTTGGTCCAGTTTTTTTATTCACCGTAGTAGCAGCTGGGGCTGCAGGTATTTATTATTGCACTCGAAAACCTAACGCTGCACAACTACCGAGACTACCTGAAATAAAAAGTGCTGCAGAAGAAGTCAAACAAGAACAAGTACCTGACCTAAAAGCACAACAAGCCCGTGAAAGGGAAGTCTTTATAAAATATTTTCATCAACGATATCCCAATTGGATTATTAGTATTGAACATGATGAAAAGCAGAACGTAGTTAAAATAAACTTCAGTCAAGAATTTTATGATATTGTCAATAATAATGCGTCAATCCATGTAACAATAGAAAAAATGGCGGCAGCGTTTGACATAGCACTCGATAATTCATCTTCATGCACTGCACAGGATAATACAATTACTATTTCATGCGATAATTTTTCTGCACTTAATAATTATTACCAGAAACCCGCCGAAGAAAAAAATGTAATGACTGCAATTGCGATCCTTCGATACAATTTTTCATCTCATTTCAATTTTTCTCCAACTATAGAATACAACGAACAACAAAAAATCGTTGATATCTCATTTGGTGACCAGCAAGAATTTTTCTTTGACAGTAATGGAAAAACAATAGAAGCCAAGGATGACAAAGAAGCAGAAACTGTGGATAGATTTAAAATTACCGCTGAAGAATTGCATGGTTACATTAAAAATATAATAAAAAAACCTAAGGAAAACTATGTATATTTTAGTCAACAGAAAAAAACATCCATTAAATCTGATATCTTTATTAAATTAAATGAAGAAAATAAATTTGCAGATTTAATCAACCCTATCAAAGCAAATATTGCTTCGCAAAAAGCAGCATTAGATGAGAAAAAAGCAAACGCAGAGGCTACAAAGAAAGTCGATGATTTCAAAATCAGATTTAATGCTACGTTTACTAATTGGATTGACGAAGCAAAATTTGATGCGGCATCACAGACGGTAAGCCTAAAGCTTACGAAGTTTAGTAAGGGAAAATATAAATATAGAAATGGCAATGTCGACGTTTTTATTACCCCAAATAATATAGCAAAGTTTTTATCGAGAGATGCCATATACAATAATAATTCTTTAGAAATTAAAATACCTCGTGATTCATTTTCTAGCTTAGACATTGAGACTGTTGTCAGTAGTTTGTTAACATATATCCAATCACAAGCTCAACAAGCTCAAGAGCCAACAAGTTCAACATCAGCACAAACAAGAACCAGCTCGCCCAAACCACAACAGCCAACATTAACCAAAAAACAGCGGCTAGCTGCGGAACAAGCCGCCAAACATTTAGAGGAAGAGAAAATTGCGGAAGAAAAAGCACGCATTGAAAAAGAAGCCGCAGAACAACAAGCAAAAGAGTTAAAAGAACAGCAAACTAGAGAAAAAATTCTACGGAAACATCAAAAATGGTTGCAAACACGTGACGCGCTAGCAAAACAAGAAGCAGAAAAACAAGATAAAAATAGACAACGAAAAGAACAACAAAAAACAGCAAGTCAAACCGCGACTGCGGAAGAAAAATCGGAAACAGGCGATAGAAAAACATATTTATTAAATGTTAAAATAATTGAAAAAGAATTGATAGGGCACGTTGAAAAACTGGGTTTATTAGTACCCTCATTGCAGAAGGAATTTGCAAGAACTAAAGATTTTAATCATTTAACTATAACACAAGCCAAATTATTAGAATCATGCAGAGCTTTGCTGTTATTTTGCTGTGTGCAACTTATCAATAAAGAAGATCTGCAAAGAGAACTAACTGGTGCGGCCACTTTAAAATCAACAGAACTAAGGCCAATTCGCAGGCTGCGAACAGCGCTTACACATATAGATGGGATATCACCACAAAGTATTGTGGAGTTTTTTACCAAATCTGACTTTTTAAAAAATATAATGCGAGCTTGTGGTAACAGCCAGGGCAATAAAACTAATGCATTAGCCGATCTTTTAGGTCTTTCTTTTACAGAAAAACTATACGGAGAACAATCAGATAAAACTAAACTCGTTGTAGACACTAGAATTTTTAATGAATTTAATCAATTCTACAATAAACTGAAAAGCGCCGACATGTTCGCCACACCAGAAAAAAGTAACGCTAAAGGCTATGAAGAATGGTTAAAGAAACAAATTATACCCGCACTCAAAACAGTTTGGCAATTAACCGCTTCACCTGCTACAGAAAAATTAAAACAAAAAACTACCAGTGCTAGCTTTGCGGTTGATGAAATTAAACCTGCACATGAAAAAACAAAAAGCGACATTAATTTTTTTTCTGCACTACAATCCTTAAATAGGTCTGATGCTGCTAATATACCCGCTATAAAGATGGGATTAATTCGCATAGGAACTTACCTGCATATCTTTGATGAAGCCAGCGATGCTTTCAAAAGTAGGCCTTTTTATAACTTTATTGAACGATGTTATAATATTAGAATCATCGAAACGCATTGGTGTAAAAACAGCCCAGCACAACGTCAAAAAAAAATTAAGAAAAATTTGCGCGATGGCCTCACACTAGAGGCTTATAACGACGAATACGTTTTGCAAACATTAGCAATGTCATTTAGCTTTACCGTTCAAACAGTTAAGGATGGTGAAATTGATTTTTCTTTTCCTAAATCTGAAATAGCTGCTGTGCAAAATACAGATGCTGAACAGCCAACTACAAATCAACCTCCTTTAACATCCGCCAGCATTTCTGCAATGCCTGCAGGCACAACTGCTACAGAAGACAGCGATGAAGAAGAACCAAAAGACGAAGAAATGATGCATTTTCCAGATGATAGGAGTGATACAGGGTCGATAAGATCTAGTTCATCATGTCAGTCTATTTCAACTAGCAATACGAGCAGCAGCGGCAGCTCTTATCAGGGCTATTCTAACCCTTTAAATGCGGCTAAATTCACTAGCCCCATTCATCACCGCCCAACAAGTGCAGCAGCAACAGCTAAGCCCACACCCACTAAAACTGTATTGCCTGTAACAACACCGCCTAGTCCTAAATTCCCTCAAATTTAAATTGTATAATAATTACACCCCATGTCGGATCCGTCGCTACGCTCCTTGATCCGACCTACATTTAAGATTGCCACTGCTTCGTTAAGTTTGTCATCCTTAATTTTTCAGTTCTAATACCCAGCGGCTTTTGCGTTCGCGTTTTAAAATTTCACAGCGGGTGCGCAGCAATAAAACGACAGCGAAATAAAATATAAACGCTGCGATCATCGCTAACAATGGGTGCAACATACTCGGTGCTATTAATGAAGAACCAAATAATTTGAGGGTTGCGCCTTGATGCAAGGTGTTCCACCAATAAACAGAATAATGAATAATCGGAATGTTAATCACCCCCACGATTAGCAAAATAGCACAAGCTTTCGCGGCTTGTTCGCGGTCGGGGATGGCCGAACGCAATGCAATGACACCGAGATATAAAAACAACAAAATCAATTCCGATGTTAAGCGCGCATCCCACACCCACCATGCGCCCCACATCGGTTTACCCCATAACGATCCTGTCACTAATGCCAAGAGTGTAAAACTTGCGCCTAATGGCGCACTAGCAGTGACTAACATATCCGCCAATTTGATCCTAAAAATTAACCCTACCGCAGCGGCCACGGCCATAAAAACATAAATCATCATAGATAATAATGCACACGGCACGTGCACGTAGATGATACGAAATGCGTCGCCTTGTTGATAATCAGGCGGTGCTAACACTAAACCACCGTATAGCCCATAGGCTAATAATATAATCGTAAGCGCACCCAGCCATGGCAATAATCGCCCGGCGAATTGATAAAATACTTTGGATGTAGTGAGCTTGTTAAACCATAACCACATAAAAAAATACCTTTCAATTAATTCCGACACGTAACGCCGCTGCAATGGCCAATGGCGCTAATGGTAAAGCCAATACTAACATCGCACCAAGCCATGCCAGTTCGCCAGTAACAGCTAAGCCCGTACCCGCTAATGCAACGCTACCCGCACCCAAAATAAGAACGGGAATATAAAACGGTAATACCAACAGCATCACTAATAAGCTGCTGTTGCGTATGCCTAAAGTCAATGCTTTGCCGATAGCGCCGATTAACAATAAAACCGGTGTGCCCAATAGCAAGCTTGCAAATAATGTGCCCATCGCCGCCAGCGGTAAGTGTAGCAAAGGAGCGAACAGTAAGGCGAGTAAAATCAGCGGAAAAACGCTAAGGAGCCAATGGGCAAGCAACTTTGCCAAAATGATAATCGATAATGGTTGTGGGCTTAATAATAATTGCTCTAAGGTGCCATCGGCAAAATCACCTTCAAATAACGGATGTAAACTAAGCAAGATGGATAACAGCGCTACAATCCAAAGAACGCCAGGGGCAACTGCATGTAATAGCTGTGGTTGGGGGCTTAACCCCAATGGAAATAAACTAATTGTCATCGCGTAAAATAATAATGGGTTAAGCACTTGCGAATAATGGCGATAAATTAGTAGCGCTTCTAAGCGTAAGGTTGTGATAAAAAGCCGGTATAAATCCATTAATTCAAAACTCCCAAAAACACGGTGTTGCTTTTTATATCAATGGGCTGGTGGCTGGTAAAAATAACCATTCCTCCTTTTGCAACAAATTCGGCGATCAATGTTTCCGTCAGTTTGACACCAGCTTGATCGAGCGCTGTCAAAGGCTCATCAAGCAACCATAGCTGTGTCTTAGCTAATAGCAGTATTGCTAAAATAACCCGTCTTTTTTGCCCTGCTGAAAGCGACTGTACCAAGGTATTTTCATAACCTGCTAAGCCCACGCGTTGCATGGCTTTGTTGATTGAACGTATATCGCCGAAGCGACCGCGCAATACCCCACGATAGAGGCGGAGGTTTTCTAATACTGTAAGGCCTTGTTTAAGGGCCGGTTGATGGCTGCAATAAATCATCCCATCGACATAATCATACCAGTGCTCATGAATGCCCTGGCCTTGCCACCTAATTTCTCCAGCGCTGGGGGTTAGCAACCCACATAAAACCCGCAGCAAGGTGGTTTTGCCAGCACCATTAGGCCCCACGACCTGCAATACTTCGCCAGTGTTGAGGGTAAAGTTAATGCCCGCAAAGATAGGTTTATCGTTGCGTTCAAAGCTAAGTTGGGATATATCTAACATAATAAAATGCTCTAAAATTCAACTACGATGAGTATACATGACAAATGGTAACATTCATTATACCATCTGCTAAATTACTATAAAGGAAGAACAAATATGCACTTCTGGTCACAATACAGTTTATTTTTAGCGGAGACGTTAACCTTTGTTATCGCACTACTGATTTTGGTGGTAGGCATCTTGGTCGTTAGGCGTATGTCGTCCACCCTCGAAAAAAGCAAATTAGAAATCAAAAAACTCAATAAAAAATTTAATGAATATGCCGATATTCTCCATGCAGAGATCCTGCCTAAACTTGAATATAAAAAAATAACTAAAGCTGAGAAAAAAAGCGAAAAGCATGCTCAACATCATGCCAGAAAGCGTATCTTTTTGTTGCAATTTCACGGTGATATCAAAGCTTCGGCTGTTAGTAACTTACGCGAAGAAGTCACTGCTGTGTTACAAGTAGCAAAACCCACCGACGAAGTGATTGTTTGTCTCGAAAGTTATGGCGGCATGGTGTCAGCCTATGGGTTAGCGGCTTCGCAATTGCAACGCTTGCGACAAAAACAAATTCCATTGACGGTAGCTATCGATAAAATCGCCGCCAGCGGTGGTTACTTGATGGCTTGTGTCGCCAACCGCATTCTCGCTGCCCCATTTGCGATTATCGGTTCCATCGGTGTTATTGCTCAGTTACCTAATTTTCACCGGCTACTGAAAAAAAATGATATCGATTTTGAACAACTGACCGCAGGGCAATTCAAACGCACTCTCACAATGTTCGGTGAAAATACCGAAAAAGCCCGCCACAAGATGCAAGAAGAAATTGAAGATATCCACGGCATATTTAAAGAATTTATCCAGCACAATCGGCCCATCGTCGACATTCAACAAGTAGCGACGGGCGAACATTGGTTGGCCACTCATGCTATTAAACTCAATTTGGCTGATGAGTTAATCACCAGCGACGATTATCTACTTAATGCCAGCGAACAAGCCGACATTTACCAAATCAAATATAACGATAAAAAAACACTGGGAGAAAAAATAAGCTCGATTTTTTCTGCGTTATTTATGGCAAGACCGAATATTTAAAAATTATGCTAAAACTTAAAATAAAATTCCAAGACATCCTCGCACTCTGTGCGGGCATTTACTTAATATTTGCCTTCGCACCGTTTGGTATTTATCCCGTTGCCGTCATCTGCCCTGCTTTATTGCTATGTAGTTGGTTAAATAGCACACCTACACAAGCATTCTGGCGCGGATTTTTATTTGGGCTCGGCATTTTTGGTATCGGTGCTTCTTGGGTCTACATCAGCATCCACAACTTTGGCAATGCTAATATGTTACTGGCTGGGTCATTCACCGCTGTATTTATTATTGCACTGGCACTGTTCATCGCCATTCAAGGTTATTTATTTACTAAAATTTTCCCGATTACCACACCGATTAAATTGCTGCTCGGTTTTCCCTGCACCTGGGTATTATTCGAATGGTTGCGCAGTTGGGTATTTACCGGCTTCCCGTGGTTATTTTTAGGCGCTAGCCAAGCAAATTCACCGCTGCACGGTTTTGCACCCATTGTCGGTGAATATGGCATTTCATTTGCAGTAACGCTTTGCAGCAGTTTATTGGTATTGGCAATTATAGCGTGGCGCGCAAAAAAGCATTTACTTTTTATTGCTAATATTCTGGCGGTCGCCATCATCTGGATTGGCGCCGCAGCACTTGCGCCTATTCAATGGACCACACCGATTAATGCACCCATTCGCGTAGCTTTGATACAAGGCAACACACCACAACAACTCAAGTGGTCACGTGACTAT
The DNA here is from genome assembly GCA_013288885.1 of Gammaproteobacteria bacterium. Taxonomy (GTDB): domain Bacteria; phylum Pseudomonadota; class Gammaproteobacteria; order JABDBA01; family JABDBA01; genus JABDBA01. The sequence goes on along the minus strand of JABDBA010000005.1, from coordinate 23,577 downwards.
CTCGAAACCATTCTGCAACATTACTCTAAAATAACGGCACTCAATTGGAACAACCAACTAATCGTTTGGCCAGAAGCGGCAATTCCCATGCTCGCTCAAGATGCACAAGGTTTTCTCGCCGCGATGGATCGTGCTGCCAAACAACATCAAACTACTTTAGTGACCGGCATTCCCATTCAAATCGGTTTTACTTATTACAATGCAGCTATGGCATTGGGCACTGGCCACGGCATTTATTACAAACGCCATCTCGTACCGTTTGGTGAATACATTCCATTGCAAAGTTGGCTAGGAAAATTATTAGGTTTTCTGAACATTCCGATGTCTGATTTTAAACCCGGCGAATTAGATCAACCATTGCTGCAAATGCCTAAAGTAAATCTTGCTATTTATGTGTGCTATGAAATTGCCTATGCCGATTTAGTATTACATGATCTTCCGCGTGCCAATATGCTGATTACCATCAGCGATGATGCATGGTTTGGCGAATCATTCGCCGCCGCGCAACATTTACAAATTGGCCAAATACGTGCGCAAGAAACGGGACGTTATAATTTATTTAGTTCTAACACTGGCGTGACTGCCATCATCGATCCGCACGGCAAAATTATTGCCAGCGGCCCACAATTTGTATCCATTGTCGTCAACGGAACAGTGCGCGCCATGGCCGGCGCAACACCGTTTGTATTGCTAGGTGTTAACCTAATCATCGGCAGTATATTGGGGTTATTTATACTCGCGATAGTGTTTGAGGTGGTGCGGAGGAGGAGCACCACCCCTACTAATTAACGTCTTAATTGTGGTAGAAGATTTCTCTGAAAACTTTCCAACTCTTTTTGGGTATCTGACGCAGTTATATGTAAACCAAAGCTACTGCGATGACTTGTAATAATTTTATCCGCTAATAATCTACCCACAAGGTCGTTAAGCGCAGGCAGATCTTGAATAGCGTTGAGTTCGCCTCGAGCTGTTTTAATAGCTTGCGCTTTTGCATCCGTACGTTTTACCGAATAGAACAAAAAGAAAAGAGCACCACGGTCTTCTTGCAAAGTTTTTTCTTTAGCTATTAATAATTCTTCCAGTGCCTTTTTTTGCTGCACAAGTAAGGGGTTTTGTGGCTGTTGCTGTACTTCTTGTTGTTGAGCTACTGCAACTACAGCTGCTGCTTGCACAATAGGTTGCGCATCTGGTTGTATTGCTTCTGAAAAGCTTAAGCGACGACGACGTGGAGGAGATTTCGGCGATACCACAGCAGCAGCAACAGCAGGCTGCTCTCGCATAAGAGCATCGGCACCTAAAGGAGCAACAGTAATACGGCTAACTTGCTGTGGAGATTGCGCTTGACTGTTAGGCGTATGATCGACCTCCATGGGCGTGTGTGCATTGCTATCGGGTGATCTATCGACATCATAACGACCACTCGAAATTGGAGTAAGTTGGCTGCTTTTTGGGGTTTTGTCAATATCAAAACCATCACTCTTATGAGAATGACGGCTACCGGGTAATTTAATTGGTGGGCTCGCTTTATCCGACGTCGTGTCGATGATTAAAGAACCAATTTTAGTAGCGCGTAAACGGCCATTTAAGGTTTGTTGGATCACCTTATGGCTAGAAGAATCTATAGCCGGTTCATCAATTTTTCTTTGTTTATTGGGTGAGCCCATCGTCTTGTCTTGCAAAGACTGCGAACTAAAATCCAATCTTTTAACAACTGTTTGTTCATTATTATCATGTTGTTCATTATCATCAACAATATTTTGATGATTATAAGCACGTTTTTTACTGGCTCTCTTTTCCGCAGATGGCATTGGAGCATGAGGATTATTCAGCGTCAGCAGCGGTGCTGAATGCGCCTTCGCAGGTAAAACAACAGAATAGTCTTGTTGCAGTTCTTTTATTGAGGGAACATGCTGAGAAGCAGCACGCTTATGTTGCTGCTGCCTGTATCTCGGGCGTTCAGATTGAGAAGTTTTTTTAGTTGCAACTTTCTTTGGTGTACCAAACATTTTTAGTATAAGTTAATAATTATTTTAATTAGCCACTTTAATTGAAAAGTGGTTGCGCATACTAACCTATTTTATGACACATATTAAGTATTAATTGGCTGATAGGTAAAAACAATTTGGCCTTGCTTCCCAAAGTCTTACATATTTCTAAATATCTTACATGAATCTTTTGAAATTACTATAGATGTAATGGTTATAGGTTAACCAATCAAGTAGTGTTTTAAGTGTTAGCGATCAATGATTGTGCAAATTTTGAGCATTCGCTTACGGCCGTAAGCGAAAGTAGGCAGGCGTATAATAATATACCGTATATAATTATACGGTATAAGTTTATACGGGGTTAATCGATAAGGTTTAAGGCAGAGTGGTGTTAGCCCCACAACCCATCTATTTTAATCTCATCTAAATTTAATGCTTTTGCAATTTTAAGCACAGTCGCCCTCCTTGGCATTGCATTAGAATTAAAAAAACGAGATAAAGAAGGTTGTGGTATCCCGGTTAACTCTGCTAATTTATTGATTCCGCCACGCTCCATTACTAAGTGATATAAGCTATCTTTAAAAGCTCTTATATTTTTAGCAATGGCGTCGAGGTCGTTAAATTTGATGTAAAGTTCTTCTGACCTTTCTTTTTGTTCGCAGACATCAATCATATCTTGAATATCAGCAATAATTTCTTCTCTTTCTTTTTTACTATGTTCTTCTGCCCACAAATTCATTAAATCTGCAACACCTTCAAATTCTAATGCAGTTTGTACAGAGTTAATAATAAATAAATCAGTTAACCCCGCTTTTTTCATTTGGATGGCAATCTGAAATAACTTCATCTGCTCATTAGGAGGATTTACTGCTTGATTATTGGTAATTAAATAATCAGATGGGTCTTTAGAAATCTGATATTTAGTATGTACATGTGCTCTCATGTTAATTTTCCTCGAATTGTATAGCGATTCAAACGAATCATTTTTAAATACGTTTTAAATTTAGCTAATTTTCTTCGCTCTTGTTTTTCATTTCCCTTAACATAGGCTTCACACAAAAAACATTGATCGGCAAAAACACCGATAGTTAACCGTAATTGAATAAGACCATTGCCAATCTGATGCCATTTCATTTTATACCCATTAGGAATTATTAAACCACTTCTATTATCTTGCGCTACCGACCAAAATTTACCTTGTTTAAATTTGGTGTCATGTGGAAATTTTTTTAATCGTAAAACATCTGGCCTAATTAAATTTTGGTATTCACTACTACTAAACACTTGCTCACCCTTTAACTCTAAATATGAATTAAGGGCCCATTCAGTAATGATTATTTGCATCTTTCACCTACTTCTTTGTTAATTATAGCATATATATCATATATAACAAATATGCCTTTTATTTCGCTCACGACCGTGAGCAAATGTTTTATAAGGTAATAAAAACATTACCTTAAAACTATCTATCCGTCAACACATTTAAATAAAATGTTACAATTTGATTACTTGCCCACAGAAAACGGCTAGAATGACACTCAATTTTTATATATAGACAAGCACACCCATGCAAGAACAATATCAGCCACAAATTATTGAACAAGAAACCCAGCAATTGTGGGAAAAACAACAGTGTTTTAAAGCCATTGAAGACACGAAACGGGAAAAATTTTATTGCCTCGCCATGTTCCCCTACCCCAGCGGGCAGCTGCATATGGGGCATGTGCGTAATTACACCATCGGCGATGTAATTGCCCGTTACCAACGTATGCTGGGTAAAAATGTATTGCAGCCAATTGGTTGGGATGCGTTCGGATTACCTGCCGAAAATGCGGCAATCAAACACAAGGTCGCGCCCGCAAAATGGACTTACGAAAATATCGATTACATGCGCCAACAATTCAAAAATTTAGGATTTGCGTATGATTGGTCACGCGAAATCACCACTTGCAAACCTGAATATTATCGCTGGGAGCAATGGTTCTTCACCCAACTTTTTGCCAAAGGTTTAGTTTATAAAAAAAGTGCAATAGTTAATTGGGATCCCGTCGACCAAACTATTTTAGCCAATGAACAAGTCATCAACGGCTGTGGTTGGCGATCGGGCGCTCTTGTCGAACGACGCGAAATTCCGCAATGGTTTTTAAAGATCACTGCTTATGCTGAAGAATTATTAAACGATCTAGATACACTAGAGCACTGGCCAGACGAAGTGCGTACCATGCAACGCAATTGGATTGGACGTTCAGAAGGTTTAGTGATTTATTTTGATGTGTTAAACCAACAACAAAAACTAGAAATTTTTACCACCCGCGCTGACACCTTACTCGGCTGCACTTATTTGGCGATTGCAGATGATCACCCATTAGCGCAACAAATGGCAAAAGCTAACCCTGCGTTGCAAAATTATTTGGCGGAATGCCGCAACCTCCCCACTGCAGAAGCCGTGATCGCTACGCAAGAAAAAAGCGGCATCGATACGGGTCTAAAAGCCATTCACCCCATCACTGGCGAACAGTTACCTATTTGGATTGCCAATTTTGTGCTGATGGATTATGGCACTGGTGCAGTAATGGCAGTGCCCGCACACGATCAACGCGATTTTGAATTTGCGCAAAAATATCACCTGCCGATCAAACAAGTCATCGCACCGGAAAATAATATCAACCATGACTTCACGCAGAGCGCTTACATGCCCTACGGCACACTGATTAATTCTGAAAAATTTACCGGTTTAACTTCGGCTGCCGCATTAAAAGCTATTGCCGATTATTTGGTACAAAAGCAACACGGCAAAAAAGAAATCCATTATCGTATCCGTGATTGGAGCGTATCACGACAACGTTATTGGGGCACACCGGTGCCAATAATTTATTGCCAATCGTGTGGTGCTGTGCCGGTTCCTGAAAAAGATTTGCCGGTTGTTTTGCCAGAAAACGTAGAGTTCACTGGCGCGAGTTCACCGTTAAAAAATATGCCAGAATTTTTGCAAACTAAATGCCCGACGTGTGGCAAACCTGCTCAACGTGAAACCGATACTTTCGATACTTTCATCGAATCATCGTGGTATTACGCGCGCTTCGCTTGTAATGATCAAAATAAATCGATGCTTGATGATCGGGCGAACTATTGGACGCCGGTCGATCAATATATCGGCGGTATCGAACACGCGGTGATGCATTTACTCTACGCGCGCTTCTTCCATAAATTAATGCGTGATGCGGGCTTGATTAATTCCAATGAACCTTTCACTCGTTTGCTAACACAAGGCATGGTGTTAAAAGACGGTTCCAAAATGTCTAAATCGAAAGGCAACACGGTTGACCCCAAAGGATTGATCGATAAATATGGCGTAGATACTATTCGTTTATTTAGTATGTTTGCTGCCCCGCCCGAACATTCTTTAGAATGGTCCGATAGCGGCGTCGATGGTTCACACCGTTTCTTAAAAAGATTATGGGCGTTTGCTTTTGCCAATAATAATTTATTTGCGACTATCAACACGGCTGCTATTAACCTCGAAACATTAGATGCGCAGCAACGCGAAGCGCAACGCCAAATTCATGAAATATTACGACAAGCTTATAATGATTTTGAGCGTCAGCAATTTAACACCGTTGTTTCGGGTGGCATGAAACTACTAAATTTATTGCAAACATTAGTGACCGAATTAAAATTAGATGATGCCAATTCAATATGCATCATTCAACAAGGTTTTAGCTTTTTATTGCGTTTATTAGCCCCTATCGTGCCACATATTACACACACGCTTTGGCAACAACTCGGCTTTGCAGACCTCATTCTTAATGCGGAATGGCCAAAACCCGATCTCACTGCTTTAAAAGCCGATCAAATAACCTTGGTGATACAAGTGAATGGCAAATTACGTGGTAATATTACTATTGCTACCGATGCTAATGAAGAAGCGATTAAAACTGCTGCTTTAGGTGAAGCAAACGTAAAACAACATTTGCAAGATAAAGCGGTCAAAAAGATAATTGTAGTGGGTAAAAAATTAGTGAATATTGTGGTGTAAAAAAACGGAAAAATATGATGAAACCAATGCAACTGACCACCAAATTATTATTAATCTTTAGCCTGTTACTATTAACCGGTTGCGGTTTTCATTTGCGCGGGCACGAACCACTGCCGCCAGCATTGCGCGTTTTATACGTACAATCAAATGACCCTTATGGTGCATTTACCAAACAACTCAGCCAAACTTTAACAGCGGTTGGTGTCACTGTCACAGAAACTTCTGATACCGCACCGGTTGCCTTGCAAATATTATCCGAACAATCGGGCCAGCAATTAACCAGCCAAGGATCCAGCGGGCAAATGAGCACTTATCTGCTCACTTATACCGTCACCTATCAATTGTTGGATGAACATGGTCGTATTATTCAAGCACCACAATCCGTGATGGCAACGCGCGCTTACTCGGCGGCTGCCAATCAAATATTGGGTGATCTAAATGTTCAAAGCGGTTTACAAACCGAAATGCAACGCGATGCTATAGTGCAGATCTTAGGCCGCTTGCGATCGCATGTAACACAACAAACATTAAGCAACGCGGGGATAATGCCGCAAGCATCCCCTCTATCAGGTAACAAAAATGCAACTGCGCCCTGATCAATTAACCGCTCACTTGCAGAAAAATCTGCTGCCGATGTATTTAGTGAGCGGCGATGAAACATTGTTAGTGCAAGAAAGTTGTGAAGCAATTCGTACTCAAGCCGTGCAACGTGGTTTTAGCGAACGGCAAGTGTTTCATTGTGAAACCGGTTTTTCATGGCCGAATTTTTTTAATAATACCAACACGCGTTCACTGTTCAGCGATAAACAATTATTAGAATTGCGCGTAGTCAATCAATTAGGTGATGCGGGCAGCAAAGCGCTACAAGCCTATGCGGCAAAACCACCGCCTGATAAAATATTAATTATCATTACGGGAAAACTAGAAGCCGCAACACAACGCAGTGCATGGTTTACAGCTATTGCTAAAGTGGGTGTTACGCTACAAGTTTGGCCGCTCGATAACAATCAATTTACGCAATGGCTACAACAACGCCTGCACAAAGCTGAACTGAAAGTACCTTCCGCTGGCATTCAATTATTACTCGATAGCACGGAAGGGAATTTATTAGCTGCGGCACAAGAAATTGAAAAATTACGTTTGTTATACGGCCAAGGCACATTAACCACTGAACAAATTGCAACAGCACTGAGCAACCATACCCACTTTGATATTTTTGCGTTAGGCGATGCGTGTTTGCAAGGCAATGGTAAACGCATTTTGCGTATTCTGGCTAATTTAAAAGGCGAAGGTATTGAGCCCACGTTAATTTTATGGGCGTTGACGCGTGAATTAAGAAGCTTATCGACATTGGCCACCGCCACTGCGCAAGGCATGCCCGTCGAAAGGGCCTTGCAACAACAATATATCTGGGAAAAGCGCAAACCATTTTTTCGTCACGCGTTACAAAAACATTCAACATCCACTCTTCATAAACTATTGCAACAAGCAGGCATTGTTGATCGCACTATTAAAGGCGTTGAATTAGGCAATGTGTGGGATCAACTTTCTCGCTTAGCATTAGGCACGGCTGGCATCGCTGGAATACCATGAAAAAACCCATTGGCATATTAGGTGGTACTTTTGATCCGATTCATTTTGGTCATCTACGCACGGCGCTGGAAATTTATCAGCAATTTGACTTGCAAGAAATCCGCTTGATCCCTTGTCAAATTCCAGTATTAAAAAAACCAACCGATGCATCTGCTGAGCACCGTTTAGCCATGCTTAAATTAGCGATCGATCAACAACCTGGTTTAGTGGTCGATGATCGTGAATTACAACGCAGTGGGCCTTCTTATACTATTGATACGTTGTTATCCTTGCGGGCAGAATTAGGTGACACCCCATTGTGGCTGATTTTAGGCAGCGATACTTTAGCCACACTTGATCAATGGCAACGTTGGCAAGAACTCATCGAACATGCGCATTTGTTTATCGAGATGCGCCCTGATTATGTGTTGCCCAAAGATGGCACCATCGCAAAATTTCTGTGGCAACATAAAACCGATGATTTAGAATTATTACACAATGCGCCAGCCGGGAAAATTTATATGACCCATCTCGCTCAATTAGCCATTGCCGCCACTACTATTCGCGAGCAGTTAGCAAAGGGGCTAAATCCCCGTTATTTACTGCCCGATAGTGTGCTAAACTATATCATCCAAAATAAATTATATTTAAAACCATGAAAAATCCAGCACAAGAAACACAAACTTTAAAAAAATTAGTCCTTAAAACCCTCAAAGACCATAAAGGGATCAACATTGTCACGCTCGATGTGCGCAAGCTAACCAGCGTAACGGACTATATGATCATTTGTAGCGGTACGTCGAACCGCCATGTCAAAACCTTAGCAGATTATGTAGTGACCAATGCTAAAGCGCAACATTTTCGGCCATTTGGCGTGGAAGGCGATAAAGAGAACGAATGGATCTTGGTCGATCTCATCGATGTGGTAGTCCATATTATGTTAGTGCCAGTACGCACGTTCTATAATTTAGAAAAATTATGGGATGTGAAGGCAATGGAAGAATAAGTGAATATAAATTTAATAGCCGTCGGCATCCATATGCCAAGCTGGGTCGAGACAGGCTATCAAGAATATGCCAAACGCTTATCACAAGATTGTCGCTTGCAGTTAATCGAAATCGAAGCCGAAAAACGCGGTAAAAATGCCGATATAAAACGCATCACTTATAACGAAGGCGAACGCATGCTCGCCGCCATCCCCAAAAATAATCATATCATCGCGTTAGAAGTGCGTGGCAAACAATGGGATACGCCAACATTAGCGCAACAAATCCAACGCTGGCAATTAGACGGGCGTGATATCAGTTTATTGATCGGCGGCCCCGAAGGTTTAGCCCCCGCCTGCTTAGCAAAAGCAGAACAACAATGGTCGCTCTCGCTGTTGACCCTGCCCCATCCGCTCGTCAGAGTGATCGTCGCCGAACAAATCTACCGCGCCTGGAGCTTGTTGAAGGGGCATCCGTATCATCGTTAAGCCGCCGCAGGACTACGCGTAGCCGGAGGAGTAGATGATTGTGGTACAAAAGAAGGCATACCCTGCTGTTGCACTTCATCATCAACCTCTTCCATTATCTGGGCTGCAACTCCTTCCACTCGCGACGAAGGACGATTATTAGCGGTGTTGCGCCTGCTACCCAATCCATTAACAGATGAATGAATTCTGCCGCCCATTCTGCCTTCTATGTCTTGATTGCCACTCTCTGCTCTGACAGTAACCGGCATCTGTACTTGCCCGCTAACGGTATGTTTATGATCGGTTTTCGCTGGAACGACATATTCTGGCTTATAACCTGTTAACCAATCCCATCCTTTCCACAAGGCACTGCCAATTTTTTTAAAGGGATTTGCACTCGCTGACCATTCAGCCTTTTTAATTTCGCGCTCAGCTTCTTTCTTAGCCGCTTTGGCGATCGTTATCGTTTCGTCGGTCAACATTGCATCAGCTTTATAATCCTCACACAACTTAGCCAATAAAACAATATTTTCACAATGCCTTGTAGCTTTTCCTTCAACTCGTTCGCCACCAAGCATCTTGAAATGGTTTGTTACAGCAGCTGTTCCTTGAGCTTGGAAACAACTCATGACCTTTTTAACTCCATCGACATCTTGCTGTGCAGTTAATTGTTTGACGCGCGGAACCTCGCAGCGTTCTTCTGCGCGAACTACATTTTGTGACGCATTTTCAGCTTGCATGACCACGTACTTAGGCACAGATGGTTTTAAATTAAATAGTTTTCTAAAGAAATGTCCTTCTTGATATAGCGCAACACGTTGTGGATCTTTGCTATAATTTTTTAAATTTTGTGCAGTAGCGTCTTTTTCCACCTGGCTTTGAGAAAAATTTACTTCCGCAACCAATAAATCGAGATTACATTGCACAAAATTACTTCTTCTTGTCGACAAATATTCTAAACTGTTATAGCTACTTAATAAGCTTGCCAAAGCAAATTTTTTCAGCGTTTCACAATTACTACCCATAAACTCCAGCATTTTACTTTGGCCATCCAGTGTTCTTGCCATATAAACACCAGTTATTTTTTGTACATACTCCAGTGTTTTTTTTGATTGAGATACTTGCTCTGATTGGGCATTACTCCAACCCACAATATAGGTAGGCACATACTCTAATAAAGATTCATGTACACCAGCTAACCCTACCAATTTTTGTCTTGGATACTGAAAAATATCGATTATTCCTTGACTACCCGCCATTGCTATTAACTCTTTGGAATGCTCACGTGTTACTGGTGTCGAATTTTGTGCTTTGATTCTTCTAGATACCAAACCCTTTAGATAAAACCGTATCCAATCGCGAGCAGCCTCAGGAAATAGTTGTGGATCAAACTTACTCACAGCATCTTTAAAAACATCCCACTGCGTTTCGATACTACGATAAAGCAAGCGCCGACCTTCGACAGGAAAATCAAGATATTCTTTCTTTTTCTCGCCAAAAGGAGTTTGGTCAACTCGCAAATGACCCACATAATCACAAGGAAATATTTTTGCTATTAACTGATAAAACTTCTGCTTATCTGCATCGCTTGCATCCCATACTTGATTAGATAAAGCTGCACTATGTAGAACAAATCTCGCAAAGTTTCTTTGTATAGACACATTTTGTTGTGCAATATAATCAAGCAAGCCAGTAAGACCAAAAGAAGCCGAATCAATTATTCCCTTTAATCTTTTTTCTATTCTATAGCGGCCCTCTTTAGTCTTCAGGCTATAATCCGTGTCTTCGGTGAGAATTGCATCGAATATTATTTTTTTATCAGCAAAATCAAACCCATTTGAAAAATGTTTGATAACTTCTTCTGAGCAATTATAAGCTAACAACAGAGGTAAAATTTTGATTCGCACTTCCTTATTTAGCCCTATGATTGACGCTGAGGGCATCACCGTAAAATCAATTTTTTTAATTAAAGACTTAGCATTTGCATCAAGAGGCGCATTCGCCTTAACTGAATGGAGCAATAAATGAAATCGCAGTAAATTTTTTAGTGTATCAGAAAGACTACTATCTTCTATGAGATTTGTAACATCACTCTCTGCCAAACCACTCGCGGTTAACATTTTTAGTAAATACAACTTACTCGTTTCAGCCCCCATTAAATATCCAACATAACCTTGATGAGCCAGTGCCGCCAACAATAGCGGTTTCGCCGACTGTTTTACTTTTTGGGATTGTTGTTTAGAATAAGCCTGTAAAATTTCTGATATTTGAACTATCGCACAAGAATCTAATACTACAGCCCACTCCATTTTTGACAAGACAGGGTGAATAGTTGTTAGAAAACTTAAAAATTTGGGCAATAACAATTCTTGACGTTCTTTTGACGAACCACTTAATTCTGCAAAAAATCGTTCTATACCACTTGTCGAGCCACCTGTACTGCGAAGGTTTTTATCTGCAACTATTTCTTCAAATATGCTATTAGTCGTTTCACCACTACCAAAAAATCCACTGTTTAAAAATTTCTTAACATCAGCCATAGAACCAAAAAATAAAATATCAAGAAGATCATCTGCGCTAAATGCGCGTTCTTGTTGCACTCTACCTTCTGGACTAAGTACACCTACAAGTTCGTGCTGGTGGTTATAAACCTGCTGCCCAGCTTGTTTAACCATTTTACCCAAATGAATATGCCCCTTTTCATCTATGGAACCTATAATGGTCGCAGGATCATAAACATATTCAACATTAGTATCTTGAACTTGAGAAGAGGTTATTTCTTCAGGGGCATCACTATATATTATCCCACTCAGTTTAGGTTTAGCAGCCTCATATTTCTCTTCATGTAACGAAGAAATTTCTTCATTATCAAATTCTATATAACCAACTGTCTTTCGATCAATTACCAATTCATCATAATCGTTTATCGTGCCAACAAGATTGCCTTTTTGACCGAGCACTTGGCGTTGATCCTGCGATAAAACTCCAAGCATAGTATATTGCGTACGCGCAACACCATCTCTACCCAATGTACCAATAGATTCACCATTGGCATCGTACAACTGCTGACTATCGGTTAAGCGCCCGGCACCTAATTCATGACTTAAATGATGCCTGCTTCCAGTGGGAGAATGTAAACCCAAGAAATTGGTTTTATTGAGTTCCGTCAAACGATATTCAACTAACTTTTTCTTAGCATTTTCGCGCAGCTTGTTCTTATCTTCAGCACTTAGATGTGCATATGCAGCAGGAAGGTCGTCAATATTACGTTTTAAATTTTCTAATAAATCATGTTCTTTCTTGGCATTATTCGAGCGTTGCAAATGTGCTAATTGTTGTTCACAGTCTGTTATTGCACCCCGCAATTTATGCATTTCCCCATCTACGCCAGGATTTTTTTCATCTTCTAACTGTATTCGAGAAAGCAACTTTGTATGTCTATCTAATTGAGCAGCTAATTCTCTTTCTCCGCTGCGCAATTGTTTAAGTTGTTGTTTTAATTGCTTAGATCTTTCATCAATATTTTTATCAAAAATAGAAACATAGCATTTGATAAGATCGCGTATATCACTTACTGTTAATTTTGCAAATTCCTCTGGATTACCCATAATTTTTTGTATCCAAACCCCCACCTCGACACTGTCTGCTAGCGCATTATCGCCAAGCCATCTTTTATATTTTTGCAAATAGCCCCGGTTTAATTTAGCCTGCAGTTGCTCTCTAAATTCGTCACTTGCCAACCGGCCCTCAGCAAAATGCTCCAATCTATTCAGCACCTTTCTAGATGCGCTTTGTATTATAGGATCAGCATCAGTCAATAGCGCCGCGCAATAATCAGAAAAATTTGCCAACCAATTTTCGTCCTCAGAAAACCGATCATTGATTAATCTATCTATTAAGGGGCTTTGCGCAAAAAGCACCATAAAAAACTTATACAACGCTTCACGACCTTTTATTTTGCCATCACCATTATCAGCAAAAGAAACTAATAATGGATCGTAGGATTCAATAATCGCAGATAAAGATTCAAATGATAGGAAATCTATTTTTAATTGGCCTTCACTCATTCCCATTAATTGCGCATATAATTCTACCCGATACTCAAGCGCAGTTTTTTCCACACCCTCTTTTACTTGTGCTTCACCATGTTGATAACTCAGTAAACCAACCAATAAATGAGCCATACTAGCAACAGTGCTGGCATCTGCGCTCTCAAGCTTATCTTGATGTGTTCGCCAAATCTCTGCTAATTGCCCCGGCTCTATTTTGCTTACTAAAGTCTGTAATTGTTGTGGTGTGCAACTTTTTACCCAATTATGATCGCTTAATAAAGCACATAATACGTGATAGCTATGCGAACCAACTAAAACCTTGGTTTGTGGTGAAATCGCTTTTAAACGAACAGCTAGTGATGCAGCACCTTCTTGCGGTTTAGCGACTAAATCAATTGCTTGTTGTGTATCTGGTAAAAAGTTTAATAAAGAAACTAAATGATCAGCTGGCACTGTTACATCTGTCAATAATTGTATGAGCTCATCTTTTCGTTTAGCAATACTACTTACTAAATCTGATATTCGATTACAAACCTGTTCTGGAACATCATAGGCATATCTTAAAAAATCAGGGAAATTTAATTTGCTTAAAAATGGATATTCTTCAGTATAACCATCATCAAAAAAGCGCAACGCCTCGCCAAGCAAAGGCGTGCCTGGACCATTAAGCAGGACTTTATCACCCTGCAAAAGCACAAACCTATAAAGAGCTTCTAACTTCAGCTTCTCTAAATGTTCATCAAGTTTAAAAACGACAAATATTTTTTGTGCATTATCAGAAAGATGAGCGCAACACTGCACTACTTTACTCAATAAATCATTGCTTATTTTTTCCAAGCCCAGCACTTCGCGCTTAGACTCAACAACACTTGCATCTACACGACTAAAATAGTGCGAAGCCTCAACCGATGAATCAATACTACTATAATAGAGTGCTAAAAAAAGACTGGCATAAGTTTTTAGCGGTTCGCTATCATTATCACTAAATTTTTTCCATAAATCTAAAATATTGGTTAGTTTTTGGGAAAAACCTTCGGCGGACATATGCTCTTGATATTTAACAATTTCAACACGCAACGTGGGTAATTGCCGCTCTAATTGATCTTTTTCTTTCCCAAGTTCCGCGCGCTTAACATTTAATTGTCCCATTTCAGCATCGGAAGTATCGGAATTAAAAAGTTTATCGTTTATTTGCTTAAATTCAGCATCAATTTCTAAAATCCGATTTTCGATTTCTTTTTGTTGATGAACAAATTGTTGCCCCTTAATACCTCCCTCTCGTTGTCGCTGTAATGCGCCATTATCGTGTTGGTGACTATGATTTTCAATCCAACGCAACCATAAGTGTGGATATCTTTCTGTTAATTTATCTAATTGATCAGCAGTCGCTTTATCCGCCATTAATTCTGCCGGTGTAATACAAGCATCAACATCTGCCTCCGAAGGTGGTGGAGCGCTTGTCAGAAAAACTCGATAAATAGCTTGGCGATTTAATGGATCTATATCCAACGAGCGATCGAGCAAATAACTCTTCCAGCGAATGGATGGGTTATTTTTGCTCATAGCGCGATAAACAACTTCAGCTAATGCGATAAATTCATCAGGATTTTTAAAACGATATTGGTATTTTTTCAGCTTTAAAATTATATCTTTAGGAACCATATCTTTAACATATCGCGCTAATAAAATAACTTCGCTTATTACTTTGCTAGCGTCAGCGATTGAGTTCTCTTGTAGATACTTTTCTAAATGTCTTTCAACACGCTCCCAGGATTCCTTATCCCAAGGATAAACTAGATTTATCCGTTCTCTTATTTTGTTAATTTTTTCAGGCTGCAAATCTTTCATTTGATCAACAGCCAAACGCAATTGATGAAGAGCTTTAGGGCCTTGGGCTTCTATAGGAGCGTAACAGCGAGCTAAAAACAAAGAAATGAATATAAAAGCTTCAGCGCCTTTTTTAAGATCGGCATTTAAACCTAAACCGTGTAATTCATTAAGATTACCCGCATGATATTCCGACATCGCATCATGTAAATTTTGCAAAAGAACTTTTGTCTGTTGTGGATCTATTTTTTTTATTTGCTGTAATATCTGTTCCAATTCTGCTTTCGCGTCACCCATATCTCCTTGGAGCACAAAGTTATAAGTTTTTACTATTCCCTCCCGCAAAGTGACAAACACTTGCTTTAAATTTCTTGGTATCTCAGGGGTAGATTGCATACCACCAACCACTGATTCGCGCCGTGAACCAGCCGGTGTTGTGTCAGCTAGATGTGCTCTCTTTTCTTTTTTTCGTTTAGTAGTAGGCAACATAAATCACCTCAATAGGTTGGTTTTTGGAAGAAGAAATAATTTGGCTGAAAAAATAGAGATACAAAGAGGTAGGAGAGCGGTGGCTATAGCCGCTGCAAGAAATCGGTGTTAGATGGCATTGCCTCATTACCGCGCCCCTTGTTTAATTGTTCTTGGGCGTAACTGAGACATCCTTTTCGTAGTTATTGTTAAGATCCCAATCAAGTATTTAGCATACCTTAAAGATTCGGAGTTGGCAAGATGGGGGCAAATTAAAATACCAACGCACAGAGGTGCAATAGAATCCAGGCGTAGACGGCAGCCAATAGGTCATCGAGCATCACCCCCAAGCCGCCTTTGACGAACTGGTCTATCCAACGGATCGGCCAGGGTTTCCAGATATCAAACACGCGGAACAAGACGAAACCCACGACGATCCATTGCCATCCGGCGGGTGCGGCCAGCATGGTTAATAGAAACCCGGCGATTTCGTCCCAAACAATGCCGGAGTAATCAGGTATACCCACGGCTTTTTCGGCCACATCACATATCCAAATCCCTACCAGAATAATAACTAGCAGCGCTGCCCCATAATAAAGTAAAGGCAAATGCCGCATGAAAAGATAGATGGGCACAGCGGCCAAAGTACCCCAGGTGCCGGGTATCCACGGTAATGTGCCGCTACCAAAGCCAAAAGCGAGGAAGTGGATGGGGTTAGTCCAGACGTTGAGGGATGGTTTTTTTGACACCATAATATGTTACCTATTTAAATTTAGAGTCTGTTCAAAGTTATGTCGGTTCAAGCGAAGCGGAACCGACATCAGAGTTTATTGACACATCCCATGTCGGATCCGTCGCTAGCGCGACTTGATCCGACCTACATTTAAAAGTGCTTATATCCTGCAATCGAACCTCGGTAAACACTGCCATCTTTATGATGCAAACGCAAGCCTGGTTTTTTTTCAATCGTGCCGATACAAGCACTATGACCATTGATAGATTCTAATGCTTTTTTAAACCCAGCTTCTTGCACAGTAGGAACGGTAAAACACAATTCATAATCATCACCGGCATTCAACGCCAAATCTATGGCAAGTTTGTGTTTAACATTTTTTGTTAACGCCGATGAAAGCGGAAGATCATCCACGCAAATACTTGCCCCCACGTTGCTCGCTGCCAAAATATGACCCAAATCTGCAGCCAAACCATCGGAAATATCAATCGCACTTCGAGCATAATCTTTTGCTGCCATACCCTCTATAATGCGTGGTTGCGGACGATTAAGTCGCATTAACACTTCTGCTTGCGTTTTTTTATCGAGTTTTATTTTACCTTGCAAATGACGTAACGCTAACCCCGCATCGCCGAGTGTACCCGTCACATAAATGGCATCACCCGCTTTTGCACCAGAGCGCCGCAATGCTTTACTTGCTTTTACTAAACCAAATACTTGTACCGTAATCGATAAGGGGCCGTGCGTGGTATCACCACCGATCAGTTGTAATCCATATTTATTTATCAATGCAAAAAAACCTTTGCTAAACTCTTTTAGCCATTTTTCATTGGCTTTTGGCAACGTCAATGCCAACGTAACCCAAGTCGGATCAGCTCCCATTGCAGCTAAATCGCTGAGATTGACTGCTAACGCTTTATAGCCAATATCATAAGGCGCAGTGTTTTTTGGAAAATGGACGCCGCTGATTAAAGTGTCGGTGGAGATAGCCAATTCTTGCTTAGAGGGAATTTTCACCAAGGCACAGTCGTCACCCATACCTAATAAAACATCGGATCGTTTGCGATGATTTTTATAGCTAAAAAATTTTTCGATGAGCTGGAATTCGGTCATGTAAATTCTTTACTTCGCAATGTGCGTGCCAATTGATCTAACACGCCATTCACATATTTAAAACTTTCTGTCGCACCAAATGTTTTGGCTTGTTCTACTGCTTCATTAATGATCACACGACCTGGAATATCTAATCTTTTTTCTAACTCATAAGCACCAATGCGTAATATAGCTAATTCGATGGGATCTAATTCTGCTAAAGAACGGCCTTCGAGAAAGGGTTGTAACTGGCGATCTAAAGCTTCATGCAGCATAGGAATTGCTTGCAGAAGTTCGTTAAAATAAGGAATATCTGATTTGCCGATATTTTCATCGCGGCAAAATTGTAATTCTATTTCGGTGATGCTTTGCCCACCCATTTGCCATTGATACATTGCTTGCAGCGCCAAACGTCGTGACCAACGGCGAGCGGTGGGGTTGAATTTTTTTTTATCTGTCATATAGATTAACCATTTTTATTTACCATCTGGGCTTACTTTGTCTTTCAACCGCTCAATTTCATCGCGGAAGGCATTTACATCTTGAAAACTGCGATAAACTGAAGCGAAGCGCACATAAGCCACTTCATCTAACGCACGCAATTCTTCCATCACCCATTGACCGATCAATTTCGAGTGTATCTCACGCTCACCGGTGGAACGCGCACGACGCAAAATACGTTGCAGCGCCGCTTCAATTTGTTCACTCGCCACCGGGCGTTTTTGCAACGCACGCACCATACCCGCACGCAACTTATCTTCGTCGAATGGGCTACGCCGTTCATCACGCTTGATCACACGCGGCAATACTAATTCAGCCGATTCAAACGTAGTAAAACGTTCATTACATTCGGGACACTCACGTCGACGCCGCACTTGCTCGCCATCGCCAACTAAACGGGAATCGATGACTCGTGTATCAACTGCGCTACAAAATGGACAGTGCATAAAGACCCTCACCCTTATTTAAAAATCCCCCCGCCTCGCTTAGCGCTCGGCGACCCCCTTTTTCAAAGGGGGTGAAAACCTAGACACATTCAGTTATTCATAAACTGGAAATCGACGACATAAATTCGACACTTCTTGTTTAATACGCTCAACGCGCCTCACATCGGCCAAGTCACTTAAAATTTCGCAAATCCAATTCGCCACCAAACTCACTTCTTTTTCTTTAAAACCACGCGTCGTCACCGCAGGCGTGCCAATGCGCAAACCACTGGTCACAAACGGCGAACGCGGATCATTCGGCACCATATTTTTATTTAACGTAATATTCGCAGCACCCAACGCATTTTCTGCGTCTTTACCCGTTATATTTTTATCGATTAAATCCACTAAAAACAAATGATTGTCTGTGCCACCGGAAACAATTTTAAATCCTTTATCTTGCATCGTTCTTGCCATCTCCATCGCGTTATTGATCACCTGCAACTGATAATCACGAAATTCCGGCTGCAAGGCTTCTTTGAATGCAACGGCTTTCGCGGCGATCACATGCATCAACGGGCCGCCTTGTAAACCTGGAAAAACCATCGAATTTAATTTTTTCTCAATCTCTGGATTACTGCGCGCCAAAATAAAACCACTGCGTGGACCACGCAATGTTTTGTGCGTAGTCGAAGTCACCACATCGGCAAATGCTACGGGTGAAGGATACAACCCAGCTGCAATCAAACCTGCCACATGCGCCATATCCACCATTAAATAAGCACCCACGCTATCGGCAATCTCACGAAAACGCCGCCAATCGACCACGCGCGAATATGCGGAAAAACCAGCGACGATCATTTTAGGTTTATGTTGCTGCGCTAAATCTGCCACTTGCTGATAGTCAATTTGACCTGTCGTTGGATCAATACCATATTGTTCGGCGTGATAAATTTTGCCAGAAAAATTCACTTTAGAACCATGCGTTAAATGGCCGCCGTGCGCCAAGCTCATACCTAACACGCGATCGCCGGGTTCCAACAAGGCCATATAAACCGCTGCGTTAGCCTGTGAACCGGAATGAGGTTGCACATTCACATAAGCGGCGCCGAATAACTGTTTCGCCCGATCAATCGCCAACTGCTCGGCCACATCGACAAATTCACAGCCACCGTAATAGCGTTTGCCGGGATAACCTTCAGCATATTTATTGGTAAGAACTGACCCCTGTGCGGCCATCACCAGTGGGCTGGCGTAGTTTTCAGAGGCGATTAACTCCAGGTGATCTTCCTGGCGTTGCTGCTCATTAACGATGGCCTGCCAGAGTTCGGGGTCAAAATCGGCAATAGTGAGTTTGGTGTTGTATGTCATAGAAAAGGAACCTTTCGCTTGCGTAATTCGAAACCCATTGTAGAATACTGCAGGCACTTTTGCTACTTAAACAATCAATATGCCTAAAACTCAAACGCGAAGGGTATTTTATGGCACAGTACATCTACACAATGCAAGGCGTGGGCAAAATCGTCCCACCCAAGAAAGAAATCCTCAAAAATATCTGGCTTTCGTTCTACCCCGGGGCCAAAATCGGCGTGCTCGGCCTGAATGGCGCGGGCAAGTCTACCCTGCTCAAAATCATGGCAGGCCTTGATAAAGACATCATCGGCGAAGCCCGCCCGCAGCCCGACATCAAAATCGGCTATCTGCAGCAAGAACCACAGCTTGACCCTAACAAAAACGTCCGTGCTAATGTCGAAGATGCTATCGGCGAAATCAAAGCCCATCTCGATCGCTTCAATGAAATCAGCATGAAATTTGCTGAACCGATGAGCGATGAGGAAATGAATAAGCTTTTAGAAGAACAAGGTGAATTACAAAATGCTATCGATACCGCAGGAGGATGGGATCTCGAACGCAAACTCGAAATTGCCGCTGACGCCCTACGCTTGCCACCGTGGGAAGCTGACGTAACCAAACTATCGGGTGGCGAACGGCGTCGTATCGCATTGTGCCGTTTATTATTTTCCAAACCCGATCTGCTGTTGCTCGACGAACCTACCAACCATTTAGATGCCGAAAGCGTCGCGTGGCTCGAACGCTTTTTAAAAGAATTCACTGGCACTGTGGTTGCCGTAACGCATGATCGCTATTTCTTAGATAACGTCGCCGGTTGGATTTTAGAATTAGATCGCGGCCAAGGCATTCCGTATGAAGGCAATTATTCATTATGGTTAGAACAAAAAGAAAAACGCTTAGAGCAAGAAGAAAAACAACAAACCGCACATACACGTGCGATGGCAGCAGAATTAGAATGGGTGCGCACTAACCCTAAAGGCCGACAAGCAAAAAGCAAAGCACGTTTAGCACGCTTTGAAGAATTAAATTCACAAGAATTTCAAAAACGTAATGAAACACAAGAACTTTATATTCCGCCGGGCGCACGCTTGGGCGATCTCGTCATTGAAATGGACAACGTCTGCAAAAGTTTTGGCGACCGAATTTTAATCGACAAGCTCAGTTTAAGCATTCCACCGGGCGCTATTGTTGGTATTATTGGGCCGAACGGCGCGGGTAAATCGACGTTCTTTAAAATGATCATGGGCATTGAAAAACCCGACAGCGGCGCGATTCGTTTGGGCGACACTGTAAAATTAGCCTATGTTGATCAAAGTCGCGATTCATTGGATGGTAGCAAAACAGTTTGGCAAGAAATTTCTGACGGACAAGACATCATGACCATCGGCAGTTTTCAAATGCCATCGCGTGCGTATGTCGGTCGCTTCAATTTCAAAGGGACAGATCAACAAAAGTTTGTGAAAGATCTTTCCGGCGGCGAACGCAATCGTTTGCATTTAGCAAAACTACTGAAGAGTGGCGGCAACGTGGTAATGCTCGACGAACCAACGAATGATTTAGACGTAGAAACCTTGCGCGCGTTAGAAGAAGCATTGCTTACCTTCCCTGGCTGTTCATTAGTGATCTCGCATGATCGCTGGTTTTTAGATCGTATCGCTACGCATATTTTAGCATTTGAAGATGACAGCCATATCACTTGGTTTACCGGCAATTACACCGAATACGAAACCGACCGCATCAAACGTTTAGGCGAAGCGGCTAAACAACCGCACCGATTAAAGTATCGGAAAATTGAGGGGTAGGTATATCTAGCCTAAGGTTAACACGCTATTTACACGTTAATGTCGGTATACAGCTATAACCGACAAAGTGGCTCGGCGAACCCGCAACGGGGAGAATTAAATCGAACACACTCACGCCCCATATTTTCTTCTTCTGATAAGTGCGTCCATCGCTCGCACCAAACATCAAGGGTTGTTGCTGTTTATTTTTTCCTAAATATATCATGACATGAGTGATGGGAAGCTCGCGCTTAATTTCGTAAGTACCCGACCAAAACAATAAATCACCGGGTTTTAATTCAGAAAATTCCGGTGAATTAAAATCATTACTATTAACTGCATGAAAATGACCTTTTTCTAAAGCCCATTTATAGATTTGGTCAGATGACCTTGGAACTTCTGAAACATTAAGTTCTGTTAATAAATAATTAATAGTCCCCGAACAATCCATGCCTTTATTACTAGGTTGTGCAGAACCATATTGATAAGTTAAATTCATTTTCGCCAATTGCATCGCTTGAACGATCATTTTTTTTACACCTGAAGGATAGTTTTCAAAAGATTCTAATTCCGATGTTGCAATAGCTTGCGTACGATTTGTATGCTCATCTTTTATCGCTTCAGTTGCGAAGGCTTGGGGATTGAAGAAGATTAAGATTATTAGAATGAATAATAATATTCTTATGAAATTAGAATGAACAGAGTTGGGTGTTTTAACTATAGTATTCATATTACTCCAGCAAAAAATCTTCCAGCGTGATGCCGCGAATATGATCCGTCGTAAAGGTATCAGAGCTTATGACGGTTAATTTCTTTTGCGGGAATTGTTTGGTAAACCAAGAAAATTCAAGGGCTGAACTACGTCCGCGTTTTACCTCCAGCAATTGTTCTTTAGTAATGACAAAATCAACCTCATGATTTTTATTTTGCCAAAACGCTAAAGGTGCTAAAATTTCAGTGCCTTGAATTGCGTTACGCCTTAACAATTCTTGTGCAACCAGCCATTCATACCATGCTCCTTGCATATTTGTTGATAATGCAGAAAAATCTTCTGGGCTTCTGATACGCATAGGATGATAACTCGCGGCTACCAGTAAATTAGTGAAATGATATTTGCACTCTTTACGCAAAATAAGATTATCGCGGTCTTGATCCCAAGGATACGCAGGCACTACACAACCCAGATCATGCAAAATTTCAATATAATTCGCAGCAACAGTATTGTTCGCCAAACCGCTTTCGCGCGCTAATTTTGCTTGCCCTACTGGCGTACCACCGAAACGATATAGTACATTCATGATATTAATGATTGCCGATCGCGATCGGCCTGACCCCGTTATTTCCCCGTCAATCCAATCGCGCACTAATTCAATAACATACTCTGGCATTACTCCAATTGTGGCAAGTTCAATGCAAGCAATCGGCGAACCCCCTGATAGCAAATAAGCGATAAGTGTGTTCTTACCTAACTTTTCACCACATTGTCGTTTAAATTCTTTATATGAAATAGGCGTAAACAAATAAGTCGTGCGTGATAATTTGCCTTTTCTACCTGGCAATCTTTCCGCACCGCGTCTTAAATCAGTAGCTTTTGAGCCTGTGGTCACGATAAGAATTTTTGCTAACTGACCGCGATCGGCCATACGTTTAAGTGCAACCTCCCAATCAGGAATAGCAGTAATCTCATCGATAAATAATCTTCTGACAACAGCATCTTTTCGATAGGTGTTACAGATTTCATCAATAGCCTGCTCCAGCGCATCGACATTCGATATATTATCACCATTGAGATAATAAGCCGTCGCAGGGCCAAACTGCTGAATAGTTTGCTGAATTTGTTGCTCAAGCCAAGTACTCTTGCCATATTGTCGCGCACCACGGATCAATAATATTCCCGGCTCCATTGGCAATTCCTGCAAGCCAAAATCCACTTGGAAGATATAAGGTGCCTCTTTAAGCCGATCTAAATGAGGAAATATTCTCGGCTGGTCTATTTCTCCACGCGACAGGTTATTATTAATTGTGTGAATATCCATTTGCCACCCTCTTTTAGCTAACGTTTATAACGTTAGTATAGCTAACGTTGGCGACGTTAGCAAACCAAATTCCTTAATTTAACTTAAATTGATATGTTAAAATACATAATTATATTATATACCAATAGTTTTTCCTAAACCCACTTTAAACATCGTTGGATTAATGCAACTTCAACCGTGGTCTTATTCTTCGGCTCAGCATATTTGCGATGGTTAGAATAATCACCCGCCATAAACCATATAACGCAACTTGATGATGCTTA
>JABDBA010000004.1 GCA_013288885.1 Gammaproteobacteria bacterium | reverse complement strand
AACCCCTGCAATATTATTCAGAGTAACAGTATATTCATCTGTATTTTCAGTAAATATTTGCTTTACTAGCTCTAACTGCTCTAAGGCTTTGTCAAACTCATCTTTAAGAATATAGATAAATGCAATACCACCCAATATTTTGGCGACATGGACATCTTTACGACCCAATTTTTTTTTAAAAATTGCTAATGCTGGTTGATATAGCGCTAAAGCTTCATCATATAAACCATGAGTAACATAAATATTTCCAATACTGACACGTGTCAAAGCAGCGTGGGTGCTGTCTCTTCCAAAAATAGTTTCATCGAGCAATAATGCTTGATTATAACAAGCAATTGCTTGCGGATATTTACCTTGGTGCGCTAACAAAGAACCACGACCGGATAAGACAGAAGACATTTCACTGCTATTTGCGCTAAAAAAAAGTAATGCATGATTCTCTGCTTGTTGATAATAAGTGTTAGCGGCCTCGTATTGCCCTAGACCTTGGTAAACATGGGCTATGTTAGTTAGTGCGGCAAAAGCATGTATATTTTTATTGCCAAAAATATTTAATGCGCGCTGCAAATAAGCTAATGCTTGATGATGCTGATCCTGTTTAGCAAAATTAGCACCTATACCCATAAGTACTAGCGCAACTTCCACACTACCTTCACCATAGATTTGCGTTTTTAGAGCTAATGCATCTTGATAAGAGGCAAAACTTTCTTTTAGTTTATATTGCTGAAGTAACGCATGTGCTTTATGTAGGTAAATATCAGCTACTTGGTCGCTTGCTGTTTTATTATTAGCTCTAAGTATTTTTAGCGCTTTAGTATATTGGCTGATGGCTTGTTCAAATTCTTTATCTTTAGCAAAAATATGCCCGATGTTAATTAATGCTGTAACACCCAGCAGAGTGTGTTCACCATAAATAGCGAGTGCTTCTTGATAGTTTTGCATAGCATTTCTATAGTCATCGATCTTTAGGTAAACATTGCCAATGTTAATTATAACGCTCGCTGTTTTAATACTTTTCGCACCAAAAATTTTCTCATTAATTGCTAAAGCGGCTTTATGGTGTTTAAAAGCTTTTTCATATTTACCCAATTGCATATGTACTAAACCAATATTATCAAGTATACCTGCATAATCAGCATTTTTTTGGGCGGGTGGTTTTTCACAAACCGTTTGTGCTTTGTAGTAATATTTTAGTGCTTTTGAATATTTGTGTTGTAAACGTGTTATATATCCCAAATGAAAATATATAAGTGCTATCCCTTTTCTGTTGGCATCGGGGTTTTGATTAAAAATGGCTAGTGCGTGATTACAACTCCTTTCTCCAATGTCATATTTACCTTGTTCAATATTTATGTGGGTGATATTGATGAGTATTTCAGCGACTAAGGCGCTATCTTTACCTGCAATTTGCTCGCGAACTGCCAAAGCTATTTCATAACAACTCAGTGCTTTTTGCGGTTGACCTAGATTTTTAAAGGCAATCCCCCAATTGTTATACGCATTAGCTACTTCTAACTTTTTGAAGCCCCATCTTTCTTTAACCATGGGCAAATATTTTTCATAACATGCGATGGTTCTTTGGTACTGACCTTGACTCAAATACACCGTGGCTATATTTATTTGCACCATAGCGACTTCACCGCTTTCTGCGCCAAAGATAGCTGTATAAACAGTTATTAGTTGCTGAAAGCAAGCTAGTGCTTGTTCAAAGCTGTTTGCTTTAGCATGGTCTAAACCAGTTTTATTAAGTAGTTTACAATCGTTTAGTAATTGAGTTCTGGTAGATTTTAGTTCTTGTAAGGTTTGGCTGAGTATTTGTTGTTGTATGATATTTTGTTTAGCAGTTGTTGCCTTTAAATCTGCTGACATTTTTAGTTGTTTATATTTGCTTAAGAGAGAGCTAATAATGGTAGGAAGGGTATTAATATTTACAGTTTGAGGTGTCATAAATGCTCCAGTTAATTAAAGTTATTTTAACAGGCTGCTTCAGTTATTTGCTAAGAAATTACCACTTATTATTTATTAAATGGTCAAACTTGACACAATTAACTTTAAGAACTATAGTTAAATGGGTCTAAGTAGATGGATTGCTGTTACTTTATATATAAATCAAGGAGGATTTATGACTACGCGCGACTTAATTTCACCCACTAATTGCACTCTGGCTTTAATCGACCATCAACCGCAAATGTTTTTTGGTGTGGGTTCGGCCGATCGAGAAACTATCATAAATAATGTAGTCGGGCTCGCTAAAGCGGCTAAAATATTTAAAGTACCTACCATACTTACTACAGTGGCAGCAAAAACTTTTAGTGGGCCATTGATTCCACAATTACAGGCAGTTTTTCCTGATCAAAAACCTATCGATCGTACTACGATGAATTCATGGGAAGATAAAAACTTTGTTGCCGCTGTTGAAAAAACCAATAGAAAAAAATTAATTATCGCCGCATTATGGACCGAAATTTGTTTAGTATTTCCTGCTATTTGTGCAGTGCAAGCTGGTTATGAAGTTTATGCAGTAGTCGATGCTTCTGGTGCCACCACTCTAGAAGCACATAACGCTGCCATCCAACGTATGATACAAGTTGGGATTACGCCGGTGAGTTGGTTGCAAGTATTATGTGAATTACAACGTGATTGGGCACGTCAGGAAACCTACGCCGCTGTTATGGATTTAGCCAAAGAACATGCAGGTGCTTATGGTGTCGGAGTATTTTACGCACAATCAATGGGTGGTCATGGGGGCTAATCATATTAGGAGATTTTATGGTTGCAGATATTATATTTTATAATGGGCACTTCAAAGGTGTAGGTACTTTTGATAAAAATATTACTGCAGTGGCAATAAAAAATAAACGGTTTATCAAATTTGGTACAGATAAAGAGATTCTCAATTTAAAAAATAGTGCGACAACGGCCATAGATTTAAAACAAAAGGTCGTGATACCTGGACTCAACGATTCACATCTCCACCTCATTCGCGGTGGTCTAAATTTTAATATGGAATTGCGTTGGGATGGGATTACCAGCTTAAGTGATGCGCTTTTGATGTTAAAACAACAAGCAGAAAGAACACCAGCACCGCAGTGGGTGCGCGTGGTAGGTGGTTGGACGGAATTTCAATTTAAAGAGAAACGGATGCCAACACTGGATGAAATTAATGCCGTTGCAAAAAATACCCCGGTTTTTATCTTGCATCTGTATGATAGAGCGTTGTTGAATAAAGCCGCTTTGCAAGCCATTGGGTATGATAAAAATACTAAAGAGCTGCCGGGTACATCCATTCAACGCGACAAAGAAGGAAACCCGACGGGTATGTTAATCGCAACGCCTAATGCTATCATTCTTTATTCTGCCTTAGCACAAGGCCCCAAGTTGAATAAAGAGGATCAGATTAATTCCACCTTGCATTTTATGCGCGAACTAAATCGCCTGGGCATTACAAGTGTGATTGATGCAGGCGGCGGTTTTCAAAATTATCCAGAGGATTACGCTGTTATCAACCAACTCAATCAAGAAAACAAATTAACTGTTAGAATTGCATACAATCTATTTACCCAAAAACCTGGGCATGAACTAGAAGATTTTGAGAACTGGACAAAAATTACAAAATATCAACAAGGTAATGAATATTATCATCACAATGGTGCGGGTGAAATGTTGGTATTTACCGCAGCAGATTTCGAAGATTTTTTACAACCACGCCCTGATCTGCCATCAACGATGGAGCAACAACTCGAACCCATCATACGACTGCTTGCAAAAAATGCTTGGCCATTTAGGTTACATGCTACTTATGAAGAATCTATTGTGCGGGCATTAAATATCTATGAAAAAGTTAACCGTGAAACACCCATCAATAAATTAAATTGGTTTTTTGACCATGCAGAAACCATTTCTGATAAATCAATTGAAAGAGTTAAAAAACTGGGCGGGGGAATTGCCATACAAAATAGAATGGCATTTCAAGGCGAATATTTTATTGATCGCTATGGCAAAGAAACAGCATTGCATACCCCACCTATAAATAAGATTTTAGCGGCGGAAATACCGGTAGGGATGGGCACTGATGCAACAAGGGTGTCAAGCTATAACCCTTGGTTATGTCTTTATTGGTTAACAACGGGGAAATCGGTTGGTGGAACAGCACTTTATAATGAAAATAATATTCTTTCTAGAGAAAAAGCCATTGAGCTTTATACTAAAGGCAGCGCTTGGTTTTCTAATGAACAAAACGAAAAAGGGTCTTTTGTTGAAAATCAACTGGCCGATTTTGCGGTTTTATCAAAAGATTTTTTTACAACTGCCGAGGAAGAAATAAAAAGTATTTATTCTGTAATGACGGTAGTGGGCGGTGATATAGTGCATGCCGCAGATGAATTTACTAAATATAATCCACCATTGCCGGCCGTTAGTCCAGATTGGTCGCCGATAAAATATTTGGGTACCTATGGCCAAAATAAAGTGATTATAAATGAATCGATACATCAGCTTAGTTGTTCGATAGTGCATGATAAATACCCATCACAAAATTATAACTTTGGCTGTTTATGTTGGGCTTTTTAATGACAAAAATTAAAGGGAGAACCATTTATGAACACCGATCCAAATATTTTATTTACCCCATTTAATTTAAAAGATCATGAGTTACGCAACCGCATTGTAATGGCGCCTTTAACTCGTAATCGTGCGATTCATGGAACGGATGTACCGCAACTAATAAATGTTGAATATTATGCCCAACGTGCAGCAGATGCAGGCTTGATTATTTCGGAGGCCACACAAATTTCTCCGACTGGGAAGGGTTACGCGTGGACGCCCGGCATTTATTCCCCTGAGCAAATTGCTGGGTGGAAACGAGTGACTGATGCAGTACATGCTAAAGGTGGAACAATATATTTACAACTCTGGCATGTTGGACGTATTTCGCATCCAACGTTACAACCCGGTGGCATCGCGCCTGTAGCACCATCCGCGATCGCACCTCTAAAGCAACGCACCTATATTGAAAATGGCACGTTTACCGAAATTGGTATGCCGCGCGCACTCGATTTGGAAGAAATTCCAGGAATCATTGAAGATTATCGCAAAGCAACGCGCAATGCGATTCAAGCAGGATTCGATGGTGTTGAAATTCATGCTGCCAATGGTTATCTAATCCAACAATTCTTAAGTGATAATACCAATCATCGCACTGACCGTTACGGTGGTTCGGTTACCAATCGGTTACGCTTTGCCTTAGAAGTAACCGAGGCAGTGGTAGCAGAAATCGGTGCGAATCGTACTGGCATTCGTATTTCACCCGTCAGCCCTGCCAATGATGCTGTTGATTCTTCACCTGCTGCGGTTTATTTCCCGTTGATCACCGCATTAAATAAATTTAACCTGGCTTATGTCCATGTTATAGAAGGCGCTACAGGAGGCCCGCGCGAGTTTCACGGCTTTGATTTTCATAAACTGCGCAAAGAATTTAATGGCGCATGGATGGTTAACAATGGCTACAATTTAACGCTGGCAACGGAAGCTATTGCCAGTGGCTACGCAGATTTAGTTGCTTTTGGTAAACCTTATATTGCCAACCCAGACTTGGTAGCAAGATTCAAACGCAATGCGCCTTTAAACGAACCGGATCCAAAAACCTTTTATGGCGGCGATGCAAAAGGCTATACGGATTATCCCTTTCTTAAGCCTTGATTAATATTTACAATAATTATTTTTATTTAGGTTCCCACAAAGAATTAACAAAATACTTTTTATCATCATAAAAATTTTCTCTAATATTAAAATGACTGGCAACTGCAAATTGGTTAATTTGTTCAATTTGATATTTATAAGATGTTTCAGTATGGATAGGTTCCCAAGGATAAAATTCTATTTTAGTGTGCAATTTTCTTAAGTTTACGGTTTGCTGTTTCGTACTTATGAGATAACTTTGCGCGGCGTGATTTAAAGGGTCGTAGCTGGGGTAATGTATAAAATTTTGCAAATCAAAATCTGCGCCAAACTCATTATTTAAGCGTGTTAATAAATTTAAATTAAATTTTTTGGTGATTCCCATTTGGTCATTATAAGCAGCTAACGTCATCGCGGGGTCTTTAACTAAATCAAAACCAATTAACAGTTTATCGCCTGGGTTTAATGACGCATTTAATTTATTTAAGAACTGAGTGGCGTCTTCGGTGGTATAATTACCGATCGATGAACCTAAAAACAATATTAATTTGGGGTGCGCTAAATCTTTGAGGTTTTGTAATATTTCAAAATAATCACCGTGTCTTGTTTCTATCGATAGCTTTGGAAATCTTTGCACCAATACGTGATGTAATGAAGCTAAACTGGCTGCGTCGATATCGATTGGCATATAATGAAACTTTAAATTTTGCTTAATGCTTTCTTCCAATAATATTTGAGTTTTTAAAGCATTGCCAGCACCTAGATCGACGATATTAAAAAGCTCTTTACCAGACATTGCTATCGCTTGAATTATTTTTTTACCATACGATTTCAGAATTTGAATATCACTATTGACCAAATAATATTCGGGTAACCCCATAATCTCATTATATAAAATCAAGCCTTGCGTATCATAAAATAGTTTGCTGGGTAAATATTTAATTGGGGCAGTAAGGCCCGTTAAAACTTCCTGTTGGTAAGTACTTAGCGAATTGTCTTTAATCATAAAATATCTCTCAGCATTTCACTAAGCGAATACCGGTGAATTGCCATCTGGCTTTTGGATAAAAAAAGTTGCGATACGATTTACGCTGATGATGAGGTGATGTAGCAATTGAAGATCCACGTAAAACCATTTGGCTTACCATAAATTTACCATTATATTCGCCGATTGCACCACTGGCTTTAGTATATCCTGGATAAGGAAGATACGCACTTGCTGTCCATTCCCAGCGTGCACCCCAAGTCAATTTATCAGCAGCTACTTCCCATTCAAATTCAGTGGCTAAGCGTTGTTCGCGCCATTGTGCAAAAGCAGTTGCTTCATAGTAACTCACGTGACAAACGGCATCGGTTAGTTTAATGGGTTGTAATCCGCTAAAGCTATAAACATGCCAAATATTATTAATTTTATGCCAATATAAAGGAGCAGTAATATTATGTTGTTTAATAAAATACCAAGCTTCATCATGCCATAATTCAACCCGGTTATAGCCACCCTCTTCAATAAATGTTATGTACTCAGCATTAGAAACTAAGGTGGAACTGATTTCATAAGCAGCTAAATGCACAGTATGTTGTGCTAATTCGTTATCAAAACAGAAACCGTCTTCTTTGAAACCGATAGAATAATTACCGCTTGCAATAGCTATATATTCTTGGTCAGCCGTAGGATCATTTTTTGTTAAAGCTAATTCCAATGATGGGAAAAGTGGGTTGTGTCCTAAAATGTATTTAATATCAGTAATTAATAATTCTTGATGTTGTTGTTCATGATGCAAACCCAGTTCAATAAGTTTGGCTAACTCTGTTGTTAATTCTAATTTATTTAATAAGGTTAACATGTGTTCATCAACATAATGACGATATTGGTAAACTTCCGCCACAGTAGGTCGTGTTAAAAAACCACGTTCAGCGCGATTGGTATATTCCCCGATGGTTTGATAATAACTATTAAACAGAAAACCATATTTTTCATGAAACATTTTATATTGCGGGTAATGCGGTTTTAAAATAAATTCTTCAAAAAACCAACTCGTATGTGCTAAATGCCATTTTGGTGGGCTCACATCTGATATTGGCTGCGGAACATAATCTTCGGTTGCTAAACTTTGGCAAATTGAATGCGTATGGGCGCGTATGGTTTGGTATTGCAAAATGAGTGTGTTACTGTCCAAATTAACCCTCCTGTTTTCCTTAATGTATTTTTCTTTATCCTACCATATATTTATAGTTTTAAATTGTGCACCTTGCAAGATCGCTGATAACTTGCCTAACATAATTTATTTTGCGCCCCGGATCCTAATATATACTTGTATATAATACTATAATATAGTATATATGATTAAACCAGCAATATTCGGGTACAGTATTAGGCAAGGAATTAAATTCGATGAGTAAACCTCGTACTCGGCGTGAACGTGAAATTTGGCAAGCGTGTGATGAGCTCTATGCTATGGATATCCCACTTGCTAAAATTACTGGCGATGCGATACGTGATCAATTAATAGAATTAGGCTATCGCCGTGGTAGCCCCAATGAAGTGTATAAATATCGAAAATCTTGGCAAGAAAGCCGAGGTGTGGAAATAGTCGATCTCACTGTAAAAGGGGAGGATGCTGGTTTTCCTGATCCTATTGCGCGCGCGGTGAGTTTAGTTCGTGAAAGCATTCAGACTGAAGCGCAAGAAGAGATTAAGCAAGTTATAAGTGCAACATCTGTTCAAGTGGCTATTGCTGAAGCACAAACGGAAAAATTACGCTTAGCACTGGATTTATTACAACAAAAATATGATCCACTCTTAATCGAATTTCATCAACTCAAAAAAAATCAACAAAATTTAAATGATGATTTTTTGCTTATAAAAGAAAAGCATTCACAAACTGAAGCGCAAGTTAAAACTCAGCAAGAATTATTAGCAAAAACAGAAAATAACCACGAAAAGCATTTAGTTGAATTGAAAGAGACACAGCAACAAACAATTAGTGCATTACAATCACGTTTTACTTACGCTGAGCAAACGACAAAACAAACAATTGCTGAATTAAAAGACAGCCATGAAAGTCAATGCGCTCATTATATTGCTGATATTGCGCAATTAACAACCCAACACCAATATCTCGAAAAACAACTTGCAAACACACAGTTGACTGAGCAACGAATTAATATTGAGAATGGAGAATTAAAAAACCAAATCAAGCGATTAGAGATAGAACTAAAAAATACTAAAACTGATTACCAATCAACATTACAAAAATTTCATACAAATGAAAAACTGTTGGCAGAATACAAGGGTGAACTTACACAGCTAAACTCACACGCCAATGATCGCCAAAATCAATTAGACAAAAGTCAAATAGAATTAATGGCTAATCAAGAGAAAATAGGGCGTTTGGAAAATCAAATTTTAAATTTAAGAAATCGAGTAAAAAAATCCACCTTAATAAATAGCAATTAACTTAAAGGAGCTGAATATGTTAAAAGAATTTAAAATGAAAAAAGTATTAGCTAGTATCCTACCCTTATTGTTTTATATTCCTATAAGTTATGCCCAAGATGGCACTGTTTGTCAAACCCCGGTTATAAAAATCGCTGGGCCGCGGCAAGTGGTATTTAATTATAATCAAGATCGTTGCAATGCCACTGATACTTTCGATACGCCCGCAATGGCATTTAAAGATGCCAATGGAACAGTGCATTTATTCAGCGGTATTGCCGGTAGTTATATGAGCGTAGGCTCTTCGCTGGATACTGTACGGCGTGATTGCAGCAGACCTTATAGCAACTATGAGCCAGCGGACAACGCTACGGCTGCTTCGTTTGATAATTGGAAGTGGTATCGCAGCCCATGGACGGAAGACGGCGTGACTATTTATTCGCTGGTCCACAATGAATTTCATGGTTGGAGTATGAATCCTGGTGCGAATTGCCCTTCAAATGATCAAAATGCGTGTTTATTCCCCAGTGTAACCGTTGCAAAATCTACTGATAGCGGCAAAACATTTAATATTGTGCGCGATGCGAGCGGCAATGTGGAACTAGGCATGGTGACACCTTATGCTTACACACCCGATGGTGGTAATTTACACAAACAATTGGGCGTGCGTGCACCTACTAATATTATTTCGCGTATGGTAGACGGTAAAAAATATTATTTTCTGTTAGCAGCAAACCGGGGTGGCATGGCACAAAAAGGTGGTACTTGTTTATATCGCAGCGATGATGTGAGCGATCCCACACATTGGCGTGCTTGGGATGGTAATGGTTTTAATGTAGTGGTAAATGCAACTGCTTATCGCGATGCTAATATTGATCCGCGTCAACATATATGTACTCCCGTTTTTAAAAATGATCCCAGTTCATGGACTTATAATACCGTGCTAAATCAATATATTGCAGTGGTTGGGATTAATGAAGGTGGCGAAGGGTTTGGTTACGTTTTTAGTAACGACATGATTCACTGGTCTGAGCCACAGCTTTTGATGCAAACAACATTAAAAGCATATCAAGCGTCGCGTCGTGGTTCTAATGTTGTTGGGCAAACTTACCCAAGCATTATTGATCCGCAAAGTGCGGGGCTTAATTTTGAATATTCTGGCAGTAACCCTTATTTATATTTTACCCGTTTCAACCCTAAGGCGGGCAATTGGCATAACCGCGATTTAATCCGCGTGCCATTGCAAGTGTCGTGTGGGAGCTGAGAAAATGATGAATAAGCATTTTAATGAAATGCATAGGAGACTTCCAGTTTTCCTACTTATTTTTATGGTTTAATCGGAGTAATTTTCCATGGATGGGTAGAAGATTTTGTGATAAAATTTAGTAGTAAAAGTTGTTTTACCATTTATGGGGGATATTATGCAGCCATCTCTTAATAGAATATATACTGACACTAATTTTAAGTATCTCCGAAAAAAGAAATCGATTACAGAAGCTGAGATTTTAGAAATCTTTGATGAATTAGAACCCTGCAGAAATGCTAAGGGGGATGAAAATGCGCAAATTAGATTTGATGCTAATTTTTTATCTCTAAAAATTTGCAATAACCATCAAGACAAAATACCTGAGAAATTTAGCATCTATAAAGATAAACAACAGTTATTGACGGCGTTCAAAACATTGAAGGATTCAGAACACCTAAAATTAAAACATGATAAAGTATATGTAACTGATGCTATTGAAGAGCTTTCGACTGGGTTGACCGTATCCAAAGTTGCCAGCCAACTTGGGGATGTGGGCTTGCAACCATCTATCACCAAAAAATTCGTCAGGGGGTAGGTGTACGAGATCTGGGTAAAGTTATTTTTTGTTCGTCAGAGCCATCTTGGCCAGGGCCACTAGCTGGTTTTCGCTTAGCAACCTTGTCATCTAAAAAAGTAGGTGGTGGTCTTTTCTCGTGGTCTTTGTCTGCCTCTTCAAGCTTTTGTCGTTTTATTGAAGCCGTTTTCGTAGGCGCGCTAGATGCGCTGCTTGTAGCGGTGGAACTGGGTGATAGTGCTGGGCTTCTAGGTGATTGTAAAGCTTTGTGTGATACCGAAGGTAATTCTAAGCTATGATCATTTGGCAATTTATGGTTATAAATTACATTTAAAACATCACTAGCAGTAATCTGTAAAAAACACTCCATGGTGCTATTTTGATCACTTTCTGTTTTTTCATCTTCTTCAATACATTGGCGGCTATAATGGTCAGCGATATGGAGGGGAGTTTCATCATCAGCAGTTGCTAAAAGTTTTTCTTTGGTTGCTAATCTTTCAACAATAGCTGTTGATGCAAGGTGTTGTAAATCATTTTTATCCTGTGGTTTGCAGCGAATAAAATAACTCTGGAGAAGATGGAGTTTTTTTATCTTCACGTTTTCATATGCTTTGAAGTTATCGTCATCTAAAATTACTAAAAATAATTTTTGTAGTGCTGTCTCAGAGTACTGATCAACTATGTTAGATATTTCTTCAAGCTTTGATTCTTTTTTCGCCTTTGCAATGGCTTGTCTTTCTAGGGCAGCAAACCCTGAGTTATGGTCTAATGCTACAAATTGCACCATCACAGTTTCATTTTTTTCTTCTCGTGTAGAAGCATCATCTGCGTCTTCATCCTCATCTTTATTTTTCTCCAATTCGACCTCTCCACGTAATATAATACCAACACAGGGGTTCATACCAACAGTATAAAGTAAGGCTTCTTCGTGAATTTCTCCTTTAGTAAAGAAGGCTACTTCTAATCTGTCTTGCAGAACTTTTTTACAGTTTTCGTTGAGTTTAATAGCGGTTTCAGTTGGGTCATATTTAACAAAGGGCATAATAATTTACCTGATTATAGTTTTTAGCTAACATTAGCATTAGAGTATTAGGCAATGTACCTGTTTTTAGCCTATTTAACAAGAGGCGCGCGGTATTTTACATAATAACGCATGATACAGGACACTTGCTGCTTCTAACAGGTGGAGGATTATTTGCAACCTCCGCTCTAATTTCTGGAATGTGTTCATAGCCTGCATGGCGGGGCTTTTTTCTAAAAAAACAACACCAAATTGATAAAGAGCTTTCACTCTCAGTTTGCTGAATAGTACTTTCTCTGATTACTACTGCGACTTGAGCAACAGACCCGCTTGCTTTACTTTCGGTCGGTGTGTTATCTCTTTCTCTAGGTGCGTTAATCACACCCGGTAGTCGATAGGCTAAAATAGCAGCGCTGGTTGATGCACCTACACACATCGCTGTAGGCAAAGCTAATAATCCAAGTTTGGTATATTGACTGAGTGGGTAAGCAGTGCCAGCACTTGCAAGTAATAAAGTTGTTGAGATGGCAGAAGGAACGACGTTTTCACCCAGAGAACGCGTGGTTTGTAACATATTATAACGTGCACCATCGATCAGGGTGTAAACACCTGTTAATAGTAACAGGTTAAATATTTCCGTAGCATCAACATTTGCGCCTATTAAGTTAATAAACGGGGTTGGAAAAATCCAAATAGTACCTACAACTAGTAACTGCAATAGAAAATTTACTAAAACACCCGTTTTTGCAGCAAGTTTTATAGTGTCATACCAACTTTTTTTCTTTAATCCAGCAATCATAATAGCGGTTGTTTGACTGCCAGCCGCAATAATGACAGTGTTAAAATTAATAATTTGGCTAGCAACATTTTGCAAATGTAATGCGTCGCCAGGTAATCGACCGGCAATAAGAGCAAGAATAAATGGAATAGATACATCGCCGACGGATGCTAACACCATAGGCCCTGCATTTTTTAAAAAAGAAATAATTTGTTGATAATCGCCAGGTTCCCAAGAAATATAACTTTTAAAAAAACCAAAGTTTTGGTAATAGCGTGCTATATAAATTGTAAACAAAAAAAGTGTTAAAATAGGGCTTATGCCAGCACCAATACTTAATCCTACTATCCCAAGTGAAGTTTTAAATGCTAAAGCATATTGCAATGCAGATGTGCAAAGCAATACACCTGATGCCATTACTGCCATTATGATTTTTTGTTGCATTTTTTTAGTTGTTAACAATATAAATTCAAACGGAAGCCGTAATATAGCTAACAAAAAAAATGGGATATAGGGTCTAAAAAAACGTTGAGCAGTACTAGAAACGATTTCATTTTGCCCTAGGAAAGAAAGAAATCCATTTGCAAATAACATTGGAAAAGCAGCAAGTGCACCGATGCACCCTACAATGGATGCATTTCTAGGTATTCTACCAATTCTTTTTTTTAATGCGGCTATTTCATCGATTTTTTTTAGTTTTTCCAGTGAGTTTAGCTCTTCAAATGCTTCGGCAAGCGCAGGAGAAGCAGCAAATTCTAATGAAAATTCAAAAAATCCGCTTATGTTTAATATCGCTGTCACTACCGGTGCTACGATAGCAAGGTTTGAATGGGCCATAAAAGCACCCAAAACAAATAAGCCAAGACTAAAATCAAACGTAAAAGCGGTAAGTAATGTCGTTACTAAGATATAGAAAAAAATCCCCGAAAAAGTAGTATCGATTTCTTCTTTTTGTTCGCTGCCTTCACTATTTGGATTTAATGAGTCGGGTGGTGAAAAAATTGTTAGATCATCATGGTCAAGAGGTGGTTCGTCTTTTTGAGTCGCGCCAGCATCGTCTTTAACTTCATTGACTAATAGTGGCTCCTTTTCAGGGGCGCGCTTTTTACGTTTCTTTCTAGCCATTCTTTCACCGCAGTTTTGTAAGTTAATTGAATTATAAACCGCTATTATAATACATTTGGCCAGGGATTTTCCCTATAGCGCTAAAAAAATTAACTTTTTAGCTGGGGTTGATGTTTTTCACCCCATTTATGTTAATATAGGGGCAATCCTAAACATCTAGAGGGGTAACAACCATGTCTCTAACCATCGAAGATTTAATTGGAAATTTAAATGATCATCTATTAAGAATGTATGATTTGTACGAAATTAAAGAGAAAGGAGTGCAAGTACCCTTGTCAGTGCCTAATGATTTTAAATCTATTACAGAACGCAGATTAATTCACGAAAAAAATATCGTAGCACAAGCGAAACTTTTGCGGAAAGCCAAACCGCCAATATTGCCTGAGTTGGTTAATGCCTATACCACGAAATTATATGAAACATTAATTATTAACTATTATTTTAATGGTTTAATAGAGGCGAATAAATATGCTAAAGATACACCAGCAAGGAATGCTGCAGTAAAATACCTTGATTGCCTTAATAAGTGGATTGATACAAATATTGGTATTGCTCTGCCTTTACTAAAAGATATTGATCCAAGCGATAGTATAAAATTTTCGGCAAATATAAGTAAAGAGGGTTTTGCTGAGGGTTGGCAGTGGGCGCGCAATCAAGCTAAGGACAAGCATAAAAAAGATGAGTCTACTGTGTGCGAAATTAAAATTAAGTCAGCGTATAATGCTAGTTTACAAGAAGCGCAGGAAACTTTACAAGCAGCTCAATCAAATGCTAATTTAAAATCTAAAATTAGCCCTGTTTTGAGTTTAAATTTTCCGCATAAGCCGTTGACTAACACGGCAGAAGCAAAACAAGAAGAATC
This sequence comes from Gammaproteobacteria bacterium, assembly GCA_013288885.1. Lineage (GTDB taxonomy): Bacteria > Pseudomonadota > Gammaproteobacteria > JABDBA01 > JABDBA01 > JABDBA01. Next base: position 107,881 of record JABDBA010000004.1, on the reverse strand, counting down.
AAAAGAGGAGCAGCACACAGATAAAGTGTATACGGCAATACAAGGCTTTATTGCAGCACTGCAAACACAAATTAAACATGAACTTGAAAAATCTCTAAAATCTCCAGAGGAAAAAGAGGATTTAACTAAAGAAGAAAAAGGAGAGGCTAGAAAATTACTCGCAATAATTATTAATTTTAGAATAAAAAAATTAAAGGATATTCAGCAGCCGTGTAAAGAGTATTCTGCAATGATCCTGAATTTTTTTAGGCAATTATATGCAGCGTATGTAGCTTTCATTAAAACCTATCCTGCCCAAACGGAGATGTTTATTTATAGGTGTTTAACAGAATATTCGCAACTTCTTAAAAAACATTTTTCCGCGTTTCCTGCTATTCCTACAGCGATAGAAAAAATAATCGACGCGCATTTGAAAATGCTTAGTAGTGGCAGGCAAACAATGAGTCAAAATTTTTCTAAACTTGACGATGCTGCTACTGTAAAGTTTACGGATGCAGATCATCAAGCAATACAAACAGTTTTTCAAGTTTATCTTCCTAAAGATCCAGAGCTAGCAAATAAACCGCAACACAAAAAAGCCGATTCTGCGCCTGGTGTAGCAACTAGAAAAAAGGCACCTGTTGTGCCTCATCGCTGGAGTGGGTGGGGTTTAAATCTTTCTTCAAAACGACAATCGCTCGACAAGATTGAAGAGGTATCAACTCCTGCATCTCCCACTTCGCCTGTACTAAGTACGATGACGCCCATAGTGACTACCGATGTTGATCAGCTTAATAAACCATCTAAACCACCTAGCTCTAAACGCCCATACCCATAATAGTAATAGACGTTTATAGAAAAAATTAAGTATCATACCCACTTGAAAGTTCTTTAAATGTTCTCTATATTAAGATTAAACAGAATATAAAGAATACACAAGGGGCTGTCACATGTTTAACCCAACACCTCATCAACCCGCCATTTACTGGCCGCGCGCGGTCATTTTGGTGGATATGAATGCTTTTTTTGCTGCGATAGAGCAACGCGACCGCCCGGAATGGCGCGGGCAACCGGTCGCCATTACGAATGGTGAACAGGGTACTTGTATCATTACCTGTTCCTACGAAGCGCGTGCCTATGGCATTAAAACCGGGATGCGGTTAAAAGAAGCCAAAGAGCGTTGCCCTTATTTGATTCAAGTGCCTGCGCACCCACATAAATATGCAAAAGCTTCTACGGCGATTATGGAGGCGCTAGCAACACTTACGCCGACCATTGAGATATTTTCAGTAGATGAATGTTTTTTGGATGTGACCGCTTGTCAAAGCTTATGGGGCACGCCCGAAAAAATTGGGCAATTAGCGCGTCAAAAAGTATTGGCAGCTTCGGGGCTATTATGTTCGATTGGTGTGAGCGGCGATAAAACCACAGCAAAATTTGCGGCTAAATTACAAAAGCCCAATGGTTTTACTATTATCCCACCGTGGGAAACCAAAGAACGTTTGTGTCATGTGCCGGTCACTGAGTTGTGTGGCATTGCCAAAGGAATCGGCAATTTTTTGGCGGGTTATGGTGTTTATAATTGTGGCGATATGGAGCGCTTACCGATCAGTATTTTAGCGCAACGTTTTGGTAATCTGGGTCGCCGCATTTGGTACATGTGCCAAGGCGCTGATCCTGATCCCGTACATACTAATATTTCAGCACCCAAATCCATGGGGCATGGCAAAGTGTTACCACCGAATACGCGTAATAAAAATACCTTATTTGTTTATCTACTACACATGTGTGAAAAATTAGCAGCACGTTTGCGCCGCCATGAAATGCACGCGCAAACTTTTTTTGTCGGTTGTCGGCAACAATGGGGTGATTGGTTAGGTAAAAAATGCAAACTAGCGCGCCCCACGCACGATGGCAAAATCATTTATCAATTAGGGCAGCGTATCTTGCATGAAGCATGGCAAGGTCAACCCGTTTGCCAAATTCAAGTGACGGCATTAGATCCACAATCTGATCAAATGCAATATGATTTTTTTGAAAGACCTGATCCAAAAAGAGAATTACTGAACCAAATTATTGACGACATCAATGCGCGTTACGGTGAGTTTGCGATTGCGCCTGCACCATTATTAACGCGTTCAGAGATGCCGAATGTTATATCACCCGCTTGGAAGCCCCATGGACATCGACAAACCATTTAAACAAATTAGAAAAACTTATGTGTCTTGCTGTGTGTTATCAAACAGAAACACGGATGATAATTACGCATTTTACGGACATAAAAGCGGTATTGCCCGTGCAAACAAAAGCAGGTACACAAACATGTCTACCTTGGGGCAGACGCACGTGCGAAAGAGGAGAGTTGCCTTTAGGGGGTTGGCTAACGGTCGAAGCGCTAAAACAGGGTAAATTCGATTATTATTCACCGAAGAAAGTAAAAATTCCGGCCCTTAAATTTATGGAGCAGGACATTGAAAACCGCTTGCGTTGGTTTGATGTTACTGCTGGATTTTGGATTCAAGGTGTTTTACTCAAAGAGCAAGAAGAACAACGTGTTTATGTGGTGGTATTTACACCCGAACTGCGTGAATCGCATTATTTACGCTGGCCACAACTACAAACCTGAAATTAGCATCAAGGTTAGCTGAAAATTTGGTGGGGCGGGATCTTGTCCAGTCTTATTATTATGGTATGGTAATATACTATCTCACTGTAAGGAGCCAACCGTGGAAAATAGTTTTATAAAAGTGCTACAAGGTTATCAAAGATTTAGAAAAAAATATGCGCTTGGCGATAAGTCTATCATGCAATATCTTTCGCATTATGGTCAACAGCCACAGATCATGGTGGTGGCTTGTTGTGATGCGCGAGTTGATCCGGCGTTGATCTTGCAGTGTGACCCGGGTGATTTATTCGTAGTACGTAACGTGGCAAACATTATACCGCCTTATGAAAAAGATGAAGCGCACCACGGCACGAGTGCGGCGTTAGAATTTGGCGTGCGTTCTTTACATATCAAACATTTGATTTTATTAGGGCATAGCCAATGTGGTGGTATTCAAGCATTGTTAAATAACGACAACACTCATAAAAATGATTTTATAACCAATTGGGTTTCTTTAATAAAAACGCCGCAGTTAAAACAATATGATGCTGATGAATATGCAAAACTAGCACTCAAACAATCGCAGCAAAATTGTTTGACCTTCCCGTGGATTAATGAAAAAGTAAAAAAGAAAGAATTGTTTATTCACTTGTGGTTTTTCGATATTAAGACCGGGCAAATTTTTAATTATTCAGAGGCGCAAAAAGAATATCAACCACTGGAGGCAGGTGAAATAAAATGATACATGCTTTTATTTATGGAGTGATATTGGCATTTGGTTTGATAATTCCATTAGGCGTACAAAATGTTTTTGTTTTTAATCAAGGCGCGACGCAAAGTCATTTTTTACATGCAATGCCCAGTGTAGTAACGGCAGCCATTTGTGACACAATATTAATTATTTGTGCCGTGTTGGGTGTGTCAGTGGCAGTATTAGCATTGCCTTTATTAAAAACCGTCATCTTTATTATTGGTTTTATATTTTTGATGTACATGGGTTGGGTGACTTGGCACAGTAAAGGTGCAAAGTTGCAAGAAGGCGATCGCCCACTTTCTGTTAAAAAGCAAATTGGTTTTACGCTTTCAGTTTCCTTGCTTAATCCACATGCGTTATTAGATACTATTGGTGTGATCGGTACGAATTCTTTAAATTTTACCGGTAATGATAAATGGGCTTATACCATTGCTTGTATTATGGTTTCATGTGGTTGGTTTTTTGGTTTAGCGGTCGCTGGCCACTTTATGCATAAGTTAGATAAAACGGGTTTATGGATAAAATCTGTTAATAAAATATCCGCATTGATTATTTGGGGCGTGGCATTTTATATTGCTTGGCAGTTAGTTAAAATTTATTAGGGCCTTGCGGAGAAAAACATATGCGTTTTTATATTGTAGATGTATTTGCAGAACAAAAATATCAAGGTAATCAACTAGCGGTATTAATCCCCGATCAAGAAATTAGCAGCGCCGAAATGCAACAAATTACTCATGAGATAAAATTTTCTGAAACTTCTTTTATAGTTTCAGATAAGCAAGCAAACGGTGGTTATAATGTACGTATCTTTACCCCCGATGTTGAAGTGCCCTTCGCCGGACACCCTTCATTGGGCACGGCATTTATTATTCAGCAGATGTTAGAGCAGGGTAAAAGTAAGCACGTGATTCTAAATTTAGGTGTTGGTCAAATTCCTGTAGCGATTGCGGGTGATGCAGGCAATGAACTTTGGATGCAACAAAAAGAGCCAAGCTTTGCAAAAAATATTGCAGCAAAAACCATCGCAGAAATTTTGCAGATTAATGAGCACGATATTAATAATGATTTCCCCATTCAAATTGTTTCTACTGGGTTACCTGCAGTAATTATTCCCCTTAAAACATTAGCCGCTGTGCAAAAATGCATAGTCAACCATGAAAAATATCGCGCATTTCTTAAGGAAACAGGCGCGGCTAATTTAATGATATTTACGACAGAAACATTAAATAAAAATAATGATTTATATGCGCGTGTATTTGTAGATGATACGGGGTTTTTTGAAGATCCTGCTACGGGAAGTGCTAACGGCAACTTAGCTGCCTATCTTTTAGAATATAATTTTTTAAACAAAGCTAAAATTAATCTATCTGTTGAGCAAGGGTATGCAGTACGACGCCCATCACTGATTAAAATCGATGCTGAGAAAGTTAACGGGAAGTTTAGCATTCGCGTTGGCGGTAAGGTATTCCTGATAGCGACAGGGCAATGGAACCGATAAAATTTTTTTATGGCCCCTCTTGCAAGTTCACTTTTCGTTCCCTATAATAATTTAATAAAGAACAGGTAGGGCAAGGTGTGGTGGACTTGTCATCGGCAGGGCGCTGGTGATAAATCGGAGTGGTTGAGCTTACAGGAAGTATGGGCGCGCTTGCGCGTGGCAAGTCCAGCACATCTTTATTAACCAAACTATTGTATAGTGGAGGGCAATTCTTTAGCATACCTAAAAATTAAGCACGAAATAGTTCAGGAAATAATATGAGCAAAGCTGTTAAACTCAATTGGAATGATTTAGCAGGAATTTTAGGTTGGATTTTAGCCATTCTTGTTCCCATCGCTATTTTTTACGAATTGCACATTCATAATTTCGATCAAACTAAAAATTACTTCATTACTTTTTTCAGCAGCGCACTGATCTTATGGATGTTTCGTTTAGTGCATTATTTATTACCGGCTATTTTATTAGTCGCATTTTGTTTATTGCTTAATGTTGTGCCACAAACGGTTATTCTCTCTGGTTTTATTTCCAAAAGTTTTTTTCTTGTGCTTACCTTTAGTTTTTTAGGCGCTATTATATTAAAAGCTAATTTATTACTGCGGCCTGTTTTATGGTTGTTGGCGCGCATACCATCACGCATGGTGTGGCTAGAAGCAGTTTTATATTTTATGGGCTTTTTTTCTTCTGCGATTATCAACGTTCAAACCAATCGATTTGATATTACCGTGCCGCTTTACCGTGACTTAATGCGCGAATCAAACCTGACAACTAACCCCATTGCACGTGGTTGTTTGTCGATGGCTTTATATGCAGGCACTATTTATTTCAGTGAGTTATTTCTTACCGGTAAAGCCACTAATCTCCCGATTTTAGAAATGCTGCCGCAACAAACACAGCTACATTTTACTTGGATCAATTGGTTAATAGCGGCCAGTGTTCCTGTTATTATCATGCAAGCGTTGTTGCTTATTATTTTCTTCGTTTTTTTTCACCGGCCCGTTCATTTTACGATTGACCGCGCTGATTTGAAAAAAAGATTATCAGCGCTTGGCAAATTTTCTTTTGCAGAAATTATCGCCATCATGGGGATTATTTTATTAATAGTGGGCATTATTTTATCTAGCTTACATATAGTCCAATTAGCTTGGTTTTCTCTAGCGCTATTATTTTTTCTGCTGCTGTTTCCTATTTTAAATAAAAATGAGTTTCGCAGTTATATTAATTGGGCTTTTTTACTTTATTTAGGTGCAATTATTGGTATTGTGCAAGGAATACATTATCTCAATGTAGACAGTTTAATTTTAAATGCATTCCCTGCGTTATTTGTTTGGGCAACAAAAAATATTTATGCTTTTATCATCATTGTTTTTTTTATTTGTATGGTAAGCACTTTTTTAATCGGTAGTGTTGCCAGTATCATCTTATTATTATCCATTTTATTACCTTTAGCTGCCGCACTGGATATCAGCCCTTGGATCCTTGCTTTTGTCATTGCAGTAAGTTGTGAGGCGTGGTTTATACCTTATCAATCTACCTATCATTTATATTTTGAAGAATTAGTTGAAAATGATGCCATTATAAATGTAAAAAAAATCATACAAATGAATTTAATTTTTATCCCCTGTCGATTTATAGGGTTGTTGCTCGCTGTGTTCTATTGGCGTTATCTGGGATTATTATGAACAAAAAGAAATGGCTTACCTATATTTTACCGACGATATTTTTTTTGTGTTTTCTTGCCGCACTTGTTGGTACTTCATTAACCAGGCCACGGGTGCTCGTTGTGATGAGTTATTCTGCGCAAGATTTATGGGAGCAACAAATTCGTGCCGCTTTAGAACAAACGTTTCAAAAGAATGCACCTTTCTTTTTAGTAGATTATGATTATCTCAATATTAGTCACAATAGTACGCCGGATTATATCGCACGTGTTTTACAGAATGTTAATACTTTGATCACTGTTTGGCACCCGCATGTTTTGTTATTAGTCGATGATGATGCACAATTTTATGTGGGTAAAGCCTATCTTAATAACCCAAATATCAGTATCGTATTTTCGGGTGTTAGTGAAATCCCAGCGCTTTATGGTTATAAACCCAAAGAAAATGTGACCGGCATTTTAGAAAATTTGCAGTTTAAACCGATGCAAGATGCCATTAAAACCATGTTACCTCAATACACTAAAATTATTCATCTTTGTGATGGTTCGCGTATCTCAGCTATTATTGGTCCGCAAATCGCTAGCTACGATTGGCGCCCTTTACAATTTTTAGGTTCTTATCCCGTCAATTCTTTGACCGATTGGTTGAAGATTGTAAAAATGGCTAACGCTGACCATGCAATATTGTTAGTAACGCATTTGCAGGCGGTATTTGATCGTGGCCGCCATGTCGACCCTGAAAAACTCATGCAATTAACGTTGCAACAAGCGCAGGTTCCTATATTAGGGTTTTTCAATTTTGATGCAGATTTAGGTGCACCCATGACTGTTTCCACTTCGGGGTTTGAACAAGGGCAGGTGGCTGCTGATATGGCCATCCGTATTTTGTTAAAACATGAGAAACCCGGCGACATCCCGTTTGCGAATAGCCAGTATTTTGATTTTTCGATCAATCAAAAAAGTATCGCGATTAATATGCCGCAGGTACAAATACCATTTATCTATCGTTCATTGGCTTTTTTACAAACTTATTTTAAAACTGCCACGCAAAAAGGATCTTAATAATGACTGCAAGCAGCAAAAATCCTTTTGTTATGTATAACGTAAAAAATAAGACCTTTGATCTTTCGCATGGTTTTTTGCCCAGTAAAGATCCTATTCGGTCATTACCCGTTGCATTTAAAGCGTGGGAAGCAGTAACGCAACAATTGCCTAAGTTATTGGTGACTAACCAAACTCGCACTGTTATTGAAAATTTACCGACGTTTGCAATAGAACAATTGAAAAACCCACAACAATTTGAGCGAGCGATGATGTTGTTTTCTTACCTCGGCCATGCTTATGTATGGGGTGCAGCGCAAATCCCCGAAAAAATACCGGCTGTTTTAGCCGTGCCATGGCATATGGTGGCTACTAAAATAGGTCGCTTGCCGGTTTTATCGTATGCATCTTATGCGCTTTATAATTGGCAACGACTTGATTTGCAGCTTCCCATTGCTTTGGGGAATATAAGTTTACTGCAAAATTTTTTAGGCGGTATCGACGAAGAATGGTTTATTTTGATCCATGTTGATATTGAAGCCAAAGCGGCTCAGGGTTTGTCGGCGCTAATCCCAGCACAAAAGAATGTTGCCGAAGAAGATACGGCATCGCTCCTTACCCATTTGCAACAAATGGCCCATGCATTGCAAACGATGTGCGAGGTTTTAGACCGTATGCCTGAGCATTGTGATCCTTATATTTATTATCGCCGTGTACGCCCTTATTTGCATGGATGGAATAATAATCCCACTTTGCCACAAGGCTTAATTTATGAAGGGGTAAAAGCCTATGATAACCAGCCCCAAACCTTTAAAGGTGAAACGGGTGCGCAGAGTACTATTATTCCTGCGTTTGATGCTGCATTGGGCATCGAACATGAGCAAGATTTGTTATGGGCGCACCTCAGGGAGATGCGTGATTATATGCCCCCTGAGCATTTGGCATTTCTCAAACATATTGAAAATGGCCCTTCGATTCGTAACTATGTTAAAAAACATTACCCTAAACACCCTGAATTAAAAGATTTTTATAACAAATGCCTCAATTTATTAGGACGTTTTCGCGAAACTCATGTAAAATATGCCGCACAATACATTCATAAACAAAGTCAAACATCGGATGCAAACCCCACAGAAATAGGCACAGGCGGTACACCATTTATGTCATATCTGCGCCACCATTTGCAAACGACGGAAAAATTTTTACTATAAAATCATGATATATGTTGATCAATAATATAGCGGGTTACAAATTCATTCCACTTGTACAACTTACCGAATTGCGTACAGAATTACTTGCAAAATGCAATGTCTTAGATCTGCGTGGCACGATCTTGCTAAGCGCAGAGGGCATTAATATTAATATGGCAGGGCAGTTGGATAATATCATCTCATTTAAAGCTTATTTGCAGGCAGATACACGCTTTGCTGATATCAGTTTTCACCAAACCAAATCTACATTTCAGCCGTTTAAACGTATGTGGGTGAAAATTAAAAAGGAGATCATTACGATGCGTGCACCGACTATTCATCCTGAAATTAACCAAGCCCCCAGCATTACACCACAAGAATTTAAACAATGGCTTGATGAAAAACGTGACATGACTATTTTAGATACACGCAATGAGTATGAAGTACGCTTTGGTACTTTTAAAAATGCGATGAACTCTAATATAGAAAATTTTAGTGAATTTTCTAAAGTGACAAAAACTTTAAACCCTGAAAAACCTATTGTGATGTTTTGCACGGGCGGTATTCGTTGCGAAAAAGCAGCATTACATTTATTAGGGGAGGGGTTTCAACAAGTGTTTCAGCTGCAGAAGGGGATACTGAATTATTTTAAAGAAGTAGGTGGGGCGCATTATGAGGGGGAATGCTTTGTCTTCGACCAGCGGATTTCGGTTGATGCCAACCTCGCAGTTAGTGGGACCCAACAATGTAAAGTATGTCAAGGGCCTATTAAAACTGATAAAGAACATATTTGTGATAGGAATTGATGGCAGCCTCTAGTAATATACTTAAAATGTGCTATCTTTACAGTGTTTAGCGAAAGGGCTATTAAGTCGTTTGCTAATCGGATTAAGATTAAACCCAATCAATCATTTGTATAATGAGGAAATTTATATGGCCAAAATGACAAAAAAACGTTCAATGGGATCTGTAAAAAAAGCTTCTGCCAAAGGCAGTAAGATGAAAGCTAAGGGCCCTAAGAAAATCGGATCAATAAGCAAAGCTTATAGTAAAACCGATATTCTCCGTCACTTTTCTGAATCAGCAGATATAGCTACCAAACAAGCTAAATCTGTGCTTGAAGCTTTATATACACTCGTTGAAGCGCATTTGAAAAAAAGCGGCCCTGGTATTTTTATCCTACCTGGACTTCTTAAATGCCAAGTTATTCATAAACCTGCCACCAAAGCTCGCAAAGGAATTAATCCTTTCACTGGCGAACCTGCTGTTTTCAAAGCTAAACCAGCACGCAATGTTGTTAAAGTTAGACCATTGAAGAAACTAAAACAAATGGCAGCTTAATAATGTTTGCTAAACTCCTTCCTAGCTTATTTGAGATGGGAAGGAGTTTTTTAGGATAGTATTCATGGATGAGCTAAATCCAAATGAGCCTGTTTTAGAAACTCAAAATTTATCTCGCAATTTTGGTGCATTAAAAGCAGTTGATGCTGTTTCAATCTCTGTCAATAATCATGAAATCTATGGTCTGCTAGGCCCCAATGGCGCTGGCAAAACTACCTTAATTAAAATGCTCACAACTCTGTTGCCGACAACATCGGGTGACGCGTTAATATGTGGGGTAGATTTAGTTAAAAATCCTGCTCAAGTCCGTAGTTTGATTGGCTATGTCCCACAAATGATTTCAGCAGATGGTAGCCTAACAGGCTATGAAAACTTATTAGTATTTTCTAAATTATATGATATTCCTCGTAACGAACGTAAAACGCGTGTGCAAGAAGCATTAACACTAATGGGGTTAACGGAAGTGGCGCATCGCTATGTGAGAGAATATTCAGGCGGCATGATTAGACGATTAGAAATAGTGCAAGCCATGTTACATCACCCGCGCATTTTATTTTTAGACGAGCCAACTTCTGGTTTAGACCCTGTGGCACGTAAAACGGTTTGGGAACATCTGATCCAAGCGCATACCCAATATGATATTACTATTATGTTAACAACACATGATATGGAAGAGGCGGATTTTTTATGCCATAAAATTGGCATAATGAATCAAGGCAAAATTGTTATTGTCGATACACCAAAAACATTAAAAAGTAACCTTGGTTTGCAAGGAACATTAAACGATGTTTTTATTCACTATACCGGAAATAATTTGGAATTAGAGAATAGGGAAAGATACCATGACATCTCAACACAACGAGAAACTGATCATAAGCGCGGCTAAATCAATGGTTAATTTTTTAAGTAAAACATTTGCGATAACGGAAATGGAAGTGCGCAAAATAATGCACGACCCTACTGAATTATTAACGCGCTCGTTTCAACCCATTATTTGGTTACTATTGTTTGGCCAAGTTATGGCGCAAGCTCACATTATCACTGTGGGTAATATGACCTACCTCGATTATCTAACACCCGGTATTCTCGCGCAAAGTATTTTATTTGTTGCAATCTTTTATGGTATCGCGGTTATCTGGGAACGTGATCTTGGTATCATTCATAAATTACTTGTTACACCCACACCGCGCATTGCTTTAGTTTTAGGGAAGGCATTAGCCGCAGGGATACGCGCATTATCGCAAGTCATTGTAATTTATCTTTTGGCAGCATTGCTTGGTGTAAAATTATCTTATGCGCCGTTATCACTCATCGGCGTATGCATTTTTACTTTACTCGGCGCAGCTATTTTTGCTACTTTTTCTTTAATCATCGCATGTATTGTTAAAACCCGCGAACGATTTATGGGCATCGGCCAAGTGATGACAATGCCGTTATTTTTTGCGAGTAATGCTATTTACCCACTAACCATGATGCCAACGTGGCTTAAAATTTTTGCTCGATTTAATCCGCTGACTTATGAAGTAGATGCATTTCGCGTATTCATGTTATCAACGCCATCTACAATGCATGGTGTATTGTTTGACTTTATTGTTCTTGTACTGACTTTATTAGCATTGCTTGTAATGGGAGCATGGATCTACCCACAAATTGCGAGATGATTACTCTTAATTAAGAGATAAAAATGTGAATAAAAATATTGCTGTTGTTGGTGCAGGTATCGCAGGACTAACCGCCGCTTATTATTTAAAGAAATTTGGGTATAGCGTTATCGTATATGAAGCTGCTACTCGGGTTGGCGGCAGGATGACCACGGATAAAGTTAATGGTTGTTTAATCGATAGAGGCGCTCAATTTTTATCAATGTATTATCCGACTCTCATGCCTTTAATTAAAGAATTAGGTATGCAAGCTGATCTACTTGAAACAAGCTCCTGGACGGGTATTGTACGTAGACAAAAAATCAGAAAGATTTCTGTCAATCATGTTTTATCTCCCATTCTCAGTGGTTATTTAAGTATAAAAGAAGCAGTTTCGTTTTTGATTCATTTACAGCGATGGAAAAATAAAATTCTTTCTCTGCCGTTAGATGATTACGCTGCTTGGGCAGAATTTGATAATGAATGCGGCGCTGATTTTATTATGCGAGAATTTGGTGAAACAATTCTTGAATATATGATAGAACCTCAGATGCAAGGATTCTACTACCAAACACCGGAGCAGACTTCTAAAATACAAAGTCTTATGTTACTTAATTTTGCAATTAGAAAAGGAAATATGAGATGCCTTCAGTATGGCATGGCATCACTACCAGAAAAACTAGCTGCAAATTTGAATGTAAAACTTAATAGCCCCATATCATCAATAATGATTGAATCCGATGGGACACTTACAATAGTGTCAAATACAGAAAAATTTCATGCAGATAGAGTTATCCTTGCAACACCTGCAACAATAAGTAAAACACTTTATTTATCAGCTAACGATATTGAAAATAAATTATTACAAACAAAGTATAGTTCAACAATTAATATTGGAATTGCCACACACAAAGATTGGAAATTACCTCATGATTTACGCGATGTATATGGATTTTTAATTCCGCGACGAGAGAGAGAACTAATAGTTGCGATTGGTATTGAATCTAATAAAAATAGAAATAGTGTAACCGAAGGTGAATTATTGGATATAATGTTAGAAAGTCAACATGCTGCATTATTATTAAATAAATCAGATGATGAAATATTAAAAAAAATCATGCCTGAACTGGAAATATATTTCCCAAAAATATCCAATTTCATTCGATTTTCGCATTTTATTCATTGGCCAGAAGCAGAACCCCTATCTTTTGTAGGTAGAAGTAAATATATAAAAAAATACCAAGAAACACTCGCGCCACACGCTCCAGTGATTCTTGCTGGAGACTATATGGGGTCTCCTTCCACCGATAGTGCTGCTTTTACAGGTAAGTGGGTTGCTGATTTTATAAAACACGCAGATTTATAATTACTTAAATGCATAAAATATTCAAAAAATCTTAAAATTACTCTAATATTGCCGAATTTAATCAACAAACAAATTATTTAATAATAAATATTTGCATGTATTCTTTTTTTTAGATATGCTATCAACCTTAGAGTAGAAAATAATTCTTTTAACCATAATGCAATAAAGGTCTCAATTATGTCGATTAAATCGTGGTTCCAATTTAGTATCGCCCTGTTATTTTTAGTAAACAATGTTGCATTTTGCAAAGAAATTGTTGTCACCGTTTCTAACAATACCTTGATGGATATTTATGTTTCTGCAAAAGATTGGTCTGATCCTGACGATAATATTATTGCAACCCCTGCAGTGATCCCCGCAGGAACTATCGATTTAAAAGAAAAATTCAGCAATGTAAAACAAAGAGAGAATTATTTTGAAGTTTATTTTAATACCATACCCAACGATCAAAATTGTGTTTTTACTTATGAATTTTCTGGGGGCTTTTCTGTAGTAACCTGCCAAGAATTTAATTATACCCTCTCACAACAAAGAGAAAATATATCGATTAACTCCATAAACCCATTTAAGAAAATATCGCCTTAAAACAACAAGGTAAGCAAAAGAGACTTGACTACAACGCTTAAACATACATAATGATATCTTTAACATAGGAGAGTGACTGATGGATAAAATCAAACCGCTTTTTACCATAACCGCAACATCTATTGGCGGGCGTAATGGCCATAGTGAAACAACCGATGGCGCTGTGAAGGCCGACCTTTCGGTGCCAAAGGAAATGGGTGGCCCAGGTAAACCGAATACAGTTACCCCTGAACATTTATTCGCTGCGGGTTATGCCGCCTGTTTTGGTGGCGCACTTGATTTTGTTGCTAAACAGCATAAAAAAGATGCTGCAAAGGCCAAAGTAGCTTGCAGTGTGTCTATTGGCCCACGCGAAGCAGGGGGGTTTGGGTTGTCTGTGAAAATGCGTGTTGAAGACCAAAGTTTACCGCAGGCCGAGCTCGCGGCGTTGGTGAAAGAAGCGCATGAAAAAATCTGCCCTTATTCGCACGCTACGCGTGGCAACATTGAAGTTGCATTTGAAACAATAGGTTCGTCTCTTTAATTAAGAAGAATTCTTTTGTTGCAAAAATTGTTGCGTTAAATCCTGAATATTGTATCCATTATCCATCGGCATTTTTAGCCGTGGGGCATTGGCTGAAAAATCAACTTTAGACATATCAATAGCTCGTAACGTCATGTTGTCATAAGTGCGGTAATATAATAATTTATGAGTCAAATCTTTAAACACAACCCATTGTGTTAATTCATTATCGTCTTTACCACTCGCTTCTTTTGCTCGTACAGTACCCAGTGCTATATCAACGGTATTTATAATGTGTTCTGCTAAATTTAGTGCTTCGGCCGCATTTTTAGGTGGCAACGCCGCTTTTTTGAGTATTGCAACTCTAACAAAACGTGAAGGTGGGCTATAGTCACCCGGTAGCCCTATCATGCCAGAACCTTGGCCGGTTGCAGCGTAGGTAATACCATCGACAGTTATAGGATTGGGCGCGTAGGGCGAAAGATTCAAATAATTACGCAGGTTAGTGTTCTGCCATTCATAAGTAGGTGAATTGGTTAAAATACCGACGCTGTTGTCGGAAATTTCCATTTTACCTTTGATAAATTCGACAATAATGCCTTTGCCGCTGGCATCATAAATTGCAGCATGCAAAGGAAAAGTAACGTTGGGCATACCTGGAATTTGGGCATTCGTCACATGAACATTGCTCAGCGCTTTGCGCACTTCATCTACCGTTTGGAAATTACCCAGTACCCAGTCGCCAAAATTGATATAAGGCAATGAATTTTTATCATCACTAGCGGCAACAGTTTGATATTGTGTCTCGCCGGGGAGATATAAATATTCAAATGACAGGCCTTTTTCGTTCATACCATCTGTAACTGTGTCCATATTTAAAGCATCGGCAAAAATGTAGCCGAATTTTGAACGCCATGACATGGCCGCTTGGCCATCAGGGGCAGTCGTGGTAAAGGCCCTGTCACGGGTGGAACTGCGGATATTGGATTTTAAATCAAGAGCAAACTCCATGCTGCGGGCGATCATAACAGTGCCGTCATCGGCAGTAATCTTAAAATCGGTACAAGCTTGGGCAGTATTTACTAGCGTTCCAAGTAACATTGTACTGAGTGATAACCCTATCAATTTTCGCATTTTACTGCTCCTTGTAATTTAAGATATTCACCGCAGTATACAGAAAAAAGGCAAACATCGCAAACCGCATTGTAAAGCCAGTATTTTTACGAGCTGTTATATCTCATCAAGCTCCTTAGAGGATTTTACTGCAATAACTGATCATGATAAACAAGTGCAAGCATTATTTGTCGAGAGAGATTACGGTACCGAGGTGGAAATTTTGATGAAGCTTCTTTATTAGGCAGCACTACCTCTACACCATCTTGTAGTGTAGTATAGAAACGATGCCGATAACACTCATTATTCTTTTAATTGTTTTAACCGCCATTGCTTTGCGCAAAATTACAAGCATCGTTATTCCGATATGGACAATCATGGCGGTAGGCGCCATTGCGGTTTTACTATTTCAACAAATAACGCCAGTCCAAGCTTTAAAAGCTATTGAGCCTGACGTGATGCTTTATTTATTTGGTGTTTTTTTAATTTCCCAAGCAGCCGAAACAAGCGGTTATTTGGAACATTTAACCGATCGACTTTTCTTTCATGCACAGACCGGAAAACGAGCATTATTAATTATTATATTTGTATTAGGATTGAGTGCAGCGTTGTTGATGAATGACACAATAGCCATCATTGGCACGCCTATTATTTTACAACTTTGTAAATCACATAAAGAATTGACGAAACCTTTATTATTTGCCTTAGCATTTGCAATTACCATCGGAAGCACAGTAAGCCCGATCGGTAACCCGCAGAATCTATTAATCGCTGTCAAAGGAGAAATGGCTTCTCCTTTTCTCGACTTCTTCAAACCATTAGCTATTCCAACGATGATTAATCTTGTCATCACCTATCTATTTATCAATGTCATCTATCGAAGAGTTTTAAATAAGCCAATTGAAAAGCCTATACCTAAGCCGATTAATAATTATCGGACAGTTATGCTTGTGAAAATCAGTTTAGCCATTATGTTAATCCTGTTAGTTACTAAGATTATTACTGATTTTTCTCATTCTCCATTTCATCTCAACTTTAGTTATATCGCCTTAATATCTGCTGTACCAATTTTATTTAGCAATCAACGATGGACTCTCATCAAACAGCTTGACTGGGGAACATTGCTATTTTTTGCCAGCACATTTGTGCTTATGCAAAGTGTATGGAACAGTGGGTTTTTTCAATCCAATATCAATAGTTTTCACATACCCGTTACACAGATTTCTGTCATATTGGCGTTGAGTATTGTTCTTAGCCAATTCATTTCAAATGTTCCATTGGTCGCTTTATATCTACCATTATTGATACATCATCATTTACCAGAATCACATCTATTAGCATTAGCTGTAGGAAGTACCATCGCTGGTAATTTATCGATTCTCGGAGCTGCAAGCAATGTCATCATTATTCAAAATGCAGAAAAACGAAAAGCTAAAAGTTTTGGATTTCTCGAGTTTATAAAATTAGGTGCGCCACTCACAATTATCAATATTATGGTATATGCATACTTCTTATACTGACAAGGTGGTCAGAGATAGCAGCGGAGTTACTGCCGACAAGCTTTTTTACCAGAAATGGATGAGTATTCTTAGAGGTGTCTCGAGAACGATTTTATCTCTCTAGAAACTAGGCTCCTTCGTATTGACAATACGCATTATGCGTATTACACTCTGCGTATCTATCCTTGATAGGACGCTTGATAATGAATCCATTCCCTACCACATTAGCCTCTGGCGAAGCTTTTTGTAACAGAAAACACGAACTAAAACGTCTTCAGTACAACTTTACCCACAAAATACCAACTTTATTAGTTTCCCCAAGACGCTATGGTAAAACTAGCCTAGCATTAAAAGCTTTTGAACAAATTAAATGGCCTTATGCCCACATTGATCTTTATAAAGCACTTAGCGAGGAAGATATTGCTCGTTTTCTTTTGACCGGAATAGGGCAATTACTGGGTAAAATAGAAAAAACCCCAAAAAAACTTATAAAAGTAGCTACTGAGTTTTTTGCAGGATTTCAGCTAAAGTTGGCTATTGAAAAAATTGGTTTGTCCGTTGAATTCGCACGCAAAAATAAAAAACCGGTGGATACGATTTTGTCTGCTCTAGAAAAACTAGACGCTTATGCCAAAAAAATAAAAGTTAATGTCATTATTTTTTTGGATGAATTTCAAATAGTCAGTGAGGTGGCTAAAAACACGGCTGTTGAAGCGGCCATAAGAGAAGCCGTCCAAAAAGCAAGCCATGTTACTTATGTTTTTTCAGGGAGCAATCGTCACCTGATAGAAGAAATGTTTAACGATAAAAAACGCCCCTTTTATAAATTATGCGATACTATCACCTTAGGAAGGATCGAAGAAAATGATTATAAAACCTATATCAATAAGGCGGCCAAAAAACAGTGGCGCCAAGAATTAAAGGAAAATGTACTAGAAACTATTTTCAAACTAACAGAGCGACATTCCTATTATGTCAATAAGTTGTGTTCTTTACTATGCCAAAAAACCGGCGTACCCATTGAAAATGATGTTGAATATTGTTGGTCCGAATATGTTGCTGAAAGTAAATCAAGTATAGAGAGGGAACTTTCCTTACTAACACTCAACCAGCGAAGGTTATTAATACATCTTTCCAATGAAGAAGGGATAATAGAGCCATTTAGTAAACAATATACTCAAGAATGGGACATATCGGCCACAAGTAGTCATAGGGCGATGCAATCATTATTAGAAAAAGATTATATTTTGGTAGATTCCAAAGGCCAATATTGTGTTTTAGATCCATTAATTAAGAAAGTTCTGCAAGAAATTTAACACACAGAATGATATCGCCGATAAGTTTTCTTATCGGATATATTGAGCAAGGAATACGCGCGGGCCGGGTTTGAGTGTGTTAATATGGTGGTAAAGCTCGGGGGTTAATATGAAATACTCAGGATCATGTCATTGCCAGCGTGTTAAATTTGAATGCGAATTTGAATTAAATAAGCCTTCTCTCTGTAATTGTTCCTATTGCAGTATGCGAAATTCGATTGTTCATGTGGCTGATACTGTTAATATAAATAATGGCCAAGATGAGTTAACATGCTATCGATTTAATAAAATGAAGGGCGAACATTATTTTTGTAAATATTGTGGTATCTTTATTTATCTTAAACCACCAGCGCCTATTTTTCCGTTTGCGGTAAATCTATGTATTCTTGATAATTGTAACTGGAAAGAGTTTGGCTTGTTTCATTTTGATGGAAAACAGCTATAGCAAACTAAAAACTCATGAAAAAAATTTTGATGCTTATTGTTGGTATTTTGTCGGCTCTTGTCAGTGTGAATGGATATGCAGATGTTTGGCAACCATCACCTGGCCATACACAAATACCAATCTGGCCCGGACAAATACCTGATGCACAATCTGTTGCAAAGCCAGAAGATATGCAGATAATGAATGAACACTTAATTGGTGGAAAATCTGTAATTAAGGTAAGCCAAGTCACACAACCTACGATGACAGTTTATTTTCCAAAAGAAAATAATACAGGTGCTGCAGTAGTGGTGTTTCCTGGTGGTGGCTATGAAATTCTAGCGATGGATCTGGAAGGTACAGAAGTTTGTGATTGGCTAACATCGAAAGGTGTTACATGTGTATTATTAAAATATCGTGTACCAGGCGAAGGATATTATCCAAAATCAGCGCCTTATCCTAAATCAGGTCCTTATCCTGAATCGCCGATGGCATTAGAAGATGCACAAAGAACCGTGGGATTAGTACGTTTGAATGCGGCAAAATGGCATATCGATCCACACAAAATTGGTGTGCTTGGATTTTCCTCTGGCGGACATCTTGTGACAGCGATCAGCACAAACTTCAACAAACGCTTGTATAAGCCAGTTGATGCGGCAGACCAAGAAAGTTGTCGCCCTGATTTTGCAGTGGCAATTTATCCTGGGCATTTAACGCTATCTGATATTATTTGGGATAAGAATTTTGGTAAAAAAGTGAAGCAAACAGCAACCTCAAAAGATAATAATTTTGAATTGAACCCCGATGTTCCTGTCACACATCAGACACCGCCGACATTTTTACTACAAGCAGAAAATGATGATGAGGATGATGTGAATAATTCGCTGGTTTATTATATCGCGCTGAAGAATGCCGACGTTCCCGTGGAAATGCATCTGTATGCAGAAGGTGGACATGCATTTGGGTTGAGGCACACAGACTACCCAATCACTGAATGGCCGCAATTAGTAGAAATATGGCTAAAAACAATTGGGATGACTTCAAAATAAGTACAACTTATAAGCTCCCCTTGTTTATTAGATCTTCAGATTATCAGAAGTGAGCGGCGTCAGAACCAAAAATGCAAACTGGAGTCCGGCAGGAACCAGCATCAGGATCAAACCCGCGATAAAAGGACCCGGACCAGAAGCAGTTAAAATTCCAACTGCGTTGATCACCTGCAAGATGACCGCTAAAATCAGACAAATGAAATACACGATCCCTACCCAGACGATCAGTGCGCCCGGACGGAGCAAATTCAGTTTTCTAATCATCCCGATTGTGTAAGTGAAGTAAGCCGCGCAAAAAAGTCCAAGCAGCAGGCTTGAGAACATCCAAGTGGTTCCGTTTGAAATCTGAAACATCTCTCCTGTCAGAGGTACGAAAGACAACAGACATGCTCCTAGCGATAAAATGAGCATGTTCGTGGTACGGAACCGTTCAGCTGGTGCCCACTTTCCATCGGTACGACCTGCGAACACGGCAACCACACCGCTGAATCCTGAAATGGCCGTTGCCACACTTGCAATTCCAAGAAGGATCATCACCGCATGGTCATTCATCATATCTCTCCTGAATTGTTGATTAATTTGAATTTAACTGATCTGGTAAACGCAATGCAAGCTTTGCGGGTTCAGCCAGAATACGCATAATGCGTATTACATTCCGCGTATCAATACTCGATGGATACTTGGTGGTAAACCCAAAACACGAGCTAAGACGTCTTCAATACAATTTTACCCATGAAATCGATTGCTTTTTATTTAGAGGATAGATAGTAAGTCCCCCATTTTTAAGAACCGCCTGTGGCAGATTTTGTTGACTAGAAGAGTAAGCTTGTTCACACTCTTGCGGCCATTTGGCTAATTGATAAAGATTGATAAAGTTCGCTTCTTGTAGTCGGGGTTGCTAATAAGTGATTAAGGTCTGCAGCCAGACACACATTATTACTATGCTAAAATCATATAGTATTATTAAAATAAACTTTTGGAGATATAGCAATGCGATATTTATATTTATTTTTTACCATTATTATTTTTACTTTTTTAAATCAAGCGTATGCCTTCGACAAAACCACGTGTACTCAAGCTGATAAAAATGAAATAGAACATTCCATGAAAGGTTATATGTCCAAGACTGGGGTTCAGGACTATAATAAGGTCGTAATTTTATCCAAGCGGTGCTTCAATGGATATGCTCAAGCTATCGTTCATCCCAAAACACCTATCGTCGAGGACGCCACTGTTTATCTGAAAAAGATAAATGGACATTGGCAGGTACTGAATTGGGGAACCGATTTTGACTCTAACTTTCTCGCAAAAATTCCTAAAGAGCTTAGATAACCTAAAAATTAATGTCAACATCTGGCAATTGTCGCCGATAACAAAATTTATCGGAGATTATGGGTTGGGCCGAGGCGTAGATTCAACCGGTTAAGTAAAGTATTGGCTTACATAAACCCATTATCGAAATTGGCGCAGTTCGCCAAGTGACGAACGTGGAAGTGCGGATATTGCAGATTGCTTAGCGATTGGCGCTGGTTTAAAAAATCGACTTGTCATCGCATAGCCAACCTTCTCAACCATAAACTGGGCTACGCTTCCCGCTGCAAAGCTTGCTGCAGTGTTTGCTATACCTTGTTGATGTGCATTATAGGCATAAATGCTCTTACTACCATGGTTACCCAAGAATTTGAAAAGCCCCCCTGTTTTTGACCAACCACTTTTAGTAGCGCATTGACTTGACCAATTAGCGGCTCGGCAAACTTGGTTAACAACTGTAGTTATAGCAAAAATGGAACCGGTATCAACAGCAGCTTGATAAGTAGCATGTAATACACTTTCCCAATTAGAATCTTGTTGCTGCGCTATGCACCCCTGAAAGCGCCAGAGATAATATCCACCGTAGTAAACAAATGCTTGTTTAGCTTTTGAAGTATAACCAACAACGTTGCTTATCCCGCGCAGAACGCCATGTTTGGCACCTTGTTCAGCATTTGTAGTAACTGTATCCCATAAAGTGGGTGGTAATACTCTACAAGTTTCTTGAATAAATTTGGAATTGGCATCAATTTCAAATTGTGACAATACGCCAGTAGTTGCAATGATATTATGCCTATCTCTTGCTTTCGAATGGCAAAATTGTGGTTGACCATAAAAGCTAACGCTACCAACTTTAGCGCCATTTTTATAAACACAGTAAGTAAAAATGGGTTCGCGGGTTTCGGAATGTGATTGAATAAGTGGCTTGGGATCACTACTATCAAAAAGCATATGATGATCGACATCATTAGAATTTTGTTGGTTATTTGCAGGAACAACTGCAAGTGAATTTTCTTGAGTATGCGGATCTGAAAACTTTACATCAAAAGCAAAACGCGCCACATTTAGTAATGAGGTAACTGTCGGCAATAACTGCCAAAGACGTTGAATACCTGGAAACACATACCACATGGGAATCGTTTTGCTGGCCGCTGCGGTTTGAACAAAATCTGTGTCGACACTTAACAATCGACGGCGGCCGTCTTGTTGTTGAGTATTTTGGGTTTGATACTGAACGTTTGGTTCAGCAGGCACTTCTATGGCAACTTTATTATTAGCTGGATTTACGCTAGTCTGAATTTCATTTGTGAGAGTTTCAAAGCCTCCTTGAGCCAAACGATTAATCCAATACCCCATATCTGCAGGGCTTGGCAATGAATGATCTTTAAAAGCTTGTATTATTTTTGCTTTACCTTCTTCCGATTCGGCGAGCGCTAAACGCATTTTTTCATAACCATTGTTTGTTAGATCAGATTTCCATTTATCAATATCACTTGCTTGATGACCTAAGATATCTAACGAACTAAATTGCACGAGAAATAATTTGCAGTTATCAATAACTGTTTGAAGCTTTTCAATGGTTGGCTTGACATCATTTATAAGTTGCTGTTTATGTTCTTGCATTTTTTCTATGCTGATTGAATCATATCTAGTATTAATAACATGATTACGAAGATTTATACCAAAATACCCATTATTAATTTTAGGATAAGGCTCTAGTATAAAAGTCAGAGGATCAACTCCAGTTCTAGTGTTAATACCATAATCTAGACCATCATATTTATAACCCGATTTTATATGTATTAGCCTTATACCATGTCTTGTTTCTTATTTTCACTTACCCATACCTCACCAAAACGCTTATCAATTGTCGCTGGAATTTTTTTAATATAAGAATCTAGGCGAGTAATAATATCCAACAATAATATTTCCATGGACTTACGACGTTCTTCAGGAAAATATAAAAACTCTAAAAGCGTGACAGAAACTAGATTCTTGGCACAAAGATAGATAACAGGCATAAAAGCTAACTTATCATTTCCTTGCGGGGAATTATAAGTGACTCTATCTAGACCCGTAATTATTTGTAAGCGGGCATGATGCAACATGCGTGCAATATCATCTCTATTTTTATAACCGGTAATACCTGCCAAGCTATTAATTGCGCCTGTTGCGAGGGCTAAAGTATCTTCCATATTATCTTTATCAAACCCTGTTTGTATTTGTTCTTTAATTTCTTCTCCTACTTTTTGCAATTGAACCAATATTACTCCCATCAACTTATGAATCTGCTCCACATTTTTTTTAATATTCTCCAAATGCTTCGCTTGATCATTATTTGAATTTGCAATACTAAATATTCCTGCAACAATAGAAACCAATGTGCCGATTACTTGTATCATAGCCATTCCTCTGTTTAGTAAATTATCAGAAACTTTTACACCATCTTTCCAAACCGCATGTTGATATTTTGCTGTAGAAATCAACATGCCTTTCCCATCTGGCGCCCCATTAACACTAATTTTTCCGGCATAGCATTGCCCACTGGTATAATCAATTATTCCAATGGATTTATCGCTAACAAGATCGCCGAATCTATTAACACCCGCAGCAAGAGTTCCATCAACGCAGCCATTAAATTTACTAAGTATGTCGGGCGTTAACACACTTTTGTAATCAATACCAAAATTGAGATCTAAACCAGCTATAGTTTTTTCACTGAGTATTTCATTAATTGCGGCTTTCATATTCGCTACATCTAATAGGGTATTTGCAGCATCTATGTTTCTTGTAGCTGAAATATATTGGTCTGCCGCTTTTCTGAAATAAGTGCCTATATTTGGGATAATATTGTCATTGAAATAGACGGGAAAAGATTGCGCAGTATTTTGTAGTAATCTGTATGACGAATAGCCGTGTTGAAAAATATGCTCTTTAATGAATCCCGCAAATGCTTGTTGCACTTGAGGTATTTGCACTAAACCCCAGAGTTGTTTAGTTTTTATAATCGCAATCTCACCCACTAAAGGGAATTTTTTAGCAATTCCATGCTCAATAATTTTTTGTAGTGCTCCTAATGTATCCCCTTGCTCAATGTCCGTCAGTATTGAAGCCATCGACCATGCAAGACCAAGTGGCGGATTAACGAATGTAACAGCCATTTGGCCATAACCTTCTATTGAATCCAGCAATAAATTTCCCTCAGGGCTTTTGAAAAACGCTGCTAATTTTTCTGTTTGTGCTATAAACTCTGTGCTTATTGGCATAAAAACCTATCGAACAATGACATGGAGAAAGTACTTTAATCTCCAGAGTGAAATTGTTTTAGGGTACAAATCCCCCTATTGAATACAAAGGGAGCTTTTGCTATTCTGCTTAAATTGGAAGTTATTTCCCTGAAACTGAGTTAAGCTTAATATGCGACAGAAATGTAAAATCGATACCAGCAAAGATTTAATTGTCGTTCCGAAATCAGATGGCATTAGACTTATAAAGCCCAACACCAAAAAACCTGGGCAATTTAAAAATCATAGTCCAATATTCACAAACTCAACGCTGGATGATTTTTTTAAACTGGGGCTTTCTTTTTGCATGTACGAGAATGACGGCAAATTAGTAATGTATAATGATACTTTTGCAACGCTCAGCAAAGCTACATCAATGAAATCGTTGATTGATAAATACCCGAATTATTTATTAACCAAAAAATCTTCTGATAATTTGATGAGGGATACCAAGCTAGTTATAAACAAAGGACAAGGATCAATAGCTGAGCAACATATAGAGCATCTCGCTGGGTTACACATCCATATTATTTCAATAAAATTTCCACTGCGCAATGAAGACAATAATATTGTTGGTATCTTCAGCTGCGACGTTCCTTTTACATTACACTCCATAATGGACGTGCTCCCAAATATGTTTAAAATGGGTATTTTTAATTGGTTAGATCCAAAGTGGTTTCAACAAAAGTTGTTTTTTCCAAAACGTGAACAAGAATGCCTCTATTTATTGGTTACAGGAAAAACGATAAAACAAATTGCAAGAATACTAAAACTATCACCAAGAACTGTTGAGCATTATTTAGAAAGCGTTAAGGAAAAAACAGGGACCACGCACCGGTCGGAGCTTATTGAAAAAGCTATTGACATGGGGTTTGTTTCAATTCAACACAGATGATAGGGAACACATATTTAAGAAAATAACACCCTTAAAAAAGGATTATATTTTTGCAAATTCATCAAGTATAATAACAATCTATAACTATGAAGAAAAAGAAAGGTACAGCCTACAATGAAATTGCTGGGCAAAGCATAGAACGGCTTGCTGGTCTGAGTGATGGCATTTTTGCCGTGGCAATGACAGTATTGGTTCTTGACCTGCATTTGCCATCTGTTGAAAGTATCCACAGTGAAAGTGATTTATGGCGGGCATTGATTAGACTTTCACCGCAGGTCGGAGTGTTTGCCATGAGTCTCTTAACACTCAGTATTTTCTGGGTTGGGCAACAAACGCAGTTTAATTACTGTAGCAAAGCAGACAGGAATTTTACCTGGATCCATATCACTTTCCTGCTTGCGGTTTTAATTATGCCATTCTCAACTAAATTGCTAGCTACGTTTATCACCTACCGCATCGCATTTGCTATCTATTGGGTTAATATGGTGGCCCTTGGTATTCTAGTTTATGTCAGTTGGAACTACGTAGTTAAACATTTACACGCTAAAACAGTTTTACTACACGATATCAGTACCGCGATAAAAAAACGCATCATTATCGCCCAATCTTTATATGCGTTCGGAGCTTTACTTTGTTTAGTGAATACCTACTGGAGCCTCGGATTTATCTTGCTGGTACAGCTCAATTATGCCATTGCTCCCAAGTTTAGTCGGCGTCTTGGATGAGCTGTCTTATATCTCCATTTAGGCTAAGATAATTTCTCTGGTAAGAAAATTTATCGAAGATTAAATCCGTTAATTAAGGTTCCGTTGCATAAGGGGACGAAAATTAACGTTTACCCTCCTACGCTGCCTCTAGGCCAATCTGTAATGACCAAATTTTGTCCATGTCAAACGTTGGTGCATTTGCCGACCGGATAAAGTCATATCCTCCTTACATATTAACAGCATTAAAAAATAAATTGCCAGGCATTCTTATTATGATGGGTGGTAAATGTGATCTTCATGAAGGAAAAGGTGATAACATAGTTACACATGCATTTTCTATCGATTTTATAAATAGAGACGCATTGAATGCATTTTTGAATGACCCCGTTACCCATCCAGCTAAAGCTGTGATTCTGGATATTGCAGAGGGTGGGTATGATGGAATATGGGGGTTTAACTTGGAAAAATAAATAACCCAATTTCGATGCCAGATCAGGGGAACAGCAACATGAGTCAACATAAGTGCATTTTTATTATCAGTATTGACCTATTAAGTATTACGCTAGGGAGTATATAAACATGACCAAACCTAAACGTATTTTCATTGTCGGCCATATGGGGGCAGGTAAGTTTGTATTTGCTGAAGCATTGGCTAAAAAATTAGAATGGCAAATCGTCGATGCGAACCCAAGTATTGAGCGTCACATCGGCCGATCAACACGAGATATTCTGGGCGAGCAAGGTGAAGCAGCGTTTATCCGCTGTCAAGCAGACATCATTTCTCATTGTATCAAAAAAGAAAATGTTGTCGTTTTATTGGAAGAATGTGTTATATCAAGCGAACACTGTCGAAAATTGTTATCCTCTGAATTTGTTGTTTATTTGAAAGTCTCTATCCAAACTCAACTTGGCCGTATGAAAAATGGGCGAATCTCAGCGCTTCCGGTGGGTGACATGAAAAATTTCTTGGAAAAACAACATCGCGAACGAGATGCTTTTTATGAAGAAGTTGCTACCTTGATTGTTGAATCTGTTGGTTATCCAGATCATATTTCGGAAATCAATAAAATTATTGAGGAAGATGTTAACAAAGTTTTGAAGGCCATTGAGAAATAGATATTTAAACTACATAACGACACTCACTAAAGCACTGATTGAATGGGGTTTCTCACAATTAAAGGTTGATAAACTCGTGGCCGTGACTCGTCCTCAAAATAAAAAATCGCAACGTGTACTGGAAAAATGCGGTATGAAATTTGTAAAACTGTCTCAATATCATGGTATTGATGTAACGCATTACGAAATTAATAGATGTGAGATCACATGAAAAATGAAGGTGAAAGATATGATTTAATTGCAAAAGGCTTTGCTGAAATGCGAGATTCTTTTGCCACAGAACAAAAATATATTGATTTATTTATCCGGCATTTAGGCGATGGGAGAAAAGTTTTAGATGTGGGTTGTGGTTCTGGGTTTCCTATTGCCTCTTATCTTATCAAACAGGGGCTTCAAGTTACAGGCGTTGATGCATCAAAAGAACTATTAGCTATTGCTAAAGTTAAATGTCCTGATATGCAACAGATTTATGGTGATGTTCGTCATATTGCCATTAATGAAAAATATGATGGTGTTATAGAATGGTGGTGTCTTTTTCATTTACCAAAAGAAGATCATCAAAGAATGATTTCTCGTTTTGCACACTGGCTAAAACTGGATGGCATATTAGAATTTACTACAGGGGATAGGGAATATGCCGCCAGCGACAGCAACATGCTTGGGCAGGAGTTGTCATTTTATAGCTTAAATCCCGCTGATTATGAAAAATATTTGAAAAAGAGTGGGTTTAAAATCTTGTTATGTGAAAGTGACCAAGAACAGCATCTCGTGTGGATTGCAAAAAAGATTCTGTAGAGAGTATCAGATGACTCATGTAAAATATTACATAAAATTCGCTGATTGTAGTCTTCTTTCCTCCCACTAAGTTTTGAGTGTCAATGTGTTTGAACTTTTAGGAGTTATTTCAACGAGGGCAAGTTCTTTTTTGTGGGATTTTAATAGTTGCTCTAACTGATTTACATCTGTATTTCCCGTCTTAAACGTTAAAAATATCATACCCGAAGGTTTTACAGTAAAATCAACTGCGATATTTTTCGAAGAAATTTCTCCCAAAAAAATTTGGGTTAACTTTGTTTTCAATTCATGAGCTTCATTTTGATCGTGACAGTGTAATGCAAATCCTTCTTCTCCGCAGTTTTCCCACCCACCTAGCCTAGGCATTGCTTTATGCAGTAATTCAGTAGGCGACGATAGAGGAGTAGTATTCGTAGTTGCAGGTTGAATAATACCCCCTAAATTTATAAGACGGGCTGGAGGGTCAGAAATTTTTGTTTCGGCTTTTATCACGGGGGAAACATGTTGAGGTTTTGGATTACGCAGTAGTGTTTCTGAATTTCCATTTAAGAAGTGACTGGTTAATGTCATGGCGCCACCACTTTGCGTGAATTCAAGTCTAACTAAGTTATCAACATCAAGAAATTGATGATCCGATAAAGGAACAAGTTTAGTTTTGGATATGCTATTATCTATTTCTATCTGTAGTTCATCCTGATTGAGGGTTATTTTTAAAGGATGCTTCCCATAATCACCCACATACTGTTTTAATGTTTCTTCTGTTGCTGTAAAAGGCTTGGCATGAATTTTTTTTAAATCCTCAATCCATTGGGCACGATATGCTTGCCAATTAGGAGCATCATAAGTTTGAAAGCCACATGAATTAAAAAGAAAACGGAGTGCTGGTGTTAAATCTCCTATACCAGAACTAGCAACCACAGTGGGTGTAATGGCTAACCCATTCTCACTATTTGCAAAATAAACCATGGCAGAACGCTGTTCTAAATTAACGACCACAAAGCTTTTAGCACCAAAATTGTCGCCCCAATGAAATGCCAATGTACTTTGTTCTGTATGCTGTAACCCCCAACCTAAACCCCAACCGACTGCTTTTAAATCTGCACTTGCAATGGGTTTTACAGGAGGTTGTCGAGCTTGAGTCATTGATACTAACGACGTAAACTCGATTTTTTCATTCAAACAGGCACCAATAAAAATGCCATAATCACTGGCTGTTGTATGCAAACTGGCTGCCGCATTCAATGAAGGTTGACCTGGGATTTCTTCAGTGGGACATTTTAAAGCCATAATGCTGTCATGATTACCGGCTAGGGCTTTGCTGTTGGCAGGACGTTTAAAACTACTATGTTCCATATGTAGTGGTTTAAAAACTAACTCTTGCGCTAGAGTATCCAAGGCTTTTCCAGTCAATTTTTCAATGACTCTTTGTAAATAAAGATAACCTTCACCGGAGTAACCATAATCAGTACCAGGTTTAAAGTTAAATTGTAATTCACCATCAGGGTATGCTGACCAATTGGGTAGTCCCGTTTGATGGGACAACACCAAACGCGCGGTTAATAATTTACTATGGGGATGATCATTAAAACGTGGATAGTCGGGCAGAATTTCATGTAGGGGTTGATCTAAAGCTAAGTGCTTTTGCGATACCAGCTTTAAAACAAGATAAGCAAACACGGGTTTACTTAAAGAGGCTGCTTCAAAAACGGTAGTAGCAGTAACGGGTTTGTTAGATTTGGTATCAGCAACTCCAATGGCGACATTCCACGCAAGTTTGCCATCTATCACGATAGCAGCAGATATTCCTGGAATATAGGCACATTGCATCAGATCTTGCAAAGTTTCCTTAAAATGAGAAGGAATACTATATGTACTTTTCTCTTCATTAAACACTATCAGATCCTCTTAATTACCCTAGAATCAAAAAACTCTATGGTAATAGTATAGCTCGGATTACCAACATTGATGTTTAAATCAGCATGATTTGCATTTACCACCAGATCTATCGCATCAATCAGGTTAAAGTCTACTATAATATAGGTGTCTGGCCACCCACTTACTTATGTCAGAATAAGGATATTTTTAATATTTATGATTTATTTCATAAATAAAATATCGAATATTGGATGCCATGTTGATTCGTGCGAAAATGGTCTATCTATCGCTGGTTTGATCAGTACCAGGTAGATTCAAGTAGAAACACAACATTAACTGATTATATGCCTTCTTTCCTGCATATTAAAAATATAACTTTACTTTATCAATTCGCTGGGAGTATCAGAATCACCTTTCTTTATTTTGACTTCATTCTGCTTCACTTCAATGATATTGCGAGTACTGGGATTTAACAATGTCTGCAGTTCTAGGAGAGCATTTCCAATGACACCACCATGTGGTTTTTTTCGCCGATAATAAAATGCTGGACGAAACACAGTTGAATGTTTGAATTAGGAGCCTCTGCGTCTTCGTATTTAGAATCCTTGTTAATCAGCCAGGTATTTTTCCTTGGCGTATGTTAGTCAGTAGATTGGCACACCTTCCTTTAAAGAGCAATCGATGTATTTTCAGTATAAGCATGACCTGATACTGATTTTCCCTGGTATGTTCCCACTGCAGAACTAACACCTTCCCAAATAATACTTGCATATTGGTCATGAACTAACGCTTGCAACCTTAAATTGAGATCGAGTTCAGGAATACGTAACGTATACGATTCCGGATATTTATGTCCAGGAGTTCTCTCTGCAGGAATATATTCCAAATGATTGGTAAAATAATATTTACCATTAGGTAATAAAATGTTTGCTTGAAGATCAGAGGTTTTATTTTGAAAAGGATGATATTTCCCGATAATATCCATTTCTAAGCCATTATTAAGTTGAATACTCGCCCATACCCAAGGATGATTACCATAACCAATCTTGAAATCTCCCCATTGATGATCCATCCAAGATAAACTTTTAGCAGGATTAATTTCTAGGCGGGAACCATTCACCTCTACGAATCCCTGAGTATTTAAACGAGTACGCGCATAATAATAACTATTGGTGTTATCCCACATGGGGATCAAGCCCGTCACATTATTCGGCATATATTGACGATGTGCATCTGAAGTTAATTTTAAAGACAATTGCACCTTCGTACCATCACCCATTTGTGTATTAATGTTTAATAAATAATGATAAAAAGAGTCATCCATTCTTTGTAGTGTGATCTGATTGCCAAAAGCGACATTCAGTTTTTGAGTGTCGAGTGTTGTAATATTCAGATTGGTATTAATGAGTCGATACACTTTTTGCTGATCAATATCTGTAAGCAGAAAATAAAGCATAGGCGCGCGTTGCAAAGTTCCATTTTTTTCAGACTGCTGATATAAATAAAAAACACAATAACCAAAATGCCTGTCATTGCTTGTTGTAAACATTCCATTGTAATACCACCACTCCGTCATGGTACTCACAGGATAACGCACATGTTCGAAATGGGCCGCATCATCACGCGGAAACTCAATGGGATAATAAGGTAAATTGGCTACTGAAAGGGTAGAGAACATACAGGCCCCTACCGCTATTAATAATTTTTTTATATGATTTTTATGCATTTTTTATTCGCTTCATTTGATTCAAGTAGATAGCCAGAACATTCTAGTGCATAGCATTTCAGACATACCAATCTTTTCTCGATTATCATTCATAATTCTTGATAAAAAATGTAACTAATGGTAACGTAATTATCATGCATAAGCAAGTTGCGTCACTTGGGAGTATTATATGAAATTTAAACACAATTGGTTATTGATTATCTGCGCTTTTTTAATTGCGCCAACAGTTTTCGCAAACGAACCATTTTTTGGAAAAATTAGTACTATTCCAGATAATATCAAACAACAAATGGTTAGCAAAACATGGGAAGCGGGATGTCCAGTTCCTCTCGACCAATTAGCTTATCTGCAATTATCGTACTGGGGATTTGATAATAAACAACATCTAGGCGAACTAATTGTTCATAAACAGGTAGCTAATGAAACTGTAGATATTTTTAAACGTTTATATAATGCGCATTTTCCTATAGAAAAAATGATACTTCCTGAGAATATAGTCGGAAACAAAAAATTTAATTCCCCAGTCGATATGATGAATTACATAGAAGCTGAAGATGATACTTCTGCTTTTTTCTGCCGAATAGATACGCAATCTCCAAAAAAACTATCCCCACATAGTTTTGGAATAGCTGTTGATATCAATCCATTTTTTAATCCTGCTATTATTGCACAAGGAAAAGCAGAGCCTGCCAACGCAAGTAAATACCTTGATCGTAATGCACAGCATATTGGCATGATTAATGAAGGAGATTTTGTTTTTACTACGTTTTTAAATCATGGTTGGATCTGGGGAGGGTTTTTTTCAAATGGTGTTGATTATATGCACTTTCAGAAACTGATGTCACCGTATTACACAGTCGATAAAATTGAATACAACCCACTATCAAAACGTATCAAGGGATTGCCTATCTGGTAAAATCATTTTGAGAATCACGTAACTTATGGCTGATCATACAAATAATAATGAAAAACTTGAAAACTTTAAGTTAGCAGCAATAGAGTTCTGGATAGCGAAAGTATTTACCATTGAATGAAAATGTATCAGAAGTCATAATACAGTTTTCTGGTCTGGCTAAAACAGGTGAGCATTCCTTCTCTTCTAAGAATCTATCAGGACAGAATTGCATTATAATTTTATCTACTTGAATGTTTTCAGCGCTTAATATTAATCGTATAATATCAGATATATCAGTTTGGTTTGTGCTAATAATTTCTTTTAAGTATAGCGTCTTATCGAGAATCTCATAAACAATCAGCACTTTTAGTGCTTCGGAATAATATATCTTTTTATTCATCCTATTGAGAACAAAAAGTATATTTCCGTTTTCATGTATAAGGCTAAGTTGATTCGATAATGGTACACGATTAGATAATAATTTATAGATCAAATTTAGATCGTCTGCATTGTCCCATTGTAACATTCTCAAGTCAGAATTTTTTGAATGTGAACGGGCATTATATTTGTTGCTTTCGCTTAAAATAAAATCATATTCTGGTAGCATTACTTTATAGGGATAATTTTTATACAAGTAAGGCTTCCCCGTAAATAATACGGATGAATCAAAAGTATTGGCTACATATTGCATAACCTCTTGCATCAGCTGTTGAAAATGACCTCTACCTCTGTGAGAAGCTTTAACACAAACACCATGAATTGATGCGCTACGATGTTCTTTGCCATTTAGCATAAATATTATCGGCCATACTCCAGCATGAGCAATAATTTCATCTTTTTCTTTTAATATAAACGGCGTGGATGCTTTCTTCCAGGATGCATTATATTTAATCCCATTTAATGCAAATTCTTTGCATCCCGGAAATGATTCATCGAGAAGATTAAGGCATGAATCAAAAAGCTCGGAATTATTGGTATAGTTATCAATCATGAGTTAGGAACCTTCCAGTTTAGAATAAACAAGTTTTTGATGCTGATATTAATTTTCATAGTGCTTGACCCTATAGCTACTATATACTTTATTATAATAAATGAAGAGGAAAAAACAATGACCCAATGGTATGTGAAAGAATTAAGTAAATTGACCGCAGTATCGGTGCAAACCCTTCATCATTATGACCGTATTAGTTTACTTATACCATCTATCAGGCTCGCTAATGGGTATCGATTGTACGACGAGAAGGATTTGTTAAGGCTCCAGCAGGTTATTGCATTAAAATATTTTGGTTTTCGCTTGTCAAAAATAAAAACCTTACTTAATAAAAAAATTGATATTATGGACCACTTTTCTGTTCAAGCACAATTCTTAGAAGAAAAAGCAAAAACTCTATTTGAGGCAAGCCAGATTTTAAAAAATATTACTTCCAATAGTGGTAATGTTAAAACTATTCCATGGGAAACCATTATCCAATCAATAGAAGTGTATCGTTTGACACAACGACTTGAAAAAACTTGGGCTGCTAAAATATTTACGGCAGAAGAATTAAAAGAATATGCACATTTTCAACAAGAGTTATCTCGCTATACGGAAAGCGAAAGGAAGTCAATTACGCGAGGATGGAAAGATATTATTAGCCAAGTGAATGCCCATGCAAACCATGACCCTACCAGTGATATTGCTATGGAGATAGGAAAACGTTGTGTGGATTGGGCGAATGCTCTATATGGTAAAAAA
This sequence comes from Gammaproteobacteria bacterium, assembly GCA_013288885.1. Classification (GTDB taxonomy): domain Bacteria; phylum Pseudomonadota; class Gammaproteobacteria; order JABDBA01; family JABDBA01; genus JABDBA01. The sequence goes on along the minus strand of JABDBA010000004.1, from coordinate 73,983 downwards.
TATGTGAAAATGCGCCATATCATTTGGGAGCAAGGTTTAAAGAAAGGCCAAATAGATCACGAGGATGCTTTGTCCCCTGAAAGTTTTGCGTGGCTTAATAAAGCTATTGACGCGTATTCTAAAAATCGTATTTATAAAATTCTCAGTCAAATTAAAGTACTTTCTTCAGATATTGTAGTAAAACAGTGGGAAGAATTACTTATCGAGCTGTACGGTGATGAACAAGCTCTAAAGGATGAGTATATTAAAGCTATGATAAAAGACGATAAAATTAGCAAAATTGCTAAAGATTGGCTTAAACAGATATCCAAGAAACAAAAGGGCATCATAAAATGATAATTCAATCTGCGTATAAATCTGATAAAGCACGAGAGAAAGCGATTGCTTCCTATGATGATTTTCTTACTCGTTGGCCGGTTCCTTACCGAACACAAAATGTAATGACCGGCTTTGGTGAAACATATATTATTATTTCGGGTCCGCCACAAGCAAAGCCCCTTGTGCTTTTACATGGTGGTGCGACAAACTCGACAATGTGGATGAATAATATTGCTACACTTTCTAGTGAGTTTCAGGTATTTGCAGTCGATATCATCGGAGAACCTGGAAAAAGTGCTGGTACCAGACCGTTATATAAATCAGATGGACACGCTCGTTGGTTAAATGAAGTATTTGCTGCGCTTAAGATTCATGAAGCTGCATTATGTGGGTTATCCCTAGGTGCAATGCTTGCATGGAAATTTGCATTGCGATATCCAGAGTCAGTATCTTCCCTTGCTCTTTTATCAACATCATCTTTAGCACCATCATCTTCCAATATTAATCTATCTGTTATGTTTAGCGCTATTTTAGCAAACGTTTTACCAATATATTCCTTTGGTAAAAAATTTTTAAACACTATATCAGCAACCGCATTACGATGGCCTGATTGGGCAGTAAAAGGTTTTATTGCTCAATATCAATCTTATAAATTTAACTTTGATAAAATTTCAATCATATCCGATGATGAGCTTTCACAGCTTCCAGCCAAAACATTAGTTCTTATGGGGAAAGATGAGGTCCTTTATGATCCAATATCTGTCGTATCACGTATCCATTCAGTTGCACCATCAATTATTGTAGAGATTCTTCCCGGAGCAAAACATACCATTTCTACAGATCAACCTGATTTAGTGAATGAAAAGCTGCTTAATTTTTTATGTTAAGTTGGATTAAATATAATAATATGTTACTACCCGCGATGCAGAAATGGTACATCAAGTTTAGTAGGAAAGATTCAACCGCATGGCACATTTCATCCGCTTATGCAGTTGAACCCTCATCTATCGGATTGCTGCCAAATCATTTATCCGCGATCAATTTGCCAGCCTTTGCCCAGTCTTCGCGGGCGACTTCACTGATCACCACGTCCACACTCTCTGGGGGGCAGCTTAGGGTTTCGACAGCAACCCGCGTTACTTCACGAACAAACGCACGCTTTTGATCTAACGTGCGACCGGGATGCATTTCTAAATGCAATATAGGCATGATAGCTCCTAAATAAGTGACACTCAGGATTGAGTGCTTACAGTATTACTGAGATATTAAAACGAATAAATATGTGATAGATTGAGTGATTTAAAACCTATAGGTTCTTAATCATGGGCAAATTGGCAGGCATGGCAATGTTTGTGAAAGTGGTTGAATGTGGCAGCTTCACTGCAGCGGCGGGAGTCAGCAACGTCTCTTCGACCATGGTGGCCAAGCATGTTCGAATGATTGAACAGCGACTCGGTGCCCGTTTGCTACACCGCACCACTCGGCGACAGCATCTAACGGAGGTGGGTCGACTCTATTATGAACGTTGTAAGCGTGCGCTGGCTGAAGTGGAACTGGCGGAGGCAAGCGCATCAGAGCTTCAGTCCAGCCCGCGCGGACTGGTCAGATTGGTGGCACCGGTCAGTTTTGGTAATCAAAACCTTGTTCCGGTATTGATTGACTATTTGTTACGCCATCCCGATGTCAACGTTGAATTGACCTTAGATAATCGCGTACCGGACCTTGTCAACGAAGGTTACGAATTAGGAATTCAAATCGGTGAAATTGATGCAACCGAACTGGTCGCACGTCCACTGCGACCTTATCGACGAATACTGGCAGCGGCGCCGAATTATCTGGCCAAGTACGGACAGCCACAACATCCAGAGCAATTAAAGATGCACAGTTGTCTGGGACAGTTATATTGGCGTCGCCACGACCGCTGGAATTTGATCGGCCCCGATGCTGCGATATATGAGGTAGCAATAAAAGGTAGATTTAGCGCAAATCAAGGGAGTGCGTTGCACACTGCAGCCTTACTGGGAGCAGGCATTGTGCTGCAACCTGAAATGTTGTTGGCCGACGATATCACAGCAGGTCGTCTGGTACACGTTTTGCCTGAGTGGTCATTCAAGCCGACGCCAATGTATTTGATCTATCCGCAAGACAGCCGCCCTACCGCGAAACTGCGTAGCATTATTGATTTTCTAGTTCAGCGTTTTGGGTTGGAAAAATCTGGGCTTTACGGTTAATAGACCCTTGGTCTTTGTTTCACTTGCAACACTCCTATTGCACGTATCAGAGATAAAATTCATTTCTTCGCAACGGTTACAATACGCTCTGTTTTCTTTTTTGAGAATTTCGACCCATCAATTGCATATTGGCCCAACACCTTAAATCCATTTCTGACTAACATTGCTTTAAGTTCTTTTGCTGTATAAAGTTGCAAAGTGATTACGTTCTTTGACGTTTTTAGTTTGCCAGAATCTTCCTGTTCGTAATGTGTAGTATATGAAATTAGAATCCCTTCGTTATTAATTATGCTATGTTGGATTGTACGTATCTTAGTTTTTCCTAGAGTTTTTATTATTTCATACGATAGTTTTTTTATGTTATCACCGTCTTGAGCATAACTTAAATTTAATATATCAAATATATAGATTCCACCGTCATGCAAATTGCTGTGTATATTCCTCATTGTTTTTTCAAAACCAGCTTTGGTAAGATGCCCTATCGCATTGAATATAGTAATAGCGGCATCAAATTTTCCGACATTTATTGTGCGCATATCGCCCCGAAGAAACTTAATATTTATTTTTTCTTTCTTCGCTTTTTTTTCTGCGATTTTTAACATGCCTCTGCTGATGTCAGATCCCGTCACTTGATAACCACGTTTTAAAAGCCAGAAAACTTGCGACCCCGTGCCACAAGTAAGATCAAGTACAGTTTTGACTTTATATTTTTTAAGTATTTTTTCTATTGTCCGATTTGTTGTCCTGGAGTTGGGGCTATCTTCGTTAATTGCCTCCTCGTATTTAGAATCTTTGTTATACCAGTCAGGTATTTTTCCGTGGCGTATGTTAGTCATAAATATGATTTGTCTCTTATTTGTTTTGTAACCACTGCCCTACTTCTTTCGCGTAATAAGTAATAATGAAATCAGCGCCGGCACGATGAATAGCTGTTAAAATTTCCATAGCACTTTTGCGTTCATCAATCCAACCTTTTTCAGCCGCTGCTTTTACCAGCGCAAATTCACCACTGGTATGATAAGCACATAAAGGCAATTCAGGGTACGTCTGTTTTACGCGGCAGATAATATCTAAATAAGTATGCGCAGGTTTAACCATGAGCATATCAGCACCTTCACTAATATCTAAAGCGCATTCACGAATCGCTTCATTAACATTGGCATAATCCATTTGATAAGTACGTCGATCACCAAACTTTGGTGCTCCTTCTGCGGCTTGCCGAAAAGGCCCATACATCGATGAAGCATATTTCACTGAATAACTGAGAATAGGCAGGTGAGTGAAACCTGCTTCATCGAGTGCATTACGTAGCGCGTAAACCATACCATCCATATTGCCACTGGGCGCAATAATATCTGCCCCTGCTTGCGCATGACTCACCGCTTGTTTTGCTAATAGTTCTAATGTTTTATCATTGTCGACATTCACTGCTTGGCCTTCTTCATGCTGAGTAACCACTCCGCAATGACCATGATCGGTATATTCACAAAAACACACATCAGTCATTACCAGCAGATCAGGCGTTATTTTTTTAATAGCTGGAATAGCCGTTTGAATAATGCCATTTTTCGCATACGAATCTTTGCCCAGTGGATCTTTTTGCGCAGGAATACCAAACAACATAATCCCTTTGATGCCTAAGCGAGTAATTTCATTTATTTCTTCTGCAAGTTGATCGACACTGATTTGATAATGACCTGGCATAGAGGCAATTGGATTTTTTATGTTCGTTCCATATTTAATAAACATGGGCAAAATTAATTTGTTAACATCTAACCGCGTTTCGCGCACTAGAACTCTAATGTTATCGCTTTGCCTTAATCTTCTAAGACGTGTTTTTGGAAAATGGCCATGGTAGTTCATAAAACCTCCTCAAGTTTTGGTTCATTATAAAGAAATCACCGGATAAGGCCTAGAGGATTATATAAAAGTTTAGTTACTGCGCGGGTCACTATGTTGACAATCTCGTGCTAGATGGTTAGTCTTCCTGCGCTGCGTTGAGGGATCGTACGCTAACAGGGTGGTCAGCGTCCGTTACAGGCACGTTATCCTCAATGCAGCTTCGGCGGGTTTTATTCAATGCCACAACCCCAATATCAAACCATACACGGTAAATTGCGCAGTATGATAGCCACCATCAATGAGCAGCATCTTAAAGCTGCGATTGGCGAACATATAATTAATACCAAATGAAGTGGCAACGAAAAATAACCCGATTTTAAACCCGGTAGATACTGCATAAAAAAAATTGGGCTTAGCGCCTAAATATAAAGAAAAAATGAATGCGGCTACTAACGAGAAAATAAAGGCGTAGACAAACACCATCGGTTTGTGGCCACCCTTTTTTTTGTCCTCCATAGTATAGCCTGCTGCTTTAGCCCATATTTTGCCGAAAGCCATGGGTGAATACCAAATACCACCGATTACAAATACCGAAAGTGCAGCAGTTAATGTAGCTAATAAATTAATTGACATAAAAAAATTCTCCTAATAGTTGATTAAGTTTTTCCGACTAAAAGATGCAAAGGCCAGCATACGGTTTTAACAGTGGTGGGTGTGCCCCAAGCAGCTACCAGTTGTGGAAATAACTGTTCTAACGGATTCACACCTTTTTGTTTAATATACGCTTTCAGCCCCGACCAGGTATTGATGTAATTAATAAATTGTAATAAATCCCAGTTCTGTTCCATTTGAAAAACGGGTGTTATTATTTTATTAAAGGGGAAAGGAATGGTTTTATATTCTTCGTCAATTAATTTGCGACGCGGGTCCCAATAATCGGGGATAATATTCCAATAGAAATGATCAATGATAGCGTCGACTGCTGGGTCAACCCGTGTTAATGAATAACACCAAGCCGCAATAACACCATTGGGCTTTAAAACACGTTTGGCTTCAGCATAAAATTTAGCAAAATCAAACCAGTGCAAAGCTTGTGCCACGGTAATTAAGTCAACAGAATTATCTGTTAAATCTGTTTGCTCAGCAGAAAATACCCGATACATGATATTTGTCTTAGGAGTGGCTGCTTTAATTTGTTCTGCGCTGGGGTCAGAAGCAATCACTTGTTTAAAATCTTTTGCCAACTCAACCGCCGCTTGACCGTTACCTGTACCGCAATCCCATGCGAGTTGATGATCGGGAGTTATTTGCGCTAAATAAGAAAACAATGCCGCTGGGTAAGTCGGCCGATAAGCGGCGTAATCACCGGCATGGTTGGAAAAATAATCTCGGAAATATTTTTGGTTACTCATGTTTCTTGACCCTGGCCGACTTGTGCTGTGAGGATGTAAGATAACGGTAATTTATTGTTAATCTTCTCAAAATGACCAAAAATACCGGAGATATCATGTGGGTACTCGATAAATTTTTTAATATTTAAATCATGTTGTATGCAGGTGTTTATGACATCAGACATTTTATGTGGGAACCAATAGGCCGGAGCAGCAGAATATTTTTTAAGACTGTAGTAATCTAAACCATTCTCATCTTTGTTGGCTTCCGTATTGAAGTAAGAATTTGCAAGTTGAGGCGGATCTTGCTGGTCATCTTCAAGAAACATGTTTAAGATCGGGTGCATATCATAAATAAAAACATACCCTGCGGGCTTTAAAAGACGAGCTATTACCGCAAAAAATCCTGTTAAATCTGGCATCCAACAAATCGCACCGATACTGATATAAACCAAGTCAAATTTTCTATTATAAGAAATGGGAATGTTGTAAATATCTGTTTGCAAGAATTCACAATCAATATGGCTGGTGGCAGCTAGTTCTTGCGCTTGCGCAATAAAATTATCAGAAATATCAAAACCTACACAATAATCCGCTCCCATATTTTTAATCGATAATAATTCTCGGCCATTATTGCAGCATAACTGAGCCACAGCTTTGTGGGTTACGTCGATCTCAATCAATGGTTGAGTTTCAATAGCATCAAGACAGCTATAACCCGGCTTTTGAAAGCTTTGTATAAGCTCTTGCTGGTTTTGCTCTGCGTGGATGGGAGCAACTTCATTCCATGCCAACCGGTTTGCTTCAATGTAGTTAATTTTTTTCATAGATAGATATTATGTTAAGTGATTAGGAGCAGCAAGGCAAGGGATTGCTTGGTTGCTCCTAATCCTTGAGGTAATTCATCCTTAAATTAAGTACGTGTTAATCCATGCTGTGTGTGTTGATTGCCTGCAGCTTTAGATAATGAGGTATTTTCTGAGCCATTTTCTTTCTTTTCATTATCTTCGGGATTTCTATGGTCGAGCAATTCTACACCTTTTTCCTGTTCGGGTTTGTAAAAAAATAGCTTGCCCTTCGTTATTTCTGCTTTGGGAGAAAAGAATGACAAGGTTTTAGCGTACTTAATGTACTCCGCAGTGAATTTTTGCTCATTAACATAGTTCACGGTTATTTCATGGGAAATACCATTTAACGTAATAGTGCCCTTATCAAGTCCATACTCTTTAAGATTTTTCTTACAATTTTCATAGCAGGTAACTTCAACGGTATTTTCTTTTCGTTTAGCAATAAAACCATAAGAGTGATCTGTGTGCGAGTAAAAAATCACATGCACTATTAGTGGGATCGCTATAATAGGCGAAAAATTGCTATCTTTCTCTAATGAGTATATGGCTTGCTTTTTTTCAGTATACATAAGACACCTCCGAATTAAATAAAATTTATGGAATAGGAGGAACCATTTAACGGATGTATCATCAGTTATTTAGGACCTCAGTTAAAATAAAACAATTGTATAAATAGATAATGTGGGTTGGCTAACAACCCATCATAAATGGCATGAAAATAAAAAATGCGCAGGTAATAATATTTTCTGTAGCAATAGAAGATGAGCTAGAAAACTCATGTTGAATTAATGTAAATTTCATTCGGATCGCCTCTAATAATAACCATAGAGGCTAAAGCGGGATCTTCCTAAAACGCTTTAGCCGGATTTATTTAGCGCCCGCAAGCTGTAGCTCAAATCGGCGCTTTAAATTACAACCCTACTCTAACCTAAACTTTTATAAAAAGCAAGTTTTTAAAATCGCTTTTGTTATGAGTGAGTGTAGGCTAAAATACCCCCCTCACCCTAAGCCGGAGCGACAGTGACTACACCCAATTCACCCAACCCAAGCAGCAATGCTGTGTCTCGTGCAGACATTGAGCAAGCCCAACTCACGCGTCGCCGTTGGATTTGGGGCATCAGTGCATTGGTGGTAATTATTTTAGCGACATTAATTGAAGGCCTGGTAGAAGATTTTCTTACCAAACATAATGGTTCGCATCAAGGGTTACCGGTGGTATTAGCTGTGGCAAAAAGTAGCAATGTGCCGGTTTATTTACAAGCACTGGGTACGGTAACACCGACCAGCAGCGTGACCGTCAAAACGCAAATCAATGGTCAATTAATGCAAGTGCTGTATCATGAAGGGCAAGATGTAAGAACGGGTGAGTTACTCGCACAAATTGACCCACGGCCTTATCAAGCACAGCTAATTCAATATCAAGGTCAATTAGCGCGCGATCAAGCTTTATTGCTAAACGATCAACTCAACCTCAAACGCTACCAATTATTATGGAAACAAGATTCGGTTGCCAAGCAAACCATGGATACGCAAGCTGCGCAAGTAGCGCAAGATGAAGGTACGGTCAAAATCGATCAGGGTTTAGTGCAAAATACCCAGCTCAATCTCACTTATACACGCATCACTTCACCTATTGACGGTCGTGTCGGTTTACGGTTGGTGGATCCTGGCAATTATGTGCAAACCTCAGATACTACGGGTATTGCGGTGATTAATACTTTAGATCCTATCACAGTGATATTTACTATTCCTGAGGATAATGTTCCCGAAGTAGTGGACCAAATTAACGCCGGTAAACCTTTAACGGTTGAGGCCTATGATCGCCAACAAAATAGATTATTGGCAACGGGCACATTAATTACTATTGATAATCAAATTGATCCCACGACAGGTACTGTTAAATTAAGAGCACAATTTCCCAACAAAAAAAATCTTTTATTCCCCAATCAGTTTGTGAATATCAATTTATTAATAGATACTCTCGTTAATGCAACGGTTGTGCCAACGGCTGCTATTCAACCGAGCACACAAAGCCCTTATGTCTTTCTTTACAATAAAGATAACACCGTCAGCATTAAACAAGTTAAAACCGGCGTGACAGCTGACAATGATATGACAGTAGTGACTGGCATCGCGCCAGAGCAATCTGTGGTGGTAGAAGGTGCAGATAAATTAACCGACGGCGCGAGTGTGACTGTTGCTGATCCTACGCAGCCCGCTGCAGCAACGGCGAAAAAACATGCGGGCGGAAAACATAATAAATAAACCCAAATTTTACTGCATTGCCACCCCATGGCTCACCACTAACGATTGGCCAGTGAGTGCGTTTGAATTAAACGCTGCAAAAAATAAGGCGGCTTCAGTCACATCCGCCGTGGTGGTAAATTCACCATCGACTGTTTCTTTTAGCATAACATTTTGTATCACTTCTTTTTCGCTAATACCTAATGTTTTTGCTTGTTCAGGAATTTGTTTATCAACTAGTGGTGTGCGCACAAAACCAGGGCAAATAACATTGGCACGTACCCCGTATTTAGCGCCCTCTTTTGCCACTGTTTTGCACAAACCAATTAACCCATGTTTAGCCGTTACATACGGTGCTTTTAACTGTGAAGCTTCTTTGGAATGAATAGACCCAATATAAATAATACTGCCACCTTGGCCACGTTGATACATGTTTTTTAAACACGCACGTGTTGTTAAAAATGCACCATCGAGATGGACCGCCATTAATTTTTTCCACTCAGCGTAGGTGAGATCAACGATAGGCGCAATCGTTTGTATGCCAGCATTGCTGATTAAAATATCGACGCCGCCAAAAGCAGCAATTGCTTTTTGCACGCCCTCCTCGACTTGTTGTTCATTTGTTACATCCATACCCACACCTAATGCTTGACCACCTTGGGTAATAATCAATTGTGCAACCGCTGCTGCTTGCTGCAGGTTAAGATCAGCAATAATTACTTTTGCCCCTTCCTTAGCAAAACTTTCTGCTATATCTTTACCGATGCCACTCGCCGCACCGGTGATAACAGCAACTTTATTTTTTAATCGCATGGCATGATCCTCTATATATACTTTGTGATACGAGAAACTATACGCTAAAATAACCTCCTTTCAACCAAGTAACCTAAGTAAATGAGCATCTCTAGCCCTTTTATAGAACGCCCGATTGCCACCTCACTGGTAATGGCCGCTATTCTATTAGTCGGTTTACTGGCTTATCAGTTATTGCCGGTATCGTCGTTGCCGGAAGTCGATTACCCGACCATTCAAGTCACTACATTCTTACCGGGGGCAAGCCCGGAGGTAACGGCCACTTCTATTACCGCACCGCTGGAACGCCAATTTGGTGAGATGCCCGGTCTTAATCAGATGACCTCGACCAGTTCTAGCGGTGCTTCTGGCATCACTTTGCAATTCAGCCTTGATCTCACATTAGATATCGCCGAGCAAGAAGTACAAGCCGCCATTAACGCTGCCAGCGGTTTTTTACCAACCGGGTTACCTAACCCACCGGTTTATAGCAAGGTCAACCCTGCCGACACGCCCATTTTGACGCTTGGCTTAACTTCAAAAACTTTGCCGTTGCCGCAAGTCGAAGATTATGCCGACACCCGTTTAGCGCAAAAAATTTCACAATTAACGGGTGTAGGATTGGTCAGCATCAGTGGCGGTCAACGCCCGAGTGTGCGGGTACAAGTTAATCCTAATGCGTTGGCTGCTTATGGTTTAACGCTTGAAACTGTACGCAGTGCTATTGGCACGGCCAATGTCAATGCTGCTAAAGGCAGTTTCGATGGCCCGCGTTTGTCATATACAATCAATGCTAATGATCAATTATTATCGAGCGCCGATTATAAACCATTGATCATCGCCTATAAAAATGGTGCGCCAGTTCGTTTATCAGATATCGCGCAAGTCATTGATGACGCAGAAAACGTTAAGCAAGCCGCGTGGACGAATACTTCACCCGGGATAATTATGAACATTCAACGTCAACCCGGCGCGAATGTTATTGAAGTCGTTGATCGCATCAAACAATTATTGCCGCAATTACGCCTGACATTGCCCGCCTCTGTTCAAGTTTCTGTGCTTTCTGATCGCACCATAACCATTCGTTCTTCAGTAAAAGATGTAGAATTCGATTTGTTATTATCAATAGCACTGGTGGTTATGGTGGTATTTTTATTTTTGCGTAATATCCCTGCGACTATTATTCCTAGTATTTCCGTGCCGTTATCCTTAATTGGTACTTTCGCGGCGATGTATGCGTTTGGCTTTAGCATTAACAATCTCACCTTGATGGCATTAACCATTGCGACAGGTTTTGTGGTCGATGATGCCATTGTGATGATTGAAAATATTTCACGTTATATTGAACAAGGTGATAAACCCATTGAAGCAGCTTTAAAAGGTGCAAAACAAATTGGCTTCACAATTTTATCATTAACGGTTTCACTGATTGCCGTATTAATTCCCTTATTATTTATGACCGATGTCATCGGGCGTTTGTTTCGCGAATTTGCAATTACCGTATCGATGACTATTTTAATTTCAGGTTTTGTTTCACTCACCCTCACGCCAATGCTTTGTTCGCGCATGTTGCGACATCACACGCCTGATGAAGCGAGTAAATTTGAAAAATTCAGCGCTAACATTTTAGATCGCATAATTGAAAATTATCGTATTTCATTACAATGGGTGTTAGAACGTCAACGCTTAACATTGTTGGTGGCTGTTGCCACGTTGTTGCTTACCGCCATACTTTTTTATATTATTCCTAAAGGTTTTTTCCCCATACAAGACACCGGTGTTATTCAAGGGATTTCAGAAGCACCGCAAACGATTTCTTTTGCCGCGATGGCAGAACGTCAACAAGCTGTTGCACAAGCCATTTTGAAAGATCCTGCTGTTGAAAGTTTGTCATCATTTATCGGTATTGATGGCACTAATACCACATTAAATAGCGGCCGCATGTTGATTACCCTTAAACCGATCAATCAACGCGATGCTAATGCCAGCGAAATCATCCTCCGTTTACAACCTAAATTAGCACGTATTCCAGGCATTACGCTGTATATGCAAGCAGTGCAAGATTTAACGATTGATGATCGGGTCAGCCGCACGCAATATCAATTTAGTGTCGCTTCTATTGATGCCGCCGAAGTTGCTAAGTGGACAGATATTTTAGTAAAAAAATTAAATAAGTTACCACAATTAAGTGATGTGGCCAGCGATCAACAAGATCTAGGCTTAGAAACCATCATCAATATTGATCGCGATACCGCTTCAAGATTAGGCATTACGCCACAAATGATCGATGACACTTTATACGATGCTTTTGGTCAGCGTCAAGTGTCGACCATGTTTACGCAGAGCAATCAATATCATGTGGTGCTCGAAGCATTTCCTAAATTGCAACAAGACCCCAACGCGCTTAATAATATTTACATCAACTCAAGCACTGGTGGTGCAGTGCCATTAAGTGCTTTCACAACGATAACTCCTGGTGTTGGCCCTTTATTAATTACCCGGCAAGATCAATTTCCGGTAGCCACCATTTCGTTTAACTTAGCACCTAATGTCGCACTCGGCACTGCGATGAGCGCCATCGAAAAAGCACAAAAAAATCTTAATATACCTGCCGATGTGCAAGTCAGTTTTCAGGGAGCGACGAGTAGTTTTCAAAACTCTTTGAATAATGAAGGTTGGTTAGTATTGGCAGCCATATTAGTCGTTTATATTGTGCTCGGTGTTTTGTATGAAAGTTATATTCATCCCATTACTATTTTATCGACACTGCCTTCTGCTTGTTTGGGTGCTGTACTCGCATTAATGATCGGTAACAGTCAGCTGAGTGTAATTGCCTTGATCGGTATTATTTTATTGATTGGTATCGTTATGAAGAACGCGATCATGATGATCGATTTCGCACTCGAACAAGAACGGATTTATAACAAAGCGCCGCGCGATGCAATTTATGAAGCGGCAATATTGCGTTTTCGCCCTATTTTAATGACCACAATGGCATCGTTCCTCGGTGCATTTCCGTTAGCTTTCGGCACAGGCATGGGTGCCGAATTGCGGCAGCCGTTAGGAATCGTGATAATTGCTGGTTTGGCAGTCAGTCAGTTACTGACGCTTTACACTACGCCGGTTATTTATCTCGCTTTTGATAGACTCTCGCGATCTTTTAGAGCATGGTGTGGCGCGCACTTGAACTCACCGGAAGCACAAGATAATATATCCCCTGCGAAGGAATAAACTCGACAAAAACAAAATCTACTATCACTTACAAGGAATTAGTATGGCAAATAAAACCGTAGCAGACATAATAGTCGAAACCTTAGAACTTGCCGGTGTAAAACGAATTTATGGCATTGTCGGCGATTCATTAAACGGCATCACTAATTCGCTCAGCAAGAAAAAAAATATTCAATGGATCCATGTGCGACATGAAGAAGCTGCCGCATTTGCTGCGGGTGCTGAAGCCCAATTAACTGGAGAACTTGCCGTTTGCGCTGGCAGTTGCGGACCTGGCAATACGCATCTTATTAATGGTTTATACGACAGCCATCGCAGCCGCGCACCAGTGTTAGCGATTGCAGCGCATATTCCTACTACTGAAATTGGCGGTGATTACTTTCAAGAAACACACCCCAATATTTTATTCAAAGAATGTAGTCATTTTTGTGAAATGGTAACATCACCTGATCAATTGCCACGTTTGTTAAATATTGCTATTCAAACAGCACTCACCAAACGCGGAGTTGCGGTGTTGGTTATTTCCGGCGATGTTGCGCTGCAAAATGCAGTCAACAAAGAAATAAAGCAGTGGCTCGGTGAGGCACAACCCATTGTTGTGCCTAATGCCACTGAGCTAAATAAAATGGCTGCTATTCTTAACTCATCTAAGAAAGTGACTCTATTTTGTGGCAGCGGTTGTAATAACTCACAGCAAGAATTAATGGATTTGTGCAACACGCTGCAAGCACCGATGGTGCATACAGTACGTGGCAAAGAATATTTAGAATACGATAACCCTTATGATGTGGGCATGACGGGCTTGATTGGTTTTGCCTCCGGTTATTACGCGATGGAAGCTTGTGAAGTTTTATTATTGCTAGGCACCAGTTTTCCTTATCGTCAGTTTTATCCCACTAACGCACGTATTATTCAAGTGGATATTCGTGGTGAACAACTCGGCAAACGCACACCTATTGAACTAGGCGTAGTTGGTGATGTCAAAGCAACTATCAAAGCCTTATTGCCGTTGTTAAATAAAAATACCGATAAAGCACATTTAGAAAAAGCCGTGACACATTATAAAAAGGTTCGTGCCGATTTGGATGATTTAGCGGTGCCGTCTAAAGGCAACAACCCCATTCATCCACAATATTTAGCAAAAAATATTGATGCGAATGCCAGTGCAGACGCTATATTTTCCTGTGATGTAGGAACACCCACCGTGTGGGCGGCGCGCTATCTTAAAATGAACGGCCAACGTCGATTATTAGGTTCATTTAATCATGGTTCGATGGCAAATGCTTTATCACAAGCCATTGGTGCGCAAACTGCATTTCCTAAACGTCAGGTGATTGCCATGTGTGGCGACGGTGGCTTCGCGATGTTAATGGGAGATCTTTTAACACTAGCGCAACAAAAATTGCCGATAAAAATTGTTGTTTTCAATAATGGCACTTTAGGTTTTGTTGAATTAGAAATGATGTCTTCTGGTATGGAAGATTTTGGCACGGAATTAAAAAATCCTAACTTTGCTGAAATGGCAAAAGCCGTAGGGATATTAGGTGTGCGTATTGAAAAATCGACCGAGATTAATGAAGGATTAAAAACCGCTTTTGCACACCCAGGCCCTGCTGTCATTGACGTCTGTGTTAATCGCGTTGAACTTGCGATGCCACCTACAATATCTGCAGAACAAGTCAAAGGATTTAGTTTGTTTATGCTAAAAGCAATTATCAATGGCCGTGGTAATGAAATCTTTGAAATCGCAAAAACGAATTTGTGGCGGTAAAAAACTTTCTGTAGCTAACCTTTTGCAGCTTGTACAATTCGATTAGCTTTACTTTGCACCATGATACAAAAAATACCGCCCAAACAGGTGAGCACAATACCAACAATGGTTAACCAGGATAAATGCACATGCCAAACAAATGCTGTGATGATGGCACCAAAAACAATATTAGAATAATACAGTGAACTGACTAATTCCGCCGGTGAATTTTTCAAAGCGGTCGCAAGAGAAAATTGTACGATAAAAAATAAACTGCCTTCTAGTATTAAGATGGCTAATAAAGGTCCTGAAATAGGTATCCAGTATTTAATAGCGATTATGCCGGAAATTAATGTTGAAAAAAGAAAATAATAAAAACTAATCGTCGCACTGCTATCCTCTTTAGAGGCCATGCGCACTAACAGCATCGACATCGCCATACAAAACCCAGCGGCTAATGCTAATAAAGCGGCTGGATTAAATGAGCTAGGCTCAGGGTGTAATACTAAAATAATTCCGACGAACCCGATTAAAATTGGCAACCACAAACGGTGGTTCATTTTTTGCGACATCATAAAAAAAGCGAGGAATGGCACCATCAATGGTGCTGTATTTGCTAACAATAAACCGTTGACTAAGGGAATATGCGCGACGGCTAAAAATAAGAAGTAACTAATCCCTAAGCTAAATAAAGTCCGAATAAAATGCAAATGAATACTACGTGAATTTAAACAACCACGAGCAGCTTGTAACCCATCTTTTAACATGAATGGTGCTATTAATATTAAAGTTACTATGCTCTGAATGAAAACAATCACCGGAGTGGGTACATGACCACTTTGCATTTTGACAATTGCGGTTAGCACGGCATATGACAATGAGCTAAGCAAAGTCATACCCACGCCTAATTTAAGATTATTTTTCATGTCTTCTTCACTTTTATAAGTGGTTTCCTAACCCAGTCTTACATATAATAGCGCAAAAATCATCTATGGTATTATTAAGAAACCCATGAACCTATCAGCCCCCTTTATCAAACGACCCGTTGCCACTACATTATTGGCAGTCGGTGTGGCGTTAGCAGGTATTGTGGCCTTCAATCTGCTGCCGGTTTCCTCGCTACCGCAGGTGGATTTTCCTACTATCAGCGTTCAAGCCTCATTACCAGGGGGTAGCGCCGAAGTGATGGCAACTTCGGTGGCTACGCCGCTTGAGCGGCAATTGGGGCGTATTGCTGGTATTACTGAGATGACCTCGTCAAGTAGCCTAGGTTCAACCCGTATTACGGTACAATTTGATTTATCGCGCGATATTGATGGCGCAGCCCGCGATGTGCAAGCAGCCATTAATGCAGCCAGCGGTAATTTACCAGCCAATTTACCGAGCAACCCCACCTATCGTAAAGTGAACCCCGCTGATGCCCCTATTATGATCCTGGCATTAACTTCTGATACCTATTCCCGCGGGCAAATGTACGATGCTGCCGATACTGTGTTATCGCAAAAACTATCGCAAGTAAACGGCGTAGGTCAAGTAAGTATCGGAGGCAGTTCACAACCTGCCGTGCGCGTTGAATTAAATCCCACCACACTGAATGCTTATGGTATCGGTTTAGATCAAGTACGCACTGCCATCGCAGCAGCCAATGCTAATCATCCAAAAGGACAAATTAGCGCTGGCGTGCGCACTTCCGAAATTATTACCAATGATCAAATATTTAAAGCCTACCAATATGCACCTATCATCATTGCTTATCGTAATGGTAGCCCCGTTCGTGTATCTGATGTGGGAGAAGTGAATGATGCCGTCGCTGATTTGCGTAACGATGGTTTATCCAATGGCAAGCCTTCTGTATTACTCGTGATCTTTAAACAACCAGGCGCTAATGTTATTGATACGGTTGACGCAATAATAAAATTATTACCAGAACTCAAAGCTGAAATTCCTGCCGGGATTAATATATCCATCGCGATGGATCGCACAGTAACTATTCGCGCTTCA
This sequence comes from Gammaproteobacteria bacterium, assembly GCA_013288885.1. Classification (GTDB taxonomy): domain Bacteria; phylum Pseudomonadota; class Gammaproteobacteria; order JABDBA01; family JABDBA01; genus JABDBA01. The sequence continues at coordinate 57,335 of JABDBA010000004.1, read as the reverse complement.
TTGCATGATGTTGAATTCACTTTAGTCATGGCAATGTTATTAGTAATTATGGTTGTGTATGTATTTTTGCGTAGCCCGCGCGCCATGTTGATTCCGGGTGTGGCAGTGCCATTATCTTTGTTAGGTACTTTTGCGGTGATGCGTTTGTTCGGTTACAGCTTGGATAATTTATCATTGATGGCATTGACTATCTCAACGGGTTTTGTGGTCGATGACGCAGTAGTGGTATTAGAAAATATTACACGTCATGTCGAAATGGGCGTAAAACCGATGCAAGCAGCACTCGATGGTGCAAAAGAAGTTGGTTTTACTGTGATGTCAATGAGCTTATCGCTCATCGCGGTATTTACTCCCATCTTATTAATGAACGGAATTGTGGGCCGCTTGTTTCGCGAATTCGCCGTGACGCTCTCTGTAGCCATTTTAATTTCATTGTTGGTATCATTGACTGTGACACCGATGATGTGTGCTTATGTGCTGAAAACGCGCCGTGAAGAAGAAATCCCCCCTACCCCCCCTTCTGCAAAGGAGGGAACAGATCGGTTTTCTTTTTTAAAATTGTGGGCTAACTTCCCAATACTCTTTAAAAATGCTTATGCAAAAAGTTTGGGTTGGTCATTGCATCATCCACGTACCATGATCACTCTAACGCTGGCTACTATCGCACTTAATATTTGTTTATTTATCATTGTACCAAAAGGGTTTTTTCCCCAACAAGATACGGGGCGCATTTCTGCTTCGATTCAAGCAGAACAAGATATTTCATTCCAAGCCATACAGAAAAAATTAACGGCCTATGTCAAAATTGTACTGCAAGACCCTGCGGTACAAAATGTGGTTGGTTTTGTTGGTGGTGGCAATAGCACTAATGCAGGTTCAATGTATATCAGTCTCAAACCACTTGCCGATCGCAAAGCATCGGCGGATGAAGTGATTAATCGTTTGCGCAGCAAATTGGCGGTGGTACAAGGCGCGAACCTTTACATGCAATCAGCGCAAGATTTAGTGATTGGTGGCCGTCAAGGCAATGCGCAATTTCAATATACATTGACTGCAGATAATTTGCAGGATCTGAATAAGTGGGCACCGCAAGTGATGGCAAAACTGAATGAGTTGCCTGGTATTGCTGACATTAATAGTGACCAACGTTCGCATGGCTTAGAAGAATTCGTCACCATTGATCATGACACTGCCTCACGCTTGGGTATTACCTCGCAACAGATCGATGCTACGTTATACGATGCGTTTGGTCAAAGCCAAGTCTCAACGATGTATTTACCACTGAACCAATACCATGTGGTGATGGAAGTAGCACCGCAATATTGGCAATCACCTGCTACTTTGAATGATATTTACGTTACTTCAGCAACCGGCCAACAAGTGCCGCTATCTGCTATCGCTAGTTTTGCACCTTCCTCTACTTTGCTTTCCGTAAATCATCAAGGGCAATCGCCTTCTGCCACCTTATCTTTTAATTTATTACCGGGAGTTGCACTCGGTGACGCCGTTGATCTTGTCGGCAAAACGGTTGCTAAAATGCCGCTGCCAGTCACCATTCATGGTTCATTTAGTGGCTCTGCGCAAGCATTTCAAGCATCATTGGCAGGCGAACCCTTTTTAATTTTAGCGGCCTTGATAGCCGTTTATATTGTGTTAGGTATTCTTTATGAAAGCTTGATTCATCCGATTACGATTCTTTCCACATTGCCTTCAGCAGGTGTGGGTGCATTATTGGCTTTGTTAATTACCGGCACTGATTTTAGTATTATTGCATTGATTGGAATTATTTTGTTAATTGGTATCGTGAAGAAAAATGCCATCATGATGATCGACTTTGCCTTGCATATTGAAAGAACTGAAAATAAATCTTCCGCCGATGCAATTTACGAAGCGGCTTTGTTGCGCTTTAGGCCGATCATGATGACCACGATGGCAGCGATGTTAGGGGCTGTGCCACTTGCATTTGATTTTGGTGTAGGTGCTGAATTACGCAGACCATTAGGAATCGCCATTATTGGTGGTTTGCTGGTGAGTCAATTATTAACATTATATACAACACCTATCATTTATTTAGCGATGGAAAACTGCAGTCAATGGTCACGGATGCAATGGGCGCGCATTGGAAGATACCGCAAGAAAAATATACAACCCAATCCCTAATTAATTGGGAAGCTTCATCTCATTAAGAATAATTTCAGAGATGCCTCTTGGAGAAACCGGCTTACTAAAATAATAACCTTGCACCACATCACAGCTTTGTTGCTTCAACAACTCAAATTGTTTGTCTGTTTCAACACCTACTGCGGTAACAATTAACTTTAAACTATGAGCAAGTTCAATAATTGATTGCACAATAATTTGTGTGGCTGCATCTTCTAAGTTTTTTTGTACGAATTTCATATCAATTTTTATTGCATCAACGGGTAAATGGCTTAAATAAGATAATGATGAATAACCATGGCCAAAATCGTCTATGGCAATACGAATGCCCAGTTTTTTTAGCTGATTTAATTTTGCAATGACTGGTTCAGGTTGATCCATAAATATAGTTTCTGTCAATTCTAATTCCAAACATCCATGTGGAATTTGATTTTTTGCCAATACTCTACGGACACTTTCAACTAGGCTATAATATTGTATCTGTTGAACAGAAATATTGACGCACATTCGTATTGATAATGGATGTTGTACCAGACCTTTCCAGTTTTCATAATGCTGCGAAACCGTTTCAAGTGCCCATGACTCAATGGCTGCAATAAGATGATTTTCTTCTGCAATAGGTACAAACTCACCGGGTGAAATTAAACCCATTTTGGGGTGCTTCCAACGTAATAAAGCTTCCACACCACATAGTTTATTGGTGATAACATCAATTTGCGGTTGATATTCAATAAAAAATTCTTCTCGATGTAATGCAAATTGCAAATCACTATGCCAAATAACTTGTGGGTCTTTTTTTTGTATATATGACATTTCTTTCCCAAAAAACTCACCTTCAGGTGTGCCACGCTTTATTGCTGTTGTTAAAGCACTTTGTGTATTTTTAATCAAAACATCTACCTTATCACCGTCAAATGGAAATACCGCCGCTCCAATATTAAAATAAGGCACATATTCTTTAATATTAATTAAGATAGGTTTACTTAATGCATGTTGAATAATAGTAATTCCATCGGTGATTTTTGTTTTATCTGGCACATAATTTAAAACTACTGCAAAGATATCTTCGCTGTAACGCGCAATGACTATCGTTTGATCCATCGACAATGCTTCCACTAAATTTTGTGCGATAGTTTTGAGCACATTATCTTTTACATGATGGCCATAAGTGGCAATAATTTTATCTAATTCATGAACTTTTAGTAAAATTAAGATAAATTGCTTTTGGGTGGCATGATACTTATTAACCGTTAATTGTAAATGTTCAAGAAACAATTGTTGATTACATAAGCCGGTAACAACATCATGGGTAGAAAAATAATTTTTATGTGTCTCACCTAATTCATTAATTTTTGTTAGTGTACGATGTCTTTGTAAAGCATACTGAATGGTACTACGTAAGCGTTTGCTATCTGTTTGTCCTTTGACTAAATAATCTTGTGCTCCGGCTTGAATGCTCGCCAATGATAATTCTTCATTATCTACGCCTGTCATTACCACTATAGGGATATCGGGTAATATTACTTGAACTTTTAATACCGTATCTAAACCTGAACTATCTGATAGATTAAGATCAAGAAGTACTAAATCATATTTTTGTTGTTCAATAGAAGAAAGCTGGTCAGCATGAGTTATTTTGTAAACTGAGGTTGGATCGCGTAACATTTCTGTTACTAATTTAACATCATCAGGATTATCTTCAACAATCAAGATATGTATACCCTCATTAGTAGCCATAGTAAAAATTCCTATTTTGCTGGTAACTGTACTATAGTAAACCAAAAATCTTCGATTTGCTTTATTACATTCACAAATTTGTCAAAACCAACCGGTTTTATAATATAACAATTAGCATGAAGGTCATAACTTTTATTAATATCTGATTCAGTATCTGATGTAGTTAATATAATGACCGGGATCATTCTAAATTTAGAGTTAGATTTAATATCCGCCAATACTGCAAAACCATCCTTACGCGGCATATTTAAATCCAACAATATGAGATCGGGCAATGGAACATCTTTATGTATGCCCTCTTTATTTAAAAATGCCATGGCTTGAATACCATCGTTGGCGACACAAATGGTATTAGGCAAGCGACTATTTTTAAAAGCCTCTTGTGTTAGCCGTACTTCACTTGGGCTGTCTTCTACTAATAAAATGTTAATAACTCTATTGACGAATTTCTTCAACGCGTATACTCCTTAGCAAAGTGTAAAATAAAATGTTGTGCCTTTATTGACTGTACTTTCGGCCCAGATACGACCATTATGCCGATGAATAATACGTTGTACTGTCGCCAAACCAATGCCTAGACCTTCAAATTCCTCTTTTGCATGTAACCGCTGGAAAGCGCCAAATAATTTATCGGCATGATCCATATTAAACCCAACACCATTATCGCGTATAAAGTAAATCTCTTTATTTTCTTTTTTCTCAACGCCAAATTCTATGCGGGCTTTTTTTTGTCGCCCGCTATATTTCCAGGCATTTTCAAGCAGGTTTTGCAGTGCAACTTGTAATAGTTGTTTATCCCCAATCGCTTCAATGCCATCAGGAATATGCCAAATTACTTCTCGCTCTGTGTTTGATACTTGTAATTCTTCACTAACCATATGCACGATGTTACTGAGATTTACAATTTTTTGCTCTATTGGTTTACGAACAAGACGCGACAATTTTAATATGCCGTCAATAAGCTGCCCCATGTATTCACCAGCATTTTCAATGCGGGCCAATAAATCTTTGCCATTTTCATCTAAAGAGTGCATATAATTAGTTATTAATATTTGACTAAACCCAATGATACTGCGTAAGGGTGCTCGTAAATCGTGCGATACCGAATATGAAAAAGACTCAAGCTCTTGATTGGTTGTCATTAAAATACGGTTTTGTTCCTTGAGTGAACTACGCGCTTTTTTTAATGCGGCAAAAATATTGATGCGCACTTTTAATTCAAGCGGTGAGAATGGCTTTGTCAAAAAATCATGTGCGCCATTTTGTAAAAGTTTTAAACGTAACGCGTCGTCAGATCTTGCAGATAATAATATAATGGGTATGTCATTAAGTTCTTGCTTTTTACGAATTGCTTCGATCATTTTATCACCCGTCATCTTTGGCATCATGATATCTGTTACAATAACATCGGGAACTTGACTAATACTTATCTTGAGCCCTTCTAGACCATCATTTGCCACAATAAGATTAAAATCCTCTGCTAATGTTTGCACCATAAATTGCTGTAAATCGATATTATCTTCAACAATTAACACCGTTGGTTGCTTGCCATCATTTTTAAAATACGATGTCGCAACATTTGACTTTTTTTTCGGATGGGTGAACAGTGGGTCGATTTTTGCTATTTCCATTTGTTGCAGAGGTGTATTTATCGGTGCTTTAATAGGCAGTGTAACAATAAAACAAGCCCCGCCTTCTTGTGCAGCGTCAACACGAACAGAACCCTGGAGTAATTGCGTAAATTCTTTGACAATTGATAGCCCTAATCCAGTTCCCGCCACATGTCCCGAATGACTATTCTCTAGCTGTATAAAACGCTCAAAAACAAGCTTTCGTTGTTGCTGTGGTATGCCTGCGCCACTATCGGCGATAGATAAAATAAATTCTTGCTTAGAACCTAACTTTAGACTACCCCATATTCTTCCACCTTGCGGCGTAAATTTAAAAGCGTTTGATAATATATTCATTATAATACGTTGTAACTTCTCTGCATCGATTTGCACCATCAAAACATCTGGCAAATCAAAAGTGAAAGCAATTTGACGGTCATGTGCAACCGTTTCAAAATTTCCTATAATTTTTTTAACTAAAACTACTGCATCAATTTCAGAATAAATTGCAGACATTTGCCCTACTTCTAATTTCGTAATATCTAATAAATCATTAACCAGCTTTAATAATATGCAAGCATTATTTTTAATTAATTCTACATGTTGACGTTGTTCGTTACTAAGGTGAGGATTACTGAGTAAATGTTCTACTGGCCCCCAAATGAGTGTTAAGGGAGTTCGCAGTTCGTGACTAATGTTAGAAAAAAATCGTGTTTTTAAGGCATTTGCTAATTCAGCTTCTTGTTTTGCTTGATGTAGTTCTTGGGTACGTTGATAAATTTCCGTTTCCATTTGTTGTGCGCGTGTTTGCAATTCCTTAGCATTATTGCTTTGCTCCACATGCAATTTTTTAACATTTACAAACTCTGTTACATCTTCTACCCGATGGATAATATAAATAACATCGCCCTGCTTGTTTAGAACAGGCGCATTGATTGGGCTCCAATAACGTTCTTCAAATTCACTGCCTTCAGAGACTGGTCGTCGTATGTCATATTTTTGAATCGCCATTGTATCCGATACTTTATTTTTTAAAACTACTTGCAGTGATGCCCGCAAATTTCGCTCGCCTGTTGCTTCTTTAACATCTGGGTTGTCTGGAAAAACTTCGAATATCCCTTTGCCTAAAATATTTTCACGCTGTGTCATGGTAGCTTTTAAATAAGCATCACTCACCGCAATGATGGTAAAATCCGGTGCTAATACCAAAAAGCAGCCAGGTGCAGACTCAAAAAGTAATTGGTAATTGATGGTCGAGGTAGAATGCGCTAGAGTGCTCATTTTATATCCATATAATATTGCGTTAACCTGCTCTGTTTTTGACCGTTTCCCAATAACAGATCTTGCGCTAAGCTAGGTTACCTTAACGGGTTTGTATACTAACCATTTTAGTTTGCTTTTTTAAAAAAAGCCAAGTATTGGAAGTAAAAACCATGAAAAGTAGTTTTTTTATATGTTGTTGGGCATTGTTTGCCCTCTTACTTACTGCCTGCGCCGTTGGCCCGGATTATGTAAAACCACAGGTGCAAGTACCTGCCTCCTTTAAAGAAGCTCCTAAAGGCTGGAAAATTGCGCAACCCCAAGATGACCATGATCGGGGTGCGTGGTGGGAAACCTTTAACGACCCACAATTAAATACGCTTGAAACACAACTGAACATCTCTAACCAAACGATTGCAGCGGCCACCGCACAATATAGGCAAGCCCTTGATCTCGTCGACGAAGCACGCGCCTCCTATTTTCCAACTATAACAGCAACAGCAGCCATTTCCCGTTCAAAATCGGCAAGTGGCGGCTCCACCGCTGCAGCACAAAGTTTAACTCCAACTTCAAGTGTCGGGAACGTTACACCCGTTTCCGTGGGTGGGTCATCAGGCTCCTCTGCTTCCTACAGCACCGTACATTCTTGGTTAGTGGGAGCATCCTGGGTGCCTGATTTATGGGGCAGTGTGCGACGTACGGTGGAAGCCGCCAGCGCAGGTGCGCAAGCCAGTGGCGCCCAGTTGGCTTTGGCACGCCTTTCTGCACAAGCCACTTTAGCAGAGTCATATTTCCAGTTACGTGCGCTCGATAAAGATCAACAGGTATTAAATGATACGGTAACTGGGGATCAAAAAGCCCTGCAATTGACGCAAAATCAATATAATGCAGGGGTAGCAGCCCGTGCTGATGTGGTGCAAGCACAGGCCCAATTGGAAGCTGCGCAAGCACTAGCCATCAATAACGGCATTAGCCGGGCCCAATTTGAACATGCGATTGCGGTACTTATTGGGCAACCCCCAGAGATTTTTTCAATCCCCTATGAGCCATTGGCTACTAAACCCCCACAAATACCTTTAGAAGTGCCCACCGTTTTATTAGAACGTAGGCCTGATATCGCGCAAGCTGAACGTTTAATGGCGCAAGCCAATGCCCAAATTGGGGTGGCCATTGCTGCTTACTACCCCGATTTAACTTTGACAGCAACGGCAAGTGAAAGAGGCCAGGGTCTAGCACATTGGTTTTCGTTACCTGCATTAAGTTGGGCAGTAGGCCCACAGCTGGCTGAAACTTTATTCGATGGTGGTTTACGCGCAGCTACCACTGCTGCTGCACGTGCTAATTACGATGCAACGGTAGCAACGTATAAAGAAACCGTATTGGCTGCTTTTCAGAATGTCGAAGATAATATTGCTTCGTTACGCATCTTAACAAACGAAGCCGTAGTGCAAGACCAAGCAGCGGCTAGCGCTCGCCTTGCTTTAAAATTAGTCACAAATCAATATAAGGCAGGTACAGTTGCATATTCGAGTGTGATTATCGCACAGAATGCGGCTTTTGCTGCTGAGAAAAGTGCAGCAGATATCACTGGGTTACGTATGACTGCCGCCGTTGGGCTAATTACCGCCATGGGTGGGGGCTGGGATTAATATGAACGTGAAAACACTACTAATCATCGAAGATGAAGCGCCTATCAGGGATATGATTAATTTTGCCTTGGCTCCGGCCGGGTTTAAACTCATACTCACTGGTAGTGTTGCTGAAGCTGAACGCTCTCTTGCCAAACATATTCCCGATCTTATTTTATTAGATTGGATGCTACCTGGCACCAGCGGTATCGATTTTGCCAAAAAATTGAAGCAAAACCCAAAGACCCGTGAAATTCCTATCATTATGCTCACCGCTAAAGCTGAAGAAGAAAATAAAATAAAAGGGCTTGAAACTGGCGCTGATGATTACATCACCAAACCATTTTCACCACGCGAATTAACCGCACGAATAAAAGCGATGTTACGACGTGGCCCTTTAGTTTCACCCGATGGCGTTATTCAAATTAATCAGTTGTGTATCGACGTAAATACACATCAAGTCACTATTAATAATCAACTGTTAGAACTCACCCCTATTGAATATAAACTATTATATTTTTTTGCTACCCATCAAGATCGTATTTATAGCAGAGAACAATTATTAGATCATGTTTGGGGCACAGAAAATTATATTGATGAACGCACAGTCGATGTGCAAGTACGACGTTTACGCTGTCGCTTGCAAACACATGGTTATGATCACTATATTAAAACCATGCGGGGTACTGGCTATCAATTTACTGTAACTAACCCATGAAACAAACCATACAAGAATTATTGGCTTCTTTGCCCACAGAAGTAACTAATCATATTCAATATTTAGAACGTATGCGGCAAGATTTCGTAGCTAATGTATCACACGAGTTACGTACCCCATTGACAGTTATTCATGGTTATCTAGAAGCATTGCTGGATCAAGATCTTGATGAAACAAAACCTTGGAAAAAAATATTTACCCAAATGCATCAACAATCTTTACGGATGGAAAATCTTATTGAAAATTTATTGCTATTATCACATCTTGAAAGTGCAGAAGGTGAAAATAAGTTTGAAAAACAGACTCCGGTAGCAAGTTTATTAATTACGATTTGTAATGAAGCAAAGGAATTAAGTGGTCACTTAAACCATCAGATTCAACTACATGCCGACGATAAATTATGCTTACTAGGTAACCCAGAAGAATTACGTAGTTTATTTTCCAATATTATTTTCAATGCGGTAAAATACACTCCGGCCAACGGTCAGATTACTATTGATTGGTATTATCAAAAGAACCAAGCCCACTTTAGAGTCACTGATAGTGGTATTGGTATTGCGCCTGAACATATCCCAAAACTCACTGAACGCTTTTACCGCGCAGACCCAGCTCGTTCGCGTAGCAGTGGCGGCACGGGGCTTGGGCTGGCGATTGCCAAACATGTACTCATACGCCATCAAGCGCTACTAGACATTAAAAGTCAACTAGGTAAAGGTAGTGTTTTTACCTGCATTTTTCCCGCTAACCGTAGTATCTATCTTAAAACAAAATTATGATATAGTAGGGTTTCTCATTAAATAAATTCGGAGAATAATAATGTGGTTCAAGCAAACACAAATTTTTCAACTATCCACACCCGTCGCCTATGACTGTGAAAAATTAGCAGCACAGTTAGCTCCATTAGCTTTTACATCCTGCCTACCTAGCTTCCCTTCAAGCCATGGCTGGATTTCAGCAATCGACGAAGAAGATGCACCATTAGTCCATGGCACTTATGGTTATATGATGATCTGTTTACAATTCGAAGAAAAAATATTACCTACTACCGTTATCCGCCAGGAACTCGACCAAAAAATTAAAGAAATTGAAGCAAACCGTGAACGCAAAGTTTACCAAAAAGAAAAATATGCGCTCAAAGATGAAATAATTCTGACTTTGTTGCCGCGCGCATTTAGCAAATTTTCACGCATCCATGCTTATTTCGATACCAAAAATAATTGGTTAATCATCGATACCGTCAATGCCGCTAAAACTGAAAAATTTCTTGAACAATTTAAGAAATCATTTACTGGCATTAATTTACAACCAATCGAAACAGAAAAGCTGGGGCCTATTTTAAGCCGCTGGTTAATTAATAATGATTACCCAAAAGAATTCGCAGTAGAGAAAGCATGTGTACTCAGAGATCCTAACCAACAAAGCAGAGTCATACGCTGTCAACAGCAAAACTTATTTGCTAGCAGTATTCAAGCGCTAATTAAAGACGGCTGTGAAGTGCAACAACTTGCCCTCACTTGGCAAGACCGAGTTAACTTTGTGTTATTAGATAGTTTATTATTGCAGAGCATAAAATTTAACGACGAAATTATTGAACAAACCAAACAGATGGAGCCAGAAACAAAACAACAACAATTCGCTGCCGATTTTTTAATTATGGCAGAAACAATATCAGCTTTATTAAAAGATCTATTGCCGCTTTTTCATAAAGCCCCAAAAAAAGAAACTCCAAAAATAACAACAACGACGTCTGAAGAATCATATGCTTGAGCATATACTCAGATTTATAGCTTAATAGGAGAAAGCACCAATGCTTAAAAATGCAGTTTTGTTGCTTTTGATGTTGATAACAATTCCAGCATATGCACAAAATGCCGAAGCCATTTTTGCGGGCGGTTGCTTTTGGACGATGCAAGCTTATTTTGATAAACTTCCTGGCGTCGTACAAACAACGGCCGGTTATGACGGTGGCCAATCGAGCAACCCAACTTATGAAGAAGTTTCTTCTGGATCAACCAATTACGCTGAATCCGTACAAGTCACTTATGATTCTGATCAAATAAGCTACTCTGATCTGCTCGATTATTACTGGCATCATATTGACCCTACTGTTAAAAATAAGCAATTTTGTGATGCAGGGAAACAATATCGCACTTCTATATTTTATTTAAACGAAAGTCAAAAATTACAAGCGTTAGCATCGCTAAAAATGATTAAAAAACAATTCCCAATCGTTTATACAGAAATAGTTCCCTCAACTCACTTTTATCCGGCAGAAGAATATCACCAAGAATATTATTTAAAAAATCCCATTCGCTATGAATTTTATAGTTTCAATTGTGGGCGTGATGCACGACTTAAAGAGATATGGAATGAAAAACCTTAAAAATATTATTATCACCCTCTGCTTACTTATGTTGATAACCGTTGCAGCTATTGCCACCAACATAACGTTTAACTCATATACAAATTTTGATAAAGCAGCTCGCTTAAAACAATTAACACCCATGCAATACCAGGTAACACAAGACGCGGCTACTGAAAGAGCTTATAACAACGAATATTGGGATAATGAACAACCCGGAATCTATGTTGATGTGGTATCTGGCGAACCGCTGTTTAGTTCCACTAATAAATATGATTCCGGTACGGGCTGGCCTAGTTTCACCAAACCGTTGGATAATCGCTATATTGTGACAAAAAATGATTATCAGCTCTTTTTTATACCACGTACTGAAGTGCTGTCAAAATACGCTAATTCACATCTAGGGCATGTATTTGATGATGGCCCACCACCTACTGGTAAAAGATATTGCATGAATTCCGCCGCGTTACGCTTTATTCCAGCAGCAGAATTGGACAAACAGGGCTATGGCCAGTATGATTATCTTTTCAAAAAATCAACTAAATAAAAGTTATATGCAATCTATCGTATCTTCAAAAACACTGTTCAACGATATTACCTTAATTCGGCAAACAAACCCCATTGTGCACAATGTAACAAATTTAGTTGTCATGCAGACGACCGCTAATGTATTGCTCGCTTTAGGTGCCTCGCCTATCATGGCACATGCGGCAAACGAATTACTTGAAATTTCGAAATTGGCTAGTGCTTTAGTAATCAATATAGGTACTTTAGATGACTCTTGGATAAACGCTATCACAACTGCACAAAAAAATTCGTTGCAAAAGAAAATCCCCGTTGTTTTTGACCCCGTCGGCGCAGGCGCGACCTCTTATAGAACTGATACCGCTAAAAAGATTTTAAATTCAGGGGTCGATATTTTACGAGGTAATGCTTCAGAAATCATGGCATTAGTTGATACAAAAATAGTAACCAAAGGAGTGGATTCACAACATCAAAGTGAAACGGCGATTGGCGCAGCTCGTGCATTAGCCGAGAAATATCATTGCACGGTTGTCATCAGTGGCGCAACCGATATTGTAGTTGATCCATATCGAGAAATATATATCACTCATGGTACACCGCTTTTTACTAAAGTAACTGGTATGGGCTGTTCGGCAACGGCTTTGATTGGTGCTTTTGCGGCTGTTAATGCAGATTATTTTTTGGCTGCCACTCATGCGATGAGCGCATTTACTATTGCCGGCGAAATTGCCGCAAAAAAAGCAAATGGCCCTGGATCATTTCACATTGCTTTGCTTGATGCTTTATTCTTATTAAAAGAACCCGATTTTGCTAATTTAAATATTAAATAATGGCTAATTATTCTTTATATTTTATTGCCGACAATAGTTTTTGTGATACAAATACGTTAATCACCACTGTTCACCAAATTAGTGACTGCGGTATTAGTCTTGTGCAATTGCGGATGAAATCTGCTGCTAAAGAAGAAATAATAAAAACCGGTGAGCAACTTTTAAAGATACTACGCCCTAAAAAAATACCTTTAATAATTAATGACCAACCTGATGTAGTAGCAGCTATTGATGCCGATGGTGTACATCTAGGGCAAAACGATATTGATTATGAAAAAGCCCGCGTACAGATTGGCCCCCATAAAATTATTGGTTTATCGATAGAAAATCTGCAACAAACCCATTTATGTCGCCATTGGAATGTTGATTATTTTGGCGTAGGCCCAGTGTTTAAAACACATTCCAAACTTGATGCCGCAAAACCTATTGGCCTTGTAGGTTTAAAAAATATAGTTTCCCTATCGCCAAAACCGGTAGTAGCGATTGGTGGTATTAATGCACAAAATGCAGCTGATGTTTTAGCAACAGGTGTTAGTGGGGTTGCCGTTATTTCGGCTATACTAGCTACTAAATCCCCTATTCTGGCAGCAACACAACTCAATAAAATAATTTCAGATTATCAAAACCAACATGAATAAAACGAAAAAATATCACTGTGTTGCCACTATTGCTGGTTCAGACCCTTCCGGCGGCGCTGGCATACAAGCAGATATTAAAACTATTTCTGCCCTCGGTTGTTACGCGGCTTCTATTATCACAGCACTGACCGCGCAAAACACACAAGGTGTACAAGGTATTTTAGAAATTCCAGCTGATTTTATTCAACAACAAATTGATGCTGTTTTTAGCGACCTTGATATAAAAGCTGTTAAAATAGGAATGCTTTATAGCAAAAAAATTATAGATATCGTTGCAACTGCATTGAAGAAATATAAACCGGCTTATAGCATTGTTGACCCTGTGATGATTGCTAAAAGCGGGCATCATTTATTAGAGCCAGATACTGTTAAACATTTACAGAATGAATTATTCCCATTTGTAACACTTATCACGCCCAATATTCCTGAAACTGAAACCTTATTGGATATTAAAATTAATGGCATAACAAATATGGAAGCAGCTGCCATCAAACTAGGTAACCAAGCAAAAACTAATGTATTAGTAAAAGGCGGTCATTTATCTGCACAACAATCTTCTGATGTACTTTATTTATATGATGAGCAATATTGTTATTGGTTCGACTCACCACGCATTGCCACGAAAAATACCCATGGTACTGGTTGCACTTTATCATCTGCTATTGCCTCATATCTTGCTCAGGATCATTCTCTTATTGAGGCTGTTAAGTTAGCTAAACAATATCTCACTTCAGCGATTGAAGCGGGAAAATCATTACATATAGGGCATGGTTATGGGCCTGTTGATCATTTTTATAAATTTTAGATAGCTACTTTTATAAAATGTTCCATAATAAATTAAATAACGTTTGATTCATATGTACTAAACTTTTATTTTCAATAACTAATGCAAAAATAGGATTGATTAATTGTATTATAAGCATTTTATGAGGAGTAATTAACATATTAGTATCAATATCTACATGAGATGGTAATATTTTAATTGTTTGATTGTATCGTTTTTGCTTTTTTATAACTGCGCGAGCATGAGGAGTGTCTTGTAATAATAATTTTACATTCAATGCAAGTTTTGCACGTTTTCGTTTAAAATTCTCAAAATAAATAGGATCAAGCTTATACCATTTTTGTTCATCAGATAAAATCAAATATTCATCTTTGGGTTTTAAATCATCCAGAATATGATCGTAAATAGATTTAACCCCTTCCACTCCATGATAAATTTTTATCGTATTAGTACTCGGTGCTAAATGTAAATATTGTTGCGTTAACTGTGGAATTATATCTACTAATGTTTGTTTTTTTCGCTCTAATAAAAGTGTTAATTTATCGGGTGACTCCGGCACAAACAGCTTTCGTACACCTTTAATTTCAGTATGTAGCAACCCTTTTGCGATTAATGATTCTATACAACTATAAACAGTAGCGCGTTTTATCCCACTTTCAAGTGACAACAACTGCACCGTTGTCGGCCCCATTTTTAAAGCAGCCAAATATAACTGAGCTTCTTTTTCATTTAAACCAAGCTCAATAAGCCCTGATAAATTAGTATTTTCCATAGTTTTAATACTCAAAAAAATGTTGTCGGTTTTGACGACACTATATTTCTTTACCATTTTAACTCTTTCGCATATTATAAATTTATCTTATTTATAGGAGCATGCCATGAACCTCGATAACTTGAAGTCTGAATATATCGCAAATATTTATAAAACAAAAGCACTTCTTATTAAAGAACAACCATTTACTTTGCAATCCGGCAAAAAAAGCCATATTTATCTTAATCACAGAAATTTTCTTTCTCATCATAGCTATCTATCACTTATTGCTAAAACATATTATGTACTAGCTGAAAATATTAAAACTGATTATATGTTAGGCGCGGTAGATTCTATTATGAGCCCGATTATCGTAGGTGCCATGAGTACTCTGTTTAATAAAGATTACATAGTTACACGGCGAACCCCTTTAACACATGGTACGCAAGAATATATTTACGGCGAGATTAAAACTAATGTGGTACTAATCGACGATATGACTTCAACGGGTGATACGCTCATTGATGCCGCAGAAAAAATACGTGGCCGAGGCGGCGTTGTGAAATATGCTATCATAAGTGCCTACCGGGAAAATACGGCTATTGAAAATCTCCTTAAAAAAGACATCCAAACACTCAGCATTGCCAGTTTTGCGTATGTTATCAAAAGCCTGGAGCAAACACTTTCTCCACAAGAAAAAGCTATTGTTACACAATATCCGATTATTTTTGACTAAGAAAACATGATCGAATTTATTATAATTTGTTTTATTGCCGGCAGCATCGGCGGCTTACTATCAGGAATGCTAGGCGTAGGAACAGGCATCGTAACTGTACCCTTGTTAACTTTACTGTTGCCACATTATGGTATTTCTCAAAATAATGCTATTCATATTGCTCTGGCAACTTCTATGGCGGCCATTGCCATTAACTCCATTACTGCCATAATAAAACATCATCAGTACGGGAACATACGATGGGATTGTGTCAATAAATCCATCGTATTCAGCTTAGCAGGTGCATTTCTGGGGGCACTAACTGCCAGTTATTTATCAGGGTATTTATTGCAAATTATTTTTGGTATTTTCTTGCTTTTAACTGCGGTGTATATGTTAATTAAAAAAACCTCCGTCACCAACGAAGAAACAACTAATCATCTGCCGTTATCTACTCTAGCATCCGGAGGATTCGGGATCGGTTTTATCGCCAGCATTATTGGATCGGGTGGCGGCATTTTTATGGTACCATTTTTATGCGCACTCAAAATAAAAATGCGTTATGCGATAGGAACTTCTATTTTAATTAGTTTGCCAGTTGCTATCTGTGGCGCATTTACATATATCGTGGTTGGCTGGTCTAAAATACCTTTGACGGTCGATACCATTGGTTATTTGCATTGGCCAGCACTGTTGGCTATTTCTGCCACAGCAATGTTATTCACCCCTATAGGCGTCAGATTTGCAACCGTATTGCCAACAATCATTTTACAACGGGTATTTGCTGTCTGTATAATCATTGTCAGCCTTAAAATGTTAGCCTAAATTATATGCAACAAAACTTTTTAATCCAAAAAGACACAAAAGCTTACCTCTTATTAACGGGGTTAGCCATTTGTGGACTGACCAGTTCAGTAATCACTGCCACCAAAGTAGTGAATATGGGTATTAATTTTCCTTTCTCTACCTTAGTTTTTTCTATTTTCACCTACCCTATTGTAGATTGCATTTGCGAACTTTGGGGCAAACAAGCAGCGCGACAAACCATCTGGATTAGCTTATTCTGTCAGCTAATATTTACTTTGCTTATTCAACTATCGATCGTGACACCACACGCTGCGTTTTGGCAGTTACAAGATGAATATAATTTAATTTTAAATACTAACGGCACCGTTGTTATGGCAAGCCTACTTGCATTTACCGTCTCACAAATTATGGATATTTTTGTGTATCAAAAAGTAAAAGATATGTGTCAGGGGAAAAAATTATGGTTAAGAAGTAATTTATCTACTTATATCGGCCAGGTAATAGATTCAACCATTTTCGTTATGATTGTTTTTCACAGTTCCAGTCACAAATTTACTATTTTATTTGGCGCTATTGTCATTAAAATAATTATATCATTCTTGATGACGCCTATTGTTTATTTAATAGTAATGACAACTAATCGATACCTTGACTTCAAGACGTTAGCTTTTAAGGGGGATATAAAATCACCAGTTCTTCAATAGTTTGGAATTTTTCAGTATTAATTTCAACCTCCATCAATAGCCCGACTAAAATCGATGATTTCAGCAAAATAATTGCTTTCTATTACGTCCTTTTGGACGCCGTTAACATGAATCAAAACCGCTCTGCAAGATATTCCTTTAGGATATTTTAGTTTCGCAATCTTCCTTATCATTTCTTCAATAACTTTTGTAGTAATAGCATTTTTAGAAAATTTAATTTCACAAGCATATAATGAACCGAAACGTGTCTGGATTAAATAATCAATTTGGCAACCTGCTTGTTTAGTTGTTTTATGTTGGAAAAATGGATTTTCAGACACTATATTTTCTGGCTTTATATTTAAAGCCTGCCATATATAGGAACGATTGTTAAGAACTAGATTTTCAAATTGTAATGCAATGATACTATCCCAACCCGGTAAAGCAGCCAAGGATTTAAACTCAAAACTATTTCTGCTTATTTTTGATAAATTTTTCTCAATGTATTTTAAATAGAAGCACGTATAGTTATCACTCAATCGATATTTACTTAATTTTGCATCATCTCCCGTTTTCACATGCCATGTATAATCTCGTTTGATAAAACCAGCCAACTCAAGCTCCTCGAGGTATTCCAACACTCTCCCAGAGAGTGGTGCATCTAACATAGCACAAATATCAGGAAATTCTTTATTCCCTGTGGCAAGAATGTTGACAATTTTTTTATAAATCTCACTATCTCTTAAAAATATACTAGAGAAAATATTATTAAATTCATTCGTCAGTAAAGCTCCATCTGTAAAACAAAAGTTTTTAATATTGTCTTCAGCACATAATCGCGGATCAATTTCTTCTAAATACCTTGGTATTCCGCCTGTTACAGCTAATACTTTTAATTTCTCCATTGACGATATTTTTTTCTCGTTACTGCCCCAAAACTGACGGCAATCTTTGAGCGGTAATTCACCGAGTGTTAAAGTGTAAGAAATACGCCCTACGAATCCTGCACTACTGAGAATATTTTTTTCTATCCAGGATGAAGCTGACCCACAGAGAATTAAAATTAATTGCGAGTTCTTTTTAAAATGTATATCCCAAGCATTTTTCAATTTTCCTAAAAAATTATCATCTTTAGACCCCATCCATGAAATCTCATCCAACAATATAATAACTCGACCTTTTGTTACTTTATCAGCTAACAACCAGAATAAATCATTCCAATCGGTAGCACTTACTTTAGGTAACCCATGCTTGCCAAGCTGACTTGCAAATTCATCGCGCTGTGATTGCGCAGTAGTTTTCTCTGTGGGTGCAACTCCCATGAAGGAGTAAAACTGATAGGGCTTAGCAAATTCTTCAATGAGGCGGCTTTTTCCAATTCTTCTCCTCCCTCTCATAACCAACAGGGAGGCTGTATTTTTTTTGAGAAACCGCTGAAGTGTTTTTAATTCATTTTTTCTGCCTACAAATTGCGGCATAATTACCTCCTATTACCTAGTGCAGTAAATGGCAAAAAAGCTATTTACTGCACTAGTATAGAATATTATTTTGGGGAAGTAAATAGTAATATTTCTGTTTACTTCCCCAATTATGGCAAAGGATTTGGGGAAGTAAACAGCCATAAACCTAAATCAATGCCTAAAATGCCGTATGCCCGTGAATAACATAGCCATACCAGCGGCATCAGCGGCAGCAATGGCTTCGTTATCGCGGCGTGAACCGCCAGGTTGAACGATGGCAGTAATACCGGCTTTTTGTGCTAATTCGATGGAATCAGCAAAAGGGAAAAACGCATCAGAAGCCATCACTGAGCCGTTGGCTTTTACACCGGCGCGTTCTACCGCAAAACGCACGCAATCCACACGATTAGGTTGACCACCGCCAATACCAACGGTGGCATCGCCCTGTGCTAATACAATCGCGTTCGAACGCACGGTTTGACACGCGCGCCAAGCAAATTGCAGTGTTTTTAATTCTTGCTCGGTAGGTGCACGTTTAGTCACCACTTTCCATTCTGTATTGAGTGGGTCGCCTTGATCGACTTCTTGTCGCAAAAGTCCCGCATTTACTGAGCGCCATTCTATTTTGGGTTCTACTGTTTTATGAGTGATTTCTAATAAACGACAATTACTACGTTGTGCTAATAATTCAATCGCTTTAGGGGTGAATGCAGGTGCTGCAATGGATTCAACAAATAAATCTCCCATTGCCTGTACAGTTTGTTCATCAATCGTATGATTACTAGCAATTACGCCACCAAATGCTGAAATAGCATCACAAGCTAATGCCGTTTGAAATGCTTGTGCAGTCGTTGCAGCACTTGCAACCCCACAAGGAGAGCAATGTTTTACGATACATACCGTAGGTTTACTAAATAATAATACGGTTTTCCAAGCCGCGTCTAAATCTAACAGATTATTATAAGATAACGGCTTGCCTTGAATTAATTTTCCACCTAACGGTTGTGCATTGGGTTGATAGCCATATAACGTCGCCTGTTGATGGGGATTTTCACCGTAACGTAATTCTTGGATGGGATATAAATCCAATTGTGTTGTTGCTTGTTCTGCGAGAAAAGCACTAATAGCAGAATCATATTGGCTGCTCAGCGCAAATGCTTTTGCCGCCATGGTTTTACGCAATGATGATTGATCACTCTTTTGTTGCAGTGCTTTTAGCACCTCAGAGTAATTATTCGGATCAGTTAACAACCACACGCGCGAATAATTTTTTGCCGCAGCACGAATTAATGTAACACCGCCAATATCGATATTTTCAATGGCATCTTCCAAAGTAGATTTTTTATCAGCAATCGTTTGTGTGAAGGGATATAAATTTACAGCCACCAGATCAATATAATCTAAATTATTTTTTACTAATTCCTGTTTGTCTGCATCAGTCGCGCGCGCTAATAAACCCGCATGAATGGCCGGATGCAGAGTTTTCACGCGACCGCCTAACATTTCTGGTGAACCGGTATAATCAGCTACTTCCGTTACTGGTAGTTGTGCTTCTCTTAACGCTTTTGCCGTGCTACCAGAAGCCAGTAAACTCCAACCTAATTTATGCAACCCTTGTGCTAATTCGATTAATCCCGTTTTGTCGTAAACTGATAATAGTGCGCGTGGCATTTGAATTCCTCTACAAATCTTTTAAAGTTATAATTAATAAACGGTGTTCTATTTCGTGCACTCGTGCAGTCAATGTTTCTAACGTATCATCGGCATAAATCGGCACGGTTTCTTGGGTGATTGCTGGCCCAGTATCGACGCCTTCGTCCGGAACGAAATGTACCATCACACCCGTGTGATCGATGTCCCCTTGTTGAAATGCCGCAAAAGCTTCGGCAATCGCACGTGTGCCAGGAAACATACCTGGTAATGCAGGATGCAAATTTATTATTTTATCAGTGAAATAATTTAAAAAAGTATTTGATAATAAACGCATCCAACCCGCTAATATGATCCAATCCGGTTGAAAAACCAAAATTTCTTGCGCCAATTCTTTATCGTATTCTTGTCGGCTTTGACCTGGGGATGGAACTTTGATAATCGTAGGAATATTAAATTTACGTGCGCGCTCTAAACCATAAGCGTTGGCTTTGTTAGCGACCACAGCAACTACTTCGCAATTGAGTTCGCCGTTCTGACAAGCGTCTAAAATCGCTTGTAGATTAGAACCATTGCCTGAAATTAATACCACGAGTTTTTTTGTCATGAATATTAAACCAACTTCACTTCTTTTTTACCATTCACTAACTGACCAATCTGCCATGTCGGCTCTGCAATTAATTTTTGTAATAGGGCTAATTTTTCCGGTGCGACTATCACGATCATACCGATGCCCATATTAAATACAGTGTACATTTGTTCCGTAGGAACTTGGCCGCGTTTTTGGGTCAATTGAAAAAGTGGCGATACCGGCCAACTATTTAGTTTAATTTCTGCGCCTAGATTGTCGGGCAACACGCGTGGAATATTTTCTAAAAACCCACCACCCGTTATATGAACTAAACCTTTAACAGGTTTATCCGCATGTTCGAGTGCCACTTGCAACACCGGCAAATAACTACGATGCGGTGCTAATAAAACTTCGGCTAGTGGTTTTTGCAATTCATCGAAAACTTTGTCGAGCGGAACATCGGCAAAAATTTTGCGTAATAAAGAATAACCATTAGTATGAGAACCCGAAGAAGCAATGCCTACTAATAAATCACCTGCTGCTAAATCTTTGCGAGGTAACGCCTGATCGCGTTCAACAATACCCACTATCGTGCCTGCTACATCTAACATGCCAGCAGCATAGACACCAGGCATTTCTGCAGTTTCGCCGCCTAATAATGCACAATGAGCGGCGCGGCAAGCTTCTGACATACCGGTCACAATTTCTGCCATGGTTTCTGGTACTAAATGACTACAGGCTAAATAGTCTAAGAAAAATAACGGGCGTGCGCCTTGTACTAAAATATCATTGACTGAGTGATTAACAATATCATGCCCTAATGAACGATAACTATTTGCTTGTACTGCTAAATGCACTTTAGTACCTACGCCGTCGGTGGAAGCGACCAATACTGGATCGCGCATTTCTTTTATTTTAGCGGCATGATACATGCCACCAAATGCTCCGATACCCGCTAATACTTCTGCACCATAAGTTGATCGTACTGCTTGCGTCATCATTTTTACAGTTTGATTGCCAGCGGCGATGTTAACGCCCGATTGGCCATAAAGATCATTTGTCATAGTATTTTTTCCAATATCAGTTCTAAATTGCATACCTTCAAAAGAAATATTTTTTACAGCACTGTAACTATTTTTAATTGCAGCAGCTAGATTTTCATCATGGCAAACTATACTTAATACACGACCGCCTGCTGTGTAATGCTTGCCATCTTCACTGCGCATACCAGCAGGGAATATTTGGCAGTTGACGAGGGAATCTAACCCTGCGATTAATTTTCCTTGTTCCGGTTTATCTGGGTAACCTTTAGCTGCCAACACCACGCCTACCGCAGCGCCTTTTTTCCACTGAATAGAAATTTCTGACAAGCGTTGAGTTGCACATGCTGTTGCGATAGTTAAGATATCACTATCAAGCAAACACATCAGCACTTGGGTTTCAGGGTCACCAAAACGTGCATTGAATTCTATCACATGCGGGCCGCGTTCGGTTAGCATTAACCCAGCATATAGCACCCCGACAAAGGGCCTTCCTTCAGCGCGCAAACCATCAATCGTTGCTTGCAAAATTTCTTTGGTTGTTTTTACAATCCACTGGGTGTCACATTCAGGTACTGGGGCAAATGCCCCCATACCACCGGTATTGGGGCCTTGATTATTATCGAATAAACGTTTGTGATCTCTGGCAGGTAACATAGGTAATACTGTTACCCCATCAGAAAATGCCAGCAATGAAACTTCTGGGCCGCTTAAGCGCTCTTCAATCAGAATTTCAGCGCCCGCTGTGCCTAAAGTTTTTTCTTGCAATAATTGTTGCAAAATATTTTTTGCTTCGGCAATTGATTCTGGCAAAAATACGCCCTTGCCTGCTGCAAGCCCCGACGCTTTAATAACAATCGGATAAGAAATTTCATCTAAATAACGAGTGGCTTTGGCAAAATTATTAAAAACAGCAAAACGCGCTGTGGGTATATGATGCCGTTGCATAAAATTTTTAGCGAATGACTTTGACGTTTCAATTTCTGCTGCAGCTTGGCTAGGACCAAACACCCTAATGCCCGCTTTGCTAAGTGCATCGCTTATTCCTACTGCTAAGGGTTTTTCGGGACCAATAATAACTAAATCAATGGCATTTGTTCGCGCAAAAGCTACCAACGCTTCGCTATCAGTTTCAGAAATAGCAACGGTTTGCACCGGTTTTTTTGCAAATAAAAAATTTATTTGCTCTTGCTGCGCCGTTATATATAACTTGGTCAATTGCGGTGATTGTAAAATTTTCCAAGCTAATGCTTGCTCACGCCCACCTGCACCTATTAAAAGAATTTGCATTTTTTTATCGGATCATATCAAGACCCGACCCTACTATTTATCGCACCCTATGTAACGTGGGCTACTTAACAGTGCTTTATTTGGATAATAACTAAATATGAGTGAACCATTTTTAATAATATTAATATAGGTTTGGGATACATTCATTGCGACTGCTGGGCAACCCCAGCTGCGCCCAAGACGGCCATATTTATTAATAAAGTCTTGGCTCACGTACCACGCCCCATGAACAACAACCGAACGGCTAGCCGCATTAGTATTTAACCCTGGTGACAAACCGTTTAGTCTAAGCGAGTTGCCGTGATGGCCTCCATAGATATTTCCGGTTTGAAAGAGCCCCAAACTACTTTGATGGGATTGCTGATCATTGGAAAAATACTGCGAGTACAGAACCCCCGATTTAATGCCATGTGCAACCCAAGTATTTAAAAGTAATTTTTTATTATCTACCTGAAATAACCAGAGTCTTTTTGCCGTCGATGGCAAACTATAATCAATAATTGTTAAATAATTAGTAGGGTTTAATTTATCCTTTTTTGCGCAGTAGTACATATTAAAAGCTTTATCTAAAATTTGAGGATTAAGGCCATTGCCTTGAGATTTCGTATCTGCATGACTAATAGCAGTTATACTGATTAACATAAAAAAAACCAGTGCGCATGATATTGTTAAATATTTTTTAATATTCATATTTTAAAGGCCCATCCAAGGCATATCTTTGTCAGATTTCTTTTCTGTCGTTCTTACGTTAATTTCCTTATTATTCTCGAAATCTACTTCATCGACTTCATTGATATCATGTCCTTCATGCACCACTTTTGTATGGCCCGTCGGATGAACATCCAACAATATTTCTTTTAATTTCCCAAAATTCATCATTTTTGCGGTAGTCACTATATAAGACCCCTTGATTGTTCCACTGACTTGAGCAAAGTAAATTTTATAAAAGCTATAACCGTCCCGGTTATCAATTAATGAAGTTTTATTCTTATCCATATGATCAAGATCTTCCTGATCAAGCACGATATATTCTTTATTATTTATTTGGGTGCGCAGCATACGTTCTAATGGTACTTCACCAAATATTTTTCTATAATCATCTGCCGCCATAATCAATAAGGGATCTGTAGCATCCCGTTTTTTAGTATTGTCCATATCTGCATACAAAAACTGAATCGGCCCTGCTGACTTAGCATCTTGGACCGCAACAGCGACATCCTCAGCATCGGCAAAAAGAACCGATGAAAATAGTACAAATAAACAAGTAATAAATAATATGGTTATCTTTTTCATTGATATATTTCCTTATTGCGTTATTTGCAAGTTAAGTATTGTGAATTTCCCAACATGTTTTTGTCGGGGTAATAAACAAGTAAGAGTGACCCATTCCTAATAATGTTAATTAAAGATCGCGATATCGTGACTGGCACCGCTGGGCAACCCCAGGTACGCCCCACTCGGCCATATTTTCTAACGAAATCTTGGCTGACATACCATGCCCCATGCACAACAATCGTGCGCGCATATGCATTATCATTAAATCCCGGCGATAGGCCCCTTAATCTTGTAGAATAACCCCCTTCACCTCTATAGGATACGCCCGTCAAGAAAAGACCAATACTACTTTTATGGGTTTCATGCTTGTTGGAGAAAGATTGCGCATACAATTCGCCGGATTTTATACCATGAGCAACCCAGGTATTTAATAATAATTTGTTATCATCGACATCAAAAAGCCATAATCTCTTTGCATTCGATGGAAGACTATAATCAATGATTGTCAAAAATCGAGAGTGGTTTATTCCTTTCGATGCCGCACAATAATACATGGTTAAGGCCGTATTTAAAGCCTGTGGGTTAACAGTAGCAGCCACCCGGCTTAAATAAGCGCTCTTATTTTTTACTGATGCTTGTACATTTGCATTGCTTATTGAAGTCATCGCTAAGCTCGTTAGAAAAATAAGTAGGGTTGTTATTGCTCTGTACTTTTTATCATCCATTCTTATGTTCCTCGCTAATCTTCGAACCCTGTTTTAGTATGCATCTCATCCACAGCAATAGGGTAGTTACCAGTAAAACAAGCATTGCAATAACCAGCATTGCGGCCTATGGCACGCATCATTCCTTCTAATGATAAAAAATACAGCGAATCACAACCAATAAAATTTTTTATTTCGTCGACTGACATGCGATGGGCAATGAGTTCTTCACAACTTCCCATATCAACACCCATAAAACAAGGATGCGCAATTGGCGGGCAAGTAATACATAAATGTACTTCACGCGCACCTGCTTTACGTAATAGCTTAATTAAAGGCCCCGAAGTATTACCACGCACAATGCTATCGTCGATAACAATTACCCGTTTATCTTTAAGGTTACTTGCTAAGGTATTAAACTTTAATGCGACGCCCTGTCGTCGTAGTGAATCGGTAGGTTGAATAAAGGTGCGGCCAATATAACGATTTTTAATAAAGCCATCGTTATAGGGTATGCCCGATGCTTGCGCATAACCAATCGCGGCAGGGATAGAAGAATCAGGTACTGGAATAACAATATCCGCTGCAACAGGATTTTCGCGCCATAGTTCAGCACCTAAATGTTGACGTACTTGGTGCACACTTAAATCATCCCAAACACTATCGGGGCGTGAAAAATAAATGTGTTCAAAGGTACAACGTGCCGTTTTTTTAGCGGGTGGCAACCCTTCGAGTGAAATTAATCCACGCGCATCTAATGAAATAATTTCGCCTGGTTGAATTTCGCGTATTTGTTCGCAACCAATGGTTTGTAATGACCCACTTTCGGAAGCAATTGCATAACCACCACACGGTAATTGACCCACACTGAGCGGTCGAAACCCCCAAGGATCGCGCACCGCTAACACTTGATCTTTAGTCAAGAATACTAATGAATAAGCACCTTGCCAAAGTGGCATAGTATTTTTTACACGTTCTTCCCAACTATCACCGGTAGCCCCAGCTAGCATCATGGTTAATAATGCACTGTCGGAACTGGCCGAGAGTCCAACGCCTTTCTGTAAAATTATTTTTCGCAATGCACCGGCGTTAACAAGGTTACCGTTGTGTGCAACAGCCAGTGGCCCATGTTGCGTATCGATTAAAAACGGTTGCACGTTGCGTAATGTAGATGAACCCGTGGTGGAATAACGGGTATGACCAATCGCTAAATGGCCAGGTAATTTAGCAAGTATTGTTGGATTAAAAACTTGCGCGACAAGACCAAGATCTTTGTGTTCGTGAATAACTTTGCCATCTGACACAGCGATACCTGCAGCTTCTTGACCACGGTGTTGTAATGCGAAGAGCCCGAAATAAGCAATGCTGGCTACTTCTTCTTTGGGAGCATAGATAGCTATAACGCCACATTCGTCATGAGGTTTGTCTAAATCATTCATATATTCTTATCATCTTCTAATATACGCTCTTGCTGTTGTTGCTGAAATTTTGCTACGCGCTCGTGAATAGTTGGATCTTGTAACGCAAAAACTTTCGCGGCAAATAACACTGCATTGAGTGGTTCTAAAATCACTGCGGGTGCTATACCAGATGGCATACGTAGTGAAGAAAAAATATCCATACCACCGAATGACTCGCTCGGCGGTGGGCAAGCTATTACCGGTGCTTTGACTGCGCCATCGGTAAATCCTGACAATGCATTACTGCGCCCCGCCACTGTAATATAAATTTTAGGGCGTGGATCAGCTTCATATTGTTTTAAAATGGCTAATGCATGTTCAGCGGTTTTGTGCGCTGAACCAATGCGTGTTACAACATCGATATTAAATTCTTTGGCTGCATTGCTAATGTTTTCACAATGTTTTTGATCGGCTTTAGAGCCAGCGAGAATTACGATTAGTGGTTTGTGTGTCATCTTAAATCTCCCGTAGCCCCCCTTTTCAAAGGGGGGAATAATTATAGTGTTAATGGTGCAAAAATTGTTTTCAAATTATTTTCTAAACGTTTTTCAACTGGATATTCACCCGGCACAAAAGTTTTACCCGTTAATATTTCATAAATTTGTATATAGCGTTGGCTCACTTGCACCCAAAAATCGACGGGCAATATCGGTGGTACACCTTCGCCTTTATAACCTTGTTTGACATAAGCTAAACGTACCATTTCTTTATCGAAATTTTCAGGTTCAATGCTGGCGGCAAATCGTTCAGCGTAACTGTCTGCCTTCCAAAAACGCGATGAATCGGGTGTATGTACTTCATCGATTAACAACACACGTCCATCGGCAGTGCGACCAAATTCATATTTAGTATCTACTAACAATAAACCGGCGCTTTCTGCTTGCTTTTGACCAAATTTAAAAAGTGCTAATGCCGCTGTTTGCAGTTGCTCCCACGTTTTGGCATCAAGATAACCTTTGCTTACCACTTCGGCACAGGTCAAACGTTCATCATGTTCGCCAGGGCCTGCTTTTGTGGTTGGTGTGATCAATGGTTCGGGTAATTTTTGATTTTTGCGCAGCCCTTCTGAAAATTTGTAGCCATAAATTTCGCGCTCGCCTTCTGAATAACGCTGCCATAACGCGGTTGAAGTGACGCCTGTTATATAACCACGCACAATCACTTCGATGGGAAATGGTGTTACTTCAGTCACCAACTGTGCATTGGGGTCGGGCATTGATAATAAATGATTAGGAATAACATTCTTTGTTTGTTCAAACCACCAAGCGGATAACTGGTTCAACACTTGGCCTTTATAAGGAACGCATTTTAACACGCGATCAAATGCCGATAGACGATCGGTGGTAACAATTAATCGTTTATTATTATCGAGTTTGTAACTATCACGTACTTTACCGGCAAATTTACCGGGTAATGGTAAATTGGTATCATCAAAAGGTTGGTTAAGTAAAGTTTGCAATTTTTCGTTGGTTAACATAGTTATTTCCTCATACAGTTTTTACAGCGTTGATAAATAAAGGTAATCCAGAAAAACCGCGCTCGCCACGGGCCCAACGCGGATGTTGACGGGCCAGCACATGATCTTCAGGATGTGGCATTAAGCCTAATACATTCCCTTGTTGATTGCAGATTCCAGCAATGCTTGCAATAGAACCACTGGGATTTAAGGGATATTCTGCATCCATTAATTTTTTATCGGGGTCAGCATATGTTAATGCAATTTGTTGCTGATCTTTTAAAGTTTTAAGCAGTTTATCCTCGGTCAACATAAAACGGCCTTCGCCATGGGCCACCGGGCAATAAATTGGTTCGGCCAAATCGCGTGTCCATAAACAATTTTTTGATTGCGGCATTAATGTCACCCAGCGGCATTCAAATTTTCCTAACGCATTATAAGTTAAAGTAGCTTGTGGTTGTAATGCAGCAAAACCGGGTAAAAATCCACCTTTGACTAAAGTTTGAAAACCATTACAAATACCTAACACCGGTTTGCCACTAGCAATAAATTGTTGCATTTCTTCGGCAAAAAAACTGTTTAATTCCAGCGCGAGTAGTTTACCAGCCCCTAATACGTCGGCATTAGCAAAGCCACCGGCAATGACTAAAATTTGATAATCACTCCATTTTTTTTCTTTCGCACGTAATTGATTTAGATGCACAATTTCTGCGGTAGCCCCTGCTAAATTAAAAGCGTAAGCAACGGATTGATCACGATTAGTGCCATTAGCATGTAAAATTAATACGCGTGGTTTCATGGGTTCACCTGCCAAGCAGTTACCAATTCATTGACGGACAATGAAATAATGGTTTGTTGATCATGTGTTATTACTAATTTTTCATCATCTGTTACTTTGCCAATTTTATTAATCAAATGTGCTAAATCTTGCGTGAAGCATTTTTCAAAAACCACGCAATCTTGTTCGCGTATTTCGACTAACAAACGTCCATTCGATTCGCTGAATAATGCTGTGACAACATCGGCATTGGTTAAATTAATTTGTGCGCCCAAGCGGCCAGCGATACACATTTCCGCCATCGCTACTGCAAAACCGCCTTCGCTGAGATCATGGCAGGCACGCACTAATTTTTTTTGCATGGCTTGATGTAGTTGACGATATAAAACCGGCGCATGCTGCGGCAATGTTGGCACTTCCGATCCCCTCTCCCCGCCACCACACAATGCAAAATGACTGCCACCCAATTCTGCACGCGTTTCGCCTAACAAATAAATACAGTTGCCCGGTGTTTTTAGATCCATAGTTACTGCATTATCTACATCTTCAATAATACCAATGGCAGAAATTAACAATGTTGGTGGTATAGCATGACGCACGCCATCGCTGCCTAAATATTCATTATTCAGTGAATCTTTGCCCGAAATAAACGGTGTTTGATAATGTAACGCTCCATCATAACAACCACGTGCCGCTGCTACTAAGCTGCCTAATGTTTCAGGGCGTTTAGGATCGCCCCAACAAAAATTATCTAAGATGGCAATGCGATCAGGATCAGCGCCGACCGCCACTGCATTGCGAATCGCTTCATCGATCACACTTAATGCCATGAGATAAGGATCGTGTTTGCCTAATTCAGGATTTAAACCATTGGCTAATACGATACCGCGTTGGCCTTTTGTTTCTAATGGTTTTAAAACACATGCATCAGATGGGCCATCATTTTTTACACCCACTAGTGGTTTAATGACCGTTGCGCCTTGCACTTCGTGATCATAGCGGCGAATGACGGCTGCTTTAGTGGCGATGTTTGGGTGAGAGAGTAGTGATAATAAAATCCCCCCTAACTCCCCTTTTTCAAAGGGGGGAACAGATGAGAAGCTTTTTCCAGCAGGGGGGGTCGAAGAATAACCCCCTTTGAAAAAGGGGGTCGCGAGCGCAAGCGAGCGGGGGGATTTTTCCGCCCGCAATTTCTTTTGCGGCATACCGTCAAATAAAAATAGCATTTCTAAATCTAATACCACTTGGGAGCCATTACGCAATAACAAACGTTTGTCATCATTAAAATGACCTAAATCGGTTAATTCAATATCATAAATTTGGCAGATATTTTTTAACGCTTCTAATTTATGCGGTGGCACCGCCAGCACCATGCGTTCTTGCGCTTCTGATAACCAAATTTCCCAAGCTGCAAGACCAGGATATTTTAATGGAGCAACAGATATATCAACTTCTGCCCCACATTCGCTCGCCATTTCACCCACGGCGGAAGAAAACCCACCCGCACCACAATCGGTAATAGCATTATATAATTTGGCATCGCGTGCTAATGTCACCACTTCGATCAAACCTTTGGCGATAATTGGGTCGCCGATTTGTACCGATGCCCCTGCGACCGTTTCGGTTTGCGCATCCATCGTCATCGATGAAAAAGTTGCACCGCGTAAACCATCACGGCCAGTACGCCCACCAATCACAATAATACGATCGCCTTTTTGTGCATGACGTGGGTGGCTTGCTCTAGGTGCTAAACCAACACAACCACAAAATACTAAAGGATTTGCAGTATAAGCAGCATCATAATAAACAGCGCCATTGACCGTAGGAATACCCGTTTTATTGCCATAATCTTGCACGCCTGCTACTACGCCTGAGGCAATAAGGCGCGGATGCAATACGCTTTCGGGCAATGTTTTTGGATCACAATCTTGTTGGCCAAAACAAAAGACATCTGTGGCTGCAATAGGCCGTGCCGAAACACCGAGCACATCTCGAATAACACCACCCAAGCCGGTATTAGCACCGCCAAAAGGTTCGATCGCCGAAGGATGGTTGTGCGTTTCTACTTTAAATGAGATTTGATATTCATCATCAAAATCAATGATGCCTGCATTATCGACAAACGCCGAATAGACCCAAGGTGCAGCAATTTTTTCAGTGGCCGCACGAATATAAGTTTTCAATAGGCCTTTTATTTCTTGACCATCGTCACATTCAATAATAGCCCTAAACGTTTTGTGTGAGCAGTGTTCACTCCACGTTTGTGCAATCATTTCAAATTCGACATCGGTGGGATCACGATCGTGTTTGCGAAAATAGGTTTGTATTGCTTGCATTTCGGCGAGATCTAACGCGGCGCGGCGTTGTTGCGATTCTGCCATTAATTGATCATCGTTCAATTGTCGTAACGGAATTATTTCTATAGGCTGATT
The DNA here is from genome assembly GCA_013288885.1 of Gammaproteobacteria bacterium. Classification (GTDB taxonomy): domain Bacteria; phylum Pseudomonadota; class Gammaproteobacteria; order JABDBA01; family JABDBA01; genus JABDBA01. The sequence goes on along the minus strand of JABDBA010000004.1, from coordinate 26,011 downwards.
GGTTTTTTCATAGGCAGGGAAACTCACGGTAATGTTGCCCAAAGCATAATAATGAATCACGCCATTGGCCAATAATCGTTTCGCTAATTTGTGTAGGTCTTGCTGGTTTAATGGCTGTTTACTTTGCACTTGATAACGTTTACCCGTGGTTACTTGGTTAATAGTATCAATACCGAGTAATTGGGCATTTTGCATAATGGCCGCGGCGGTGGGATCAGTAACACCAGGGCGTAATACCACTTCGATGCTTTGTTGTGCAGTTTCTGCCAAAGTTTGTTCTTGCCAGGTGCAGGTTTGCGTCACAGAGTCATGCAACAATTCATTGCTTAGGCGTTCAAGGTGGTTGGGTGTCAACTGCCCTTGGATAAAATAGATCTCATGACAAGCAATTTGGGTGATATCAGTAAAACCGAGGACATGGGCATCTTGGCGTAAAGCGGCCGCATGTGGGGTATTACCACTGAGTGGTGCAATTACAAAACGGTAAATAGGTAAACTCATAGGTATTTTTGCTTAGCTGAGGGTTATTTTAAGCAAGCCATTATAACGCAGGCGACTAAGATTGGGTATGGAATTTTTGGGTTTTTTTGTAAAAATTAATCTTCCTCTACCACACCCAATTTTTCCAAAACCCCGGCTAAAGTATCGTGATCAAAATAGCGAATTTTGATCCAGCCACTTTTTTGATTACCATCGGGGTCTAATTTAACCGGAGCGCCAAATTGTTGGGAAACAGCCCGCTCGAGGTGGGTAATATTGGGGTCTTCGCCGGTATTATGGGTATGCGCTTGTGCTTGCCAACGTTTGGCTTCTTCTTCTAACTTGCGCACCGACCAACCTTTTGCAACACATTGCTCGGCGATTTCAAATTGAATATTTTCAGCAACGCCCGCCAAAATTTTGCCGTGCCCTTCTGAAAGTTGTCGGCCGACTAACCATTGTTGCACTTTTTCATCTAGGCGCAGCAAACGCAGGGTATTACTCACTTTGGTGCGCGATTTACCCACGACGGCGGCTACTTCTTCATGGACATAACCAAATTCATCCATCAACCGTTGCAAAGATTGCGCTTCTTCGATGGGATTCAGATCTTTGCGTTGTAAATTTTCGATCAGCGTAATCGCTGCAGTTTCTTCATCAGTATAGTTGTTAACGATGCAGGGTACTTGATCAAGGCCAGCCATTTGGGCAGCGCGCCAACGGCGTTCGCCGGCAACAATTTCAAAATTGCCAGTACTGAGTTTACGCACCACGATCGGTTGAATTAAGCCACTCGATTTAATCGATTCAGCTAATTCACCTAGGCTTTCAGAATCAAAATCACGGCGTGGCTGATATTTGCCACGTGATAATTGTTCCACCGGCAGTTGTATTAATTCTGATTTAGTATTCACAAAGATTACTGTAAATTCTTACCAACTACTTCAGCTGCTTCTTGAAAAATAGTGAAGATTTTCTCTTTAGTAATCTTTTCTTCTTTACAGTGTGTTAGCACCAATTCGGTTAAACCCAATGCAGTTTTTTGCTGCACTTTTAAAAACTCAGTCATTGCTTCCATCGCTTCACCCGCGTTGTCTTCCATCCACTCTTCAATCTCTGGGTCATAATCTTGAATCATCATGGTATTTTTTTCCTTCATAAATTACCTCGTTTAAAAAAGCAAAAGGACGCACTCTCGGGTGATTTTACCTGAGAGTATTGAAATAAAATAGTTTTTTAATTTGAATTAGCAGGCTGACGTATTAATACCATAACCAGGGGACGTATTTATGGCTGTGGGGGCCGTATAGGTTACTGAACAAGAGCCTACCGTTCCGCCTAGCGTATTAATAGTTAAAGTTGAGCCTGCGGTTGTCACTGAAATATTATCACCCGGATTACTGGTAGAAACAAATGGCACTAACTGTGTCGATGCTATAATACCTGCCAAAGTCGCTGTGGGGTATAAGAAGGTCATACTCACTGCAGTTCCTGACATAACGACCGTATTACCTACAGCTGCATTAGCACACACTGGCGCTGGAGGGGTTGGATTTAAGCCTGCAATATCGGTAATACAGACAGATGAAGCTAAGTTCGCTGCTTCTCGCACAGCACCATAGATGGCTTGGGTTTTGGCGATGCGTGCTTCTTGCTGAAAACTAAAAAATCGGCTTAAAGCAAGTGCGCTCAATATACCAATCAGCACGAGCACAACGATAAGTTCAATGAGGGTAAAACCCGACTGCGGATTAACCGTTTTACGATGGGTATCCATTTCAAGTCTCCGTGCCACTTTCAAGCAGCATAAATTATGCTATACATCCTTAATTAAATCACACATCTCTACTTATTTATAGCCTATTTATTGCTAATATTCAAGGAGATATGCAAAATCATTAATGTATACTTTATACATTAATAAATTACTCGTCTTCGGTGGTTTTTTCAACGGCCACCGTTGCTGAGTCACTTTCTTGTTCAGGGCTATTTAAGCGACGGCGACAGCGATGTTCAACCAAAGTACCAATAATATGCCCTGGATTGTCACTATTCACGATGATTTTAGGCCAATATTCATTGATTGGAATAAGTTCGAAGGTATTCAAACCTTTAGCATCTTTACCTAACAACCGATATCTTCTTAAAAAAACGGGGTCTTCATTGTCCAATTTAGCTAATACCGTTTCACCAGGTTGTGGCGCAATAGCAGGATCAATGACTACAATATCACCTGGTTTAAGCTCAGGCATCATGCTGGCATCTTTTACCACCAGGGCAAAAACATCGGGCCCAGCTACAGCAGCCAGATCTTGATCAATTCCTGTGTAACTTACGTTGCTCTTATTAAATTCCATATAATTTAGTGCTTCCAAGAAGCTTAAAATCGGTAAAGTTCTAACTTCTAAATCCGTAGGGAATAAACCCGACTGCGCTAAAGCAGCTGGTTTTATTTCCCCCGTGCCAAACTGCAACCATTCTGGGTTGACGCTCAAAATTTTTGCAGCTTTAAGTAGGTTAGCCGCACCTATTTCTTTAGTAGCGCCTGATTCCCACTGGGCAATTGCCGTGCGCGATAGCCTTTTGCCATCACCAAAATTGCTAATGGCGTTGGCTAATTTCCCTTGGCTAAAACTTGCCGTCAAACGGGCTTTTTTTATTCTGTATCCGATCGTCATAGGAAACCATTATTATTATCATCATAAACATATACCTATTCCAACAGATAGCTTAACATTAGTTTACAACAAGATAAAAAGGAAGTACATTGACAAATAGTCATTATGATGACTATTTATGTTAATAATCCCCTTCCCCATTCATGTGATTGTTCCACGCAGAACAATAGGTAAGCATGTGACGTCTACAGGATATTTATTACATCTTAGATTATCTTTTGTTCTACATAGAACAATTAACATATACAAACACCCTAGAATACTCCCATAAACGTCACAAATGAGCATTTGATGCTAGAATTCGCCGATTTAAAATTTAATTAAGTTATTGATTATTAAAGGTTTTTTTAACAACTTCGGTGACCGAAGTTAGCCCCGAATAAGGCGTTGGATGATACTGGCTCTAATGAGACTGCTTTTTACGCCTTCCATCCCCAGGTACTCTCTTCTGACGACGATAACGGCTTCATCTAATTTCCCGATGAGCTCACGGGATATTCTCGCAGTAACCACAGCAATCATTTCATCCATTTCTGTAGCTATATCCACAAATTCCGGATAATTTTCTAACTGAAGAAACCGTTCAATTGCTTCATGCATCCAGAGGCTCTTGCCACGCATCCCATAGCCATCTTTGATAATTTTCTCAAGCATCTTTTGGTGTACAGACTTCGGTAATTTTGCTGTAATCATTACTTTGGTAGCCATTATTGTGTACCTACTTCTCTTTCAAGCAGCTCGATAAATTTTCTAAATGCTTGGGTAACGTGTGAATAGTCCTTCCAATCAACACCGTCAAAATGCCTGGAATGACTGCTATATTCTGCTTGTTGAGTGACTACCTGGATAATTTTCTTAATCACATCAGGCTTGTTTGTTACCCCCATATTGACACGCTGCGCTACCCTGCCCTGCTTTCGATTCGTTATTATTGGTTTTTTCTGAAGAACTTTCTGTTCGCTTTCAACAAGCGCGTGCAACTGTTTTAAACTGCTTCCATCTAGACAAGCTTTTAATGTTTTTAAACGCACTTCAGTCGATTTAATTTTTGCGATATAAGCTGCCTTATCTAAATTATTAATCCGACCTTCGATAATCGCCGCTATAATATCAGAAGGTGCTTGCAGCACAGACATATAACAACTTGCTTGGGGTAGTGAAATACCAGTGAGTTCTTTAAGCAATGTTGCGGTCAGTTCTATTTCTCCTTTCTCTTTTCGATATTCATTAATAATAGATTTAACATTTCCCATTCTTTCTTTCAAAGAAAGATCTTCACGTTCAGTATTTTCAATCCATTGTAGCAATCTCAAATCTAAAGATGGGGGTTTAGTAGCTAATATTCGCGCTTGGATATCTTCCTTCCCTGCTATGATAGAGGCTAAGAACCTCCTCTCGCCTGCAACTAGCCGATATCGCTCACCATGCCTATAAACGACTACAGGGTTCATCAACCCCTTGCGTTTAATCGTTTCTGCTAAACTCTGCAGCTTCTCATATTCGGCCAGCTTATCTTTGTTATTTTTAAAAGTTCCCTGTCTTAAATCTTCAACAGTAAGAAGCAAATCACGAGGATTTTCAGGGTCTGTTTCAACGCGCGATAATGCAATCACCTCAAACCGAACGGAACCTACGTTATTTTCAGCTGCGTTAATTGTTTCACTGAACCCCTGGTTCAAGCTCTGGGAAATACCAAACCGCCTTTTTTTAGTCATTGGCAAAGATCCTCTCGGTAATATATTTACAAACCTTTATTGCTTCCTGCTTTGCCAGATTAGAGTCAGGAAGATCAAAAACCGTCTTAGGGATTGCCCCCTCGGCATCTAACTCTGCAAAAACAGCCCGCTGCCCCAACTCAAATGGCATAACATATTTTTTAATCGCTTCATTTGCTCGTAGACTTTCTAGCATCTCTTTATGTAGATTGATCTGTCTGAACATATTAGGAAGTATGCCGATAAGTTCCAATGGCCTCGTTTCTTGGCGACGAAAAGATTCTTGCATCCATAATTGCAACATTCCGTATATCCCTTGTATCGGCTGCTCTTCCATCACCGATGGAATAACAATATGTGTGGCGGCCTTAATGACGCTTACAGTTAACGGGCCTTTAGATGGGGCTGTATCAATGACGGCAACATCATACGCACTTTGAACATCTGAGGATTCTAAAAACTTGCCTATCTGTTTATGTACTTTTTCTACCACTTCACTTTTCCGGACCCCTTCTGCTTCAAGCAGTTTTGCCGCATGTGCTGGCATGATGTCCAAATTTTCAATGTAGGTTGGATATGGAATAGTACCTGATTGGTTATAAAAAATATCTGCAATGCTACCTCTGCCATCCCAATCACCATTCTCTTCATCTGGATTATAATCAGGATGTAGAGGCGGAATTTTACCTTCAGGTGAAGCAGGATCAATTTCCATTTGTAAAAACCGCTGCGAAAAATTACACTGCGGATCAAAGTCGATAGCTAAAACTCTTTTTTTAAGGACTTTGCTTAAATATTCAGCAAGTAATACGCTAACCTTTGTTTTCCCTACGCCACCCTTGTTATTTGTCGGTGCAATAATTTTCATTTATATTCCTCTTTACAATGTATTACCTAACAACATATTATAACAGCAGTTTTGCTTTGACAAACAATTTGTTATATTAAAATACGACACGTTGTGTTTATTTAATTATAGTTTAAGAGTTTACAGCGTGTGGATCGCCTTAATTTATAAGCTAAAACAGGCAGAAGTGTGACGTTTATGGGAACAACTGTGACGTTTATGGGAACAACTGTGACGTTTATGGGAACAAAGCGCGACTGTTATGGGATTCGAATGCGACGTTTATGGGATAAAATGTGACGTCTATGGGACAACTAATAGAACAAAAACGAACCGAAGTCAAAAAGCATGTTGCAACGATACACTGCTCGAATTCACTGGGTTTATTGCAGCGTAAAATTAGCAATGCGCTGTTGTTTCATGCTTACCCTGAATTACAAAAGAAAGAAGAACATGAAATAACTGTTAAACAGCTATGTAATATTATTGGTTATAATGGAAATAATCATGCTGTTATAAAAGAAGCATTGAAGAGCTTAATCTCTGTCGTTTTAGAATGGAATTTAATCGACGAAGAATCAGGAGAAGAAGATTGGTCCGCAAGTGCCATCATTGCCAGCGCCAGAATTAAAGGTTCAAAATGCACCTATGCTTACAGCCCCCGTATGCGTAGTCTTTTGTTTTCACCCACTATGTACGGAAAAATCAACCTTATTGTTCAATCGCGTTTTAAATCAAGTTATGGGCTTGCATTGTATGAAAATTGTGTGCGTTATAAAAATTTGCCACATACTCGCTGGTTTGAATTAGATAGTTTCAGAAAATTGATGGGTGTAACGGAAGATACATATCCCATTTTTCGAGATTTCAAAAAGCGCGTTATCGATAAATCGGTCGAAGAAGTTAACATGTATTCTGACATGATTGTTTTGCCTGAAGTGAATAGGGCAGGGCGCAAAGTAGTGAGTATTCGATTTAAATTAAAAGAAAGAGAAAAAAAGAAAATGCTTGGGGTTAATTTGATAGACAGGGGAGGGGAGAACTATTCTATCATCGAGACAGCGTTAGCACTACAACTTAAAAATAAGTTTGTGCTATCCAATAAACAATTAAAATCAATATTTGATGAATATAGCGAAGAGTTTATTGTTCAGAAGCTAACAATTATAGAATCATCAAAGGATTATTTATCTGGAAAAATTAGAAATCTTTCTGGTTATTTACTCGCTGCATTGAAGGGAGACTATCAACTTCCAAAATCAAGCAGTGAATTAATGCACGATAGTAGGAAAGAGGTAGAAGAAAAAGAAAACATAGAAAAACAGAAAAAATTAAAGGAAGAAGAGCATCGGCAACGTTACTCAGACTATGTTACAGTTCAATTTAATAAAGTTTTATCAGAGATGGATTCAAAACAATTGCAGGGCCTGCAAACAGCATTCGAAGAAAATTTAGTGAGCCAAAATAATATGGTTGTTCTACAAAAGTATCGTAAAGATGGTTTGAGTAGTAAAATAGTGAAGATATTTTTTCAAATATTCATCAAGGAGTTCTATTCTGATGTTCTTAAAAATATTATGGGGTTTGAGGATTACATAAATAACTTATGAACCATCAAGCTATAACTAACATAAAAACTAAACCTATCGTTTGGTTTGTTATTTTTTGTTCACTGCATTTACTTATTTGGACTTTGCTGCCGACGTTACTTTATGGCAATCCACCCAAAGATTTGGTAGAAGGTATTGCATGGGGCAATTTATGGTTATGGGGTTATGAAAAACATCCTTTTCTGGCACCATGGTTGACCGCATTAGCGACCGATTTGGCTGGAGGCAGGGTAGGGTGGCCTGTTTATTTGTTGGGCCAGTTATCTGTCATCACTTGTTTTTGGGCGGTGTGGCGTTTGGCCAATAAAGTATTATCGCCTTGGCATTCATTGCTCGCTGTCGTGTTGTTAGAAGGGTTGGGTTACTACAGCATGGAAGCCGCCAATTTTAACCCCAACATTTTAATGTTGCCGTTATGGGCTTGCGCGAGTTTAGTATTTTATAACGCATTAAAAGATAATCAGATTAAATGGTGGGTGTTGCTGGGCATTTTCACCGGTTTAGCCATGGTGGCTAAATATGAATCCGCTGTTTTATATGGGTGTATGTTGGTGGTGTTATTAAGCACAGCCTCCGGACGAGCAAGCTTTAAGAGGCCTGGAATTTATTGTGCAATCGCAATCGCCGTGATTATTTTCCTGCCTAATTTCATTTGGTTAGCGCAGCATAATTTTGATGCGCTCAGCTATGCGACCGACAAATTAAGCAATAGCAAAAATGATCATCTGCCCATGGCCATTGCTCTTTTTTATCACCCTTTGCGCTTTACTGTATCACAAGCACTTTGTTTATTACCCGCACTTTTTCTTTACATTCCCTTTTATAAGGGCGCAGTTAATAAATTTCAGACTAATGATTTTGACCGACGATTTTTACTCGTGATGGGGCTAGGGCCCTTGTTAGTGACGTTGTTGTTTTCGCTGGTGACTAATTCAGAGTTAACATCCAGTTGGGGCGTGCCATTTTTTTCTTTGACGGGCATTTTATGGTTAGCTTGGTCGCAACCGATTATTACTAAACAAAGATTAGGTTATTTTTTCGTTTTGACAGTTTTTCTTGTTTTAGTACATGCGGCGCAAGAAGTTTGGGTTTCAGCTTACTCGCCTTATCATGCCCCTGCTCAAAAAAAGGCGAACGTGCTGGCAAAATATTCGCAGTTTTTCCCCGGCCAAGCCATTGCCGTTGCCCTGACCCAACAATGGCATGATCTTTATCATAGCCCTATTCCGTATGCGGCAGGTGACCACGATGTAGTAATTAATATCGCTGCTTATTCACCAGACAAACCCATTGCCTATTTTAATGTGAATTTGGCAGATAGCCCGTGGATAGATGAAGCACAACTCAAGAAAAAAGGCGGTGTATTCGTGGTCATAATGAATGACCCCATACTGGCCAAGCAGCGTATTAATAACATAACACAGCGTTTTCCAGGTCTCACACACCCATCGGTACAAACTTTCCCCTTGTTGACTAAGGCCGATTCACCACCGTTGAAAGTTTGGGTAGCGTTTTTGGCGGCGCAGAATTAAATGGCAATTCACTATTGTCCAAGTAGTTTGATGGTTTATGCTCAAAAGAATTAGAGCTCTTATTACTCAATACCACCCTTCAGCCAATTAGCTCTTAAAGGAGAGCTAATTGGCTGAAATATAAAATTGATTTTTAGCCAATTAGACCATAAAATGATGCTAATTGGCTTTTTTAGGGTGTAACCCATGAGATCTAAAGATATTATTGAAAATTCCCATTTTGTGGGGCGTCAATATGAACATAGTTTATTGCAAAAAATTGCTCGAATAGTACGGGCATCCATTGTAGTTATTTATGGCCGCCGCCGTATAGGTAAAACAGAGTTGATAGAACAGACTTATCGGAATCGAAATATAATAAAATTCGAAGGAATCGAAGGAAAACCTGAAAAAGATCAAATGGCTTATATTTTGCTGCAGTTGTCTGAATATGCCCAAGATCCATTAATTGCTAAAGTACAATGTACTTCATGGTTGGAAGTATTTCAAATCTTAGCGCGTTATGTAGAAAAAGGATGTTGGACCCTCTATTTTGAAGAAGTACAATGGCTTGCCAATTACCAAGATAATTTTGTTAGTGAACTTAAATATATCTGGGACAATAATTTACGGCACAATAAGGAATTAATCGTTATTCTCTGCGGTTCTTCCCCTTCTTTTATGTTGACTCACGTGGTGAAATCTCGTGCTCTTTATAATCGTTCACAATACGAAATTCCATTAAAACCCTTTGATTTGCAAGAGACCAGAGAATTTTTAAAAAAACGCTCGCATCGAGAAGTATTAGAAGCGTATTTAACAGTGGGGGGCATACCAGAATATTTAAACTGGGTTAATAAAGATTCATCTGTTTTTTTAAGCCTATGTAAACACTCTTTTACATCTGGCAGCTTTTTTTTACGGGAATATGAAAAAATATTTATCAGTAACTTGGCTACTAATAAAAATTATAAAAAAATTGTTGACTTCCTAAGTAAAAAACGTTTTGCAACACGTAAAGAGTTAACACAACACCTAAAAACTCAATCAGGTGGAACGCTGACTAGTTTACTGCAGGATCTAGAGATGTGTGGTTTTATTAAGCATTATACGCCTTTTTATCTTGAATCAGACAGTTTGTTGGCACGTTACTGTATCCAAGATGTATATTTACAATTTTATTTTAAATTTATTAGCCCAATAAAACAAGAAATCGAACATGGAGATTATAATAGTAATCCAACGAGTGCTATAAAAACTGATAATTATTATAAATGGTTGGGTTTTGCATTTGAACGGTTTTGTCGAGATAATCACCGAATTTTTGCAAAAATATTAGGATTTCACGCAGTGCAATATCAATCAGGTGTTTTTTTCAGTAAAAAAACCAATGAGGATGAACCAGGTTATCAAATTGATTTAATTTTTGATCGCGCAGATGGCGTTTATACAATTTGCGAGATTAAATATGTGCAGGCAAAAGTAAGTTCGAAAGTAATTACTGATTTTGAAAGAAAACTGGCTTTATTTCCTAATACAAAAAATAAAACCATCCAAAAAGTTTTAATTGCTAGTGATGGTGCAGAAAAAGGATTGATCGATAGGGGTTATTTTGATCAAATAATTACATTAGATGATATTTTTGCGGTGGCCGCAAACTAATATTAAAGGACAAAAAAATGACTGACGCAAAAATTCACCCAGTTCCTGCAAATATTGTTCAGCGAGCCCATATTACTGAAACACAATACAAGGAGATGTATGCGCGTTCACTAAAAGACCCGGAAGCCTTTTGGGGTGAGCAAGCACAAAAATTTATCAGTTGGATTAAACCCTGGGAAAAAGTATTAACAGGAGATTTTAAAAACTTAAATGTGCAATGGTTTGTCAACGGGCAATTGAACGCCTGTTACAACTGCATCGATCGACATTTACCAAAACGTGCTAATCAACCGGCTATTATATGGGAGGGGAATGACCCTAGTGAATCTGCCACGATAACTTATGCGCAATTACACCAACAAATTTGTCGTTTCGCTAATGTGTTAAAAAAGCATAATGTAAAAAAGGGCGACCGCGTTTCTATTTACATGCCAATGGTTCCTGAAGTAGTAATTGCAATGTTGGCATGTGCACGTATTGGCGCAGTGCATTCGGTAGTATTTGCTGGTTTTTCACCGGATGCAATAAAAGATCGTATTTTAGATGCAGATTGTCGTATCGTAATTACCGCTAATGAAGGCCTACGCGGTAACAAAATAATTCCGCTTAAAAATAATGTCGATGCAGCATTGGTCGATTGTCCAAATGTTAAAACGGTTATTGTGGTAAAACGCACGGAAAATACTGTCGATTGGAACAAAACCCGTGATCGTTGGTATCATGAAGAAATGACAACGGTGTCGACTGAATGTCCCTGCGAACCGATGGATGCACAAGATCCCTTATATATTCTGTATACCTCAGGCTCCACTGGAAAACCCAAAGGTATTTTGCATGTCACAGGTGGTTACATGGTGTATGTGACTATGACCTATCGTTATATTTTTGATTATCATGAAAGAGAAATTTATTGGTGTACCGCTGATGTCGGTTGGGTAACTGGGCATTCCTATATTATCTATGGTCCATTAAGTAATGGTGCGACCACATTAATTTTTGAAGGTGCTCCAAATTATCCTACCCCTGCGCGTTATTGGGAAATCATCGATAAATATAGCGTCAATATTTTTTATACATCGCCTACTGCTATTCGCGCTTTACGAAGAGAAGGTGATGTATGGGTAAAAAGCACAAGTCGCAAAAGTTTGCGTATACTCGGCACAGTGGGTGAACCGATTAATCCAGAGGTTTGGGAATGGTATTACCAGGTAGTAGGAAATAATCAATGTGTCGTGGTAGATACTTGGTGGCAAACGGAAACGGGAGGTATTTTAATTTCTCCTCTTCCGGGTGCAACCCCATTGAAAGGAGGCTCTGCTTCATGGCCATTTTTTGGCATTAAACCAGCGATTGTCGATGATCACGGACAACCAGTTGCCATCAATACGTTAGGAAAATTAATCATTACACAGCCTTGGCCTGGTATTTTGCAAACTATTTATGGGAACCGTGAAAGATTTATTAACGCTTATTTTAATGAGTTTCCTGGTAATTATTTCACCGGTGATGATGCGCGTTGCGATGAACACGGGTATTTTTGGATCGTTGGTCGCAACGATGATGTGTTAAAAGTTTCGGGTCATCGGATTGGCACAGCTGAAGTAGAGAATGCATTTTTACAAGCTAACATTGTGGCAGAAGCTGCAGTGGTCCCTGTGCCTCACGACATTAAAGGCGAGTCAATTTATGCTTTTATTACACTTAAACCAACTATTAAAGCAAATGACACTTTAAAAAATGAGCTGATACAAAAAGTACGCGATATTATTGGTGCTATCGCTACCCCAGATTATATCCAATGGGCAGACGCTTTACCGAAAACACGTTCAGGCAAAATTATGCGGCGTTTATTGCGTAAAATTGCTTGCAACGATTTAGCTGATTTGGGTGATACCACAACCTTGGATGACCCTAAAGTGGTAGAACACTTGATTCAAGGGCGGCTTTTACGGTAATTGTAAGCAAATTAGAAGCATACATTATATTGCTAAAATATTGCAGATTTGTAACAAATTGTAACAAAGCAATATTATTGAGACAAGGCATTTACAGCCTACTGTTGCATTGCGTATAGTATACTTATCAAAGATGCAGCAAGGTATTCTATGCAGCCTAAAAAAATATTCTTAATTCTTTTTTTCATTATTCTCATTGGCGCAATTATTTGCGGTTTATTTGTACCTATCGCTATGGACGTGTTTGCAATGGGGCCGCATCCATTTTTACCCGATGAAGAAGCGACCAGAGCTACTACAGATATTATGTTTGGCACCGGTTTAGTGATGGTTTTTTCTTCCGCTTATTTTATTTGTTCTCCCCTGTTAGGGTTATATTCTGATATTCATGGTCGCAGTAAAGTTTTTAAAATTTATTTCTATTGTGCTTTATTTTCATATATTTTTATTTTATTGGGTATCAATATAAAAAGTATTGACATTATTTTGTTTGGTACAGTATTACAAAGTATCAGTTGTGGCATATTACCTATTATACAAGCGGCTACAGCAGATATTGCTTCTGGTAAAAAACGGGTTATATATTTTGGCATGATTAATGCAGCCATGGGGTTTTTAATTTTAGCAGCGGAGTTTTGTAATTATTTATTAAGGCTAGACCCTACCCATACCAATCATCAAGTCAATATTATTTTATTAATGATGACAGTATTAAGTGCTATCGGTTTAATGCTGACCATATTGTTTGTACCTGAAACCAAAAAAAAGCAAATTGTATTGAACCCTGTTATTAATAGTGCGGTAATCTTAAGAAATCTAAGCAAAGTTTTTTATAAAACTGAAACACGCTGGTTATTATTTTTATTAGCACTTTTTCAATTTTCCTGGGGTTTATATTTTCAAGATATCTATGTTTATTTGATAAAAATTGCAAATATGTCATCAACAAATGCCTCATTATTTATCTCTTTTACAATTATTGTTTTTATTGTAACGTTATTTTTTTTATTTCCACTGTTAATTAAATATTTTGCAACGCAGAAGCTACTTATTTTTAGTTTTATTCTATGTTATATCGGCATGTTAGGCATCAATTGGGTCAACGTAAGTTATATTTCATGGTTACTAATTATACCGTTTGCTGTAGGGGTAGCGATGATAAACCCCATTTTATGGGGGCAATTGTCTACTTCAGTTAACCATACGCAATATGGATTTTTAATGGGCATAATCGGGGCGCTATGGGCTTTTACTTGGGCATTAAGTGATTTAGTGGGGGATAAGCTAAATGATTATTATTTTTCTTTACCACTCGTTATAGCGTTGGTTATGATGATAGCGTGTTTACAGATTTATTTAACGCTGTCACGCCGCTTAGCAAATTCAACCAAAAGAATGTTGCGAGAAAATAACAATGAAAACACCTGAACATATTATAGTAGTAGATGATGATAAAGAAATAAGAAGTTTACTGAGTGAATTTTTATCTAAACATAACTATCAAGTGACTGCAGCACAAAATGGTGATGAACTAACCAAAATACTTCATCAGCAGCATGATATCGCTTTAATTATTCTTGATATAATGTTGCCAGGTATTGATGGTTTAGAAATATGTAAAAAAATACGTGCTAGTTCTAATACCCCCATTCTTATGTTGACTGCTGTTTCTGATATGCTGGATAGAATTATTGGATTAGAAGTGGGCGCCGATGATTATTTGACAAAACCGTTTAACCCACGTGAATTATTAGCACGTATTAGAGCCATATTACGTCGTACAGAGGATAAAATAATTTTTGGAGTATCGAACCAAGAAGTGAAAAAAATGACACGGTTAAAATTTTCGGGTTGGGTTTTAGATACCGCCATCCGTCGTTTGATTTCCCCGGAAGAAATAGAAATCCCTTTAAATGGTAGAGGTTACGATTTATTGTTGACTTTTTTAGAGCATCCCCAACGTGTATTGAGTCGTGATCATCTTCTGGATATTTTGAGTAATCGTAGTGCAGAACCATTTGACCGTAGTATTGATGTACAAGTTAGTCGGTTAAGATTGAAATTAGGTGATGATCCTAAAGATCCAAAACTGATTAAAACAATACGTACCGGTGGGTATATGTTTGCATCGGCAGTCGATAGAGCATAATAACATGAACGCAAAGATCCGATTATTTTTTAGTAATAACCTGATATGGATCCTGCTGATTATTTTAGTATTGCATATCGTTATTTTATCTTTATATATCCGCGCGCATAATGATATTGAAAACTATCACCAAAATAATAAAACTTATTTCTTACTGGCTGGGCTTATCATTAACTCTAGTCAATTTATTTCAAGAAATGAATTGCAAAATGCGATCAATATATTTAATCATTATGATCTAGAATATAATAACCATGAATTACTAGTCACTATAGACCCGCAACCAAAATATACTTTGCGCTTTGATAGTAATAACTCTTGGCAAGCGATACGCAATATAATGCAAGATAATACCCTGAAAGGGTTTTCCTATCAGTTTAAAAATGGCGAATGGTTAAATTATGTAGAAGCCCATAACTATAAATCTTATAAATTTGCAGGGTTACTTATTTTGTTAGAAATCATTATTATTCTGGTTATTCTGCTTTATAGCTATTCTTTACAACGTTTTATTGTTCCGTTAAACCATTTCAAAAAAAGTGCCGATAGATTAGGCATTGATATTAATGCGTTCCCTATTAAAGTCTATGGGCCGAAAATTGTGCGTGAAACCGCGAGTGCGATGAATAAAATGCAAAATCGTATTGTGGATTTAGTGCAAACACGCACAAAAATGTTAGCTGCGATATCCCATGATTTACGCACACCCATTACTCGACTAAAGCTGCGAGTGCAATTTTTGCAAAATGATGAACAAGCAGAAAAAATTATTCAAGATCTTAATGAAATGGAAATAATGATTAACGGTGTACTAACATTCTCTGGTGAAGATGTGATGCATGAGAAAAAAACAGTATTTGATGTTAATTCATTGTTAAATTCTATTTGTGAAGAGTTTGTAGATCAAGGCCATCAAATTCAAATATCGACTAACGATAAACGAATTCCATTTTTAGGGAGTCAAATTGCTTTAAAACGCTCATTGACCAATGTTATTCAGAATGCATTAAAATATGCGGGTGAAGTGTGGGTAAAATTTAATTATCTTTCTGATAAAATTACTATAATCATTGAAGACAATGGCCCTGGTATACCAGAAGATGCATTAACTAAAGTGTTTGAACCTTATTTCCGCGTGGGTAATCCAATTTTGCAGAGTAACCCTGGCACAGGATTAGGATTAACGATTGCCAATGAAGTGATTCGTGCGCATAGTGGAACAATTACATTACAAAATCGAGAAGAGGGTGGCTTGCAAGTTGTTATTATATTACCTGCTTAATCGGTAAGGTGATGATGAACTCACTGCCTTTGCCCGGTTCGCTTACTACCTCTATTGACCCATGATGATCTTGAATAATACTATAAGAGATTGATAAACCTAAGCCAGTTCCATGCCCCACGTCTTTAGTGGTAAAAAAAGGTTCAAATATTTTTGCCATGATTTCTTTGGTCATTCCTGTCCCAGTATCGCGAATGCTAATCGCAATTTTATCTGCTTTTGTTGTAGTAGAAATAGTAATCTCACCTTTGTCAGGCGTGGCGTGGATAGCATTAGTGATGATATTCATTAGCACTTGGTTTAGCTTGCCTGGGTAGCATTCAACCGGAGGTAGATCACCATAGTTTTTCACGATAGTAATTTTATCTCTATATTGGCTATGTAATAATGTTAAAGTTGAATTGATATTATCGTGGATGTTGACGTGCTTAAGTTCGCTTTCATCAAGACGGGAAAAAGTCCGCAAATCTTTGACAATACCCGCAGTACGTTTTGCGCCTTCTTCCATACCACTGAGTAAATTACGTGTTTCATCGACGGTATAGTTTAGATCTATTTCATTGGTTAGTTTGTTAATCTCAGCTAATTTATCATTGAGTGATATTCCTGGTGTAATTTCTGTATATTTAGCTAACACGCGCATGATATCTTCAATATCATTTTTCAATGGATTAATATTTGCCGAAATAAAGTTAACTGCATTATTAATCTCATGCGCAATGCCTGCCGTTAATACACCCAGAGACGACATTTTCTCTGCTTGAATGAGTTGTGCTTCAGCTTGTTTTAATTCATCTAATACTGTATTAAGCGCTACATTTTTTTCCGCCAAAGCTTGTGTGCGTTGCGTGACACGTTCTTCTAGTTCTAGATTCACTTTGACCAGTTCTTGCTGAGCTGTTTTACGTTCGTTTAATATTGCAGATAAGATTAAAGTAGTGAAAAAAATCACTGCTACATAAGCTTGGAGAAACAATAAACTGGTGGAAATATTTGTTACCAGAAATTCTTTATAGCCATGAACATCTAACCACAATACAGAAATAGCAATTAGAAATGCGACGATTGTTGCTAAGCGTGGACCAAAACGTACAGCGCCCCACACACAAAAAGGAATTAAAATATAAGTGAGCGGGTAATGTAATACATAGATCATCCATATGGTAATTCCAAGTAAAAGCAGTAATGAAACAAATTCACAGAGTTGTTTCCAATTGAATTTTATCTCCGTATGATACCAGGTCATGATAACGGGGGTAATAACCATAATTCCTACCGTATCGCCTAACCACCAGACATACCAAGTGGGGATAAAATCTGTCAATTTGATCAGGCCAAATACCAGCAAAGAAAGGGATCCGATGGTTGCACTGGTGACACATACTAAAAGACCAGCGCCAAAAATGAAGATAAATACGGCAGAAACAGAGAAGAAAGGAGATCTTGAATGCGTAAAATGTTGAATTAACCATGCACCTATCATGGCTTGTAAAACGGCGCCGCCACCAACAAAAGCGGAAGCCACCCAATTTTGCCAAACGGTTACGTCGCCTAAAAGAGCGGTCACAATAAATTCAGCGATAAATACACCGAAGGTAGATCGATATCCCCACCACAAGGTGGTTGCCAAAGCAAAACCTGAAGGTAGCCAAAGGGGCGCAACCATATCGTGCGGAACAGCCCATATATTGGATATTAATCCACTGACTGTATAAAGGATCCCAGCAACAATATTTTCTAGCCAAAATCTCCAGCTTTTGACATCACTTAAGCCCATCTTTTTTCCCTAGCACTTTATATAACGACATTTTTTCTTGTTTGCCTCTTATCTCTTGCGGCCCTAATTCTTCAACTATAATTTCCTCCTTAGTTGCTTTATAGGTAGATTCGCTAATTAAAATACCATTAGGCAGTTCGTGAGTTAATTCTTCAATACGAGAAGCAGAATTAACGGTATCACCGATGACGCTGTATTCAACATGTTCACTAGTGCCAACATTACCAACGATGACTTCACCCGTGTTAATACCAATGCCGATGGTAATTTCATGGCCTACCATATCACGGTATTTTTCATTTAATTCTTTAAGCGCATTGACCATGGCCAAAGCACAAGAAACGGCATTAAGTTGGTTATCAATGTGTGATACCGGAGCACCAAAAAGTGCTAAGATGCCATCGCCCAATAATTTATTGATACTGCCGTGATAATTTTTTATTTGTTGCGCCATCAAACCAAAATAAGCATTGAGGATCTCTACTGATTTAACCGGCCCTAATTTATCTGACATCGTAGTAAACTGACGAATATCAGCAAACATCACTGATATAATGCGATATTCACCACGAATCAGCGGTTCTTCACCTTGTGAATTCAGCACTTCATCAACCACATTTCTAGGGACATATTTTTGGAATAATTCCATAATACGTTTTTGATACAAAACTTCTTCATTCAATTTTTCAATTAAATTAAGACGTTCTTGTTCTAGATTAAAAAGTTTTATGCCAGTATCTAGATTAATTTTTAAATCATTGGCATCCCACGGTTTAGTAATATAGCGAAATACTCTGCCAGAATTAATGGCTTTGATAATAACTTCTATATCAGTGAAGCCGGTTAAAATCATGCGAATGGTTTTGGGGTACTCAGGAATAATAGCTTCTAGAAATTGCACGCCAGTCATCTCAGGCATACGTTGATCGGTAATAATGACGTGGATTTTGACCTTGCGCATAATCTCCATGCCTTCGCGGCCAGAAGTGGCGGTAAAAACATTGTAGTAACGTCTAAAGGTTGCTACAAATGCCGTGAGATTATTGGGTTCGTCGTCAACGTAAAGGATATTACTTTTTTCTTCGTCCATAGTAAGGTTCTTTTGTTAATAAAAAGGAATTAAATGTTACAATTTGATATGTATAAACTTACGGGCTTTTTTGAGCCTCTATCTATAATCTATAGGTCATATTGATTATGCTGTCAAGATAGGGCAATGATCCATGTTTTTAAGCATTGTAAATAATTTAGTCGGATTCCCGAATAGGGGATGGTAATTTTGGTTAATGTCTATTATATTTCTCACCTATGCAATCTAAAGCCCTCAATCAATTAGCACGTTTTATATTCTGGAGCCGTTGGCTACAAGCCCCCCTCTATGTGGGTCTTGTTTTGGCTCTAGGCGTTTATGTTTATGAATTTACCATAAGCTTGTTTCATTTGATAACGACGGCTTACAATTTAGATGAAATTCAGATCATGCTGCATGTGTTGGATCTGATAGACGTAGTGATGATCGCCAATTTGCTGATTATGGTTGTTGTAGGTGGTTATGAAACTTTTGTGTCACATCTCAATATTGGCAATCACCCCGATCATCCTGAGTGGCTAAGTGAAGTAAATGCAGGGACCATGAAAATTAAATTAGCGGTCGCACTCATTGGCATTTCCTCTATTCATTTGTTACGCACCTTTATCGACCCTGGTCAAAAAACCAATATGGCCATCATGTGGCAAGTGGTGATCCACCTTACCTTGGTTGTTTCTGCTATTATGATCGCATTAACTTATAAGTTATTGGCCTATAGTTCCCCCTCTAAAAATGAAATCTCTGTTAATCAATGAGTATCAATCAAAAAATTGCCGCAGAATTAAATGTAAAACCACAACAAGTGGATGCGACGGTGCAATTATTGGATGAAGGTGCTACAGTCCCTTTTATCGCACGCTATCGTAAAGAAGTAACAGGCGCTTTGACAGATACCCAGTTACGTGATCTAGAAGAACGCTTGCATTACCTGCGCGAACTTGAAGATCGGCGTCAGACTGTTTTAAAAAGTATTGCTGAACAAAATAAATTAACCCCTGAATTAGAAAAATTAATCTTAAACACAGATAATAAAGCCACATTAGAAGACCTCTATTTACCCTATAAACCCAAACGCCGCACTAAAGCACAAATTGCGAAAGAAGCAGGTTTAGAGCCGTTGGCTTTGCAATTACTCAATGACCCACAACAAGTTCCAGAACAACTAGCCGCTGCATTTATAAATGCTGAAAAAGCGATTGCCACAGTTGACGATGCGCTAGAAGGCGCACGACAAATATTAATGGAATCGTTTGCAGAAAATGCCGAGCTGATAGGTTCGTTACGCGAATACCTTTGGCAGCATGGTTTAATTAAAAGCGAAATAATAAGCGGGAAAGAGCAAGAGGGGAGTAAATTTGCCGATTATTTTAATTATCAAGAACCCATTAAAAAAATCCCTTCGCACCGTGCACTGGCTTTATTCCGCGGTCGCAGCGAAGACGTCTTGCGGGTTAAACTAACATTGCAAGAGAGCGAAGAAAATTTATGCCAACAAAAAATCGCAAATCAATTTGGTATTCGTAATCAGCAACGTGCCGCTGATCATTGGTTATTAGAAACAGTCGCTAGCACTTGGCGAATTAAATTATTTTTGAAATTAGAAACCGAATCGATGCTGCGCTTACATGAGATAGCAGAAGAAGAATCGATAAAAGTATTTGCAAATAATTTAAAGCATTTATTGATGGCTGCTCCTGCGGGGTCACGTGTGACACTTGGGCTTGACCCTGGTTTACGCACCGGTGTCAAAGTAATCGTGATTGATGGCACGGGCAAATTATTGATTCATACTACTATTTTCCCTCATGCACCACGCAATGAGTGGGATAATTCCCTTGCTATATTAGCGAAACTCTGTGCACATTATAAAGTCGAGTTGGTTAGTATTGGTAATGGAACTGCTTCGCGCGAAACTGATCGGTTATTGAGCGAGCTTAAAAAATTACATCCTGAATTACGCTTGACCAGTATTGTGGTATCAGAAGCGGGTGCATCGGTTTATTCGGCTTCAGAATTAGCGGCCAAAGAATTTCCTGCTTTGGATGTTACCTATCGTGGCGCGGTATCTATTGCACGTCGGTTACAAGATCCACTTGCGGAGCTTATTAAAATTGAGCCTAAAGCAATTGGTGTTGGTCAATATCAGCATGATGTTAACCAAGTTAAACTTTCACGTAGCTTACATGCGGTCATGGAAGATTGTGTGAATGCGGTGGGCGTCGATGTGAATACCGCATCAGTTCCCTTGCTAAATTGTGTGGCTGGATTAAATGAAGCAGTGGCTAAAAATATTGTAACGTTTCGTGACGAAAATGGTGCTTTTAAAAATCGTGCTCAATTAAAAAAAGTACCGCGGCTGGGTGAAAAAGCATTTGAACAAGCCGCTGGTTTCTTACGCATTATTAATGGTGATAATCCATTAGATGCTTCTGCCGTGCATCCAGAAGCATACACAGTCGTCGAGCGTATTTTAACAAAACAGCAACAACCACTAAAAGAAATTATGGGCAATACCACACTGTTAAAAACTATGAATGCGGCTGATTATCAAGATGATCGCTTCGGCATTCCAACGATAACAGATATTTTGCAAGAATTAGAAAAACCAGGTCGCGACCCACGCCCTGAATTTAAAGCTGCGGTATTTAAAGAAGGTGTCGAATCGCTGTCTGATTTAAAAACGGACATGATTTTAGAAGGCGTCATCACTAATGTGGCAAATTTTGGTGCTTTCGTTGATGTGGGTGTACACCAAGATGGTTTAGTTCATAAATCAATGCTGGCCGATCGTTTTGTAAAAGATCCACATGAATTTGTTAAAGTGGGTGATATCGTCAAAGTAAAAGTTTTAGAAATAGATTTAATACGCAAGCGTATTCAACTCACCATGCGTTTAACAGAACCCACCCAACCTAATTTAGTTAAACAACCACAAACGTTTAATAAAAAATCGTCACTGATGAAAGCAACTCCACAAGAAAATGCGTTTGCTAATGCGTTGCAAAGTGCATTAATAAAAAAATAATTCTAATAAAGGAACTATTCTTAGTCTTTGTCTTCATTCAATGAATCAGGTGGAATAAGGCGTCGTCGACAACGGTGTTCTACCAGTGTGCCGATAACATGACCTGGATTTTTATTATTTACCGTGATAGTAGGCCAGAACTCATTAGTAGGGATTAATTCAAAAGCATCCGACTCGGTTCCGTCTTTTTCTAATGGGCGATACCTTCGTAAAAAAAGCGTGTCTTCTTTTTCTAATTTAGCCAATACAATCTCGCCTGGCATCGGTTTAATACTTGGGTCAATAATAACAATGTCACCCGGATTAAGATCGGGAACCATACTTTTGCCCTTTATTGTTAAAGCAAAGGTATGAGGCCCAGTTGCAGCAGCTAGGGTTTCATCAATTCCCGTATAGATAACATGGCTGTCATCGAATTCCATATAATTTGCTGCTTGCACATAACTTAAAAGAGGTACAATCCTTAACCCCAAATCAGTGAGCAATACGCTTCCTTGATTTTGGGATAAGGTTTTTTTGCTGCCGGTGCCAAACTGTAACCATTCAGGGCTCACCTGCAAGATTTTTGCCGCTTTCAGTAGATTGGCTGCACCAATTTCTTTCGTAATGCCAGATTCCCATTGGGCGATTGCTGTGCGCGAAAGATTTTTACCATCACCAAATTGGCTAATCGCAAGTGCTAAGTCCTTTTGGCTTAGACTGGCCCACGAGCGGGCTTTTTTTATTCTCTCTCCGATAGTCATAGGGAATCCTGTGTTTGGCCTATTCCACCGATAAGATTACCACTAGTTTACAATAAGTGGAAAAGAAAGTATAGTGACATTAACGTCATTATACTAACATTATTCGTCATCAGGGCGATCAGAATGCCGTACTTGTTGCAAACTGGGTCTTGGTGGCCAATTAGAGGGTATCGGGGTTTCGGATTGCAATTTTTGAATTTGGACAGTATTTACATATTGATGCAACAACTGAGGTAAATCATTTGGTTCGACGCGGGTAGATTGCTGCAATAATTCATTCGTTGATAATGTTAATCCAAATTCCCTCTGAAGGTAATTAATAATCGCTTCTTCTTCTAGTTCTTCCTCTGCCATATATTCAGTATAAAGCAACAAATTACCTACCAACGATTTTTCAGCTGCTAAAACTACATATTTGATAACACCTAATAAATTACCCCATTGAAAAAAGAGCAGTGGCGTAATACCGCCTACCACTAATGGAGCGCCGGTAATACCCACATTGCCATGAAAATAATATAATTTTTCAATGCTATATTGTAATTGTTCTAATTGTTCACGATTAAGTTGTATTTCTCTTCCCTGATGTTTATCTTCTAATTCAACGCCAAAAGAATAATATAAAATGATGGGGTTAATATCTTTAACATGAGCAAGAAAATGTAATTTTTCACGCCATTCTTTTTTATATTCTAAAACAGGATGAAAGGGCAAACTAAATTGTAGTCTAGGGTCAGATAATTCCAAAGAATGTTTATTTTTTTCTAGCAATTGCTCTAAATCTGCGGGCAACGATCGACCTTTGCGCTTTTGTTCGGCGGCCCAAACGAGTATTGCATGAAAAGAATAGTATCTTTTTAATTCTAGAGAGGGTGGATTAATCATAAAATATTTCAGGTATTAGATGGCACATAGATCAGCATCGGCATTAATATATTTTTCACAAATATATTGCGTGTAGCCATTGTCTTGCAAAAAGAGTATTTGCCTATTAATTTTTTGTAGTAATGGCTCATTTTTTTTAACAGCGATAGCATATACACTGCTGGCTATTCTTAAGCTACTCATTTGTAACTCGGGGTAATCATGCGTATTCAAATAAGTTTTTGCTATGATGTAATCGTCTGCCACCGCAGCCACTTTACCCTCATTTAATAATTCTACCGCTTGATCTAAACTATCGGCTTCAATTATTTTTGCACCGGCTTTTTCAATTTCACTAGCAGTGCGTGTGCCTTTAATGACAGCAACCGATTCATTTTGCAAATCAGCAAGTTGATTAAATTGCTGATGAGAGCTAGTGACGGCAGATGTCATTTCAGAAGTTACCGTCGCCAAAATTGAGGTGAGCAGGGCTGCAACCGCAAGTATCCAAATCAATGATGCAAGCCTACCTGTAAAAGTATGAGGAAGATGAAGGTGATATTTTTTTAGCAAATGCGTCCATATTACATAACTAATACCTTTGCTGTATTTTTCCGGTACTTCACCGCCATCTGCTTTTTCAGAAAACCAATAAACATGAATATAAATTAAAAAGAACAGCAAAAATAAAATAATAAATGGGGAGGTGATTATCGCAAAAAATGCGCTGGTAATGTGCCCAATATTAGTGGGTAATTTATGTATAATCAAACCGGTTTCATTGAGAAAATAAGGGTGAGAAAAATCAATTAATTTATAACGTTGATAAGTAACAGAAATCGGCCCTATTACCACATCGACATTACCTTTAACTAGCTCATTAAGTGCCGCATCGGTATTATGGCCAAGGGGTATATACTTGTAGGTAATTTTTTCGTTGTCTGCCAGTGTTTTCCAAATATCAACCACAATACCATTATAGCTATTATTGGTCGGTGCGGCGAAAGGCGCGCGCGCATTGACTACCCCCACTCGAACTACCCGCACAGAATTTTTAGCGAAAGCGATGTTGCATATAAACAGGCTAAGAATGAGAATAGAAATAGCGAATTTTTGTGACATAGAAGTAGTTCCACGATTATTATGGGTAGTATAGCGAGTTTAGTATGATAATCAATAAAATTAAGCGATAGGTTATATATTTTCAAGCCTTAATCTAGCGTTAATTAATGGCGTACTCTTTATATGTGATATGGCGCGTGGGCTAATAGGAGTAAAAAATTCACTCAGTGGCCCTTTTGTTTTTTTTCGCCATTCAATTTTGGGTGGTACGGAAGATGATTTTTCATCGGGGATTATTGCACAAGCTTTTGAGAGCACTGGCAATATTTCTGTTACCTTAGTCAAAGCAGTTTGTAGCAAAGCTTTCATTTTAGTAAAATGGTCTAACAAATTATCCGCAGTTAACACGGTATAGCCTACATGTTTAACTTGGTTTGATAAAGAGATTATTTCATTTAGCCAAGTGCTATCAGAAAAAGGTTGTGCAGTTAATAGTAATTGATAAATATCAGGAAAATCGCGTTCTAATGATTTTCGCGTTTCATCATCATTGATAATCTCTTTGTGTTTTAACTCTTCTTGAAATTCTTTAAGAGTAGTAAACGCAAAAAATTTAATAGCATTTTTAATATGAATGGAAACAAATTTATTGTTTGGCAGATATATTTTTTCGTGTATAAAACGGGTAAATGCTTGATCTAATAAATGACGTAATTTTATAAAAAGGTCTGCAATAATGTTTTGGATATTCCGTTTTAAAAAATGGTTAGTAACATCCGTTGTAAATTTAAAGCATAGATATTGCAAATGTAAAAATTGTTGTTTAGCATGTGCTAACTGAGAATAGGTCATCGGGTCTAAATCTTTTAAAGCCTCCGCAAATTGAGCAGGGTATACCTCATAATGCAGCGTCATAATTTCTTCTGATAAAGCAAGCCCTATTACACGAGTGCCTTGCAGTAAACATTGAATAGCCGGTTGCCATAACCCTTGCGTCACGTATTGTTTGCTTAATTCAATATAAGTTTGTGATAAAGATGAGGTCTGTTGCGAACTTAAACTATGAAAGTAAATCGCGCGTCGATAATAGTGTAAGCTAAGGTACACACAATTTTTTTTCGTCGCGACAGCGGCTTTGATAAAAAGATCACCTGCTTTGTGCGCCATAATTGTTTTAACATAAATGCGTGCTTGGTGCGTAAGCCAAGGATGAAAACGTTGCCAATCACTTTCTTTTAATGTGTCAGGATGGGTCAGTATCTCGGTGAAATCGTGCTCAATTTGCGTTAAATCAACCATTTCAGATTTAGCTTCAGGGTGATTGGCAGCACTTGATTTAGTGTTTCTTTTCGCAAGTGCCGTTGCTTTAGCTAAGGTTGCAACAATGGTACGACAGGTATTGAGCGCTTTCTCGACCAGTGTGTGAAGTTCTGTATATTGGTCAGCATGTAATTCGACGTGTGATAATTGTAGCACACGTCGCAATAATAAATTGGCCACCGAAATCGCAAAAGGTTTTAATTCTGGTGGCAAATCGGTACTCAGTTGTTGGTGAAACTGT
>JABDBA010000003.1 GCA_013288885.1 Gammaproteobacteria bacterium | reverse complement strand
TGATAGCGAAACTTTATTAAAATGGGGTGAGCGTTTATTAGGTGCTAATACGTTAGAAGAAATATTTGCTTAATAATTTTCTCCACAGGTATTTAAAATGGGCTAAGTGGAAATTTACCCGCTAAATAGAGTGGGTAATAGTGAATTTTATTTGAACGATTAATTTTTAATGGATGACCACTCATAATTACCGCATAGGGTGGATGATATTTTTCGATAACTTGCTGTAGACTTTTAGCGCGTGTGATCCAGCCTGATTTCACCTCAATCGGAATCACGCCATCTTCCAGTGTTAATAAGAATTCGACTTCTGCACGATTGCTTTGCCAACAAAATAAATGTGAATAACCTGCCGCCAGCAATTCTTGCGCCACAAAATTTTCGGCAAAAAACCCTTTATACGTACCATAATCGTGATCGAGAATAGATTTAATTGGCAAGTCACTCATAGCTCCTAATAAACCCACATCAAACATAAATAATTTGAATGCGCTCTCTTGCGTATAAGCGCTCAGTGGTATTTCAGCAGAATTTACGATGGGAACTTTGATGATTAAATTAGCCGCTTGTAACCAATCAATAGCGCCAGCTAAACGATCGTAACGTGCAGCGCCTGGGAGAATATCTTTAAATTTAAACTTGTTCGCCGCGCCATCTTGCGTTCTTGCTAATTGTGTCGGTGTTGCTTGCCAAACTCTATCGATATGTAAGGCATTGATTT
Organism: Gammaproteobacteria bacterium; assembly: GCA_013288885.1. Classification (GTDB taxonomy): domain Bacteria; phylum Pseudomonadota; class Gammaproteobacteria; order JABDBA01; family JABDBA01; genus JABDBA01. The sequence continues at coordinate 132,899 of JABDBA010000003.1, read as the reverse complement.
TTCCAGAATGTTTGGCGATATCCGCATGATAGGTATACAATATTTCATGTTGTTTATCTCGCGCAGTTTGAAAAGCAGTAAATAAATTTTCTTTGTTGCGATTAAAAACATTGATTACTTCCGGCAAGCCGCCGACTATCCAATACCATTGCATTTTTTCCCATAATTGTTGGTGAGCCATGAGCGGAATTTCGGTATTGGCATGACAATATTGGATTAATTCATATAACTGTAATTCGTTTAATGCCAGTAAAAATTCGCTGAACGACAGAGGGTACATATTTAATAAATTTACATTGCCTACTGGGAAAGAGGCATGATTGAGTGATAAACCCAATAATGAGCCAGCGGAACACAACGCCAACTCTGGCAGCTCTTCATTAAAATATTTCAGACTAGTCAGTGCTTTGGAGCAGGCTTGAATTTCATCGAAGATCACCAAATCTTGCTGAATGTCGATGGCTTGCTTACTAGCATATTCCAATTCCAGCAAGATTCGTTTGGGTTCCAGGTTCTTTTTGAAGAGTTCAGCCAAATCAGCCTGCTTTTCAAAATTAAAGTAATGGCATTGGCGGAAAGTTTTACCGAATTCTTGCAGAATATAAGTTTTTCCGCACTGGCGTACCCCCTGTATAACCAATGGCTTGCGGCCTGAACTGGCGCGCCAAACTTGCAATTTTTGTAGAATGTGACGTTTCATACAAGCAAATATAGTCAAAAATGACATTTTTTGCAAGTAAATAATGCCAAAAATGTCGTTTTTTACAAGTTTGAAGGTTAGTGTTTGCTGTGGCCTCTATTTCCAGTGGTGTAATATAATCGAGGTAGGAAGGATTATTTGTAGAAAGCTGTCTTGTTGTATATCGAGGGTAGTGGCAATTTTCAGGTCAATCTTTTGGTCACCTAAATATTTTTTAATGGCGGCAAGAATTTTATATTTTTCTTCTGCTAGCTGTTCTGCTGCGTGAGTATCTTGCAACAATAGTAATAAATCAATATCCCCACCTTTGGCATTATCATCTACACGGCTGCCAAACAAGCGTAGCTCAGCTTGGTTTAACTTTATGAATGGTGTTAACGCTGTAATTAATAATTGAACTTGTTGTTGGTTAAGGCGCATATTAGCTTAATACTTTTTTAATGGTAAGTAGAAACGGACATTCTTTTTTGAGTTGTTTGAAGAATAAACTTAAATCTTTTTCAGTATATTCATGCGCAGAAATATTCCGCAATTCTCGAATTGCCATCCAATGCTCAGTATCATCGTGTAGATTTAATTTTTCTGCTTGATTAACAAAGTCACGTAAAGTTCCGCTAAACCCAGGGTCATTGAGCAAAACAGCAGTGCGGATGTATTTTGTTAAAAATAAATCGACTACGCGGGAAAAGCGAGCGCAAAAACTTTCCCAGGTTTCTAGCGTTTCTTCATCAAGTTTACTAACATCTTCGGGCAGTTTTGCTATTTTTTTATAACTATATTCGAGGTGAGCGAGTGCTTTTAGTAGTTTATTGTTTTGTATGTTCAGTTGCTCTTGATATGCTTTCATTTTTGGATGCCTTTTTACAATGAATAAGTTTTCTTTAATCGCTCATAAGTTTTACGCATTTCTGGATAATAATTTTTGATGTGTTGGTATATTTCATCGGCTTTTATTTTTTTATAAGTATGAGGGGTTTCATTGCGATCGTTTAACATATTAAGCCAGAGAGATTCAGCGTCAAACCACTTCATTTGATAAGCAATAGCAACTGCTTGTTTGGGTGAAAGTGCTTCTTTGCCTTCTACTGCCGCAAAATTTTTGAAGTTTTTCCAGAAGAGTTCTATACAAAATTCAAAACGGTGAATAGTGGCATCAATAATATAACGATTTTTATCGGCGGGTTCAGATAAGGTTTCTTCTAAACGATTCAATGCCTCATGTAGATTATGAAAATTTTCAGTGACGTGCGGGTTTAGCATTTTAGTTCCTTTCAAACAATATAATTTTATCGCGGAGTATATTTTCTCGTATTGGTTCATCGGCTGCAAGTTCATCGAAACGCACACAATCAATTTTGAGTAACGTATCGGCATCATCAATAATGTCTAATAATTTAAGCCAATCTCCGTTAGTGGCCTGCGGGCAAATGATGGCTAAATCAATATCAGAGCGCTCGCGATGATCGCCGCGTGCACGTGAACCATAGAGCCAAATTGCTTCCACAAAGGGCAACCCTGCTAGTTTTTGCAAAAAGCGATAATCGGTGATTTTCATGTTTTACAGTATAGGATGGTTAAGTATTAGTTTGCAAGAGAATAGGAGGGACATAAATTGATTTCTGGCTGTCCTAATTCCAGATGTGACCCCTATTTTTCTTTAAGGTTTTTGTTTACAATAGTGTGGACAATAAACTCATTTAGAAGAGGTGATGGCAATGTTAGCAGATCCGGGGTCAAAGAATGAAGCAGGAGTAATAGCACAATTAAAGAGTGCAATAAATTCAGGTGATATGGTGAAAATAAAACAATATGTTGCTCAGCTTCAAAATAATTGGAGCGGAGTTCGTATAGGCGATGGGCTAGGTGGTGGCGTAACCCCATTTTTTTATGCTTTCACAACCCCTAGTGTTAAGTTTGAGGTGCGAAAATATTTTGCAGATAATAATAACCTAATTCCCGATGTTAACGAGAAAGATTTTTTGGGAGATACGGCACTACATTATGCGGCAGGGCGTAAGTTAGACCTTAACACGACAAAACTTCTTTTAGCGCAGCCCAATATTGATGTAGATAAAACAAATAATGATGGTAAAACTGCGTATGACCTTGTATACGCAACACAAGGCCAGAGTCAAAATAAAGATGAGATATTGCGACTTATTAATGAGAAAAGTTTAGAAAATAGTAGAAGGGAAATTCAACAATTGAATAAGCAATTCTCTGCGCCAAGCGTAGCTTCTTTAGTGGCACGGACTATAGCTCCTAGAAATCCTCCTTCAGCTTCAGGCCCTAGTTCTTCAACATCTGCATCAACAAGTTCGCATGGTTCTAGTCGTTCATCTGCTGATCCGTTTTCACTCCCAAAATCGACGGGTCCATATCCGCCTCCATTTCTAGCGGCGTCGCAAGCTTCGTCGCAGTTAGAAAATAAAGATGAAGAAATTGATCGAGATATTCAATACAATAATAAAATAAGTGGCGAATTGACAGGTGTTGTAGATAGTTTGCGTGGGCAGTTAGCTCGAAAAAATCTAAGGGCCGAATGGATTGGCATATATAATCAGTTAAAACAGCAACGAGAGCAGTTACAAGATGCCGAGGGCTATCTTCTGCAAAACAAACATGGTAAAACTGAGAAAGCTATTACTAAACAACTGGGCCAAACAAAAAATGAATGGCTTGCATTTGATAATAGAATTTTCTTTGACTGTAAAGGTGATAATTTTGCCTTTCTTGAAACTAAATTTGCGGCCGCGCTAAAAGAAATAACAGCGCAGGTAAGCACAGCGCAAGCAGAGGTAGCTGAAATGGAAAAAAGTAAAACAACAGCAGCTACACCGTTTGCTACAAAATACATCCCGAGTTAATTATACTTTGACACGGGCAAACTTCCGCTTGCCAACTTGGTAAACATGCTCAGTGCCGGTTTTAATTTTTAAGTGGGTGTCTGTAATTTTTTCGCCGTCGATTTTGACTGCACCGGCTTTGATCATGCGTATAGCTTCAGAGGTACTGGGTGTTAAATCGGCGTCTTTTAGTAATAAGGCAATCGCAATTTCACCGCCTACGGCTTGCAAAGTAACTGCGGGAATTTCTGTGGGCATTTCGCCTTTTTTAAATCTCAGTTCAAAATCTTCTAATGCGGCTTGTGCTTGTTGTTTATCATGAAAGCGCGTGATGATTTCCATGGCCAATTCCACTTTAAAATTGCGTGGGTTGGCTGTGCCTGCTTGTGCGGCGGCACGCATTTGTTGAATTTCTGCCGATGATTTATCTAAAGAAAGCAATTCAAAATAACGCCACATCAGTTCATCTGAAATTGACATAATTTTACCGAACATTTCTTTCGGCGCTTCGGTAATGCCGATGTAATTATTTAGCGATTTCGACATTTTATTGATGCCGTCCAGGCCTTCGATTAACGGCAGTGTAATCACCACTTGTGGTTGTTTGTTAAAATGTTTTTGCAACTCACGGCCCATCAGCAAATTAAATTTTTGATCAGTGCCGCCGAGTTCGACATCTGCTTCCAGAGCTACCGAATCATAACCTTGCAATAAGGGGTACAAAAATTCATGGATGGCGATCGGTTGCTGGCTGTTGTAACGTTTGTGAAAATCATCGCGTTCTAACATGCGTGCGACAGTGTGTGTGGCGGCGAGTTTAATTAAATCAACGGCGGTAAATTGACCTAACCATTCGGAATTAAATTTAACTTGGGTTTTTTCTGGGTCTAAAATTTTAAAAACTTGTTTAGCATAAGTTTCGGCATTGGCTTGCACTGCTTCAGGCGTAAGCACTGGGCGGGTGGAATTTTTGCCAGATGGATCGCCGATCATGCCAGTGAAATCACCGATTAAGAAAATCACTTCGTGCCCTAAGTCTTGAAATTGCCGCAATTTATTGATTAACACAGTATGCCCTAAATGCAAATCAGGCGCAGAAGGATCAAAGCCTGCTTTAATGCGCAAGCGTTTGCCCGAATTTAAACGTTCTCTTAATTCATCGGCCAAAAGAATTTCTTCTGTGCCGCGATGAATAAGGTCGAAAGGTGTAGTCATAATTTTTTCCTCAAAGCCTGTTCATACAACCAATTTTTTTTCACACCGGTAATTTTACTCGCTAATTGCGCCGCTTGTTTTACCGGTAACTCAGTTAATAAAATATCTAAAATCGTTAATGCGGGATCATTTTCATCCGGTGCTGATTTCTCAGCGCCTTTCACCAAGATCACAAATTCACCTTTTTGCTGGTTCAAATCGGCTATTAACCAATCGTGCAAATCTTTCAGCGTGCCATCTTTAATGGTTTCAAACGTCTTGGTAAGTTCGCGTGCAATCACGGCAACACGGTCAGCGCCAAATATCAGCATCATGTCTTCAATAGCGACTAAAATGCGATGGGGCGCTTCGTAGAATATTAATGTACGAATTTCATTTTGCAAGGATTTTAAATGCTGTTGGCGTGCATTGGCTTTCGCAGGTAAAAATCCTTCAAAGATAAAGCGGTCTGAAGGCAGGCCCGCAGCGCACAAAGCTGCAATCAAAGCACAAGGGCCGGGGATGGGAACGACCTCAAACCCTTGCGCGCGTGCCATTTGCACTAGCCTATAGCCAGGGTCGCTGATTAGGGGCGTGCCTGCATCACTAATTAACGCTACCGATGCACCATGACCCAGTTGCGCCAGTATTTTTTCTACCCGTTCGGTTTCATTGAAATCATGCAGCGATTGCATGGGGGTATTGATGCCAAAATGCTGCAAAAGTCGGCTACTATGGCGCGTATCCTCAGCGGCAATCAGCGCCACCGCGCGCAAAGTTTCAACCGCCCGTGCACTCATATCATTGAGGTTGCCTATGGGGGTAGCGACGATATATAAGGATCCTCTATTCATGGTTTGGTAACTAGGTGATTTGTAGTTATAATGGGCAGCCTATCAAATATACACTCAGGATAATAGCTTATATGATAACTAATCCGCCAGCACACAAAAGGTTGGGTTTATGGATGTTAACGGCATTAGTGACCGGTAACATGATTGGTTCAGGTATTTTTTTGCTGCCTGCCTCGCTCGCAGGTTTTGGCAGCATTAGCATCTTAGCCTGGTGTTTTACCGCAGTGGGTGCATTGTTGATCGGGCTGGTATTCGCCAAGCTTTCGACGATTATTCCGCGTATTGGTGGGCCGTATGCTTATTGCCGCGAAGCTTTTGGTGATTTTGTCGGTTTTCAGATGGCCTATAATTATTGGATTGCGTTGTGGGTTGGTAATGCTGCCATTGCCGTAGCTTTTGCCGGATATTTAGGGGTGTTTTGGCCTGCATTAAGCACTAACCATCATTATGCTTTTTTTGTTAGTGCAGGGGCCGTTTGGTTGATGACCTTGATCAATGTATTAGGCATTCACCGCGCAGGCATGTTGCAGTTGGTGACTACGGTATTAAAACTATTGCCGCTATTGTTGGTTGCTACATTAGGGTTGCTGTTTGTACAGCCTCATAATTTAGAAAATTTTAATATCACCGGCCATTCGAATTTTTCTGCATTAACGGGTGCTGCGACGCTCACGCTATGGGCTTTTATTGGTCTTGAGTCTGCTACCGTACCTGCAGATTCAGTCAAAGATCCGCACAAGAATATTGCGCGTGCGACAATTTTAGGTATTTTAATTGCGGCAGTGGTTTACATTTTAAGCACAATAGCTGTGATGGGTATTATCCCCACTGCTCAATTAGCGCACTCGACAGCACCTTATGCCGATGCAGCACGCATTATTTTTGGCCCAATGGGTGGCATGTTAATTGCAGTGGGTGCGATTGTTTCCTGCTTTGGCGCACTAAATGGTTGGACATTATTGCAAGGGCAAATTCCCATGGCAGCAGCACGCGATGGTTTATTTCCACAACCGTTTGCTAAGGAATCACGTTTTGGCACACCGGCGTTTGGGCTTATTTTTACGAGTGTGCTCATTACGTTTTTATTGTTCTTAACGCTGGGTCAAGGCTTAGTCAAACAATTTACTTTTATTATTTTATTGGCCACATTATCTTCTTTGATCCCCTATTTTTTTACCACTATGGCTGAACTGGTTATTTTTGTGCGTGACCGGGAACGCTTTAATGGTAAACGTTTGTTGGGTTCTTCCATTATCGCTATTTTAGCGGGCATTTATGCGTTCTGGACGATTATTGGTTCAGGGGAACAAACCGTATTTTATGGTTGTTTATTATTTTTTAGCAGCGTGCCTGTTTTTGCTTGGATGAAATATAATTCAAAATGAAAAAAATTTTATTGATCCGTTTATTACTGATTTTTTCTATAGCAATAATTGCACTAGGATTGTCGACGCCAGGTGTTTGCGCTGAAAAAGATCAACCTGTCAGTGAACTTTCCCTCAAGCGTGCTGATGTCTTGATATCGTTAGCACAAGCTGATTTACAAGAGATGACGCTGACTTTGAATGCTGCCAAACAAGCAGTGAGTCTCACACAAAATAATATCGACGGTTTGGCAGATGCGTTACATAACAATGCGGTGGGTACTGCGGCGGTTACCGTTAATTCGCCAGCGATGAATTTGCAAATGCAGGATAATTTACGCCTACAGAATAATTTATTGAAGTTGCAGCAACAGCGCGTAACATTGTTACAGCAAACGCAAAATCTGGCACAGCAAAATTTACAAGCCGTACAAAATTGGAAAGCACAATTACAAGCTAAATTTTTGTCGCAAAAACAACAACAACGGCAAAATGCACTCGATCAATTTGCTGCTGATATGCAACAGCAGCAAGATCAGTGGTTGACGCATTTGCAAGCACTCAATAAACAGATGCAGGCGGCGGGTGGGCCAGGGCAATATTTAACAAACCCTGATTATATGCATTTGGAAATGCAGGTTTTTGAGGCGGAAGAAAAAAGTAATATCAATCAGATCCAGCTTGATTTAACTCGATCACATAATCATTTAGAACGCTTAACATTAGTGCCTGGGCAAACTATTTCTCTCACTACGCTTAACGATATGCAAGATCAAACGACGCAACTTATAAAAGAGTTGGTCGATGTAAAGCATATGTTAGAGAGTAAAATCGAAGTGTTACAAGCACGGATAAAAGTAAATGCAGAGAGCATGGATAGTGGTATGTTAGCGCTGAATGTTGGGCAAGCTAATTTGCAAATGATCAACGGCTTATTGATGGGCTATCAAGACCAATTAAAATCCACCAGCGATCTGTTAAAAAATGCGATTTCCTACAAAGAAAATATTACCCGCCAATTAAATCAACAGTTATCTAGTCGCCAAGGTTTGCCAGGGTTTGATCGGCAAGCTTGGTTAATGTTAGGCAAGAGATTGCTGCAAGTACCTTTGTTAACTTGGCAAGGAGTGAGCAATTTAGCCAAGATTTTAGTAGATGCTGTAATTACAGCGCAAGTTTGGCAATGGGTCGTTGGTATTATCGCTGCGTTGATTTGGGCGGTAGTATGGAAGCAAGCGCGACGTAATTTAACCTCGGCCATTGCGGTATTATCACAACGCAGTGAACGCTTTTTTACTAATCAGGTGTTATTAGTCTTTTTACGGATCATGCGTAGTCATTTAACTTTTTTAATGTTGTTTGCCGCATTGCTCGGTTTGTTGGTGTTGCTACAAATGTCGATGCTGACATTTAGTTTGGTTATCAGTTTGGCTTTGGTGTTTATTGTGTTTAGCTTAGTTATTGGCATCGCCAAAAATTTATTAGTAGAAGGGCTTGCCGATGGTAATGAATATGATGTGAAATTTTATTTCCGCTTGAAATGGGCATTGATTGTAGGTGGTGTATTAACAGCGATGACTGTTTTAGTACATCAATTGCCGGTGGCTTATGATGTGCAAGATTTATTCCGCCGTTTATTCATGTTGTTTTTGCTGGGCATTGCAGTGGTGTTATTGCGCGCTTGGTTTGTCTTGCCGGAATTGTTGGGCAAAACCTTAGAAGCAAGTCGGCCGTATGTAAAACAAATGGTGCGTTGGTTAGGTTTAATAATTCCATTGTCGTTATTAATCAATGCGTTAATCGGGTTGGTAGGTTACGTAGAGCTGGCGTGGAGTATTGCGGCTTATCAAGGAATATTTTTAATCGTATTAACTGGCTTTTTATTTGCTGGCGGTTTACTCAGTGAACTTATTCGCGTGGCATCAGAGTATTTAGTTCGTGCATCAAAAAATGGCTGGTTGTGGACACAAGCCATATTAAAACCTATTCATTTAATTTTAAAATTAGTATTGATTTGGACAGCGCTGGCGGTGTTATTTGCCTGGTATGGTTGGGGGCCGCATTCATGGGCAGTCACCCATCTTGATGCTTTCCTCACGCTGCATTTATTTACCTTAGCGGGTAGCGTGATAACACCGGTTAGCTTTATTGAACTGTGGTTAACGATTGTTGTTTTAGTGTGGGTCGCACGCTGGACGCGTGAATTTACCTATCGTTGGATGTTTGCTGGTGTCAAAGATGTCTCGTTGCGCAATAGTTTAGGTATGTTTAGTCAATACACGATGGTGGCGATAGTTATTTTATTTGGTTTGCAATTAGTGGGTATTAATTTAACGGCGCTTACGGTGATTGCCAGTACCTTTGCTTTAGGTATTGCATTGGGTTTACGTGATTTAGCAAATAATTTTGTTAGTGGAATTTTGTTGTTGATGGAGCGTCCGTTACGTGTGGGTGATTATGTGACTGTGGGAGCCTATGAAGGTGAAGTAATACATATTGGTATGCGGGCAGTGATGATCATGACTGATGATCATCAAGAATTATTAGTGCCGAACGCGAACGTATTCAGTCAATCCTTTATCAACTGGACGTATCGCGATAGCGTGGTGCGATCGATCATCCCACTTAAAATAACACGTACCGATGACCCGCACCGCGTGCAAAAAATTATTATTGAAGTGATTAAAACCATTCCTGAAATATTAACCAAGCCCGCCGTTGTGGTTTATTTAAAACGCTTGGATGAAGTGTTGTTAGAATTTCAAGTGGAATATTATGTTGATATGAAAAAGATTTATTCGCGTAATTCAATTAAATCAAAAGTGTTGTTGGCGATGTGGGATCGCTTTAAAGCTGAAGGCATTAATGCGCCAGATAGCCCACATGAGGTGGTTTTGCTGACACCCAATCATCGAGAGGGCGAGGGTGATCAATGAACTTCAACAATCTTAAAATCGGCCACACCACGTTGCAAGCAAAAGGCACAGGAGTGACTGTATTTTTATTCGAGCAACCCGCTGCTTGTGGTTGGTCTTTGTGTGGCGCAGCACCGGCAACGCGTGATGTCAATATTATTGACCCCACAGCGACGGTAGAGAAAATAGACGCCTTAGTTTTTGGTGGTGGCAGTGCTTATGGTTTGGGCGCAACCAATGGTGTCATGCAATGGTTGCTTGAACATAAACGTGGTTATGTCACGCGTTATGGTTTAGTGCCGCTCGTGCCGACGGCAGATATTTACGATTTTGGTGTGAATGGTATGCATTTCCCCAGCCCAGAAGATGCTTACCAAGCCTGTCAAAACGCGCAAAAAAATAATACAATGCATGGCCGAGTGGGTGTAGGTACGGGTGCTACCGTTGGTAAATGGATGCACGCTGGCCATCACATCATGAGCGGTGGTTTTGGTTTTGCGCAGCTAGAAGGCCCCGATGGTTTGCAAGTGTTAGTGTGTGCTGTCGTTAACAGCGTGGGTGATGTGATCAACGAGCAAGGGCAAGTGGTTGCTGGTGCGAAGAAAAAAGATGGCAGTTTTCTTAACATGCCGCAAGAATTATCGGCTGGTCATTTTGGTAAAACCGACATTAGTAGTGAAAATACAACCTTAGTTGCAGTTTTCACCAATGCGATTTTGCAGCGTGCGCAGTTAACGCGCATTGCTAAGATGGCAAGCGCTGGAATTGCCCGCGCAACTATGCCAGCATTTACGCGTTATGATGGTGATGTAGTTTTTGCAGCGTCGTTAGATCGTGTTGCCGCCGATGAAATGGTGGTGGGTACATTAGCAGCATTAGCAACACACAAAGCAATTTTGCAAGCAGTGGAAGGTTCAGTGATAATTTAAAAGATAAATTGTAGGTCGGATCAAGGAGCGTTAGCGACGGATCTGACAAGAGTTATAAGAAATTACAATAAATAGCGAGGAAGTATGCACAAAGTAATGATAGCAGGCGCAGGAAAAATAGGCACGTTAATTGCATGTTTGTTAAGCCAATCGGGCGACTATCAAGTTTATTTGGCCGACAAACAATTTCATGGGCAAGATATTTTAAGATTACGCAAACAATTGCCCGATCTAAAAACCATCGAAGTCGATGTGATGGATCACAAAGCGATGGTCAAAGCTATCAAAGATCATTCCGTTCAAGCTATTATTTCTTGCTTACCGTATTATTGTAATATCGCTGTGGCGCAAGTCGCGAAAGACTGTCATTTGCATTATTTTGATTTAACTGAAGATGTCAAAGTCACTGATGCGGTTACCCATTTGGCGCAAAATGCTACCACGGCATTTGTGCCGCAATGTGGTTTAGCGCCGGGTTTCATCAATATTGTGGCGCATTCGTTGATGCAAAATTTTGAAGCGTTAGATACGGTGAAATTACGTGTAGGTGCATTACCACAACAAGCCAGCAATAGTTTGAATTATGCGTTGACATGGTCCACCGATGGCATCATCAATGAATACGGTAATTTGTGCGAAGCAATTGAAGGTGGTAAACAAGTGCATGTGGCAGCGTTAGAAGGTTTAGAAACCTTAGCATTAGATGGTCAAAGTTATGAGGCGTTTAATACTTCAGGTGGGTTGGGTAGCTTAGCTAAAACTTATGGCGGTAAAGTGCATACCTTGAATTATAAAACACTGCGTTATCCTGGTCATTGTGAAAAGATGCATTTTTTAATGCACGATTTAAAATTAAATGAAGATCGTGATACTTTAAAACGTATTTTAGAGCGCGCTATTCCCAAAACATATCAAGATGTGGTGTTGATTTACGTTTCTGTCACGGGCAGAAATGCTGGTCAATTGATGGAAGAAAGTTACGTGAAAAAAGTTTATCCACATAAAATTGCTGGTTTACTCTGGTCGGCTATTCAAGTCACTACAGCATCGGGCATTAGTGTGGTGGTTGATTCGGTGTTAAGTAATCCCGAAAAATATCAGGGTTTAGTCGTGCAAGAGCAGTTCACATTGCAGGATGTACTGACTAATCGTTTTGGTAAATGTTATCAATAATATATTTTTTGTCATCCTCGCGAATGCGGGGATCCAAAAGCACTTTCTTGGAGGCAATCATGGAAATCCTAAAAAAACTCAATATCGAATCTATTAATCAAGGTGCTTGCACCGGCGCAGACCAATGGTCGCATGGCAAGGATTTGGGCGAATTAGAATCGTTTAATCCAGTGAATGAACAACTCATTGCTAAAGTCAAACGCGCGAGTGCGCAAGATTATGAACACGTGGTGCAAACTGCGCACAAAACATTTTTAGAGTGGCGCAAAGTGCCCGCACCAAAACGCGGTGAATTAGTGCGGCAGATGGGTGAAGTATTGCGTAAAAATAAAGATGCGTTGGGATCATTAGTCTCATTAGAAATGGGTAAATCAAAGCAAGAAGGCGATGGTGAAGTGCAAGAGATGATCGACATGGCCGATTTCGCCGTCGGTCAAGCGCGTATGTTATATGGTTTAACCATGCACTCCGAACGCCCTGAACATCGTATGTATGAACAATGGCACCCACTTGGTGTGATTGGTGTGATCAGTGCATTTAATTTTCCCGTTGCCGTGTGGGCGTGGAATGCTTTTATCGCAGCCATTTGTGGTAATACCGTTATTTGGAAACCTTCTTCTAAAACACCATTGTGTGCAGTGGCCGTACAACATTTGTGTAATCAAGTCATGCAAGCGAATGGTTACAGTGGTATTTTTAATTTATTTATCAGTGATGATAATCTTTTGGTAGATAATTTAGTGAATGACCATCGCGTGCCGTTAATTTCTTTTACGGGTTCAACTGCGGTAGGGCGTAAGGTAAATGAAAAAGTAGCTAGCCGTTTAGGACGTTGTTTATTAGAACTCGGTGGCAATAACGCAATTATTGTCGACGAAACCGCTAATTTAGATTTAGCCATGCGCGCTATTGCATTTGGCGCTGCGGGCACGGCAGGGCAACGTTGCACCACCACGCGACGTTTGTTTGTGCAGGAAACTATCCACGATGATTTATTAAAACGTTTAGTGCAGATTTACAAGCAATTGCGTATTGGTGATCCGCTAGAGGCGGGTGTATTAGTTGGGCCATTGGTCGATCGAAAAGCAGTGAATGATTATAAAAAAACGATCGAAGAAATTCATGCGATGAAAGGTGAAATTGTTTTTGGTGGAAATGTATTAAAACGAGAAGGATTTTTTGTTGAGCCAACCATTGTGCGCGCTAAACCCGACTGGGCTGTGGTGCATCGCGAAACGTTCGCGCCGATTTTATATGTAATGAAATATCAAAAAATTGAAGAAGCAATCGCTTGGCATAATGCTGTGCCACAAGGCCTTTCATCGGCGATGTTTACTAATCATGTGCAACATTCGGAAATGTTTTTGTCCGCCGCAGGCAGTGATTGCGGCATTGCCAATATTAACATCGGCACTTCTGGTGCTGAGATTGGCGGGGCATTCGGCGGTGAAAAAGAAACCGGCGGTGGTCGCGAAGCAGGCTCTGATTCTTGGAAAGCCTATATGCGCCGTCAAACCAACACTATCAACTGGGGCAATACATTGCCACTGGCGCAGGGCATTAAGTTTGAGGTTTGATTTTTTGATCCTCTTTCACTTAGTTTGGTTCAGGAATTGGATCGCCTGCTTCTTTTGCGGTGGTTATCCAGCATAGACACACGCTGAATACAGCATGAGAAAAAATGATGATGCTATGAGAGGTGGTAAAATATGAACGCAGCCCTACAGCAAACAATTAAACATTGGGGATATGTAACTCCTTACGCCCATGTTCCGCGTAATGAGGCAGAATATGAAAGATTATTGATTTTTGTCGAGGAGCTTATGGATTGGTCTCGTCAAAAGAAAGATGATCGTGTAACTAGCCTGTTACAATTGGCGATTTGGTGTATCACCTTCGGTTTTTTGTTAAGTTACAGTACCCCCCTAAAACGCTCCAGCACCAATGTTCGCAAGCGCGCGGAAGAAATTTTTTGAATAATTGCATTGGCTTTTTTGAAATTAAATTTTGCTGGGAGTTCTAATTCAGGCAATGATTTAAAAAGTCTTGACTTTGCAGCGGTTAGATAAAAAACATCAAGCAGGGCTTTTTCAGGTGTGGCCATTTTAATGCCGTTAATTAATTCAAAATCAAAAAAGAAATCAGGCTGAATATGGTGCGCAGAAATAGTGCCTAATGGTGTTGTATAAAGATGAGTGCGAGCTAAGGTGACAGCATAAATAATAGGTGGAATTTGTGAAATCATGCCGTGATAAAAAAGAGCCGTTTGTAATGAAATATAACTCGGAAATGGCGCAGTTAAGTATTCGGGCAATAACAGTGGATCAATTTTTTGTGTAGTGGCCCATTTGCCTCTCATTAAACGGATAAACCTTCCTTCCTTCACTAGCCTATCTAAAATTTTGCTCGCATGTGACCGCTCTATTTTTAAACAAGCTGCGGCGTCACTGGTTTGTAGAACGGGTTGTTTTAAAGCCAATAATTTTTGTTCTACTTCAATGAGTCGCATGAGTTGCATTCCCCATTAATGTTTTTATGACTTGCGTTTGTATTTCATTCCATTTTTCTTTTGAATCATAAAATTTTTTATATTCTTCCATTAGATAGGCAATAACATGTCCTTTAAAATCGGTATAGTGAATTTGCTTGATATTTTCAATAGCCGTAGAGATTTTTTCTGGTTTGATAGTTTTTAAAGTATCGATATTTATCCCTCTATCTAATAACCATTTTAAATCAAAAATATCACGGGCTTGCGTTTGAGTGCGATTAATTAAAGCCTCAATTTTCTGTAAAAATGCGGTATTAGGATCATAGTGATTACATAAAATAGGATAGAGGTGATAGTTGCTCATTAAATCATTGTCGACTGCTTCATAGGCAGTACCCTTATCCATTTTACGTCGAGAGAATTCAATTTTGGTGGGAAGGGGAACGGTTGATTCTTTGGATTGGAGCAAGATTTTCCATCGTTGTGTGGTTTCAGTTTGTTTGGCTGTGCTTACCTGAATAAGCTCTAAACTTTTGCTTTGTAAGATTTTTTTAAAATCAATACTTTCAATTATTTTATTCACTTTATTCTTAAGTGTTGCTGTAGAAATAGTAGTGACGTCAATATCGATATCTTCTGAATAGCGTATACTTTTGAAAAAAAACCGTAAGTTACATCCTCCTTTAAGAGCATATAATTTTTTATCAAGCTTACCCTCCAGCTGGCGGAGGAAAAGCAAATGAAATAATTCTACAGTAGCGTATGGATTGTACATTATTCAATAATACAAATAGTTGCCATATATGTCAACTATTTGTATTACTGAATAGAGATGGGAATCACGAAAGTATTATATGTTCTGATTCATATCGTAGATATATAGCACAGCTAACCACAGACCCTCAGAATGTAGTCTATACTTACCATAAATGGTAATGGAATAAACTAAAGGACTAACACTCATGGCTGAGCAAACTTACGAATTACACGAAGGCAGTAAAAAGTTTACTATCGCATTAAATGTAGAAGATGAAGCATCAATTTGTGCTTCAATCCTCGAAAGCTGTACGGAATACGCTATCATTGCGGTAGATTTAGATTTAAAAATTGTTGCTTGGAATGAGGGGGCACGTCGACGCTTTGGTTATGAACCCTTCGAGGTCGTTGGCAAAGTGGGCCTTTCAGGTATCTACGATCCAAAGGATATGCAAGCAAGAAAAACCCAAGAAATAATTGATGTAGTTAAGCAAGCAGGTGTCTGGGCTGGCGAATTAAAATACTTACGTAAAGACGGCAAACCGGTTTCTGTTTTTGACACATTTACTCTTCGAATAGATTCATTTGGCAAACCCATTGGTTACACCATAATATCGCATGATCCAACTGAGTTAAGCAGTAAATTACAAGCGCTTACCGATTCAAAAGAGTACACGCGTAGTTTAATTGAATCGAACCTTGATGTTTTAATGACTACCGACTCTTTAGGTATCATCAACGATGTGAACCAGCAAATTTGTGAAATGACTGAATTTTCTCGCGAAGAGTTGCTCGGTTCGCCTTTTAAAATTTACTTTACTGACCCTAAGCGCGCTGAAGATCTTATTCGTAAAGTGCTTTCTGAAAATCGTATAACCAATTACGAGCTTATTATTAAATCGCGTAATGATAAATTTACGCCAGTTTCATTTAACGCGACAACCTTCCGCACACCAGATGGCCATTTGAAAGGGATATTTGCTACAGCACGTAATATCACTGAACAAAAACGGCTCGAAGATGAAAGCCATAAACAAAGTGATGCTTTATTAGAAGCGACCAATTTTTTAAATGACGTACTAAAAAATACCACAACATATTCCATTATTGCCCTCGATTTAGAAGGTAAAATTCTACTTTGGAACGAAGGTGCTAAACGTAATTATGGTTATACAGCGGATGAAATTGTAGGTAAGAGAACGTTGTGGGTCTTGCGTACCCCCGAAGATAATCAATCGGGTCGTGCCAAAGCGATGCTTGATGAGGCTTTTAAAACCGGTAAATATGATGGTGTCATCGAAGGCCTACGTAAAAATGGTGAACGCTATCCAGAATTGCTTTCAGTGACTATACGTAGAGATGCCGAAGGAAATCCAGTAGGTTATGCGCTCATTTCTAAAGACATCACGGTAGAGAAACAGCAAGAACAGAATTTACGCGAGCAATTGGGTTATAACCGCAGTCTGTTTGAATCTAATATCGATATTTTAATGGCCACTGACACCTTAGGTATCATTACCGATGCTAATAAACAGATGTGTAACGTAACAGGGTATAATACAGAAGAATTAATTGATACCCAGTTCAAAAATTACTTTACCGACCCAAAGCATGCTGAAGATTTCATTCGCAATGTATTAGCTGAAGAGAGTGTGAGAAACTATGAGCTCACCATTCAAGCAAAAGATGGTAAAGAAACAGTTGTATCCTGTAACGCTTCTACCTTTAAAGGGACCGATCAAAAACTACGAGGCGTATTTGCTGTTGGTCGTGATATTACTGAACAAAATCGTTTGGAAGTTGAAAGCCGCGAACAAAATATTAAATTAAAAGAAGCAACGGGATTTTTAAATAACGTGCTTGAAAGCTCGACTGCTTATTCAATCATTGCCGAAGATTTAGAAGGCAATATTCTTGCATGGAACGAAGGTGCGCGCCTTAATTACGGCTATAGTGCAGAAGAAATGATTGGCAAACAAAATACGCGTATTTTGCATGCGCCAGAAGATATTACTTCGGGTCGCTTGCAAGCCGTGCTGGATGCAGCACTTAAAACCGGCAAAGAAGAAGGTGTATTAGAGAGCGTGCGCAAAAATGGTGAAAGATTTACTGCTTCGCTTGCGCTGACTTTGCGTAAAGATAGCACCGGAAAACCAGTGGGCTATCTGTTAATTTCTAAAGATATCACTGATCAAAAAAGGGAAGAAGTTTTAGTTTCTAAGAACGTAGAACTAATAGAACAAAATCGCTTGGCACAAGAAGCGAATCGCTTAAAAAGTGAATTTTTAGCGAATATGTCACATGAACTGCGTAGCCCATTAAACGGGATCATTGGTTTTGCTGAATTGATGCATTTGGGTAAAGTGGGTCCAGTTTCCCCCGAACATAAGGAATATTTGGGTGATATTCTTACCAGTTCGCGTCATTTATTACGTTTGATTAACGATATTCTAGATTTAGCAAAAGTAGAATCGGGCAAAATGGAATTTCATCCTGAAAAAATTGATATTAACATCGTCATTGGCGAAGTATGTGATATTTTGCGTACTTTAATTTCCAAGAAAAAAATTCAACTCACTGTCAATGTTGACCCAGATATCGGTGAGATCATCATTGATACGGCTAAGCTGAAGCAGATCCTTTATAACTATATTTCGAATGCACTAAAATTCACCAATGAAAATGGTACAGTCAATATTCGCGTTAACCCAGAAGGCGCTAATTATTTTCGCCTAGAAGTAGAAGATAATGGTATTGGTATTCGGGCGGAAGATATTCCCAAATTGTTTGCCGAGTTTCAACAATTAGATGCGAGCCTAGATAAAAAATATCAGGGTACCGGTTTGGGGCTTGCCTTGACACGTCGTATTGCGGAAGCGCAAGGTGGACAAATTGGCGTAACAAGTACTGTTGACAAGGGGAGTACATTTTTTGTGGTATTGCCCAGAGTTCCGCAAAAGCAGGATCAAAGTATACCGCAAACTGACAAAGAACCTATCATAGAAAAAGTAAGTCTTGCCAAACCGATAGATGTTACTGTTGATGTGCTTAAACAAAATACAACTCCTGTCAAAGATAAAGTATCCTCAGAAAAAACATCGGCCAATATTCTGGTGATTGAGGATGATCTTAATGATAGTGCTTTAGTTGCGAGTGCATTAACAGAGGTAGGATATACTGTTGAGTTAGCTTTTACTGGTTCCGAAGCCATTAAAAGTTGCCGCGAAAAAAGATTTGATGCCATTACCCTCGATTTATTACTTCCCGATATGAATGGTTGGGATGTTTTACGTGGATTTCGTTCGCAAGGGCCCAATCTAGAAACCCCCACTATTGTAGTGACGGTAATTGGGAGTAAAGCAGCGAGCTTTGGCTTTATGATTCAAAGCTTTTTAATAAAACCGATTAAATCTGAAGATTTAATAACTGCTCTACAACAGACTGGTATCTATCAAAATCAAAATAAAACGATTTTATTTGTTGATGATGATCCGAAAATGATCACATTATGTCAACAATATATGAAGGATTATGGCACTACTATTATTTGTGAGACAGATCCAGAACAAGGATTAATAACTGCCGATGTTAAAAAACCAGATGTTGTTGTGCTGGATCTACTGATGCCGAATATCGATGGCCTGGAATTTTTGCGCCGTTTTCGTATGACCGAATATGGCAAAAAAACCCCCGTGATTATCTGCACCTCACAAGATATCAGTGATGTTGATCGTAGCCGCATTAAAGCTTCAGTAGCAGCAGTGATACAAAAAGGTGGCGGATCGATGGGTGATCTTGTGCAGGAGATGAAACGTATTTGTCCTTTAATTAAAAAAACAGGATGAGGAGATATTATGGCAGGCGAACCCATATTAATCGTGGAAGATAATCCTACTAATTTGAAGTTGGCAAAGCTATTGTTGACAGTAGAAGGGTATGAGGTGCGCACTGCAGTAGATGCAGAAGAGGCTGTGAAAGTTTTAGCGACCTTTCATCCGCGACTTATTTTAATGGATTTACAATTACCCGGAAAAAATGGCCTCGACCTGACGCGAGAGCTTAAAGCAGATCCACATTTTAAAGATATACTTATTGTTGCACTAACCGCCTATGCCATGAAGGGTGATGAAGATAGAGCAAAAGCTGCTGGCTGTGATGGTTATATGACCAAACCGGTTTCTGCGACTACTTTTCCTATAGAAATAGCTGATTATTTGCAAAAGCAAGCGACTTTAGCTAAGTAGGAAGGATCAACTGATGAACAAAGCCACTATCCTAGTCATTGAAGATAATCCAATATCGCGTAAAGTGTTAAAAATGAGTTTGGAAAGTGAACACTATACTGTCATCGAAGCTGCAAATGGTGTAGAAGCATTACGCGAAGCCAGCAACCAAAAAATTGATTTAATAATACAAGATTTATTTTTGCCTGATATGAGTGGTTATCTCTTAAATGCAAAATTAAGAGCATTGCCTGGAATAGAAAAAATTCCTATCCTTGCGCTGTCAGGATTTTTGACGGCATTGGATGAACAGTCAAAACATAGCGGATTTAGCACGTTTTTATTAAAACCAATTGACCCTACTTATTTATTAGATGTGGTTAAAGCGCATCTTCCAATTTCAATCCCCGCAAAAATCTTAGTGGGTAGAGGCAAACATATCCTGATTGCAGATGATAATGCTATTCAACTTAAATTATTTGGTATGCAATTACGCAATGCAGGTTTTGAGGTGACTGCTGCAATGGATGGCGTAATAGCTCTTCGAGAAGCGAGGAGCCGACAACCCGATGCTATCATCAGCGATATATTAATGCCAAACTTAGATGGTTTTGGGTTGTGCGCAGAAATAAAACGTGATCCAAAGCTTTGTACCATTCCTGTTATGCTACTGACTTCACATTATTTACAAGATGATGATCTTGCTTTAGCTAAAAAGGTCGGTGCTAGTTGTTATTTAACACGTACTCCTGATGAAGAAAAGTTAATTACTGAATTGCTTAAAATACTGAATACACAACCATCTGCTCCTGTGAGTGCTCCATTTGATATAACCGAAGATATTAAACACGAACATTCTATTCGTTCGGTTCGTCAGTTAGAACAACAAGTGCTAGTTAATACGAAGCTTGCACAACGTTGTGCAATGCTAATGTCACAGTTGTCTTTAATCGGTGGTATTGCGAATGCATTAACGACGAGCAGTAAAGATATTGATGAATCCTTAAAAGATGTGCTCTATTTTTGCTTAGATGCGACGGGTATATCAAAAGGTGCTCTGTATATTAAGAGAGCTGATAAAAGTATGGTGTTGAGTCAGCAGATTGGTTATAAAGAAGATGAGAAAGAAAAAGTAGCGTCATTTTTTGGCATATCAATATTGATACCTGAAATTATTCAAAAAAAAGAACCTTTTGCCGTTCCTTCCGAGCACTTCTCAGGCATAGAAGCGCAGAATTTTCTGAATGAAGCAGGAGTAAAATCTGCCCTAATTGTTCCTCTGTTTTCGGGTACCGATTGCTTGGGTGTTTTGTTTTTAGGTTCAGATTTATCATTATCAGATGAAAGTACTTTAGAATTTATTCGTACACTGGGTAGTCAATTTGGCCAGTCGATTGCATTAGCATCGGCGTTTGAAAGCCTGGGGTCTTCGGAAAATAGATATCGACAGTTAGTTGAAATATCACCCGATGCTATTTTTATACAACAAAATGAAAAATTTGTTTATGCCAATAGTTCGGCGCTTAACTTGTTAAATGCTAAAAGCTTAAACGACCTACTTACACATTCGGTTTATAATTTTTTTCCGCCCGATTATCAGCAAGTAATTAAAAACTATATAGAAAAAAACCATAACCAGAATTCTATGTCATTAGAAGAAGGAAAAATTATCAATCTAAAAGGTGATGTACTTGACGTTGAAATTGTGGTCAGCCCAATGATCCATCAACAAAAACCAGCAGTTTATATGATCATGCGTGATATCACCGAACGCAAACGATCGGCGTTACATTTAGAAATACAATATGCAATTGCATGGATTTTAGCAGAGTCGGCCACTCTTTTTGTGGCAACCGCAAAAATTTTAAAGATTATTTGTGCCCGCTTGCAATGGGATTGTGGGGCAATATGGGCGGTAGATCAAGAAGATAATGTTTTGCGCTGCACTCGAGTTTGGCAAATGCCACAGATAAAAAATAATGCATTTCAATTAGAAAGTCTTAGTCGTACTTATGCCATAGGGGTTGGTCTAACTGGGCAAGTTTGGCAAGAGCGCAAAGCTGTTTGGAAATCAGATATTTTACATGAAGCTGATTTTTTACGCAAAAATTCTGCGGCAGAAGTGGGGTTAACTACCGCAGTTGCCTTCCCGATAATCTATGAGAATGAAGTTCTGGGCGTTATTGAATTTTTCAGCAAAAAAATGCTGCAGCCAAATCATGATTCGTTATTATGGTTTGAGTCTATTGGTAATCAGTTTGGGCTTTTTCTAAAAAGAAAGCATATGGAAAAGCAGATGTTATATCTGGCGGAACATGATGTACTAACAGGTTTATCAAACCGCAGTTTACTTGAACAATATTTAACAACAGCATTGACAGCTGCAGAAACGACAGGTGATAAACTAGCAATTATATTTTTGGATCTTGACCATTTTAAATATGTAAATGATTCTATGGGTCACCAAGCCGGTGATACATTATTGAAAGAAATTTCAGAGCGCTTTCGCCAATGTCTTAGAGCGCAAGATACCATTAGTCGATTAGGTGGTGATGAGTTTATCATTACTATTCCAAATGTGCACCAAAAAGAGGAGATTATTGAGATAATTAATAGATTAAAAAAAGAGCTTGCCAGAGAGATTACTTTGAAAGAAAAAGAATTTTTAATAACGGCTAGTATGGGCGTGAGTTTTTACCCTGATGATGGAACCACCGTACAAACTTTAATTAAATGTGCCGATATTGCTATGTATGCGGCAAAAGAAAAAGGTCGGAATACCTATCAGTTCTGTACTCCTGAAATGACTGCCCAAGCTGAAAACCGTGGTATCTTACAAAATAATTTACGGCAAGCAATAGAAAATAATGAATTTATTTTATATTATCAACCAAAAATTGATGTCGCCACGCAAAAAGTGATAGGCATGGAAGCCTTAATTCGTTGGAGGAGGCCAGATGGTATTGTATTACCCGGAAACTTTATTGCGGCTATTGAAGGTAGCGATCTTATCAATCCTATTAGTGAGTGGGTATTAAAAACGGCTTGCTTGCAAAATAAAGCTTGGCAAACATTGGGCATGTCTCCGGTTATTATATCAGTTAATTTATCAGCGCGGAATTTAAACAAAAATCTCTTGCAATTTGCAGAAAAAATTTTAACGGAAACAAATCTTTATCCTGATACTTTTGAAGTCGAATTAACCGAAAGTGCGTTGATGGAAAATGTGGAAAATAATATACAAATATTGCGCAGCCTAAAAGAAATGGGCCTTAAGATATCCATTGATGATTTTGGTACGGGTTATTCATCGTTAAGTTATTTAAAACGTTTTCCCATCGACACTATAAAAATTGACCAATCTTTTATCCGTGATCTTGCAACTGATCTTGATGATGCTGCGATTGTTACAGCTATTATAGCTATGGCGCGTAGTTTGGGTTTTAGAGTCATTGCCGAAGGAGTAGAAACCGAAGCACAACTTAAATTTTTATGTCAGCATGGTTGTGACGAAATTCAAGGGTTTTATTTTAGCCGCCCATTACCAGTGGCTGAAGCTGCGGAATTTATCCAAAATGCCAATATTGCTTGGCATTTTGATTAATGCTCATTATGAAACAAACAACAGAAAATCATACCATATATAAGCTAATTACACCGATTTCAATTGGTGCTGGATTAATCGTTACGGTGTTTGGTGCGCTAGGTTTAATTGGTTGGTATACACATACTTACATTCTTGTGCAGATTTCATCGCAGTTTGCCCCCATGCAATATAACACTGCATTGGCCTTCTTTTTTTTAGGGTTGAATTTGTTGTTCGTTATTAAATATCCTCGTTTATCGGCTTTGCTTAGTATAATGGTTTTTTTATTGGGAGCATTGACTTTAATTCAATATATATTTTATATCAATGTAGGCATTGATCAGTTATTTTTAAAAACAGTTGTGTTGGCAAAGACTTCAAATCCGGGGCGTATGGCTCCCAATACAGCACTTTGTTTGATGTTAGCAAGCTCTGCAATATTTTTTAATTTAGATGTTATTTCATTTCCAAGCAAACGCTATTTGGCCATTGTTTTTAGTGCGCTAACAATGGCGCTAGGTTTTATCGCATTAATTGGTTATCTGGCAGACCTGCCCACAGCTTATGGGTGGGGGAAACTGACAGGAATGAATATTATTTCAGCATTTTGTTTTACCATGGCAGGCATTGGGTTATCGGCACTTTCGTTCAGATACTTTATTCACGAACTAACTGGCAGAAATTTTATACCTATCCTGATCATCGTCGTCGGCTGTGTTTTTTTTATATTGCTCTGGCAATCTCTGGTTGCCGATCAAAACCAAAAAATGATCTTAAAAGTGAAGGATGATGCAGAACAAATTAAAACTGAAATCGATGAAAAAGTAATGACCTATAACTTAGCTCTTGCGCGTATGGAAAAGCGCATGGACTATCAAAACTACGCATCACAGACCGCATGGCTATATGATGCTAAATTATATCTGGACGATATGAAGCCCTATCAAGCCATCATCTGGATGCCAGAAGGGCAAGCTACACCATGGATAGCAGTTAATAATAATATCACTTTGACTAACCTTGATAAACAAAAGCTTCAATCTTGTTTGCATCAGGCGCAGATGAATACTATGCCAAATGATTTTATGATCATGGTGCCACCGCAACAAAATCTAGAACAATTTTGTATTGTAAGGTATTCTGCTAAAGGATATCTTGTCGGGCTTGTTAATATGCAAGCTTTTCTAAAAGATACATTTAGTGATTTAAACGATGAATATTATCAAATCATGCTCAGCAAAAATAATAATAATCTGGAAATACATCATGCAATAGGCCAGGTTTTATCTAACGAATGGATGATTGTATTGCCGCTATCACAAATTGATGAGCAGTTGAAGTTGAGTGTGCAGCCCACGGATGAATTTTTACAAAAAAAGAATTCTATATTACCGATCATAGCACTCATTGTAGGGTCATTACTCACATTATTGCTGGCCTTGGCATTGCGTTTTTGGATAGTGGCAAACCATGAAAGAAAAGAACTGGCCGAAGCAATCAAAAATCGCGAAGCGTTAGACACCCGTTTTCAAGCGATTACTGTATCAGCAAATGATGCAATTATTATGTTAGATAAAGTGGGCAGAATTGTTTTCTGGAACGAGGCTGCAATTCAGATGTTTGGATATCTATTGAGTGAAGTATCGGGGCAATTTTACTATAATATTATCATTCCGCCGCGCTATATCGAGGCACAAAAAAAAGAATTCGAGCATTTTCTCATCACTGGCGAAGGGCCAGGGTCTGGAAAAAACTTTGAAATGACCGCTATAACCAAAAATGGCACAGAGTTCCCTGTTGAAGTCTCCATCTCAACAGTGACCATTGATGATAAATGGGAAGGTATTGCTGTCATGCGTGATATTACCGAACGCAAAAAAAGTAATGCCATTATTCAGCATCAAGCGAATTATGATGCGCTCACTGATTTGCCCAATCGTATCTTATTTTATGAGCGTCTAAAACTCTCAGTATCTAATGCCGATAGATTGCAATCATGGGTCAGCTTACTCTCTATGGATCTTGATGGATTTAAGTCTGTGAATGATACCTATGGTCATGAAGTTGGTGATGAGGTATTAAAAGAAGTTAGTCATCGTCTGCTACAATGCATTCGCCAGACTGATACGGCGACGCGTTTAGGGGGCGATGAATTTGCAATTATATTAACAAATATCCATAATAAAACTGAAATATCACTGGTAGCACAAAATATCA
The DNA here is from genome assembly GCA_013288885.1 of Gammaproteobacteria bacterium. Classification (GTDB taxonomy): domain Bacteria; phylum Pseudomonadota; class Gammaproteobacteria; order JABDBA01; family JABDBA01; genus JABDBA01. The sequence continues at coordinate 107,651 of JABDBA010000003.1, read as the reverse complement.
TTGATCAACTTTCACAGCCTTATAATATTGGTTCTATTACAGTTATGGTGACAGCGAGCATCGGGATCACTATTTATCCAGTAGATGCTGCCGATCAAAAAGAGTTACTGACAAAAGCAGATCATGCCATGTATATGGCTAAAAAAAGCGGGAGGAATAAGTTTTGTTTCTTTGCTTAAAACCTCTATCGCAACAACATATCTAACCCTACCAGTAATAAAAAAACCGCGAACACTTGTTTTAAATGATGTCCTGATAAACGCCCAGCAAGCCGGGTGCCGAGTGGTACGAAGATCATGCTGGTAATCGCGATTAGAATCGCGGCTGTCCAATTGACATAACTAGCCACGCCAGTTGCTGGCGGCTCATACCAACCTAGGATCATAAAACTCAGTGTGCCAATTACGCTTAATAGCAAAGCACAAGCTGATGAAGTTGCCGCTGATTGATGTGCGGGCAAACCAAATTGCAATAAAATAGGAATGGTCAATGCGCCGCCGCCAATTCCTAACATGCCTGATAAAGCACCCACTGCAAATCCAGCGCCGTATTGAATATAAAGATGTGGCAAAGGGCGCGTCATTTCTTCTGATTGTTTTTTTTGTAACAGCATACGCACAGCAATAAAAAACATAAAAAGACCAAAGATAATTTTGAGTACATGGCTAGGTAATAGACTGGCAATACTTGTTCCCAATATTGTGCCTATAACAATGGCAGGCGCGAGGGTGCGAAAGACTGCCCAGTTGATCATTTTACGTTTTTGTTGCGCGATGACGGCCATCAACGTGGTGAAAATCATTGCCGCCAACGAAGTGCTAGCCGCCATGTGCATGATGGCGTTGTGTGGCATCCCCATATAATTGAAGATATAGGCCAAGCTAGGAACCACCACCACGCCACCGCCAACACCTAATAGCCCTGCTAATAGGCCGGTGACGCTGCCAGTAATGAGAAAAAGAACAATTGCTACCATGGGTGATTTTTATAAAAGGAATAAGTAGTTTATAATAGCGCGATTTGAAACATTAAAGGAAATAATTTTGCACGATTTATTACTCACCTTAATTGCTACCAAGGATTTAATATTACAGCACGGTAGTGTCTGGCTATTTTTTCTGTTGGCGCTAGGTATTGTTGGTTTACCCATCCCTGATGAAACCTTATTGGCTTCGGCAGGCTATTTAATCGCACGCGGAAAATTAGCGCTTTTACCCACCCTTGCAGCAGGTTATGGTGGCGCTATTTTCGGGATAACGGGAAGTTACATCATCGGCTTAACTGCAGGTAGTTTTCTGGTAAAAAAATATGGCCGTTGGATAGGTCTTACTGAAGCAAGAGCAGCAAAGGCTCATTATTGGTTCGATCGTTTTGGTGTATGGGCATTATTTTTTGGTTATTATATCCCAGGTGTACGCCATTTTACCGGCTATGTGGCCGGCACTCTGCGCGAGCCTTATGCTAAATTCGCTACCTTTGCTTATGGTGGTGCTATCGTTTGGGCATCGACCTTTTTTTTGATTGGCTATTTTTTGGGGAAATAACCCCCATAAACTCTCCCCTCTAAGCCCCATTTTTCAAATGATTAGACTATACTTAAATCTAATGAACAATTAGAAAATCTTGAGGTTTTATCGTGGAAAGTGAATCAGGGTCTACATTAGTGCATAAGGAGCTATTGCACGAAATTTTTGAGGCAACTGTTGATGTTGTGCCCAATAAAACAGCATTGATTTATGAAAATCTACAGGTAAGTTATCAAGCATTAGAAGCACGCGCCAATCAGCTAGCGCAGTATTTACGAAACGAAGGGATTGGACGTGGCATGTTTGTGGGTATCTATTTGCCGCGTGGCATTGATGTTACTGTTGCTATTTTGGCTATACTAAAAACAGGAGCGGCCTATTTACCACTTGATCCACAATTCCCAATTGAACGTGTTATTTACGGTTTGCAAGATGCACGAGCAAGCGCGTTAATAACGCATACTGATTTAATGCTGTCTGAAGCTGTTCTGCCTTGTCCTGCATTTATTATTAATCGATTGCAAAATAAAATTAATCAACAATCCAAGGTGCGCTTAACACGACGGGATACGGGTTTAAATTCAGATGATAGTGCATATGCTATTTGCACCTCAGGTTCTACCGGCCGCCCCAAAAGTGTAGAAATATCGCATCGATCAGTTTGTAATTTAATTTATGCAGAAAATTCAATTTTGAATGTAACAGCAGATGATATTGTTTATCAAGGTTTTTCCATTGCTTTTGATGCGGCTATTGAAGAAATTTGGCCAACGTTTATGACCGGAGCAACTCTATTTGTTGCAACAGCACAGATGGTACATGCCGGTGCTGATTTAGCGCCCATCTTGGCTCATGCGGGTGTAACGGTTGTGTCGTGTGCACCCACGTTGTTTTCTATGTTAGAAGAAGATATTCCAACACTGCGTACTATTAATTTTGTTGGTGAACCGTGCCCACCTGAATTAGTAAAACGTTGGCATCATGCAGGAAGACGTATTTTAAATACCTATGGTCCAACGGAAGCTACAGTTACTGCGACTGCTGCAGTTTTGCAACCAGGAAAACTGATTACTATTGGTCGTCCATTGCCGAATTACAGTGTTTATATTTTGAATGAACAAATGCAGCGCGTTGCCGATGGTGAAAGTGGCGAATTACATATTGGCGGCATCGGTTTAGCAAAAGGTTATATTGGTAAACCAGAATTAACCGCCAAAAAATTTGTACACAATCCTTTTTTTAGTGCAGCAAAGCGTGACCCCATGCTTTATAAAACGGGTGATCTGGCACGTTTTACCGCCGATGGAGAGATTGAATTTTTAGGGCGCATCGATACCCAAGTAAAAATTCGTGGTTTCAGAGTAGAGCTTGCTGAAATTGAAACAGTATTGTTAGCAGTGGAAGGCGTAAAAGCAGTTGCTGTCAATGTGTACAAAGACCAGCAAAATATCGATTGGTTAGTGGGATATGTGGTGATGCGCGAAGGAAAAATATTTTCAGCAGAAACATTAAAAGCACAAGCGGTAAAATTTTTACCGCCTTATATGATCCCCACGCTGATTGAAGAGATGAAATCTTTGCCCACTTTAGCCAGTGGCAAAGTCGATCGCAAACAATTGCCAAAGCCCGCAATACATCACGAAGCGCTAAGCAAAAATTTTACGCCGGCCAAAACGGAAGTGGAAAAAAAGATAGTTGCGGTTTGGGAAGACTTATTTAAACATACACCTATTTCAGTTAAAGACGATTTTTTTCTTGATTTAGGTGGACATTCACTATTCGCTGCAAAAGCAGTTTCTATGTTGCGTAAAGATCCAACGTTGCAACAGATGTCAATGTTAGATATTTATGAAAACCCAACCATCGGACAACTAGCAAAGAAATGGAGCGAGGTAAAAGAACAGCCACAAGCTGCCATTAATAGACCGACATCATCTACCAACGAAAATTATTCTCTGGGTATATTCAGTCAATTCCTTGGTTGTGGTTTGCAATTTGTATTACGTTCATGGGAGTTTTTATTGATTTTTTTAGTCATGACCTACGTTGCTAATAAATACGCATTATTTTCATTAGAGTCGATTGCCGCAACCTTATTTTTTCTATTTGCAATTCCACCTCTGTTATTTGCAGTGGCGATTTTATCTAAATGGTTGTTGCTATGGCGAGTTAAACCGGGTGAATACCGGCTCTGGGGCAGTTATTATCTGCGTTGGTGGTTAGTGCAGCGTATGCAACATTTTGCGCCAGTCAGATATTTAGTGGGATCACCGTTAATGAATTTGTATTGCCGTTTAATGGGTGCAAAAATCGGGAAAAATTGTTATATCGGCACGGATCACATTGCTTCTTTTGATCTGATAACGATAGGAGATCAGGTCAGTATTAATTACGGAGCAAAACTTTTTGGCTATATCGTGGAAGATGGCTATTTAAAAATTGGTAGTATAAGTATTGGCAACCAATGTTTTATTGGTTCTTATACAGTGTTAGAACGCAATACTAGATTGCAAGATAATGTGTTGCTAGAAGATCAGTCGATGCTACCGGTTGGTGCTACCCTAAGCAAAGGGGGTAGTTATCATGGTTCGCCTGCACGCTTCTTAGCAAATGAAGCGAAGATTCAAATACCTCGATCAAGTTTGCAAAACGATAATTCAATCACAAAAAAGTTGAGTTGTAGTTTATATCACTATGTCGCTTTATGTTTTATAGAAATTATTTATTATTTAGCATTGTTACCGGGAATATTATTGGTTTGTTATTATTATGATAAATCTGATTTAATCGGCTCGGTATTGGTCGCAGCACCTGTAGGTGCTATTTCGTTTTTTATATTGCTTTGCACCAGCATTGTACTCAGCAAAAAAATATTATTAGGGAAAATCGTTGCAGGCAACTATTCGCTTAAAAGTAGTTTCTATATCCGACGTTGGATGGTGGAATTGCTAATGGGTTCTGAACCTATGGCTGCGTTGTGTGACTCGCTATATTTGCCGATGTTATTGCGTTTATTAGGGGCGAAGTTAGGCAAACGGGTAGAAATGACAGATGCGGCACACGCTACTCCTGATCTATTAAATATTCATGATGAGAGTTATACCACCGGTGGCGCATTATTGGGTGTACCACGTGTTTATGGTGATACGATGTTACTCGCGCCCATTACAATCGGGCGGCGCACATTTGTTGGCAATTTATCGATAACACCCGCTGGCACGGAGCTGGGTGCAGGATGTCTGCTGGGCAGTTTGTCCATTCCACCGTATGATAGTTCTGCTAAAACACCTAATACTTTTTGGTTTGGCTCGCCGAGTTTTCAATTACCAAGACGTGAAGTCATTGATGGGTTTTCTGAGCAGCAGACTTATTATCCACGGCGATCATTATACGTTGTGCGTGCTCTTGTTGAGTTATTAAGAACATTGCCAGTCATGCTTTCTTTGGTTGCGCTGAGTTTGCAATTTATGACGATGGATTTTTTAATGGCGCACTATTCTGTTAAAGCCATGTTGATTTTATTTCCCATTATTGATTTTTCAATTGCCTTTGGTATGACCTTAGTTGCTATTGTCTTAAAATGGATTTTGGTTGGGCGCTATCGCGAATGTGTCAAACCTTGGTGGAGCATATTTGTTTGGAAAAATGATATCGTTGATGCGTTACTTACATTATATATTACGCCAACTATGTTGGAACCGCTGATAGGCACGCCGTTTATGGCTTTCTTCTTGCGATTAATGGGGATGAAAATTGGTAAACGTGTATTCATTGATACAAAATTATTTTGTGAAATGGATTTAACCATCATTGGTGATGATGTGGCGTTGAATGCAGACAGTATGTTATTAACCCATTTATTTGAAGATCGCTTATTAAAATTGGGGCGAATCCAAGTGACGGATGGTTGCACAGTCGGCCCCGGCTCAGTGGTACAGCATAGTTCATTGATGGAGAGTGGATCTTATCTAGGCAGTTTGTCATTATTAATGAAAGGCGAAACCTTACCAGCCTATTCTCGCTGGGAAGGTGTGCCTGCACAAACAGTAAGAGGCACTCGTACCAGCCCAGTTGCGATACCCAAAGGGATTCCGGATGTTGCACCTGCGCTTAATGTAGTTAGAATTAATTAACAGGAGGTTTTTTTATGAATATCATGCACAAAGTTTTAATCATAACGATCTTACTATTAGGTGGCTTCAGTACTGTTGCTTTAGCAGCACAGAAAAATGATGCAACTACGACTACCGTTGTTTCGCAGAATTCTGATGGTAGCTCTGGAACGTTAGCGCCTATGCATCATGTTCATCATGGTCATCATCGCACAGTCGATCGCCGTCATCCTGCGGGCTGATTTTTTAAAAGAATGCTGCCAATTGTAGTGTGATGGTATCGCTGCTGTGACCTAAGCCAAAGTTAGTAAGATCGATGGGCTGTTGCTGTCCCGACGCGTGGGCGGTCACTGGGTAATTAACATCATGTCTAAATTCTAAACTTTCAATCGTATCTTTCCAGATGGAAATATTAAACGTAGTAACATAGCGATCCATCGGTAAAAACAAGGCTAACGCTTGCGCAGTATTTTGATAACCAATGGCTATATTAGTGGGGCGGTTGAAAATGTTAAAAGTATAGACGCTTTCAATGCTGGCTGCCGAAGGTTTTGCACCGCGAAAATCAAAGCCTAAATTATCACGATTAAAAGCAGTAGTGGCAGTAACATATTCACCATTAAATGAAATGGAGCCAATAGTTAGTTCACCATGCAAATCAATAGCAGGCACACGATGGATTAAAATTTCAGGATTGCGGTTGCCAGGTAAAGCAGTATTGCCGAAACCGGTAAAACCAGTGGGGCTAGGCGCAGCAACAGAATTCATTTGCATACCTAACGAATCGGCCAAGTTCGCCATAAAACTCGTGCCTAACTGTGTGCTCCAGCTATCTGCTTCATAAGTGTAATCTAAATTCGAACCAAATTCATTGATGGCATTGGAGCTTGCGCTGGTTATTGCATCGCCTTTAAAAATAAAAGTTTGTACATCGAAAGTATTATTGCCATATTCTTTATTAAAACCAAGCAATGCCGCACGTTCTTGTGTGTTGGCTAAATCAGAAGTCAAGGGATCAGTGACCATGGCCGTATCAAACAAACCAAAAGGAACATAAATTTGACCCATGGTGAAATACAGCGGAAAACTATTGAGATTACCGAGTGTAATAAAACCTTGATCTAAATAAACACGGGAGTTGGAAACCAATGGGCCAAAAGAGTTAGGTGGCGCATTATCATAAGTAAAATCGATAAAAGTGGTAGTCCAGCGATTGATATTACCCATAATTTCAATATCAGCAGAGGTGAGGTTAATGCTGCTCATATGACTGCCGTGCGCAGGACGAGCAGAAACAGCGGCTGCTTGCACACCACCACTGACATTAAGATATGGAACGATTGGTAAAGTGGCATCACTGTCGGTAAATACATCTTCAATTTTTTGACGTTCTTGTAATAAATGTAAACCTTCGTTGGTGAGCGGTAAGTTAGTTATTAGATCAGAAGCATCAAATGCCGAACGTGTGCCTAGATAAGGCGAAGTAAGAATCGGCACACCACCAAAAAAGAATGAAGCATGACTTAATTGCGAGTAAGGTTTTAATTCGATAGGAGTTTGCAAAACAACTTTTTTTGCTTCTTCTTCTGATGATGTTTCATCAGGATTATTTTTGGCACCCGTTTTTGTGGTAGTTGCTTTGGTATTGTCAGAAGTATCGGTATCGTCACTGTCATCACTATCATCACTAGTGTCATCATCGGCATCGTCACTATCATCATCTGCTTTATCATTAGCTGCAGTGGTAACCGGAGCGGCCGTTTTTTTGCTGGCTTTAGTTGGTTTAACTTCTTTTTGTAGTTGATTGACCTCTGACTGCAGATGTTGATTTTGCTTTTGTAAAGCTTTGACGCTTTGGACTAAAGACGCTACCAGTTGAGCTTCGTTATCAGGGTTGGTGGGTGCGGCAGCGGCTAAGCATAAGTTATGGTTTAATGCAATTAAGCATGAACAGACAAATATTGATTTTATTTTTAACTGCATTTTTTATCCTTGTTTTTGCATTACAAAATTCGCATTTTTGCGCATAATCGGTATAATATCCCATTTTATCGAATTCAAGGAGTAAAAATATGACGAAAGAACGCACCCTCGCCATCATTAAACCAGATGCTGTGGCAAAAAACATCATCGGCGAGATTCTTGCAAGGCTGGAAAAGGCAGATTTGCAAATTATTGCCGCCAAAATGCTGCATTTGACCCGTACTGAAGCGGAAGGGTTTTATGGGGTGCATAAAGAGCGCCCGTTTTTTAAGAGCTTAGTGTCATTTATGTGCTCAGGGCCGGTTATGATTGCCCTCCTTGAAGGCAAAAATGCCGTTGCTTGCTACCGTGAATTGATGGGGGCTACTGACCCGCGTAAAGCAACAAAAGGCACTATTCGCGCCGATTTCGCCGATAGCATTGAAGAAAATGTGGTACATGGCTCTGATAGCACCGAAACCGCCAAACAAGAGATTGCATTTTTCTTTAGAGAAGATGAGATCTGTGAGCGCCCCTAGTTATGAGTGATGACAAATTAAATCTGTTAAATTTTAATCGCCAAAGCTTGGAAGCTTGGTTTATTGAACAAGGCGAACAAAAATTTCGTGCCACGCAAATTTTGCAATGGATCCATCAATATGGTGTGCAAGATCTAAATGAGATGACTAATCTCAGCAAATCACTGCGGCAGCGTTTACTGGAAACAACCGAAATCAAATTGCCAGAAATTGCGTTAGAGCAAACTGCCAAAGATGGCACGCGTAAATGGTTGTTGCGTTTGGCCGATGGCAATTGCATTGAAGCGGTGTTTATTCCAGAAGATGATCGCGGCACTTTATGTGTTTCCTCACAAGTAGGTTGTGCACTCAATTGTAGTTTTTGTTCCACTGGCCAGCAGGGTTATAGTCGTGATCTCAGCATAGCGGAAATCATCGGGCAAGTTTGGATTGCCGTGCGCAGCCTTTCTGCGGATAATAAAAAACATGATCATAAAGTCACTAATGTCGTGATGATGGGCATGGGCGAACCATTGCTTAATTTCGACAATGTGGTCGCAGCTATGAACATTATGATGGATGATTTTGCTTATGGTTTATCGAAACGACGCGTTACGTTAAGTACATCAGGGATAGTGCCTGCGATGCAACGTTTAGCCGAAGTCAGTGATGTAGCATTAGCGGTTTCGCTCCATGCACCAAATGATGCCTTGCGCGATGTATTAGTGCCAATCAACAAAAAATATCCGTTGCGAGAATTATTGGCTGTGTGCAAAGATTATTTTAAAAAAGACACACGACGCATGATCACGATGGAATATGTGATGTTAGACGGTATCAACGATTCGCCGCAACATGCACAAGAGTTGATTAAAATTTTGCGCGGTATCCCAGCCAAAGTGAATCTTATTCCGTTTAATCCTTTCCCAGGAACACAATACAAACGATCACCGCAAATCGTTATCGATCGCTTTCGTGATCTATTGTATTCCGCAGGTTATACCACGATTACGCGCAAAACGCGTGGTGATGATATTGACGCAGCTTGTGGCCAATTAGTAGGTAAAGTAAATGATCGCACAACACGTACTCGCAAATTGTTACGTGACATCCCCATTACGGCAGCGCAATAAATTTTTAAGGAGAAAAAAATGATCTTTAAAAAAACACGACAGAGTGCATTGTTAATTGGTTTAGTATGCATATTAAGCGCGTGTTCAACTACGCCACCGGATGAAGGCACTAAAGATATGGCGGCGATTACTAAACAAAATTCGATTGCTGCGGATTATAATGTGCAATTAGGCGTAGGGTATTTGCAACAAGGTGATATGGCGCGATCTAAACGCAAATTATTATTAGCGCTAGATCAAGCGCCTAATTGGCCACCGGCGATTGATGCGATGGCTTATTATTTAGAAACAACGGGCGATAATAAATCCGCCGAAACTTATTATTTACGTGCTATTAGCGTAGCGCCAAAAGATGGTAGTGCACACAATAATTATGGTACGTATTTATGCCGCACTAAACGTTTTCAGCAGGCCGATCAACAATTTATGATGGCGGTGCAAGACCCTAATTATATTAATACGGCAGAAGCTTATGAAAATGCAGGATTGTGCGCGATGCAAGTTCCGAACAATGTAACTGCGTTAGCCTATTTTCAAAAAGCTATCATGGCTGATCCTAAACGGCCCGTGTCTTATTTAGAATTAAGTCAGTTAACTTTTATGCAGGGTAATTATCCATTAGCGCAACAATATTTTGATAATTATTCTACCCTGTCGCCTGCAATGGGCCCTGATGCTTTGTGGTTAGGTATTCGACTTGCACGGCAATTGGGTGATCCGACCACGGCTGGGCGATTTGCTTTGCAGTTGCAAAGTAAATTCCCGCACTCGGCAGAAAATCAGCAATTAATGGCCGCGAGCCATGCACGTCAGCAGAGTACAGATGAACCGAGTTAGGAGTAAATTTTGTCAGCAATAATTCAAGCTATTCGTGGGATGAATGACATTCTGCCCGATCAAACTGAATTGTGGCAGCATTTAGAAACTACACTAAAACGTGTAGCGAGTTCTTATGGCTATCAAGAAATTCGCTTTCCGATTGTCGAAAAAACCGAGTTGTTTGCGCGGTCAATCGGTGAAGTGACCGATATCGTCGAAAAAGAAATGTATACCTTTAACGATCGCAATGGCGATAGTTTAAGTTTGCGCCCTGAGGGCACAGCGGTTTGCGTGCGTGCGGGTATCGAGCATGGGTTGTTGTATAACCAGATCCAACGGCTTTGGTATATGGGGCCGATGTTTCGGCATGAGCGTCCGCAAAAAGGGCGTTATCGCCAGTTCCAACAACTGGGCGTAGAAGCATTTGGTATCGCTAGCCCAGAAATTGACGCCGAAATTATCTTAATGACTGCGCGTTTATGGCGTGAACTTGGCATCGATCAGCAGGTGGTTTTGCACTTGAATTCACTCGGTTCATTAGCAGCGCGCGCGCAATATAAAATAAAGCTTGTGGAGTATTTTACCCAACATCATGCTGCCTTAGATGAAGATTCAACGCGTCGTTTGCAAACTAACCCGTTACGCATCTTAGACAGCAAAAACCCACAGATGCAGGCATTGATTACTGCAGCTCCGCGCTTGTTAGAACACCTGGATGCCGAATCACAAACCCATTTTGATACCTTGCGAAAATGCTTGGAAAGTGCCGGACTTCGCTATACACTCAACCCTTGTTTAGTGCGCGGATTAGATTATTATAACCGTACCGTATTTGAGTGGATGACCACTGAGACCGGTGCGCAAAATACCGTCTGTGCGGGGGGCCGTTACGATGGCTTGGTTGAGCAACTGGGTGGGGCAGCGACCCCCGCAGTGGGCTTTGCCGTGGGGTTAGAGCGCATTATTAACCTATTGGCAACAAATAACCCTATAAAAGTAGGACAGCAACCCCAAGCTTACTTTATAATGGCAGGCGATTTAGCCAAAGTGCAGGGTTTAGCCTTAATTGAACGTTTACGTAACCACTTGCCACAGTTGATTTTAACCGTAGATTGCGCAGGCGGTAATTTTAAAACCCAGTTCAAACGTGCCGACAAAAGTGGCGCGACCTGGGCATTGATTTTAGGCGATCAAGAAATAAGTTCGCATAAGATTGCGGTCAAATATTTGCGCGAGCAAAAAGAACAAGTTCTTTTGAGTGAAGCAGAATTAATAAAGTTTATTGAACAACAAAAGGTATGACTATGTACGTCAATGAAGCAGAACAAGTTGAACAACTAAAAAAATGGGTGAACGAATATGGCGCTTCACTGATTGTCGGCGTATTTCTGGCTTTAGTGATTGGTTTTGGTTGGCGCTTTTGGCAACAACGCCAAGAACAACAACTGGAACATGCGTCGGTGCGTTATGAACAATTGCTAACAAATGTGGTGAATGGCAATACCACGGCGGTGGAATCACAAGCATTGCGTTTGATGACACGTTATCCTCATACACCTTATGCGCAATTGGCCGCTTTACAATTAGCGCGGCAACAAGTTTATCAAGATGATTATTCAGGCGCACAAACACAATTAACTTGGGTGATGAAACATGGCAATAATCCTGCCTTGCGCGAAGTAGCACGCTTGCGTGTTGCGCGCTTGCAGTTAGCGCAAAATAAAACAGAGGATGCGCTAACGACATTAGATAAAATTGAAGATAAATCTTATCTTCCTGCCATTAATATCGCCAAAGGCGATGTTTTATTGGCGCTGGGCAAAACCACCGAAGCTGCGCAAGCTTATCAAGCTGCAATGACCGCATTCCCTGGCCTTGATGAGATGCAGCCTATATTATCCATGAAAATAGATAACCTGGTCGGCGCAACAAATACTACAAAATAAAAATGAGATTACCCGTGAAACTATTAAAATATTTACTTACCATTTGTTCATTCACTTTACTCTGCGCTTGCAGCATTATCTCCGGCATTGGCAAAGATAACGCACCCGCACCAACGGCGTTAACCAGCTTTCAACCTGAAGTTTCTGCGAAACAAGCTTGGTCAGGCAGTGTTGAAGGGAGTGGTGTTAAAGATTATTTGAAATTGGGCCCAGTGATCGATAACAAAATATTTGTTGCCAGCCCCAATGGCGAAGTGACTGCATTTGATGCTAACACTGGCGCAAGAGTGTGGGAAAACAACATTCATGTGCCAATTACCAGCGGCCCTGCAGCGGGTAATGGTTTAGTTGTTGTAGGCACGAGCGATGCGCAAGTGATCGCTTTAAACGAAGGTAATGGTGCTGAAGTTTGGCACATCACTGTGCCGAATGCTTTATTAGCAGCGCCGCAGATCGCCTACGATAGAGTCATCGTCAGAACAGTCGATGGCAAATTAGTGGCTTTATCACTACAAGATGGTCACATCATATGGTTGTATGATCACGGCTCACCCATTTTGACACTACGTGCTAACAGCGTGCCACAAATTGTGGGTAATAAAATAGTTGCCGGTTTTGCTGATGGCAAATTAGCGGCTTATAGTTTAGATCAAGGCCGATTATTGTGGGAACAAACCATTGCGCAACCGCAAGGTGTCACTGATGCTGCTCAATTAGTCGATGTGGTGGCTGATCCCGTTATTTCAGGTGATGTTATTTTTGTGGCGACATATCAAGGTAAAATTGCTGCGGTTTCTTTAAGCACGGGCCAAATATTATGGCAAAAAGATATTTCGACTTATACCGGGTTAGCGTTAGGTCGTGGTTTACTTTTTGTGACGGATGCTGATAGCACAGTATGGGCGTTTAACCGCAGTAACGGTAATGTGGTTTGGAAACAAACACAACTTGCTTATCGCGTGATCACTGCTCCGGTAGTTATGGATAATACGTTAGTGGTTGCTGATGGTGAAGGTTATTTGCATTGGCTTTCACAAAGCGATGGTCGAACTGTTGGCCGCGTCGTCGTAAAAGAAAAAGATGCGATTGCAGCGCCACCAGCGGTGTTCGGCAATAAAGTGTATGTAGTCACTAAAAAAGGTTATCTATCAGCATGGCAGGTGCTGTGAGTTGTACCGAGTCACAGCAGCGCTATCTTTACCTATTTGTATTCATCTTCTTAATCGGGTTATGGGCGTGTTACGCTTATTATTTTAATCCCCCGATCTTTCCCCTCGACGATGGTTTTATCGTATTGCACAATGCCCAAGTATTGCATTTAGGCTATGATCGTAATTATTTGGGTGTACCAGCATTGGCGGGTGCAACCAGCCCGATTCATTTGCTCATTTATTATTTTTTATTATTTTTTTTGGCGCCATTGTGGACGATGGTAACGGCAAGTTGGTTGGCGATTATTATTTACAGTTTTGGTTTATTGCGTTTAGCTTTTATTTTTCGTGCATCCCTGCTGCAAGCACTGCTTTTTTGTAGTTCCGGTTTGATCATTGGCCTGATGCCTTATCAGTTATTAAATGGTGTGGAAACGGGTTGGAGTTTGGCGGTGATTACTTGGGTATTGTGTTTATCGGTGCAACCAACACAATGCATTGCGCGCGCTATTCTTTGTGGGTTATTGCCTTTTTTTCATCCAGAATTATTTATTTTAACTGCATTACTATTTGTTTATTACGGTTGGCAATATTGGCAACGTGATCATAAATTTAATTTAGTGCTGAAGTATTTAGCGCTTGATGCGTTGTGGATTGCATTGGCCGCAGCGCCTTGGGTTATTTGGTATTGGCTAAGTTTGGGGGAACCTTTCCCCAGTACATTATTAGCCAAGCACGCTTATTTTGCGCAAAACCATATGCCATTTCTTTTTAAGTGGGATATATTTACGCAAGTATTTGTTACTTTTATGATTTTGCTCGGTTATTTTAATTTTTTAATGATGCTATTTTTGTTATTTGTTACTCCGCTGGGTCGTGTGTGTTTGGTTTTTATTGCTAGTTTTTTTCTGATTTATCTAATGACTGATCCTAGTGCGTTGAGTGTGAATGCACAACGTTATATTTATGTTATTGTTCCCATTTTGTTGTATGGTTTAATTTCATGTATTCATCACCCACAAAAAGTGGTGCGCTGGTTGGCCAATGGCATATTGGTTTTTAGTGTTATTTTTTCGAGTTGGCAATTGCTGCCACGCTGGCATTTTTACGTAGTAGATGCGCAAACAATGACACAAAAATTAACGCGTATAGTTGCTTGGTCGTTGCATAATTTGCCCCCTCGCGCCACGATATTGGTACATGATGCGGGATATATGGCTTACGCAACCCCCTTTCATTTGGTGGATTTAGTGGGCCTTAAAACACCCAGTAACATTCGATATCATCAGCAATATACCGTGCCTAGCATGGGTAGAAATCGCCCCGAAGCAGTGGCGGCGATTATTAGCAATACGCACCCACAATATTTGATTGATTTACCCGTTTGGGAACATGATTTTGGTATTACCCAACACCTTGATCGCTATGGCTGGCATTTACAACTTATCCACTCTGACGGTAATGGTTATCAGGTGTACAGAATCACAAATTCTAAATAACTTCTTCCCCCAATTCCCCCCTTTGAAAAAGGGGGGTTAGGGGGGATTTGTCAGAACATCTGTGGTAAAGTATCAGCATGTTACCCGTAATCGCCATCGTAGGCCGCCCCAATGTCGGCAAATCAACTCTGTTCAACGGCTTGACCCAATCACGTGATGCACTCGTCGCTGATTTCCCAGGCTTAACCCGCGATCGTCTGTATGGTCATGGCCAAGCCGATGGCAGGAATTATATCGTGGTCGATACCGGCGGCCTCAGCGGAGATGCTGAAGGAATCGCCGCATTGATGGCCAGCCAAACCCAAGCCGCCATTCAAGAAGCCGATTTCATTCTTTTTTTGGTAGATGGCCGTGCTGGCATCAGTGCCACCGATCGCGAAATTGCCCATCAATTACGCAAGCTCGCCAAACCCATTTTATTGGTCGTGAATAAAGTGGATGATTTGGATGTAGCTGTGGCCTGTGCTGATTTTTATACATTGGGCTTAGGCGAACCATGCCCCATTGTGGCGGCACAACGGCGTGGTATTCACGAAATGATCACCGCAGTTTTGCAACAAATTCCACGGCAAGATATTGGCGACGCAGTAGCAAGTGAACAAAAAGGCATACGACTTGCCGTGGTTGGACGACCTAATGTCGGCAAATCTACTTTAATCAATCGCATGTTAGGTGAAGAGCGCGTGGTCGTTTCTGATCAACCAGGCACCACACGCGATAGCATCTACATTCCATTTACCCGTCGCGATCAAGAATATATTTTGATCGACACCGCCGGTATGCGCCGTCGCAGTAAGATCGAAGAATTGATCGAAAAATTTTCGGTGATTAAAACTTTGCAAGCGATCGAATCGGCCGATGTAGTTATTTTAGTGTTAAATGCGCAAGAGGGAATTACCGAACAAGATTTACATATTTTAGGTTTTATTTTGCGATCAGGTCGCGCTTTAGTGATCGCAGTCAATAAATGGGATGGTTTAACACAAGACCAACGCGATATAACCAATAAATCATTGGATCGACGTTTAGTGTTTGTTAATTTTGCGCGCATTAAATATATTTCGGCGTTACATGGCACCGGTGTGGGCGAATTATTTCCGTTGGTCGATGAAGCTTATCAAGCCGCAACCAAAAAACATTCCACCGCTGATTTAACACGAATTTTGATGGCGGCTGTCGCTGCGCATCAACCACCCCTGGTGAGTGGGCGGCGTATTAAATTGCGTTATGCTCATGCCGGTGGTCATCGTCCGCCATTGATTATTATTCACGGCAAACAAACACGTTCTTTGCCCGAATCATACCGCACCTATTTGGCCGGGTTTTTCCGCAAAAAACTGCACCTAGTCGGCACACCGATACGGATTGAATTCAAAGACAGTGAAAATCCGTATGTGAAGAGTTAAATAACTTTTCTCATAGCAGAAAACGATGCGCTAGGTGGTTGTGGTTGTAGTGTGGCAGGCGTCAATAACTTGCGTACATCGGCTACAATATCTTGTAATTCACGTTGATCCAAATTATTTAAAATCAAATGGCCGACCTCATGGCGGGCGTCGGTGCATGTTCGTAAAAAATCGTTATATTTTTTAGAAAAAACCAATTGAGTTTTGTTTGAATTGTTGTCATTTAGAACGCCAATTTCGGCTTTGATTTCTCGGATATAAGCCAATTGCATTACCAATGCTGCTCGATCTTCATCAGTGAATTTAGAATAACGCAATGAAGGTACTAACCCTGACTTATCAGCAAGCGCTATTAAATTTTTTAATGGTTCTTTTAATATGGCATCGACATTGAACTCTTCGTTTTTGGCTTCGGAATATTTTGTATTTAAATCTTTGCCTAATAGTTCTTCTTGGGATGCTTTGGGGAAAACACTTGCCATTTCGGGTATATTAAAGGTAATTATTTTATGACTAACGGGTTTATCTTGCTCTTTTTGTTTATCTGTTAGTTTTTTAAGTGTGTCGGATGTAACAATCTCATCTAATTTAATATCTTGCTGTGCAAAATAGTTAAGTATTTCCGGCGTTTTAGCAGTGATTTTTTCAATAAGTTCTTTTAGTTCTGCCGGCTCGGCATGCTTGCCACTGCTATGCATTGCACGGTTTCTTAAATCCGTGGCGTTTTTAGTGGATATAATAACCGGACTGTGTTCTGGAATTTTTTTATTGAATCCTATAATCGCTTCCAGAAATTGCACGACGGTAAAAGTATCAGCAAGTAACGTTTTTAATTTTCCAGTTTCATTTTGTTCTAATGCCCATTCGCCTAATCGATGGTGAAAATCGCATAAGGATTTACAAATAATGCGAACAAAATCTTCTTTTGTTGTAGCAAGATGATTTTTTTCTTCTGTGGCATCATTTGTTCTATTTGCTGAATGTAAACCGAATGCATTGATACGTTGGCTAGTACTCATAGCGGAGCCGGAAGATATGCTCATTGCTGAGGTTGGCTCAGTACCGCTTGAAGAGGTAGAAAACCTACTTAGCGATGTTGAATCATCATCGTTCGAATCATTCGAGTTACTACCATCTTGCGAAAAACGTTGTTTTACTAAATCCATTTCTCTTTGATTTGCGTGTTCTTCGGTTTCTGTAAACTTTGTTAGTATTGATGTGGGATCAAAGTATAGAGGGAAAGTTTCTGGCTCTGGTTTTTTTCTTCCGTTAACCGTTGTCTGATTATTTTGTGCTGGGTTTGCAGGGACTGTAGCTGGTTTAGGCTTGATGGGTTTGTCAAGAAGAGTTCCAGCAAGAAGAGTTCCATCAGGATACTTATTCGTTTTTTTTGCCAAAACACCTAGCATGTCCTCGGGCTCTTCTTTTATAGGCGTTCTTATCTCAGGGTTACTTGGTTTTGGATAGGGATATTCACCGGGTTCTTTTTCTTTGGAACGAATTTTAGGTTTGTCACTATTATCGGGGTTATCTTTTGATTTTTTTGCACGTTTCTTTTTCTTGGTGGCTTTAGTTTCGGAGCTGGCTTTTGCTGGTTGTTCTGCCGTCGGCATCGGGGCAGTCGCTGTTGCTGTTTTTTGTGCTGCCGCAGATGCTTTTGCCGCTGTTGCTAAAACTTGAATTAATCCTCGATTTAAACTACGTTTAATGGCTAAAGTAAGTGCTGTAGTTCCTGACGGAGTTCCTATATTTTCAGCATCTTTAGTTCTTAAATTAACATTGGCATCATTTGCAAGTAAAAATCCTACCATCCCATTACGTTCATATGCCGTGGCAAAATGTAAGGCAGTCCAACCAAATTGATTTTGTGTATTGACATCAACTGTTCCATCTTCAATGAGTTTTTCTACCTGCTCAAGATTGCCATCTTTAGCGGCTTTTAACAATTGCACAACTTCTTGTTTAGTTTCTTTTTTCGGCAAACTGACGGAAGGAGCACTTATTGCCCACCGGGTAGCAGATACCCAATTTTTAGAACGTGCAAATGCCAAAGCGTCACGGCCTTTGCTATTCTTTATAGAGGGGTCAACACCCGCTACCCCCACCAAATATTGCCACATCGGCAATAAATCATCTCTTTTTTCAAGTTGATGATTTTCGACTATATGATGTAAAAGTCCAATATCGCCACTCTCACCTTTCATAGTTGTGTGCACATTGGCATCGGCTTCTTCCACTAAATAACGCACGATTTCAAGTTGTCCGTGTCCTACGGCACAAAAGATGATTGTTTCTCCTCTGGGCTGGAGTTCAACGAAATCAGGATTTTCTTCTATTAATTGTTTAACAACTGCGAGATTTCCTAATTCAACTGCAACATTTAAATATTGATAATTTTTATCTGGTGATTTGTTTGCATTAGCAGCATGATATGCAAACTCCAATTCTGCAAGAAAGTATAATATAATCAATTTTCTTAGTCGCGATGTTTCTTCTGATTCCAATTGATTTTTTATAGATTCGGTTAGTTTTTCTAGGAAGTCAAGAATATCGGCTCCTGGTAGAGTTTTATAGAATTTAACTATTTGCTTAACCATAAAAAATTTATCTTGCGCTATTGCATGAGTCAATACGTTTTGCAATACAACCATTTTAGCGGTGGGAGTAAGATAAGATTCGTTTAATAATTTAAGGATCCGTATAAAAATAGGGTCATCAGTATCAATAGCATATATGAGTGTCTCTTCAAAATTCTCAGGTGGTGCTGATTTAAGTTCTTCGAGATCTTCTGAGATTGTTCTTTTAGTATCTTTTGCTGGGCCTTGCATATTTTAAATCTATTGAAGTTTATGGATAAACTCCATTATACCTGACCAACCTTAACGAAATCTTAAACTGCTTAGGTTGATTGGATAAATGCGATAGGCGGCTATGTTTTAATGCAAAGTTCCTAGCGCCTTGGAATGACTACTCACGACTTACAGTTGGCGAGAGCACATGAGCAGAATTGGGGGAAGATGGGGTGGGGGGCGGAGAAGGTAAACTAGCAAATTTTTCATCATCAGTTTGTTTTGTTTCTACTACAGCAATTTTAGTTTTGTTATCTGATATGGAAGCAATAATGTTATCAAATATATTGTTAAAATAAAGAAACATGGTAAGGAGGCCGCTTGCAAAAAGGGGAATGGATATTCCGAGTGCCCATTGCATAAATGTTATTCTTCCACGAATATTATCTTTAAATTCGTTATTAGATTCTTCTAAATGTTCTTGCACCTCTTTTTTTATTTTACTTAATTTTTTATCGAGACCACCAGAACCTAAGATCTGTGTGGTATTGGGTGACTTTTTTACCATGAAAAACTACCCGTAATTTTCTGAAATTATTTATTTGTGTTCTCTACTAATTCGAAAAATTTTGTAATTTCAGTTTTTTCTTTCGGATATTTCAATCCAAACGATTCATTTTCGAACTCAATTATAACTTCTGATTCATTTTCAATAAGTTTGCGCCGAACATTAATAATTTGGCTAATAGGATAGTTAGATGCTTGAATTTCTTTTGCATCGATATCAACTTTGATTATTCTTTTATTGGTGAGAATATAAACTATTATTCCTGGAATATCTTTGGTAAGGTTTGCATCAACAGTAAGGGAGGAGATAGGGGTATCGCCATTTACTGCCGAGTCAAGAAATTCAAAATAATTTTGCTTTTTATTGTTATCAAAAGGAATATTAAATTCTTTTGTTTTTTCTGCTATTTTTTGAATTATTTCTGTGAGTGTTTGTATTTTATCGGACACGATTATTTCATCCTTTGTATTATCAATTCAAGATATTCTAACCGATATAGTTTAACAAAACCTTAAGGCGAAAAAAAATTTTCAATGAGGCATGTGATATGCGTCATCTTACTGAGCAAAATTTGAATAGTCAACATATTTAGTAATATTAGGTCATAAATTAATATCCCGTTGCTGCAGTTGTTGCGGAATATTCTGGTTCGGCACATATGACGGTGCTGATTGTGTAACAAGTGGTGCAGGATGGAGCTCTATTGTCATACCCCTAATGCCTTGATTATTGAAGCCCTTTAGGCTACAATTGAAGCCTAATTAGCTACATAAGCGCGCTTCTATGTTACCGATTACTTCTTTTTTGTTCCCAGAATACCGACGGCGGGTGTTAGGTTTATTATTGCTGCACCCAGATACCCACTACCATGTGCGAGAGCTGGCTCGACTAACAAATACCGCCGCTGGAAGCCTTCACCGCGAACTATCTAAACTTGCAAAAGCCCAAGTGTTAATACGGGAGGTCAGCGGTAATCAAGTCTATTACCAAGCCAACTCCACTTTCCCCATTTTTGAGGAACTTGCTAGCATATTACGAAAAACTTCTGGTTTAGCGGATATTTTGGCAAGTAATCTATCCAGGAATTATTAAAATAATTTTCACACAGGAAAAAAGCGATGACACTTTTATTAGCCATGTTTTCATTTTCTTTGGTCATGTCAATTACGCCAGGGCCGGTGAATATGATTATTCTTTCCTCTGGCATTAGTTATGGAGTAAAGAAAACTATTCCTTATGTGTCAGGGGCGACCGTAGGTTTTATCTTATTATTGCTTTTTATTGGATTTGGATTTTCGCAGTTTATTAAAGCCTATCCATTTTTTCTGACCTATTTAGCGATTGCGGGCTCGTTATATATTATTTATATGGGATACAAAATAGCTTCTTCTAAACCAGAGTTGGAAATAAGCAAAAAGGATGCCCCCAAATTTTACGAAGGTTTTTTACTGCAGTGGATAAACCCTAAAGCATGGATTGCTTGCGTGTCTGGAGCTGCAATTTTCTCCAGCGCAGAAAGCTATACTACGTTTGTAACCTTTACCATTATTTATTTTATCGTGTGTTATATTTCGCTGGGTCTTTGGGCAGTTTTGGGCGATAAAGTATCGCATTTATTAAAAGATCATTTTCGTCTACGACTCTTTAATTTTGCCATGGGGTTATTGTTGATGATAACAGCTGGATATTTATGCTATGGGCAGTTTGGTAGGTAAGAGTGTTATGTGGATCCCCGCATTCGCGGGGATGACAATTCAGTTAATATCCCGAATTAGCAACAGAATTACTTGGCGCTGCGCTGTTATAACTTTGCGGCGGTGTTGGGCTGTTGTACTGCTGCGTGCTATTGGGAGGTGGTTGATTATTATATTGCGGCGGTGTTTGCGGATTACCAAAAGGTTGTGTGTTTAAAGTGGGTGCAGGTTGGTTGCTTGGTTGCTGTAATTGCTGCGGTTGTTGCGGAATATTCTGGTTCGGTACATATTGTTGTGCAGTGCTAGGCGGGCTGGCCGGATTATATTGTGCATTCGGCGAAGAATTATAAGCGGGCGCTGGTAGTTGTGGCACATATTTAGGCGCGGGCTGAGTCACTGCTTGTCCGGCTGCGCCTTGTTGTGGCACGTATGGCGGCGCTGGTTGGGTAACCGGTGGCGCAGCATTGGGTATGCCATTCATATTTTGTTGGTTCATTGTGCCAGCTGCATTTGTTTGATTATGCACATCACTGTTCGGTGGGGGCGGAGCATTGCCCGACATCGCTGGATTTAATTGTGCGATAACTGTTTGCTGATAATCAGGGCGCATAATCGGCAAACTGTTATAGTCTTGCATCACTTGATTGCAAGGAATGGGGAAATTATTTTTTTGTACTTGTTGTGAATGTTCCATCGCTTTTTGAAAGGAGGACATAGCGTATACGCGATCTTGTGGATTGATAGACAGTTTATTCAACGCTTCACCGACTCGATTGACAAATACGGAGATATCTTGCCCACACGCTTGTGTGGCTCCGGCAATGCTGCCCGCTTGTATCGCAAATGCCATGGCATTGGAGGTCGGGGTTTGAGCGGGTGGATCATCCGCAAGAGCAGGAGTCAAATAACCGCTTAATAGGGTTAAGCTTAGTGCGGCCAATAACGTTTTTTTGGCGGATGAAAACATAAATCGTGCTCCTTGAGGATTAAATTTAATTAGCCTATAGGTTATAGGGTAAATCCAACAGTGTCAAAATACTGTAGATGAAATTATTAGCGCTTGAATCATTTACGTAGACGATCGCCATGAGGATTATCTGGCCGTGGAACAGTTGTCGGTGGATTATCTGGATTGGGAATTGCAGGTTGCCGCGATCCTGCATTAAGATCAGTTCTATGCATATTCAATGATAAGGGTATGGGATCTTCTGCTTCTTTATCTGAATCTGATGATTGAGAGTATTCAGTAAATTCACTGCTGTGAATTGACCAAGCAGAACCACGCGATCTCACCTTTTTCCCAAGCAAGCGTGGAATTTTAACGGATTTTTGCTTTTCCTCATCTGATTCCTCATATGATTCCTCATCTGACTCATCATCGCCTAAATCTGCTAATTTTGGTTTAGCATCAGGGTGTTTTGCACTGACAGTTTCTTTTTTCTCCGCTAAAAAATCTTGTACAGATACATATAATTGTTGATAAATTGTTAAGTTGGCCGAGGGGTGTTCGCCTCGAAGTTTTTTGAGCGCGATGAGTCCGTCGGAAATATAACTCGATTGGCGGGTAAAATTAGTATCTTCTTGGAAACAAAGTATATAACGCTCAGAATGCGCCAATTTTTTTACAATATAATTGATAAAATCAACCAGTTTAACTAACAAATAATCTTCATCGGAGGCCGAATGTACATGTGTTTTGATATTGGCAGAAACTGCTTTTAATTGACGGTCAAATCCATATCTGTTTTTTTCAAAAATGTGTAATGATTGCATCAATGAAATCAGTGCGCTAGCTCGCCAGGCGAAAGTAACTTTATAAGACCAGGAATTTGCGTCATATAAATAATTAGCGTAGTTTTCTTTTTGGCTGGCTAGCAGCAATTGACGTTGTTGATGTAATCTGACAAAGCTTGCCTGATCCAGGTGTGCCTGGTCTTGGCAAAAATCTGCTATGGTTTGTTCTAATCTAGTAATGCTTTGTGCATAATGATAGTTTGTTAGCTCCCATAATTCTTCATTTCTAATACTGTTTGCCTGTTGTTGGCTGGCTTGAAGTCTTTCATAGTAGTCGGCTTGGCTGAAGTGTGCGACTGTGTCTGCATCTCCTAATAATACATTCCAGGAAAATTCTTCTGCATCGAAATCGAGTAGGTTTCTTAACGGGCATTCGACTACAGATCTGTTTGCCAGGGGAATTGTTGCGAAAATGCGCTGGGCGTTATCTAAATCTGCCATGCCGCGGCTGTAATCTTCTGTTGCAAAATAATTTCTAGCGCGGTTTACATAGGCTTTAGCTACACTAAATTGCATAATTGCTGCAGTGGGTGCTTGTTTTTCTTCATCCGGTTTTCCGGCTTCGAAGCAGTGAAGAATGCCCTTATAAATTTGATTCCGTACAATGAATGTACCTTCTTCATCCTCGGCATAATGATTAGCATGTTCCCAATCATAACGATCACAATGCTGATAAAATTTCATAAGCGTAGCAAGTTTGGCGGAATCGCTTTTTTCTACGAGCATCTTTTCTAAATCAGTGAAGAAAAATGAATCTAAAATTTTTATAAAATCAAGGTCATCAAAATACTTGCATGTTGCATCAAGCTGCAAGACAAATTGTAATAATTCATAATGGCTTTTTAGATAAGTTTCAGATTCAGCGTTGTTTGCGAATGGGGGTTTCATGGTTTCAGAATAGCCTCCGATAACAATTCTGCAAAAATACAAACAATTATCTCCTCTATCTTCAAGTTTTAGCAGGCAGTTGCTTAGTCCCTTCCGTAAATTAAACAGATCTTGATGCAATTTATACTTCATTGCCAGTTTAGCCTGTGCCAGTTGTGTCATAACCCATTCAATCCAGGGTTCAAGCCAATGACGAAGTATACTTTCAACCTTACCGGAACCTTTGCCCTGATGCTCGGGCAAAAAAGCCGCTGTGATGGAGGCGTGGCGGCGGAATAAATACATAGCTACTTTATATTGTTTGGTTGCCACAGCCAGGGTGAGGGCGGTTTTTTTTTGCTCGTCGACAGCGTTTATATCGATCTTAGCATCGCTGGTAAGAATGGCCGCAATTTCAGGTAAAGACTTTTCATTCGTTATGGCGGTATGTAGGGCGGTATCTGGCATCATGATGCTTACTCTGATTGTTAAAAGTCAAATGATAGCACATCTATAGATTTAGGGGAAGATTAAGGATTGCTAAATACAAAGCTGCACTATGGTTTGGGCTGCATTTGCTATCCTAATAACACTTGTAAGCGCTTTATCTTGCAACACGGCTAAAGCTTCAAAATGTTGCGCCGAACCCGCAGCGGTTTTGATAATAGTGCCAACGCTGTGCCCCGCGTCATCGACTAGAGGAGTGCCAATCGCAGGTGCGGCATCAGCCGCGAATTGAATGCGATACAGATGTTGTTTTAATTTTCCCAGAAACTGCATGCGCGCGATAATTTCTTGCCCAGTGTAGCAGCCTTTGTTAAAACTAACGCCGTTAATTTGCGGATAATTAATGTCGTGGGGGGTGAATAAGCCGATGGTTTCTGGATAAATAGTGGGAATACCGGCCTGTAT
Source organism: Gammaproteobacteria bacterium (assembly GCA_013288885.1). Classification (GTDB taxonomy): domain Bacteria; phylum Pseudomonadota; class Gammaproteobacteria; order JABDBA01; family JABDBA01; genus JABDBA01. The sequence continues at coordinate 82,955 of JABDBA010000003.1, read as the reverse complement.
ATCTAATAATTCCCACGCTTCTATTTCCGCTGTTTGCAGTTCGTTGGCGAGTTGTTGCTGTAATTTTTGGAGATTAGCATTTTCACCGATTATGATACAACGCGGCGTGGCACTCGGCACACGAATAACCACGCAGTTCTCAATGCGGGTGGCTGCATCAATATTAGTCGGCATGTCTGTGAGTGTTCCGCTTAAGCCGATTATCGACCATTGCTCACTGATATCTTCTAATTTAACTTTAGAAAAAACCGCATATTTATTCAATAATTTCAAAGTATGATCGATGAGGTTTTTCAACAACAGTAAATAATAATCCTCATTGAATTTAAACAAGCGAAATGTCACTTGCACGCGGCCCTTCACATCACAATGCGCCCCTAAACGACTTTGCTGATCCGTCACTTCGCGCACATCACAAGTCACTTGCCCTTGCAAAAATTTAGTAGCATCAATCCCGCTGATGCGAATGAGGCCGTAGTGAGATAGGCGGTAAGTATTCATAGGAATTTTAAAATTATGCTGTTTCAATCATTTCTTGTGCATGGGCTAACGTTTGCTCGGTGACTTTAATACCACCCAACATGCGGGCAATTTCTTTAATCTTTGCCGTTTTATCTAATTCGCGCGCTGCCACCAGCACTTTATTTTTAACAATGCTTTTATTGACTTGAAAGTGTTGATGCGACAGCGCCGCGACTTGTGGTAAATGCGTAACGCAAAGAATTTGCGCTGAATTGCTTAGCGTGCGTAACAAGCGCCCGACAATTTCTGCAGTACCACCGCCAATGCCTACATCCACTTCATCAAAAATCAAGGTCGGTTTATGATCATTTTTTGCCGTTAAAACATGAATCGCTAAACTAATGCGTGATAATTCACCGCCGGAAACCACTTTACTGAGCGCTTGCAATGGCTGCCCAGGATTGGTGCTGACATTGAATTCGATGCGTTCCAAGCCAGTGGCAGTCGGTTCAGCAAGCGGTTCAAATTGCACTAAAAATTTGCCGCCTGGCATTCCGAGTTCGCGCATGCTTTTTTCTATTTGCGGCGCTAATTTTTCGGCAACTTTTAAACGACTTTGTGATAATTCTGTTGCTGCTTGTTGATAAGCTTGTGCCAGTTCGTTAATTTCTTGCGCGAGTTTTTTAAGTTGACTGTCGCTGTTTTCCAGCAACGCGAGTTCATTGTGTAAATGTTGTTGTAACTCTAACAATTTATCGGGTGTGGTGTGATGCTTGCGCGCCATCTCATGAATAGCACTTAAACGTTGCTCGACAAATTGCAAACGTTCAGGGTTTAATTCAATATGATCTAAATAATTACGCAGTTCACTGCTGGCTTCTTGTAATTGAATTTCGGCGTTATCGAGCAAGTTCAGTACGTTATCGAGTTTAGTGTCGCGGTTTTTTAAAGGTTTGAGTAGTTGCTGCGCGTTATTTAATAATTGCAGAATATTAGCATCCTCGGTTTCTTCTAATAACGCGAGAGTATTTTGACAATTTTCCAGTGTGTTGCCAGCGCTGGCGAGTTGACGTTGATCGCGATCTAATTCGTTGAGTTCATTTTCTTGCAAGGCGAGGGCATCTAATTCTTGCACTTGATAAGCTAATAATTCTTGGCGTGCGCTGCGTTGTTCGGTTTGGATTTTTAACGCATCAAATTCGGCTTGGGTTTTTTTCCAGGTGGTATAAGTTTCTTGTACTTTTTTTACTAATGCTGAATGGCCAGCATAAAGATCGAGTAACAGCCGTTGTTTTTCTGCTTTTAATAAAGTTTGATGTTCGTGTTGCCCGTGGATGCTAATTAATAAATTGCCAATTTCGCGCAAGGCTTGAATCGACACGGCTTGTTCATTGATATAACCGCGTGAACGACCATCAGCCGTGATTACGCGACGTAATATGCACTCATCGTCATGCGCCAGTTCATGTTCTGCTAGCCATTGTTGTGCCGCAGGTAGTTTAGCAATATCAAAGTTAGCGCTGATGGTGCAGCGATCTTTGCCGGTTTGTATCACCGTGCTGTCGGCACGCCCACCGAGTGTTAATAGTAATGCATCGATTAAAATCGATTTACCAGCGCCGGTTTCGCCGGTGAGCACCGTCATCTTAGATTTGAATTCAAGTTCCAATTCAGCGATGACGGTAAAATTTTGAATGCAAAGTTGTGTGAGCATGATGTATAGTAATTGTTAAATAGGTAAGAACTTCAAACAATGCTACATTATAACCTCATAAAAAAAATAATAAATGGTTTATTGCCAACTACCTGCGTTTTATGTGGTAGCGCTGCACGGCAAAACATCGATTTATGCGCGCCATGCCAAGCCGATATGCCATGGGTTGGCTCCGTTTGTAAGCTCTGCGCATTGCCAATGTCTGCTAATGATACCAATCAATCCGTCTGTGGCAAATGCCTACACTGGCCACCGCCGTTCACCAAAACATTCGCCTTGTGTCGCTATGAGGCTCCGCTCGATTATTTAATTACTGCAATAAAATTTAATCACAAGCTAGTTTATGCACGTTTGTTAGGCGAATTATTAGCTGATTATTTAACAACGCAATATCAAAATGATGCTATACCAGAATTAATTATTCCCGTGCCATTGCACCCACAACGCTTGCGCGAGCGCGGTTTTAATCAAGCGCTGGAAATTGCCAGACCCGTCGCAAAAAAATTAGCCATTAAAATGGATTTTAAAAGTTGCCACCGTATTCGCCCCACGCAAGCCCAAGCATCGCTTTCTGCCGATGAACGAGCGCAAAACGTCAAACAAGCTTTTCAAATTAAGCTGGATTTAAAGGCAAAACATATCGCCGTGCTCGACGATGTCATCACCACCGGCCTCACCATGCATGCTTTTTGCGAGCAGTTGCAGAATAATGGGATAGAGCGCATTGATGTTTGGTGTTGTGCACGTACACCCCTCCATTCTAACAAGTTATAAAATACCCTATTGACTATTACATAAATGATGTTATTCTCTTTACATTAATAACCATTGTAACATTAAATAAAAATTAATATGAAAATTTTAACGGCCGTTTTTCTGTTATTTATTACCATTTCAACCCCTTGCTATGCAAGTGTGACTATTTACTATTTTACCGAGCCGGTAAGTGGTCACCCGGGCTATGGCGATTCTGAAGAAGAAGCTTGCTCCGCCGTGAGCACTACCGGCGGCGGCAAAAATAAAGGGGTGACTCGCACTATAACCACCGAATTAGTGGGCAATCGCTGCGCATATGTCATCACCGACACTTATGATGGCGGTAGGCAATCCGTCAATAAATTAGAAGGAGCCATCAAGAAATTTGTTTACAACTGCCCAGGCAAACTCAAATATTCGCTGACTGGGCATGTTTGTGAGTAAAGCGGTTAACTCAACGCAAACCCCAACTGCCGCCATGCTTCATAAACCACCACCGCGACAGCGTTGGAAAGGTTAAGGCTGCGGCTGTGATCTAACATCGGGATGCGTAATACATTTTCAGCTGGCAGCGTGGCTAAAAAATCTTTAGGTAGACCGCGCGTTTCTGGGCCAAATAAAAAAGCATCGCCGGGTAAAAAATGAGTGTCGCAATAATTCGTTGTGCCGTGAGTGGAGCAGGCGAAAAAACGTTTCGGTTGTACGCTGTCAAAAAATGCAGCGAGATTTTTGTACATGCTGATACGCGTCCATTCGTGATAATCTAAACCAGCGCGGCGCAATTTTTTATCGTCGGGTGTAAAGCCGAGGGGTTCGATTAAATGCAATTGCGCGCCTGTATTGGCGCAAAGGCGAATGATGTTGCCAGTGTTGGGGGGAATTTCTGGTTCAACCAATACAACATGAAACATATACTCTTCGCTTTATGTTAATTATCACTACCGGCAACATAAGTATCTTTTTGCGCTACACCACTATTTTGTGCGATCAAAAATGCGCGATGTTGTAAATACGCATCACGTTGGAAGGCATAAGGATCAACCGCCGCCATCTGTAACGTATTATCATAATCAAGAAATTGCGCGCGTGTATCGATGCCATTCAATGCTAATAAAGCATAACGTGGAATGATGTTGATATGCGGATAAACCGTGAAAAAATAATAATTAGGGACCATGCCACCCGCATCACGAAGAGTACTGGGGCCGAGCAAAGGAATAATAAAATAAGCCGAAGAGTGATAACCCCATTGCGCCAGCGTTAAACCTAAATCTTCGCTATGTGGCGCTATGCCCATGTGAGTGGCTACATCGAATAAACCACCAATGCCTATCGTGCTGTTAAGAATAAGTCGCATAGAGTCGGAGACGGTATATTTCAATTTGGCTTGTAATAAATCGTTAATGATCGTAGGAATTTGCGCCAGATTATCAAAAAAATTGCCAACGCCTTGGCGTAAAGGGTGTGGTAGAACTTTGGTATAAACCGTGGCAACTGGTTTGAGTATAGCCCGATCAAGCGTGTCATTCATCCGATAAGTATGGCGATTAAAGTTTTCATAAGGATCGCGCGGGTCTTGATATACGTTGGTAGATAAAGTATCAGGGTTTGCAGAGGTGCTGTCGGTATTAACAGTAGCATTGCTATTGTTAGGAACGGTGTCTGCATGAACAACACCGACCGCCAACGTTAGCAGGGAAGTAAACAACAGTGATTTAGATAGTATTTTTATCATAGTTTCATTGTAGAAGCGAATTCCCTTGCAAGCAAGGGATATTGCTAATTTATGCTTATTTCCCCGCCCGTTTACGCTCATGTTCCTTCAAGAAGCGTTTGCGGATGCGAATAAACTGTGGTGTGACTTCCACCAATTCATCGTCTTCAATAAACTCCAAGGCTTGCTCCAAAGAAAATTGAATCGGTGGCGTTAAAATAATATTTTCATCGGTTCCTGCGGCGCGAATGTTAGTAAGCTGTTTACCTTTAATCACATTCACGATTAAATCATTATCGCGGGTGTGTATGCCGATAATCATCCCTTCATAGACTTCAGTTTGTGGTGGAATTATCATGCGACCACGTTCTTGCAAGTTGAATAATGAGAAGCCCGTCGCTTTACCTGCGGCGTTAGAAATCAATACGCCATTTTGTCGGCTACCGATGCCGCCTTTTTTGATTGGGCCATAATGATCAAACACGTGATGCATTAAGCCAGTGCCAGAAGTGGAGGTTAAAAATTCGGTGCGGAAGCCGATCAAACCACGCGTTGGTATTTGATAATCTAAACGCACGCGGCCTTTGCCATCGGGAATCATGTCGGTAAGATCGCCACGGCGCGAACCTAATTTTTCCATAATCGTGCCTTGATGTTGATCTTCCACATCGATGGTCAATGATTCATAGGGTTCTTGCTGTTCGCCGTCGATTTCGCGCATGATCACTTCGGGGCGTGAAATGCCCATTTCAAAACCTTCACGACGCATGTTTTCAATCAAAATCGCTAAATGTAATTCGCCACGTCCTGAAACACGGAATTTATCGGGGTCTTCAGTGTCTTCCACGCGCAACGCCACATTGTGAATTAATTCTTTTTGCAGGCGATCGCGGATCTGACGACTCGTGACATATTTACCGTCTTTACCCGCTAACGGTGAATTATTCACTTGGAAGGTCATGCTGACAGTAGGTTCATCCACCGTGAGAGCGGGTAACGCTTCGGCACAAGCAGGGTCACACAGTGTATCCGACACACCTAAATTATCGATACCAGTGACGGCAACAATATTGCCTGCTTCAGCCATTGGCACTTCTAAGCGCTCTAAACCTAAATAGCCGAGTACTTGCAAAATACGACCCGAACGTGTTTTGCCATGGCGATCAATCACAGTGACGTTGGTATTGGTTTTTACCGTGCCGCGTTGTATACGGCCAATACCAATAGCGCCCACATAACTGGAATAATCCAGCAAACTGATTTGCATTTGGAATGGGCCTGTTGTATCGACATCTGGCGGCGGTACTTGTTTAACAATCGTTTCATACAGCGGAACTAAATCACGGTTCTCTACTGCTAAATCCAACGTCGCGTAACCTTGCAATGCCGACGCATAAACGATCGGGAAGTCGAGTTGTTCTTCTGTTGCATTAAGGCGTGCGAAGAGATCAAAAACTTGATTCACTACCCAGTCTGGTCTTGCGCTGGGGCGGTCAATTTTATTGATAACCACAATTGGTTTGAGACCACGGGCAAAGGCTTTTTGTGTCACGAAACGGGTTTGCGGCATCGGGCCATCGACAGCATCGACGATCAGCAATACGGCATCCACCATGGATAATACGCGTTCCACTTCGCCACCGAAATCGGCATGACCAGGGGTATCGACGATGTTGATACGGTAGTCTTTCCATTGAATGGCGGTGTTTTTGGCCAAAATGGTAATACCGCGCTCGCGCTCGATTGGGTTGCTGTCCATCACACGCTCGACCAGGGTCGCGCGGTCAGAAAATGTGCCGGATTGCTGTAATAGTTTATCCACCAAGGTGGTTTTGCCATGGTCGACGTGGGCGATAATGGCGATGTTGCGTATATTGTGAATCATGTGTTGCTGCTTAATTAAAATGAAAGAAATAGGGCAAAAACGTTCATGATAGCCTATAAGGCGCAATTTAGCCAGTTTTTAAAAAATAGGCTACACTAGGATCATAAGGGGGGTGTTATGAACTCTTTAATCCTACAACCTACTACCACCGCTGAATGGCAAGCCCTGGTGAAAGAAGCCGAGCAAAGAGGTCATGTCCATTTGAGTGAAGACCTAGAAAGCTACTTAATCTTTCTGTTAATCCGTTTTACCGGCAGACCTGAGCTCATAAAAAGTGTAGTGGGTATGGAGTTTTTGCAAAGCTCAGAAGCATTAGGCCAAAAAAAACTAGAAGGCTTGCGCGATGTAGGCGATAAATCATTATTATTAACCGGGTTTTTCCCTGGGCGTGCGCAAAGCAGCCATGTCCGCATTAGCTATTTTGTGAAAATTGGGCAAAGCGCTTATGCGGCGTTGGCGACTTTGAATAAGCAAAATTTAGCGAAACTCTATGTAGAACTCTGTCAGGGCTTTGTGGTGCTGATGGATGTGCTACACACCATCCGCGAACAAGCGGGCTACAGCGCAGGTTTAACACCATTGCAAGCCGAAGAATTATGGAGCGATTTATCCAGCCCCCATGCCTTAGAAGTATTAAGACGCTATACTAAATCGACCCTCATCCAAACCCGCTCCGGCACTGATGGATGCTTTCATTGATCTTCATTCCTCTGATTTAAGAATTCCTTAAGGTTAGTATGGTATTATTTTGATCAACCATAAACATACCTTAAGGAGCACCTCCTATGCTAGTTAACTCAATGACCCCAGAACAACGCCTTGTTGCGGCGGTAGCGAAAACAAAACTTCCTCTTGAGGGTAGCCAGGTAGAAGGGTTCAATGAATTATCGGAACTTGTATCAAGCAAAAACGCGTTTGCTAGTAATTTCCCGTTAGAAGTTGCCCAACACGAGCTAGCGAACTGTTACTTGAAAGGAATCGGTACTCCAAAAAATATAAAGTTAGGAGTTTTTTGGTTACGGCAGGCTTATTTTACTATTTTAATTCCTCCAGATCGTATTTATACGGGGCAGTCTTGTGGTCCAAATCATCAATCTTCTGCAAAGCGAACCGATGCACTAAAAATAGCAAAGCGCGATTCCGCTAAACGCTTATTGCAAAATCAAGCAGCACGACCTGTGCTTTCGCTCTCGGAAAAATATAAATTACAAATTAAACTAGCAGAAATAAAGTTAGAAGAAGAGGTATCACAAAAACAGACCTTAGCAAACCAAGCAATTATAGATACTGCAATCATGTCAAGTTTACGAGAAATTGCTCAGACACCTGACGCAGACCCTAATGATGTTTTTGTAGCCAGGTTTACTATCTATGAAGGCCAAAAATTTGGAAGGGCAACAATATTTTCTGAAGCAGAGTTAGAGCAAAAAATGTGTGCAAATGGTCAGCAGCAAGAATTTTTTGCACAATTAAAAACGGCGCAACTTCAACAAATAACAGGAATGGTTGATAAAGAAAAAATAGAGGATTTCGATAAACAATTTATTCAATATATTACCGATGAAAAACAAGGTAGTACGCTTATTCATTTGTTTGGTCGTATTACTGTCGGTTGTATTGATAAAAAAGTACAAGAAAGACGGATTGCTATTTTAAAAAAGTTTGCGGCTATGAAGCAAGAATATGGGTTTGTTTATGGTTATATTGCACAAGCCTATTTATATGCAAAATATGAAGATGAGCAGACCAAAGTAAAAGAAGGTGGCCCATCTCATCACAGCGTTGTGGCTGGTATTTCTGAAAGAGAGGTAAGTGAAGAAGTAAGAGAACAAAGGTATCAAACACTTTTGCAAACTGCAATATCCGCCGATAAGAAAATAAAAGAACAAAAACAAGCGGAGGGTTTTTTCTTTTTACAAAAAGCAGCATTATATCGTGGGGCAGAATTGGTACCCGAAGTAGTTAGCTTTATGATGTCAGAATCACGTAAAGATTTTCATGCTCTATTTTTTTGGCTAGAGCAGGATTTCCACCACTCTTCTCTTAAAGATAAAGAAATTAAATATCGTCGAATTATGGCGGTGGCGCAATTCTTGAAAAATACCCATAATATGGAAGGTTATTGTTTGGGGTTAATTACCTTATTAATGCTTTTTCAAAGCGATAAAAATAATGAGCTCTTTCCACAACAAGTCAAAGAAGCTGCCAAAAAAGTTCATATTGCAAGTTTAAAACAAAATGCGCCCCCGGCTATTAGGGCTTATTTTAATGGTCTTGCTGTTTTTTATGGCTGGGAAGTAAGAGAGGATTTAGCCGCTGCAATTGGGTTTTATAAAGAAGCTGCAGAACAAGGTATAAAACAAGCTCATCTTCAGCTGGCAATGTGTTATCAAAAACGCTCTGATGTGACATCACAAATTAAAGCTTTACATGCACTGCATGAGAGTGCCATCCGATTTGATAAAGACGAAAAAGATCGATTCTTAGGTCGACAAAAAACCGTTGCCGATGGCAATTGTGTGTTTCACGCAGCATTTGGGTCATTAAATGAAAGTGGCCAGTATGAAGCAAAAAATGCTAATGAAATGCGTCGGGCATTTTATGATTATTTATCTTGTTTTAGATCGCCTGCCGAAATGCCGCTAGAGGTTAGAGACAAAATACATATTGTTTTGCGGTATTTTTATGATGGTACGATGACACAATATGGGTATAAACCATCGGCAACATCACAAGTACTTATTGAAAGTATTAATACAGCAAATGCGCAAAACGATAGGAAAGTCAATGAACTAAAAGAAATATTTTTTGCAAGAATATTCAACCATATCCTCGAAAACGATGAAGCGGGCAAATTGTTTATATTGGAGATATTGCATGTTTTATTAAACGCGCGCGTGGCTTCAAGTCGATATAATATAGGCCAGCTAGTCAGAAAAAAACTAAATTTGCCTGCTGTTGGGCTTATTGATTATGAAAAAATATTACAGCTTATTAACCAACCAAGTGCAGCAGTGATTATCGGCGCGTTTTTTAACGATGCTGGAAATTTGACTTTGATTAAAAGTATTATTTCTGAAAACCTTATAGGTTATTACATCGAACTATTACCTGCGGAAGAGGAAGATGAAAAAGCGGCCACTTCACCCAAGGAAGAACTAATAACACTGACTAGACAATCGTTTGAAAAAATGATAGCAGGTCTTTTTAATAATCCGGATTTTTATCAAGATTATTTAGCTTTTATTAAAAAAGAAGGTTCGAATTATTACCTCTGGGTAGAGGAGTTGTTTGTTATGTCACAAATAAGTGGCCGCACCACACATATTCATGTGCGTGACGACAAACAAGGAGCAGTTGAACGCACTGTATTTCGCCCTGATCCAGCAAATCTTCCGCCATTGTGGGATCGGAGTAAGTATCTATTATTGTTTGGCGATAAAAGAGAAACTCACGTTTACCATAATGGTATGGATCATTATGAGGCATTTATTGCGCCAGCAACACTACAAGAGCGGGTTAAGGAATCTCCAGCTCTCACTCAACCTTCTTGTCTTTTGTTTTCACGCATGGCGCTTATGAGATTAGAGGCAATACGCCTACCTGAAACCGATGCAAATTATCTATCGCTTAAAGAAGCCTTGGCGCATTGCTATGCACAACAGGCGCAAGCGTTACCTGTCTATGAACAGCACCTTAAAGAAGAGTTTTTATGTAGGGCGGTAGAGAATTATGATGCAGTATTTGCCAAGGTTAATCATGATAAACCGCAGACCGATGAAAAAAATGATAATAGCGAAGTAATGCAATTACGAACAAAAACTATCTTGCAATACCTTTCATGCATAGTAGAAAAACAACCACAAAGGGTAATTGAACTTTTAGGGAGTAGTTATGCAGATATTATCAAGGATGAAGCTGCTGAAGTTTGTGTGGATTTTCATTTACTGTTGGGTAAAGCGCATTGGTATAAAACGTTTAATACAAAAAATAATGAACAGAGATGGGACTATTTTCCCGCGATTTTACCCTGTTACGAACAGGCGATCACATTAGCTGCTAAGCGCCCGACGCTAAGTGCTTCGATACGTGCTATCCAAGGCTTATTGGATCTTTATGATAATCCTGCCCATCAGGGATTATCTTTAACTTTTGATTCTAACCGGAATGATGGAAAGCCAGTGAGTCGTATAAAGCTAGCTGACATTTTGCGTAAATTTTATTTAGATTTCATCCAGTGTAAAGCAAAGTATGCAAACAAATCGGAATTTTTTGCTACTTTCACTCATGAAGAACTCAAAATGCTTATAGGTTTTCCTGAGTTAATAATGGATAAATATAGAAATTTGATGTCTATATTTTCACCTGATGAACGAGTACAAATAGCACTGCTAGATGAAGCAGCTAATCAAGTTAAGGATTTAGCCAGCCAAGAGCTGATAAGACGAGTGAACCCAGCAAAGAAATCACATATTGCTGATCCATCAGGTAGGTTGCTTGGTGATTTTCTCACAGCAATGTTTGAGCAAGATGGTTGGGTAAGTGTTCCGCAAGAACCATTAAATCAACAAAATAATGCTGCAGCACCCCAAGGACCTGGAGTTTCACCACAAAAAAATAGACAAGGATAAGAATGCAGGTCGGATCAAGTCGCATTGAGATAGCCCCTAGCAACTTGTCCTACAACAACTTACAATAAGTGAATGATAATAATTTTATTAATAGAGGTTTTTTTATGCAACCAAGTCAAGATCAAAAACAAACATCGGGTAGTTCGACTAAATGGAAATTATTTGCGTTACTTACAGCTATTAGTGCCGTGTGGAATATACTGAATTTTGCGACTAAATATCAAGATGGGTTACCGCGCACGCTGAATGGGGGCGATGATCCTTCCCCTGGGCATGAGGGGGGTGCTGAACTAATAAGATTGTCGCCGTTTTTTATTGGCGTTCTCATCACGTGGGTATGGAATTTGGTGGAAAGAGCGAGTCGTGATTCTAGCAGGGTTGACGACGAATTAGATTTAGAAGAAGAGGATAATAAAGGATGGAAATTTAACCTGGCCATAGCAGGGTTTTCCCCAAAAAATCAGCATACTAAGCTATTCTCTGGTGTTCTTCCGCAATATGATCCACGATCCCCCGTTTTGCATGGCCATAAACCTTCAGATGGTGTAAGCTCAACAACATCAGCCGATCAAACGCCTGCATCTGTTACTCAACCCTTGTTATCAGCAAACCAAGCAAGTTCTTCCATAAGATCACGGACAATATGAACACCCCCCGCAAAGCAGTTGCTCTTATCTCCGGTGGCCTCGATTCTATGTTGGCCACCAAACTTGTGCAGGCGCAAGGCATTCATGTCGAGGGCCTGAATTTTTTTACCGGCTTTTGTGTAGAAGGGCACACCCATGCGATTCGGCAAAAAGATCGTAACAAACAAAAACGTAATAATGCGTTGTGGGTGGCGGAGCAACTCGGTATTAAATTGCATATCATCGATATCGTCGAAGAATATAAAAATATTGTGTTGAATCCCAAACATGGTTATGGCGCTCATCTTAATCCGTGTCTTGATTGTAAAATTTTTATGGTGGGGCGGGCAAAACAATGGCTGGAAGAAAATAATTTTGATTTTATAATCACTGGTGAGGTGATTGGCCAACGACCGAATTCGCAACTTAAAACCAAAATGCCAATCGTGGCACGCGAGTCCGGCGCAGAAGATCGTTTGCTGCGACCGTTATGTGCCAAATTATTAGCACCCACGTTGCCAGAGTGCGAAGGCTGGGTGAAGCGTGAATTATTAGGCGATTTTTCTGGTCGCAGTCGCAAACCACAAATAGCACTCGCAAAAAAATTTGCAATCGACGAATATGCGCAGCCTGCTGGTGGTTGTTGTTTTTTAACCGATCAAAATTACGCGGCTAAATTAGCCGATCTATGGCACAGTCGTCGTAAAAAAGATTATGAATTGGATGATATTATGCTGCTCAAAGTCGGCCGCCATATTCGCCCGGCAGAAAATTATAAATTGATCGTCGGGCGCGAAGAAGGTGAAAATAATTTTCTCGAAGGTTATAGGCACCAGTTTATCCATTTGCGTATTTTGAGCCATATGGGGCCGTTGACTTTAATCGACGGCGAACCCAGTGCCGAAGACTTGCATCTGGCCGCACAAATCGCCGGACGTTTTTGTCATGGTCGTGATGAGGATAAAGTAACGGTAGAGGTGCACAGTTTGGATGGTGCGGTTTGGAAGTTAGATGTACAGCCGCTGTTGGCGGATGCAATACAACAAGAGTGGTATGTATGACCCACCAACTCGACGCCCGCCGTTTATTATGCCCATTGCCGGTTATCCGCGTACAAACCAAGGTGAAAGAATTGGCAGCGGGGGATATCTTAGAAGTAACTTGTACTGACCCGGGGGTGGTGCATGATATCCCAGCTTGGTGTAGAGTACATGGGCATGAGATAATGAATATTGTGCAAAATAAAATGGAAGTTATTGTTACTATTAAAGTAAAATAAATTTTTATATTTCAATGTAGATAATGATTAGAATCGCATGTCGGATCCGTCGCTTGTGCGACTTGATCCGACCTACAAGTGGCACGAGTCTTTAGGAACAATTAGCAATGGAACCATCAGAACGTTATAACGCCTCGCGCCGTATCACCTTATTAGGCGCAGCCAAAAACGCTTTTCTTGCCACTATAAAAATTATTTTTGGTATCACTGGCCACTCGCACGCATTGTTTGCTGACGGCATCCATTCTCTTTCTGATTTAATCATCGATGGCGTGGTGCTTATTGCTAGCCGTTTTGGTAGCAAAGGTGCCGATAGTGATCACCCTTATGGTCACCGCCGCATCGAAACCGCAGCTACGGTATTACTCGCTTTTATATTGAGCTTAGCGGGCGTAGGCATTATTTTTGATGCAGGGTTAGAGGTATATGGCGCGCGTGCCACCACACCACCGAGTTTTTATGTAATGATCGTGGCGTTAGCATCGGTATTAATTAATGAAATTCTTTATCGTTATACGCGCCGTGTCGGTGAGCGCATTCAATCGACGTTATTGGTAACGAATGCGTGGCATCATCGCAGTGATTCTGGATCATCATTAGTGGTTTTGATCGGTGCAGGCGCAGCATGGTTTGGCATTGGTGTGCTCGATGCTATCGCTGCGGTGATCGTCGGTATAATGATTCTTAAAATGGCATGGCAATTTGGTTGGTCGAGTATTCGTGAACTGGTTGATACCGGTCTTGAAGTTGATGTGCTGACTAAAATTAAGGAAACGATCAACAGTGTGCCAGGCGTACGCGAAGTGCATCAGTTACGCACGCGTTCGTTGGGCGGTACAATTTATCTTGATGTACATATTATGGTGGATTCCTATATCAGTGTGTCGGAAGGGCATTTTATCAGCAATCAAGTGCATTTGCGTTTGATGAAAGAAGTGCCAGGCGTGGTGGATGTAACCGTGCACATTGATCCGGAAAACGATGAAGTAGCTTCACCTTCCAGTCATTTGCCCGCGCGTGCCGAAGTCATGCGCTTGTTGCAAGAGCATTGGCAAGATTTGCTGAGCGCCAGCGCCATTAAAAACACCACGTTACATTATCTGGACGGCAAAATTCATATTGAGTTGCACTTACCGCTTAACCTTTGTAGCGATGAAGCCGCACGCGAAAAATTAGCCCAGCAATTACAACAAGCCATCGACAATAATAAAATGATTGGTAGTTTGAAGGTGTTGTTTGGGTGATTTTAAGACTTTACCACTGTCGGCTCCGCTTCGCTTGAGCCGACCTACATGCTACACTTGGGTTTATTTATCATCATCAAGGAAACACCATGTCAATCAACAACGTATTAAAGCAAATCGAGAAAGATAACGTTAAGTTTATTGATCTAAGATTTACCGACACGCGCGGTAAAGAGCAGCATGTTACAGTGCCTGCATCCGTCGTCAATGAAAAATGGTTTAAAGAAGGAAAATATTTCGATGGATCTTCAATTAGTGGTTGGAAACCGATCAATAATTCCGACACTATTTTATTGCCCGATCCCACGACTGCTATGTTAGATCCCTTCTGTGATGATGTAACAATGTTGATCCGTTGTGATGTGATTGATCCAGCAACCAACGAAGCTTATGTACGCGATCCACGTGCGGTGGCCAAACGTGCAGAAAAATATTTGCAATCCACCGGCATTGCCGATGCTTGTTATTTTGGTCCGGAACCAGAATTTTTTATTTTTGATGATGTGCGTTGGCAAGTAGCGATCAACGGTGCATCTTATGCGGTGGATTCCGAAGAAGCCGCATGGAATTCGAATACCGAATTTGCTGAGGGAAATTTAGGGCATCGCCCTGGTGTTAAAGGAGGGTATTTCCCTGTGCCACCAGTTGATTCTTCGCAAGATATTCGTTCTGCGATGTGTTTAACGCTCGAAGAAATGGGGTTGATCGTAGAAGCACACCATCACGAAGTTGCTACGGCCAATCAAAATGAAATTTCCACGCGTTTTAATTCGCTGCTTAAAAAAGCCGATGAATTGCAGATTTTTAAATATGTAGTCCATAATGTAGCGCATTCATTTGGTAAAACTGCGACGTTTATGCCAAAACCGATGGTGGGTGATAATGGCAGCGGAATGCATTGTCATCAATCGTTAGCCAAGGACGGTGAAAATTTATTTACCGGCAAAAAATATGCAGGTTTGTCGGAACTCGCATTGTTTTATATCGGCGGCATCATTAAACATGCGCGCGCGCTCAATGCGTTTACTAATCCCGGAACCAACAGTTACAAACGTTTAGTGCCCGGTTTTGAAGCGCCGGTGTTATTGGCTTATTCTTCGTGCAATCGTTCTGCGGCTATTCGCATTCCACAAACCAGCGCTAAAGCGCGCCGCATCGAAGTGCGTTTCCCCGATGGGTTAGCTAACCCGTATCTCGCATTTTCGGCGATGATGTTAGCGGGGCTAGATGGCATTCAAAATAAAATTCATCCCGGCGATCCAGCCGATCACGATTTATATGAATTATCAGCGCAGGAAACACGCAACATTCCTACCGTGTGTGATTCGCTAGAACGTTCACTCGAACATTTAGAAAAAGATCAAAATTTTTTATTGGCGGGTGGCGTGTTTTCTAATGATTTAATCGATAGCTATATTCAACTTAAAATGACCGAGGTCACGCGGTTGCGGATGTCCACCCATCCGGTGGAATTTGAACTATACTATAGTTTGTGAAGGTAACAGGAAAAGGCGTTATGCGATTGTTGTTATTATGTTTGATATTACTAATACCACTCATCACCCACGCTGACATATTTAAATGGACAGATGCCAACGGTGTTGTCCATTATTCTGACACTCCGCGTGAAGGCGCATCTACTGTACAATTACCGCCTGAACAAACTTTTAGCGGTGGCCAAAACGCGCGACCACCAAGCAACAATTCACAGCCGCCTGCTGCTACTGGTTACACTTCCGTTCGCATTACCAACCCTACTGACAATTATACTTATGTAAATAATGAACAAGGCCAAATGACGGTGAGCGTCGACATACAACCGGTTTTGCAAGGCACTGACAAAATGCAAGTGTTGTTAGATGGCAGACCAGTGGGTGACCCACAAGCAGGTTCTAATTTAGGTATTAATAATGTAGAACGTGGCCAGCACACCGTGCAGGTGCAAGTGGTAGGTGCGAATAACACCGTGTTAGCGACCAGCAATACCGTGACATTTAATATGCAGCGACCACGCTTTATGCCAGCCCCCCTGGCAGCAGGATCGACAGCAGCCGGTGGCTCTACGAATAATGTCGGCATTGCCAATCCTAACAATTTAATTCAAACAGCACCTACAATGCCAATTGCACCGCAGTCTGCCATGATGCCGCGTGCACCGAATG
Source organism: Gammaproteobacteria bacterium (assembly GCA_013288885.1). Taxonomy (GTDB): domain Bacteria; phylum Pseudomonadota; class Gammaproteobacteria; order JABDBA01; family JABDBA01; genus JABDBA01. The sequence goes on along the minus strand of JABDBA010000003.1, from coordinate 66,482 downwards.
CCCCGTAACACCCCTATTCCTTTTCAATAGTTTCATATAAAATAAAAGGTTAATCCCAAAGAGGTATTAGCCATGCTAGCCGATTCCAAAACATCCACCGATGAAAAAAAACTCATCGCGAAAGTTGAAAAATTCAGGGAAACTAAAAAATCGGGAAATTATCGCGAGTTTATGCTCTGGCTTGCCGAGACGGGCGATTTAGAAACTCTACGATTGATTCTAGACATAGATAAAACAGATCCTAAACATGCTTCTTTTCTTATCGGTTTATTCGGAGCTTTTGCTCATCCACGCGGAGGACACGTTTCATACGTGCGTCTATTACGTGCAGCCGCGCAGGCTGGGCAATTAGCTATAGTTAAGTATTTTGTAGAAGAGAAAAAAATAAGTGTCTCTCAGAAAGATATAGGTGGACGCGATTTAATGCAGGTGGCTGTTGAGGCCGGTCAACTGGAGGTTGTGCGTTATCTCGTAGAGGATCGTGGTGTTGAAATTAATAATAACTCTATAATCAATATAGCTATTCAAAAAGGTAAAACGGATATAACAGCGTATTTATTGCAAAGATGGTTCACCGCACCAGATGAAAAGAGCAACGAACCACAATTAACTCAAGCAACAAAAAAAACCGCTGCTCATTTAGTAAATTTATATAAAAAATGGAAAACTGGAGAAGATGCGCTGCGAAACTGTGCCCGTGATGGCGATCTCGAAACATTTCGCGTATTAAATGCATTGGTTGATCCCCCAGCAAAACGAGGCTCTGCTCTTATAGCGGCAGCGAAAAGAGGTTACCAGCCGGTGGTGGCCTATCTATTAGAAGATCGCCAAGCTTGCGCTGTAAAACTAATTGATTTGTGCACAGGAAAAACATTTAGAGAAGTAGTACGTGATAATTTATTTGGCAATATCGAAACCATGCAGTTTTTAAAGTCGTCAGGTTTAGTGGATTTTCAGGTTGAAGCAGATGGCCAATTAGCAGCATTTGACTCTTTAGCATATGCTTCTGCAACCGAGAGCATAACACTCCGTGACATGGCTTTTGAAAAAGGCGATGCGGAATGGCTCGCTGTGCTGCTGGCAATAAATTTAGAAAAAAGCCCAACGGAATTAAAAGAACTTGCCTTAAGAATAATTGTTTTAGGGGAAGGAAAAGCCACTTGTAGAGATGCGGTGCAATCATTTTTAGATGAAGGGCTTTTCGAAAATGCCGATCTGTTTTTTGTAGCAGGAGTTGGTTTTGAAGATATCTGGGGCTTGTTTGATACCGCAGTAAAAAAAAATCGTCTTGATGTTGTTCAATATTTGCAGGAAAGAATGCCTAATGAATTTCGGGAACGTAGCCGTTCATTATTAGAGACTGCTATTGAAAAGCAGCACATAGACCTTGTAGATTATTTACGTAGCCAGATACAGGGATTTTTAGCCCTTGAGAACCTAATCACTTATATCGATAAAGGGCTTAAAAAAATAGCCATTTACTTTGGGCGACACGAAAAAATTTCTAGAAACAATATTGAAAAAGCTTTTCGATTGGCCAGAAAATACGGAAGCCTAAATCAGGCTCTATTTCACTGCGCTACTACAGGTAATTTGGGAGATATTCGTCTATTAGTAAAAATACGCTGTAGCACTCAGTGCCGCTTAGGTGATAAAACCCTTTTAGAAGTTGCTGCCGAAGCGGGCCATTTACCTGTAGTTCAATATTTAATGGAAAAACGTAAGTTAAGTATTAGGAATTTTTCATCTAACTCTTTTCAACGTGTAAAAGCGAACAGGCACAAATCTGTTGTTGGTTATCTCGATAGAAGATATCAGCAGTGGATGCTTAAAGAAAAACAGCTTGATGATGATTTGGGCGCTAAAATTGCATGGGATGGGATATCGGAAATCTTTTCTAGTGCTCAGGATCCGGAAGAAAAATCTGAACATGAAGTTTTTCCGATACACGTACATCTTATACCAGGTTTCCTTCAACAGGCAGATAATCCCAGTAGGCTGGAAAAATTTGAACGCGATAAATGGATATCTTTAGCAAAAATACTTAATTTTTTATGTGTAGGGGGGTTATTGGATCAGACAATTTTTGAACGGCTTTCCGAATGTCATGCTGAAATTGATATCCTAGAATTATGCTTTCAATTTCTGTATGAGAAGAATGCGCTATCCAATTTCTACGTAGTACATGCACTGTTCAATGCGGGTAGCAGCAACGTGTTTGGAACATTGCAGCAATTTTTTGTTATGCCTCTATCAGAGTATGCTTTGCAGCGCTTTGATGTGCAAAACTTTGCACAATACTATGCACAAAATAGTCACAATTGGCTACTCCCAAAGTCGCTTCTTCAATTAATTGCTGAGCATTTGATCGCGGATGGCAAAGAAATATTTAAACAATCTGTAGAAGATACTCAAAAATCAAGCAGTTTTTCCCAAAGCTTTTTAGGTTTTTTTAACCAACACAGGGAGGAGGAAAATGATACTTATGAAGCGGTGTCTGGTGATGTTGAGGAAGGTTTGGATCTCAATTCTCCACCAACTAAAAAATATGAAGCGGTGAGTGATGCTGTTGAAGACAGTTCAGTTTCAAATAAAAGCAAATTCGATGATACTGAGAAAGTTGTAGTTTCAGATTTTCAATTACAGCCAATTAAATTTCACGTATAATGAGGTACATTAATTATGACGTCTGACCCCAAAATCTTGGCTGCTGAAGAAAAACTCCTCCAAAAAGTTGCAGCATTCAGACAAACTAAACCATCCGGCAATTATCGCGAATTTATGCTCTGGCTCGTCGATCAAGGCCATTTAGAAACTCTACGATTGATTCTAGACACAGATAAAGTAGATCCCCAACACGCTTCTTTTTTTATCGCTTTATTCGGAGCTTTTACACAACCAGGCTGGGGGCATGTTTCATACCTGCGTTTATTACGTGCAGCCGCGCAGGCTGGGCAATTAGATATAGTTAAGTATTTTGTAGAAGAGAAAAAAATAAGTGTCTCTCAGAAAGATATAGGTGGACGCGATTTAATGCAGGTGGCTGTTGAAGCCGGTCAACTGGAGGTTGTGCGTTATCTCGCAGAGGGTCGTGGTGCTGAAATTAATAATATTTCTACCATCAAATTAGCAGTTCAGAATAGCAAAACAGATGTAGCGGCGTATTTATTACAACAACGGTTCCCCACACAAAATAAAGATGTAGCTACTCGCTTGGTAAATTTATGTAAGGATGCCAAAGAAGAAGAAGATGATATGTTGGTAGACTGTGCTCGTGATGGCAATCTGGAAATATTTCATGTAGTAGATGAATTGGTTTCTCCTGATGTGCAACGAGATACTGCTCTTATGGCAGCTGCTGAAAGTGGACATCAGGCGGTAGTGGAATATCTATTAACAAAACGTGCTAATGCCAATGAATCCAAAGATGAGTCCAAAGATAAAGAGGATGGTCATCAAGCTAACGCTGCCAAATTAATTAATTTGTGCAAAGGCAAATCATTCAGATCAGTCATGCGTGGTAGTGTTTTGCGTGGACATATTAAAACCATACAGTTTCTCAATTCACTGGGTTTACAGTATTTCCTGATCGATGTTGCATTTGAAACGGGTCAATTAACAGCGGTTAACTTTGCTTTAGATGATAAGGATACAATAAAGGTCGAAAATACCGATATTGTGAGATGGCGTGATATGGCTTTCAAAGCACGCAATGTAGAATTGTTCGCTTATTTTTTGGGAATAAAACTCAAAAAGCAGCCAAAAGAATTAATAGCGCTTGCCGAAAAAATAATTTTTTGGGGGGAAGGAAAACCCACTTGTAGAGAGGCGGTGCAATCGCTTTTAGATCAAGGACATTTCAAAAGCGTAGACCAGTTTTTTGAAGCAGGAGTTGGTTTTGAAGATATCTGGGGATTGTTTGATATTGCAGTACAAAAAAATCGTCTTGATGTTGTTAAATACCTGCAGGGAAGAATGGGCTGGTCTTCATTTGATGCATTTGATGAGGGTCACAGATTGGGATTGGGATTGACATTTGATGAATTTTGCCGGCGTAGCGAATTATTAGCGCAAATGGCAGCTGACACGCAACGCGTAGACATTTTAGGTTATTTGCTTAAAGCGAAGTGTCGATTACCAGGTAGCTTTGCGTTGCTAGATTATACCGACAAAGGGCTTAAAAAAACAGTTATTTGCGTATGCGAGACTGAAGAACCAGATATCCTCCAAAACGAAATTGAAGAAATTTTTCAATTAGCTAAACGATACGGAAGTGTAAATGCGGCATTATTTCACTGCGCAACAACAGGTGATTTGGAAGGCATTCAACTATTGGTAAAAATAGGAGCTGAGCCTAGAGATTACCGACTTTTAGAAGCTGCTGCTGAAGCGGGCCATTTACCTGTAGTACAATATTTAATGGAAATCCTTGTATTAAGTATTGAGGAGTTTTCATTTAGCTCTTATCAGCGTGTAAGGGCAAATGGGCATCAACCTGTTGCCGGTTATTTATATGGGAAATACCAGGAGGAGTTGGTATCTACAATGTCCACAATACCTAAACATGACCAGGCCTTTTATGCATGGAAGGAAATATGCAAATTTTGTAATCCTGATGGCCAGGAAAAGAAGCCTGAAGATACTGAAGAAGAAGTTCATCAGTTTAATCTATTAAAATTTTTTCGACGGGGAAATAATCCAGATAAGGTGAAACAGTTTGAACGCGATAAATGGATACCTTTGGCAAAAATACTCACTCCTTTATGTAGAAGCAGGTTATTAAACCAGGCAGTTTTTGAACGGCTTTCTGAATGCAGTGCTGAAATTGAAACCATTGAGCCATTTTTTCGATTTCTAGATTCGAAGAGTGCGCTATCTAACTTCTACGTATTGCATGCAATGTTCAATGCGGGTAGCAACAACGTGTTTGGAACATTGCAGCAATTTTTTGTTATGCCTCTATCTGAATATGCTATTCAGCTCGTTGATGTGCAAAATTTTGCACCGCATTCGGATACAACGCAGCTTCCGGCCGCGCTTATCTACTTAATTACTGAATATTTAATGACAAATAGTAACAAGGCATTCGATTATGCTAAAAAGAATCAACAGCCAAGCCACTCGTCTCAAAGCTTTTTAGGTTTTTTTAATAAACAAAAGTGGGTGCAGGAAAATGATACTTATGAAGCTGTGAGCGACGACGTTGATGAAGGTTTGGATCATGAAGGTGCGGATCTAGATTTTCAATTACCTAGAAGATTGGTACAATGACATCTTAAAATATAAAATTAGGTGCAGATATGATAATAGCCACTTGGAATGTCAATTCATTACGCGTTCGACTAGAGCATTTGCTGAATTGGTTGTTAACCGCAAAACCTGATGTCGTTGCGTTGCAAGAAACCAAATTGATCGATGCTGATTTTCCGGTAGCTGAAATTACTGCCGCCGGTTATCAAGTAGTTTTTAGCGGGCAAAAAACTTATAACGGGGTGGCTTTGTTGAGTCGCTTCCCTATCTCTGATGTGGTAACAACTGTACCTAATCTGGAAGATCCACAACGGCGCATTTTAGCAGCGACGATTAACAATGTACGTATTATTAATCTCTATGTACCCAATGGCAGCAGTGTTGGCTCTGATAAATATATTTATAAATTAGATTGGTTAGAAAAGCTTACGGCGTTTATCCAACAACAATTAACACAGCACCCGCAATTAGTAGTGCTGGGTGATTTTAATATCGCGCCCGAAGATCGCGATGTGCATGATCCCAAAGCCTGGGAAGGGAATGTGTTGGTGAGTGAACAAGAGCGATCAGCGTTGAACACTCTAATGGCGCACGGTTTGCAAGACGCGTTTCGTTTATTCGAACCTGCAGCAGGGCATTACAGTTGGTGGGATTACCGTGCTGCCGCTTTTCGTCGTAACATGGGTTTGCGTATCGACCATATTCTATTAAGCACTGCATTGGCCGTTCAATGCAAAGAATGCATTATCGACAAAACCCCCCGTGGCTGGGAGCGCCCCTCCGATCATGTGCCGGTCATGGTGAAAATCTAACCCCAATTTTTCTATTGAGCATTCATGCATATTGCGGTATAATCCCAAAACTATCGCGGGGTGGAGCAGTCTGGCAGCTCGTCGGGCTCATAACCCGAAGGTCGTAGGTTCAAATCCTACCCCCGCTACCAATTTATAAAAACAAGAAAGCCCCTCTATGGGGCTTTTTGTTAGGATTAAGGTGATGGGCGTATGCCCATTTTTTATTTATGGCCAAGAACGCAACATTAGAAGCTTTAATTGCCCCCAGCATTAGCGCACTGGGGTACGAACTATTGGGTTGTATCTACATTTCCCATGGGCAGAGCGCCACCTTGCGGGTGTATATCGACAGTGAAAACGGTATTACTATCACGGATTGCGAGCGGGTGAGCCGCCAAATCAGTGCTATTTTAGATGTAGAAGACCCGATAGCGAGCAAATATTTATTAGAAGTATCATCGCCGGGGTTGGATCGACCGCTATTTACGCTCGATCAATTCCGGCGCTTCGTGGGGGAGAATGTGAATATCAAATTACACATCCCGCTCGAAAATAGAAAGCATTTGAAGGGTTTGTTAAAAAGTGTAGGTGAACATAGCGTTGTGGTAGAAGTTGACGATAAAGCAATAGAAGTAATTTTAGAAAATATTGCTCGCGCAAACTTAATACCACTTTTTGAAGAGAAGCATCAGGGGAGAAATTAAAATGACCAAACAAATATTACTAGTCGCCGAAGCCGTATCCAACGAAAAAGACGTCGATAAAGAAATCATTTTCGAAGCGATCGAAGCGGCCTTAGCATCTGCCACTAAAAAACGCTCCGGCATCGAAATGGATGTGCGCGTCGTTATCGACCGCCACACCGGCAATTACGAAACATTTCGCCGTTGGACAGTAGTGCCTGACGAAGAATTTGAATTCCCAGAATATCAACTGATGGTATTCGATGCCAAAGAACAAAAACCTGATGCAGCGATCGGTGATGTGATTGAACAACCGTTAGAATCGATTGATTTCGGGCGCATTGCAGCACAAACCGCTAAACAAGTGATCGTGCAAAAAGTACGTGAAGCAGAGCGCGCTAAAGTAGTGCAAGCATATGAAAAACGAATCGGTGAATTGCTAACATCGATTGTTAAGAGAGTCACACGCGATGGCGTTATTCTCGATATGGGCGGCAACATCGAAGCGTTTATTCCGCGCGAAGAAATGATTCCACGCGAAGATGTGCGCGTAGGCGATCGGGTACGCGGTTATTTGTTTGCCGTGCGTTCGCAAGCGCGTGGGCCACAATTATTTATTAGCCGTACGCGCCCTGAATTTCTCATCGAACTTTTTAGAATTGAAGTGCCAGAAATTGGCGAGCAATTGGTTGAAATTAAAAGTGCGGCGCGTGATCCTGGTTCACGTGCAAAAATTGCGGTCAAAACCAATGACGGTAGAATCGACCCCATCGGCGCTTGTGTGGGTATGCGTGGCGCACGTGTGCAAGCGGTATCCAGCGAACTCTGTGGTGAGCGTATTGATATTGTATTGTGGGATGACAGCTTTGCGCAGCTTGTCATCAATGCGTTAGCACCCGCAGAAGTGGCTTCTATTGTCGTGGATGAAGATTCGCACACGATGGATGTGGCCGTGCGCGAAGATCAATTATCACAAGCTATTGGTCGTAACGGCCAAAATGTGCGTTTAGCAACACAATTAACCGGCTGGACCATTAACGTAATGACCGAAACTGATGCGGCCACGAAGAGCGCAGCGGAATCTGAAAGCGCGGTGCATTTATTCATGGCACAGTTAGGCGTCGATGAAGAAGTCGCGCAAATATTAGTGAGCGAAGGTTTTAGCACCATCGAAGAAGTGGCGTATGTGCCGCGCGATGAAATATTAAAAATCGAAGATTTCGATGAAGAAATTGTTGACCAACTACGTGGGCGCGCTAACGATGTGTTATTGACGCAAGCGCTGACCAGCGAAGAAAAATTATCGAAGAGTGAACCTGCGGCAGATTTGTTAGCGATAGAAGGGATGGATCGTCACATCGCGTATATATTAGCAAGTCATAATATTGTGACGCAGGAAGATTTAGCAGAACAAGCAGTGGATGATCTGCTGGATATTACTTCAGAGCTTGATCGAGATAAAGCAGCTAAACTAATTATGGCTGCACGTGCGCCTTGGTTTGCGCAGTCAAAATAAATATAGAGATAGAAACTTATGTCAAATATAACCGTTAAACAACTTGCTGCAATTGTCGGTACACCTGTTGATCGCCTCTTGGTTCAGTTAAAAGAAGCGGGCATGGCGATCACCGATGCTGATCAAGCGATCACCGATAGCGAGCGCACACAATTGCTCGCGCATTTGCAACGCAATCATGGTACTGCTAAAGAAAAGCCAGGCATCACTTTAAAACGTAAAAGTTACAGCGAAATTAAAGTGAAAGGCCGCAAGACGGTGATTGAAGTCCGTAAAAAACGTACTTTCAGCAGCCCCAGCGAAGCAGCAGCCGAAGAAGCACGTTTAGCGCAAGAAGCCGCATTACTTGCCGAGCAAGAAGCACAACAAGCATTAGAACGCGAACAAAAAGCGCAAGAATTAGCAGCACAAGAAGCAGCAACAGGAGTTACCGCTGCGGTGGCTGAGCCAGAAATTAAAGTCGAAGAAAAACCACAACCAGAAAAAGCAGGCAAACCAGCAGCGCCAGCGACTGAACATAAAACCCATGAACGTTCGCACGATAAAGGGCGACAACCCGCTAAAATTATTGAAACCGAAGCTGAGAAAAAATCGAAGCGCGATAAAAAAGATCGTGATGAATCCAGCAAATATAAAAATAAAGATATTTATCTAGCGTTGGCCGAAGAAGAAGGTGATGATACCCAAGGCATTCGTTTACGCAGAAAACCGGGCAAATTTAAAAAAACAGCCTCGGCAGAATCATTCCTCAAACAAGGTTTTGAAAAACCTACCGCGCCGATGGTGCATGAGGTTTCCATTCCACCGAATATTTCAGTGGCTGATTTAGCGCAAAAGATGTCGATCAAAGCAACGGAAGTGATTAAAACTTTGATGAAGTTGGGCATCATGGCGACTATTAACCAAGTGCTTGATCAAGATACCGCAGTGATTGTGGTCGAAGACATGGGGCATGTGGCTAAACCCACCAAAGAAAACGCTATCGAAGACAATATGTTATTAGGGATGTCAGCGAGTGGTGAGGCGGTATCACGCCCCCCTGTTGTCACCATTATGGGTCACGTTGATCATGGTAAGACATCATTATTAGACTATATTCGCCGCACTAAAGTGACACAAGGTGAAGCCGGTGGTATTACGCAACACATTGGTGCGTATCACGTAGAAATGGAAAAAGGGATCGTCACATTTTTAGATACACCGGGCCATGCGGCATTTACTGCCATGCGTGCGCGCGGTGCAAAAGTAACTGACATCGTTGTGTTAGTAGTCGCTGCCGATGATGGTGTGATGCCGCAAACCTTAGAAGCGATTCAACATGCGAAAGCGGCGAACGTTCCGATTGTTGTTGCAGTGAATAAAATTGATAAGCCAGAAGCAGATCTCGATCGCGTGCGCAATGATCTATCACAACATGGTTTAATTCCAGAAGCATGGGGTGGTGATACCATGTTTATGCCGGTTTCTGCCAAAGTGGGTACAGGTATTGATGAGTTACTCGATTCATTATTAGTGCAAGCCGAATTATTAGAATTAAAAGCGCCTAAAGATGGCCCAGCACACGGTGTGGTGATCGAATCGCGTTTAGATAAAGGCCGCGGCCCCGTCGCAACGGTATTAGTGCAAAAAGGTACATTGCGTAAAGGCGATATTTTATTGGCCGGCAAAGAATACGGCAGAGTGCGTGCCTTATTAGATGAAAACGGTAAGCAAGTAATGTCAGTAGGCCCTTCGATGCCAGTGGAAGTATTAGGGTTAGCGAATACACCGATCGCCGGTGATGAAGCCGACGTAGTCGTTGATGAACGCAAAGCGCGTGAAGTAGCGTTGTTCCGCGAAGGTAAATTCCGTGAAGTGAAATTATCACAGCAACGCATTGTGCGCGCCGAAGATATTTTAGGGCGTATGGAGACTGGCGAAGCGAAAGCATTGAATGTGGTATTAAAAGCCGATGTACAAGGATCGGCAGAGGCGATTCAAAATGCGTTGAACCAATTAGCGACCGCTGAAGTGAAAGTAAGAATTCTCGGTTGTGGTGTGGGTGGTATCACCGAATCAGATGTGAATTTAGCAATGGCATCAAAAGGTATTATTCTTGGTTTCAATGTGCGTGCTGATGCCACTGCACGCCGCATGGTAGAGCAAGAAGGCATTGTGATGCACTATCACAGTATTATTTATGATTTAATTAACGAAGTAAAAAGTATCTTAGGTGGAATGTTAAGCCCCGAAGTAAAAGAACATATTATTGGTTTGGCAGAAGTGCGCGAAGTGTTCCGTTCAGCAAAATTGGGTGCGATCTCAGGTTGTATGGTGATCGATGGTTTGGTGCGCCGCAGCAAGCCGATTCGTGTTTTGCGTGACAATATTGTAATCCATGAAGGTGAAATTGATTCATTGCGCCGCTTTAAAGATGATGTGAGTGAAGTGCGTAACGGTACAGAGTGCGGTATTGGTATTAAAAATTATACCGATATTAAAGCCGGTGATCAGATCGAAGTGTTTGATCGCACGACTATTGCACGTAGTTTGTAGTATTGGAAGAATGAAAAATGCCTAAAGAATACAGCCGCATTGATCGTATTGGTGATTTAATCCAGCGTGAACTGGCACAATTATTAATTAAAGAAATGCAAGATCCACGTTTAGATCTCGTGACGATCACCGCCGTGAAAGTTTCAAAAGATTTATCGTTTGCCAAAGTGTATTTCACGCAGGCCAAAGAAGAAAAAGCGGCGCTTGAAACCGTAAAAGTACTTAACCGCGCTGCCAATCATTTACGTTATTTGCTGGCGCAAGCCATTGATTTACGCGTAGTACCGCACCTGCGGTTTTATTACGATACATCCATTAGTAATGCGGCGCATCTTTCTGGTTTAATTAATAGTGCTATTGCCGCTGACGAAGATAAACACAAAAAATAAGATCCTATGCAAAATAATCGTCGAACATCACGTCATATCAATGGTATTTTATTGTTAGATAAACCGATCAATATTACCGCCAATTTTGCACTGCAAGCAGTCAAGCGTTTGTATGCAGCTAAAAAAGCTGGTCATACCGGCAGTCTTGATCCGCTTGCCACGGGGATGTTACCCATTTGTTTTGGTGAAGCGACAAAATTTTCACAATTTTTATTAGATTCCGATAAGCGTTATTGGGTGATTGCACAATTGGGTGTTAAAACCACCACTGGCGATGCAGAAGGTGATGTGGTTGCACAGCGTCCAGTGCTTGAATATTCTGCCTCGCAATTAGAAGCGACATTCGACAAATTTAGGGGCGATATTGAACAAGTGCCTTCGATGTATTCGGCATTAAAACACCAAGGGCGTCCATTATATGAATTAGCGCGCCAAGGTATTACTATCGAACGTGCGGCACGCCCGGTGCATATCTACGATTTAAAATTACTCGATCGCACACTAGATACACTGATATTGGATATTACATGCAGCAAAGGCACGTATATTCGCACTTTGGTGGAAGATATTGGCGAAGTATTAGGTTGCGGTGCGCATGTGCACACTTTGCGGCGTTTGAATGCAGGGCCTTATCAAGAACAACAAATGATCACGCTGCCGCAGTTAGAAAGTTTGGCACAAACCGGTGATTATTCAGCTTTAGATGCGTGTTTGTTGCCGATTGATACGGCGATTACTGGCTGGCCATTGATGACGGTTTCAGAAGCGGCATTTTATTATTTACGCCGCGGCCAGCCGGTGATTCTACCGCATGCACCTACTTCAGGTTGGGTGCGATTAAATTTGCACGACGGTAAATTTTTAGGCGTGGGCGAAATTCTCGACGATGGCCGTGTCGCCCCCCGCCGTTTGGTGGTATGAAGTTCCCTGTATCGAAAGAGGGCTTCCTGTTCCCCCCTTTGAAAAAGGGGGGTTAGGGGGGATTTTGTTTTAGGAGGGCTTATCATGTTCACATCCGATCAAAAAAAGATACTGGCACTTTCCAGCCTGGGTGGTGCGTTGGAGTTTTACGATTTTATTATTTTTGTTTTTCTAGCCAAAACGATTGGCGAATTATTTTTTCCTTCCAGCAACCAAATTGCCTCTTTGATGGCAACGCTGGCAGTATTTGCCATTGGTTATTTAGCGCGCCCACTGGGTGGCATTTTATTTGGCCACTTCGGCGATAAATTCAGCCGCAAAAAAGCCTTTATTAACACGGTATTGCTAATGGCCGTGCCCACATTTTTAATTGGTTGTTTGCCGACTTATCATAGCATTGGCATTGGCGCATCAATCTTATTAGTTACCTTGCGTTTGTTACAAGGATTATCTGTGGGTGGTGAAATTCCCGGCGCAATTGTTTTTGCGGCGGAAACAGTCATGGAAAAACGCCGTGGTTTTGCAACTGGCCTAATTTTATTTGGTATTAACATGGGCTTGCTGGCGGGATCTTTTGTCGGCGCAATGGTCACCCATCAACTCAGTTCCGACCAATTAATGAGTTGGGGTTGGCGCATCCCATTTTTTATCGGTGGTTTATTAGGGGTGGTGAGTTATTTTATGCGCAAACAACTCAACGAAACACCGGCTTTTCAATTGTTACAAACAGCGCGCAACAAAGTAAAATTACCGATCAAAGAAATTTTTGTGCGCCACCCGCATAAATTTTTGCAAGGTGTCACAATTACGGCATTAGAAGCAACCATCATTAGTATTTTATTCTTGTTTATGCCGACTTATCTCGCTACTTTTTTTCATTATCCGTTAGCCAAATTATTGGAATTAAATACGCTGAGTATTTTAATATTCACCGTGCCAGTTTTATTAACCAGTTATTTGTCAGACAAAATAGGGCGCAAAAAACTATTATTCATTGGCGTAATTTTCTTCAGCATTTTTGTTTATCCTTTATTTATGTTGTTTCATTCGCAACACTTCCCCATGGTAGTGATCGTCACTTCGTTGTGCGGATTATTTGCTAGTTGTGTGGCCGGCGTGTTCCCGTGCACCACAGCTGAATTATTTCCCACCCACGTGCGCTATAGCGGCATGGCTATTTGCTACAATGTAGGGTTTGGTATCGTCGGCGGTTTAACACCGTTAATTGCCACCTGGTTAATCGGCTACTCCGGCAATTTATTATCACCAAGTTGGATCTTAATGTGCTTTGCCATTTTAAGTTTCATTGCGTTACTGTTTATGCGCGAGACTTACAAAACGGCGCTGGAATGACCCCTTCATTTCACCGCCACATCTTGATCCGCGCGCTTGGAGCTGGTGACGAGTAATTTGTAATCGCGTTCGGAGATGATGCCTGCATCGAATTTCTTTTTTGCATCAACGGCCATCGGTTGGCCGTATTCTTTGAGTAGTTTACGCGTGACGGCGGTGACATTTTCTAATTCTGATTCTAATAAAATATCGCGGATGTTATCGTTGAAAATTAAAAATTCGCGCAGCGCTACGCGTTTGCCTTCAACCGTCGGCACTAATTGTTGCCACACTGCAACGCGGATGGTTTCGACAATATCAATAGTGCGGCCATGACGTTCTTCGGAGGGAAATGAAGTGATCAAACGTCGCATGGTTTCGGCAACACCGTTCGCATGTAAAGTGGTATACACCGGGTGACCGGTGAGTGCGGCTTCTAATGAAGCGCTGATGGTTTCGGCATCGCGCGATTCACCGACTAAAATCAAACGGGGTTTGCGGCGCAGTGAGTTGCGCACACCCGCAGCAAAGGTAGGTAAATGGCGTGGAATTTCTGATTGACTGACCACTGACGAAGGTTTTTCAACCGCATCATAAACAAATTCGATCGGTGATTCATAGGTCAACACTTTACGATTGCCTTCTTCTTTTTCTACGATATCACGAATGATCGAAGCTAATAAGGTGGTTTTACCGGAACCCGTAGCACCGGTCACATAAATAATACCTTGCGGCGGCGCAAGCGCTTCGACTAATTCAGGTTCTAAATTTAAATCTTCTAATTTAGGTGGTGTAGATGGAATAGCACGCAAGGTGATTTGAATACCATCATGACCTTCGACTTGGCAACCCGTGCCGTTCACACGATAGCGAAAGCGTTCGGTGCGACTTAATTGAAATTCATAATGCGTATCAACGTCAGCGCCGCTTAAAATTTGCGTTGTACCGTTGGGGCCATAAATTGCATTTAATAATTCACCTACTTCGGTGTTAGATAATTTACGATTAGTCACGCGCAATAAACGACCATACACTTCGGCAAAAATCGGTTCATTGGTTTGGATTGTAATATCCGACGCATTTAACGTATTGCAGAAAGCCAATAAGTGCGAGAGATGGGTCGGTGTAAAACGCACCGGTTCGTTAGGCATTAATTGTATTGTCATTGGTTAATCACCGGTCTCCATAATTTGCTGTTAGTTTGTAAGCTAGGTAATGCAGTAATGCGCAGCACTTGATCGTTGATACGTAAATTAGAATTATCACCCGTCACGCCTAAATCAGTGGTAGCAACAAACGGTGCGCTGACCATATGTTGTGATAATAAGACACGATAGCGTACCATCCCCATAAAATCACGTTTCAAACGTGCGAGGTTAGTGATGTAAATAGTGTTGGCTTGTGTCGCACCATTTTGCCAACCCAATGCGGCGTATTTTTTCCAGATATCACGTTCGTTCGAATTCTTCGGTAATAAACTATTATCGGGTAATGCAGGTTTGCTGTAATTAAGCCATAAATAATCACGCCAGTTCGGTGGCGTTGTCACAAAACGTGCTTGCGAAATAATTTGATAGGTGCGATCAGCAATGCGAATTGTATTATCGTCATCTAAAGCTAAACTCGCTTCACCTTGTACTAACACAGGTGGCAGCACGTTATGATCGAGCATCATTAAATTAAAATTAAAAATATTGTCGAGGCTGGCGGAATTAGCGGCCAAGGTCGTATTGATTTGTTTCGAGCGCTCAGAAAGGCCTCCTTGTGCGCCTACACTTAATGCCGTTTCTTGTAGCGCTGCCGCACGGATAGAATTAAGCCCAGTACTGCCTGCCACATTTGAGCCTTGGCCAAGGCCTTGTAGTTGATCAAGTGTGGTGGTGTCTCCTTCTTCACTGGCACAACCAACCAGTAACAACGACAGAAAAACGCAGGCAATAAACTGCATTAGCCGATCTGCCAAACGATGATATAAAAAAGAAGTGTTAACTTTTGCCATAGCGCAATTCAATGACATGGATTCCAGGATAGACTAACACACTTGCTTTACTCATGGCTTGAAAATTAGCATCACGAATCACGTAACCCACCGGGGTATTTTTAGCAGAAATAGTAACCAACACTGGGATCGCAGGCGACATACCAATCACCCGCAGCGAATAGTTACAAAGGCCAGCAATGCGGCGCAGCAGCGGTTCGATAGGGCCAGACCAATCGACCGAAACCGGTTGCATCATGTCATTGCTGGTGGGGTAGGGTAGTAATTTATTATTAATCGGTGGTGCTGAATTTTTTTCAATAGCATCAAGGTTAGTCAGCGATTGGCTGATAGCACTAGCGGTTTCAGCGAGTTTAACGGTGGCGTCATCCCCTACCGGCGCTGCGGGAGGAGGGGGATTGGCTGTGCAACCTGATAGCACTAGGGTGGCACAAAGAAATAAGGCTGACTTTTTATGATCCAT
Organism: Gammaproteobacteria bacterium; assembly: GCA_013288885.1. GTDB lineage: Bacteria > Pseudomonadota > Gammaproteobacteria > JABDBA01 > JABDBA01 > JABDBA01. The sequence goes on along the minus strand of JABDBA010000003.1, from coordinate 50,600 downwards.
GGTTGGGTCGCTAACCTTAAGTGTGGCTATGGCATATTATAGGTGTGTTATCCTGATGCATTGAAGCAAGAAGGGGGATTATTGTCAAGGGTACGTTTTGAATCAAATTAGATGTAGGTCGGATCAAGGAGCGTAGCGACGGATCCGACATGCGATGCTAGGTGGTAGCTCACCTGACCGGCTTTTTTACTGTGCAAAAGTTGCCAATGTGAGGGGATTGGAAGGGGGTTTAGAGTGGCTTCGGTTTCCAGGTAAATCAGTGCCTCAGGGGCGAGCAATTTTTGCTGTTCGAGCCACTCGCAGCAGGGGGCTATGAGGTCTTGATGGAACGGCGGGTCGAGGAACACGATGTCAAACGGGCCTTTAGCTTTAATAGGAATGGGTAAGTCGGCGCTGGGTATGGGCGCGCGGTGAATAGTCATATTTTCTATCTTCAGGGTGACGATGAGTTGGCGCAGGTAGTCGACTAGGGCGGCCGATTGGTCGATGGCTGTGAGGTGCGCAGCGCCCCGCGAAAGGGCTTCTAGCCCCAGCGCGCCACTACCCGCAAAGAGATCGAGGCAGTTAGCTCCCACAATCACTGGCGCGAGCCAGTTAAAGAGGGTTTCGCGTACCCGATCGGGGGTAGGTCTTAGCCCCAGTACGGCGGGGAAGTGGAGCTTGCGTCCGCGCCATTTGCCACTAATAATTCGTACTTGCCCTTGTTTCATTGAGGTTTTGTCTTAATGTGTGTTAAGTTGTAAAGAATGACACCTAATGTAGGTCGGATCAAGGAGCGTAGCGACGGATCCGACATGAGATGCTATAAGGCCAGCTTAAATATTTTAGTAGTTTCCCGACCAAACACCATGCTTAAATTTCTAAAACGCAATAAAGAAGAAACTCCGGCCGCAAAGCCTGGTTTATTCAATCGCCTCAAACAAAGTTTGAGCAAAACGCGACACAGCTTAACCGAGGGTGTGGCCAGTTTAGTGCTGGGCAAAAAAACCATCGACGCTGAATTGTTAGAAGAAATCGAAACCCTTTTATTGACCGCAGATGTGGGAACCACAGCGACGCAAGAAATTATTACTAAACTCACCGCACAAATTGCACGCAAACAATTAGCTGATCCAGAAGCATTGATCGCGTCATTAAAAGATCAACTCTATGCCATCTTACAACCATGTACGCAGCCGCTCGTTATTACTGACACACACAAACCTTATGTCATTTTAATTGTAGGAGTGAATGGCGCAGGCAAAACCACGACGATTGGTAAACTAGCAAAACGTTTGCAAAGCGAAGGTAAAAAAGTCATGTTAGCAGCGGGTGATACCTTTCGTGCGGCGGCCACTGAACAATTGCAAGTATGGGGCGAGCGCAATGATATCACGGTGATCGCGCAGCATTCGGGTGCTGATAGCGCCTCAGTTATTTTTGATGCAGTGCAAGCGGCGCAAGCGCGTAACATCGATGTGTTGATCGCCGACACCGCTGGTCGTTTACATACTAAAGATAATTTGATGCAAGAGTTGCAAAAAGTAAAACGCGTGATGAGTAAATTAGATCCACAAGCGCCGCATGAAGTGATGTTGGTGTTAGACGCAGGCACTGGCCAAAACGCTTTAGTGCAGGCAGAACAATTTAATAGTGTGATCAATGTGACGGGAATTACTTTGACGAAATTAGATGGCACTGCAAAAGGCGGCATTATTTTTGCGATCGCTAAAAAGCTGGCTGTGCCGATCCGCTTTATTGGTGTAGGTGAAAACATCGACGATTTGCGACCATTTTCTGCCGATGAATTTATCGCCGCGTTGTTTGCCAAAGGGGAGTGAGTGTTTGCAACTTTATAATCTCCAAAAAGCTTTTTCTGCCGCGCTGCTAACGCTTGAAACGCAACCACTGGTTCCTTACATTATTGCGAACGGATTAACCCCCGAACAACGGCTGCAAATTTATCGCAATAATATTATCAACAATTGCACGCAAGCGTTGCGCGCGGTTTATCCCACTGTCGAGCGTTTAGTTGGCGCCGATTTTTTTAACGCAGCAGCGCGCGAATATGTGCGACAATACCCTTCCACTTTTTGTGATCTGCAACAATACGGTGATAAGCTCGCCGAATTTTTAGCTACTTTTCCGCCAGCCAAAACTGTGCCGTATTTAGCTGAAGTTGCGCAATTTGAATGGGGTTATCATTTGGCGTTGCACGCTGCCGCACACTCGCCGCTCGATTTAATAGCGTTGGGTCAAATAGCACCAGACGATTATCATCAGGTAAAATTTTCTTTGCATCCTGCGACGCGACTTTTTGCAATGCAATTTCCGGTTTCATATATTTGGCAACTTTGCCAAGCGGAAGAAGATCCCAATGATCAAATCACCCTGCCAGAGCATGGTGAAAAAATTTTAATGCTACGCCCTAAGTTTGAGGTTGAATGGAGATTTTTGAGTGAGGGGGAATATGCACTGTTGTCTGCCTTCACCCAACAAAAAGAAATGGGGCAAGCTTGCGCTGAGGCATTAGAAGTTGAACCTAATTTTGATGTAGGACAATTCCTACAATTTTGCATCGCAAACCTCATAATCACCGAATTTGTTCTATAATTGAACTAAATGTGATTAAGGATAAGGAGGGGTGTGCTATGAAATGGATTACAAACAATATCGCATTGTTCATAAAATGGCTTAATTTTAGCTCGCCCATTGGTGACTTGGTGCTACGACTGTGGGTCGCTGATGTGTTTTGGCAGGCCGGTTTAGTTAAGATCCAGAGTATGGACACCACGCTGATGCTGTTCGCCAATGAATATAAAGTGCCGATGCTGACACCTGCCTGTGCGGCTTACCTGGGAACGGGCATTGAGCTACTTTTCCCGCTGCTGTTGGCCTTAGGTTTATTAGGCCGTTTCAGCGCGGGGATACTGTTTTTTTACAATATCGTGGCTGTCATCTCCTGCCCGAGTTTAACCTCTGCCGCCATAGAATGGCACATTGTATGGGGTTTAATGCTGCTGGTGAGCCTGTTACGCGGCCCTGGCAAGCTTTCTATCGATTATTTTATCTGGAAAATGGTCACAAACCGCTATTTGATCTGAAATCTATTGTATAATACCCCAATTATTTTTCCGATCCCCTCTCCTCCCCTTGGGAGAGGGTTAGGGTGAGGGTATTCGATGAAACGTTACATGTGCTTACTATGCGGTTTAATCTACGACGAAGCCAAAGGCTGGCCCGAAGAAGGCATCGTGCCGGGCACGCTTTGGGACGACGTACCCCTTACCTGGCGCTGCCCCGAATGCGGCGCCGGCAAAGAAGATTTTGAAATGGTAGAAGTTTAAGCGCGAATTTTAAAAAGGTTTCACGATTACCAAAATAACAATAGCAATTAACACGATGACTGGAAACTCATTCAACCAACGATAAAATACATGTGAATGCGTGTTACGATTATTTTTAAAACAAGTGCGCAAATGCCCACAATAGAGGTGATAAAGAATTAACAACACAACGAGGGTTAATTTGGCATGTAGCCAACCCGCTTGCATATAGCCAGTAACATTAAAGCTAAGCAACCAAATACCAGTGATCAGCGTGAGTAGTGCACTGGGCAGCATGATGCCGTAATAAAGTTTTCGTTCCATGATTTTAAAACGTTCGATGCTGATATCATCGTTGGCCATGGCATGATAAACAAATAAACGTGGCAAATAGAACAAGCCAGCAAACCAGGTGACCATAAAAATAACGTGAAAAGCTTTGATCCAGAGCATGAGTTTTTCCTTATAAATATTGCGAAATAGAGTTTCGTAGGTCGGATCAAGTCGCGCAGCGACGGATCCGACATGCAATGTTTGAATCATTAATTTTAAAGTTTAAGAGTAATCAACTATGAATGCAATTGAAAAAGAAATTTCCCACAACCATGCAATCCCACCTTCCATCATCTTCACCGACAATGCCGCGTGCAAAGTATGGGAACTGATGCAAGAAGAAGGCAACCCCAATCTCAAACTGCGCGTGTATATCACCGGCGGTGGTTGTTCCGGTTTTCAATACGGCTTCACTTTTGATGAAGCCGTTAATGCCGATGATACCGTCATTGAAAAATCGCTTGATAACGACAGCGCTGCATTAGTCAAATTGCTGATCGACCCCATGAGCTTTCAATACCTCGTCGGTTCCGAAATTGACTACAAAAGCGATCTGCAAGGCGAACAATTCATCATCCGCAATCCTAATGCCAAAACCACCTGCGGTTGCGGGTCATCGTTTTCGGCGTAGCAGGTTCCGATCCCCTCTCCCTTTTGGGACTCCCTTTGGGAGAGGGTGAGGGATTGGGTGACGGCTGGCATAAATGCTTCATTTAAGTTAAAATCAATGTTTCATTTCTAAAATGATGAGGATCATATGCAACCCGACACCGAATTAACCAGATCTCCGCTATTAACTAAATTTTCATCGTCCCCCGAAACAGCACAGAAAATTTTAAAAAACCTGCGAGTATTACACCAAAAGCTCCAGTCAATGCAGAAAACTGATGACTTAGGGGGAGTAATTTTCAAATCAATAATAAAAAGACTTTGCGCGTGTATTGAACCCGCTATAGCTGAGGGTGCGCAATCTAATGTTATTTATAGGGGTGGTATATGGGTTTTGTTACAGTATGCGGCCTTTAAAAAACAGGAGGAGCAATACACATCAATTTTTTTAAACGGTTTAAGGGATACTATATATGAAAGCATGGTGCCTGAATTACAGCCGATAGTTGAGGGTATGGATCCGCAAATAAAAACAGTGGCTATTGAAGTTTTTGCTGAATTGTTTCACTTAGATTCTGAATTATTTGCATTAAGATTTGAATCAGAGATTATCTTGGTACAAAAGAAGGATGAAGCTGAGGTACAGTCGGCGATGCAATCTATTGATAAGCTTATAATGATAGATATTGACCGGCGTAAAGACGTATCTGGAGCGGCAGAAGAAAAGCAAGGGCCCGACGAGGTCGTTAAACAAATTCCAACTAGATTTAGACCAAGTCTGATGGGCCCGGAAATATTGCAGCAAGTTCGTAAGCGCATCAAGCCATATGAAAAAATACGGGGTAATTTTTTTTACTCAATAGACGCAATACCAGCAGATTTAATAAAGCAAGTGCTTAGTTATTATAAAAGAAACAAAAACTTTCAAGGTCAATTTAATGCTTATATAGAAGGAATAAATGCACAGCAACTATTTTTTTTAATTGTACAAATAATATTCTTTCATAAAGATGACCCAGCTAAGCAAAATTTAGCATTAGAAAATAAACTATTTAAGCAATATTTTAAAAAAAGGCACAACCGTAAAAAAGATTCTGAAAACATAAAGACTATTCCAGATATTTTTATGTATTTATACAATTGCGTGCCATCGCAGCTGAAGGATAGGTTGGCTGATGGATTTACGCAAGAAGGGTTGGCTAGGTGTGGTATTAATGGTGTGGATCCAGATCGTATTCGTTTTATGGCACGACTTCATATGACGCATTTATCTGATAAAAATATCGATACCCAAGGTTTTTTAGAAATAATGTGGTTAGTCTATGGTCAAGATCTTGAAGACTTGGACGGGTTAGCCCCAGCGCGTTACGGCAAGCAGAAAAGGCCTGCTACAATACTGAATGACCCTCTATTTGTATGGCATAAGAAGTCCGATCTAGATACTAAAACCGAACAACAAGTAGTAGCAAAAGATGATGATTTTTTTAAATATATTACTGAGGTAATGCGGCAATTTTTAAATCAAGAAAAGCTTTCACCCCCACTTTCAGAGCGCAATTCAGATATTGCTCGTGAAATAAAAGAAATTAGTGAATCTGATGACTATAGAAAAATAAAAGTACTCAAAAAAATTATATACAGAAAAGCACTAGATTTAAGTGCTCTTGACGCATATGTCAATGGTAATCAATATCAGGCTATTCATATTCATTTAAAAGGGGAAAATGGAATTATTGCAGGTGTTTTAAAAGCAATTAGTGCTTTACCATGCCCAGCGGATGCTGAAAAACGAAAAGAACTAATGCAGTTGGCTTTAAAGCAAATGGTAAATCCTCATGTCGTGTTGCCGCCTGATGCTGAGATTAATGAACCAGAGATTGCAGACTATATGGCTGAGATAGCAAGAATTTACCCCGCTAGTGCAGCTGCTAAGCTCGAATATTTCAAGGAGTGTACCCCTTCTAATAGCTCCCGCTCCAACACTAAACCTGTAGGTGTTGTTACTGCGAATGCAACGCCGCTCATTGTTATATCAAAGGGTGAATCAAAGCAGGAAGAGAAAAATTATAATACTGCAGCAATATCTACAGCTTTGGATCAATTAGACAAAGGTATTAAGAGAGCGGGTTATCCGCGCGCGGGCGAACCAAAAAAAGGACACACTCGATTAGCAACAGTAAAGCGAATTAGGACTGTTATTGATAATTTTAAAACGAAAACCGCTTCTCCAGCTATGGTAGAAGAAACCATTCAATTATTAGCTGCTGAACATGCGGCGCTCGTATCGGTTCATAAGAACAAGCCAGGTAAAAGTGATTTACAAAAAGCGTTAAAAGATTTTTTAGATAACGAAAGTGTAAAAGTAGTCGCCATAGAATCTGAACAATCATGGTATGAAAATGCTGTTGAAATTTTAAGTGCTATTGCAAAAGCAGAAACGAATCGGCTGGCTTTACTCTCAAAAGGCACACTCACACCAGAGCAGAGAGAATGCCTTGACAAAGCGGGAGAATTGGCACATTTGCTGGTCAAAAGTCACTTGGATTTGTCAGGACGAATAGATTTGACGAGACGAACTTTATTTTACCGATTAGGCTGGGATGACCAGCTAGAAAATTTTTACCAATTTTGTGCTGAAAAAAATATTTCAAAAGATTTTGCAATTGTCGCAACACTGAATAAATCTCCTTACTACATCTATGAAGATTCAGATTGGCATGCAGGAATAATCATACAAGTTAATAGTATATTGTCGAAGGTTGATGATCAGGCAGTCCGTGAGAATAAGGAGTGTCCTTTAATTAATCAAGGCAAGTTAAATGATCCGGATAACCTAATACGCGATATTATTATTTTTTCTGCAAAATCAACATCTTTCCTAAATACATTTTGTGATGCGATGCTCGATCGATGCGGCAGCAGGCAGTTATTTTTCCTCATAATTCATATTATGCTTGCGGGAAAACAAAATCCTAACCTGCAAGCTTCGAAATTGGTAGAAAAATTATTAGAAAAAATAAAAGAACAAATGGGGAGAGAAACGGGGTATTCAGTGGACCCACCGTCGCTTCCGCTCGCAATATTATCTATGTGTAGGGATGGAGATGAAATAACTATACCTAAAGAACTAGCTTTATTTGGCGAATCTGTGGGTCCCAATGACCGTATTCAATGGGCTGCAAATCCGCAAAAACTATTAAACATGATGTGGAAGTGGTTTAAACAACATCTTGCATTGTTAAATACTTCAAGCAAAGCACCGGTCGCGCCTGCTGAGGAAAAAGGCGTTGCTGACAAACAGCTGGCGGGTGCGCTATCTCCTTCCAAACAAAATCTTCAATATTTAGCTGCTTCAGGTTCATCACTAGTGTCGGCATCTAGCTCATCGCTACCTGCGCCTGCTCGTGATTTAACGCAAAGTACAGCGGATGCAGCATCTATTTCTGCTTCAAGCCGTAGTACTGCGACTACATCTAAGCCATCATAATTTACCAAAATACACCCCACCTAAAATCGCATAACCACTTGCGCCCGTTACACCCGGCAAATTGCCGGGTTTGCGTGCTAAGGTTTGTTGTGCGAGCCACGCAAATGCCATTGCTTCTACCCAATCAGGGTGAACGCCAAATTTTTCGGTGGATTGTATGTCACAATCAGCACAAAGATCTTTAATCCGTTGTAGTAAATAAAGATTATGTATGCCGCCGCCGCATACTAAAATTTGTGCTGATTTATTATTTAGTACTTTATGGATCGCAGCTGCCACACTTTGTGCTGTTAATTCGGTTAATGTGGTTTGAACATCTGCTGCACTGATTTTACGCGACCATTGCTCTAAATATTTTTCTAGCCACGCTAAATTAAAATATTCGCGCCCGGTGCTTTTGGGTGCTGCTAATTTAAAATAAGGGTCGTCTAATAAAATTTCTAAGAGATCATTATTAATTTTACCACTCGCTGCCCATGCACCATTTTTATCATAAGGTTGTTGCAAATGCTGGTTGACCCAAGCATCGAGTAAAGTGCTGGCGGGGCCGGTGTCAAAACCGATTACGGGTAAATTGCGATCAGCTGGTAGCCAAGTGATGTTCGCGATACCACCTAGATTTAAAATAATCCGATCTTGTTGCTGATCACGAAATAGTTGTTGATGAAAAGCCGGAACCAACGGCGCACCTTGGCCGCCTTTTACCATATCGCGCGTGCGAAAATCAGCGACCGTAGTGATGCCGGTTAATTCGGCAATCACATTAGGATTAGCAATCTGTAGCGTGAAAGGAGTTGCAGCATTGGGATAGTGGCGAATGGTTTGTCCATGGCTGCCAATGGCGATGATATCCGCACGGGCGATTTTACTTTTGGCTAATAATTCATTGGCGCTGATGGCAAATAATTTTCCTAATTCCATATCCACCATGCCGCAGCGATTGATCTCATCAAAATCGGGCGTGCATAGATCAAGCAATTGATCGCGCATGGCGCGTGGCATGGGCGATTTGTGCGTGGCGATTAAGTGTGGCGTGTTTAAATCGGCGCTGAAGTCGACCAAGGCCGCGTCGATAGCATCCATGCTGGTGCCAGACATGAGGCCGATGTAAAGTTCTCGCATATATTTCTTTCCAAAGACAAAGATTTATACTAATCTCCTTATTGGGAGTTGGCTAGACAGTCGCTGTATTTTTTCAAATACGGAGGAAAGTCCGGGCTCCAAAGGGTAGAGTGCCAGGTAACCCCTGGGAGGTGCAAGCCTATGGAAAGTGCCACAGAAAATATACCGCCGTATAGGAAACTATAAGGTAAGGGTGAAAAGGTGCGGTAAGAGCGCACCGCGTAACTGGTAACAGTTGCGGCACGGAAAACCCCACTCGGAGCAAGACCAAATAGGGATCCACGTAAACGCAAGTTTACCGATGCGCGACCCGCGCAGGATCCGGGTAGGTTGCTTGAGGTGTACGGTGACGTGCATCCCAGATGAATGATTGTCCACGACAAAACCCGGCTTATCGGCCGACTTCCTTTTTTGTTTTATTAAAGTAAGGCTAATGACATTAAATCATCAATTTAGTGATCATATACTTGCACTAAATTTCAGTTTTAGCGCCATTATGAATACATTCTCATTACCCTCCACTAACACCTGTATTATCGCATGCCAAATGTTGACTGTGGAACTTGAACAAAGTCAGAACCTTCTGTATCAGGTGATGCCTGTGTCTTTTTCTTAGAACTGTCTTTTTGAAAATCTCCAAAGTTTTTGAAACGACTATCGGAATCTTGAGAAGGCCCGCTTACTTTCCCTGCTACCATTACATAGCCATCTGTTGTGCTTGACGTTGATTCTTTCTCTGGTTCTTCCTTTATTTCCTTAGGTTTAGGATTTGCTGTTTCAGTTGAACCTTGCGCTTGTACTGCAGCAAGTGCTGGTGGGATACCCCCAAGTTTCATGCTAAGATTAAAAGCAGACTCAGCATCTAGTTTGTTAATAACCCCCAGTAACATTTCAAAAGTTTTGCGATGAGCTATATCTCTTGCTCCGTCTTTGGTATTGTCTAGACCTTGGCCTAACGATAGCACTACACCCTTGAAAGTTAATATACATTCGAAGTGAGATTCACGAGGGCGCCTTGGATAGGCTGCCAGTACCTCATTTGTTTTTGCATAAATGCTGTGGCTATTAAAAAACTGCTTTAATGTGTCTATAGGGTGTGGATCCAAACCATCCGGAACTTCTATTAAAAAATCTTTAAAATAGACGGGGTCTTTTATCAGTGTCAAAAGAGCCATCGCATCAGCTTTTTCTTTGGCATCTCTTTTATCTAGCACCTTTCGAAATGCAGGTATGCTTTCTTGGACTGTATATGTATATCTTGCTAGCTCTTGCCCTGCAAAAGTTATAACCCAAGTACGATGGGTCGTATCCTCTTCGTCCACTGAATGGGTAAATAATTTGTCAATTTCTCCTTGAGTTAGCTTTTGAAGAACTCGAAAAAAATGCATTAATTTCGAAGAGTATGAAGACGCACTTTCAATAACTATTGGTGAGATCCCTAGTGCTTCAAGAAGTCTCACCGGGTTTGCGGGGGTTATTTCCTTTAGGGGTGCTGCTGCACTTTTCTCGTCTCCAACGGCAACGAAAGCATCAGCCTTAATATTTGCCTTTCTAGTACTCTTGAGAATAGCTTCCGTCATGGCTGCCTGAATTTCTTGATTAGAACTTTTAGGGGGAATAGATACCTTTACAAAAGTACTAGAATCAATTGAATTTGTGTCATTTTTTTGATCCTTTACCAACGTGCCAGTACAAAAATCTACCGTGTACGTAGCACCATATATTAGTGTTGTACGTAAAATTTCTTGGAAAAGTTTCGAAAACTTCCCAACTTCATCCTGGCTGGCCTGATTTTTAGCAAAACAACCTTTGTTTTGCTCCCCTGTTGTAGTAGATAGAAATCCTAGCAGATCTAAATCTTTTTTTGGCACTCTACATTTAACAATAGAAATACTTTCAACTTTTGATAGTTTTTCATCATCCAAATATTGTTCGAAGCTAGATTTTATGCGTTTGTGTTCAGTTCCTAGGTCTTCAAATTGAATAAGTTCGGTGGTTATATTTTGTTGGTGATAGATATAAATACATGCTTTTTGTCGCGCTTCGATAGACGCAGCACGCATCCCCTCAATATCGCCATTAGTGGTAACTAGATGGTGCGCCCAGCTTAGGGCATTAGTAGCATGAAATGAATCAACAGACGAACTACCTCGGTCAGGGTGTGTAAGTGAAAGCGCCTCTACTCGATAGAACTCATAATAGCCACTATTTTCAGTAGGAAGCCAAACAGTAGGATTTTTCCCAACGATAGCAGAAAAATTCTGCCTAGAACTGATTACCGGGGTGTCCTGCTTAATTTGATAACCAAACTCTATTGTTTTATCTCCAGGCATGATATTTGACCTCATCAAAGTTTATTAGGGACTAGAAAAAGTTGAATTACAGGGTCGGATACCATTATAACTGCTGAAGCTTAAGATTTCCTTAAGAAATGTATATAAACCAAAGATTTTTTGCGCATTTTTTCATGCATAAGAAAAATGGTAAATTCGCCGCAGGCCATATCAATTTTTTTAAAAATTTTCTAATAAAGTTCAACTATAACTCCAAAAGCTGGTTTAAATATTATCTTAATGCTGTTTATCTATGACGATTTTTAGCTTCACATTGGCGGCAGACGCGAGTTTTGTTAAAAGTTCCAGAGATGGCATACGATGATCGGTTCCACTCTCAAGTCGTGCTATGACGGGTTGAGTAGTGCCTGCTTTGTTGGCTAATTCTTGTTGTGTCAACTTGGCTTGTTGCCTTAACTGAATCACCATCTTGGCAATTTCATTAATGAGTAGCTCGCGTTGAAAATGCCTAACAAATTCTTTATCTTTGCATTCTTCACGAATGACATTAGTTAACGTAACTGTTTTCATGGTTTAATACCTCTAGTAATCGTTTTTCAGCAATTGCAATTTCTTTAGTCGGTGCCTTTTGAGATTGTTTTTTATAAGCATGTAATAAAATTAGCATATCGCGCTCTACAGAGACATAAAAAATACGATATCCTGCTGTGGCTGCGTGAATTTTAATTTCCCATAACGTACCTCTAATTTATCTAAATTGTACTCTCGGGCTATCAAAACCTAAGACTTCAATACTTTTTAAACAAGCCAAAATTTTTGCTCTATCCCTTACATCTAAAGCCTTGATGAATTCTTGAATCGGGGATTTTGTTGTTTTATAGAAAATTATTTTCATCACGATTTAATTATATCCTATTGGGTATTAAAAAACAAGGGATACTCCAAGAAAATATAAAATATACCCCACCTAAATTAACGAAATTAATGGTTTTCGCACCGACGTTTCAGTAGTACGGTAAAAAACGGATTCATAATCTAAGGGTTTGCCGTCTTCTGCTGTGAGCCAGGGTACATCCCGGTGGGATATTTCAGATAATTCTGTGGCAGAAAGGTCGGATAAACGTTGCAGTTCCCAGTCGATGTGTTCTTTTTCTTGACCGTTGATAATTGTTAAATTTGGCTCTATGGATGGGTTGAGCAAATATTTGGTTTGTGGATAGCGATAAAATTTGCTTTTTATTTCTTCTACTTCGCCTTTTGTTAGCATTTTGTCGATGAGTTTTTTGAATAATATCGGTGTTGGCCCATGATGGTTTTTTATATAGGCTAAACCCATCAATTGTTCTTCGTATTTTTCGTAATAATCAAAATCGATGAAATAAAGCAATTTGTATAATACTGTCATACCCACATTGGGTTTGCCGCCCACTTTTTTTAAAATATAGAGCAATACTTGTTTGAATTTATCGGCACGTTCTTGCGGAATGCTGATGCGGATTTCTTCTGATTTGATTTTAGCTGGTTTTTGACGTGTAACAACATTTTCAATAACAGTAGGTTGTTTTTGTTGTAATAGTTGTTCAAGTGAAAGATTAAATATCTTTGCCAGTTTTTTAGCTTCTGTGATAGTTAAGTCGTTTAAATCACGCTCCCCATGTTCTATTTGCAGATAGGTAGGGCGCGACATTTCTAATTCTGAGGCGATGTATTCTTGCGTCAGGTTGTGTTTTTTACGTAATTGCTTAATGAAATTTGTTTGCATAATGATATCCTCAATTATCTATTATAGAAAATGTAACTAATATTTACAACAGTTATGTAAAAATAATTAACTTTTTTATTGTGGTGTGTTTGGATATGTAGTATATTTTTTATGGGGGAGCTATCTTTTTTTAGTTGTATGGTTATAAATATCGGTTGTATTATGGTGATAGCGAGGGAAATTGTTTAGTGCGGTATGATAATGAAACAGGTAAGGGCGATCACAAGCATATCGGTAATCAAGAACTATCTTACCAATTCATTAATATCGATAAATTATTTGATGATTTTGAAAATGATGTATCTCAGCTTCGTATGAAGGATAGGAGTAAACATGAGTAAACGACAATTGAATATTAAAGTGAGTAGCTTTAAAAACGCTGTTAGTGAAGTTAAAAATATCTGGAAGCGTGCAGAGCAAGGAGAAAAAATTGCCGAGCCTATCGAAACATTGCGTTTCGAGGATACTGTTACTCTTATGAAAACTTTAACACCTCGAAGGCTGGAATTATTGCAGCATCTACACACGCTTGGTGCGACCAGTATTCGAGCGTTAGCTAAAAAGTTGAATCGTGAATACAGCAACGTACACCAAGATATTAAGATTTTATATCAGGTGGGTTTAGTGTTGCAGGATAAAACTGGCAAATATTCAATGCCATGGGATAAAATTACTACGGAGATTCCCATGACAATAATACCTGCCCGAAAAACATATAAACGACATAAAAACCAAGTGATTGATCATTTGAGCCATCATTAATGAAAGAAATCTTCGTTATTGCAGGTCCTAACGGCGCAGGGAAAACCACCACTGCGCAAATATTATTGCCGGATTATCTGACAGTTAATGAATATGTTAACGCAGATTTATTGGCGCATGCTTTATCACCCTTTCGCCCTGAAACAGTGGCTATTCAAGCAGGTAGATTGATGCTTGATAGAATTCATCAGTTGATAGAAGAAGATAAAAGCTTTGCGTTTGAAACAACACTAGCTTCTAGAAGTTTTGTTCCGCTCTTGAAGCAATGCAAAGCTGAAGGTTATAAGATAAATCTTATATTTTTATGGTTGCACAGTGTTGAACTTGCCATACAGCGCGTCAAATTTAGGGTAGAATATGGAGGTCATGCAATTCCAATAGAAACTATTGCAAGACGTTATAAAAGAGGGTTGGAAAACTTGTTTGGGCTTTATATGCCGATAGTTAACCATTGGAGCTTGTATGATAATTCTGGTTCATTTCCAGAAATAATTAGTGAAAAAAAATTCTTTATCCTATTGAAGTCTTAAAATCAAAATTATGGAATATATTGCAGCTAAAGTATTGTCGAGGTAAGTGATATGAGTCGATCTGAACTGTCTAAAAAAATAGAGCAAGGCATCCGCAAAGCCGTCGCAGTCGCTCTAACTCGCCACAAAAAACTCGGTCAATCGATTGCGGTGTGGCAAGATAATAAAGTGGTTATAATTCCTGCTAGCAAAATTAAAGTTCCTTCAGTGATGAAGTCTAAAAAAAATAATAAAAAATAAATATTCTTGACGATCTATAACTTTAAGTATTTGTATACTCAAGAAAACCTAATTTCTCCCATATCCTATTTCATTAATTTTTTTCAAAAACAACTCAATGCGTTCATCAGCCAAATCACCATAATGTATAAAATGACCAGGCAATGCATCCTGAAATAATCTATTGCTAACCATTTCAGAAAGCGATATTAGCCAATTTTCTTGATTCATTATTTTTCATTTTCTAATTTATCCTTTAATAGCTGAACGGCAATATTTCGTTCACGCGCACGCCCTGAGCGAATAACATCAATGATCGCTAGTAATTCATAAAAACCTTGATCCGGGTTATTGCGCAGCGCCTGTGGAACGGAATGATAAATCGGTTTTAAGGCTACCCCCTGTTGTTCGCCTTGGGCATCTGGCCAGACAGGCAAAAAATCAGCGTTGCTGGAAGCTATTTTATTGTGAAATAGTGACGCGCCGATTCCCGTAGCTATGCCGCGCGTATATTCACCCGGTTTGCCTGGAAATAAATATTTAACGCTGTAAATCAAAAATTCTTCAGCAGCCCTGATGATGTAAATAAAATGCTTAGAGCCGTCTTTTCTCAATAAACCTGCTTCAAGAAGTCGTTTTATGCCGGCATTAATTTCTCCTAGGCTGATAGCTAGGCTGTCTGCTAATTGGCGTTGTGACCATTCTTTTTGAGAATTGGCGATCAATTTAAGCAATATTATGCAATCTTGTGGTTTTAGCATGGCTGCTGTCCTCTTAACTTTCATGATATAAGTAAGTATAGCACAAACGTTCACAGTTCGTGAACAATGAACAATTAAATTGTAGCAAATCCCCCTAACGTCCCTTTTCCCCCAACCTCATTCCGCAAAAATTCCTCTTCAAACCCTTGACCAATGCCGTTTTAGTTCCTATAGTGTAATAAAGTGGTTGAAAGTGGATAATTGTGGGGAAAATTGGGGTGACTTTATGTTCCGAGGAATAAATGCAATTTTGCTGGATGCAAAAGGGCGCATGGCAATGCCGGCGCGTTACCGTGAGCAGTTGCAAAAACACAGCGTTCCGCAGTTGGTGGTCACCATCGATACCGAGGTGTCGTGCCTGCTGCTGTACCCGTTAGTGGAATGGGAAGTTATCGAACAAAAGTTGCAGGCGTTGCCAAGCTTCAATCGTGCCGCACGCCGCATTCAACGTTTGTTGATTGGTCACGCAACAGAATTGGAGTTGGATAGCAATGGCCGTTTGTTATTACCACCGCTATTGCGTGAATACGCCAAACTCGATAAAAAAATTATGTTAGTGGGGCAGGGTAAAAAATTTGAAGTGTGGGATGAAGAGGAATGGCATTCCGGGCGTGCAGCATGGTTAGTGGAAGAGAAAAATCCGAATGATGAATTGCCGCCTGAGTTGCAGTCCTTGGCATTATGAAAAATGAGCACGTATCGGTTTTATTAGAAGAGACGATGGCAGGTTTAGCGATTAAGCCAGATGGCATTTATATCGATGCGACGTTTGGTCGCGGTGGACATAGTGCCGCAATTTTAAATGCACTGGGAGCAACAGGAAAATTATTAGCAATAGATAAAGATCCCGAAGCTATTGCATTTGCGCGACAAAACTTCGAAGATGCGCGCTTTAAAATTACGCAAGCGCCTTTCGCCAAATTAGGCGAAATTGCTCAGCAGAATGCAGTCAGCGGTAAAGTGGATGGTGTGCTGTTAGATTTAGGCGTTTCATCGCCGCAATTAGACGACCCCGAACGTGGGTTTAGTTTTTTGCGCGAAGGTCCGTTAGATATGCGCATGGATCCGCATAGTGGGATCAGTGCTGCCGAATGGTTAGCGACAGCAAAAGAAGCGGATATTGTAAAAGTTTTATTTGAATATGGAGAAGAAAAGTTTGCGCGCAGAATTGCACGCGCAATTGTGAATGAACGTGTGGATAACCCTATTAATACCACCACACAATTAGCGAGTATCGCAAGCGCTGCAAACCCAGCGTGGGAAAGGAATAAGCACCCAGCGACACGCACTTTTCAAGCTGTGCGTATCTTTGTGAATAAAGAATTAAATGAGCTCGAAAATTGTCTCGAGCAAGTGTTAGAAGTGTTAGCGATCGGCGGGCGTTTGGTAGTGATTAGTTTTCATTCGCTGGAAGATCGCATCGTAAAAAGATTTATTCGTCGGCATAGCCACGGCGAACAACTGCTGGCCAAATTACCGATAATGGCAGCAGAGGAGCGCACCCGAATGAGAACTATTGGGCGCGTAATAACGGCTAATGAAAATGAGATTACAAATAATCCACGATCGCGTAGTGCGAAATTAAGAATTGCGGAGAAACTACTATGAATGCGGCAGCCAAAGCGTTAGCACAAGGAACTTTTGTAAGTGCGAGTCAGAGTACAGCAACATTATCAAGCCAGATGTTGGGCGTGATTTTATTAATCGTCGCGGTGCTGACTTCGGCATTTTCTGTGGTGTATGTCAAAGCATTAGATCGCAATTTGTTCAGCCAATTACAAGTGGTGCAAGAACAACATGATGATCTCAATGTAAAATGGGGGCAGCTATTGTTAGAAGAAAATACTTGGGCCGCGCCCGCGCGCGTACAAGCGATTGCGCAACAGCAATTGGGAATGGTAGTGCCCACCTCCAAAGAAGTAGCGGTGATTGCCGTTGCCCAACGCAACGACGGAACATCGACCAATGGCTGAAGGAGGTGGCCGTCATAGCCGCTATTATCAAAAGCCATTGCAACCACCGACCACCTATCGTAGTCGGTATTATTTTATTTTTGTTGTTTTGTTGATTGCCGCGATGGCGCTGGTTTGGCGCTTAGTCGATTTAACCATTGTAAAACGTGCGTTTTTACAAGGGCAAGGTGATGCACGCACACTGCGCACCATGGCTGTGCCTTCTTATCGCGGCATGATTATCGATCGTAATGGCGAACCGTTGGCGATTAGCACGCCAGTCGATTCTATTTGGGTCAATCCGAAAGAATTCGTCGCCACACCCACACAATTTGCCAATTTGGCTAATCTGTTAAATTTATCAAAACAAGATTTAAGCACGCGCACAAGAATAGTTCCTAACCATGACTTCGTGTATTTAAAACGTGATATTAATCCTGATCTCGGCACTACGATTAAAGCACTGAAAATTCCGGGTGTTTATTTGCAACCGGCATTTAAGCGTTATTATCCGGAAGGCGAAGTAACTGCACATGTATTAGGTTTTACCAATATTGATGATCAAGGGCAAGAAGGATTAGAATTAGCCTATGATCATTGGCTGCAAGGTTCGCCAGGATTAATGCGCGTGCTCAAAGATCGTTTAGGCCACATTGTGGCAGATGTTGATGTGATTAAACCACCACGCCCGGGTCAGAATTTAAATTTGAGCATCGATCATCGCATTCAATATTTTGCCTATCGTGAATTAGAACAAGGCGTGGCTAAATACAAAGCTAAATCCGGTTCGATTGTGGTATTAGATGTAAAAACCGGCGAAATTTTAGCAATGGTCAATTGGCCTTCGTATAATCCCAATAATCGTCCTTCTGTTGAAGACGGTCGCTATCGCAATCGTGCCGTCACCGATGTTTTTGAGCCAGGCTCCAGCGTTAAACCATTTAGTATGGCGAGTGCATTAGCCAGTGGTAAATATCAAGTCAATAGCACAGTGGATACTTCACCGGGCTGGATGATGGTAGATGATAAAAAAATCGATGACGATGGTAAAAATAATGGTGTTATCGATCTCACCACCATTTTAAAATTATCGAGTAATATGGGCATGTCAAAAGTGACATTGTCTTTACCACCGCAAAATTTATGGAATATGTTTCACAGTGTGGGTTTTGGACAAGTGACTGAGAGTGGTTTTCCTGGCGAACGTACCGGCGATTTAACGAATTATTCAACCTGGGGCCAATTTGTATTAGCCACCGTTTCATTTGGTTATGCGATGTCGGTGACCACACTGCAATTAGCACAAGCGTATGCTATTTTAGCCGATGGCGGCATAAAATATCCCGTCACTTTTATTCATTCTAGCACGCTGCCGCAAGGGCAAAGAATAATGGATGCGACCGTTGCAAATGATATTTTGACGATGATGGAATCGGTCTTAACCAAAGGTGGTACTGCGCCATTAGCACGCGTACCGGGTTACCGAATCACTGGTAAAACAGGTACGGCTCGCATGGTTGGGCCTTATGGTTATATCAAACACCGTTACAATAGTATCTTTGTGGGTATCGCCCCAGCCAGCGCGCCGCGCTTGGTGGTTGCTGTGGTATTGCATGATCCACAAGGTGTTCAGTATTATGGTGGTTACACTTCCGGGCCTATATTTTCCCATGTGATGGGTGAAGCGTTGCGCTTATTAAATGTGCCACCGGATGATCTTAATTCGTTAACTAACAAGCCAACGGCTGTTACTCCACCACCACCTGGCATGGCGGATTAGGGAAAGCAATGATGAAAAAAACAACTAAAAACTTAGCTTTTTTATTAAAAGATTTAGTGGCCGTTACCGCAAAATCTGATTGCTCGATTAGCGGTTTAGCGCTGGATAGTCGGCAAATAAAAGCGGGTGATTTATTTTTTGCATATCCGGGTACTAAAGTCGATGGGCGTGATTTTATAGAAGCCGCTATTGCCAAAGGTGCGAGCGCGATTGTGTTAGAAGGCAATGTGCCTTATCAAAAAAATAAAACCATCCCCATTTTTGCGGTAGAAAATTTAGCTGATAATATCGGTACGATTGCCGCGCGCTTTTATGATCACCCATCACGATCATTACATATTATAGGTGTTACCGGCACCAATGGAAAAACTTCTTGCACGCATTTTATTGGCCAAGCGTTAAAAGCGTTGGGTCAGCCGTGTGGCATTATTGGCACACTCGGCAGTGGTTTGTATGGGCATTTATCCAACCCAGATTTGACCACACCTGATCCCATTACTTTGCAAAAGATGCTAGCAGAGTTTCGTGATCAAGGTGTGCAGTTTGTTGCGATGGAAGTTTCATCGCACAGCCTGGTGCAAGGGCGGGTAAAAGGGGTTGAGTTTGAAGTCGCTATTTTTACTAATTTAACGCGTGATCATCTTGATTATCACGGTACGATGGAAAATTACGCCGCCGCCAAGCGCTTGTTGTTTTCCCAGCCGGGTTTGCAATATGCCATTTTGAATATGGATGATGAATATGGCCAAGCCTGGTTGAGTGAAATAGAAGAAAATTTGTCGGTCTACACCTATTCTGTTAAACCCTTACAACTTGTGGCTAAATACCCACAAATTCATGTACGCCACGCGCAATTTGAAGATATTGGTTTTACCGCTAGCATTCAAACCCCATGGGGTGATGGTCTATTGCATAATCCGCACCTGATGGGCGATTTTAATTTAAGTAACCTGTTGGCGGTGCTCACAACTTTGAGTATATTGGGCGTGCCGATGCAAGAGTTATTGGCAGCACTGACACAAATTCAAGGTGTACCTGGGCGCATGGAAGCGGTGACTAAAACCAAGAACAAGCCCTTAGTAGTGGTAGACTATGCCCACACGCCCGACGCGTTAAAACACGTATTAGGGGTATTGCGCGAGCACTGTCAGGGTCAATTATGGTGTATATTTGGTTGTGGCGGCGATCGCGATCGTGGCAAGCGGCCATTGATGGGCGAAATTGTCGAGCAGCTAGCCGATCAAATAGTAGTAACAGATGATAACCCGCGCACGGAAAACGCGCGGCAAATTGTGGCTGATATTATGGCAGGGTTACAAAATCCGGCCAAAGCAGTGGTTGAACATAATCGACGCCGTGCCATTGCTCATGCGATTAGTTGTGCACACGCGGATGATATTATTTTAATTGCTGGTAAAGGGCATGAAGCCTACCAGATTATTGGGGATGAAAAATTACCCTTTAGCGATGTGTTTGAAGCGCAATTGGTCTTGAATAGTTAAATAAATATTAATATGACAAAACTCACAGAAATTACAAAACATCTCAACGGCCAACTCAAGGGGGCCGATGCACCATTTCAATTTGTCAGCACTGATACGCGCACCTTGAAACCAGGTGAACTTTTTATTGCGCTCAAGGGCGAAAATTTTGATGGCCATGATCACATCAAAGAAGCGCAAGCCAAAGGCGCGGTTGCCGTACTAGTCAGCAAACCTGTTGACGCAACCATTCCGATTATTCAAGTGCAAGACACACTCAAAGCGCTGGGGCAACTCGCTGCGCTGCGTCGCTCGCAAATTACTATCCCACTCATTGCTTTAACCGGCAGCAGCGGTAAAACCACGGTTAAAGAAATGATGCGTTCCATTTTAACCGAATGTGGTGAAGTGTTAGCCAACCAAGGCACGTTAAATAATGATATCGGTGTGCCACTCACCTTATTAAAATTAAACGAACAACATAAATATGCAGTGATCGAAATGGGTGCTAACCACCCAGGTGAAATTGCTTATTTAACGCAACTAGCACGACCTACGGTTGCGTTTATCAATAACGTGGCGCCAGCGCATTTAGAAGGTTTTGGTAGCGTCGAGGGCGTTGCGCGCGCGAAATCAGAAATTTTTCAAGGATTGCCCGCACAAGGTATTGCACTGATCAATGCCGACGATGCGTTTAGTGATTGGTTACAAGATTTATTAAAAGACCGACCACAAATGCGTTTTGGTATTAAAAATAAAGCCGATTTTTCTGCGCGCGATTTACAAGCCGATGACAAAGGTCGTTTTAAATTTATTTTAGAAACACCGGTCGGCCATTGTGAAATTCAATTACAAGTATTAGGCCAACACAATGTATTAAATGCTGTTGCAGCGGCGGCGGCAACGCAAGCAGTTGGCGCATCGTTGCCCGCGATTAAAAAAGGCTTAGAAAACATGCGGCCAGTGGCCGGGCGATTAGTGCCGCGTGACGGCATCAACGGCGCACAAATTTTTGATGATACCTATAATGCCAATCCCGCTTCCGTGAAAGCAGCATTACAAGTATTGGCGCAATATCCTGGTGATCGCATTTTTGTGATGGGTGATATGCGCGAATTAGGCGAACGCTCAGAAGAGTTGCACCGTGAGATTGGTCAGTTCGCTAAGACTTTAGGTATTCAACAATTATTTGCTTGTGGTCAATTCAGCGTTGCTGCGGTAAAAGCGTTTGGCCAAGGTGGCCAGCATTTTATCGGGCAAACAGAATTGAGCGCAGCAGTACGGCATGTTTTACAGGCGACTACGACTGTTTTAGTGAAGGGTTCACGCGGCGCTAAAATGGAAAACGTCGTGCGAGAATTAATAAAATAATATTGGTGATCTTTATATGCTGCTATGGCTCTCACAACTTCTGGTTAAATATCATCACGGTTTTCACGTCTTTCAATATCTGACATTGCGCGCGATCCTCAGCACGTTAACGGCGTTGGCGATTGCATTGCTGGCGGGACCATGGATGATTCGCAGTTTATCTTTTCATCAAGTCGGCCAATGTGTACGTAACGATGGCCCACAAACACACTTAACCAAAGCAGGCACACCGACCATGGGTGGTGCATTGATCTTACTGGCTATTACAATCACCACATTATTGTGGGGCGATTTAACTAATCGTTATATTTGGATCGTTTTATTTGTAATGTTAGGGTTCGGTGCGGTAGGTTGGGTCGATGATTACCGCAAATTAATTAAAAAAGACAGCAAAGGTTTGCCCGCCCGTTGGAAATATTTTTGGCAGTCGATATTAGGCATCGGTGCAGCACTCATGCTTTATCATGGCGCGCATATTCCGGCGGAAACACAATTAGTCATCCCGTTTTTTAAAAATATTATTTTGCAACTCGGTTTGTTTTATGTGGTGCTGGCTTATTTTGTGATTGTGGGAACCAGCAACGCAGTGAATTTAACCGACGGTCTAGATGGATTAGCGATTTTACCAACAGTGTTGATCGCGGGCGCATTTGGAATTTTTGCGTATCTCACCGGTAATGCCGCCTATGCAAAGTATTTAGCGATTCCGTTTGTGCCGGGCGCGGGTGATATTGTTGTTATCTGCGGTGCGATGGTCGGTGCAGGTTTAGGATTTCTTTGGTTTAATACGTATCCTGCGCAGGTTTTTATGGGGGATGTCGGTGCGCTGGGTTTAGGCGCGGCGCTAGGTGCAATCGCTGTTGTGGTGCGGCAAGAATTGGTCTTAGTATTAATGGGCGGCGTATTTGTGTTAGAAACCGTTTCAGTGATTTTGCAAGTAGCATCGTTTAAATTACGCGGCAAACGAATTTTCCGAATGGCTCCTATTCATCATCATTTTGAATTAAAAGGTTGGCCAGAACCGCGTGTCATCGTGCGTTTTTGGATCGTTACCGTTATATTAGTATTAATCGGTTTAGCAACCCTTAAAATAAGATAGGACTTACGCTAAACGCGCTATACTTCGTTAAAAACTCGCTCGCCATGCTCATTTATAACCCATAAACTCCGCTGGCTCGCTCGTTTTTGCCTCGTCTAGCATCGTTTGGCGTAAGTCCAAGAGGAACCCGCAGAGAAGAGGTGAATGTGCAATCACAAAAAAAACAATTCGTCATAATAGGTCTTGGTAAGAGTGGTGTGTCGTGTGCGCGTTATTTAAAGCGTAACAATATCGCATTTAGTATTTTTGATACGCGCGCCGAACCACCTGGTCTTGCTGATTTCAAAAACGAATTCCCTGATGTTCCTCTGTATTTAGAAAACTGTGCAGCGGAAATATTTACTCAAGCTAGTGAATTGATCGTTAGCCCTGGCGTAGCATTAGAAACACCTGTTATCGCTAAAGCGATTAACGCAGGTGTACACGCAATCGGTGATATCGAATTATTTGCGCGCGCAGCGCAAGCGCCGATTGTTGCTATTACCGGAACTAATGCCAAAGGAACAGTGACCACGTTGGTCGGCAATATGGCCAAAAATGCTGGATTAAATGTGCAAGTCGGTGGCAACATCGGTACACCGGCATTAGAACTATTGCAAAACGAAAAGCCCGATCTTTACGTATTAGAAATTTCCAGTTTTCAATTAGACACTACTTATTCGCTCAAAACGGCGGCTGCCGCGGTGTTAAATATCACCGAAGATCATTTAGATCGACACGGCACGATGGCAAATTATATCGCGGCCAAACAACGCATCTATCAACAGACTAATTGTGCAGTGTGGAACCGTGAAGATGCACACACGCGTCCTCCTGCTGCTATTACTAAGCAATTTACTTTTGGTTTAACAGTTCCTGCGCGTGGTGAGTTCGGCATTGTGCAAGCAGAGCAGCAAGCTTGGCTAGCTTATGACAACCAAAAATTAATGCCAGTAAAAGAATTATTAATCATTGGCCAACATAATTGGAGCAATGCCTTAGCGGCGTTGGCTTTAGGCACGGCGATTCAATTACCGCTGCCTGCTATGCTGCAAACCTTGCGTACTTTTAAAGGCTTATCGCACCGTTGTGAATGGGTGGCTGAATATAACGGCGTGACGTGGTATGATGATTCCAAAGGTACTAATGTAGGTGCGACTATTGCCGCTATCGAAGGTTTAGGCGCAGTAACGCGCGGTAAATTAATTTTAATTGCCGGTGGCATCGATAAAGGTGCTGATTTTACACAGCTGCAGCCGGCAGTCGATAAATTTGTTAAAGCGGTGGTGTTGTTTGGGCAAGATGCGCATTTAATTGAAAAAGGTTTAGCTAATCGTGTGCCGATTCATCATGCCAAAAATTTAGCAGAAGCAGTAACATTGGCAGCGCAACAAGCAAAGGCCGCAGATGCGGTAGTATTATCACCACTGTGTACCAGTTTCGATATGTTTCGCAATGCAGAAGATCGCGGTGATCAATTTAAAGAATGGGTGAAAAAAAATGGCAGTGCGTGAAATGACACAAACTTATGAGCGCGGCATACCAGCGATTGTATTATATGACCGTTATTTATTAGTTGCCACCATTGCATTAGTGTGTATCGGCCTGCTGATGGTTGCTTCTACCTCGATTGTTATTTCCGAACGATCCTTTCATATGCCGTTTCATTTTTTAATCAGACAAGTAATTTTTTTATTTCTTGGTCTTATCTTAGGGTTTATTGCTTATCGCATCCCACTCGATTTTTGGCAAAAACATGCGGTGGATTTTTTATTAGCCAGTTTAGTTTTGCTTATTTTAGTGTTAATTCACGGCATTGGGCGTGAAGTGAACGGTAGTATGCGTTGGTTGGGTATTGGCCCAATCGGTTTACAAGTTTCAGAATTAGCGAAAGTCGCGGTCATTATTTATTTGGCCGATTATTTAGTGCGGCGCGATCATGAAGTGCGTACCAAAGTCAGCGGTTTTTTGAAGCCACTTTTTTTATTGGGTGTGGTCGCTTTATTATTACTACGCGAACCCGATTTCGGTGCAGCATCGGTTATTCTTGCCACCAGTTTAGGTATGTTATTTTTAGCGGGTGTTAAGTTGTGGCAGTTTGTGGTGTTGTTCGGTGGCGTGGCTACGGCGCTTGCTACTTTGGCTATGGCTTCCCCTTACCGTATGGCACGCTTGACTAGTTTTCTTAACCCGTGGGCGACGCAATATGATTCTGGTTACCAATTGGTGCAATCGTTAATTGCTTTTGGTCGCGGCGGTTGGTTTGGTGTGGGGTTGGGTGATAGTGTACAAAAACTTTTTTATCTGCCGGAAGCACATACTGATTTTTTATTTGCGGTACTGACCGAAGAATTAGGCTTGATCGGTGGCATCGTGGTCATCGCTTTGTTTTCAGTTGTTATCGTGCGTGCTCTACAAATTGGCCGCAAAGCTTATCTGAGTGAACGTTTTTTTCCATCCTTCTTGGCCTATGGTTTTGGTTTGCAATTAGCGATGCAAGTTTTAATTAATATAGGTGTTAACGCTGGTGTTTTGCCGACTAAAGGGTTAACCTTACCTTTTATGAGTTACGGCGGCAGTAGTTTGTTGGTGATGTGTTGTGTAATAGCTATTTTATTGCGCATCGATCATGAACTACGCCTAGCTTCTTACGGTATGCGACTTAGATCTTAATTTATTGAGGGTAAACCATGTTTAACGGTATCAGTAATTCCATCATCATTCGTATTATTCTAACCAAACGCGGCAAAAAATTACCAGAAGTGTTAGCCACCATCAGCGATCTTGATAGCCAAGTTGGCGCGATAGATATTGTTAAAACCGAAGGCGATACGATTACCCGCGATATTACTATTGAAACGCACGGTGAAGACCATCTAGCAGCTATTGTATCTGCGCTGAATAAACTCGAAGGCGTAGAGATCAAGCACATTTCTGATCGCACTTTTTTATTGCACCTCGGTGGTAAAATTGAAGTTAAAAGCAAAATACCGATTCACACGCGCGATGATCTATCGATGGCGTATACACCCGGTGTTGCACGCGTGTGTATGGCGATCCATAAAGATCCCGAATTAGCACGTAATTTAACTATTAAACATAATACAGTGGGTGTGGTGAGTGATGGCACGGCGGTATTAGGTTTGGGCGATATCGGCCCGCTCGCAGCATTGCCAGTGATGGAAGGTAAAGCGATGCTGATGAAAGAGTTTGCGCAGATCGATGCTTTCCCTATTTGCCTTGATACCAAAGATATTGAAGAAGTGATAAAAGCGGTGAAATATATTGCGCCTAATTTTGGTGCGATTAATTTAGAAGATATTTCAGCACCGCGTTGTTTTGAAATCGAACGACGTTTGAAAAAAGAATTAGATATCCCGGTGTTTCATGATGATCAGCACGGTACTGCGGCAGT
The DNA here is from genome assembly GCA_013288885.1 of Gammaproteobacteria bacterium. Classification (GTDB taxonomy): domain Bacteria; phylum Pseudomonadota; class Gammaproteobacteria; order JABDBA01; family JABDBA01; genus JABDBA01. The sequence goes on along the minus strand of JABDBA010000003.1, from coordinate 24,339 downwards.
GTTGGCCGCTGCGTTAATCAACGCCTTAAAAATTGTTAAGAAAAAATTTGCAGACATCAAAGTGGTAGTAAATGGTGTGGGCGCTGCCGGAACGGCATGTACTTTTATGTTATTAAAATTGGGCGTAAAAAATATTATTGGTTGCGATCGTTCTGGTGCATTGGTCAGCTCGCGCAGCGATTTAACCGGTATCAAACGCGAATACGCCGAACGCACAAACCCGAATAAAGAAAGCGGTTCGATTTACGATGTGATCAAAGGCGCCGATGTATTTGTCGGTTTATCTGCGCCGAATATTTTAAAAGTAGAAGATATTAAAAAAATGAATAAAGACGCTATCGTGTTTGCGATGGCAAATCCCACACCTGAAATCATGCCGGAATTAGCCGCGCCGCATGTGGCTATTATCGCCACCGGGCGCAGTGATTACCCCAACCAAATCAATAATCTGCTAGTTTTTCCTGGCCTGCTGCGCGGCGCATTAGATTGCCAAGCACGCGATATCAACGAAGAAATGACTTTAGCCGCTGCGTATGCCGTAGCCAGCATTGTCGACGACGCTTCTTTATCACCCGACTACATCGTGCCCAGTGTGTTCAACCATAAAGTGGTCGAAGCTGTCGCCGCCGCCGTGATCAAAGCCGCCCGCGACACCGGTGTGGCGCGGAAGTAGAGCACCATGAGATGGTCTGAGGCCAATTTCACCGTTTAATGTCTTTAAAAAGATCATCCAACGAAACGATGAGATCATTAATGATTTCTTCTGAATACATGTTTTTTTTGAGCCCATTGGCTGAAACCAATGCCAAAAAAACTTGTTTATTGGTTTTGGTCACTTTTTTAAAGACGGCTATTTTTTGTTGTAATTTTTGCGCATATTCTTTATCAATCACAAATGGTTCATCGGTATATTTAATTTCACATAAAGTGATAGCATTTGTTCTTTCAAATAATAAATCAATCTGTGCTCCTTGTTCTTGATCTCCTTTCTTAACAATGTGCTGCCAGGGTGAAGCCATGCTAAATTCTTCTAATTTTAATGCTTTTTTAATCTGCGGAATATGTTTATAGCAAACATTCTCAAAGGTATAACCTAGCCAATTGTAATAGCCGGGTGTTCTAGCGTTGTTTTGCCAGTAATTTATAGTATGATCGTATTTTAGTTTATCTTTAACTGGCGCAATCCATTTAAGATAAAAATAGCAATATTCATCGCTAACACGATAATACAGTCCTCGCTTTTTATGCTGAAAAGGAATATGACTGGTAATAAATCCAGCATATTCTAAATCTGCTAAGCGTTTGCTCAACCTTCCACCTTTTCCCGTTAATTTATTTTTTTCATCAATAATATTTCTTGAAACGCCATATCTATAATCAGCAATAAGGGTAACAATTTCTTTATATTGATCAGAATTTTCAAATAATGATGAAAATACTTCATTAAACTCATCAAAAAACAGGCCATCGACATTAAAAAATAATTCATCGATATTTTGATCGATCGAGTAACTTTTTTTCAGGTTCTTTAAATAAAAAGGAACGCCGCCAGTGACCATATATAACTTTAATGTTTGTTGATGATTGCATTGGTAATTTAAATATTCTAAATAAAGAGCCGTGTCATGGAGGTTAAATGGCTTTAGATTAATTTTTCGGGTAACGCGATTGTGAAATCCACCACGATTTTTGACGATCTTTTGTATTATCCATGAAGCGGCAGATCCGCATACAATAAGCTTAATTCTTTTGTCATTAGCCCAATGTCTATTCCAAAAATATTCCAGGGCACGCACTACACCTGATTTTCGAGTGGCCATCCAAGGTAATTCGTCAATAAATAAGACAATTTTGCGATTCTCAGCTATTTGTCGTAGCGCTTCGGTTAGTGCATCAAAGGCTTCCATCCAGGTTTGTGGAACTTTGATAGTTGCTCCCTGATAGAAGGTTGCTTCAAGTTCTTTTGCAAACCGAGTTAATTGTTCGCTGGTAGGCCCTCGATAAATGCCTGTTACTTGGAAGTAGACGCATTCTTTTTCCTGAAAAAAACTCTTTAGTAAGTAGGTTTTCCCCACCCGCCGTCTACCATAAACAGCTATAAACTCGGCTTCATTTGAGTTATATGCATTTTCCAGCTCCCTTTTTTCTATATTTCTACCAACAATAGTGCTCATTATGCCACCTATTTTATCCGGACACTTATCGGTAAGTTATAAGTGTCCGGATAAATTAAAAAATTAAATTATCAGGACACCTATTATTGTATTATAAGTGTCCGGATAAAACAAGCCAAAAAACAGGTAAATTTAAGGGTATTAATGAGATTTTAGCATTACAAAATTTATCCGGACACTTATGCAGCTGCTATAAGTGTCCGGAAAAAATAAGTGGTAAACTCTTATATAACTCGGAATATAACTCGGAATATTTTGCCATTAATTTCAATATAAAAAAAATTAAAAACTGTTATTTATCAATATGTTAGTTAACATATTGCATTGATATTAAAGTTGGAATATAATAGTTATATGCGATTTACTCAAATTAACCAGTTCGAACCCTTGCTCCCGCAACAGCGGCTGGAAGAGCTTTACGCCTTGGCGCAGGTCGTGGCAGAGTTTGCCCTCAGTTTACGTGCTGCGTTGAACCCCACTACCGGAGAGACGCTGGCTAGTTTATTGCGAGCGATGAACTCCTATTATTCTAACAAAATTGAAGGCCATAACACCCATCCTGTGAATATTGAGAGAGGTTTGCACAAAGATTTTTCCAACAAACCTAAAACAGCTCAATTGCAACGTTTGGCATTGGCACACATTAACGCTGAAGTTGAAATCGAAACCTGGATCCATAACGAGAAATATTTTTCGCCTTTTTCCACGGAAGGTATTCGCCGTATTCACGAGGCGCTTTATCACAAACTTTCGATCGAAGATCGCACCATTGAGAATGGACGAATCGTTGCACCAGGAATTTGGCGTGACGCAGATGTTGCAGTGGGGCATCACGTGCCGCCCACACATGATAGTGTCGCTGCATTTTTGGCGCGCTATGAAAAAATTTATGACAAACAAGAAGCGTGGGATAAACAACTAGTAAAAATTGCCTGCGCACATCATCGTTTAGCATGGATACATCCATTTCTTGATGGTAATGGACGGGTAGCACGTTTGGCAACTCATGCCGCACTTTACCGTGATTTTACCGGGGGTTTATGGTCAGTATGCCGAGGTTTTGCGCGTACGCAACAAAATTATTATCAGCAACTTGCCATTGCCGATGAGCCGCGTCGTGGTGATCTTGATGGTCGAGGAAATTTAACCGAAGCAGGTTTATGGAGTTTCTGTCATTATTTTCTTACGCTTTGTCTCGATCAATTAAATTTCATGCACAAGATGTTAGACTTTAGTGATGTGCGCAAGCGCATTCGTGCATTAGTTATTTTTCGAACGGAGATGGAACAACAAATGCGACGCGAAGCAGAATTACCGCTCTATCATCTTTTTACATCGGGCCCTTTGACGCGGGCGGAATTCAAACAAATGACGGGTCTGGGCGCTAAAGTAGCACAAAATCTTTTGGCGCATTTGTTAAAAACCAAGTTGGTAGAATCTGATACGCCGCTCGGCCCGGTGCGTTTTGGATTGCCGTTGGATGCGTTGCAATTTTATTTTCCTGATTTGTATCCAGAAGCGGCTACGAAGCCTGATGAGGGGTAGGGGCCTTCAAAATAAAATCACCCTCCCAACAACAGCCCGCGCAAAAAATCGATAATCGGGCCAATCACACGGCCTAGAATCCCAGTGGCTAGTAAGGCTAACAAAATAAAAAAACCATACGGTTCGATTTTTGCGAATGACATGGCAGCAGCAGGGGATAAAAAACTCATTAACACTTTGCTGCCATCTAACGGTGGGATAGGCAAAAAATTCAGTACCATCAAAATTAAATTTATTTGAATGCCGATTTGCCCCATGAACACTAATATCGCGCCTGCCGTTGTGCCTTGTGCCGATAAATAAATACCCAGCTTCATGATGGCGAGCCAAATCAGCGCCATTAACAAATTAGCCAGTGGCCCTGCAATAGCGACTAAACCCATATCGCGACGTGGGTGATGCAAGTTGCGCCAATCCACCGGCACTGGTTTGGCCCAACCAAAAATAAAACCACCGACAAAAATTAAAATCGTAGGCACGATAATCGTGCCGATAAGGTCAATATGTTTAATCGGGTTTAACGTTAACCGACCAAGTAATTTTGCGGTAGGGTCGCCCAACTTATTAGCCACCCAACCGTGCGCGACTTCGTGCACAGTAATGGCAAAAATAACCGGTATCACCCAGATAACAATTTTTTGTAATAAATTTAATTGGTAAATCATAGCTTAATCATAGTATAAGGTTTAATATAACAATATGGCTCAATCGCCCTGGGTTACTGTAAAATAAGTGGAGGAAATATGCAACCAAACAAATCTGTTAGCGCTGAATCTTTACGTGATAAGGTAATGCAATTTATTAATAAGCATTCTGCAATAAGAAATAGACCAAAGCAACAAGAGGAAAAACAGCAAACCTTCAATAAGCACGAGACATTTCGGTTAGAATTTACAGCGGGTGATATACGAAGAATGAAACTTATCTTCCCCTGTGATTTGCTCGGTGCTGATCCTAGACCGCAGCACGTTGGTTGTGTTCTGGTAGAGGTGACAAAAATCAAAACCAAAAAAACTTACGCAATACCTCTCTCACAAAAAGATAAATTGAGTATACATAAAGATCTAAAAAGTTTGGCTGAACTGCAACCACTCAAATGGATCTATGCAACGCCATTTTTGCGTGCGCAGAATGAAAATCTTGATTGGGATATTGTAAGATCTGATGAGCATTACAATGATTCCAAGTCTGACGGCGGGATTGATACCCTAGAGTCGTATCAAATAATTCACCAAGCTTTAATTCGTGATATTAAAAAAACTGTTGGGAAAATTACAACAGAAAAGCAAGTCATTAGACAAATTAATATAATAGATGCTGGTTGTGGCGCTGAACCTTTGCTGCCAAAAATTATGCAAGAATTGGCGGGCCAGTTTCCTACAATTGTATTTAAAGGGCTTGGTTTTGATATTAGTCCGCTCAACATTACAAGCTGTCAAAGCAATTTTTCTCATCCCTCTATACAATATTGTGTGGCTGATATAACTCATATAACAGAAATTGTGAGTAAGAATATCGATCAAAATGAAAACAGCGTTACACTTTTAGTTTGTTCAGGTATATTGAATCGCGTGGTTTTACGAGGTGCTTACCAATGCTTAACGGTATTGCAGAATATTACTATGACAAATATTGAATATGTATTTGCTACGGGCTTTAGCGCCCCTTTATTTACCCTAGGTATGATTAAAAGAGTAGGTTTTATTGTAGACGATCTTGTTGTTGCTACGGTAAACCCCAAGGTGGTTTTGCATAAAAAAACTACTATACAACAGTTAGATTATTATACGAAAAGATTAAAAAAAGATAGTACATTATTAGATTTATCGATGAGTGTTCACCCAGAAAAAATGTTGAGTAAATTTTTTAAGAAGGCAAGAGGTAATATTATACATATTGATTTATCGTTTTGTGCTATTGGTGATTATGATCTTTTAAGCCGGGCATTATTGAAGTTTCCTAATTTAAGTAAAATTACTTTTTTACACCATGATTTAGTGGCATGCAAAAATCTTATTAAAAAAATTCCTGGCAGTGACAAATTATCAGTAGTGGTTCGTTGTGTTAATAACGAAGCTTTATTGGCTGGATCATCTAAGTTTATATCAAGAATTGCGGCGTTGGTAGAAGTACCTCATATACTCGAGGATCGGCGAACTAAATTACTGATGTATTTTAATCAATTTAGAGGGATTGTTGAAAATGATAAGACAAAAATGCCAATACAACAATTGCTGCTACAAGAAGATGTTGCAGGCCTAACAAGCGAGGTGGGGAGAGATGTTTCACAATTCGATGTTGTTTATATTGGCGTGAAAATTCTTGCATTGGAATTTGCGAGGCAAGGAAAATTGAGGCATTTGCAAGATATTTCTTCTATTATTGTTAATTCCCGCGATGCCCTGTTCATGGATTGTCTAATTGAAGTAGCCGCGCATGGTTGTGTGGAAGATCTTGAGTTTCTTTTTAAGCAATATGGTGCTAGTAGTGAACAAGTTACCGAGTGCCTTTTCATGGCTGTGTTAAATGATAATAAGAAGATTTTCGAATTTCTAAAAGGGCATCCCCAACTCACAAGATCAAAGATCGAAGAATTTGTTGGAGTTTCATTAAAGAGCGAAAAAATTAAAATAATAAAAATTTTGGGCGAAGTAAGTGGTGTATTTCCTAAAATTACTGATTTTGAACGCCCTCTAAATACAAACTCGATAAGAAAACTGTTAAACGCCGGATGCAAATTACCTGTCGATGACCTACTTGCGTGTGCAGTCAGTGAACAGAATAATGAGCTTGCGAAAATTTTACAGGAGGAAAAACAATGCCGGCTTCATGCTGTAGTAAAGATCATGCCATTAAATGGCAGCATGGGGGAAATACTGTCATCTTCATTGAGTAAACTATTAGCTTTAGCTTGTGCAGAAACGAATGGTGCTAAAAAAGAAGTGATAGAATTAGCGGTGGGTAATAGGCTAGCGCCTGCGCCTTAATAATGCCGATGACTTCCCTCTAACTCGTGTGTATAATGCTGCCCATGAACACAACCTACACTACATCTAATTTACCCATGGGGCGTATCCGGCATATCCATTTTGTGGGTATTGGCGGCGCGGGCATGGGGGGCATTGCTGAAGTACTCTTGACGCAAGGGTATCATATTTCTGGCTCTGATTTGGGTGAAAATACCGTCACCAAACGTTTACAAGGTTTGGGCGCAGCTATTCTGAAAGGCCATCAAGCGGAAAATATTCACGGCGCCGATGTGGTGGTGCGTTCCACCGCAGTGCCAGATGAAAACCCAGAAATTGTCGCCGCACGGCAAGCGCGAATTCCGGTGGTACCCCGTGCCTTGATGTTAGCTGAGCTGATGCGTTTTCGTTATGGCATTGCTGTCGCGGGGACGCATGGCAAAACCACCACCACCAGTTTAGTCACCAGCATTTTAGCAGAAGGGGGGTTAGATCCCACCTTTGTGATTGGCGGATTATTAAATAGCACCGGCAGCAACGCGCGTTTGGGGGCGAGCCGCTATTTAGTCGCCGAAGCCGATGAAAGCGATGCTTCGTTTTTATATCTGCAACCGATGATCTCCATCGTTACCAATATCGATGCCGATCACATGAGCACTTATCACGGTGATTTTGCCGAACTCAAAAAAACCTTTATCGAATTTTTACATCATTTACCATTTTATGGTTTAGCAGTAGTTTGCTTAGACGACGAAGTAGTGCGCGAAATTGTTCCCAGTGTTTCTAGACCGATTGTTACGTATGGTTTTTGCGAAGATGCTGATATTCGGGCGATTGATTTTCGGCAAGAAGGCACTAAAACTTATTTTACGGTGCTACGTCAAAATAAACTGGATTTAAAAATAACTTTAAATTTAGCCGGTGCGCACAATGTATTAAATGCACTGTCGGCGATTGCGGTTGCTACTGAATTAGATATTTCGGATAGTGCTATTCAACAAGCATTGTTAAAATTTTCTGGCGTAGGGCGACGCTTTCAAATTCATGGTGATTATAAAACGGCGTATGGTCAAGTATTGTTGATCGATGATTATGGTCATCATCCGCGCGAAATTAGTGTGACGTTGCAAGCGGTGCGTGCAGCATGGCCCACCCGACGTTTGGTGATGGCATTTCAACCGCATCGTTATACCCGTACGCGCGATTTATTCGAAGACTTTGCGCGTGTATTGTCAGATGTCGATGTATTGCTTTTATTAGATATTTATTCTGCCGGTGAACAACCAATTAACGGTGTCGATGGCCGATCGTTATGTCGTAATATTCGTCAGCGTGGGCAGGTTGATCCGATTTTTATCGAACGCGGTGGTTCGGTATCTGCTACGCTCAAAGATGTTTTAAAAGACGGTGATATTTTGTTGATGCAAGGTGCGGGTGATATCGGCAGCATCGTCGGTAAAATAGCAGCGGAATTTGGTCAATGAGTACGTTGCGCGGTACTTTATTACAGAATGTTCCACTGGCGGATTTTACTTCTTGGCGCGTGGGTGGCCCGGCGCAACGTTTATATCAACCAGCTGATCTCGAAGATTTAATTCAATTTTTAACCACAGTACCTGCTCATGATCCTCTTGTTTGGCTCGGTTTAGGTAGCAACACGTTAGTGCGTGATGGTGGTATTGCGGGCACGGTGATCGTCACGCAAGGTCATTTACAGAATATGGCAGTTTTTAATGGAACGATGGTGCGCGCGCAAGCAGGCACGGCGTGCCCTGCATTAGCGCGTTTTTGTGCGCGACAAAGTTTAGCAGGCATCGAATTTTTAGCGGGAATACCCGGCACAGTCGGCGGCGCGTTAGCATTGAATGCGGGTTGTCACGGCGGCGAAACGTGGAACCACGTAGCGGCTGTTGAAACGATAGATCGAAACGGCAATGTTCATTTGCGCTATCCCAAAGAATTTAAAGCGCAATATCGCAAAGTGAGTTTTGTTGATACAGCATTACCGCAAGAATGGTTTATCGCTGCGCATTTTCAGTTAAAACAAGGCGCTAAAGAAAAATCGTTAGAAACTATCCGCGAATTATTAGCCTATCGCACCGCAACACAACCCACCAATGAACCCAGTTGCGGATCAGTATTTCGCAACCCCCCCGGCGATTACGCCGCACGTTTGATCGAAGCCAGTGGCTTAAAAGGTAAAACCATCGGCGGCGCCAGCGTATCTACCAAACACGCGAATTTTATTGTGAACCACGGCACCGCCACTGCTACCGATATCGAACAATTAATCGATCACGTCGCCTACGAAGTCGCCGCCAGACACGGCGTGTACCTGGTGCGAGAAGTGCACGTGATCGGAAAATAGGGGTCAAGTCTCTACAGGTGACTTACTGCTAAATCACCTGTAGAGACTTGACCCCTTTCATTCAGTCTAAAAAATGCTATTCTAGGTAAAGTGATTATAACCTTAAAATTGAGAAGATTGTTATGCTGCAACTACCTATTGGTTACGATAATTTTAGAGATCTTATCGATAAAGATTTAGATTTTGTGGATAAAAGTTTGTTTATTCGCGAAGTACTTGATGATCGGGTGACCAGTGTTGTGTTAATTACCCGTCCGCGCCGCTTTGGCAAAACGTTGAACTTATCGATGCTGCATTATTTTTTGGCTGCAGAAGCATATGGGCAATCGACTGAAGGGTTATTTGACGGGCTTCAGATTATGGCACAGGGCGAAGCTTACACGCAACATCATCGAAAATATCCCGTTCTTTTTTTAACATTCAAAGATGTTAAAGATGGGGGTTTTCAAATTGCTTATGATAAATTATATGAATTGATCATTAGTCTTTATGATCAGTTTAATTATTTGCAGCGCAGCGATCGTTTGACTGAAAATCAGCGTCAACTGTATCAAATAGTTTTGCAGCGCAAAGCTAATCGCGTACAAATCGAAAATTCACTCAAAGTATTAACAGAATGTTTGTTTGCGCACCATGGGGTGAAACCTTGGTTGTTGATTGATGAATATGACACTCCTATCCAGTCTGCCTATGTACATGGTTATTATGAAGAGATGATGAGTTTAATGCGCGGTATGTTGAGTAGTGCATTGAAAACCAATCCTTATTTGAATCGTGCGGTTATTACCGGTATTTTGCGTGTGTCCAAAGAAAGTTTATTTTCGGGGTTGAATAATTTAAAAGTTTATTCAATGTTACAATCCAAATATGGATCCTATTTTGGGTTTACTGAAAATGAAATAGAAAATTTATTGCAACGCGCAGGGTTACAGTCACAAGCAAAAACGATTAAAGATTGGTATAACGGGTATTTAAGTGGTGAAACAGTACTCTATAATCCTTGGTCAATCGCTAATTGTATTCAAGAACAAGGTCTCATAAAACCTTATTGGACTAATACCAGCGATGATCTATTGATAAAAAAAATCTTGACACGTTCTGGTTTTGAATTCAAAGAACAGTTTGAAAGATTAATGCAAGGTGAACCAACCGAGCAGGTGATTGACGAAAATGTTGTTTTCGCTGAATTAAAAGGCGGTAGCAATGCTTGGAGTTTATTATTAATGGCCGGTTATTTAAAAGTAACAGAGCAGCATCAGGCTGGCGATGGATTGATGTGTCAATTAACTATTCCTAATCAAGAAGTCAGAAATCGTTATCAACAAATCACTAAGCAATGGTTGTCCAATGGTCACGGTATTGAATGGTTCAACCGTTTTTTAGAAAACTTATTGACCGGAAAATTAGATAGATTCGAAGAAGACCTCACACAGATTATGGAAGAAACGGTCAGTGTGCATGATACCGCCAATGATCCCGAAGCTTTTTATCACGGTTTGATGATAGGGTTAACAGCCAGCCTTTATGGGAATAAAAATTACCTATTAAAATCCAACCATGAAAGTGGTTACGGACGCTATGACTATTTGATTTTATCTAAAGATCCCAAACGCCCAACACTGTTGCTTGAATTAAAAAGAGTCAAAGCCAATGCGGGGGAAAATTCAACGAAATTATTACAGCAATTGGAAACTGCTGCACAAGAAGCGCTACAACAAATCGAACAGCAAAGCTATAGCGCCGAAGTACAACAACAAGGCGTTACCCATCTGATTAAAATAGGTTTAGCATTTTGTGGCAAACGATTTAAATTAAAAGCAATAGAAGCACAATCTTGACTTGTGACCTGACATCCTTTTGCAACAAGTAGCAAGTCAAGATCTGACCCCCTTCTCTTTCTTAATAAAACCTTAAGGTTTCTGTGGTAGAATGTTGGGAAATAATGACATCAGAGGTTATTGCTATGCAACCTATTAAAACTAATCTGAATGCTGGAGGTTTCAAACTTAGAGCGGGTGCTGCTGCTTTCGTGCCTGGAGGCGCAAAAGCAAAAACCGCTTCGCAATCCGAATCAAAGGAGAGCAGCATTTCATTGGCTAACGACCAATATGGCAGATTTTTTAGGATAGACTCAAAAGGTAAAACTATATTCTATGTTGACATATTTGATAGTAAATGGGACGCACCTGCGCAAAAAGCAAAAAAATCAACAACAACTTCAACAACAAAAGACGAGATAATAGCTGCGTTTAATAAGAATATACCATCAAACCTTCAATCCATAGAAGGTAAAGATTTTGTTGTAGTGCTTGATTCAAATGCTTTGAGTAATATGCTATTTGATAAATTAATTGGTCAATATGATATTTATATTCCTGCAAAAGTAATTAATGAGCAAATTTCTAAAAAAGAATATGGAGTTTATTTTGTAAAAAATGCAAAGATGCCTTCTAAGGGTTTATTTAAAAAGTTACGGCAATCCATTCGAACAGTATTGTCAGACTTGCCCGATACGCAAGCAGATAACTATGAGTATTGTTTGAAAGTCGAAGCCGACGATGCTAGCCCTGAACGGAGAGATTGCTTTGAGATTGATGGGATTCGTTTTATCTACAAATTTTCTTGTTTTGAGGTACGGCCTATAACTAATAGTGATATCTCAATGGATGATTTGCACGTTACAATGGGCTTTACGAACCCAGGCCCTCAGGTATCAACCAATGCTGAACCGAAAATAGTTTTGACGTTTCATGAGAAAGAAGGCGCGCCATTGACAATAGGAGTTAAAGATAAATTTTCGATTACAGCGGATAATCGGATTCTAGTTGCTTTGTTAAATTTTAAGCAACAGGATAAGCCTGTTTTGTTTGTGACCAATGACAGGATGCTTGCATTTAAAGCTAATATATTCGGAGTGCCGGTACGAAGACAGCAAGAGGTGGAAGCAACCTTGGAGAGGTTGAAGCAAAAATCTACTGCTGAGGATATGAGCGCGGCAGATATTGTAACGGTATTACTTTCTCCGCCAGAAAAAGTTAGTATAGCGGAAGAGCTTAAACGAGAACACCAGGAAGATACTGACGAACAAATAGCGAGGCAGCTTGAAGAAGAAGGAAAAAGTTTTAACACACCCACCACGGCTTCAAGCACTTCTGATTCTTCGCGGCCATCATCATCGGCGTTCCGTAAGCCGCCATCGCAAGTAAGACAAAGTAGTTTTCAAGGTAATTTATTACCGCCAACACCAACAAAATTATCATCACCGCCTGATGATGAAGATGCGGATTCAGTCGCTGATCTCCCACAAATTATAGGGTCGCGCCTTTCCGTTAAAGATCTCAGAAAACACAGAAAATACGGATATTAAAGAAAATAAAGGGGTCAAGTCTCTATCATATCATTACCCACAAGTAGGTCGGATCAAGCTCAGCTATTATAGTTCATGATTTCCAGCTCTTGTTGGCAGATTAACACCCATGTTTTTTGAGGCATTGGCTGAGCGGATCCGACATGAGATGTTAATTAGTATTATTATCTATGAATTAGAACTCTTTCCTGTTAGATATCCAAGAAGTGCAGATATTATACTACTCGCTATTGCAGTAGCCCACTTCTTATCATCGCCACTGAAGTTGTCACTCAAAAGTATATAACCGCAAAATAAAAATGCGCACAAAACTAAAATAAGCACAACAGAAAATAAAACAACTTCCTTAAAGCGTCTGATATAAGCATCTTGGGGCTCCTCATCTTGCACTGAGGTAATGCTCAAACTTATTTTAGGGTTATTGGCAAGTTCATTGATATCAATCTGCGGCATTATAATCCTACTATTTCTTTTATAATTTGCTGGCTCTTATTAACAATACTTAAGTGATTACCTCTTTCTTTTTCCTGCACTGCTACTTCCATTAAAGCAATAGATTTTCTTAATAGTTCACTTTTTGAAGAATGTGTCTTATCTGCCATTTCATCTAATAATTCATTAAGTTCAGGCGATACATCAAGTGATAGTCTAATTTGTTTTCTGCTCATAATTTATACTCCCCTTAGTTGTGTTGTAATATTTACTTAAAAAATACTTATATTTTAAGTATACTGCATTTTCAAGGAGATCATGATCTTATGTTTAATAAGATGTTATTTTAATGTGTTATTAAATATAAAACAAATGGTTTTGTCAAGTGAAATGGGTCAAGTCTCTACAAGTGACATACTACTAAGCCACTTGTAGAGACCATATCATTACCCATAAGTAGGTCGGATCAAGCTCAGCCAATATAATTCATGAATTCCAGCTCTTTTTGGCAGATAAATACCAATGTTTTTTGAGGAACTGGCTGAGCGGATCCGACATGGGATATTAATCGGCATTGCTATGTCGGCTCCGTCGCTGGCGCTCCTTGAGCCGACCTACATATGGCAGAGACTTGACCCCTTTATTTTTAGCTGTCCTTTTGTTTACCGCCTCCTGGAGCAGGTCTATAGTGAGAGCTAGGAGCGTTCGAATGAGCTGCGGTGGTATTATCCTGATCTTCTTCATCACCGCTATCATTCATACGTGTATAATCGGGCCCGCTATTGGCACCTGTAGTTAATCGATCGGTTTCGCGAGCATCATCTAAACTTGATGAACTACCAAGCCACGAGAACAATCTACCGCTCAACGAAGTTGGTGCACGAGCTTGGGTTTCCACTCGCTCTTGCAGAGCGTCGAAGCCGCAATTATATCTGCCGTCTGCCAATATGAAGAATTCAAAAGGAATATCTGCTAATGCTTTATTAGATCCGAATGCTTTGCGAGCCTCATCTAGGGTTTCAAAAGAACGTTTATTGGGTGTTTCTTTGCTAGCAATATCATTGCTTGCTAAGTCATAGGTCCCTTGAGACCATTTGATCTGATTCGAACAACACCAGAAGGCTAATTGTTGATAATCGCCTGTTTTACTCACCAAGCTTAGAAGAAATCGCCCTGCTGGTTGTTGTTTTAAATCACCCGGCAACAATGCGAGCCACGCAATTAATATTTGTTGGCCTTCGGGTAGACCGTAGGGGCGTCCTTCATCATTTTCGCTAGTTAATTTATTGTATGCTGTTACATCACCTATTGTTGCCAAGAAATAATAAAATTTTAACTGTTCAGGTTCTGTTAGCTCGATAGTTTCGCACAACGTCTTAATTTGTTGTCGAGCGTTGAGGGCGATGCGGAGTAATTCTTGTGCCAATTTTCTTGTGGCAAAAGTAGCTTTTCTTATAGTTGGTAGAGTTATCCACTCGAACATATGTGTTAGGCTATCGGTAAATTCTACCAGTTGTTCAAGCACAGGCATTTGTGCAGCTTTACCTTGGTTTTCTTTTCTTGCCCAAGTGCCAACGATAGTATTTAACTGTGGTTCTTTAGCTGCAACTAAAATATCAACTGCTCGCGCTGCTTGTTCTGGCGTAGATTTTACCTTAGCACTGTGATATTGATGATCATTTATAAGATGGATTAAAAGATGTTCTGCTACTTGGCGCTGGGTAACATCGTCTTCATCAGTAAGTATCAGTATCTCAAGAGCATTGATCAGTTTGTCAGTGTTATTGCCAAATATCGCAGCAATATTTTGATAATGATATAAATTGCTTGCAGCTTTGCTGGGAACATGCGCAGGGTGTTTTTCAGTTTTAGCATCAGCATCAGCACGTATAGCCTCAACTGTATTTTGTGTATTAGTAAATACTTTATCAGTAATTAATGATTGAAGTTGTGCAAGTTCTGCGTCTGTGGGTTGATTAGGCGTCATAGTTTAGCCACTCCGTAATTTGTAAAGTTATTTTAGTTACTCGTTAATTTTAATTAACATTAAAGTTAAGGGGATAATAACATTGGTGGAGGGGATTGGGTAGGGGGCTAGCATAACCTATCCGGATCGATTATCATGCCGCTCAGGTTACCCTATCCGTACTACAACTAAAAAAAGCGCCAAATCTATGATTGAGCAAGGGAAAATTATAGCAGGGTTGCAAAGCTATAAACAAAAACAGCGCAAAAAAGTGCCACAGGTGCGGTTTCCGCAACAGCAAACCAAACCCCGTCGTTGGATCTTAAAGCTTTCCCTCGCTATTCTTGTGCTCTGCGCTTTGGTGTGGGGGTGGTTGAAGATAATTAATCCGCAAACATTCCCTATTCATTCTGTGCGCATCGAAGGCAATTATAGTCACGTTAATCAAGCGCTCATGCGAGCAACCATAGTGCCGTTTTTACAGCGCGGGTTCCTCGGTATCAATACGGCCGATTTGCAAGATAAGCTTTCGCAAATGCCCTGGGTTTACCAAGTGACGGTGCAAAGGGCTTGGCCTGATTCCATCATCATTAATCTCACCGAACAGCAAGCGATTGCCCGTTTTAATAATCAATCGCTGTTGAATAGCCAGGGCGAGCTATTTAGCGTCGATCAAGGCACGTTGCCCACCGATTTACCGTTATTTATCGGTAACCCGGGCCAGCAAGAGCTATTGTTACAGACTTATCATCAAATGCTGTCCATTTTAACCCCGCTGGGCTTAAAAATTAACATTCTCGCACTCGATGACAGGCAATCTTGGCGTATGCAATTGAGCAATGGTGTTGTATTATTTGTGGGCAATAACGACCCCTTGTTGCGTTTACAGCGCTTTGTGGTAGCTTATCCACAAGTGATAGGCACTAAAAGTGCGATGGTGAAATATGTAGATTTGCGGTATGCTCACGGCATTGCTGTCAAGTTCAACAGCTAGGTTACAGAATAGTTTAAGGTAAAATTATGGCAAAAAAGATTTTAAAGCATTTAATTGTAGGCTTGGATATTGGCACTTCAAAAATTAGCACCTTAGTGGGCGAAGTTGGTCTTGATGGTCAAATCGAAGTGGTTGGTATTGGTTCACACCCTTCGCGTGGATTAAAGCGCGGTGTGGTAGTGAATATTGATGCTACTGTACAATCGATTCAACATGCAGTGGAAGAAGCCGAGTTAATGGCCGGTTGCCAAATTCGTAGCGTTTACACCGGCATTGCGGGCAATCATATTCGCAGTCTTAATTCGCATGGCATTGTGGCAATTCAAAATCAAGAAGTTGGGCAAGCGGATGTTGATCGTGTTATCGATGCCGCACGCGCTGTTGCAATTCCTGCTGATCAAAAAATCCTGCATATTCTTCCGCAAGAATTTATTATTGATAATCAAGACGGCATTCGCGAACCTATCGGCATGTCGGGCGTGCGTTTAGAAGCAAAAGTACATATGGTCACCGGCGCGGTGAGTGCAGCACAAAATATTGTGAAATGTATTCAACGTTGTGGCTTAGAAGTCACAGATATTATTCTCGAGCAATTAGCCTCAAGCCAAGCGGTATTAACCGAAGATGAAAAAGAATTGGGCGTGTGTTTAATCGATATCGGTGGTGGTACAACTGACATTGCTATTTTTACCGATGGTGCGATTCGCCATACGGCGGTTATTCCTATTGCGGGTGATCAAGTTACCAATGATATCGCTGTCGCATTGCGCACACCTACGCAAAGCGCCGAAGACATTAAATTAAAATATGCTAGCGTGTTGATCGATAGCTTTGACAGCGAAGATATTATTGAAGTACCTGGCGTAGGCGATCGTCCACGTCGGAGCATTACCAAAAAAGCACTAGCCGAAGTAGTACAATCGCGTTATGAAGAATTATTCCGCTTGGTGTTAGCTGAATTGCGCCGCAGTGGTTTCGAACAACTGGTTGCTTCGGGCATGGTGATCACCGGTGGTGCAGCTAATGTGATTGGTTGTTTAGAATTGGCAGAAGCCACATTCAAAATGCCAGTGCGCTTGGGCGTGCCATTTGCCAGCGGGTTGCCAGAAGAAATTAATAATTCTATCCACGCAACCGGTGTAGGTTTGTTATTATACGGTCATCAGCAACAATATGATAAACGTTCAGCGCCAGCATTAGGCAGTGGTATTAAAGGCGTTTTAGGGCGCATGAAAAGTTGGTTTCAGAGTAATTTTTAATTTAAGAGGGTCAAAGCAATGCTAGAACAAATGAATGGTATTTCAACACAAAACGCAGTTATCAAAGTGATCGGTGTGGGCGGCGGCGGTAGTAACGCGGTCGAACACATGCTCACCCAAAATATTGAGGGCGTAGAATTTATCTGCGCTAATACCGATGCGCAAGCTCTGCGCAATTCTAAGGCGAAAGCAACAATTCAATTGGGTGAAGAAATCACCAAAGGTTTAGGCGCAGGCGCAGACCCGGAAGTGGGTCGACAAGCGGCGGAATCAGATCGTGAAAAAATCCGCACACTGTTAGAAGGCGCAGATATGTTATTTATCACTGCAGGTATGGGTGGTGGCACGGGCACCGGCGCAGCACCTGTTGTTGCTGAAGTGGCTAAATCATTAGGCATCTTGACTGTTGCTGTAGTCACTAAACCCTTTGTATTTGAAGGTAAAAAACGTATTCATGTGGCCGAAGATGGTATTAAAGAACTCAGCCAAAATGTCGATTCATTAATTACTATTCCGAATAATAAATTGTTGGCGGTGTTGGGCAAATCAGTTACCTTGCTCGATGCCTTCAAAGCGGTTAACAATGTTTTATTAGGAGCAGTGCAAGGCATTGCCGAATTAATTACGCGCCCGGGTTTAATCAACGTCGATTTTGCCGACGTGCGCACTGTAATGTCGGAAATGGGCATGGCGATGATGGGTACAGGTATTGCTTCGGGTGAAAACCGCGCACGACGTGCTGCTGAATCGGCTATTTCTAGCCCGTTGTTGGAAGATATTAATTTATCCGGTGCACGTGGTGTGCTGGTTAACATCACTGCTGGGCTTGATTTGTCTATCGGTGAATTTGAAGAAGTCGGTGAAGTGATTAAAGGCTTTACCTCAGAAGGCGCAACCGTTGTAGTGGGTACTGTTATCGACCCCGAAATGACGGCGAATTTGCGTGTTACAGTTGTTGTGACTGGTTTAGGTCGCGAGCAGGATGCGACGACTACTACTAATACCCGTTTGGCGGAAACCACCCGTGCCGATGGCACATTGGATTATCGTCAATTAGAACGCCCTACGGTTATGCGTAAGCAAGGAACTATCCCCACTAATAAACACACGCAATTATCACAACCGGCTACCGATTCAATGCCGGATATGGAATATCTCGATATTCCTGCGTTTTTGCGTCGTCAAGAAAAAGAGGTTTCATGATCTATGCCACATCTTAAAAAAGCCGTTACCAATCGCGGTGCACTTAAACAGCGCACACTAAAAAATGTGATTAAAGCTACTGGCATTACTTTACATGGTGGCCAACCTGCTGTGTTGACGTTACGTCCTGCACCGATTAATTCCGGTATTATTTTTCGTCGTATCGATTTATCGCCACCGGTGGATATTGTTGCACACGCTGAAAATGTCGGTGATACGACGATGCAAACTACTTTGAGCAAAGGTAATGTGCACATCGCAACGGTGGAACATCTTTTATCGGCAATGGCGGGCCTTGGTATTGATAATTCTTATATTGATGTGACTGCTTCTGAAATTCCAATTATGGACGGCAGTGCTGGTCCCTTTGTGTTTTTAATTCAATCTGCGGGCATTGAAGAGCAAAATGCTCCTAAACGTTTTATTCGCATCAAGCGAAAAGTGAAAGTAGAAGATGGCGATAAATGGGCTTCGTTTGCGCCGTTTGATGGTTTTAAAATTGGTTTTACTATCGATTTTGATCATCCGCTTTTTAAAAGCCGCACGCAAACTGCCACACTCGATTTTTCTACTACTTCTTATGTAAAAGAAGTGAGTCGTGCACGCACGTTTGGTTTTATGTCGCAATATGAAAAATTACGCGAAATGCATTTGGCATTAGGCGGTAGTTTAGATAACGCAGTGGTGGTGGATGATTATCGTGTGTTAAACGAAGATGGTCTGCGTTATGAAGATGAATTTGTTAAACATAAAATCCTCGATGCAATTGGCGATCTTTATTTATTGGGTTCTAGTTTAATCGGTGAATTTGAAGGTTATAAATCAGGGCACGCTCTTAACAATATTTTATTGCGCAAATTGTTGGCAGAAAAAGATGCGTGGGAATATGTCACCTACGAAGACGCCGCTGAAGCCCCAATCTCTTATCAACGCGCATTCACCTCGGCAGTCGAGGCGGTATAACCCAACCCATACCACCACTGCTACACACAATGTGTAAATAGCTGGCGGGTCATTGCTTGTCTCTCGTGTGCAAGCTTGATCCTCGTAATCGAGGCGTGCTCACTTGCTCGCTTGAAGGAACGTCCATGTTCCTCAAGCGAGTGTGCAACATCCTGTTGCACACCCTTCGGGCGAAGGTTGCGCCCACCTCTCTACTCGGCGCTTGCACAACTCGATCCAATCAATGACCCGCCAGCTATTTACGCTTATGTATGATTGAGTGCAGGTAGGTCGGATCAAGGAGCGTAGCGACGGATCCGACATTCGATGTATATTCCATTACTGTTGTCGGCTCCGTCGCTACGCTCCTTGAGCCGACCTACCCGCTGCAGTGATGCATCAGGTTTCACCGAAGCACCAAACGCAGACCCACGATGATTGGCGAAGAAAGGGCGTGGGGGAAGTGTCATAAGCAAACCGTCTGCATCAGGGACGAGGCAGACGAGCCTACAGGGAAGTATTCATGGCGTGTTTGCGTTGACATTCCCCCACGCCCTTTCTTTTGCCTCGATCTAGCGGCTGCGATTGGTAGTTAAGCAGGCTTCACATACCACTCGATGCGTGTTAGGCCAGCGAATTCATTTAGAGCGCGTAATTTTTGTAGTAGATCGGGAATGCCATAACGTAAGCGTGTGGCCCAGACCGGGCTTGATACTTCGATCACCAAACAACCCTCACGATAATTAGCGACTTGTGTATGTTGCGCTAATGTTTCATCGATCTGAGTGCGCCAGATTTTATTAAGCGTGGTGAGTTGCGCGGCTTTAGCATAAATCAACTGCAATGTGCCGCTTTGATTACTTGCTAAAATTTCTGTCGGGCGTTTGAGATTTGTCATAATTAAATTTTATCCCACGCGCATTGGAAGAACTACCAATTGCAAATTACGCTTATGCAAACGCCGTTGCAAAGTAATCGCTGTTTCGTTATGTAAAAACCGCGTGATCCAACTTTCATTCACAAAAGTTAATTTGCTGGCAAAGAAAATACTATTCGGGAATTGCTGATAAACTTGCTCAGCTAATTTCACCAACTCCACTGTCGAATCGGTACCAAATGCCGAATACGCTTTGGCGGCAAAGCCATGTTGATGACAATAATCGACAAAAAAGTTTAAGTTCTTACCTACTTCATGTTGCATATCTTCTAACGCAGATTTACCCGCAAAACTTTCGACGTCTACAACGCCAGCACTTAAGAAAATAAAATTTTTATAATGATTAGGGAACATGCGTAATACCCACAACAACGTATGCATCCCCACACCATGATGTTTAGCGACAAAGAAAACCGCAGTGGGTTGCGCGGGATCTAAAGCGGGCGCGGGAGAATGCGTGCAGCTCGATGGTTTACCCAATAAATTATCATAATCTAATAATTGTGTGGCCACGTTGGCATAATGTTTGCGTACTAATAAACACAAACCAATAACTGCGCCGGTGACTAAGATGGTCACCCAACCACCAGCAGTAAATTTAGAAAATAAAGTCACCACTAAAATACTGGCGGTGATGCAAAAAGCAAAAATGGAAAAACTTAAGCGCAATTTCCAGCGCCGCGAAGCTGCTTGACGATGACGCCCCCAATACACAGCGATACCTAAAATCGACATAGAAAAAGTAACAAACACATTAATACTATAAAGTACGACCAACCAAGCAACGCTACCACTGCTCCATAATAAAATAAGCAATGCAGCAATACCGAACACCACAATTCCATTCTGAGTGACTAAACGGCTCGATAATTGTCGAAAACGACTCGGTACCCAACTGTCGACTGCCATGTTAGCTAATACACTGGGGCCCGCTAAAAATCCTGTGTTACCACCGACGAATAATAATCCGGCTTCTAACGCCAACACGATTATCAAGGCGATATGGCCGAATGATGAATCACCTAAAATGCTATGAAATACCACCGCATTTAAAGTTTGATTCGGCACGGCATGAACTTGCCATAATAAATACAGCAAAATAATACCACCTGCAGTAAAGCTCAACGAAACCGCCATGTACAACATCGTCCATTTGCCAGTTTTAACGCGCGGTTCAGCGAGTCGATTTACGTTATTAGAAACGGCTTCAAGGCCGGTATATGTTCCACTACCGAGCGAATAAGAACGCATTAATAAAGCGACCACAAATACCCAACCCATTTGATGCGATAAACTATGCGTTTCTGTTAGTGTGTTGTTTATCACATAGGGCAAGGTACTTTTATGGGCGAGAATGCCATAAAAAATTAACGCGGCATGCGTTAACATAAAACCAATAAACACCGGCAATAAAAATTTAATCGATTCTTTCATGCCGCGTAAATTCAATATGATCAGTAATAAGATCATGCCAACTTCAGATGCTAATTTATAATGTTGTACTGAGGCCGGTAATAAGCTGAAGAGAGCATCCATACCGCTGGCGATCGATAAGGCAATAGTGAGCACATAATCGACGATGAGGGCGGCGCCTGAGACTAATCCAGCATGGGGGCCTAGCAAATGGGTCGCGACTTTATAACCACCACCGCCACTGGGGAATAGTTCAATAACTTGGTTGTAGGCCAGAGAAATAATAAATACCGTGGCCGCCGTAGCCAGGGCGATATACAGCGCCAAAGAGATATGCGTTCCTAAGGCCAAAAAGGCTTCTTCAGGGCCGTAGCAGGAAGACGATAGACCATCTGCGCCCAGCCCAATCCACGCCAAAAAGGCGATGAGCGCCATATGACGCATGGTGTCGGAATTGAGGGGGTTGCGCGGCGCACCCAATAATAGTTGGCGGACTTTAGCGAATAAACCAGTCATAATAGTACTTTTAAGGTAATAAATAATAGCGCGCAGTATAGCGATTTTTAGCTATTTGCGCTATGGTGCTGATATAGCTTGATTTGTACGGCAATAAGCCGTATACTATAGGGTATAGAAATTACCAAAGACAAAGGTGAAAATTATGTCATTGCCTCATCAAGATCATAAGGTTAATAAAGCAAGGTATAACCTAACAAAGGCAGAGAGACTGGAAGCGCGAGTTAGTTACGAGCAAAAAAACTTGTTTCAACACGCAGCGGATCTAATGGGCCGCACTTTGACGGATTTTATTGTTAGTACATTGCAAGAAATTGCATTGCGAGTTGTTCAAGAACATGAAACACTTAAATTAACAGCGCAAGATCGCCAAGTTTTTGTGCAAGCTTTATTAAAGCCAGCAACTCCAAATAAGAATTTACTAAAGGCGACACAACGCTATAAGAAGGAAGTGTCTGCCAAGTGAGTCAACACAACGCTGATTATTTTATTGAATCTCTAAATGAAACACATGATCGTAAATCCTTTTCTTGTGGGGTAGAGGCATTAGATCGCTATTTTTGGCAACAAGCAGGGCAAGAAGCTAGAAAACATATTGCAGCCACTTTTATTTTAGTAGAAATGAGCACTAAAAAATTAGCGGGTTATTACACATTGTCTTCCATTGGTATTGATGTAGGTGAATTGCCCGAAGTAATAACCAAAAAACTTCCTAAATATTCTTTACTTCCTGCTACATTATTAGGTCGTTTAGCAGTCGATATAAATTATAAGGGGAAAAAGTTGGGAGAATTATTGCTAATCGATGCTCTAAAAAGAAGTTTTAAACTCAGCAAAGAAATTGCATCGATGGCTATAATGGTTGATGCTAAGAATGAACAAGCGGTAAATTTTTATCAACATTATGGGTTTATCCAATTTCCCAAGCGGACAAATAAATTATTTTTGCCAATGGCGACTATAGCAAGCTTGGCATAAATGGCAGACAATAGGAAAAATTTAGTTACACATACAGGATTGCTACCATGACCACACCTATTATGCAACGTGTTCCCCACCTCACTACTGCACTGACCGGGCCGCTGGAGCGCCTCGAGCGCGATATGCTCACCAATCAAGCTATGATCGAGCGTTGGCTGCGGCAGCAATGGCGCGAAACGCCGCCGCCATTATATGCTTCGGTCGATTTGCGTAATGCAGGTTTTAAACTAGCGCCGGTAGACACCAATTTATTTTCGGCAGGCTTCAATAATCTAAGCCCGGAATTTTTACCGTTGTGTGTGCAAGCAGCGCAAGGTGTGATCGAACAAGCTATGCCCGGTTGCGCGCGCATTTTATTAATCCCAGAGAACCACACACGTAATGCCTATTATTTTGAAAGCTTAGCAACGCTGCGAGATATTTTATTAAAAGCGGGTTACGAAGTGCGGATTGGATCATTGCTCGAAGATTTAAAAGAGCCCAAAGAATTTCCACTCGAAAAATCGCAACGCACAATATTATTAGAACCGATAGAACGCGTGGGCAAGCGTATTAAAGTAGGCGATTTTTCACCGTGTTTTCTGTTATTGAATAATGATCTCTCCAGCGGTGTGCCAGCGATTTTGCAAGATCTCGAACAACCGATTATGCCACCACTCGCCTTGGGGTGGGACAAACGCTTGAAAACCAATCACTTCAAACACTATGCCAATGTCAGCGCAGAATTTGCTAAATTGATTAATATTGATCCGTGGTTTATCGACCCGTATTTTCGTCGTTGTGAAGATGTCGATTTTTTAAAACGCGAAGGCGAAGACTGTTTAGTCAAACACACCGAAGAATTATTAGCACAAATCCAAAAAAAATATGATGAACATAACATTACTTTAAAACCTTTTGTGGTGATCAAAGCCGACGCAGGTACATATGGCATGGGCGTGTTAACGGTAAATTCAGCAGAAGAAATCCGCACGCTTAATCGTAAAAAACGTACTAATATGTCAATGGCTAAAGGCAATCGACCGATCACCCAAGTGATGTTGCAAGAAGGTGTTTACACCTTTGAAACCTGGCAAGATGCAGTGGCTGAACCGGTGGTTTATATGATCGGCCAACATGTGGTGGGCGGTTTTTATCGCGTGCATACCGAGCGCGATGTCAACGAAAATTTAAACGCACCCGGGATGCAATTTGTACCGCTCGCCTTCGTGCAAGCTTGCAACACCCCGCAACAACACTGCACCCCTGACGACTGCGCTAATCGCTTTTACTCCTA
>JABDBA010000002.1:45929-211314 GCA_013288885.1 Gammaproteobacteria bacterium | reverse complement strand
GATTTTGTGGGATTAATGATTTCTGATAATGTAGAAATCAAAATCCAAAAAAATGCGATTACAGCATTATTGCCAAAGGGAACTTTGAAATAATATATGCTGAATAAATACCCGCTGTGGAAAAATCTATTATTAATCGCCATTGTGCTCATTGGTTTTCTCTATGCGTCGCCTAATCTGTTTGGCGATGATCCGGCGGTGCAAATTTCGCCGCCCAGTGGCACAAAAGTGGACACAGCGTTGGTGACCCAAGTTACTACTATTCTGAAAACGCAAAATATTGCGACCAAGGCCATGGATGTGACTGATCAAAATTTACTGGTCCGTTTTTTTGATACCGACAGTGAATTGAAAGCAGACACAGTGATCAAAGCAGCATTAAGCGATGATTATACCGTCGCCATTAATATAGCCCCTGCGACGCCAAAATGGTTAAGTATGCTCGGTGCTGAGCCGATGAAATTGGGTTTAGATTTACGCGGCGGCGTGCATTTTGCCATGCAGGTCGATATCAATTCCGTAGTTGCCCAACGCATGGAAGGTTTGGTTAAAAACTTCAGCGATACTTTGCGCGAAAACGATATTCGTTATGCTGGTGTGCAGCAACAGCACAATCAAATCGCGATAGGTTTTCGTGATGTAAAAACCCAAAACGATGCACTCGCATTATTACAAAAACAATTTCCTGAAATGATTTTTAAACCGCTTAATCAAGGTGATCGTTATCAATTGATTGCACAATGGTCGCCGCAAGGTTTAATTGATTTGCGTCAACATGTGATCGATCAAACCATGACGACATTACGCAATCGCGTTAACGAATTAGGTGTGGCCGAACCAGTAGTGCAACAACAAGGTGCTGATCGCATCGCGATTGATTTGCCTGGTGTGCAAGATAGCACGCGTGCGCAACAAATTTTAGGCGGCACGGCAACGTTAGAATTTCATTTAGTGGATACCACTAATGATGCACGTACTGCTGCGCAAACCAGCATTATACCGCCGGGTGCGCATTTATTTAATTTTGATGGTCAGCCCGTGCTATTAAAAGACCAAGTAGTGTTGACGGGTAATTCGATTACTGATGCTTCGGCAAGTTTTGGTGAAGATGGCAGGCCTTCTGTTAATATCACTTTGGGAGGCGGTGGTGAAAGTTATTTTCATCGTATTACCGGTGAAAACGTGGGTAAACCCTTAGCGATCATTTATGTCGAAACTAAAATGACCACACAAACCGTTAATGGTCAAACCGTTAACACGCCGCGTAAAGTAGAGCGCGTGATTAGCGTAGCGACGATTCAATCAGCACTGCCGAGTAATTTTCAAATCACCGGTTTAACCGACCCGAACGAATCGCGTAATTTAGCGTTATTGTTGCGTGCGGGTGCGTTGCCTGCGCCGATTTATGTGGTGGAAGAGCGCACTATCGGCCCGCAATTGGGCGCAGAAAATATTCACATGGGTTTTATTTCCATTGTTGCTGGTTTTATTTTGGCAATTATTTTTATGGGTGTTTATTACGGCATCTTTGGTGTGATTGCCGATATCGCATTAGCGCTTAATCTTATACTGCTTGTCGCGTTATTATCGTTATTAGGCATGACTTTAACACTGCCTGGTATGGCTGGTATCGTATTGACAGTAGGTATGGCGGTCGATGCCAACGTACTTATTTTTGAGCGTATTCGTGAAGAATTGCGCAGTGGTATAACTCCGCAAGCAAGCATTCATGCGGGCTATGAACGTGCGTTTTCTACCATTGTCGATGCTAACGTTACCACGTTGATTGCTGCCTTGGTTTTATTTGGTATTGGCACCGGCCCGGTGAAAGGTTTTGCCATCACACTGTCATTAGGTTTATTGACCTCGATGTTAACTGGCGTGGTGTGTGCCAGGGCTTTGGTGAATGCATTCTATGGTGGCCGTACTCTTAAGAAGTTACCGATTGGGATTTAAGCATGGAACTATTTAAAAAAACAACGACAATTGATTTCATGGGGCAACGCAAGTGGGCCGCATTGATTTCAACACTATTATTTGTTGGATCTGTATTGGCATTGTGCATTCATGGTCTTAATTGGGGTTTAGATTTTACCGGTGGTATCTGCAAATGCATTGGAAATGAAAAAACTCATAGTAGTGCCCTCAAATAATATTTAATGTACCTGGCCTATCGTGCCATTCTTTTACAAACTGGTGCAATTTACCCTGTTCTATCGCTGCACGCAAATTCTGCATCAATTTTTGATAATAATAAAGGTTATGATACGAATTTAACCGCCCACCTAACATTTCTTTGCATTTATCCAAATGATACAAATAAGCGCGACTATAGTTGCTGCAGGTATAACAAGCGCAGTTGGGGTCTAATGGCCGCGTATCGGATTTATATTGACTATTACGCAGGCGCACCACCCCTTCGGTGGTAAATAAATGACCATTACGGGCGTTACGGGTTGGCATTACGCAATCAAACATATCGATGCCACGCAGAACGCCTTGGATCAAATCGTCGGGAGTTCCCACACCCATCAAATAACGGGGTTTTTCTGTGGGCATTTTTGCGGTGATAAAATCCAACACTTTCATCATTTCTTCTTTCGGTTCGCCAACCGATAAACCGCCCAAGGCATAGCCATCAAAACCGATGTCCACTAAACCAGCCAATGATCGCTCACGTAGTTGTGGATACATCCCGCCTTGGACAATGCCGAATAATGCCGCTGGATTATCGCCATGTGCTTCTTTACTGCGTGCTGCCCAGCGTAATGACATTTCCATCGATAAACGCGCTGTTTGTTCGTCGGCAGGAAATGGCGTGCATTCGTCAAATACCATGACAATATCAGCACCTAGCTCGCGTTGTACTTGCATCGATTTTTCGGGTGATAGAAAGATCATTTCACCGTTAATCGTCGAACGAAAAGTTGCACCTTGCTCGGTAATTTTGCGTGTTTCACCTAAACTAAATACTTGAAAACCACCGGAATCGGTGAGGATCGGCCCCGCCCAGTGCATAAAATTATGTAAGCTACCGTGTTTGCGGATAATCTCTGTGCCTGGTCGCAGCATTAAATGAAAGGTATTACCCAACACAATCTGCGCACCCATGGCTTTGATTTCATCCATGCTCATCGCTTTGACCGTACCATAAGTGCCCACCGGCATAAATGCCGGGGTATCCACCACGCCACGGGCAAATTGCAAACGGCCACGACGGGCTGGCCCTTCGGTTGTTAGGAGATCAAATTGCATAGAAGTTTATAGGTTAAAAGAAGGCCTGGATTGTAGCTGGGTTGGTGGGGTCAAGTCTATGAGATCTACGAGTTTGGCCTTATTTGCACAAAATATACCCATCCTATTCCATTTCTTACAAACAGTTGATATCATTAACTATACCTTAACGTGCAGCACAGAATACGAAAGGCTATGTACCGTGTATTAATTAAAAAAATCACCCTCGGAGAAGCCACAAATGAAAAATTTTCATGAGTTAATAGAAAAGCTAAAAGCTTTACATAAGCTCCAACCCGAAAACTTGGAATTAGATAAGACACTAAAAATTCAATTGCAAGCAAAAAGAAGCCCTATGCTAGTCGCGATATCAAATGGCATGGATACACTGGAAAAAACCATCAACAATCTCGCTAATAACTATAAACCTGTAGGAGCATCACCAGAAGAAGAAATTGCAGCACTTAAATTTACCACACTAGTAAAAATAATCGTCAATCATTATTTTTGGCTATTAAATAAAAAAGTTGTTTTTTTAGGGATCAGCGACAAACTTAAACCATTAAAAAAATATTTAGATACATATCGTCAATTTATTGAAGACAACCTTGGGATAAAAGACTTACCTACCTTTGAACAATTAAAAGATGGTTTCGAATTAGTTCTGTTATTTAATGGGAACAAATCTGAAGACGTAGATAATATACAATTAGATGTTATTGAACAATGGCAATGGCGAGGACGGTACACATTCGGCCATACAGATAAGGATAAAGTTACCCCCCTGACGACAGCTAGCACTACTGATGACTACAAAACCCAGGTTAGACAAGCATGCCCAACAACAAAACATACATTACCAAGCTCGGCGGCAGATGAAACAAAAGCTACTCCTGAAGGACCAGTAACTCCAAAAGAATCAGTAACTCCAACAAGAAAACATAAACTTGATAACCTTTATTCTTCTCTGCCTCACGCTGACAGCCCTAGAGGCTCTAAATCACCCAAAGGAGCACCCGGGGGAACATTTGCTTCACCAAATCCACTAGAACATACTTCATTACCTGATGAAAAAACAGCATACGAAATCGTAGCATTCGATTTTGATGGCACACTACGAGCTTTTAATTCAGAAAACGCTATTGCAATAGCTTTGGCAGGATTGGATGAAATAGTTAATGATATCAAACGAGATACCCCACCGTTTCCCGACCTGCCGCCGCAGTTCCTTGCTGCAGCACAGAAGAAGTTCCCTAAAGATCCTGTTGATGAGGCTGCACTTCTTGCTGCGCTTAATCATGCGTTACCTATTATTAAGCAGAAGAAAGAAACTTTTGGATACCCCAAATTTTTGACCGATCCACAAAGCAAAGAAATATTAGCCGAAGCTGATGTTGATTTAGACTTTCAAAAAGCCGCTACGCAGCATTTAAAATTTAATGGCTCTGAAAAAAGCAAGGAAAATCTGAAAAAACTTTTTCAACACTTTAACTCCAGTAATGGAAAAAAGGTTATTATTGTTACCAAAACAAAACCACACTATGTAGAAAACATTAAAGCTTTCTTAGTAAAAGAAGGGATCGTAGCAGAAACAGATATTGGCAATGTAACTATAATCGTCTCTCAAGTAAGAACCAACCCAGCCATGAAGAAAGATGACAAACAAGCACATCATATTGTGGCGATGATGGCGTTTTATGCAGAACAACCGTCATCTCAACAGCCAAAAAAACTAGGAGACCGTAGGATAAAATATACATTGCTTGATGATAAAGAAAAATACACCCAAGCGACTACTGATAAACTCTATGATGACACAATAATTGCGGATGTTAGAAAAGCACTGCGCATTGATGAGCCCAATGCTGATTTAACCAACAAAGATTATGCGATGGCCGCCATGAAAAAATTACATCCTAAATGGTTTGCACAACAAAGTTCTTTTTTATGGATAGAGCTCAGCGGAAAACCTTCTGACAGCACAGAAAATAGAGCAGCAAGAGAAGATAAAATCTTCAATGAACACATTGATTCTTTTATCAAAGAAATGGTCGACTACGCCAAGAAGCATGCTACCTATAGTGGAATTCCAGTAATGGATCGGGTAGCAAACAAGCTTGCAGGCGACCCTGATCCTTTTGAGGCACTATGGCAACAAACATCAGATTATATTGATTATGGAAACCATTCGGCCACGGCGAGCAGGTCCTTCGGTCATTAAGAGATCATAGAAGTTTATAGGTTAAAAGAAGGCCTAGATTGTAGCTGGGTTAGTGGGGTCAAGTCTACGATCTACGAGTTTGGCCTTATTTTGTACAAATGTATAGATCGTAGACTTGACCCCACCAGCACATACAAATCAATCTTCTGCCCCCTTAAGCACGGCTAACAACAATGGATTAATCACTAAATAATTTCCGCTGGGATCTTGCTCAAGATAATCTTTTTCAACCAAGACATTTACAGCAGTTGAGATTGAACTCGTTGCCATGGCTAAGCTAGATGATGTCTCTTGGCTTTGTAAAGATTTAACTTCATGATTGGCAATGTATTTAAGCAAGCGTCGTTGCCCTAAGGGTAGCTCAGCTAATTCGTGTAACACATCGCTCCATTCCTCAGCAACCACTTTTTTCCACGCCCGCTCAATATCTTCCGGCTTGGGTAATTGTTTACAAATTTGCCAAATACTGTCACAAAGATAATTAACATAATAAGGATGCTGGTTTGATAAGTCCATAATTTTACTAAAGGTTTCCTCAGTTAATTTGCTACCCCAGGTATCCACCGCAATTTTTTGGATATGTTTTTCATAGTCACTCATTGAAATGCGATCGATCTTAATTTTCCGACATAACTTATATAAAGGCCGATTTTCATCGTCAAACAAACTAAGCAACAAAGAACGAATACTACCAGAAAATATAAGTGACAAGCATTGCATCTCTTGTGCGGCCGTTCTTATTGCACCTTCAATTCCAGCATGTTTGCTAATGCGATCGATCTCTTGGAATTCATCGAAAAATATAACCGCTCGTTTATTTTTTTCGCGTAACAACTTTTCAACCAACAATAAAGCTTCGGCAATGACCACAGATAGATTAACTTCTTTTTTAGGAATTAATTTCAGACTGGCCACATCATTTCCGAGTGAAAATAAAGGTTCTAAATTAGATACATATTTCTTTATTGAAGCTGTCAGTTTTTCTACTCGGCCAACCGCTATACCAACGAGCTTAATAACACCATCCAAAATAAGCTGGGCAGTTTCTTGCTCTGTAGTCGCTAGATGAAAATTGATTTTAACAGATGGGAACTCTGCTTTTTCGACAGCCTTTTCGGCCAAACTCGATTTGCCATAGCGCCTGGGGGCGATTAGGAGCGTGTGTTTGCAACTTTTGATATTGCCTACTAACTGCTCTGTTTCTTCTACCCGATTACAGAATGCCTTTCCATAAGCCTTCCCCAATGGAAACAATTGCCTGTTTTCATGCATATCTCATTCCTCCCTATTATTAAGTTCAAGTATTCTATCACGTTCGGAACCGTCACGTAAATAACCGTCACGTAAATGTCCGTCACGGTTCCAACCGTGACGGTTGGAACCGTTATTTTCTTCCAAACCAGCCCCTCAAGTTGAGCCATTCAAGTTGAACCATACAACTTGTACTGTTCAACTTGAATGATTCAAGTTATACCCACCTCCTCTGCTTTTTTAAGCCAAGGCACCACCCTCAAAGCGCTTGCTAATTAAGATATGATTTTCACCGACAGCAAAGGCAAAATAAATCTCCCCAAACCTAACACCAACTTGAAAGAAATTCGATAGTAGGCTATATCTTACTATGAGGCATGAAGGCGGCTGACCTCTTAAAGTTAGCCGACATATCGGCGATCCAAATAGAAACATAGCTTAAATTACACAGCAGACCGAGGAAATATTTATGGCAGACTTCAAAGAAATAATGGACGGACTAACAAATTTACATAAAAAAATACCGCCAGAAATAAAAACATCAAAAAAAGAGGTGGCTGCAATAAGCGATGAATTGCTACAAGCCGTTATTATGGGCAACATTAAATCATTAGAAAAAACCCTCAAGGATCAAACTAAATTATATGCGCCAGATGATCAAAAAGATATTCAAATTACCTTACTTGAAAAAGCTCTCATTGACTATTATTGCTGGTTAGCGAATAAGAAAAATAATATTTTTAGTGCGGGCGGACAAAGTAAAGTTGATAGTTTAGAAAAATATTTAAATGATTATCAAAAATTTATTAATGATAATTTTGGAATTACTTTACCTGCGTTAAATAAGTTACCCATAGGTTATGAATTTGTATTTGAAAAAGCAGAAAAATGGCAGTGGCGAATTGTTAAAACACTTGGATTTAATGATGAAAAAGAAATAACTGGCTTCACAGAATTCGTCACCACAAAAGAACATAATCAACGTAATGCTAAAGTAAAGAAAATACTGCAACCCCCTGAAAACCTTATGAGCACAGCGAAACCACGTTCGCCAAAATCTCCACGATTAACAACTCCAAACCATGATGATAATGTCGGGAAATCAAAAAAATCAAAGTTTGAAGAAAAAAGAGAGCAATCTGATAGAGATGAAGCCGATCGACACGCGCCAATGTCTCATCCAGGTTCATCTTCATTTTTCCCAAGTTCAACGAAATCGTCAGCCTCAAATCTAGGCAGCACAGTCCCCACAAGCGGAGCAAGACCACCCAAAGTAGTCCTAGTTGTATCTAGCACTGGGCGTAATACCCCTCCAAAGCCACTACCGAAAATGGATGATGCAAAAAATGCTGAAATGCCCTCCGAAGGAATTCTGATCATGATAAATGACAAAACTATTCAAAAGGACTTGGATGCAAAAAATGAAGCTTGGAAAGCATTAACTGCGAAACTGCACGCGAGAAAAGCTTTAGTTGTTTGTAATACAGAAAGCGATTACAATACAGACCCAAAAATCGAAGCAATTTTTTCTTCAGCTGTCAGCGAACAGGGAAACACTCGTATCGTAACTCCGTCTTCTGAACAAAAAAATAATCAATTAGGGTTATTATTAGTTAATTTAATACTCTACCACAGAGCGTTTAAAAATTTTCCTGCTAAAATAATTATAGATATGAAATGTGTCGACGAGGCAACATTAGTCGATAGAAAACCTGATGATGACAGCATAAAATTTGCTAGAGAATATTTCGAGCGCAAAACTTATGAAGGATTGACCTCCGGGTTACATGAAGAATCAACGGCCAAAGAAATAAGCTCATATTTCCAAAAGCATTCGACAATAACCGAGTCCATTAATAAAGAGATCGAGGAAGCAGCTGCATATTTTAAAACTTCCACTATTACCTCTGTGGACGCAACAAAAAGCGATAATTTCCCGCAACAAATAGACGAGCTTGTTGTGAGGCTTTTTCGTCCATTACCGCCAACACCAGCTCGACCACCCACTCCGCCACGGCTAGCTAAACCATAACCGCTCCAAACGTTGCCTATTGATAGCCCCCTTTTCAAAACAACTCTACCCATAAACGAGCAGTAAATATTTGCCGGGTATTGATTGGCTCGACTTGTGCAAGCGCCGAGTAGAGAGGCAGGCGCAACCTTCGCCCGAAAGGGCGGCGTCATGGATGACGCCGCTCGCTAGTAAACAGGGATGTTTGTCTAGCGAGCAAGTGAGCACGCCTCGAATACGAGGAGCAAGCTTGCACAGGAGAGACAAGCAATACCCGGCAGATATTTACCTCATTTATGGGTAACGACATGTTTTTCAAAGGGGGGAATTATTCAACCACATCGCATCGCCGTAGCTGTAAAACCGATATTTTTCAGCGATGGCAGTTTGGTAGGCATGCATCACGTTTTCGTAGCCCGCAAATGCGCACACCAACATTAATAAAGTAGATTGTGGTAAATGGAAATTGGTGATGATGGCATCGACGCAGTGAAACTTAAATCCAGGGTATATAAATATTTTTGTGTCGCCCATAAAAGGTTGAATGCTGCCACTGCGTGCAGCTGTTTCTAAACAACGTACACTGGTCGTACCCACGGCAATCACACGTTTGTTATTTGCTTTTGCGTTGCGAACTTTTTCACAAACCTCTGCTGAAATTTCGGCATATTCTGCGTGCATCACATGTTCAGCAATATTTTGCACCCGCACTGGCTGAAAAGTGCCTGCGCCTACATGCAAAGTAACAAAATCAATTGCAACACCTTTGTCGCGTAATTGTTGCAGCAGATTTTCATCAAAATGCAAACCAGCGGTTGGCGCTGCTACAGCACCTAAATGTTTTGCATAAACAGTTTGGTAGCGTTCTTGATCGATGTTTTCATCTGGGCGGTCAAGATAAGGCGGCAATGGCATGTGGCCAAAAGTATTGAGAACATCTAACACTGTTTTATCCGCAGGGAATTCGATCTCATAAAGATCGTTTTGGCGTGAGAGGACTTTAACAAAAATCTCGCCCCTACCCTCACCCGCCTTCGGCACCCTCTCCCAAAGGGAGAGGGGAATCGGAAAATTTTTCAACGCCTTACTCGCCCGCACATGCGCTAACACGCGCTGCTGATCTAAAATTCGCTCTACCAAAATTTCCACTTTACCGCCAGAAGCTTTATGGCCAAACAAACGTGCGGGAATTACTCTGGTGTTATTTAAAATTAATAAATCACCGGGATTAATGAGGTCGATAATATCGTTAAATTGACGATGCGCAAGCACACCAGTAGACCCGTCTAAGCACAATAAACGACTAGCACTCCGTTGTACATTCGGATATCGTGCAATTAGCTCATCAGGAAGATTATAATCAAAATCAGAAAGTATCATAAAAATATCTAATTGCTCTTTGCAAAATCAGCCATATCCCAGATCGGAAGAAACACACCCAAAGCCAGTAATAACACCACCCCAGCAACACTTAATAATAACAAGATGTTAACATCTTCCGAAAGCCGATCAATAGCTGCTTTAACTTCTTCTTCATAAAAATCGCTGACCTGCACCAACATATCATCGGGGCGACCGGTTTCTTCACCGACTGATAACATTTGCAAAACCAGTGGCGTAAAAAGTGTAGTGCTTGCCGCTGCTGCGGTAAGGTTTGCGCCGTGTTCAATAGCATCCTTCATCAGCAAGATGCATTGACGCGCATATTTATTATCACCAACATTAGCAGCTAGTTCAATGCCCTCGGCCACGGGTATATCGGTACGCAGAATGATGGCATAGATGCGCGTGAAGCGTGCTAAAATTATTTTATTAATTAAATGCCCAATGATCGGCAATTTTAATTGATATTTACCCCACCACAATTGCACCGCTGGCTGCTTAAAATAATGCACTCCCAATATAGCAGCACCGATAACAACTATTAAGATAATAACGATATGACCAACCAGAAATTGTGAAAATCCAAATATAATGCGAGTAGGCAACGGTAATGCATGATGAAAACCAGAGTATAATTTTGAAAACGCTGGGATAACAAAAAAACTGATAATCAACATTCCCGCTACAGCCGCAATTAATACAAATGCCGGATAATGAAAAGCGGCTTTGGTTTGTTTTCTGGCGCTACTCTCTAACTCAAGAAAGGTAACAATTTCTAAAAACATTTGATCAAGATGCCCGGTTTCTTCACCCACTTGCACGAGCTTTATCATAAAACTAGAAAATACCCTGGGATATTGCATCATAGAATTTGCTAAACTTTGGCCACCAGCGAGATGCCTGGAAACACCCTGCAATGCCTCAGCAAAAATAGGGTTACGCACGGTCTCGGCCAGTCGTAATATGGCGCTGGAAATAGGAATGGCGGCCTTAGTCAAACCATGCATCTGCCGAGCAAACATCGTCATCTCATCGGTAGAAACTTTTTTATATAACAAATGTTCATTTAGATACTTCATGAAGGAAACAGCAGGCTTTATAGGTTTAATTGAAATAGGAACAATGCCGCGCTTAAGCAATAGATCGGCAGCTTGATCGAGGGTATCGGCATCGAGTTTACCTTGACTCAACACACCCAAGTTATTACGCCCACGATAGTTGAATTCTGCCATAGTTTGCTCGATTTAAACTTGTCAAACAGTAAACTGCGCCGAAATACGCCATATTTCTTGCAATGTCGTAATTCCTCTTAAAGCTAGATCTAACCCTGTTTCAGTTAAAGTTTTGTATCCCGTTTGCTTCGCTGCCTTAGCAAATGCAGATGTATCATTATGGCGCAGCGCATCTTCCATCTCAGAATTAAATTCCAAAAACTCATACACACCAATGCGGCCTTTAAATCCTGAATTGTTGCAACGCGAGCAGCCCTTGCCATGTTTTAGCGATAATGGATCCGGTAATTTTTGATGTAGAACTTCGTTTAGCCAAAAGATCTCTGTTTCATTAGGTTTATAGGGTTCTATGCAATTGTCGCAAATACGCCGCACCAAGCGTTGGGCAATGATCAGACGCACCGCAGCAGCAATCAAATAACCTTCATTATCTAAATCGAGCAAACGCATCGCACTGCTCACCGCATCGTTGGTATGTAATGTTGCCAAAACTAAATGCCCGGTAATAGCTGCTCTTAACGCGATATTGCCAGTTTCTTGATCGCGGATTTCACCCACCATTATAATGTCTGGATCATGGCGCAATGAAGTGCGTAGCACCCGTGCAAAATCAAGATCAATAGCTGGATTCACTTGTATTTGATTAATGCGCGGTAATCGATATTCGATAGGATCTTCTACCGTAATAATTTTTTTCTCGCTACTATTGAGTTCGTTAAGAATGCTATACAGAGTAGTGGTTTTACCACTCCCGGTGGGGCCTGTCAGCAAAACCATGCCATAGGGTAAATGAATATATTTACGCAATACTATTAGTTCGGCGTCGGTCAAACCGAGTTGACTCAGTTGCAACAAGGATGCGGAATTATCTAACAAACGCATAACGATAGTTTCGCCGCTCTGCACAGGTAAAACCGATAAACGCACATCGATATTATGATTTTTTACTTTAATGCTAAAGCGCCCATCTTGCGGCATACGGTGTTCCGCAATATTGAGTCGCGCCATCAATTTAAGGCGCTGACATAACGCCGCCGCGATGCGTTCTTCTTTGATCACTTGCTCATACAACACACCATCGATACGTTGTCGTATGCGCACTATATTTTCTTCCGGTTCAATATGAATATCAGAAGCGCCGACTTGCACCGCATCTTCAAATAACGATTGTAAAAATTTAACCACCGGAGCATCACTCGCCCCTAACCCTACGCCTAATTGCTTCACGTCAAAATCGGTTTTGTGCAACTCTGCCGAAAGCTCTTCCGCAAAACCGACAATTTGTTCGGTGTGTCGATAAACCATATTAAAAATTTTCAGCAAATCATCTTCAGCCACTAAAGCAAATTGTAACGGACGTTTGAGCAATGCAGACAAACCATCGACCGCATTAATATCTTGCGGATCTACCATTCCCACTAAAAAACCTTCGGGCGTATCACTCAATAAAATTGCGCGAAAACGCCGCCCATGAATTTCGCCCAATTGCTGCACTAAAGTAGGGTTAACGTTATAATGTTTTAAATCGATAAAAGGAATTTTCAACTGATCTGCTAAAAAATTTAAAAATCCTTTTTCATCGATATAACCCAATTTAATTAATATTTCACCGAGTTTACCACCCTTTAATTGTTGTTCGGCCAACGCAGTAGTTAACTGCTCGGCAGTGATTAAATTATTACTGATAAGGCGTTCACCCAACGGGAATCTTTTACGTTCCATAAAAAAATGATCTCCAAAATTTTAATTTAACACTTGAATCCTACTCTCAACATATGCTTGTAATTGCGGGCTCAAACCGCCGCTGACATCCGCATTTTGATAAGCTTCTCGCGCCGCTTTCGCTTTACCAAGTGACTCTAATGAAGTAGCAAACCCTACCCATAAAATACCATTGTTGGGATATTGCTGCACCAGTTGATCATAGAGTTTTGCAGCTTGTAGAGGGCGCCCAACGCGCTGATAGATAGCAGCCATTAACGCGTAGTAATCCGGATCCATCGCTAAGGGTGGTCTGGCTGCTTGTAATACAGCTAATGCTTGTATCGGTTTGCTTTGTAACATCAAAACTTGTGCTGCCAGTTTTGCTAAGGTGGCAGATTGTGGTTGCAACTGCAAACCATCACTGGCCACTTGTTCTGCTTCGTCGACCTGATGTTGTTGTACTAATAGCGTAATCAACGTTGTGCGTGCAACAAGATAATTAGGTGCTTGTTGTATTAGATCGCGTAAAGTACTGATAGCTTCTGGCACTTGATTTTGCTGTATTAAATCCACCGCATGTTGCCAGGTCGCATCAGCAAATTGTTGCGATGATAGCGGTTGTAAAATCTTTTTTACTGAATTTGAACTTTGGTCAGTGGTCAAGGTGCTGTTTTCGGCTTGCTTTAATTTATCAAGCGTGCTGTCATTAATCACCATCGCATCGGGGGATGCCGGAGTGGTAGTAAAATTCAATTGGTTTTTATTTGCTAAATTCAAAATCAATTTGGGTGAAGCGCTTTGATCCAACTGCACACTCTGAATATCGATGTCGGGCATAAGCGCCAGTGTAATCTGTAAAGCATCGCCCACATTCACTGCTTGTAAATCTTTGATGGCTGTTTGTTGATTCGTTAGTGGCAACAAAGGTTCGGCCAGTTGGGTATTATCTAAAATTAAACTCAAACTATTTTGGGCAAAATTACGCGTCACACTGTAATGCACACCCCGGTTTAAATAGACCGTCAGTTGGGTATTAGCTGCATCACCGGTCACGCCAATAGCGCGCGCTAAAACAGATAACTGTGATTTTTGTTGTACGATTGGCAGAGCAGCAATAACGGGTGCGGGAGCTACTGTAATAATCTTCGGCGTAACCTTAGGAGGTGATGGTAAATGACTGGGAGCAGATATCACACGCCAAATAATAAAAATCAATATAACGATAGCTAAGCCTACAGTGACACCCCAAAGAATAATTTTTGCTAAAGAATTGTTATCAAGCTGAGCGTGGCTATATAAACCTTTTAATAAGTTACTTTCAGAAACGGGGCGGCCGCTACGGCGTTGCTCCAAATCTTTAAGCATTTGATTAATCAGGCTCATAGACCAACCATCCCAGGTATTACAGCAAATGATGATATTTGATAATTAATATTATTATACTCACAACCAACACCGCAGGGATCACTATCGCCAGTTTCAGCAATTGATAGAATGGCGCAGCCACTGATTCCGTATCACGTACCGCCATATTAACAGCTTTATGTTCTACTCTGGTTTCACCACGACCGTACGCTATCATCATGGCTTTATGACAAAGTATATTAATTAAACGTGGTATACCTTTAGTTTTACGATATAACAAATCAGCTGCCTTGCGGGTGAATAGAGGCCCTAAGGTGTGCCCCGCTTTTGCCAAACGATGGCATAAATAATCTTCTAGTTCAGTGCGATTAAGCGGGTTCAAATAATGCGAAAAAGTAATACGTTGTTTTAATTGACGCAAATTAGCTTGGTTCAGACGCACATCTAATTCGGGCTGACCAAACAACACCACTTGCAATAATTTAAAGGTGTTGGTTTCCAAATTGGTTAATAAACGCAGTGCTTCT
Source organism: Gammaproteobacteria bacterium (assembly GCA_013288885.1). GTDB lineage: Bacteria > Pseudomonadota > Gammaproteobacteria > JABDBA01 > JABDBA01 > JABDBA01. The sequence goes on along the minus strand of JABDBA010000002.1, from coordinate 196,386 downwards.
AAACTTTCGGTGGTCATCGCTTGCGCTTCGTCCATTAACAACACCACACGCTTACCTGTTGCATGTACTTCGATCAATTTATTGGTAATCAATTCTAACAAAGCATGCTGTGATCGCGGATAAGGAGCGGCTAAACCCAACTCTTGCGCCAAAGCCACACGCAAGCCAGCTGGATTAAGATCTGGGTTAGGAACATAAGCCGTGATAAAATCATCGCCTAAGCGCTCTAGCAACAAACGACACAATAATGTTTTGCCTGTGCCGACTTCACCCACCACTTTGATAAAACCCTCACCATTGCGCAAGCTCACCAACACCACATTCAATGCCGATTGATGGCCAGGCAAACGGCAAAAAAATTCTGTATTCGCGGTTAACGCAAATGGCATTTCTTTAAGATTAAAATGTTCTAAGTACATAATATATTATCGACTTAAAAGTTAATGGCCTGTTTCAGCCATAGTGCCAAATGTTTCAGGGTATGCACCCACATGAAAGCCGCGATCAAGATTTTGGTAACGCGCATTGGTCGCTTTAATATCATTTGTATACGTATCGCAATCAACCACTGACGCCCGCAACAGAATGACTAACTCGCTGCGATTAGAAAGTTGGTTGGTATTGCGGAATAAAGTGCCGACATAAGGAACGCGACTGATGCCAGGCGTTTCTGCTAATTGTTCTTGCGTCGCGTTCTGCATCAAACCACCAATAACCACTATCTGGCCGTTTTGCGCCCGCACGATACTATCGGATTCACGAATCGTGCTCTCAGCCAATGGTAATGTAATATTGCCTTGCGTGCCTAAATCGATCGTTTGGTTCTGTTGCGTGACCGTGCTCACTGAGGGATGAATATGTAAAATAATATTACCGGCGTCACTGATCTCTGGCGTTACATCTAAAGTAATGCCGGCAAAAAATGGCGTTAACCCGACACTAGAAGAAGTAGTCGCTGACGATGAACTGGGAGTTACATTCGACGTAACACTGGTCACAAAGAAATTGTCTTGCCCGACTTTGATCACCGCTTTTTGATTATTAATGGTATCTACGCGCGGGCTTGACAATACCTGCACGTCGCCTTGATTAGCCAGCAGATTAATCATTTGTTGAAAATTGCCCCCACCAAACGTCAAATTGAGCATACCGCTAAATGCACCACCGGGCATCACCTCTGCAGTATTACCCACCTGCACCAAACCAATAGCTTGCCAATTGATGCCGGCCTTATAAGAATTACTTAATTGCACTTCTAAAATTTTTGCTTCTAAGATTACCTGCCGCTGCATACTATTTTGAATATTATTCAGATAATGGCCTACTTCACGCAATTCGACCGGGTAAGCATGTACTACTACAATTCCTGCATCGGGATTGATAACAACACTACGACCATCTTTGTCACCAATCAGAGTGATTAAAGTCGCTTGTAAATCTTTCCAAAAATCCATTTGTGATGTGGTATTGACCTGGCTGCCTGAGCCACTCACTCCAGAGCCACCTGTCGTGCCAGGGTTATTCGACGGCGCAGGTGTAGTACCACTACTTGAGCTACCCGAGGTAGTCGTGCCCACCGTCGTGAGATCAGTAGATACCAATTGGGTTTGCGATTGTCCAACACGTTTTACATCTAAATAATTGACGTGGAATATCTGAGTTTGCAATGCCAGCGGTAACACTTCAAAACCATATTGTGTACGTTGATATTCATAACCATACATATCGCGTGCAGCTTCCATCGCTTCTGCCACCGTGACATTTTTTAAATCTAAAGTAATCGTACCTTTGACATCGGGGCTTACGATCATGTTATACGGTGTCCCTTGCACTAAGCCCATAAAAAAAGTGCGCGCGGGTGCGTCTTTTACCGAAACATTAAAACGTGGTTCTACCGTGTTTGCTGCAGTATTCGCAGGCAGATTGAGACCCATCGTAGGCATTAAAGCATCGCTGACTGCCGAGGGCGGTTGCGCTCTAGGCATTGAACGCATGGCTACTTTTTGATCTTGAATTTCACTGGATTGTAAATCAGCATGAATATCGTCAAGGGCGGTATTATATTTGCCTGGCGTCACACAACCAGCAATTAAAAATCCCAATAAATTTACCACCAATAAATAGCCAAGAAAACGTTTCATTGCGCGCCCCCCTTATTCGTCACAGGAGTTTTTACGCTCCTATCAACCAAAGGCAAGCTAATAGCCCCGGTTGGGCCTTGCAAAAAGACGGCTTGACTGGTGATTTGGGTGATTTGATAATTCTCAATACTCGCACCCACCTCTAAAAATTGTCCGTTGATAACTGCCATGTTTCTCTCGTGCGATGTAAAGATTGCCATCAAGGTCAGGGGGCTGTTCAATGTTTGTGCATTGACAGCATTATACCCCACTGGTGGCGCGGTTGGGTCGACTAGGTCAGCATAGCAATATTGGGCAAAAAATAATAGACCACCCAACAGCCAAAATATTCCTTTTTTAAACATCCAGTAAGTTCTCTTGAAAGCTCAAAACATGTAACTTTAGAGTAATTTTTGCTTGCGGGTATTTGACTACTTGATAATCCAGCTCATCATAAAAAAAATACCAAGGCAACGTTTCCAAAAGCTGTAGGTACTCTAAAGTGGCCGCATAATTGCCACGGAATTCAAGCACAATAGCATGTTCGAATAACTTTTGGCTATTATTTTGGCCAGAGGCTTGCACCACCGTAGGCAGAGAATTGGTGACATGCGCCAACACGATGCCATTACCCGGTGTCAGCAATGTCTTAGTGGCTATCATCGCCGCTTGCGAGTTAGCTAGCTCCTTAAAATAAACATTCAATTGTGCGTTTTGTTGGTCGAGTTGTTGTTGCAAAGTAGCGTTGGAACCAATGGCATTCGCTTTTACTAACGCATCAACCTGCTGTTGCGCATCGGATATCTGTTGCGTGGTGGTTTGCAGATTGTCGAGTAAAGTTTTATGGCTGCTGGCCAAAAAAGAACCCAATGCTCCGTACCATAACAGAAAAAGAACAAACAGCGCTCCGATTAAAAAATATTGGCGTTCCCGTTCGGAAGCGTCTTCTAACCACTGCATGAATTTTGCGAGTTGTTCTTGCATGGTTCAACCGTTGCTATTCGCCGTCAAAAGAAAACTAATGGACTGCACATTGGCAGCGGGATAATTAAGGTTAAAAATTTCAAACTTCATTCCTTGTAACTCCGGATCTTGATTTAAATTCCGCGTGAATTGTACTAGAGCAACCGCATTCAGTGCACTGCCGGTTAAACTGGTTACTTTATCCACTTGACTAATGCGGATATTTTTTAACCAAACACCCGGCACAATGTCTTTGCTCAGTTGTGTAAAAACGCGCAAATAAACACCTTGCTTTTTGCCTTCTTTGGCCTCGTTCGATCGTTGTAGCAATTGACTATTGCTAGCCAACCATTGTTGCATGAGTTGACGCTCACTCACTAATTTAGCGGCATTCGCTTTCGCCTGAGTCAGTTGATCTTGCGCTGCTGTCTGAAGCACTTGTAATTTTGCTAATTCACTGGTCTCTGCACTATTGCGAATGTATTGATAAACACTCAGCAACAAAAATAACACTGTAAAGATCATGCAAATCTGTATCATTAACACTGGCGATAATAAAGATTTTGTTGCTTGTGGTAATGCTTTAACAAGATTGATTTGTTGTAACATAGGTTTATATTTCGCGTAACGCGCCCCCGATAACAGCTAAACAATGCGTTTGTAATTCCTCATTCAACTCCAATTGCGTGGTTAAAACAGATCGCAGATCTAATTCCTCTACTTTGCCCACTAAATTTGCCGTCAAGTATTCCAGCAGTTGTGGTTGTTTGAGTGTGATTAACATTTTAGTTAGCGCGGGTTGATGCAGTTGGCTTTGATAATAATCCATCGATCGCTGTACATCTAAAATAAATCTTTCTAATAATTTTTCTTGTGATTCATTCAGGGTTGCGGTTATTTCAGCTGCAAGCAAGGTTAAATTGGGCTGTATAATATTGCGTGAATGATATAAACAACCTTGACGGACTATCACTAATAAATTGTCACTGCCGTTTGTCCAGATCAAGGTTAATCCTTTTTCTTCTTTATCAAACAACATGGCACAATTACGTAAGGCTAATTCTGGAATATCAATCGTGGTTAATATAAGACCACTGGCTTGCACCACTTCAGCGATTTTTTGCAATTGATTACGATGTGTTACTACTACATTTAAGTTGTTTGGTTTATTACCAATCGTCGTAGCCGCAGGGGCGGCAAAATAGTCAATGGCCGCATCGGCAACCGGGAAGTCAATCAAATCTTTGATATTCCAAGATAAAGCCGCCGCCATTTCACTCGGCTCAACGGGTAATGCGGCTACTGACAATATTTTATAATCTGCCGGTTGCAATAACCAAGAACACGCAACACCTTGTAAATTGTGTTCTGCTACCAGGGAAGTCAAAACAGATAATTGCTCGGTGATTGCACAAGCAACAAACTGACAATGTTGTAAAACTGGCCCTTTTACACTGGGGAGCACATAAGCCAATGCCAGCCCCTCTGTGCTGAAACTAATACTGCACAAGCCTGGCAGCGTCGATTTTGGTTGTCCGCGCTTGAAGATACGTTTAATCTCATCCAATGAAAATATTTTTGACATATAGTTTAACTATTTCCTTAGATTTAAGGCGTGATGCCTATGCCCCTAAATGTTACCGCACCACCAGGCCCTGTCAAAGTACAATTTGCGCCTACACCATTGCTCAGCGCAGTTGATGTCACCGTATAACCTGCGGGCAACGCCGCACCCGGCAATAAAGCAGGAATGCCTGTGCAGTTGGTAATTGTTGCTCCAACGGCCACATTGGCAGTGCGTGCCGCAAAATTAGCCGCGCTGGCCGCCGCCAAGGCCGCCGCCACATTGTTGGTCGATTGAGTATTTGCGCGTGAATTCAAACTTATGTAGCGGGGAATCGCAATAGCGGCTAAAATACCAATAACAACAATAACGACGATGAGTTCGATAATGGTAAAACCATCAGTAGAATGATTGTGCATGGGTTGCGGCTTCCTTTGCTTTTTACTGTGACCAATCTATCATAGATAAAATATGGTACAAAATGGAATTTAATAAAATGCGATTTTTTTTCAAGCAAACTGGCTTTACCATGATGGAACTCATCGTAGTCATCTTACTACTTTCCATCATCGCCGCTTATGCTGCATCACGCTGGAGTTCGGGCGTCACCCCCAGCGCACAAGCACAACAATTAGCCGCCGATATCCGCTTCACCCAATCGCTGGCGATGACGCATAATCAAACTTATGTGATTACTTTTACTCCAGCTACGACGCCTGATAGTTATAATATTGCTACTCAAGCCACTCCTGGCACGCCACTCCCAAGCTTAGTCACTGGCAATACTTCGACATCATTTGTGTCAAACACCGCTTTCGGCGTTATCACAATCAATGGCGTAACAACTAATCAACAGATTTTTTTTGATGATTTCGGTATTCCTTATGCGGCTTATACTAGTTCTACCGTGAATACGCCATTATCGTCTGTTGCTACCATCAAAATTACTTCAGGCGGTAGCACACGCACTATTTCAATCAGCCCAACCACGGGCTTTGTCACGGTGACCTAATTATGCGCAACTTTTCTCAGCCATATCAACAAACCGGTTTTACGCTCATCGAACTGGTTATTTTTATTGTGGTTGTCGGCTTAGTCATTGCCTCGGTTTTTGTGCCGCTGCAAACTATTCTTGAAAATTCACCTAACCCAAATTATCAAGCCATTGTCACTGCTTTAGCGCAAGAACGTATGGAGATTATTTTAGCACAACGTTACATCAATGGTTTTGCCAGCCTAACTGCCGACCCGTGCCCTGGTTTAGGTGTTTGTGTGGCTGCACCAACGGGTTACACAATCTCACCGGCAGTCATCACTAGCCCTTTTACCGTCAATGGGGATGCTGCTTATAAACAAATTGTCGTTACCGTTACGGGGCCTGGCAATTCCAAAGCGGTGTTAACTAGTTTAGTAGGTAACTATTAATATGCAAAAATTAACTGCAAAACAAGCGCGCGGTTTTACGATGATTGAATTGATCGTAGTGATTGTGATCATGGGTATTCTTGCCGCCGTCAGCAGTAAAGCAATACAAGCAGGATTCAATAGTTATTATACCGGGCAAGATCTCACTACCGCTAATTGGCTGGGGCGTTTAGCGTTAGAAAATATGGAACGCAACATTCATGCTGTACGATCACCCGCAGATATTACCACCGCTAGCAGCACCCAATTAATATTTACCGATGAGAGTAACAATACCAACAATTACACCTTTACCCTCGCCACTAAACTTTTGCAATATAATTTTCAAGGTTTAGGTTTACAAACGTTAGCAAATAACGTGAGCAGTTTTGCTTTTACTTATTATGACAAAACCGGAACAGCGCTCACGCCCACTCCGCTCACTGCTGCACAGATATTGACGCTGCGTTATGTCACCATCAATTTTACTATTACATTTAATAATGTAATTTATACGTTTCGCACGACTGTTAACCCTTTAAATTTAAACCCAGCGCCATGAACACCATGAAAAAACAACAAGGTTTTTTAATTATTCTCGCTATTGCGTTGATACTACTTATTGGTTTTATTGGTGTAGCAGCGACTTATCTTTTTTCTAGTAATTCACGCTCGGGCTCTGATCACTATCAATCGGCGCAAGCGTTTTATCTGGCAACTGCCGGGTTAGAAGATGCTACCCATCAATTATTAGCGCCCAATATCGCCGATCGCACTCCTTGTAATGGTTTAAGTATTGCTAATGCTGCGCTAGGCGCGGGCGGTTATTTAGTGACTTCGTCGGGGGCGCCTTCTTCCCCCACGGGGGGAGTTACAACCATCAATATGACATCACCCTTATCAGCAACCGCAACCACGATTACGGTACTCAGCACGGCGAACTACCAACCCTCAGGTCGCATCATGATCGATAAAGAATTAATGAATTACACAGGAACAAACGGAACTCAATTTACCGGAATCACACGCGGTGTCGATGGCACTCCCGCAACCACCCATGTCACCGGCACTGTTGCGGCTGGTGGTGCTGCAATAGGGCAATATCAATGTAATATCAACAGTTCGCTAGGAGGCGTACCCACTACAACCTCTCCCACGGGTGTTAATGCCGCAGACCCGTATGGAAAACGTAATATTGCTGAAGCGGTGCAATTGCAAGAAGCATTCGCGGTAGGAGTTAACACGGCCAACTATGGTATCGCACACTGGAATAGAGATAATGCAACGGGTGGAGAAGTTATATGGAACAGTCTGCCCACTCTTGCCGGAGCGCAAACTCTAAATAGTGTCTCCATGATTTCTTATGCTGACGGTTGGGCAGTGGGCAATGCAAGAATTTTTTTACATTGGTCAGGAAATGCTTGGACGTCGGTAGCGACTACTGTACCCAATCTCATCTATAATGGTGTTTATTGTAATGCCAGCAACGATTGTCATGCAGTAGGTAATGCTTCTGGCACGATACCAGCAATAGTGAATTGGAATGGAACAACCTGGTCACAAACCACTTCAATCACTGGTGGAGTAGATAATGATCTTTATGCCATTAATTGTGACCGCAGTACAGATTGCTGGGCAGTAGGTGACAGAGCAGGTGCTAATAATGTTTTTTATCATTGGACAGGAAGCTGGAGCACTTCTAACCCAGGCGGACTCACAGGAAACATATTCAAGGGTGTATTTTGTAATAGCACCACTGATTGTTGGGCGGTGGGAGCAAACAATACGTTTGCCCACTATAACGGAGCTTGGAGCAATTCGGTAGCGACTGGTATGCCCAGTGTTAATTATAATGGCATCTTCTGTAACAGCACTACGGATTGTTGGGTAGTAGGTGTGGTTAATGCAGCAGAAGATTTAATCTTACATTGGAATGGAACTGCTTGGAGCCGCTTTGCCGCTCCCACTACTGGAACTGCCAATCTACTGAGCGTTACCTGTGCCACACCCACCGACTGCTGGGCCGTCGGCGCTGCTAAAGCCTTCCTCCATTATAACGGAACGACTTGGATCAACGTTCCAGCGGGCATCACTACTAATGCACCCAATGTGCAATATAATAGTGTTTCTATTGTCACCCCGACTGGCCAACCACAAGCGGCATGGAATGAGAATTGATCTAAACTCAGATATGGTATTTAAACTTTTTTTGTATTATATTTTGAAAAACTCATGCATTAATTTCAAGGAAACGGAACATTGAAAACCAAAAACTTAGCAGCAGGTTTTACCCTCGTCGAACTTATCGTGGTTATTGTTCTTATCGGTATTTTAGCGGCGGTGGCCATCCCCCGCTTCATCAATCAAACCAGCAATGCGCGTAAAGCCTCCTTAAATGGGCTAGCGGGCGCTGTTAACAGCGCAGTGATTTTGTCAGAAGCTGAATACCGCGCAGAAGGAAACAGTGCAACCACCAGCCTGGTTAGAACAATAACCATGGATAATGTGACTGTTTCGGTAGTACCTGGCTCAGGCGCACCATCCGCCTCAGTAGCAGGCATCGGCACCGCTTTAAATAATTATACTGGTTTTGTTATTGGCACTCCTACTGCGGGGGTCATACCTTTTACTCTAACAACCAATCAACCCACTTGTTCGCTCACCTATGCGGATAACAACTTAGGAACAGCCACACCGGCAACTGCCCAGCCTATCGCAACACCTATTGTGACAGGCTGCTAAAACACAAACTTTAATTTATTACTAGAATATAATTTATTTTTGTACTATATTATAAAAGATTGTGGGTAGGCTTCCTGCAATATGGACTCACTTTGAAGAGACCCAGTAGCACTCTGCAGAGTGAAATTTGTTAATTTCAAGGGTTATAAGGAATATTCATATGAAGAAACCATCTGCATCCGCAGGTTTTACCTTAGTCGAACTTATCGTCGTTATCGTTCTTATCGGTATCTTAGCTGCAGTAGCTATCCCCCGCTTCATTAACCAAACCAGCAATGCGCGTAAAGCATCCCTCAGTGGTTTACAAGGTGCTATTAATAGCGCAGTAATTCTGGCAGAAGCCGAATATAGAGCTGAAGGAAACACTGCAACAACCGCAAATGTTGCGACAATTACGATGGACAATATTTCTGTTGCAGTAGTACCTGGCACGGGAGCACCATCTGCCTCATCAGGAGGTATCGGTACCGCTTTAAATAATTTTTCTGGTTTTGTGCTTGGAACACCTGCTGCTCAGGTGGTACCTTTCACTTTTACCACCAATCAACCTAATTGCTCGCTCACTTATGCTGATAGCAGCGCAGGAGCAACTGTAGCATCAACTGTACAACCCATTGCTACTCTTGTAACTACAGGCTGTTAGAGAATTTTGTTTTATAGGTTGACCGGCGCACTACTCTGCTATAACCTTTCGGAAGATTGCCGGGGTGGCGGAACTGGTAGACGCGCCGGACTCAAAATCCGGTGGTGGTGACACCGTGTCGGTTCGATTCCGACCCTCGGTACCAATCTTTAGTAATTCAACAGAACTACAGCAAACGCTGCAATGCCTTCTTCTCTACCTGTAAAACCCATCTGCTCTGTCGTTGTTGCTTTCACATTTACTTGATCAATTGTTACCTTTAAATCTGCCGCTATATTGGCGCACATATGCACGCGATAAGGCGCTAATTTTGGCACTTGCGCAACGATGGTTATATCCACATTCGTTATGCTATAGCCCCGCTGTTCTAGTAAATCATAGACATGGCGCAAGAATAACCGACTATCAGCGCCCTGCCATTTTTTATCGGTATCGGGAAAATGCTGCCCTATATCACCCAACGCCGCCGCACCTAACAAGGCATCACATAGTGCGTGCAATACTACATCACCGTCTGAATAGGCCTCCATGCCCGCGTGGTGAGCGATTTCCACTCCCCCTAATATTAAACGCCTGCCCGCTTGAAAACGGTGTGCATCAAAGCCATGTCCAATTCGCATATAAAACCCTTTGCTAAATCGTTAAAAAATAGGTATAAAGCAGCTATGTAAGTAAATAATTCTGTCTGATATCGTTAAAAAAACTAAAAAGCCGCCCAAGACCAACTATTATTATATTAGAACCACTAAAAATTTGCGCAGGCGCAGTCTATGACAACAGCAACATTTTTAACTAACCATCTTTTAATCGCTATGCCGTCGTTGGTAGACCCCTACTTTTCGCATAGCGTAACTTATATCTGCGAGCACAACGAAAACGGTGCCATCGGCATTGTGATTAATCGCCCGCTTGATATTAACCTTATTGAGGTGTTCAAACAAATGGATATTGAATCGACTAACGCAAATGCTGATACATTTCCGGTGCTATGCGGTGGGCCGTTGCATCCGGAACGTGGCTTTGTGTTACATACCCCCGGGGGCAATTGGCGATCTACCTTAGAGATGAGCAGCGAAATTTCTGTTACGACTTCGCGTGATATTTTACAAGCGATTGCGCAAAACTTAGGGCCTTCAAACGTCGTCGTATCATTAGGCTATGCGAGTTGGGTCGCTGGTCAATTAGAAAAAGAAATAGTCAGCAATATGTGGTTAGTGTGCCCCGCCACCCCCGATATCCTCTTTAACACACCGCTACCCGACCGTTGGGATGCAGCAGTGCGTGCCTTAGGTATTGATATCAATAACCTTTCGAGTAGTATTGGTCATGCTTGAACAAGTCCTCCTTGGTTTTGATTACGGTTTAAAATATATCGGCGTTGCCATCGGGCAAACCTTAACACGTACTGCACGACCTTTAAAAAGCATTAGCGCACGGCAAGGAATACCGGATTGGGATGCACTGGATAAATTGATCGCAACGTGGAAACCCAATGCTTTGGTCGTTGGCATTCCCATCAGGATGGATGGCAGTGAACAACCCCTCACCCATCGCGCGACTGAATTTACTGAGCAATTGCGAGCACATTATCAAATACCGGTGTATCATGTCGACGAAAGATTATCCACCGTAGAAGCACGCTCGCGTTTGTTTGAACAAGGCGGTTATAAAGCATTAACCAAAGACGCCATCGATAGCACTTCTGCCCAATTAATTTTAGAAAACTGGTTACGAGATCATTAACATGAAAAATTCCCTGGTCAAAAATGAACAACTCCCCGATTTTAAAAATATTCACCCAGAAAATATTGCAACTAATTTAGATCAATTACTGAATGAAAACCGCGCCCGTATTGCTGCACTGCTCGCTCATTCGCAAACTTATACGTATGATGATTTAGTTTATCCGCTCGAAATTTTAGATGATCGGTTACAAAAATATTGGTCCCCCATCACTCATTTACATGCCGTCGCACAAACCGATAAATTACGCACCGCTTATCAGGCTTGCTTACCAAAATTGACTGCTTATTCCACTGAAATTGAACAAAACGAAACCTTGTATCAAGCGTTTGAGGCACTGGCAACAAGTGCTGCTTATAAAAAATTAGATATTGCGCAACAAAAATTGATTCAAGATCAATTACGCGATTTTCGTTTGAGCGGTGTCGCTTTACCACCTAAAGAAAAACAACGTTATGCCGAAATTCAAACGCAACTGGCACAACAAACCAACCATTTTGAAGAAAATATTTTAGATGCAACGCAGGGCTGGACCAAACATATCACCGATGAAAAAGAGTTAGCAGGCATTCCCGCACACGCTATTACCCAAGCACGCGCGACTGCGCAACAAAAAAATTTAGACGGCTGGTTATTTACTTTGGAATTCCCTTCTTACTACGCGGTGATCAGTTATGCACACGAGCGCACTTTACGTGAAACGATGTATCAAGCGTATGTGACACGCGCTTCTGATCAAGGCCCCAACGCAGGCAAATTTGATAACACCAAAGTCATGACAGAGATTTTGCAATTACGCAACGAATTGAGTCAATTGCTTGGCTTTAAACATTATGCCGAATTATCACTCACTACCAAGATGGTTAAAAAACCACAGCAAGTATTAGATTTTTTACAACAGCTTATCGACACCGTGCGCCCTAAAGCATTACAAGAATTGCAAGAGCTTGCTCAATTTGCAAAACAACAACTCGGCATTGCCGACCTCAAACCATGGGACGTCGCTTACGCCAGTGAAAAATTGCGCGAAAAAGATTATGGTATCAGCGATGAGTCGTTACGCCCTTATTTTCCGGAAGAAAAAGTATTAACAGGTCTTTTTGAGTTAGTTACACGTTTATATAATATTAATGTGCAAGAAATTAAAAATGTGGTCGCTTGGCACCCGGATGTGCGCTTTTTTGAAATTCGCGATCAAAAAAATGAGTTGCGTGGCCAATTTTATTTAGATTTATATGCCCGCCCCCACAAACGCGGCGGCGCGTGGATGGATAATTATTGCGATCGTATGCGTTATCACGATGGCACGGTGCAGACACCGATTGCTTATCTCACCTGCAACCTCACGCCACCCAACGCTGGTAAGCCTGCGCTTTTTACCCACGATGAAATCGTTACTTTGTTTCATGAGTTTGGTCATGGTTTACATCATATGTTGACCAAAATTGAATATGCTGGGGTTTCTGGTATTAATGGTGTGCAATGGGATGCCGTGGAATTACCCAGTCAATTTATGGAGTTTTTTACCTGGGAAAAATCCGTGTTAAAAGCAATCAGCAGTCATTATGAAACCGGCGAACATCTGCCGGAAAATTTGGCACAACGGATGATCGATGCCAAACATTTTCACACCGGTTTGCATTTGTTACGCCAATTGGAATTTGCTTTATTTGATTTTCGTTTACATATGGAATTTGCGCCTAGCAAAGATGCAAAACAAGTTCAAACATTACTCGATGAAATACGCGCTACGATTTCAGTAATTCCCGTGCCTGCTTATAATCGCTTTCAGCATAGTTTTTCGCATATTTTTGCCGGCGGTTACAGCGCCGGTTATTACAGTTATTTGTGGGCAGAGATGTTAGCCAGCGATGCGTTTGCTAAATTTGAAGAGAACGGTGTATTTGATGCGAGCACGGGTCAATCATTCTTAAAAAATATTTTAGAACGTGGCGGCTCACAAGATGCCTTAGAATTATTCATCGCCTTCCGCCGCCGCGAACCCACCATCGACGCGTTGTTGAAGCATCACGGCATAACCCAGAACACATAACCCCTAAAGCGTGTAAATAGCTACCAGGTTATTGCTTGTCTCTCGTATGCAAGCTTGCTCCTCGTATTCGGGGCGTGCTCACTTGTTCGCTAGACAAACATCCCTGTTTACTAGCGAACGGCGTCATCCATGACGCCGCCCTTCGGGCGAAGGTTGCGCCGCACCCTCTACTCGGCGCTTGCACAACTCGATCCAACCAATAACCTGGCAGCGATTTACGTTTCATATATTTGTGTGCGGGTAGGTCGCGCTCAAGGAGCGCAGCGACGGAGCCGACATGCGATGCTCAAATCATTATCGCTGTCGGTTCCGCTTCGCTTGAACCGACCTACGCAGAAAAAACATGAAATAACTTCTGTACGCAAGTGGATTAGCTGCAACGACAAAAGGAACCCTCACCCTAACCCTCTCCCAGAGGGAGAGGGGATCGGAAAATCCCAAACGCAGACCCACGATGATTGGCGAAGAAGGGCGTCGGGGAAGTGTCATAAGCAAACCGTCTGCATCAAGGACGAGGCAGACGAGCCTACAGGGACGTATTCATGGCGTGTTTGCGTTGACATTCCCCGACGCCCTTTCTTGCCTCGATCTTCCGTCTGCGTTTGGGATTTCAGAGCGATTTGCTGAACAGGTGTTGCAGGTCGGGGAAGTTGTCCCAGTTTTTCATGAAGCGTTTACGATCGCGTTTCGCAGCTTGACGCCAATACCAAGCGCAGCGATGAAAACGGAGTGCATCTAAATCTAACAAAATCGGTTGGCTGCCCGCTAACAAAATATTGGTGGCTTTAAAATCACCATGCGTGATTTGTGCATCGGCCAAACGACCAAATAAATGGGTGATTTTATCAGCAATAAACATCAACTCTTCAACCGGATTTTTTTCAGTCGCATAATCAAGTAACGAATTACCCGCCACATATTCACTGACATAATAACTCGTACTGCGCAACGGCCCATAACGCTTCTCAATCATCGCTACCGGTTTAGGCGTAGCAATCTGCGCTAGCCGCAATGAATGCGCACTACGCCAAGAAATAGCGGCGCGCGTCGTTCGCAATGCACGTCTCAAACTATGCCAAAAACCCTTAATATTATAACGCTTAACTACTAACTTATGACCATTAATAGTAACTTGACTAACCGTAGTCGTCGCACAGGCTTTCATTATTTTTGCCGTTGGCCCCTCTAAAATTGCTTCCGGGTCGTTCAACAAAATACGCATCGCCGTGGTGTCAAATGCCCAATCGCAGATCCAAACATGGCGCCAATTTTTTTGTGCAACAAATTCTTGCCCCTCACTAAATACTTTGCGCTGATAAGCATATAAACTTTGTCGGTGCGATTGTTGGATCCACTTTGTTAAATAGTTCAACTCTAACAAAGTAAAAGCCATCTGCCGTTTTTGAATATAATAGCGATAATAAATTTCATATTTTTCAATGCTTGCAACAGGCAACGCAGCAAGCAATAATGCTAAATTTTTTAAACCAACCTGCCATCCCACTGATGCACGCTGGGTAACTTTTTTCACCTGGCCTTCTGCTAACAGATAAATACAATGATGACTAATTAAAAAATTATCGATTGTCAATGTGCACTGTATCAACCCTGCATTATGTAAATTAGCCATGACCGCTATTAACCCACACACTAACTTATCACGCTTGTTATCATCGCTTTGCTTCCATAACACATCCCAATCATACGCGGGTTGGACAAATTCGAATATCAACACATACAAAGTTTTGCCTTGCGCCCAAGCCTGATGCAACAATTTCGGTGTAGGGATAGCATTAGCCGTAAGCAATTCAGAACTTTGCAAAACGCGTGCTGCCTGCCTTTTACTGCTAAAAGTTTTTATGATTACAGTTTGCCCACCCCATTGGGTTTGTATCGCACAATGCTGGCCTGGTATAACCAATAATACTTTTTCACAGATTAACGGCTGCAGTGAATTTTCTACTTGTAAAACTAATTGCATGTGCTCATTAACACCTGACAGAACAGCAAATTGTTTTTGTTTTTCTTTGCCATAGAGTTTCAATGCACGTTGTTCAATGGCATGTATTTGGCGACGTTTTTTAACCAAAATCTCTGCTAATGGTTGATCAAAATAAATTTTCAGAAAACGCAATCGGTCACGCTGCGTCAAGCCAATATCCATACTTGAGAAATAAAGACCCGCAACATCTTTAATGATCCAACGCGATGGTGTCTTTTTGCGTACTTGCGCCCGATGCAGATCGATCAAAGACAAATGCAAATTTTCAGGATCAAATTGTTCGTTGTGACGAGGAAGATCCAACAAAAAATGGCAAATATAAAAATCGCGGTGATTAACGCCATTTTGATGCAAAACACGCGCAATACGTGCTACTTCAGCGATTAAAGCTCGTTTAAGACGTGGTGCTGGTGGATGTTTGAGCCAATTGCGGCAAAAACCTTCTAAGCTGACATTATGAGTGAGTTCCCGTGTGATAAGAAACGATTGTAAACGCGCTGGATTAAATCCTAGTTGACCAAAACCTACCACTGGGGTGGTAGCAATATTCAATTGCGTCAGTCGTGCGATTGCTTGTTCTTCTTGTTGCGCACCCAACACTGGCAAACGTCCGCAGATTAAATTTTTGATAATTTCGCGCCAACCTACTCCACGATGGCATTTTGCAAAATAACCTTCACCGTTTATTTCAAAACGTAAAGTACGACGGTTTTTTTGTTCACGAAAAATTTTGCCACGCAAATCAAACACTTCTGCAAAAACATCTTTTCCTAACCAATGTTTTTGCAATTGCGCATCTAGCTTTAATTTGTTTTTAAACCACATAAGCTTCCCTCACAATGTTTCAAATAAATTGGCAGCATAAATCGGCAAACTATAAAGATCCGTATTCTCAGCATAATACAACGCATTCTGCTGCCATATTTTCCGCTGTTCCCTATTTAAAGCACTCAATAAACTTTGGTTCAATTTCTGCTGCGCAAACGGCATCGACACCACCGCACCCGCTTGAGCACGTTGCGCATGAAAAGCATAACCGCAATTCTCTGTCACTACTATTGGCAATCCTACCACCAGGGCTTCTAGTAATACCATGCCCGCTGTTTCTTGATAAGCCGGATGCAACAATAAATCAGCTGCGGCCATATAACAACCCACATTGTTACGCGCCCCTAAAAAAATTAGGCGATCGGCGATACCCAACTTTTGTGCTAGGCGTGTATAGGGGGCAGTTTGGCCTTTACCAATCACCGCCAATCGTACTTTCTGGCGTGCGGTCATCGGTAATGCGGCGATGGCACGTATAGCACGATCGACGCCTTTACGTTTAAAATCGGATCCAACCATCAATATCAAAATCTCATCATCACCCATGCCCAATGACTGCCGTATTTCGGTCCTGGTTTGAGAAACGGGGGGCGATAGTAACTGCGTTTTATCGATACCCGCTGGAACTAAATGAAAACGTCGCTCTGGTGTGGCGTAATATTGTTTATAGCGCTCTTTTTCTGGCTCTACCAACAACAAAATTTCGGTATGCAATTCGGGCGCAAATACTGCTTGCTCGAGCTTGGCATAAGTACGATAACGCGGCGTAAACCGGTACCACGGGCTGTGTTTGGCTTGTGCTTGCGCGGCATAACAAACGTCGGCAGCAAAATAAACATCTAAACCTGGCATACGGTTAAAGCCCACCACCAAATCATAATTATTCTTGGCTATTATCGCGGTTACTTGCTGCGCAAAGGAGTTACAGCGAGCATGGTTAGTCATTCCTTTGGCCGCAATGCGCTTGATAGAAAATCCAGCCGGGACTTCACCTTCCCATGCCATGGTATAAACATCGATAGCATGACCGCGCCTTTGGCATTCCAAAGCAATCTTCATAAAATCGCGCTCAAGCCCACCGAAGGGGTAATATTTAAATAAACAAAAAGCTAATCTCATTGGTATTTGCCCAACATTTATATACACTACTACTTGCCTAATTTAAGGATTATTGATTATACACAACCTATGTCGATCATCGCCGCTAAAAAAACAGAAAAATCACTCCAAAACTATAATTATGATTTATTGTTTTATGCAGGAATTGTTAGCCTCGGCTTATCGTATCTCAGCTTATTGTACCAGCAACCCTTCAATATTGATGGCATATTATACCTAAAAACAGCCGCTATATTCATCGAAAAAGGCTTGCCAGCTGCCATAACCACTTATGCGTGGCCATTCTATTCCATGCTCATTGCTTGGATCAGTCTACTTAGCACGCTCTCACTTGAAAATTCAGCTTTTTTACTCGATGCACTGCTCATCGCTATCAACGTCATTGCCTTTATCGTTTTAGTAAAAGAATTAGGTGGATCACGTCAAACACAATATTGGGCCGCGCTGGTCATTTTAATTTATCCTTATCTTTATCATGATCAAATTAATATTCTGCGTGATTTTGGTTACTATGCTTTTGCCTTAGTTTCATTAATATTTTTTATCCGCTTCTTGCGGCAATTGCAATGGCGCTATGCGCTTGCCTGGAACATCACATTAGTACTAGCCACGTTATTTCGCATTGAAGGTGCTATTTTACTGGGGTTGGCTCCACTCGCTGTTTTCATGCTCTGTAAACAAAATTTTATGCATCGTGTCTGGTATTTTCTGCAACTTAACACGATTAACATTATAATTTTGCTGGCAGTTTTTTTGTGGCAACTAAAAAAAGCAACGCTTAGCACGCATAATGCAGGCAGGCTGGCAGAACTAATAACTATGTTTCATAGTGGCATATCACTACTCACCAGTAATTTAGACTTAAAAAATAATTTATTGAAATCGCAAATATTGAATCCGCTTTCTGCCGACCAATCGTTTTATTTTTTACTCGGCGGCCTTGTCAGTATGTTATTAGTAACCATTATTAACACCATAACGCTGCTGTATGGTTTACTGAGCTATTACGGATTTCGTTACAAACTTCTGCTGCAAGAACACGCAGCCACCATTGCAGTAGTCACTTATATCATCATCAATCTTATTATAGTCGGTGTTTTTTTAGGACAAACATTTTTCTTATCAGGCCGTTATGCAGAACTACTATGTTTACTATTCATGTTAGCAGCACCTTTTACTATCGATCATTTTTTTGTGCAAAAGAGTAAATGGCCCTTTGCTATTATTGCGCTCTGGTTAGTGGCAACCGCCATTAATTGTTTTGGTCAATTTGGCACTTCAAAAACTTATGTACTACAAGCAGGCCATTGGATTACGCAAAATACTTCTTTACAAGCCCGCGTTTATAGCAATGATCCACAACTCGCTTATTACAGCCATCATCCAGGTACTGAATATCCACAAGATTTTGTGAGCAAAGATGATATTATTAAAGACCTACATGCACTTAATTTAGCGCGTTATGATTATATTGCTGTGATTGTTGGCCGTAACGACAACACTACCGCAGACAAAATTTCTGCTTTATTGGCGGTAAAACCGTTGCAAAGTTTTAGCAACAACCGTGGTGATAAAGCACTGATTTATAAATTACATTAATTATCTAAGGGCAAAACACATGGATATTTCAATTATCATCGTCAGTTACAACACGGCAGATCTATTAACGCCCTGCATCGAATCTATTTTAAAACAAACCGGCGTCAGCTTTGAAATCATCGTTATCGACAATAACAGCCCTGATAACAGCCTAGCGGTATTAGAAAATTTCAAAGACAAAATAAACATTATTGCTAGCCCAGAAAACCTAGGTTTTGGCAAAGCCAATAACAAAGCCTTTCAGCAAAGCCAAGGCCGCTATCTCTTTATACTCAATCCCGACACTGAACTACAAGCAATCAATGATCTGCAAACCTTGGTGAAGTTCATGGATCAAAATCCCAATTACGGTTTAATAGGAACACGAATTATCAATTCCAATCAAAGCGAAACTTTACCGCAAAATGAATATCCGGGCGAACGCTACGTTACTTCACCTTTCTCCGCATTACCTGGCGATATCGCTTGGGTATTAGGTGCAAGCATGATTACCCATCGTGAAATATTCAGTAAAATTAATGGCTTCGATGAAGATTATTTTCTTTATGGCGAAGACACTGATCTGTGTTTACGCATCCGCCAATTAGGTTATCAAATAGGCTATTTGAAAGAAGTCACCATCAAACATATCGGGCGCGCCAGCGAGCGCAAAACCGCACCATTTGATCTTTGGCGCAAAAAACGCAATGGCTTATATTTATTTATTAAAAAGCATTACGACAACAAACAAGCTAAACAAATTATCAATTACGATCTACGTCGCTCGCAACAACGTTTATTTTTGCTAAAGCTAAAGCAATTAGTTTGGAAATTATCACCCACCGAGTTCGCCAAACACGAAAAATATCGCGCTACCTCACAAACCGCAAAAGCGTTTTTGGAGAGGTTGTAATAGCCCAGATGGTCTATTCCCCCCTTTGAAAAAGGGGGGTTAGGGGGGATTTGAGGATGATTGCAAACTCTTTAAATCCCCCGCTCATTATACTACCAGTATTATACTACTAGTATATTGTATATTTACCTGTTAGTATAATACTACCACTTCAATGAGATGGGCTTTATCATGGTCGAGAAAAAACTATTTAATCGCGGCATTGCATCGGGCGAGGCTTTTTGTAACCGTACCGAAGAGCTTGAGCGACTCGTTAAAAACATAGACAAACTAACACATTCGTTGCTGGTTTCACCCAGACGATATGGCAAAACCAG
The DNA here is from genome assembly GCA_013288885.1 of Gammaproteobacteria bacterium. GTDB lineage: Bacteria > Pseudomonadota > Gammaproteobacteria > JABDBA01 > JABDBA01 > JABDBA01. The sequence goes on along the minus strand of JABDBA010000002.1, from coordinate 176,397 downwards.
TTTGGCATTACGTGCCATAGCGCGTTCAGGGCTGCCTTATGCCCATATCGATCTTTTTATGAAATGTGATGCGACCTCGGTAGTAGCTGAATTTTTCCAAGGAATGGGTAGTTTGACATCAAAAATCATTAAACCCAATGAACTTGCACTACGAAAGCTTGAATCCTTATTAAAAAATCTCAGTGTTTCATTAAGCTTAGGAGAATTCGGGTTTGAGTTCAACCTAACACCCAAAAATATCGATAGCCAAAAAAATATTAAATCATTACTTATAAGCATTGATGAAATTTTATTAAAAAATAAGAAACAAGCCATTATTTTTATTGATGAAATACAAGCCATTATTGGCACAGAAATCGGTGATGAAGTTGAATCCGCACTACGTTTTGTGGCGCAAAAAACCAACAATATAATTTTTATTTTTTCAGGTAGCAGTCGGCATCTCCTGGGGAAAATATTTGATGATCGCAGCAGACCGCTATATAAGCTCTGCCATAAAATGGCTATACATAGAATTTCTGTTGATCACTATAAAACCTTCATCAATAAATTTGCCAAAATCGTATGGAAGCAACCAATTTCCGATAGTGTATTAGATGAAATTTTTTCTTGCACACAGCTGCACACTTATTATATTAATATTTTATGTGGTTACTTATTCGAGTTAGACAATCTACCTACTGAAGGTGATGTAATCACTTGTTGGAAAAGAGTATGTAGTGAAGAACAAAGCTCAGTAGCAAAAGAAATAGAATTTTTAACGCTAAAGCAGAAACAACTACTTAATGAGATTGCCAAACATCCTGGTTTAAAAGAACCCACTGCGAAAAGTTTTGTAAAAAATGTTAATTTAACCCCTAAAGGCGTATCTGGCGCAATTGATGTTTTGTTAAAACATGATCTCATCGAAAAACTAGAAACAGGCGTCATTCGAATTGTTGACCCGGTATTAGATTATTGGTCAAAATAATAAATAACTACAAGCATTTACTTAAATTGTGTGTAGTTCCGCATATAGAAATAGAAACACTATAATCGAAACAATAGGCATTTTGGTTATTGTTCCTTTTACCCTGCTTAAATCATTAGTCAATAAATACACAGCCCCTTTAAGACAAATTAGTCCCACCAATAGGACAATCCATGAGAAAACCAATTTGTCACGAATTATAGTATAGATCGTGACAAATATCTTGATATTTGTCACGATCTATACTATAATTCGTGACAAAAGGTGAAACTATGACAGCTACCGCTCAAATAAAAGAGTTTATAACCAATATTCCAATGGGGAAGCCATTTCCTTCGAGTGCGTTGCGGCATTTTGCCGCCACTGAGAACATTCGCCAGATATTAAATCGTTTAGTTAAAAAAGGTGAATTAACACGCGTAACACGCGGTATATTTGCAAAACCAATGCGCCTATCAAAAGTAGGCGATGTTTTACCATCAGCATCTGATGTTGCTGAAATCCTTGCCAAATCAACTGGTGAAATTATTGCAATTCAGGGCGCTGAAGCAGCAAGGCAATTGCAACTGACAACACAAGCGCCTATGCATCTCATTTTTTATACAAGCGGCAACACAAGGACGTTGAAAATTGCCAACCGAACTGTCAAGCTAAAACATGTAAACCCAAGCAAATTAATAGCACCAGATACAATACCTGGTTTAGTAATTTCTGCCTTGGGATATTTAGGAAAAGAAAATGTAACTGTAGAAACTCTGGAAATAATTAAGCAGCATATTTCTTCCGAAAATTTTAATGCTATCATAAAGTTGATAGAACATATGCCAGCCTGGATGTCGGATGTGTTTTATCGTTACCAACGAGAAAAAATAAATGAGTAATAATTTTTTTAATTTACCAGTAGAAGAACAGTCGGCTTTAATAAAAATAGCTGGCGACCAATTTGACATGCCAGATATGATCATAGAGAAAGATCTATGGTTATGTTGGATACTTGAAAAACTATTTGCATTACCAATACAAATGGTATTTAAAGGAGGCACGTCTTTATCGAAGGTATTTGGTCTAATCAAGCGCTTTTCTGAAGATGTTGATATAACAATTGATTACCGCAATTTTAAACCAGAATTAGACTTGAAAAACACAAGTCGCACACAGCTTAAAAAAACAAGTGACCAACTTAAAGAATTGCTAAAAATTTATATTTCAGAAACAGTATTACTTTATTTGCAAGAGCAGGTATCAAAAAATTTTCCTAAAAAAATATTTGAAATTACACTAAGTGAGGATGGCGAACAATTAAGGTTTTATTATCCAAGTATTATTAGTACGACCCACAATTATTTGCGTGATCATATTTTTATTGAATTTGGAGTTAGAAACATTACTGAACCTTGCGAAAAACATTCTGTTTTATCTTACTTAGCTAAAGCAATAACTAGTGATTTCGATTTGCCCAAACCAATGATCTCTACATTATCTCCCATACGAACCTTTTGGGAAAAAGCAACGCTAATGCATGTCGAATGCCATCGAGATCGACTGGTCAAAACACCCGAACGCTTATCCCGGCATTGGTATGATTTATTTATGCTTAATAATTCATGGGTTGGTGAGCAAGCATTATCGGATAATGATATTTTAAAAAGTGTAATTGAGCATAAAAAAGCATTTTTTAATGCAAGCTATACAAATTATGATGATTGTTTATCAAGTAAATTTCGTTTGGTTCCTGCAGGACCATATCTGGAAAATTTAGAAAATGATTTCTCTCAAATGGTAAAAACAGGGATGTTTCATGAAGTACCACCAACATTTGACGAGATTATAAAGGGTTTGAAAAATTTAGAAAAAACTATTAATCAGATAGAAACCCCAACAACGCCTCTTTAACAACGGCCACATCTAACTTGGTTAATGGGTTTTCTTGCAAAATCACATGATGTTCGCGCAGTGGGCGTGGGCCAGTTTGTACGGCGGAAGTTGGGCCGAGCAGTGCGACGATGGGAACGGTAGTTGCGGCAGCGACATGTAATGGGCCAGTATCGCCGGTTAAAAAAACTTTTAATAATGGCATCAATGCGGCGAGCTCTAACAGTTTAGTCTGACCAACTATATTAATTAGATTGGGATACTTGCGATGCAATTTTTTAGTTAAACCCTGCTCACTGGGTGAACCAGTCAATACCAGCTTAATATTGGGGTTTTCTTGATATAACATCTGTTGCAATGTGGCAAATTTTTCTACCGGCCAGGTTTTTTTGCTATAAATATTGCGCTTCCAAAATCGGGCTGCTCGTTCGGCCGTTTTGTAATTTCCCATGTGACAACCAATCAAAATTTCTTTATCAGTGAATTGTGCGCCATTACTAAGCAATAATGATTTAATTTTTTCGTGATGGCTGGATTGTGGAAACAATCGGTAGTGTTCGGGGAAATTTGTCACAGCATTGCCAACCACTGTTTGCATAAACGCTGTAGCCACTACGCTTTGATGTTGATTTTCTGCTGACCGCGGACTAGTGAAAGTTTTTTTATTTAAACGTTTGGCGTAGGCGATGGTTGCATCACTGTTGTGTAAATCGATAACCAGGTCTGTTGTATTCGCTAATTCTTTTACAACGTCTTTGTCTGGCAATACATATACTTGATTAACATCAGGGTTATGATCAAACACTTGTGCAGAAAAGTGTGATAATGCAATCACATTGATGATGGCCTGTGGGTGTGCGAGGCGCAATAAGTGAATGGCAGGCGTGCAAAAAATTACGTCACCAATACGCTCTGATACAATAATTAATATTTTGTTGGCTGTTGTCATAATAACCTTTTAAAATTTTCCCATACTAAGGTGGGTGGCAGTGAGCCAAAACATGCGGGTTCTACATTGCGCGGGCCTTGATAAGTACAGGTGGACTTTAAACACGGCGCACAAGGAAATTGCGCGGCCAGATGTAATTGGTTCACACCCATAGCGCCTGTTAATTTAGCATCGGTTGGGCCATACAATGAAAGTGTGGGTACTGCTAAAGCCGCAGCTAAATGGCCTAAACCAGTATCTACAGCAACAGCGGCCTTAGCGTTTTTTAACACACTGGCTATTTCATTTAAATTTAGTTTGGGCAAGATATAAATATCTTTGTTGCCTGCTGAAATTCGTTGTGCGCGTTCATATTCTGGTTGATTACCCCAGGGAATTTGTATTTGAAATCCTGCTCGGGTGATCTGTTGTGCGAGCTCGATCCAATAAGTTTCTGGCCAATGTTTAGTGGGCCATGTTGTTCCATGCAAAAAAATAATATTTTCTTTGTTAGCGGACTCGGCATAAGAAACCGTTTGTAAGCGCGCTTGATCAATTCCATAATCGGGTGTATCAGTCGGCACAGGATATTTTAAAATAGCTGCAAAAAGCTGTCGTACCCGCGCTACAGCATGTTGATCGGGTTTAACTGCACACGTTTGTTGATAAGCAAGTGTCGCGAGGGGTTCCCAAGCTGAATGGCGATTTAATCCGCAACGTTTGCCACGTGCGAGTCGAGTAATGAATGCGCTTTTAACTAAACCTTGTGCGTCAATAACGGCATCATATTTTTCCGCCCGCAAGTGGTGATAAAAATTTTTCCATTCTCCGCTGCTAATTGCTTTTAATGGTTGTTTGCGCCAACGCCGAAAAGCAATGGGAATAACACGATTAACTTTAGGGTGCCAAAGTGGAATTTCACTAAAATTTTCTTCTACTACCCAATCAAATTGAATATCAGGATAGTTTTTTGCTGCATCGGTTAGTGCAGGCAGAGTGTGAAGTATATCTCCCATGGAGGAGGTTTTAATGATAAGTACTCTCATAATTTCCCCATTGCCTGTAACACCCTCTCCGGCGCCAGATCACGCAAACATTTTAAATGGGTGAGTGGGCATTCACGTTTAAAACACGGGCTGCATGATAATTGCAATGATAAAATTTCGACGCGATCGGTGAGCGGGGGTGTAAAACGCGGGCTAGATGAGCCATAAATAACCACTAAGGGCCGGTTTAAACTCGCAGCAATGTGCATTAAACCCGAATCATTGCTGATAACAATCTGCGCCAATGAAATTAAATCGATCGCTTCACCCAAGGTAGTGCGCCCGGTCAAATCAACGCAAGCATGATTGGTTAACCGTTGAATTTCAGCGGCAATGGGTTGATCTTTCACCGATCCAAAAATCCAAATCACAGCACCTTCTGCTATTTTTTCCTGCGCCACTTGTGCGAAATATTCTGTTGGCCAACGTTTAGCAGGGCCAAATTCTGCGCCCGGACAAAGTGCAATAATCGGTTGAGAACTTTTTTGCAAATGAAATTTTGCTAATGTCGCAGCAACATTCTCATCTGACACTTGTAAGGCAGGATGCGCTAATGATGCAGCTAGTTCGGCATTCTTTGCTAATCCTAACGCTGCAAAACGTTGTATCATTAATGGTAATTTTTTCTTATCTAAATAACGGATATCATTTAATAATCCAAAACGAAATTCGCCGCGCCAACCAGTACGCAATGGAATGCGTGCTGCAAATGGGATAATGGCTGATTTCCAAGAATTCGGTAACACAATCGCTTGATCGTATTTTTCAGTTCTTAATGCACTCCCCAGTTGCCAACGTTTTTTTAAATCGAGTGCACCATGGCCGAGCGGCATTATATGTGCTTGTCGCACTTCTGGCATCCGCTCTAATAGCGGTTGGCTCCAACCCGGGGCCATAACATCAATGATAGAATTGGGATCAGTCGCTTTGATGTGCTTAAATAAGGTCTGCGCCATGACCATATCACCCACCCAAGCCGGACCAATAATAAGAATTTTAGGGTTTTGCATAAACAATTAATTACTAGGCGGTTCTAAAAAATACTCCGCGTCACAATAGGGGCAAATGACATGCCCGGTGGCCTCTATGGGCAGATAAACGCGCGGATGGGCATCCCACAGCCGCATATCGGGCATCGGGCACGACAACGGCAGATCAGCGTCCGTTACCGTATACGTGTGCTTGGTACTAGCGGTTATTTTTGGTGTGTTGGTTTCAGACATAAGCTGCATAATACGATAAACCACCACCTCAGGGCAAGTTGAGGGATGTCATTTTTAATGCAGTTAAAGTAAACTAAGCCTCATATTCCTCAATAGAGAAACCACCCCATGAAAGGCATTATCCTTGCGGGCGGGTCAGGTACACGCTTGCACCCAGCCACTTTGAGCGTCAGCAAACAATTGCTACCCGTTTATGATAAACCGATGGTTTATTATTCCCTTTCCACCCTAATGCTGGCAGGGTTACGTGAAATTTTGGTGATTACCACACCTCATGAGCAACACTTTTTTAAAAACTTATTAGGTGATGGCAGCCAATGGGGGCTTGCTTTGCACTATGCGGCACAACCGGAACCAGCGGGCATCGCGCAAGCTTTTTTAATCGGCGAGAATTTTATTGGCAATGATGCGGTCAGTTTAGTGTTAGGCGATAATATTTTTTATGGCGAGGGACTTGCACACCTGCTACAACAAGCAGCTACACAAACCACCGGCGCTACCGTTTTTGGTTATCGGGTAAAAGATCCTGAACGCTATGGTGTGATTCGCTTTGATGCCGATGATCAACCGTGTGAAATTATTGAAAAACCTAAGAATCCACCATCGCACTATGCTGTGGTGGGTCTTTATTTTTATGATAATAATGTAATTGATATCGCTAAATCACTCAAACCTTCGGCACGCGGCGAGCTTGAAATAACCGATGTTAATCAACATTATTTACAACACAAACAATTACGGGTGCACAAATTAAATCGCGGCACAGCTTGGTTAGATACCGGCACACCCGATGCACTGATGGAAGCCGCACATTTCATTCAGGTATTAGAACATCGGCAAGGGCTCAAACTCAGTTGCCCGGAAGAAATCGCCTGGCGTATGGGTTACATCAGCGGCCAACAATTACAACATTTAGCCGAGCCACTGTGCAAAAGTGGTTATGGCCAATATTTATTATCTTTGCTAGAAGAAGCCTATCCATGAAAATTACCGAAACTAAATTATCCGGCGTGCTAATTATCGAACCACCAATATTCGGCGATGGTCGTGGTATTTTTTTTGAAAGCTACCACCATGAACGATATAGCGGACACGGCTTAAAAGTTAATTTTGTGCAAGATAATTTTTCGCGCTCCAGCAAAAACGTATTGCGTGGCTTACACTATCAACTAGAAAAACCACAAGGCAAATTAATATGGGTAACGCGCGGCCAAGTATTTGATGTCGTCGTCGATGTTAGAAAAGGTTCTCCCACTTTTGGCCAGTCACTAACGACTATTCTTGATGCTGAAAGAATTCGCCAACTTTATGTGCCACCCGGTTTTGCGCATGGTTTTTGTGTGCTCAGCGATGAAGCCGATTTTTCTTATAAGTGTACTGATTATTATTATCCTGCGGCAGAAAAAGGCATTCTTTGGAATGATCCCGATCTTAAAATTCAGTGGCCAGTAACCAACCCTATTTTATCAGCCAAAGATCAAAAAAATCTTTGTCTTAAAAATATTGCTGCGGAAGATTTGCCCACATCATGAAACTACTTATCACCGGCGGCAGCGGACAACTCGGCTCCGAATTAGCCCGCAAATCAACAACTGATCATTCGATAATCGCTTTAGCCCGCGCAGAGCTTGATATTACTAAAGCACAACAAATACATGCTGCTATCGAAAAACATCAACCCGATTTTTTGATTAATGCCGCAGCTTATACCGCCGTTGATAAAGCCGAATCAGAAACTGATTTGGTCTATAAAATTAATCGTGATGGCCCTGCTTTGTTAGCACAAATTTGCGCACAAAAAAAAATACCGTTAATACATGTATCGACCGATTATGTATTTGATGGCAATGCGCAACAACCTTATCAAGAAACCGATGCAGTTGATCCCATTAATGTTTATGGCGCCAGCAAACTCGCTGGTGAAATCGCAGTTCGGGAACATTGCCCGCAACATATTATTTTACGCGTCAGCGGGGTGTTTGGTATTTACGGCAATAATTTTGTTAAAACTATTTTACGCTTAGCACAAGAAAAAGAAACTTTACAAATTATATCCGACAAAATCGCCTGCCCTACACCTGCAGCCGATATTGCAGATGCTATTATTACTATTTGCCAAAGAATAAACAATCAATGGGGAACTTATCATTACTGTAGCTCAGAGCCAACCAGTTGGTATCATTTCGCAGCAACGATAGTAGGAAAGGCAAAAAAATATAATCCTTTAGCGGTAAAAGAGATACTGGCTATTCCTAGCGCCGAATACCCCACTCCCGCAAAACGCCCGGCTTATTCTGCGTTAGATTGTGCTAAAATACAGGCCGCTTTTGCTATTCGAGCACCCTCTTGGGAATTGGGTTTAGCACAAATAATGCGGGAATTATCAGCATGAAACACTATCAACCACAAAAAATTCTAGTCACTGGCGGTGCGGGTTTTATCGGCGCGAATTTTATTCGTTATATATTGGAACACGAACCCGACGTGCGCATTGTTAATTTAGATTTGTTAACTTATGCTGGCTCCATCGATAATTTAAAAAATCTTCCTAAGCCTGAACGCCATCAATTTATTCAAGGCGATATTTGTGATCGTAATTTAATTGATCAAATTCTTACTAAAAATAAAATTGACACCATTGTGCATTTTGCCGCCGAAAGCCATGTAGACCGCTCAATAACCAGCCCCACAGTATTTGTACAAACGAATGTGATTGGTACATTTACTTTATTAGAAGCCGCACGTAATTATTGGTTAGAACAACAACATTGGCAGCAACATCAGTGTCGTTTTCATCATATTTCGACTGATGAAGTGTATGGAACTTTAAAACAAAACGACCCGGCGTTTACCGAAACCACACCGTATACCCCAAATTCACCTTATTCGGCTTCTAAAGCCGGATCCGATCATTTAGTACGTGCGTATTTTCATACCTATGGTTTGCCCGTTACAACCACTAACTGTTCGAATAATTATGGCGCTTATCAACATCAAGAAAAATTAATTCCCACTATTATTCGCTCTTGCCTGAATCAACAACCCATTCCGGTTTATGGCGACGGCACTAATATCCGCGATTGGTTATATGTAGTTGACCACTGCAAAGGTGTTTGGACAGTCGTTAAAAATGGCAAATTAGGCGAAACCTATAACATTGGCGGCGACAACGAACAACGCAATATTGATTTAGTCAAAATGATTTGCCAATCAATGGATGAAATAAAACCGCAATATAAACCACATGATAAATTAATTACTTTTGTGAAAGATCGCCCGGGCCATGATTGGCGTTACGCGATCGATGCCCGCAAAATCAATCAGGAACTCAACTGGAAACCGCAGGAAGCTTTCATAGAAGGATTACGCAAGACCATTGAGTTTTATAGGTGATCCTTGCAAAATGGCATCGCTAATGCCATAATTGCACGCAAAACGGCATTAGCGATGCCATAATGCGATATTAAGGTCATATATGGTCATAAAACGGCTATTCCCCAATCCTGAAGACAGTTTTTTCCTATTCGGGCCTAGAGGAACAGGTAAATCCACCTTGATGAAGGAACGTTATCCTGATGCTTTATGGGTCGACCTGCTGCGCCCGGAAGTATTAAGGAGCTACATCGCACGCCCTGAGCGCCTCTATGAAGCAGTAAATGCCAACCCACAAAATACCACCGTCGTGCTAGACGAAGTGCAAAAAGCACCAGAATTATTGAGCGTAGTACATAGTTTAATTGAAGAAAAACGTGGCCTACAATTTATCCTCACTGGCTCCAGTGCGCGCAAACTTAAAAGGACCAGCGCCAATTTATTGGGCGGCCGGGCTTTAAAATATGCTTTACACCCATTCCTGGCTGCAGAATTAGGCGCAAAATTTTCATTAGAACATGCTTTAAAAAATGGCATGTTGCCGTTACTGATTGATAAAAACAATCCGCAAGAAATATTACATGCGTATGTGAATCTTTATCTACAAGAAGAAATCCAAAACGAAGGCTTAGTGCGTAATTTAGAAAGCTTCGCGCGCTTTTTAGAAGTAATCAGTTTCTCACATGCGAGCTTGCTTAATATTACTAATGTTGCCACTGAATGCGAAGTGAAACGCAAAACCGTGGAAAATTATCTCGGTGTTATAGAAGATTTATTATTGGCTTTTCAATTGCCCGTATTTTCCAAACGTGCACAACGCGTACTCACCACTCACCCCAAATTTTATTTGTTTGATGCCGGTGTATTTTACGCGCTGCGCCCCAAAGGCCCATTAGATCGACCAGAAGAAATAGCAGGACATGCTTTAGAAGGGTTAGTCGCACAGCATTTGCGCGCTTGGATTGATTACAGCCAACAAAAAAATACCTTATCTTTCTGGCGCACACGCACAGGTTTAGAAGTAGATTTTATTGTTTATGGTACTGATACGATATGGGCGCTTGAAGTTAAAAATACGGCGCGTATTTCTAGTGCTGATACGAAGGGGTTAGAAGCTTTTATCAGCGATTACCCGATGGCTAAAGCAATTTTACTTTATCGCGGTAAAGAATATTTAAAAATAAAAAATGTGCTTTGCATTCCATGCGAAGATTTTTTATTGCAACTGCAACCTAATCAACCACTTTGGAAATAACAACCATGCAAAAACCTAAACCTACATCTGGCCTGCGTCATGTTGCCATCTTCGTACAAAACTTCGAAGCGTGTGTGGAGTTTTATACTAAGTTACTGGGAATGAAAACAGAATGGCATCCCGATGCTGACAATATTTATTTAACTTCTGGTAATGATAACCTCGCCCTGCATCGAGCAGCGGCGAATTTTGCACCTGGTTTACACCAACGCCTCGACCATATCGGTTTTATCATTCCCGAAATTGAACAAGTCGACGTGTGGCACGAATTTCTGCAACAACACAAAGTACCGATGAAAACCGCCCCCCGCACCCACCGCGACGGCGCCCGCAGCTTCTACTGCCTTGATCCCGACGGCAACAGCGTGCAAATTATTTATCACCCCCCACTCGCAAAAAAGCCGTGACAGGCCGAAATAATGGTATTATATTAGCCAACCTATTTATTGACTTCCAGGGGAGGCCTGCATGATGGCAAAACCTTTGACTAAAAAACTCAAGCTGCATGGCTTTAACAACCTGACTAAAACCCTCAGCTTCAACATCTATGACATTTGCTATGCTAAAACCGAAAAGCATAGAAACGAATACATCGAATATATCGACGATGCCTATAATGCTGAGCGTCTTACCCGCATTTTGACCGATGTGACCCGTATTATCGACGCCAACATATTGAATATCGCGCACCAAGACTATGACCCGCAAGGGGCCAGCGTCACCATGCTGATCGCTGAAATGCCCACCAAAGTCTCTACTATGGAAGACGGCGAATCCCCTGGCCCGCTGCCAGAAGCCGTAGTCGGCCACCTCGACAAAAGCCACATTACTGTGCATACCTACCCGGAAAGCCACCCTGATAACGGCATCAGCACCTTTCGCGCCGATATTGATGTTTCCACCTGTGGAATCATTTCACCGCTAAAAGCACTGAACTACCTGATTCACAGTTTTGAATCTGATATCGTCACCATCGACTATCGCGTGCGCGGTTTTACCCGTGACATCAATGGTAAAAAGCACTATATCGACCATCAAATTAATTCGATCCAAAACTTTTTATCACCCGATTCGCGTAACCGCTATCAAATGATCGATGTGAATGTTTATCAAGAAAATATCTTCCATACTAAAATGCTGCTAAAAGATTTTAACCTCGACAGTTATTTGTTCGGTGCAGGTGAAGATGAATTTTCTAACGGTGAAATAAAAGAAATTACGCAGCGCCTAAGACGTGAAACGCTGGAAATTTTTTACGGTAGAAATCTTAATTCTTTGCCGAAGGCGAAGAACGGGAAGTAATCTGTTTACACTCGATACGAAACACTCGTCATTATTTTTGATAAATAACGCATTAATATTTTCACAGCAACTGGCAACTCCGTCGCACCGGCTTGTTCTGCCGTAGCGGCATGGTTGCCTTCATCGGCACGCATTTGCAATAAAATATGACGGGTTTTTTGATCTTGCGTGGGAATTTTTTGCAGATGCTCAGTTAAGTGTTGTTCGACCTGGCGCTCAGTTTCCGCTAAAAATCCTAAATTAATTTTATCGCCCGCCAAACCAGCGATCATACCGATGGTAAACGAAGCTAAAAACCAAGCGGGATTCAAATAACTGGTGTGACCATTTAATTCTTTAATTCTCTGCTGACACCAAACTAAATGATCCGTTTCTTCTTGCGCCGCCTGTTGCAATTTTTTTTGGGTTTTTGCAGAACGTGCAGTCAGCGCTTGACCTTGATATAACGCTTGCGCACATACTTCACCGACATGATTGACGCGCATGAGACTTGCTGTATGCTTGCGCTCTGTTTCATCAAATACGGTTTCAGTTAGATTTGTCGAAGGGTTTTCGCGTTCGCAATCCGTGACAGAGCCTGAAACTGTTTTCAGTGTTTCATCGAATTTGGTGATGATTTGGTCGAGAAAAGTTAATTTGCGCACCTACAACAACCCCTTCTCTTTCATCCATTCATCATTATACATTTTACTTAAATATTTGATGCCGCTATCAGGCAATATTGTCACAATCGTGGTAGGTTTGGTGAATCGTTTTGCTACCTCTAATGCTGCCCACAAATTAGCGCCACTGGAACCACCGGCTAAAATTCCCTCTTCAGTGGCTAAGCGACGCCCGGTTAGAAAAGCATCTTTATCATTAAATGGCATCACCTCATCCACCACAGAAAAATCCATCGCCTTAGCAATGTGATCTTCGCCCACACCTTCTACCAAATAAGTGCATCCTTCGCCATGTGGCACTACACCCGTCTTAAAATATTCGTGGTAAATAGAACCGATAGGATCAGGCATAATCACTTTCAAATTGGGATTTTTTTCTTTCAGATAACGCCCTACGCCCGATATCGTTCCGCCGGTGCTGCCAGATGCGATAAATACGTCGACATTACCTTCGCACTGTTGCCAAATTTCAGGGCCGGTACTTTTATAATGAGCTTCCGGATTTTTTTTATTATCGTATTGGTTGATCATAAAACTATTCGGCGTTTCTGCCGCAATACGCCGAGCGGTATTGACATAATGATCAGGCGAATCCGGCGCTGCTGAAGTCGGTGTCACTACAACTTTAGCACCATAAGCGCGCAATGCATCTTGTTTTTCTTTGCTCACTTTATCGGGCATGGTTAAAATCGCTTTATAGCCTTTGATCGCCGCAATCATCGCCACTGCTGCGCCGGTGTTTCCTGAGGTATTTTCAACAATAGTCCCACCGGGTTTTAATAAACCATTTTTTTCTGCATCATCAATAATATAAGAAACGATGCGATCTTTGATGCTACCACTTGGATTAGTAAATTCACATTTCACTAAAATGGTGACGTAATCTTTGGGCGATATTTTGTTTAGCCTAACTAAGGGTGTATTACCGATGACTTGTAAAATGGTTTTCATAGTTTTTCCTATTTGAATGCGTAAAAAATTATCTTTGTTCTTTCCTAAATATTACAGCTATTATCCACATAATTACACCAATGTTAATAGCTACATCGGCAACATTAAACAATGCTGGGAAATGAATGTGGCCTACATGCAAGTCAATAAAATCCGTTACATTGCCAAACAACACGCGATCATAAAGATTGCCCAAGGCGCCTGCTAAAATAAAAGCAAAAGCACATGCAGTCCAATTATCATTGCGGGGTGCGCGATACAACCAGATTAAAATACAAATGCTGATGAATGCGGCAACGACCACAAACAACCAACGCTGCCAACCCCCTGCGCCACCTAAAAAACTGAATGCAGCACCGGTATTATAAGCCAATTCAATATTAATAAAAGGCAACCAAGTAACCGACTGCTGGAAAGCCAATGTTTTAACCACAAAAAATTTGCTGGCTTGATCAAAAATTATGATCACCAAACTTAATATAACCCAACGTAACTGATTTGTTTTTTGCATGTTATTCCCAAACATAACTTCGCAGACTTTATTAAGCATAATACCGCTGTTCGCCTTTACCGGCAACGTTTTCAACACAACGTTCGCAGATTTCGGGGTGCTCAGGGTGTTTGCCCACATCACTGCGGCGATGCCAACAGCGGGTACATTTTTTCTTGGTTTCGCCAATGGGAGTAATTTTGATCGCATAAGCTGGTTCGCCCGTGTTTTCTGCAACAAAAGTGTCTGTATGAGACAATATATTTGCACTCGAAGTAATAAACACAAAACGCAGTTCGTCTCTGAGCGCTGGCAAACCAAGTTCATGAAAATTACCTGTGTGCTGTACAAATAATTCCACTTCAGCTTCCAAGGAAGAACCAATCTTTTTATCATTACGATACTTTTCAATTTCCCGATTGACTTGATCACGCACCAACATAACTCTTTCCCAAAACAATTGACGCGGGAATTTTTTATATATTTCTTCTAGCGGATCATTTTCATTACTCAATGGAATATCATACCAAGTACTCAACAACACCGATTCCGATTTTTCCCCCGGCAAATACTGCCAAATTTCTTCGGCGGTAAAACTCAAAATTGGCGCAAACCAACGCACCATCGCTTGTGCGACGTGATATAACGCGGTCTGCGCTGAACGTCGACCCAAGCTATTTTTTTGCATGGTGTATTGGCGATCTTTGATAATATCCAAATAGAAACCACCCATTTCATTCACACAAAAATTATGTAATTTCTGATAAATTAAATGGAATTGATATTCGTTATAGGCTTTTATAATTTCATCTTGTAATAATTTGGCGCACTCGACGATCCAACGATCGAGCGATAACATTTTATCCGGTGCGACTAAATTTTTATTTGGATCAAAATCATGCAAATTCGCCAATAAAAAACGTGTGGTATTACGAATGCGGCGATATGCTTCTGCGGTGCGTTTTAGAATTTCATCGGAACCGGCAATTTCACCACTGTAATCTGCCGAAGCAATCCACAACCGTAAAATATCAGCGCCGAGTTGATTGATAATTTTTTCTGGCTCGATGCCGTTGCCTAACGACTTCGACATTTTGCGCCCTTGTTCATCGACGGTAAAACCGTGCGTTAATACTGCACGATATGGCGCTATGCCATCCATACCCACACCCGATAACAACGAAGAATGGAACCAACCACGGTGTTGATCCGATCCTTCCAAATACAAATCAGCAGGCCATGCTAATGCAGGGTTTCTGCGCAACACACAAAAATGGGTAACACCCGATTCAAACCACACATCTAAAATATCAGTAATTTTGTCATAATCATCGGCTTGATCATTTAACAAAACAGCCGCATCTAAATCATGCCAAGCATCAACGCCGTGCTGTTCTACACGCTGCGCAACTTGTTCTAAAAGTTCCATGGTTTTGGGATGCAATTCACGCGTTAATTTATGGACAAACAATGCAATAGGCACGCCCCATGAACGTTGACGTGAGATACACCAATCAGGGCGACCTTCGATCATACCGTAAATACGATTTTGTCCCCACTCCGGGATCCACTGCACTTTTTTAATTGCAGCTAACGCATCGGCGCGCAAACCTTGTTGATCCATACTGATGAACCATTGCGGTGTCGCCCGAAAAATCAAGGGTGTTTTGTGACGCCAGCAATGCGGGTAACTGTGTTCAATATTTTTTTCGCAAAGCAATGCGTGATTTTCTTTTAATACTTCGATCACATGTTTATTGGCCTTGAATACATGCTCGCCTGCAAACAATGGTGTATCGGGTAAAAAGCAACCGTTACTTCCCACCGGATTAACAATCGGCAATTTATATTTGGTTGCTAACAGATAATCATCTAAACCATGCGCGGGTGCGGTATGCACAGCGCCCGTACCTGCATCGAGTGTTACGTGATCACCCAAAGCGATCGGTACTTGACGATGATAAAACGGGTGATGCAATAATAAACCTTCTAAATCTTCGCCGCGACAACGCGCCAATTCCTGGTATTCTTTAATTTCGTAACGTTCTAAACAAGCGCCGACCAATTCAGCCGACAATAATAATTGTTCAGCCCCTTGTGCTGATTCAACTTGTAATAACACATATTCAAATTCACGATTTAATGCGACTGCTTCATTCGCCGGCAATGTCCACGGCGTAGTGGTCCAAATCGGCACGCTAATAGGCCCGGTACCTTTTTTAGCACTATTTTTAAAACGTTTTAAAAATTCGGCTGCATCGACTGCTTTAAAACGCACATCGATCGCTGGCGAAGTTTTATTGGCGTATTCCACTTCTGCTTCTGCCAGCGCTGAACCACATTCCACACACCAATGCACTGGTTTTGAGCCTTGTAATAAATGTCCTTTTTGAATCATGATACCTAAAGAACGAATAATGTCTGCTTCAAATTTAAAATCCATCGTCACGTAAGGGTGCGCCCAATCTCCAATTAAACCCAAACGCTTGAATTCTTCTCGCTGAATTCCAATTTGTTCGGTCGCATATTCGCGGCATTTTTGCCGAAATTCTTTCGCTGATAATTTAGCACCGGCTTTGCCATGCTTTTTTTCAACGTTTAATTCAATCGGCAAACCATGACAATCCCAACCAGGAATGTAAGGCGCATCAAAACCATTTAAGGTTTGCGATTTCACCACAATATCTTTTAATACTTTATTGACTGCATGTCCCAAATGAATATGGCCGTTAGCATACGGCGGCCCATCGTGCAAAATAAATTTTTTGTGGCCTTTACGCTGTTCACGTAATTTTTGATAAATGTTGATCGCCTCCCACTTTTGCAGAATAACTGGCTCGCGTTTGGCGAGATCCGCCTTCATGGGAAATTCTGTGGTCGGTAAATTAAGGGTGTCTTTGTAGTCGGTCATGATTTAGTTTTATCTTTTTTAATTGGATTACTTATTAAGATGATATTTATCTTTCTTTTTTAGCTTAGGTTTTTCGCAGTACTTTACCCCTTTAATGCCTTTAAAATCTGCATCCTGTGTCCAGACAGTTGCATTATACATATATGCAGTAGCCAATATAACACTATCGGCTAATGGCATTTTAAGCCTTAAACCTAATTTAGCCGCCTCAAGAGCAAGCGTTGCATCCATAACCACTACTTTGGCCTGTTGCATACCAACCATAGCTTGTAACGCTTCATCTTCCGTACGTTGTTGCACAATTCTTTTAAATACTTCTAATAAACAAATGGAAGGAACTAAAAGATAATCAATATTTTCTATTACAGGAGAAAAAAAATTAGCATTAGAACCATTTGCAAAATATTCAAGCCAACCACAAGAATCTACTAAATTCATACACGATCCTTATCTCGATGAACGGTGGTATCTATCCCTTTTAAAAAACCTCGCATACGTTTAATTTTTTCCGTCGGATTGTCTAAGCTTTCCAAGGCTTGAGTAGGTTTACTGTGGGAACCAGCATCTTTTCTTCCAGAGGCAATAGCGGGCTTATTTTTATGTGTCCTAGCTTCCATCTCTGGCACAATAGCTGCCCTTTTAAGAAGTACTCCACCTCGCTGTTTTTCAAGCAATAATGTCAAATTAGCATAAGCAAGACCTAATGCGATTCGGCCTTTGGCATCTGTTTTTTTAGCTATAGTCATATAAATGTTCCTTTAAGATAATCTATCATAGTTAGTATAGTTCAAAGAAAGAAGATGCTCAAGTGTTCAAGTGGGAAATTCCCACTACAAACATAGTTTTTAGGGGTTAGATAATAAGCGAACCATCACCCGCCGCCCCTCTCCTACATCCCTTTCGATCTGCACCTTTAATTCCTCCAGTGAGTCAAAGCGCTTTTCATCACGCAATTTCTTTATAAATTCCACTTCAATGCGTTTACCGTAAATTTCACGGTTGAAATCCAACAAATAAACTTCTAATAAACGGCGTTTGCCATCGACGGTTGGGCGACGGCCTACGTTAGCAACACCCGGCAATGGCTGCTCAGCAAGACCATGGACGCGCACGGCAAATACCCCCAATAACGGCAGCACACGCCGGCGCAAAGAGATATTAGCAGTGGGAAAACCTAATTGGCGGCCACGTTGATCACCATAAATGACATGCCCACTCAATGTAAAAGGTCGCCCCAATAAGATTGCTGCTTGACCTAAATCGCCTTCCGCCAGCGCTGCGCGCACCACCGAACTACCGATGCGATGTCCGTCAAGCTTGACGGTTTGTGTAGGAACAACAGCAAAACCATATTGCTGCCCTAGTTTTTGCAACAAAGCAAAATCCCCTTGCCGTTTATGGCCAAAACGAAAATCATCGCCGATGATTAAGGTATGAATATGTAATTTTTCAACGAGGATAGTTTTTACAAAATCTGCTGCCGCCAAACTTGCTAGCGCCGTGTTAAAGCGCAAACACAACACACGATCGACACCACATTTTTTTAACTGCACAATTTTTTCGCGCAACAGCAATAAACGCGCAGGCGCTTGATCAGCATGAAAAAACTCCGGTGGCAACGGTTCAAAAGTTATGACTAATGCAGGCAGATTTTCAGCACGCGCTTTTTCAACTAATTGTTGCAACACTTTTTGATGCCCCAAATGCACACCATCAAAATTGCCAATCGTCGCAACGCAGTTTTGCTGGGCTGATTTGATGTTATTAATTCCGCGTATCAGATTCATAGTTTATCTTCAATTATAAGCATCCGCTTTAAAATCCTGCATCCGCATTCCGCTTAACCACAAACAACCCAAATATACCAAAATTGCACTCACGCCCAAAAACATGACATGATCCAAACGCTGCGTCCAATGCCAACCGATCCACTGCAAGGTATTACCCGCACCAAACCACAACAAAAGCCCAACCACACTATTAGCAAATAACAAACGTACTATAAATTTGCCCCAGCCTGGCTGAAAACGATAAAGATCACGTTTATACAACGCCCAAGCTAATAAAACTGTATTCAACCACGAGCCCAACGAACTCGCCAACGCCAAACCGGCATGGGCCAAGGGGAAAATCAAAATCGCATTTAAAGCAATACTCACCAAAACCGTAATCACTGCAATGCGCACCGGTGTTTTGGTATCTTGCTGCGCGTAAAATGCTGCCGATAAAACTTTTACTAACATAAATGACTGCAAGCCCAGCGAATAAGCGATCACACTTTGCCGCGTCATAAATACATCGTAAACACTAAATTTACCGTAATCAAATAAACTCGTCACTAATGGGCCCGCCAAAATTAACATCGTTAATGACGCGGGAATACCAATCAATAAATTACATCGAATGCCCCAATCTAACGTGCTAGCAAACCCCTCGCGCGATTTAGCAGAATGTTGGCGCGACAAATGCGGCAGCACCACAGTCAATAATGCCACACCAAATACACCTAACGGAAAATACGCCAAGCGTTCGGAATAATATAACCAAGTCACACTGCCCACTTTCAAAAATGACGCAAAAATTGTATTCAATAACAAACTCACTTGCGCTACCGACGCACCAAATAACGCAGGCAACATTAATTTTAACACACGCTGCACACCCTCATCGCGCCAATTAAAACGCGGCCTGGGTAAAAATCCCAAGCGATGTAAAAAAGGTAATTGAAAAAAGAACTGCACAAAACCCGCTAATAAAACACCTACTGCTTGCGCTTCGATCGGCACGGCAAAAAAATGCGTTACCCCAAATGCCGTAGCAATTAAACAAATATTTAATAACGCGGGGGTAAATGCCGGTACACCAAACATGCCATAACTATTTAAAATAGCACCACAAAATGCCGTCAACGAAATAAGCATAAGATAGGGAAAGGTAATCCGCAGCATCTCGCTTGCCAAGTGGAAGCGATAAGGGTCAAGCCCTGGGCCAAAGATCTTAATAACAATAGGTGCGCCGACCACCCCCAAAATAGTGACCAAAAATAAAATTAAACCTAAAGAAGCCGCCATATGGCTAATGAAAGTGCGCACCTCCGTTACCGAGCGATTTTGACGATAATCCGACAAAACCGGCACAAAGGCCTGTGAAAATGACCCCTCGGCAAACAAATTACGCATAAAATTGGGTATCTTGAAGGCCACATTAAAAGCATCAACCGCCGCATTGACCCCAAAGATTTGAGCTACCAACATATCGCGCACAAAACCTAAAATACGCGAAATAAAGGTCATGGAAGACACTAAAGAGGTGGATTTAATCAAAATTTTGCTCATGGAGGCGATAATATACTGCTACTGCCACTAAGCCCATAGGCAGAGGCCTCAAAATATGCTAGAATTTATGTAGTGAGATAACTTACACTGTCGAGGAAGCTATGTTTAAAGGATTACACCAATTTGCCACTAAAACCAAACCTATTGAAATCAACCGCGCTGCCAATGTTCACCCCATACAGTCGGCAGATGTGCTGTTGGCACCTGAAAATTGCCAAAAACACCTCAAAAACATCAAATCTTTATTAAATTTGCCACCCAAGCTATTCGACACGCTGTATTACAAAGCCATCACTAATTTTGCTGAATTTGTACAAAGTCTGCCCCAAACACGGCATGGCGCGTTTTCGCATCGTGGCGGCTTTCTTGATCATGGTATTGAACGAGCATCGCGTGCACTCACACTTTGCGCGAATTATTTTTTCCCGGAAAATAGAACGTTGCACATGGTTTCTCCCCAAGAGGCACTTTGGATCTATGCCGTATTTACCGCCGCGCTATTTTTGGATGTCGGCAAACTGGCCGTCAAATACCAAGTGACTTTATGCGATAAAAATGGCAATGCCATTCGCGAATGGTTGCCTTACGCTGCCAGCATGATGAAACAAGCTAACTTTTATAAATATGATTTCGTTAAAGAAAATCGCGATCAATTGGGTTGGCTGGTAACCAGTTTGCTCGCTCGTCAATTACTCGATAACCCTACCGATGCAACTACCCCCAGCGATACCACTATCAATGGTGGTTTTAATTGGATCGCCAGCGACCCGAATGTGCTCGAGGCTTGGCTCAGAATGTTTAGCGGTGAAAGTCGTCATGCCAATTCTTTCCTTACCGTCATTCCATTGGCTGATGCACAGATCATGGATCAGTATCTTAACAATTTTAAAACACCGGGCGGTGCGCAACCTGTCGGCCTTTTTAACAACTCAATATTTGACGGCACGCACATGCCAACCGGCCTTGATGATGGTAGCCACATCAATCAAGCAGGTGCAGTAAAAGCGTTTCTCGATTGGCTGAATAAAGCCCTCGCGGATGGCACGATTAGTAAAAATGTCGATGGCGCAATGATCCGCGAAGAAAAAGAAGGTGTATTTATTTCTTCTGAGATATTCAAAGCGTTTGTGAGTGCTAACCCGCGTTATCAAAATGCCGGTGGCATTGAACAACAATTTCGCGAACAATTAGAATCGTTGATCTTATCTGCCGGTGATTTAAACAATAAATATGCTTATATCAAAGGTGGTCTGGCAGGACAAAAAAATGCGCAGTGGTTGTTGTTCACTAATCCCAGTTTGCTGTTTGCGATGGGAACACCCACTGAATTACCCGGTGTCATAATGCCCCGACAAAATACAGCACCCGGCCGTGCACCTATGGCAAAACCCTCTTAATGGCCACGTATTGTATTGGCGATATTCAAGGTTGCTATGCTGAATTTGCAACACTGCTGCGTAAAATTCATTTTGATCCCCAACACGACAAATTATGGCTCACTGGCGATCTCGTTAACCGCGGGCCCGATTCACTCAACGTGTTGCGTTTGGTTAAATCATTTGGTCAACGCGCCATCACCATTTTAGGCAACCATGATTTACATTTACTCGCCATTGATCGTGGCGCTATAAAAGCAAAACCACACGACACCCTTAATGATATTTTAACCGCACCTGATCGCGATGAACTTTGCACTTGGTTACGCCAACAACCGTTATTACATCATGATGCCAATTTAGGTTACACCATGGTGCACGCCGGTTTACCACCACAATGGGATTTAGCCACAGCACTACAACGCGCTGCTGAAGTAGAAACTATTTTACGCAGCGAATGTTATGCCGATTTTTTTGCTCATATGTATGGCGATCAACCTAATGGCTGGAGCGATAGATTAACAGGTTGGGAACGCTTGCGCATGATCACTAATTATTTCACACGCCTGCGTTTTTGTGATGAACACGGTAATTTAGAATTAATAAATAAAGGCAAACCCAATACCCCTCCACCCGGCTTTCTGCCGTGGTTTAAATGGCCGCAGCGCGCTAATAAGAATTTAAAAATTCTCTTTGGCCATTGGGCGGCATTAGAAGGTCGTACCGATGAATCCAATGTGTTTGCATTAGATACCGGTTGTGTGTGGGGCAAATGCTTAACCGCGATGCGGCTGGAGGATGGGAAATTGTTTAACGTGTCGTGTACTAAAAAAACAGCCATTGGGTTTTAGGGCTATCGTGGCAATCTTAGAGTTTGAAGATTGCCGCGTCGCTGCGCTCCTCGCAATGACACTACAAATACAGTTTAAGCAATCGAATTTTTTCCTCGGCATCTTGCGGTTGCGTGAGAAATTGCTCAAACTGCGCAGCGCGTGTAAAAGGGCATTCTTGCCGCTTAGGGTCATCAGCATAGCGCGGAATAATATGCCAATGCAGATGTTCGACCACATTCCCATAGCTGGCGTAATTCATTTTCCAAGGTGTAAAAGTTGTTGCCACAGCTTTGCCTGCCAGCATTAATTCCTGCGCCAAACCTTGTTGCACATCAGCACTGAGTGTGTGCATCTCCCGCACATGAGTTTTCGCGAGCAATAAACAATAACCATTATAAAATTGGTGTTGACCTAATACAAAATACGAATGCGGAAATTCGCGAATCAATAATGGGTAATTATTATTTCGACAGTCGATGAGTTGTTGGCAGATGGGGCATTGATCTTTAGGCATTCACAGATACTCTTCGGGTTTGAAAATATTACTTGAATATTTCCTCGATAGCTTCAACCGCTAATATTCTTTCGCCCCAAAGCAATAATGTTTCGGCATCTGCTTGTTCGATTTTTTGCAGGTAGTGATCGGGAATACGCTTAAACTTCAGTGTGAGCTGACGAATTAACAAAGCGGCTTCGCCTTTTTGGCGGCCTTCTTGTCTGCCTTCTTGGCGGCCCTTCAGGCGGCCTTTTTCCAACCCTTCGAGCATTCCTTTCTTGAAACCTTCTTTCATGCCTAAATATTCAATCGCGCTGATGTATCCCATTTCTTCCCCCTTATCGAGTTTTATACATTCATTTTTATATTGTATCTCATATTGCTCCGGTAATGTAATGAGCCAATCTATAAAATAATACAGTTTAGTGATTTGGTTTTTATTAAGCCCCTTTTTGCGTAAGCGCCTGGTCAATGCAGTTTTGAGGTTATACCTGACTTCGGGTGTTTTTTTCTTGGCTTCCATGGCAGCCAACTGCACCAAAATCACCTGGGCGAACGGATTAGATGAGTTTTCTAACTCTTCAATCTGTGTTCGATAGTCGATAAGCTTAATGACATGGTATTTTATGCTTAACGATGACCCTTCAAAATTGACCTCAAACCGATCAGGTCGCCAGTTTTCATTGTTATCCGTCAATATGGCGCAACTTAATAGTGGTCGAGTGTATCTGTCATAAATACGATAGCTGGTAACAAACATCCTTTCGGGAAGATCTTCTTCCGGCTTCCCCTGGACTTCGATATGGATCAATACCCACTTTTCACCACCATCCAACAAATACACCTTAAAAAGCTTATCTACAATGCGAGCACCTTGTTTGGCTTCTTTGGTGATGGCGTGTAATTCAGCATCTAATGATTGAAACTGCCTAGACCAATCAATTTTTTTGGCTAATTCGGGGAAACAAAAACAGACAAAGTCGGGCAAAAAAGCTTCTAATACTATTTTCCAGCCTGTGTCATTTTTCTTGCGGATGACCTTGTAATCAGGATCTAGCCCTACTGCTTCATAGAGTTGTTCAATGTCTTCGACTTCAAGTGTACCTACCATCATTAAATAATATCCTATGTTATATTTATAAGCATAATAATAACATTATCAAATGAATTAAAGCAATCACTAAAATGGCCTTTTCTTAAAGTTCATATGTTATGATTTATTTTGAGTTTCACTGCTAACAACCACACAGGCGCACCATGAACATTTTCTCAATAATCGTGTTTGCTGTTTTTTTAAATGCCGCAGCGCAGTTGCTGTTGAAAGAAGGCATGAATCGCATTGGCCAGTTTGCTTTCTCTTGGGCAAACATCGCACCGATTTCTTTGCAAGTGGTTAGCAACCCCTTCGTGCTTGGTGGCTTGTTGGTTTATCTGGTCGCTGTTTCGGTTTGGTTATTAGTGTTATCGCGCACTAGCGTAGCATTAGCCTACCCAATGCTAAGCTTGGCTTATATTATCAATGCCATTGCTGCGTATTATTTACTGGGCGAAGATTTAAATATCGCTCAAATTGTTGGCATCGGCGTGATTATTTTAGGCGTGTATTTGATCGCCCGCACTTAATTTGTGTCACTATGCTAACTCTTCCGTGTAATCAAAAATGCCTCTAGCTTTTTGTTAACTTTACGTTAATATAATTTGCGTGGTGATTTTTATTGGGTGAATGTAAAGAAGAGTGCAGGTCGGTTCAAGCGCAGCGGAACCGACAGCGATGTTTATTCTTGCATGATGTCGGATCCGTCGCTTGCGCGACTTGATCCGACCTACAAATCGATATTAGATAACGTAAGCGCGCGCATAAAAAAATTAAGTAGTAACCAAAAAACAATACTAACAATTATTCTAAACAAAAATAAGGAATGAAATATGAATCCAGATAAAGAACAAAAACAAACACTACTTTCACGAAGCGCACCAAACAGTTCTGATTCACCAATTGGTGATGCAGTCAAACCTAACAATCCTAACAATTTTAGCAATGCAGCCAATCCTGACGATTTCGGTGTACAACCAACATCTTCGCAAGGTAGCTCCATCACCAACACAAGATCCGATCGCGCGCTACAAGTACCTCTTCCGATTAGCACTAGCCACAAAAGCACCTCTTCAACACCCTCAACAGCGAGTGCTAATACTAACTCAGCATCCGAAGGCGTACCAAATACAAGTCGTAGCGCCCATTCTGCTACTACCAGAGCTGAAGGCGGTTCGCCTAGCGAGCCAAGCAGCGCTCCCCTCCAAAATTCCGCAGGCACTGCAATAACAATTTCTGCACAAAACTTTGGCGATGAAAAAAAATCTGACGACGCAGAAACCATAGACCCAAAATATGTGGCTATGCAAGAAGTCCTGCTTAGTTGCAAAAATATTATTCTCTTTTTGACCGCAGCATCTGCTGCAGCCGGTATTGGTTATTTTTACGCTACTACACCTAAAGATCTTGATACCGATAAACCTCTTCTACATGATGCAGAAATCGCTTCAGGCACATATGCTAATGTGGTTGAAGGTCTTTATTATACTATTCCTCCTTTGCTTTATCTTGCTGGAATAATTTTTGATCAATCAAAATCATTGTTCAGAAGATTTCTCAGGATGTTACCCTTGCTGCTTTTAACAGGTCTTAACATTCTTCCTTACACATTTGCAGCGATGCAAACTGCAGGTAGCACTTGGTGGGGAGACTTCTTCACTAGCTATGGCACTTTTCCCTCTACTGCATTTGTGATTGGTAAAATGTTAGAGCGTTTAGAAAAATGGTATGACAAACGCGCCAAACATGGAACGCTTTCTGAGGAAGGCTATCAAGAATACCAAGCTTTGCTGAATGCGCACGAAATATTGACACGATTTTATGAATCAGGCGCTCAAGCTGTTAAAGCTCAGAAGATCGCTGTACCTTACTATCTTGAGTACGACCTCGAATTAATGTCAAATTTACCAAACAAGGATATGAAGAAAGCGATATCTGGCAAGATATATGTATCATCTGATACGAGAACTTACGTTGTTCGTGATTCTAACGGAGTACAGGAAGGCTCTTTACCGGAAGAGAAAGACAGCGGTATCGATCTGAGTAATTTATCTATTCGCCTTAATGATCTAAAACTGAAAAATCTCATTTTAGCAGTTACATCAAAAGCAGGTCACACCCACAATCTTACTCATGCACAAACGCTGGAGCACATACAGCAACAAGCAACCGCCAAACCTTTATTTCCATTGCAAAAAAGAGATGTCAGATACGTGGTAGGTGGAACGGGTAAAGTAATTGGTACAGTTGTAGGCCCATTAAGCGCTGGTGGTTTTCCATGCAGCGCAGAAATATCTTTAAATACATTAGTCGTTAATGGTGTCAGTTTAAGTTTTGGCGAGGTAGGTTCTTGGTTTGGCGGCATTTTTGTCACAGCCACTGTTTTTTATATTGCTACCGGCGCTGGCGATGTCTATAAAGCATTCTTTTTATTGCCTGCTGATGCAGCGATTTTTCTTAACAAGTTTCGTAAGGGTGAAGTAACTCTAGCCTCAATACAAATTCCCGAATCAACAGATATTGCCGCTGTCTTCCTTGCCTCACTTGCGGCTTTATCTTATGGTACCTCAGTAGTGCTCATTCCCAGAGACTGTCCTACTACCGGCGTTGCTGGTAGTTTTTTTCAAAGTTTTTTCATTACTCGTAATCCTTACATCAGCGCGACCGCTGTTAATCTTTATTGGGTATGGAAAATGTGGTCCAGCCTTTTTGAAGATATCAAACTTCGTTATGGTTCAGAGGGAGCAAAACTAAGGATAAGTTACCAACGTAATTTTCAAGCTTTTTGCGAAAAAACCGATGATCTTACACTCGAGGAACTGCAACAAGAAGCGGCTATTGTTGGACTGCGACGCGCGGTGGAATGGTGTCAATATTTACCAAACTGTTCTTCAGAAACAAAAATAGCTTTAGAAAAACTACAGGCCAAACAATTAACAGAGCTCGCTAGAATTTTTGAAACCTATCACCAAGAGTGGAATCGAGCTATCCAAACGCTACCTATCATTTCTACTCATGATAAAACAAATCCTGCCATACCCTTATTACAAGTAGGATTAAATCAATTAAATGGGTTAGCTAAAATCACTGAAAAGAACTTACAACGCCTAGAGAGCTGGATCAAACAAGCTCAAGGTCTTGAAGAGAAAGAAAGAACCGCTTTAAAAGATTTTCTTTTTGTATTGAATATACATCAATTAAACCAGTTCGCTGCCATAATCAGAATTGATCAGCGACGGGTGGCAAAATGGATCAAAGACATTCCTGCTCCTGTTGAAAAAGAGCCGGCAAAATTAGCAGCTCCTTTCGGAAGCTCCAGTGCATCTTTACAATTTCCCGGACGTGGACCGATCGTAATTCCCGAGCCAAACCAGACACAACCTGACCCACAACAGGCTGACGATGATAAAAAAGTTCTTACCAATCTTTTAGCAAAATTAAATAGAGAACAATTAATACAATTTGTTGAAGTCGTTGAAGCTAAAAAACAACCAGGCAGCTCGAGTGATTTAACGCTTATCATTGCTAGCAGAGATGGCGCGAGCAAACAACCTGCAGCAGAATGGGAACAGGCGATCCCTGTAATTACTAAAGCAGAGCAAGCAGTTTTAGAAAAATTACAACCTCAACAATTACAAGCGCTGGCTGCCTCAATTAACACCAGCCTACAACGTGCAGCCGAGTGGGAACAATTCGTTGCAAGCCTCTCCGATGTACGAGAAGAGGACTTAACCACATACTGGAAACAATTCAAGGCATTCTTCTCTGGTAGTCGAAAAGAAACGTTAACCAAATTAAATATTTGGCAGCCGCAAGCTGCTGCTGTAGCTCCTGGTGACTATAGCCATGCTTCGTCGGGTGCTAGTGCTGATAAAGAACGCGGGGATGTTGTTAGTACACCCAGAAAAGGTAGCACCGAGCTTCTAGCTACAGTAGCTGCTACTACAGGCAAAGCTACAACGCCCCCTGGTTCATCTCAATCGTTAGCTACGTTGCTGGGTAGCCTCTCAGGAGTCTTCGATTGCTGCCGATCGAGGAAAAAACCTGATGCTGATGCTGCTAAACCATTATTGGCGCTTCCGAATCGCTCTGATGAAGATCCACCACGTTCTAGATGGAATTGTTGTGGCAATCGATAATTAATGGATCCCCGCCTGCGCGGGGATGACAACCATAAAACATCATTCACTAATCTTACCCAACAACTGTGCGCCGAAATTTTCGGGTAATTCGGCGCGCACGGGTAGATACCAATAACGATCGTCGGCGAATGCTTGGCATTTTACGGCATCTTTTTCCGTCATGATGATCCACTCATCAGGTTTTGCGAAATTAAAATCTTTTAATTGAAAATTATAATGATCCGCAAAAAGATGTTCGATAATCGTTAATCCCATGGCGCGCAATGAATCAAAAAAACGTTGTGGATTGCCGATGCCTGCCACCGCGTGAACCGTTTGGTTTTTGAAGTAATCGGATTTTTTTGTATTAACAGAATTAATAAGTTGGCAAAAATCAGCAGAAATAAGCAGCATATTTATTTCTGCTTGCTCTTTTGTCGGCTCCGTCGCTAGCGCTCCTTGAGCCGACCTACGTTTTTGAATTGACCCATTGTCGTGTTCCAACTTACCATTAATTATCACAAAATCTACTTCATCCAAACGCTTCACCGGTTCGCGCAATGGGCCTGCGGGCAAGCAAAATCCATTGCCGAAGCCACGCGCAGCATCGATAACCGCGATCTCAATCGTTCGCCCTAAGGCGTAATGTTGTAAACCATCATCGCTGATGACGATATTACAATCGTGGTCTTGTAATAATTGCGTCACCGCACGCACCCGATTGGGATCAACAACCATCGGACAATGCGTATTACGTGCGATCAATACTGCTTCATCCCCCACTTGTTGGGGATCACTGTTTATTGTAACGGCACAGGGATAACAAACATTTTTACCGCCATAACCACGACTGACAATACCAGGTTTAAAACCTTGTTGTTTTAAAAAGTTTGCCAACCAAATGACTAATGGTGTTTTGCCTGTGCCACCCACAGTGATATTGCCGACGATGATGATCGGTATTTTGAAGTGTGTGGTTTTTTTAATTTTTAAACGAAACAGTAAACGACGCAGAGAAGTGATAATGCGATAAATGCCAGAAAATGGCGTGAGGCAGTAGGTTAAGAATGTTCGGTGTTGCCAGCAATCTTGCATCATGCCGTAGCTAATTCCTTGAATTGCATCCGATACAGTTTCGCATAATACCCGTCATGTGCAAGCAACTGCGCATGTGAGCCGCTCTCAACGATACGGCCATTATCCATCACTAAGATAGTATGCGCGTTTTCAATGGTGGATAAACGATGCGCGATGACGAGCGTAGTACGGTTGTGCATCAAGCTATCAAGCGCTTCTTGAATATGGCGTTCGGCTTCGGTGTCTAATGCAGAAGTCGCTTCATCTAAAATTAAAATTGGTGAATTTTTTAATAGTGCGCGTGCAATTGCGATGCGTTGTCTTTGCCCACCCGACAATAACACACCGTTTTCACCCACTAAAGTTTGCAAACCATCGGGCAGCTCTTTAATAAATTCCATCGCATGGGCAGCTTCTGCCGCGCGTATAATTTCTGCTTCGCTCGCTTGGGCAAAACGACCATAAGCAATATTGTGTGCAATAGTGTCGTTAAATAATGTGACTTGTTGCGAAACAAACGCTAATTGTTTTCGCAAATCTTCTAAGCGAATGGTATGCGTATCGATACCATCGACTAAAATACGCCCGCTATAGCCGTCATAAAAACGCGGTAATAAATTCACTAATGTCGATTTACCACTGCCGGAACGCCCTACTAATGCGATGGTTTGACCTGGTTCGGCTTTAAACGAAATATCGTGCAGAATTTTTTTGTCACTATTATAAGAAAAATTAACCTGCTGATATTCAATCGCGCCTTTTACGCGCGTTAACTGGGTTGTGCCTTCATCTTTTTCTGGTGGTTGATCCAACAATAAAAAGATGCTTTCAGCGGCCGCAATGCCTTTTTGAATCGTATTATTCACATTAGTTAAATTACGCATCGGTTTTAATAATGCCAACATCGCAGCAATCATCGAGGTAAAACCACCTGCGGTAATGTGTGCGGATTTTAAGGTGGTCAAATAAATAGTAAGAGAAATCACACAACCTGCCACCAATTGCACACTGCTACTCGCCAAAATATTAGTAGCAATAATTTTTAATTCGCGAAAACGATTTTTTACCGTGAGATCATTAAATTTATCCGTTTCATATTGCTGCCCACCAAAGGTACGAATCACTTTGTAACCTTCGATCGATTCTTCAGCGACTTGCGTGATATCACCCATCGAAAATTGCACGCTTTTACTTAAGCGGCGCATGCGTAAGCTTGATCGGCGCGCAATCACCGCGATAACCGGCGTGGTCACTAAAAATAATAAACTTAATTTCCAGCTGGTCAGCATCATCACCACGATTAAACCAGCGATAAAAAAACTTTCTTGCACTACGATCACGATAGCATCGGAACTGGCTTTCGCGACTTGATCGACATTGTAAATAATCGCCGATAATAATTGCCCCGAAGTGGTGTTGTCATAAAAAGTTGCGGGCAAGCGTAACAGATGCGCAAAAATATCTTGTCGAAAACGCATCACGACATTGCGCCCGGTCCATGCCATAAAATAATTCGACATAAAACCCGCGCCACCGCGCAAAATAAACGCCAAAATAATTCCCAGCGGTAACCAATGAATAAACGTTTGATCTTTGGCGATAAAACCTTTGTCTAATAATGGTTTAATGAGCCAAGTGAAACCAGCATCGACGCCGGATTGAGTGATGGTCCCGATCATTCCTAATACTAGCCCGATCCAATAACGTTTGGCGTATTGGAACAATCGCTTGTAAAGATAAAAGCCGTTGTAGTTGAATGTTTGTTTGTTCACGTTAATTATGACTCGTACCACCGACAGTGAGTGCATCCACCTTCAGCGTCGGTTGCCCGACACCGACTGGCACACTCTGCCCGTCTTTGCCACACACACCCATCCCGGTGTCTAATTTCAGATCATTACCAATCATCGACACTTTCGTCAAAATTTCTGGGCCGTTGCCAATCAACGTAGCGCCTTTCACTGGCTTGGTGATTTTACCATTTTCAATTAAATACGCTTCACACGCTGAAAAAACAAATTTGCCGGAAGTAATATCCACTTGCCCACCCGCAAAATTCACCGCGTAAATACCTTTTTCTACCGAGGCAATAATTTCTTCAGGCGCGTAAGGGCCGGGCAGCAGATAAGTATTGGTCATGCGCGGCATCGGCAGTGAAGAATACGATTCGCGACGGCCATTGCCAGTCGACACCCCACCCATTAAACGCGCGTTTAATTTATCTTGCATATAACCTTTTAAAATTCCTTTTTCGATTAACACATTGCGCTGTGTTGGCGTACCTTCATCATCAACATTTAATGAACCACGACGATTAGGCATCGTACCATCATCAACCACGGTGCAACCTGGCGTTGCCACACGCTCGCCGATACGGCCACTAAATGCCGAGCTACCTTTGCGATTAAAATCACCTTCCAAACCATGACCAACCGCTTCGTGCAACAACACGCCGGGCCAACCAGGGCCTAACACCACTGGCATCGTGCCCGCAGGTGCTGGCACGGCATCTAAATTGACTAGCGCTTGTCGCACAGCTTCACGTGCAAAATCCAGCGCACGATCTTCTTGCAGAAAATATTCATAACCCAAACGACCACCACCACCGGCATAGCCTTGTTCACGCTGACCATTTTGTTCTGCAATTACTGACACATTCAAACGCACCAAAGGCCGCACGTCGGCTGCTAATGTACCATCGCTCGCCATAATTAAAACGATTTCATGCACGCCGACTAAACTCACACTCACTTGTGTAATGCGCTTATCTAAACGCCGCGCTTCGGCATCGAGTTGTTTCAATAGTGCTAATTTTTCTTGTTCGTTCATGGTAGTGAGCGGGTCAATAGGCAAATACAATTCATGCCCCTTGGTTTTATGCCACGCTTTTACGCTGCCTTCATGGCCAGTGCGCGCGATACTGCTGGCGGCATTGGCCGCTTGTTCGAGCGCTGGCATTAAAATATCGTCGGAATAAGCGAAGCCGGTCTTTTCACCGCTGATGGCGCGCACCCCCACCCCCCGCTCAATGTTATAGCTACCGCTTTTGATGATGCCCTCTTCCAGCACCCAAGACTCCGACCGTACTGCTTGAAAATACAGATCAGCATTGTCCACCGAATGGCCTAATACCTTGCCCAACACGGTCTGAAGCTGGTTTTCAGTAATACCAGCGGGTTCCAATAAGGCTTTACGGGCGATAATGAGGTTGTTGTTCATAGTTAATAGCTCAAAATGGGATTTCGATAGCTTACATTAATCGATGCTGAGGTTTTAGGCAAATCGCTTGCATTATTCCTGGATTCATCTTAGCGTAACCACAGTTACGGTAACCACGGTTACGGAAACATCCCCTACTTATCGCTCCCCTTTACCACGACCGGTTTGCTCCAGGAGCCGGTCATGCGATAGGTGTCGGCAGTAATGGTTGAAACGGCGGGCGATAAAATTTTATTAGCGGCCCAAGCCACCGCGCCAGCGATGGGATTTACTATAGCGATAATCACCGGTATGCCAGAAGTTACATTCGGTTTGACTTTGACTTGTAAATCATAATTCTGTGCGGCTAAGCCAACGCGTCCTTTTATTGTAACATGAGCCAGCGGGCCATTAATTTCTAAATCTTGTGTATAAGCATTGCCGTTATCTAATGTGAAAGTTCCTTTTAGCGTATCAAAATCAAAATCTTGCGAGGTTAAATTGCTAAAATCAAAACGTAGATAACGACTAAAACTTTGCAAACTCATCGACGTCAACAAATTACCAATACCGATTTTTGCCGCCGTACTCGAACTCAGACCAACAATTTTGCCTTTACTAAACGAGAGCGTTATTTTCCCGCTGGTTTTTGCGAGAGTAGGATTATAAGCGCTGTCTGGCCAATTTAAGGTAAATTGTATCTGGCTCTGCTGCGCTTTAATCGCTGCGGGCATACCCCAATTGGCTAACGCAGTACTAATATCAGCGCTCACCAGGTTACCCGCGAGTTGCGTGTCATTACCTTTTTTAGTGGTGTTCCATGCACCATTAGCCGTTAAAGTATACGCGGGTGTAGTCGCCGTTAAATTCTTGATAGACACACCGCTAGCAATTGGCACTAATTGCAATTTTACTTGACCAAATTGTTTTACCCCATAACGAACATCATCTGCATTCAGATTTACCAGCGGAACATCTTGCGCTGAAAACTTTTGTATATTGCTGGTAGTACTATCGCTCAAATAAATCTGTTTAAAATTGGCCTGCATGGGCTGTTGTTTGTTACTCGGAATCGACACTTGCCCCACTACACCAGGCGCCGTCAAGTTAAGCGCCCAACTATTATTTTGTGGCACTAAAGTGGCATTGACATCACCGTATTTTATTTTTATTTGTTTGCTGGGTTGCGTGGCCACAGTAAAACTAATCGGTTTTTTCCATAAAATGCCCACTAAACCTTTGCCCGCCAAATTATCTTGCGTGAAAGTTAGCTGCCCAACTAATTTTTGTATTTGTAAAGTTTTTGAAATATCTAATATATTACCCGGCAAATTTATTTTACCCTGGACTTGAGTTTTTATTTTGCCATCTTCTAACGGAATGGCTAAATGCAATTGCGTTTGCACGGGCCCCTGCCCATCAAAATTGGCTACAGCAGCAAGACCGCCTTGGCGCAACGGGCTGCTGCGCAAAAATGCAAAACCTTGCCCAAGGGTACTTTGAATATTATCGGCATCGACATTTAAAATAGATTGCACCTCTTTTTTAATAATAGGAATAAACACATGAATATTTTGTACTGGAATGTCTAATGTTTTTGCTGAATCAATCATTAAATCCATGCTGCGATCATAAAACACTAATTGCCCCATGATCTGATCAACCGACGGCCAACCTTTAAAATAATCTACATCCAGATTATTCAATCGGCTATCGACGATAAAAGTTCCTTTGCCACCATCATAAGGAAAATCAGCCAACTGCCCATTAATTACTAAAGTGCTATTGATACCATCAAAACGCTTGATCGACTTACCTAACCAGGTCACCAACGCTGGTTTTAATACGGTGAGCGGTAAATAATTAGCAACCTGCAATGTGTTATTAAAACGCGTGGCCGCCAACAGACCGATGGTTGGGCTATCACCATTTTGTGGGATGAATAACCCCATATTGGCGTTCGCAATTGCATCTGCGTTGCGTATGGTCACTTGCGCCGCTTGCACCAGCCAACCTGTAGCATCTTGTTGACCTCCGACATAAGCGGTAAATTGTTGTAATGGAATCGGCTTGCGAAAGAGTGGGCCAAAATCAACCTTAGAATTTTGACTGGCTAAATCAGCCGCAAACTGCCAATTGCCATTACTATCTGGCTGTAAAAATAAATTGCCACTGAGATCAGTGATCGCAAAAAATTTTTTACCCCTTATTTTTAAATCATGCAGCGCAAATAAACTTTGCACCGATTGCAGATGGGTATTTTGCCAAGAACCCCATAATTGCAAATCTATTTGCCCTTGTTTGAGTGCGGGGTAAACTCTATTTAACCATTGTTGCAAAATAATATCTTCGGCATCCACATATAAACGCGCTGTTATTTTTTGTTTGTTTTGCCAATTCCCTTTTATATCTGCAACAAAGGTAAGTTGTGATGCTGTTTCTTGCGCTATTTGTGCTCTGCCTAATAAGATGTGTGAGCCACCATTACTTTTCAAAGTAACATCAATTTCATGAATGGGAATGTTGATACCATCTTTGCCTTGCCAAGTCAGTGAAATATCTTCAAGTGTGATATTTGGTTCTTTGAACAACCACAACATCACTTTATTAAATGTTTTATCATCCATCGGTGATGGATTAGTAGGCGTATTGTTATTACTAATCAGGGTGACGCTGTTATCAGCATTTTGTCGCAATATTAATTGCGCTCCGATGATTTTAACTTCTGCAATATGGATGCTTCCGGTTAGTATGCTAGACAACAAATTTAGCCTAACCTCCAACGCATCGGCTGCCAATAATGGTTGCTTTTCTTCTGGGTCGATAATCACCACGTTCTTGCCTTCCAGCCTAGGCTGTAGGCCATGCCAGACCACCGCCAGCGCACCTATCTGCACGGGCTGCCCCACGGCTGTGGTAACCCAGTTCGCAACCGCTTCGCGATGACTCGTCACTAAAGGGGTCAAAGCACGGGCAATACTAAATACCACAGCCAATAACACAATGAGAACCAGGCAGGTTACCCAGAGCGTATGTGCGGCATGTGAGAGGGCTCGTTTCATAATGATGAAAATACTACATTTTCATGGCAAGAAATAGCATTAGATGCTAATATTAAATTAATAGGATTAACGTTATAGAACAAGCGAGGGAGCTATGAGCAAAAAATGGATCATTGTAACTAATGCTAGTACCGCACGTATTTACGCTTTAAACGGCACACGCCATCTTGATCTTCTACACCAATTAAACCACCCCGATAGTCGGAAAAAAGACAGTGAATTAATGTCAGGGAGCTTAGGTCGCTACAAAGTACGTAGTGGCGCCGGCGGCGGCAATTACAGCAGCAAGACTGACCCTAAAGAAGGCGAAGCGGAACACTTCG
This sequence comes from Gammaproteobacteria bacterium, assembly GCA_013288885.1. Lineage (GTDB taxonomy): Bacteria > Pseudomonadota > Gammaproteobacteria > JABDBA01 > JABDBA01 > JABDBA01. The sequence continues at coordinate 140,501 of JABDBA010000002.1, read as the reverse complement.
CGCAAGAAATTGCACATTTACTTGAACATGGTCGCACCACTAATGATTTTGAATCCGTTATTTTGGTTGCACCACCCCACTTTGAAGGCTTGCTAAACAAACATTGCAGCACACATGTGCGTGATAAAATCAGTCGTGTTATTCACAAAGATTACCATGATATGAATGAAGCAGATTTATTGACTCTAGTATCTGAAAAGATATAAGGAGGCGGTATGCGCTGCGTAGCATTCTGTACTGCCAATAGTTATAAATTGGCAGCAATTGCTGATTTTTTTAAAGCAAAACACGCGGTAGTAAAATTTTATCGCGATGTTTTGCATGTTAGTAAAACTCTTCATGGTTATGATATTTTTTTATTTAAACATGGCTGTTTTGTCACGTGGGGTATGCGCAAATATCAAGAACAAAAAATCTTGCAACAGCTAAAAGATTTTGCCTTCGACCCGTTAGAAAAAATTGAAATTAGTCATTATATCTATAAATTAGGTGCAGAAACTAAAATCACTGCGCACCCACGTTTTCGGGCTGATATTATTTCGATTTCCAACGAAGAAGCTTATAACATACCACTAAAATTAGCTATTTCTTATAGCCTCGCACAATCGGTCAAACTCGAATCGTATGAAGATGCGATTCAAAAAACCATCGATAACAACAATCATATCCCCATTGAATTAGCGCGCGGCGGTAAAATTTTATTATCGCGCAAAGCCATCTCTAAACGCATCGGCGATATTTTTTTAGTGCGCAGCTCGGTGAACCTTAACAGTGAATATCTCGAAGTCCCTGAATATTTTTGGCAATATTCTAATCTTGAATCCTATTATATTGCCATCGAACAATTTTTAGATGTACCCAAACGCGTCGCCACACTCAATCGCAAATTAGATGTGCTGAATGAAATTTTTGTGATGCTCAACAATCAACTGCAACACCGTTATTCCAGTATTTTAGAAGCGATTATTATTTTGCTGATTTTTATCGAGATCCTAATTAGTCTGTTAGATAGATTCTAGAAAATTATTTCCAAAAATTCTCAAGTGGATTGGCTGAATGTCATAAGCAGACCGTCAAGCACAGGGACGTGCTTGTCGATCGCAGGGAGGCTGGTCCGTCTGCGTTGACATCAGGCAAGCCGATTGAGAATTTTTGGGAATTACATTCTAGTACACACTAAACCGTCGTCGGCATGAGCGTAGTATTGTATAAACCCACGGCCAAAATAACATACTCACCACAGCAGACACCCAAAACCAACGTACATCTTGCAACGAACCCATTATCCCTTGAATCCACATTAAAATTACTTGATATAAAACAATCAACATCATCATACTGAATGCTTGCTGCAAAATAGGAAACATACGGATCTGCCGATACAATTTACCTGCCACAAATGTTATCACCGTTAATGCTAACGCATGTTCACCCAACACCGTGCCATATAAACCATCGAGTAATAAACCCAATAACCACGCCACACCCAAACTAACACGATGTGGCAAAGCAATCGCCCAATACAACAACACTAACGGCAACCACTGCGGATAAAACAGCAGCGCCCATTTTGGCAAAGGCAACACACTTAAAACTAATGCCAACAATAAACTCAGCGTAATAACCAGCATTCCACGTGGCGATAAAGATTGCATTATTCTTTCCTCTCATCCGCGTGATGTGGTTTTATAAGGGCTTTATGCTCCGATTGAATAGCAGGCGCATCGATTGATAAATTTTTATTCGTCGGCCAGATCAATAACACCGGTTGGTTACGATCAAGCTGCGCACTAGGAATCACTTCAATCGCCGCAAATTGCCCACCTTGATCATGACGCACACGGCTCACCACCCCCACTGGATAACCTTCAGGATAATGGCCGCCTAATCCTGAACTCACTAAAATATCCCCCACACGAATATCTACCGTGATGGGAATATCCGTTAAAGCAAGATTACCCAGCGCACCTTTGCCAAGCACGATACCTCGTATACCATTACGTACTGCTTGCACGGGGATTGCACTGCGCGGATCAGATAACAATAATACCCGACTGGTAAACGGGCCGACCTGCGCAATCTGCCCCATAATACCACTCGCATCCAACACCGGCTGCCCTACATAGACTTCATCGTTTTGCCCTTTATCTAACACTACTTCACTCATCAGTGGATCTGTACTCACCGCCAACAACTGTGCAACGGTGATATGTTCATTATCAGAACGTGTAGATGAAGTCAGCAAAGCGCGTAATTGCGTGTTTTCATTTTCCAATGCGATGAGTTTTTGTAATTTAGCTTCCATCAAAAGTTGATTAGCACGCAACGTGGTATTCTCAGATAATAAAGTTTGGCGGCTAGAAAGATGTGAACTGGTGTCGTTGATAAATTGGATGGGAACGTTAACCGCATATTGAATCGGCGCGACAATGCCAGTGAGCAAATTACGCACCGGCGTCAGATAATGCTCGCGATAATCGAGCACCATCAGTGCTATTGAGAGCAGGACCAACAGAATAAACCGCAGCCCCAACTGCGGACCTCGTACGAATAGTTTGATGGTAAAAACTCCTTAATGTGTCATTGCGAGGCGACCGTGGTTTTTTTGGTCGCCGTGGCAATCTTCAATATCCAAGATTGCCACGTCGCTTCGCTCCTCGCAATGACACAAAAAATATTGCGAAGGCTAAGACAAAATAATTATTCTATTCCTTCAACAGAAAATCGCCGCCCATTTCGTCGAGGATCTCTAACGCACGGCCACCACCACGGGCAACACAGGTTAAAGGATCTTCTGCCACGACGACAGGTAATCCGGTTTCTTCACTGAGCAAGCGTTCCAGATGTCGTAATAGAGCACCACCACCGGTCAGCACCATGCCACGTTCAGCAATATCGGCAGAAAGCTCAGGCGGCGTCTGTTCTAAAGCAGCGCGCACAGCACCCACAATACCCGACAGCGGTTCTTGTAACGCTTCTAAAATTTCGTTGCTGTTTAACATAAATCCACGTGGCACGCCTTCGGCAATGTTACGACCACGCACTTCAATATCCTGCACGTCGTTACCCGGGAAGGCGGTACCAATTTCTTGTTTGATGCGCTCAGCGGTGGTTTCACCAATTAAGCTGCCATAATTGCGGCGTACATAATTGACGATAGCTTCGTCAAAACGATCGCCACCAATTCGCACTGATTGTGCATACACAATACCACTAAGGGATATAATCGCGACTTCGGTAGTACCACCGCCGATATCTACTACCATGGAACCACGTGCTTCATCTACCGGTAAGCCCGCGCCAATCGCTGCTGCCATCGGTTCTTCGATTAAATAGACTTCACGTGCACCTGCCCCCATCGCTGATTCACGAATCGCACGCCGCTCAACTTGTGTCGAGCCACAAGGTACACACACCAACACACGTGGGCTGGGGCGCATAAATTTATTCTGATGCACCTTGGCAATAAAGTGCTGCAGCATCTTTTCGGTGATATAGAAATCGGCAATGACCCCATCTTTCATCGGACGGGTAGCACTGATGTTGCCCGGTGTACGACCCAACATGCGTTTAGCCTCAAGGCCCACCGCCATCACTTTGCGCTGCCCATTGGAAATATCGTGGCGCACGGCTACCACCGAGGGCTCGTTCAATACAATACCCTCGCCACGCACATAAATGAGCGTATTTGCAGTACCTAAGTCAATAGAGATATCTTTTGAAAACAAACCACGTAGTTTACGGAACATAAAAATCACCTAAAATGCAATAAAAGGGCGAGGTAAGGATAAGTACATACTCTAACAAATAAGCGCAAGGCGGGGCAAGCGATTATTAGCATATTCCGCTTGCTAATGCTTATAACTTGGATATTATTAACCCATACCCTGCTTTTGGCTATTTTTGGAGTTAATTTATGTCACTTACCGCTGTTGAAGTTAAAAAAATTGCCCATTTGGCGCGTTTGGCCATTAATGAGGCCGACACCCCCAAATATGTCAGTGAATTATCCACTATTTTGGATTTTGTCGCTCAGATGGATAAAGTGGATACTGGTAGCATTTTGCCAATGGCGCACCCGCTGGATGTAACCCAACGTTTACGTGCAGATGAGGTCACTGAGCCGAATCAACGGGAATTATTTCAGAGTATTGCCCCATCGGTAGAATCGGGGCTGTATTTAGTGCCGCAAGTGATTGAATAATAAATAAGGTAAAACCATGCACAACCACACAATTGCCGAATTAGCGGCGGGTTTAAAAGCCAAAAAATTTTCTAGCAAAGAAATTACCGAAGCTTTTTTAAAGCGCATCAAAGAGCTTGATAACAAGCTGAATAGCTTTATTACCGTGTGCGAAGAACAAGCACACAAAGACGCGCAAATCGCTGATGCAATGCTGGCTAAAGGCAATGCTAAGCCTTTGACTGGGATCCCGATTGCGCAAAAAGATATTTTTTGCACCCAAGGTATTAAAACCACTTGCGGTTCAAAAATATTAGACAATTTCATCGCACCGTATGACGCCACCACCATCACCCATTATAAACAAGCGGGCGCAGTGTTGCTCGGCAAAACCAATATGGATGAATTTGCCATGGGTTCATCGAATGAAAATAGTTTTTATGGCCCGGTAAAAAATCCCTGGGATTTAAACCGCGTGCCGGGTGGTTCTTCCGGTGGTTCAGCCGCAGCTGTTGCTGCGCGACTCGCACCTGGTGCGACCGGAACAGATACCGGCGGTTCTATTCGTCAACCAGCCGCTTTATGTAATTTGACCGGGCTTAAACCTACCTATGGTCGTGTTTCGCGTTACGGCATGATCGCGTTTGCCTCCAGCTTAGATCAAGGCGGCCCGATGGCACGCACGGCTGAAGATGTAGCGATGATGTTAGGTGTAATGGCCGGTTTTGATACTAAAGATTCCACCAGCGTTGATAAACCGGTGCCGGACTACACAGCAACATTGAATGATTCATTAGCGGGCATCAAAATCGGTTTACCGAAAGAATTTTTTAATGCAGGGCTTGATGCCAATATTGCCAAAGTAATTGAAGCCGCGATCAAAGAATATGAAAAACTCGGCGCGACAATTCATTCTATCAGCTTACCGAATTGTGAGTTATCCGTACCCGCTTATTACGTAGTAGCACCGGCAGAATGTTCATCTAATTTAGCGCGCTTTGACGGCGTACGTTATGGTTTTCGTTGTGCAAATCCTAAAGATTTAGAAGATTTATACAAACGCTCGCGTGGCGAAGGTTTTGGTGCAGAAGTAAAACGGCGTATAATGATTGGAACTTATGCTTTATCGGCCGGTTATTACGACGCATATTATTTGAAAGCACAAAAAATCCGCCGTTTGATCAGCGATGATTTTCGTCAAGCTTTTAGTCAAGTCGATTTTATTTTAGGGCCAACCAGCCCAAGCACCGCTTTTAAAATCGGCGAGAAATCAAATGATCCGATTAAAATGTATTTATCGGATATTTATACTATTGCTGCTAATCTTGCGGGTTTGCCTGGCATGTCGATTCCCGCTGGTTTTGTCGATGGCCTGCCCGTTGGTATGCAATTGCTCGGCAATTATTTTACTGAAGCGCGTTTATTGAATGTGGCGCATGGTTATCAACAAGTAACGGATTGGCATAAAAAAACTCCGGAGAATTTTTAACATGAAATGGGAAACTGTTATTGGGTTGGAAGTACACTGCCAACTCACCACAAAATCAAAAATATTTTCTGGTGCGGCAACTGCTTATGGCGCAGCACCGAACACCCAAGCGTGTGCGATTGATCTTGGAATGCCGGGAGTATTACCGGTATTAAATATCGAAGCAGTGCATATGGCGATAAAACTCGGCTTAAGCATCGATGCGACTATCTCCCCGCATTCCGTTTTTGCACGCAAAAACTATTTTTATCCTGATCTGCCTAAAGGTTATCAAATCAGCCAATTTGAATTACCGATTGTCAGTCAAGGGCATTTAGATATTGACTTAGAAGATGGCACACGCAAACGTGTTGGCATTACTCGCGCGCATTTAGAAGAAGATGCCGGTAAATCGATGCACGAAGATTTTAACGGCATGTCGGGCATTGATCTTAATCGCGCAGGTACACCGCTGATTGAAATCGTTTCTGAACCGGATATGCGCAGCGCCAAAGAAGCAATCGTCTATCTAAAATCATTGCACGCGCTAGTGCGTTATTTAGGAATTTGCGACGGCAACATGCAAGAAGGTTCGTTCCGTTGCGATGCTAACGTCTCGGTACGCCCATTAGGTGAAAGCAAACTCGGCACCCGTTGTGAACTCAAAAATTTAAATTCATTTCGTTTTATTGAACGTGCCATTAATTTTGAGATCGCACGTCAAATTGAATTAATTGAAGGCGGCGGCACTGTTATCCAACAAACCCGTTTATACGATGCCGATAAAAACGAAACACGCCCACTGCGCAGCAAAGAAGAAGCCAATGATTATCGTTATTTTCCTGATCCTGATTTATTGCCAGTGGCAATCGAACAAGCACTCATCGATAAAGTTCGCCTGGAATTGCCCGAATTACCGCAACAAAAATGCGAACGTCTGCAGAAACAATACGAACTAAGCGCTTATGATGCCAGCGTATTAGTATCCAGCCGCGAATTAGCCGATTATTTCGAAGCTACGGTAAAACAAGCGCAAGTGTCTGCTAAACTAGCGGCCAATTGGATCAACGGTGAATTAGCTGCGGCGTTAAACCGCCATAATTTAGAGATTACTGCATCACCTATTACCCCTGCACAACTCGCTGATTTGCTACGGCGTATTGCCGATAATACGATTTCCGGCAAAATTGCCAAATCCGTTTTTGAAATTCTCTGGGAAAGCAAAGAAAGCGTTGATAGCATTATCGAAAAACAAGGGCTACGTCAGGTCACCGACAGCAGCGCTATTGAAAAAATGATCGATGATATCTTAGCAGCTAATCCACAGCATGTTGCTGAATATCGCTCTGGCAAAGATAAATTGTTCGGCTTTTTCGTCGGCCAAGTGATGAAAGCTTCGGGCGGCAAAGTAAACCCACAACAATTGAATGATGTATTGAAGAAAAAATTGGCGGGACAGTAAAAGTAGGTCAGATGGTTATTTAATTATGCAAAAAAAACTTTTTATCGAAACCCATGGCTGTCAGATGAATGAATATGATTCAACCAGCATGGCCAATGTGCTGCGTGAATCCCATCAATTGGTGCTCACCAAAAATATCACCGAAGCAGATATCTTATTACTTAACACCTGCTCGATTCGCGAGCGCGCGCAAGAAAAAGTATTTTCACAACTGGGGCAATGGCGTGAGTTAAAAGAAATTCGCCCAGAAATTATTATTGGCGTGGGTGGTTGTGTCGCCAGTCAAGAAGGTGAAAATATTCGCAAACGCGCGCCTTATGTTGATATGGTTTTTGGTCCACAAACTTTGCACCGCTTACCAGAAATGCTCAATGAAGTACTCAACAAAAAACGGGCTATTGTCGATGTATCATTTCCAGAAATTGAAAAATTTGATCGTTTGCCCGCACCCCGTGCCGAAGGGCCGCGTGCTTATGTTTCGATCATGGAAGGTTGCAGCAAATATTGCAGTTTTTGTGTAGTGCCTTACACTCGCGGCGAAGAAATCAGTCGTCCGTTTGATGATGTGCTGGCCGAAGTGGTGGCACTGGCAGAACAAGGGGTGCGTGAAGTCACCTTGCTGGGTCAAAACGTTAATGATTATCGCGGCCCTATTTTTGAAGGTGGTATTGCTGATCTCGCGCAATTGATCCGTTACGTTGCAGTAATCGAGGGTATCGAGCGCATTCGTTTTACTACTTCGCATCCGTTAGCGTTCTCAGATAATTTAATTCAAGCGTATGCTGATGTTCCAAAATTAGCTAATCATTTACATTTGCCGGTACAAAGTGGGTCTGATCGTATTCTCACCGCCATGAAACGCGGCTATACCGCCTTGGAATATAAAGCTAAAATTCGTAAATTGCGCAAAGTGCGCCCTGATATCAGCATAACTTCTGATTTTATTATTGGTTTTCCGGAAGAAAGCGATGCTGATTTTGCCGCAACGATGGATCTCATTCAAGAAATTGGTTTTGATATTTCATTTAGTTTTATTTATAGCAAACGCCCTGGTACACCAGCAGCAGAATTGCCAGACAGTGTGGCAGTAGAAACTAAAAAGCAACGCTTAGCCATTGTGCAAAACCGGTTAAATATTTTAGCAAAAAATATCAGTGAATCGATGGTAGGCACGGTACAACGCATTTTAGTCGATGGCCATGCACGCAAAGACGCCAGCGAACTTGCTGGCCGCACCGAAAATAATCGTGTGGTGAATTTTGCCGGTGATGCACGTTTAATCGGGCAATTGATCGATGTGCGCGTTACCTCCGCACTAACGAATTCATTGCGCGGTGAGTTGGTTAGTTAAACAAAATGTAGGTCGGTTCAAGCGAAGCGGAACCGACAGCGGTAATGATTCAAACACCGCATGTCGGCTCCGTCGCTAACGCTCCTTGAGCCGACCTACTTGGATTTATCGAGAATAATTTGAAACAACATCATAATTTCAGGCTTGAACCAATAGACAACCTACGTCTTGCCAGTTTATGTGGGCAATTCGATGAACACCTGCGCCAAATAGAAAAAGAATTGGGCGTAGAAATACATAATCGTGGTCACGATTTCAAAATTATTGGCGCAACTGCGATCGCTAAAACAGCAGAGGCAGTGATTCAACGCTTATATGCCGAAACCAAACAAAAAGAACTTTTAACACCAGCGAAGGTACATTTATTTTTACGCGCCGCCCAAACTGATCAAAGCAAAAGGACAGCAACATCTATGAGCGAAGTCGTTATCAACACTCCACGCAACCCAATAAAACCCCACAGTCATAACCAAGAACTGTATATCAACAATATTCTTAGCCATGATATTAATTTTGGGGTAGGCCCAGCAGGTACGGGTAAAACTTATCTCGCAGTCGCCTGCGCCATTGTCGCGCTTGAAAAAGAACAAGTCAGCCGCATTTTATTAGTACGCCCGGCAGTCGAAGCCGGTGAAAAACTCGGCTTTTTACCGGGTGATTTCGCGCAAAAAATCGACCCCTATTTTCGCCCATTGTACGATGCGCTGTATGAAATGTTAGGCTTTGATCAAGTGATGAAATTGATTGGGCAACATGTTATTGAACTCGCCCCATTAGCTTATATGCGCGGCCGCACCTTAAACGATGCATTTATTATTTTGGATGAAGGACAAAACACCACCAAAGAACAGATGAAAATGTTTTTAACCCGTATTGGTTTTAATTCCAAAGTGGTGATTACTGGTGACATTACGCAAACCGATTTACCCAGAAGCACCGATTCCGGATTGCGCCATTGTTTAGAAGTACTAAAAGAAGTCACCGGTATTAGTATGACCCATTTCGATGCTAGCGATGTGGTACGTCACCCATTAGTGCAAAGTATTTTACAAGCTTATGATCGTCATGAAACCCAAAAAAATTAAATTTAGCATTACTTTACAAAATGTTTCAGCGAGCAGCAAACTGCCAAGCAACTATTATTTTAAGCGCTGGGTCCAACTCGCTTTACGTGATCACTGTAAAACAGGTGAAGTTCATGTACGCATCGTCAGTACAGCAGAAAGTGCTTTACTAAATAAAACTTATAGGCATAAAAATTATCCCACGAATATATTGTCATTTCCATTTGAACCACCCACAGGGATTAAAACACCTTTATTAGGTGATTTAGTGATCTGCGCACCAGTAATCATTAAAGAAGCAAAGCAACAAAAAAAAGCTTTACTCGCGCATTGGGCCCATATTGTGATGCATGGTACATTACATTTATTAGGTTATGATCACATCAAAGCTAAAGAAGCAGCTATAATGGAAAAGATAGAAGTTAATTTGTTGCGGGAATTAGGGTATCCCAACCCCTACTTTGAGGAAAAATGATGACCGAAGAAGAACCAACCAAACCCACGCGTTCATGGCTTGAGCGCTTAAGCCAAGCACTATTACGTGAACCACAAGATCGCGAACAATTGGTCGAATTATTGCGCGATGCCGAACAACGCAATTTGCTCGATGCCGAAGCATTGGCCATGATCGAAGGCGTGCTACAAATATCGCAAATGCGGGTGCGTGATATTATGATTCCACGCGCACAGATGGTAGTCGTTGAACAAGATATGCCACTGAAAGAATTTTTACCGCAAGTCATTGAATCGGGTCATTCACGTTTCCCAGTCATTAATGAAACACGCGATGAAGTGTTAGGGATTCTATTAGCCAAAGACCTGTTGCGTTTTTCTTCTGAAACAGCGCAAGCACAATTTAATATGCGCGATATTCTGCGCACGCCAATATTTGTGCCTGAAAGCAAACGCTTAGATAAATTGCTGCAAGAATTTCGCCGCACCCATAATCATATGGCGATCGTGATCGATGAATACGGTGGCGTGGCAGGTGTAGTCACCATCGAAGATGTGTTAGAGCAAATCGTCGGTGAAATTGAAGATGAATATGATATCGATGAAGAAACATTTATTAAACAGCATAGCATTACGCAATATATTATTAAAGCACTCACACCTATCGAAGATTTTAATGAATATTTCAAAGCCAGTTTAGATGATAGTGAATTTGATACCATTGGCGGGTTAGTGCTGCGCGCATTTGGCCATTTGCCTAAACGCGGCGAAACCATCAACATCGATCGCTTCCGTTTTAAAGTGTTACACGCCGATAATCGTCGCATTCATTTACTGCGCTTGACCCTGCGCAAGGTTCAGACCCTGCCCGAATGACCAAAGCCACCCGTGCCGCGATCGCTGCTAGAAAATTCGCTGACCATTTCAAACTGCGCTTGCACGACGGGAACAATAATTAATTGTGCAATGCGCTCGCCGGGTTGAATAGTGAAGTGATCGTTACCACGGTTCCAACAAGAAATCAGTAATTCACCTTGATAATCAGAATCGATTAAACCCACTAAATTTCCCAGCACTATGCCATGTTTGTGCCCTAAACCAGAGCGTGGCAAAATGAGTGCTGCGAATTTTGGATCGGCAATGTGAATCGCAATGCCTGTTGGGATCAATTGTGTTGCACCCGGCGCGAGTTGTAGCGCGCTTGCTAAACAAGCGCGTAAATCTAAGCCAGCTGATCCTTCTGTCGCATAATGGGGTAATGGTATTTCTTTGCCAATCAGTGGATTTAAAATTTTTAATTGGATCTGTTGCATTAGAGTGCACTCCTTACCACCGACGCCAATTCGTGGGCGAGTTTATCGACTTTCATTTGATCTTCACCTTCTACCATCACGCGGATGAGTGGTTCAGTGCCTGATGAACGCAATAAAACGCGACCACGGCCATTTAACTGAATTTCTGCTGCTTGCACCGCTTGTTGAATTTGTGGGTGTTTAATATGAGCAGATGGGTTTGTCACCGGCACATTAACTAATATCTGTGGGAATTTTTGCATGCCATTTTTTAATTCATGTAAAGGACGCCCAGCCTGGCAAATAGCCGCTAATATTTGTAACGCAGCGATAATGCCATCGCCCGTCGTTGTCGCATGTAAACAAATAAGATGGCCAGAAGTTTCGCCGCCTAATTGCCAACCATGATGATGCAATGCTTCTAACACATAACGATCGCCCACGCGTGAACGAATAAATTTCAGTGCCATTTGTTGAATCGCTAATTCCAAACCCATATTACTCATCACCGTGCCAACTACGCCTTCGCGCACATGGCCTTTGTCTACACCTGATTTTGCCATGATAAATAATAATTCATCGCCATCTACCGTCGCGCCATTTTTGTCGACCATAATCACGCGATCACCATCGCCATCGAAAGCAATCCCTAAATCTGCTTTTTCGGCCAATACCGTTTTCTGTAATAACGAAGGATGCGTTGATCCGCAATTTTCATTGATGTTCACACCGTTAGGTTCGGTGGCTAACTCAATAACTTCAGCGCCTAATTCATGAAACACATGCGGTGCGACGTAATAAGTTGCGCCATTCGCGCAATCAACAACAATTTTCATGCCTTTTAAACTGAGGTGTGAAGGCACGGTGCTTTTACAAAATTCAATATAGCGACCGCGTGCATCTTCAACGCGCACTGCTTTGCCTAATTGTATCGATTCAACCGTCTTCATCGGTTGTTCCAATTGCTCTTCAATCGCCAACTCCACACTGTCGGGTATTTTAGTGCCATCAGCGGAAAAAAACTTGATGCCATTATCTGGATATGAATTATGTGACGCGCTGATGACGATGCCCGCTTGTGCGCGTAAGGTGCGGGTTAAATAGGCAATTGCTGGGGTTGGCATCGGGCCTAACAAATGAATATCGACGCCAGCAGCGGATAAACCTGCTTCTAAGGCGGATTCAAACATATACCCTGAAATACGCGTGTCTTTGCCGATCAGCACTTTACTGCCGCCTTTGCGTGCTAATACACGGCCAACGGCCCAGCCGAGCCTTAAAATAAACTCTGGCGTTACCAATGATTCACCGACACGGCCACGGATGCCGTCAGTTCCAAAATACTTAGATTGTTTGGTCATATCGTTATTACCCCCATCGTCATTTTTATCGCTTCTATGGTTGGTCGCACATCATGGGTACGTATCAGTGCGGCCCCTTTCGTTACGGCTAACACAGCTAGCGCAAGACTACCATACAGGCGCTGTTCTGTCGGCAATCCTAACACACTTCCTACCATGGACTTACGAGAAAATCCGACTAAGAGCGGAAGTTCAAGGCTGCGGAACTGTTCTAATTGATTTAACATTTGCAAATTATGCGTTAAAGATTTACCAAAACCAAACCCAGGATCAACCACAATGCAATCGGGCGCAACCCCAGCCGCCAAACAAGTGCGCACACGGGCGGCCAAAAAATCTTTTACCTCATGCACCACATCTTCGTAATACGGGCTTTGCTGCATTGATACTGGCTCGCCCTGCATGTGCATCAAACACACGGCTACTTGCTGCTCGGCAACAATAGCTAACGTGCCTTCAGCTTGCAATGCATTCACATCGTTGATAAAACTCGCACCCGCGCGAATCGCTTCTTGCATTACTTGCGGAGTGCGCGTATCAACAGAAATCACTACCGAAAAATTTTTGCAAAGTGCAGCAACAATAGGAATAACGCGATCTATTTCTTCTTGCAGCGAAAGCGGTGTCGCACCCGGACGAGTCGATTCACCCCCTACATCAATAATCGCCGCGCCTTCTTTCACCATGATTTCAGCACGGTCTAAAGCACTATCGAGTGAAGTATAACGGCCCCCGTCGTAAAACGAATCGGGGGTGACGTTAAGAATGCCCATGACTTGGGGCGTAGTGAGATCTAATTGACGACGACCGCAGCGCAAAATCATACGGAACCAGCAGTTCCACTCGCCACAGCATTTGAGTTTTGTGGTTGTGCTGCCGCGCCATTGCTGCCGGTGGCATCTTTTACACCACCAGTGGGGGGCGGTGTCGTACTCCAACCACGCGGTTCACGCGCTGGCCTGCCATTCATGATGTCATCGATTTGATCGCTATCGATTGTTTCATATTTCATGAGCGCTTCTGCCATTAAATGCAATTTTTCGATATTCGCTTTGAGCAGTGTTTCCGCTGCTGTGTAATTACTTTCGATGATAACGCGCACTTCTTCATCAATGATACGTGCAGTATCATCAGAAACTTCTTTACCTTTTGCGACAGAATGCCCCAAGAAAACTTCGCGATCTTCTTGGCTATAAGTTAATGGGCCTAAACGATCAGACAAGCCCCATTTAGTAACCATGTTACGCGCAATTTCTGTTGCTCTTTGAATATCGTTCGATGCACCGGTAGTCACTTGTTCAGGACCAAAAATTAACGCCTCGGCAATGCGCCCACCAAATAAACTGGTAATTTGGCTGTTTAAACGTTGCTTGGTATAGCTGTAACGATCTTCTTCCGGTAAAAACATGGTGACACCGAGTGCACGCCCGCGTGGAATGATCGTTACTTTGTAAACAGGATCATGTTCCGGTGTTAAACGCCCGACGATAGCATGACCTGATTCGTGATAAGCGGTGAGGGTTTTTTCTTTTTCATTCATCACCATCGAACGACGCTCAGCGCCCATCATAATTTTATCTTTGGCTTTTTCTAAATCTTCCATCTCAACCGATGGTTTATTTGATCGCGCTGCAAACAAAGCCGCTTCATTCGCTAAATTGGCTAAATCAGCACCGGAGAAACCGGGTGTGCCACGCGCGATAAGCATCGGATTTACATTTTCTGAAATAGGTATTTTGCGCAAGTGCACTTGCAAAATTTGTTCGCGACCGCGCACATCGGGCAAACCCACCACGACTTGACGATCAAAGCGGCCTGGGCGTAATAACGCTGGATCTAACACATCAGGGCGGTTAGTAGCGGCAACTACGATCACACCTTCATTGCCTTCAAAACCATCCATTTCGACCAGTAATTGGTTTAACGTTTGTTCGCGTTCGTCATGACCACCGCCTAAACCCGCGCCACGGTGACGACCGACTGCATCGATTTCATCGATAAAAATAATACACGGCGCTTGTTTTTTGGCTTGCTCAAACATATCGCGCACACGCGAAGCACCCACACCGACAAACATTTCTACGAAATCAGAACCGGAAATAGTAAAAAACGGCACTTTGGCTTCACCCGCTACTGCGCGTGCTAATAATGTTTTACCCGTACCCGGTGGGCCTACCAACAATACACCACGGGGAATTTTGCCGCCGAGCTTTTGAAATTTGGCAGGGTCGCGTAAAAAGTCGACCAGCTCTTTCACTTCTTCTTTGGCCTCTTCACAACCCGCAACATCCGCAAACGTCACTTTAACTTGATCTTCGCCCAATAAACGGGCACGGCTGCGACCGAAAGAAAGCGCACCACGTCCACCACCGCCTTGCATCTGGCGCATGAAAAATACCCACACACCGATGAGCAATAACATCGGGAACCAATTGATGAAAATGTGCATCAACATGCCTTCTTGCTGCGGCGGTTCGCCTTTTACATTCACACCTTTTTTAAATAATTCCGGCAACAAATAACTATCGGGTAACGGCATATACGTCGCAAATTGTTTATCATTTTGCAACGTACCGGTAATGACTTGGTTTTGTTGAATCGTGACAGCGCTCACATTACCCTGCTGCACTTGTTGCAAAAATTCAGAATAGGTATAACGCTCGACGCCGGTTTGTTTAGGCTCAAGATTATTAAATACCGACACCAAAATAACGGCGATGATCAACCATAGAAATAAATTTTTTAGCATGTCACTCAAGGGTATTACCTCTTTAGATTAATAAATCTTCCTATTGCTCTATTAGATTATATACTGTTTCAACCCCTTTGCCAGCAAATAAACCTCGGAAGAACGTGACTTAGAGGCTTGGGGCTTTCTTATCACTACCTGCTTGAAGAGTTTACGTAAGTTTAGCAGAAAATCGTCAAAACCCTCGCCGTGAAAGAGTTTAATCAAAAAACACCCCTCTGGTCGCAGTACTAGCTGGGCAAATTCTATGGCCAGTTCGGCTAAATACATGACCCGTGGCTGGTCGATGCCGCTCATACCACTAATGTTGGGGGCCATATCGGAAATTACAAGATCGGCCTGCGCCCCTTGCAGCTTCTGCAACAGCACCTGCATTACCTCTTCTTCGCGAAAGTCACCTTGTATAAAATCCACCCCGCCCAGCGCAGGCATAGGCAAAATGTCCAGCGCAATGATTTTGCCCTTATGCCCCACTAAATTGGCCGCCACCTGCGACCAACCGCCAGGCGCAGCCCCTAAATCGACCACCACCATGCCCGGCTTAAAAAGCTTATCCCTTTCTTGAATTTCGAGTAGTTTATAGGCCGCGCGCGAACGATAACCCTCTTTTTGCGCACGTTTAACGTAAGGATCATTAAAATGTTCTTTTAACCAGCGTGCACTACTTTTGGTTCGGGCCATAATGAGGTAGACTATGTAAATATGACTATTAATTCAAAATACAGACAACAACTCAAAGCGCAAGCGCATTCATTAAAACCCATTGTGACCATTGGCAATCATGGGCTCACCGAAGCGGTACAACTTGAGATCGAACGGGCTTTGGTCGATCATGAACTCATCAAAATACGCATCCAGGGTAATGATCGCGTTCTACGCCGTCAAATGATTGATGAAATTTGCCAAACGCGGCAGGCGGAGTTGGTCCAGTCCATCGGCCATATTTGCGCGATATATCGTAAAAACCCCGACTAAATATACTGTACCTCGGCGATTTCATATTCTATTGCGCCATTAGGGGCTTGCACACTTACCTCATCACCCACTTGTTTACCAATTAACGCACGGGCGATTGGCGAACTCACTGAAATTTTCGCTACTTTAACATCGGCCTCATCGTCACCGACAATTTGATACACAATGACTTCATCGGTTGCAACATTAATTAACTGTACTGTCACACCAAAAACCACCTTACCATTATTCGGTAATTGCGTGACATCGATTATTTGCGCACTGGAGATTTTACTCTCAATTTCTTTGATGCGCCCTTCGATAAAACTCTGCTGTTCTTTCGCCGCATGATATTCGGCGTTTTCTTTTAAATCGCCATGCGCACGCGCTTCGGCAATCGCCTGGATTACTTGCGGACGCTTTACGGTTTTTAATAGTTGTAACTCTTCTTGCAGCGCCGCAGCACCGACTTTGGTCATGGGAACTCTGGTCATCATGGTGGGTTACCCCCTAATATCAGAAAATATGTATGTAAAATATACCTCAATTTAATTTGCTAGACTATACTCTTATGATAGAACACCCCAATCAAAAGGATTATGGTCATGAGTTTCTTGCCTAAACTAGCCAAAGCATGGCAGAAAGCGCTTGAAAAGCTGACGTTTACCCTACAATTATTACAATTTCGCATTATTCAGCTATTTTCTCGCTCTCATCGCAGCAAAGGCAACCAGCAGGCTCAGCAAGCCATGCGCACCCTGCTTAAAAAAATAAACTCCACAGACACCGACTTCATCACCGATAGCAAAAAAGCATTATTAACCAAAACCACCCCGCTCGCCAATGCTATTTTATATGTAGTTGCCGCCCTGATTATCATCGGGCTGATCTGGGCACATTTTGCGACCATCGATGAAATTACTGTGGGCGACGGTAAAGTGATTCCCTCATCGCAAGTCAAAGTTATTCAAAGTTTAGATGGCGGCATTATTACCGATATCCCCGTCGATGAAGGTAGCATTGTAAAAAAAGGGCAAGTCTTAGTAAAACTCGATGACACGCGTTATAAAGCCGATTATCAAGTCACGCAAGATAAATATTTCGCGTTGTTAGCGATGGTAGCGCGCTTGACTGCAGAAACACAAAATCAAGATACCATTACTTTTCCCGCGCAACTCAGTCAAAATCATGCGGATCTCATTACCCGTGAAACTGAATTATTTCAAGCACGCAAACAAGCACTGGCGAAAGAATTATCGGTATTGCAACAAAGTTATGACTATGCGCAAAGTGAATTACAAATTTATCAACCGATGGTTGCAAAAGGTATCGTGCCCAAAATTGAATATTTACGTTCAGAACGCACGGCTAACGACATCAAAAGCAAAATGCTAGAACAACAAGATAAGTTTCGTGAAGATGCTTTAACCGAATTAAACCAACGTAAAGAAGAATTAGCAGGCACGCAAGACAGCACGGTTTCGCTACGCGATAAAATGATTCGCACTACCATTACTTCACCAGTTAATGGCATCGTAAAAAAGATCGATATCATTACCATTGGTGGTGTGGTGCAACCCGGCGTACCGATTATGGAAGTAGTGCCGCTGGAAGATACTTTATTAGTCGAAGGCCACATTCGCCCCTCTGATATCGCTTTTATACACACCGGGCAATCTGCTACCGTAAAAATTACTGCTTATGATTATTCTATTTACGGCAGCTTGCCAGGAACGGTCGAATATGTCAGCCCCGATGCAATTGAAGAAAATAAAAATACGCCCACTGCCGATAAAAACGCGATGAGCTACTATATCGTGCACGTGCGCACCCAACGCAATTATCTCGGCAGTGAAAAACATAAATTACCGATTATCCCCGGCATGAACGCCACCGTGCACATCATGACCGGCAAAAAAACCATCATGCAGTATATCCTCAAACCCATTATGAAGGCCAAAGATGAAGCGCTCAGAGAGCGGTAAAAACCCCCGATGGACAAATCTTATTGTTTAATGTATACTTTATATAAATAAACGTTTTACTTTTATCGGCAGGAGTTAATTTATGTTATCGCAGCCAACTGGCCACAACCCTCATCATTCTGATGCTGCCAAAACAGCACCACAGACTGCACGCACACCACAATTTTTTCTAGCGCAAAGAAAACAGCTTCTTGAGTGGTTAATCAATGCTTACAAACCATCGGTTGCAAAAACTCCAGATAAAGAAGAACAAAAAATTGACCCAAACGCCAATAAAAAATTTATTGCCGAGCTAGAGGGTATTATTAACGACCCCACTGTACCTGAACCTAATCGCTTTTTAGCAAAATTGTGTCACGAGCAAGCGCTAGCACCTACTGATGGCTGGGTAAGAATAAAATTATCCATACACTATCCCAATCTCGCACAAGTACTTTTTGCCCATACATTTCTTGACAAAGATAAAAATAATGTATTCACACACTCAATAACAGAGCGCCTACGACTTAAAGAAAAAAAAGAAATGAAAGGTGGATTAAGCCTTGATCGTAATGAACTTATTGCTATCACCAGCTTAGCTGAAAAAAATTGGATAGACGAACAAGTTTCATATTTTAGAGCGATTTTGTCCAATCCAGAAGCGCCAAATAATCATCGTGTTCATGCCTGTCTGATGTTAATTAATTTAGAATTTGATAATCCTGAAAACATCATACAGCGCCTCGGATCATTATTACTTCTACTCCGCAAGGAATTATATTCTTATAAAAGAGATCCAAGCAGGAGCACTCTAGGCGCTTTGTTATTGAGTGTAGGCAGCTTTTTACCAGCATTGACTGATGAAATCAATAAACAAGAATTGCAAGATTTTTGTGAAGAATTATTAGATTGCGTGCTTCATAATGATCAACACTATTCCTCCGCCGCTCCAATATTTAAAGCGGTTTTTGCTTTACAACAACGCTGCCAGTTACAACACCTTGGTACTAAACTTTTCAATAAACAACTCCAACGCCTTCTAAAGTGTTTTAGTTATGTTATACCTCCTCATGTAGAAGCAGCAATTATTACTGCTGAAAATGCTTCAGCTGCTTCACGTGTATCTAAGGTGGCAGATGGCTTTCGTAAGGCTAGCCATAGTTTTGTGCGCTCTCTTGACCTTTTTCATTGGCAAATAGACGACCCAGCAACAGCAGTAAAAGAATTTGTAGGAAAGCTGAAAGCTTTTCTTGCAAGCAACTTTATAATGTTTCAATCCATGGACGCGGGAACTGAAAAAACCCAGATGATGGCGTGGATGTGCCGTGTCGTTGGGAATGCTCATAGTGCTATCGCGACTATTGCTCAGCATAATCCACATAACGAAGACATAAAGCGTGTTTTAGCCCAACATCTAGCATGGTTAGATTCACCTATTGCTGCCCATACTCCCACCGAAGAAAAAGCGACGACCACTTATTTAGAAGCACACAAAAAATATAAATTTAATTTTGGCGACGTTGTTTCATCCATAATTGCAATTGTAGTTGGAAATAACGATACACCACTAACGCAAGAACAAATTATTTTGTATATTAAAATTTTTAAGTATGCAGGCAATCTTGCAAGGCTTGAAAAACTCGCCTTATATTTTAAAATTCTTATTGCTGCACCTAATCATTTTCAAGAACTATTATCAAGAAAATTTTTTACAGTCGTATTCTTAAATATTAATGATGCAGATGCCGAAATAGCACTAAAGATAATTAATAAATATTTACCCGAATTTCGTAAATCTCCAGCACACCAAGAAACCGTTAAATTATTGCAATGCCTAAAGTATACCTTGGTGGCGCAACTACCAGAAAAAATGGCGAGCACCTATCTCACTAAAGATGACGCGCTGCCAGAATTAGCAGAACTTTTAAAGTTTATATCGTCTTATTTTCTGCCAGAAGATTATGATTATAGAGAAAACAATAATCAAAATATAAGGTTCTCCGTAGATATGTTGATGCAAACAATTATTTGCCGGTTCTTTCCTGAGCGTGCGGTAGCGGACATAGAATCTCTTTTGCAGCAAACTGTACCGCAACTGCTACATGATCATAGTCTTTTGCTGACTCCTTGTTTGTCCTCACAAGCAATAGCTGGCTTTCTAAACTCGGCTCGCGCCAAACAAATTTTACCACTTAATGATCATTGCTATACCCATCAAAAACTAACGTCAGCAGATTGTTACGATGATCATGTTGTTAAAATTCCTGATGTATTAATAGCAATAGGAAAAAAAGAGCGCGGATTATTTAATGCTATATTAGAGAAATTAAAAGCACTTGAATTTTTTTATGACCCCCCCGAAACCACAACCGATAGTCTGGTTAAGCGTGAATTTCTTGATAAATTTCACTACGCTATAATTGCTATTTGGTTTAAAAAAGTTTTTCCTGATTATAAGCCCACACAAACTGCTATGCCGGTTGCTCATCTAATACAGTTACCAGGAACTACACCGACAAAACCATCAGAGGTTGATAAAGACCAACTACCTGTAGCTCAAGGCCCATCACCTCCTGCACCTTAAAATGCCAGATAACTATCCTTACGCGGAAGGACAGATTAGGGCAAAGCTGTCCTTCCCGAGAAGGACAGTTTCAATGACTGTGCTGTGCATTCGCTTCGCGCACAAACAGCAGCAAGATAAGCGCCACGAACAAATAAATTGGCAATAGCGTTAATGCATGTTGATAGTTATTCAAACCAAAATGATGCACGCCGTTGATGATAGTGCCGCTCCAACGCATATCTAACAATTTACCGATACCAGGTTCGGTGATGGAGCCAAATATACCATCGCCAGTATTGATCATCGCGATCACAGTTGCTGCTAACACATATTTATTGCTTTCTTTACCGATAGCAAAACCTAGCATAAACACACTAGTGCCGAAGCCGAATACAAACAATAAAATACAGATTAACCACAGTGGCAAAGTCACCCAATAAAGCACGGGCAATAAAGCGATAAATGCAATCAACGTTCCCCATTTCATCACCGGTAGTCGCTTGCCTAAACGATCAGACAACAAACCTAACAACGGTGACCCAATCGCTAACCCAATAAATACACACGAAACTAATGTAGCTGCTTTGGTAGTCGTTAAATGATAAGCGATACTTAAAAAAGGCACGCCCCATAAACCACCAAAAACTGCAATGGGTGTAAATGCCAAACCACTAAAAAATGTCAGCAACCAATTTTGTTTACTCTTCAACACTTCAAACACATCTTCTTTGGTAAAATGATGTTTAACCACTGCAGGCGCAGCTGAATCCACATGTCGTTCGCGCACCAATACTGCAAATGCAATCGCTAGAATCAAACCTAAACTCGCGCAGAGGAAAAAGCTCGGACGCCAGCCTAATTCATCGACTAACATCGACAAGGGCGCTTCACCAAATATCGCACCGATCATCGCTGCTGTCGCCAATAAACCACCAACAAAAGCAAACTGGTTTGGCTTAAACCATTGCGCCGTCATTTTCATATAACTGACTGTCGCAAAAGCTACGCCGATACCAGCAAAGGTACGGCCTAAAAATGCTACCCACAATTCAGATGTGGTCGCAAACATAAAAGTGCCGATCGCACACAAAGCGATCGCCAAAGCAGTTATATAGCGCGTGCTGTATCTATCAAGCAAAACACCCACAAACAATTGCATGATGAAATAAGAATAAAAAAAAGCGGCGGCTAAGTTACCCAAACCCGCGCCATGCACATGGAATTCACGCATGAGTTGGTCGGAAACAATACCGGGTGAAACCTGCAAGACGTATTTGAAAATTAAAAACAGTGCGCTTAAACCAATGACTAACCAAGGATAATATTTGTGTAAAGTTAAATGTTGTTCTGTTGCCATTGGGGTGTCCATTACTGCGTTGTTGTCGTTTGTTAGCATGGGTTTTCCTCCGTCGTCTATTCTCCTGGTTTTTTTGCAATATACAAGACCATCGCAAAATAACAGGATTTTGAGTTTGATTCAGTAAAAATTTTAAGGGTTTATTTGCGTAAAGGGCCTCGCCAGGCTTAAGTGTTATTGTGCCTGGGGCACAATCACGCGACGAATAATGGCAATGACAACACGGCCAACCACTGCGGGGAGCATGGTGTTAAATACTGAGATATTTAAAAGGCCGTTATTTTTCATGATTTAATCGTATCATAAAATTGTTACGCGGGTAAAGCCATTATGTTACTATTTAAACCAATAACTCATCGAGATACTCCATGAAAAATACCAATAAGATCCGCTGCGCTTGGGTAAATGATAGCCCACTCTATATTGACTATCATGACCAAGAATGGGGCAGGCCAATCCACGACGATCGTTTGTTGTTTGAATTTTTAATTTTAGAAGGCGCGCAAGCGGGGTTAAGTTGGCTGACTATTTTAAAAAAACGCGATAATTATCGCGCTTGTTTTGACAATTTTGATGCGCAATTAATTGCAAAATACAATCAACGAAAAATTAACGCACTGTTAAAAAATGAAGGCATCATCCGTAATAAATTAAAAATTCAATCGACGATTACCAACGCCAAAGCTTTTTTGCAGATCAAAAAAGAATACGGCAGTTTTGCCAACTATATTTGGCAATTTGTAGAAGAGAAACCCATAAAAAACCATTGGAAAAATCTTAAAGAAATCCCTGCACAAACTGCCATCTCTGATAAACTTTCAAAAGATCTAAAAAAACGCGGCTTTAAATTTGTCGGCAGCACTATTTGCTACGCCTTTATGCAAGCCGTGGGAATGGTGAACGATCATACGGTGGATTGTTTTTGTTATAAGAATTAGCAGTGGCAGGCTGGGCTGAATTCACGTAGGTCGGATCAAGGAGCGTAGCGACGGATCCGACATGCAATACTACCAAAATTTGTTATAATATATACGCTATACAAAAGGAGTTTAGAACATGTTACATGCTCATAAAAACTGGCCTATTAAAATAGAACAAGTAGAACCCCTCAGTAAAAAAATGCAGCAAGCATTAACTAGTCTGAAACTAGAAGGGATTGCTCTCTCCGCCGAATCGCTGGCCAAGTGGATTAACCAAGAGGAAACCCGCCGACAAATGACCCTGGAAGCGCTTGCTGATGTAGATACTGGCCGAGTGACCGATCACGAAAAAGTCAAAGCTTGGGCGGACAGCCTTTAATGGGTTATCTTACGTTGCACCTGCCGTCCGCCCTCAGGGCAACTATTAAGAAATCCCGAATAGTTGCCTTCTTGGCGAACCCACAAGATTTTCTTGTGAGTTGCCTCAGCAGATAACTCACCTTCGTTATAAATATTACTGATATGTTGACTGACATTTTGCTGAGTAGCCTGAAACAACTCAGCCATCTGCTGCTGTGTCAACCATAAGGTTTCGTTTTCAAGACGGGTTTCCAGCCGAATTGTGCCATCGTCATTTTTATACAGTATTATTTCACCAGACATTATTCATCCCCGCTATTGAGAGGTAAGTAATACCTCCTTAATTTGAGCATTCTTTAATACATTATTAGATGTTTCATTTTCTCATAAAAAAATCCCTGTACCAAATATTATTGAGATATTAATTCTCTCGCAAGTATTTTGTTATTTCACGAAATGTAAGTAACTATTTCCATAATCAAACACGAAATAACGCATTTTTCCCGAGAATTATAGGCTTGTGTGTTTGGCCACTTATAGGATCATTATAAATGGCCAAACAATAATTTGTATTTTAGGCTTAAAAATAGGGGTTGGAGAGGTTTTATTTCTTCCTAAAAAACTGCTTTACGTTATCAAACCAAGAGCTGGCTTTGGGGGAGTGGCGCGCGCCACCTTCTTTTAGGCTGGCGTCTAATTCGCGCAATAATTCTTTTTGCTTGGCACTTAAATTAATGGGGGTTTCGATAGTCACGCGGCACAGCAAATCGCCGGTTACTTTGCCACGCACGCCGGGCACACCTTTACCGCGTAAACGTAACATGCTGCCACTTTGCGTTTCAGCGGGAATTTGTAAATTAACTTGGCCATCTAAGGTGGGTACTAATACTTCACCGCCCAATGATGCCGTCACTAAACTGATGGGTACATCGCAATATAAATGACTACCTTCACGATGAAAAATAGCGTGCTCTTTGATACTGACTTGTACATACAGATCGCCAGCGGGGCCACCATTTGTGCCCGCTTCGCCTTCGCCAGTCAAGCGTACGCGCTCACCATCATCAATACCGGCGGGGATCTTCACCGACAAAGTTTTGACTTGTTCTACACGACCATGACCGCGACAAGCACGGCATGGATCTTTAATCACTTGGCCTTCACCATGACAGGTAGGGCAAGTCTGTTGCAGCGTGAAAAAACCTTGTTGAATGCGCACTTGGCCGTGGCCTTTACAGGTATCACAGGTCACTGGCTTAGAGCCTTTCACCGCGCCCGTGCCGCTGCATTCTTTGCAATTGACTAAATTAGGAATACGAATTTCGACGGCAGTGCCGTGAATCGCATCTTCTAAACTTAAAGAGAGATTATAACGAAGATCAGCACCGCGTTGAGTATGACTGCGCCCACCACCTTGGCGCCCTCTACCACCTAGAATATCGCCGAAGATATCGCCGATATCACCGAACACATCGGTAAAATTGAAACCGCTTGCGCCGCCCCCACCCATACTCGGATCAACACCAGCGTGGCCAAATTGATCATAAGCTGATCGCTTGCGCTGATCAGCTAATACTTCATAGGCTTCTTTGGCTTGCTTGAAATTATCTTCTGCCGTTTTGTCGTCCGGGTTGCGATCAGGATGATACTTCATCGCTAATTTGCGATAAGCTTTTTTTAATTCATCCTGGCTCGCATTGCGAGAGACACCCAGAGTTTCGTAATAGTCGCGTTTGTTTGCCATGAGCTAATTACTTCTTATCCTTAACCTCTTCAAACTCTGCATCCACTACACCGGCTTTATCAGCACCTGCACCTTGTTGAGCACCTTGAGCTTGCTCAGCACCGCCTGCTTGCTGCTGTTGCGGTTCAGCACCTGGTTGACCTTGTTGGCCTTTCTTCGCATATAAACGTTCTGCCATGGTATTAGAAGCTTCGGTCAGATCTTTGGTGCGTTGCTCAATCAAATCTTTATCATTGCCTTTGATCGCTTCTTTAAGTGCAGCAATCGCCGATTCGATCTTGGTTTTTTCATCAGCAGTAACATCTGCTGCAGCATCAGACATTGCTTTGGTAGTGGAGTGAATCAAACCATCAGCTTGATTACGCGCCTGCACTAGCACATGGAATTTTTTATCTTCTTCCGAATGCGCTTCTGCGTCTTTCACCATTTGCTGAATTTCTGCTTCTGATAAACCACTCGATGCTTTAATCACAATCGATTGCGCTTTACCTGTGGCTACGTTTTTCGCCGACACATTCAAAATACCATTGGCGTCGATATCAAACGTTACTTCAATTTGTGGTACGCCACGATGCGCTGGAGGAATATCGCTTAAATCAAAGCGTCCCAATGATTTATTAGCAGATGCCATTTCGCGCTCACCTTGCAACACATGTACCGTCACAGCGGTTTGGTTATCTTCTGCCGTGGAAAATGTTTGGCTTGCCTTGGTAGGAATGGTGGTATTTTTTTCGATGAGTTTAGTCATCACACCGCCCATGGTTTCGATACCTAATGATAATGGCGTTACGTCTAACAATAAAATATCTTTTACATCGCCAGTCAATACACCACCTTGAATAGCAGCGCCAATCGCTACTGCTTCATCGGGGTTAACATCGTGACGCGCTTCTTTGCCGAAGAAACCATTCACTGTTTCTTGCACTTTCGGCATACGTGTTTGGCCACCGACCATAATCACTTCTTTGATTTTGTCGAGCGAAATACCTGCATCTTTCAATGCAATTTTACAGGGTTCAATAGTGCGCGCAATTAAATCTTCTACTAATGATTCCAACTTAGCACGTGTCAGTTTCATATTTAAGTGCTTAGGGCCACTCGCATCAGCAGTAATATACGGCAAGTTAATTTCGGTTTGCGTTGCTGAAGACAATTCGATTTTAGCTTTTTCTGCCGCTTCTTTTAAACGTTGCAATGCTAATGGATCTTTATGTAAATCAATGCCTGCTTCTTTTTTATATTCTTCTGCGATGTAATCAATAATACGCATATCAAAATCTTCACCACCTAAGAAGGTATCGCCATTAGTTGCTAATACTTCGAATTGGTGCTCGCCTTCTACTTCGGCAATTTCGATGATGGAAATATCAAACGTACCACCACCTAAGTCGTAAACCGCAATCACGGAATCGCCACGTTTTTTATCCAAACCATACGCCAACGCTGCAGCGGTGGGTTCGTTAATAATACGTTTAACTTCTAACCCAGCAATACGCCCCGCATCTTTAGTCGCTTGACGTTGTGAATCGTTGAAATAAGCAGGAACAGTAATAACAGCTTCGTTAACTTCATGCCCCAAATAAGATTCAGCAGTCTTTTTCATTTTGATTAAGATTTCTGCGGAAATCTGTTGTGCAGACAATTTTTTGCCTGCGACGTTAACCCACGCATCGCCATTGTCGGCAGCAATAATGTCATATGGCACCATTTTTATATCTTTTTGTACGACGTCATCTTTGAATTTGCGACCGATTAAACGCTTAATCGCGTAGAGGGTTTTTTTCGGGTTGGTGATGGCTTGGCGCTTGGCGGCCTTGCCCACCAGAACTTGCCCGTCATCGGTATACGCAACGACAGAAGGCGTGGTGCGGTCACCCTCGCTGTTTTCAATCACGCGCACTTTGCCGCCTGGTTCCATAACCGCCACGCAGGAATTGGTGGTGCCTAAGTCAATACCGATAATTTTAGCCATAAAGTTCTCCTCGTTCAAAATGTGTTCTTAATTACGAAATGGGGGTGGTTTTTGTTATTTCAAGCCCATTGCTTTTAAATTACTCCACCGCCTTACTCACTATCACCAACGCCGGGCGCAATAACCGCTCATTCAACTGGTAACCCTTCTGCAAGACCGTCAACACTGTGCCAGGGGGCTTGTCAGCCACCGGCTGCGCCGACATTGCCTCATGAAAAGCCGGGTCAAACATTTGATTAACCGGGTTAATGACCTTAATGCCAAACTTCTCCAAAGCACCCTGTAGTATTTTGAGGGTCAACTCGACACCTTGTTGTAGCGCAGCCGCAGCTTCTACCATTTTTTGTTCTAACGCGCGCTCTAAATTATCGACTACGGGCAGCAATTCCAGTGCAAATTTCTCTAAGGCAAATTTATGTGCTTGCACCAAATCGCGCTCACCGCGTTTACGTACATTGTCTAATTCAGCTTGCTGGCGCAGCAATTTTTCAAAATATTCGTTGGACTTAGCTTCTGCCGTATTAAGCTGCGCTTCCAAATCCGTATAAGAAGGGTGGCCAATACCTGGCTGCTCTTTTTTAGGCGCCGGTTTTTCGCTTTCTTGCACTACAGGTTCATCATCAAAATCCGCCAAATCAGGATCGACTGGTTTCTTGTTGGTCATAGTGGTTCCTCTTTAAAATACAAGCTACGCTTATATTGGTGGCTAATTTAACGGATTCAAGGGCTTTTATCAAAAAAAGTCAGGAGGGGTCAGATCTTGACTTGCTACATGGTTAGAAGATTTTGGACTCATATTAAGTAATTTATTTATCATGTAGCAAGTCAAGATCTGACCCCTTCTGACTCAACGCCACACTCAATAGTTTTGCGGTGACATCCACGATGGAGATTACCCGTTCATAGGGCATACGGGTTGGGCCAATCACCCCGAGCACACCCACCACCTTGCCTTCGACTGAATACGGCGCGGCTACTAAACTGCATTCATCCATGACCTCATAACCTGCTTCTTCGCCGATAAAAATCTGTATGCCTTCAGCATTTAAACACTGATCGAGCAAATATAAAATATCGCGTTTCTGCGTAAACGTAGCAAACAATTGCCGCAAACGATTGATACCAGTAGCACCATCGGCTAAATCTAATAAATTTTCTTGCCCGGCCATTACATAATCCGGCGCAGAATTTTTGGGTTTGTCAAACATCTTGCTTGCCACATCGACTGTGGCTTGCATTAAATTATTTAAATGCTCGCGATCATTTTGCATCGCTTGCAATAACTGCGTTCTCAGTTGGCTTACATCGCAACCGGCGTATACTTCATTTAAATAATTCGCCGCTTGTTGTAATTCGGCAGCGCTATAAACACGATCGGTATAGATAATACGATTTTGCACTTCTTGTTCATTCAACACCAAAATTACCAATACGCGATTATCATTCAGCGGTAAAAATTCCACATGGCGCAAAGTAACATGATCGCGGCGCGGCAACATCACCAAACCGGTTAAACGGGTAACATCCGATAATAAATTCGACGCAGTAGACACCAACCCCTGCACATTTAAATCAGGTTTAAGTTGCTGTTGGCACTGCTTAACGGTTGAATCATCGAGCGGTTTAACAGTGAGTAACCCATCGACAAATAAACGATAACCGCGCGCAGTCGGCACCCTCCCCGCTGAAGTATGTGGTGACAACAAATAACCATGCTCTTCAAGATCCGCCAGCACATGACGAATGGTCGCAGGGCTTAAATTTAAAACAGTCTCCTCCGCCAATGTGCGCGAGCCGACTGGCTGGCCATCGCGGATATAACGCTCCACCAACACTTTTAACAAATGCTGCGAACGTTCGTTTAATGGCGGATGGTTGTTTTGTAAGCTCATGGGATGATTTTAGCACTCATACGGGGGGATTGCTAATACAGAAGGGGTCAGATCTTGACTTGCTACTTGCTTGAAGACTATAGGATTTATAACCATTTCTTTAGCAAGTAGCAAGTCAAGATCTGACCCCTTCTGTTGAACACGCAAAAAAAATGCTATGCTGAATGGAATTATTTATGGGAAAACATATATGACGACCCCCTTCAAAACCATTGGCCTGATTGGTCGGCAACGCAAAGAAGATATTACCGACACGTTGTTGGCGTTAAAACATTTGCTGGCACAGCGCAAACTGGCCACGGTTGTGGAAACGGAAACGGCGGGCTATTTGCCAAAGGATAAATTACCCATTTATTCGCGCGATGAATTGGGCAAGCATTGCGATTTAATGATCGTCGTTGGTGGTGATGGTAGCTTATTAAATGCAGCACGCGCAGCAGTGAATCATCAAACTCCAGTATTAGGCATCAATCGCGGTCGCTTAGGTTTTTTAACCGACATCCGCCCCAGTGAATTAGACAATAAAGTCAGCGAAGTGTTAGACGGAAAATTCGTCGAAGAAAAACGTTTTCTGTTAGGCATAGAAATCGAACAAAATAATAAAGCCATCACACAAGATATCGCGCTTAATGATGTGGTATTAACGCCGGGTGATGTCGCTCACATGATCGAATTTGCTACGTCAATCGACAATGAATTCATGTTGAACCAATATGCTGACGGTTTGATCGTTGCTACGCCAACAGGATCAACGGCATATGCCTTATCCGGCGGCGGGCCGATTTTACATCCTAGTCTTGCTGCTATTGTCATGGTCCCGATGTTTCCGCATACACTCAGTGCGCGACCTATCGTCATTTCCGCTGCCAGCAAAATCACTATTGAAATTGCCAGCACCAACGAAACTGCACCACGCTTAAGCTGCGATGGTCAAGCATTGGTTTCTGTGCCACCGGGCGCGCGTATTCACATCAGCAAAAAACCCGAACAACTACGCTTGATTCATCCGCTCGATTATAAATATTTTGAAACACTACGCGCGAAATTACATTGGGGCACAAAGTTGGCGTAGCATTATGAAAAAACCACCGCACCCCGATAAACCGATTTATTTCCTGCTACCACGTTATTGGTTTACCTGGTTGGGATTGGGGGTGCTATACCTTGTCGCGCAACTGCCCTATCCTTGGCAAATCAATATTGGTCGTGCTATGGGCAAACTGGCGTATAGGATCATGCGCGATCGCCGTCATATTGCTGATGTAAATTTGCGTTTGTGTTTCCCGGAAAAAACCTCTGAACAACGCCGCGCGTTAATTAAAAAAAATTTTGAATCCGTCGGCATTGGTCTCATTGAAATGGGTATGGCGTGGTGGACACCGCAAAATAAAATTGCCACCATCGGCCATGTCAATGGCCTAGAAAATTTAAACGCCGCATTAGCACAAGGCAAAGGCGCAATCATGTTGTGCGCACATTTCACTACACTAGAAATTACCGCGCGCATCATCGGCAGGCATATGGCGATTCGCACGATTTATCGCGAACAAAAAAACCGTTTATTTAACGCGGTGATGGAACGGCATCGCAGACAAATTGTTGCTGGCATCATTCATCGCAAAGATACACGCGGTATGATCAAAAGCCTGAAACAAAACGTGCCGATCTATTATGCGGGCGACCAAGATTATGGCAAAAAACACAGTATCTTTGTGCCGTTCTTTGGTGTGCAAGCTGCCACCATAACTGGCATGTTGCGTTTAGCAGCAATGACGGGTGCACCAATTATCCCCAGTACCCACTATCGTATCGACAAGAAACCTTATTATGTGATTACATTACACCCCGCTTTAGAAAATTTCCCGACGGGAGATGATGAAAAAGATTTGCTTCGCATCAATCAAATAGTAGAGAATATGATAGTAGAAAAACCCGAACAATATTATTGGATCCACCGCCGTTTTAAAACTCGGCCAGAAGGCGAAGCAAGGCCATATTAACATGAACTATCGCCACATCTACCACGCCGGAAATTTCGCCGAGGTGCTTAAGCACACGGTGCTAATTGCTTTGTTACAAGCATTACAAAAAAAAGACAAAGGATTTTGTTATATCGACACACATGCGGGTGCTGGTTTGTATGATCTAAAATCGGTGGAAGCACAAAAAACACAAGAATCTGTTTTGGGTATACAACAGCTGCTTAAACAAAATCATTTTCCAACGCTGGTTGAAGATTATCTAAAAATTATAAAAAGTATTAATGCGGCGCCTGCGACAACTATTAGACATTACCCCGGCTCACCGTATTTCGCCCGCCAATTATTACGCCCACAAGATCAGATGATTTTATGTGAATTACATCCACCGGTATTTGACAGTTTAAAACAACTGTTTCGCAATGATAAACAAGTGGCTGTACATCAGCAAGATGGCTATCAAGCATTAAAAGCATTTTTGCCGCCGCCACAACGCCGAGGTGTAGTGCTAATCGACCCCCCTTTTGAACAAACTAAAGAATTTGATACGGCTGTTGCCGCGATAAAAAGCGCCTTAACGCGCTGGGAAACGGGCATTTACGCCTTGTGGTATCCCATTAAAGAGAAATATTTTCGTACTTATGTACGGCAGCAATTAACAAAATTGAACGCCAAAGAAATATTAATTGCTGAATTAAGCATTTTCCCCGATGATGTGCCAGTCGCTTTGAACGGTTGCGGTATGGCAATTATCAACCCTCCATATCAACTTGATGAGGCGTTAAAACCCCTCCTCCCCTGGTTATGGCAAGCCTTATCACCGGAGGGGCTGGGTGGCTGCTGGTGCCAGCTGATGGTGCCAAGCTGATGGTGCCACGTCTGGAATAAGGAATAAGGGATTGTGCTGTTTCCTTATTCCTTATTCCAGACGTGGCACCATCCTTCAGCCTGGCACCATCCTTTGTCATATTCTTGTAAGAATTCTTTGTTATCTTGGCTTCATGAAAAAAATAAAACACCTTGTATTAATCAGCTTAATCTTCCTCAGCAACAAAGCTTTGGCTGACGATGGCTTTAACATCGATAACCTAATCAACGTCTCTGGCGATTTGCGCAGCTATTATTTCGAGCGCGGTTTTAGCAATGCACCGAGCGAACACACTTATTCTTTCGGTGGCGCAATCAATTTAGAAACCGCACCGATATTTAAATATTTTCAAATCGAAACCACATTTTATACTGCACAACCCTTGGGCTTAAACAGCAGCAATCCATTACGTTATGACGCTACGCTACCGGGGAAAGCGGTCAACGCACTCGGCCAAGCGTTTGCGCAGTTTAAAAACGATAATTTATTAATTCGCGCTGGTAACCAACTCATCGACACCCCGTGGTTAGGGCCTTCTGATTCGCGCATGATTCCAGCGACTTATCAAGGTCTTTTCAGCACTTATGCCATCAATGATTATTGGACATTGACTGCTTTAAGAACGATCGGTTTTAAGAGCCGTACTAACAACAGTTTTGCTAGCGTCAATCTGTATAACCCTGAAATTATCGGCGGCACACCGATACCGGCATTAGGCAAAACCACTGATAATGGTGCACTCGCCTTTGCCAGCACGGTAAAAATAAAAGACCTCAATAGTGAAATTTGGTATTATCAATTTTATGATTTTGCCAGAATGCTGTATAACAACAACACGTATACTTTAAAAACTTCAACCATATTTAATCCGGTATTTGGTTTGCAATTATTACGCGAAAATTCCACCGGCAATAATTTAATTCAACAAACGACTGGCAAAGGCCCCGATGCCAGTGCATTTGGTGCTTTAGCCGGTGTTGAAAATAATTATATTCGTGCCACTGTTGCTTATAATAAAATATTTGCTGAAGATAATGCTTTTCACAACGGCGATATCGTTTCGCCCTACACCACCGGCTATGCTACCGATCCACTTTACACCACTCAAATGCTTGCAGGTCTGATTGAAAAAGCGCCCGGTGATGCGGTAAAATTCGCGCTGACTTTTTTTGCATTCAATCATCAACTTAATATCACCCCCAGCTTCGCCAAATATTACACAAATCCACAAATGCCTGACAGCAGCGAAGGCAATTTAGATATTCAATATAAATTTGTCGGGGTGTTAAAAGGTTTATCCATCCGCGACCGCACCAGCATCCTCAACAGCAACGACCCCCGTGGGCGGCAAGTGAATACCCGCTTGATGTTGCAGTATAGTTTTTAACTTCCCCCTATACCATAACCAACAAGTTTACTTTAAAATAATGGTAAATTGGTGCATAATGTATATTGATTATCAGCTTATTATAAGGGGACATTTATGGCTATGCCACAAGAAAGCAAAGAAAGCAAAGAAAGCGACCAAACTAATGCAGAATTAGCTCAAGAACTTCTTAAACAGGTAAAAAAATCAAATTTGTCAGAAGATTTTCATAAATCCATTTGTCAATTACATGGCTGGCAGCAGCCGACAATAACGGTTGAAGCATTCGTCGCAAAAACCCTTAAAGCTTATACCTCTTATTCTGTCCTTAACCATATTCTTCCTTTCCTTTTGGGATTCACTACCCATTGTGCCAACGATACAATAAAAGCGCAAAGAATCGCTGCTTTAAGGGGTATCGTCACTAAATACTCAGAACAAAGCAATGGCTTTAATACAGAGATCGGTAAAATTATTACTTACATTATTGAAGCTTTAACCATCCAAAAATCAACCGCTGATATTGAAGAAGTTTTTTGGTTACAAGGACTTGCTGAAAACAAGTACCTAAATTCTATTAGCGATGCTATGAAAGTAAAATTGCATAAGCTGTTATCTCAACGCTGTAAAGACGATCCCTATACCGAAGCGCATTGGTTAAAGAAATTGCGCAAACTCCGTGAATCAAAAAATTTCTTTGCTCAGGCTTGGTATTTATTAGCTGAAGAAGACACTTCATATCTCGCTGTTCTTAAAGATAGATTTTTAAGTGCTTATCAAAGTAACCCACAATATTCCGAGTTATCTCAAGCTTATGTTTGGAGAAAAAAAGGGGACTATCAGCAAGCTATAGATTGCTTCACACAAGCACTTACGAAACGACCAGAGTTATTACATATCATACTCGCAGAAATTGCCTCGTGTTATATTGATCAACTAGAAAATTATAGTAAACAGCTAAAAAATTATCGAGGTGTCAAGCTCGAAGAAGTCCGCGCTTGGTTTAGTAGCGCCATTCAGCATTTACAAGCAGCTCGTGAAGCAGCCTTGTCACAACCTCCTACTGCTTCTAAACAACTTATTTTATCAGAAGTAATAGCTAGATTACGTTCACTTATTATAAATACTTTTACTAACTACCCAAAGGTACTATCAAACAAATTATTCATTCCGATAAGAAAAGATCTGAATTTTTTTTTAGGGAAATGCTATCTGGAGGAGATAACAATTTCTCCTTTTAAAAAAGATGTGCCTACTCTGGTAGATTTTGCAGGAAGCGCGATTACTATTCACGACCAGCTTGTTAGAACTACCAGCAGAGATAACACACTAGAGTTAACAGCAGCTAAAAAAGGACGTGATGAAGCTATTTATCAATTAGCTTTAATATTTAAAGATTTCCCAGAAACAATAATAGGACTTTTAGCACAGACTCATGCTAACACCATGAGTAATCCAAAGGGCCATCGCTATAGCGATTTTCAATTATTGCTAGCTGAGGCCTACGAAAAATTAATAGCTGATGATGCAGATAACCAAGAACTGGCTTTAAAGCACTACGCTAAAGCTGTTGCCTCACTGAGTGCGGGTACAACACCCGAACAAAATGCAAAACTTGAGGAACTTAAGGCTAAAATTGCTGAGCTTAAAAAATCACTAGAAAGTCGTAGCGCCCCGCTTCCTAATACACAAGTTACATTAGCTGCTATTAGTGCAAACCAGGGAGCACCAAAAGAAAAGGAGCCGTCGCCCACAGCAGCGCTCCCTGCCGGTTCTCCGGCAAGTGTGCCAAGCCAAGGAGCAACACCCACCGATGCAGCTAAACCAAAACCAACGCCTACTCAAAGATTGGCAACGTTAAACTTCCGTAATTAACATTTTTTAAAATGGCTGGTGCCAACCTCTGGGCGGCAAGTGAATACCCGCTTGATGTTGCAGTATAGCTTCTAGAATTAATTCGTCATGCATAAATGTTTTGTTAAACTTTAATGTAATTCTATGATATTATTTTACCAAGTCCTCACATCCATCTAAGTAATAGGAGATACCATCTATGCTCGGCACGAAAAAAACCCCATTATCCCCTTATGAACTGCATAACAAATTACAAAAAGATTTTGCAACAAAGCCAGACGATAAAAAAACAGATGACGCGGCTAACAGCAAAGCAAAACCAACTAAAGCGCCTGTAATACCTTCATTCAAAAAAGCACCTGGATTTATAGAATTACAAAAACTAGCGCAAGACCCGAAAAATCTTGCAGCAAAATTGGCGATGGCTCTGGCCTTAATTATTTTGGGTATGAAGAAAAGCGGTGCTCTAACTGCTGAAGAGCGCGCGGAGAGAGCACTTGTATTGACATATTTATCTGAATGCACTAGTGATCAAAACTTTGCAGACAGAGATATTGCTCTCTTTTATCAAGGTACCTGCAATTTACGTGGGTTTCATACCCCTGGGCAAGAAAAAACTAGCCGCAATGTAAACCAATGCACAATAGACGCCATGCGATTTTTTCATAAAGCCCTTTTTACACCTGGTTCATCGAAACCACCCTATCTACAGTATCTAGATGGTTCGAAAATTGATAGCCATACAATGGTTATAGAAGCTGTATTACTTGAGGTTTTAAAGAAAAAAGCATTCACATCAAAAACGCCTGTTTCTCTACCCGACCAATTATTATTAGTATTAACTACTGCTTATGAATACCTTGCAAATAAACAAGCGAACCAAAAAAGTAACGCCGATGAAGCTAAAACCGATTCAACGCTTGATAAACAACTTGCCGACGCTGCAGCAGAGTTAGAATTTCCAGAAGGTTTTTATAAATCTGTATGCCAATTACATGGCTGGCGTGAACCGATGATGCCCGTTGAAGAATTTGTCGCAAAAACCGCTAAAACCTGGAATGATGATCCTAGGCTTTGCGTAGATCAACTCACCCTGTTTTGCGAAATCACTAGCCATTGCGCCAATGAAGCAATAAAAACGCAAAGAATAGCTGCTTTAAAACGTATCATAACTAGTCTGGAAGCAAAAGAAAAAACACGCCCTACTATCGTTAAAGCCATTGCCTGCGTTATTGAAGCCTTAGCCACTCTTAAAAAACCAACGAGTGATACCGAAGATGCATTTTGGCTACAAGAAATTTCCCATACCTACCTAAGGGTTCTTGATAATGATACGCAAGAAAAACTAGGTGGATTATTGCCTGAACGCTGCAAAGATGACCTCTATGCCCACGCATACTGGCTACACCGACATGGTAATGCCAAAACATTTGATAGATCATCTAATTTTTTTGCACAAGTTATTTATTTACAAGATGAATCGTCGATCAGATATGGCGATGACATACATTATAATGGTAGAGATGAAGGTCGATATCAAGATGAACGAGGGAATTACCAACCAGTTATTCTTAATTTTGATACTCAATTTTTACATAACCATCAAGAAAGCAAATATTCCGATTTATCTAAGGCTTATTCTTATCGGAAGAAAAGTATTCATCTTAGCGCTATTGAATACTTCAAAAAAGCACTTGAGCAACAACCAGAATTGTCACACATTATACATAATGAAATTGCTATTTGTTATGACGCTGCTCTTTATAGCGCTGTAATCAGGGGTGAGAAGAGTGACGATGAAATCAGTGCTTATTGTAATGATTATATTGAGCATCTACAAAAAATCCACCGGGCTATTTTGTCACCGCCGCGTACTCTTTCTAAACAGCTTATTTCACAAAAACTAGCTGAGCATCTAGTATCTTGCAAATCAGCTATTGATAATTCCAAATTACCAATGCGATTACTTAATCCACTTAAAAGAAAATATAATTTTGCTTTAGGGAAATATTATCTGGATGAGATAACTGCTTCTCCTTTTAAAAAAGATATATCTACTCTGATAGCTTTTTCAAAGAAAGCGATTGACATTTATAAACTGCTTGTCGAAACTACAAGCAGAGATAAAATAGAAGAGTTAGCAACAGCCGAAAGAGGGCGCGATGAAGCTATTTACCAGTTGGCTTTGATACTTAAAGATTCTCCCGAAAAAGTAATAGAAACTTTAGAAGAGACTCATGCTAACACTGTAAGCAATAGACAAGGGCATAAATTTTGTGAGTTTCAACTTCTGCTTGCCAAAGCCTATATGTCATTAACTACTCCAGGCAATAAAGATAAAGACTATAATTTACAGCAAGCCCTAAAATACTATGATAACGTTACTAACGGACCACCTAATCAACATGAAAACATCTTAAAAGAAGCAGTCGGTTTTTTAATGCCTTATTATGAAAGTCAATTGGCGAAATTAAAACAAGAACTTTCAGCAAAACCAGCTATCCCTACAGGAGCCGATGAAAGCATAATATCTTTAAATAAGCTTATTAGAGACATAGCAGCCAAACTTCAAAGGTATAAAAATATAATTCCCAGTGCACCAGAGTTGGATGACAAACATCAAGAAGGATCACTGGAACATACTCCACCTTCTGCTTACGCACCAGGTACTGCACCAGTAATGTCTACACCTGTAAATCCAGCGGCGGCGCCTATGGCCACTCCTTCAGAAACTAGTAGTAACCCACTTCCTAATACACAGGTTGCATTAGCTGCTATTATTGCGAAACCGACTCCGCAAGCAGTTGCTACTGTTTCAGTAGTAATAGCAGCAGAAGCAAAACAAGATACTTCAGCACCTATAACTGATAGTAGTAGTGACAAGCTACTTCTGGCAACCAGAGGAGATGCGATCGTAGATGTACCAAGAGAAGGTGCGCCGCCGCCCGTGGCGCCACAACCACTCCCTAGCGATTCTTTTCTTAGTAAAGGATTGAGAGAACTAACTCCTCCTGTGCCATTGCCAGCGAGCGCTGCTACAGCAAGCGCTTCTACAGCAAGCGTGCCAAGCCGAGGAGAACAAACATCTGCTGATACAGATAGCACAAAAAAACAAACGCACGCCAAAAAATTGATGCTTGCTCCATAGGGTAATGAAAAGATTGCCACGGCGATCAAACCCCGGTCGCCTCGCAATGACACAGTAAAGGTAGCTGGAACCACCCATATATTTACTTTAAAGTAAAACTAAGTTAGTATAGGGTGGAACTTAGGCTCGCCCTTTTATCCAAAGGGAAATAAAGAACTCGACTGTAAACAACTAATTTATAGGAGTTAATTTAATGTTAGCATCATCAAAGACCTCTGGAAAAGCACCTCCCAATTCCGCACAAAATGAAATTCCAAAAGCTTATCAACTCCACAATAAATTACAAAAAGATTATGGCAGCGTACCACTCCCCAAAAAACCCATTAGAGAATCAACAGAATATAGAGAATTACAAAAATTAGCAGAGGCAAAAAACGATAACCCCCAAGCCAAACTTGCTTTGGCATCTGTTTTGCTGAGTTTTGGCGATTTATTTAAACCTGAAAAAGACAGCGATAAAAAAAATGTACTTAAGTATCTTACCGAATGCACTTCCGCCAAAGACTTTGCTGAGGCAACTACTGCAGCTTATTATCTTGGTGTATATTATGCGCAAATAGCAGCGGCTCCGCAGGTGCCCCACGTCGACTTTACCTTACCGGATAAAGATTGCGACCACGCAAGAATGAAATTTACACTCTATCTCTCTACTCTGCAACAACAACCCTCACCTCTTTTTGACTCTCAGGGAGGAAGCCTTGATACCGCTGAAAAAGCGATACAACAATTAACATCTCTACCCTTCAGGGATAGCGAGAGGGGGTACAGAACAAAGTTTTTAGCGTATATTGCAATATGTGAATACGATAATACTCAAGGAGAAAGCAAAGGAGACACTGCAACTCCCCCTAGAAAATTTATGCCTTTAAAAAATGATTATCAAAAATTTTTTGACATTCTATGTCAATTACATGGCTGGAATAATACACAAAAAATTACCCAAAAAAAATTTGCTTCAATAGCAAACCAAATTTGGTTTGCTGATGCTGAACGTATTGATCGACAGCAGGACCACTTTGATCTATTTTGTTTCCTCACCGCAAACTGCGTTGATCAAACAACAAAAGCTGAAAGAATAGACGTATTAAAATTAATGGTCAGATACATGGGGGTAGTAGGAGCCATAAAAGAGCCACGACCGTATGAAATGCCAAAAAGCAACCCTAATGTTACCAAAGCAAAAGAATGTATTGAATCTGCCGCGCCGCCAGCTAAAACTTCCGCACGCTACGAAAGCAAATTTTTTGAAGATGCAAAACCCCGAGATGATGAGGGCCCCGACGATGGTTTTAAAGGTGACCTTTTAGCAACCTATAATGATACAGTCTACAATCATTTGTCGAAAGGATACCATTGGAAAACCAAGGGTGATTATAGGCAAGCACTTACAGATTTCAACGCCGCGCTTGGGCAACAACCAGAATTTTCCCATCTCATTCACTTACGGATTGCTGAGTGTTACGAAAGACAATTAGACGTTGAAGTCGGCAAAACCATTCCAGCTAAGCTATCTCAATTTAAAGCTGGGAAAGCCACGCAATACTGCTTAGGTGCCATTGAATCTCTAGCAAAAGCATATCAGTTCGCTATAGCAGAACCATTAACTTCCTTTAAACAATCGACGGCACAAGATGCAATAAAACAACTTGAATCGTTAACAAGTAATATCGATAAAATTTCAGGCGCGTTAATATTTAAGCCAATGATAGGGCAGCTCACTGCATTAAAAAATAAACATAGGCAAGCGCTAGCAAGCTGCTATTTACATCAAGCAAAGACCTCATTAGCTGAAGATCCAGGCTTTACTATACACCGTTCAAGAAAAGCGATTTCCCTTTATAAGGAAATTATCGACAGCACCGACAGCAGTGAAGAAAAAGAAATTGCCACAGCAATAGAAGGGCGCGATGAAGCCATTTATCAAATGGCACTCGCATTACAAGATTTTCCTGATGAAGTGTTAAAACATTTAGAAGATAAACATAAAAATGCAGTGAGCAATAAAAATGGCCATCGCTATGCTGGTTTTCAATTGTTGTTAGGCCAGGTCTGTGAGCGGCTAAGAATTGTTGATGATGAATATTATCTAACGAAAACTTTAAAGCACTTTCATATGGCTGCTGAATTGCCCCATACAAAACATAATAAAACAGCTGCGGTGAAAGCTGCCAATGCTTTGATCGACTATTACCGAACTCAACAGAAGACAATAGAAGCAGAGCAGAGCGAAGGCTTACCACCTGAACAAAATGCAGAAGTTCAGGAAATCAATAAAAAAATTGCTGTCCTTGAAAAATTGCTTCCTGGTGAACAGCAGCAAATGCCACGCACTACAAGTGATGAGCAGGGAACATTACCTTCTGCTCCTCCTGCTGGAGATGTACAAGATGTTGTGATACCAGTACCCGACGATATTGATATGCAACCAGGCCTTGTTCAAGTAACACCACTAGTAACAGCAAACACTGTATCTATGACGACTGCCTCAGGGAGTAGTAGTGTTTCGCTTCCTAATACACTGCCGACATTAGCTGTTATTAGTGCAAAACCAAATCCGCAAGCAGTTGCTACTGTTTCAGTAGTAATAGCAGCAGAAGTAAAGCAAGATGCTTCAGCACTTGTAACCGGTGGTGACAATCTATTTCCGGCAACAAGAGGAGATGCGATCGTAGATGTACCAAGAGAAGGTGCGCCGCCGCCCGTGGTACAACAACTCCCTAGCGATTCTTTTCTTAGTGCAGCGGTTAGAAGTATAACGCCTCCTGTGCCATTGCCAGCGAGCGCTGCTACAGCAAGCGCTTCTACAGCAAGCGTGCCAAGCCGAGGGGAAGAAACGACTACCGACAATAGAGCTAAAGCACCAACGGCCGCCAAAAGTTTAGCGCTGGTCGCAGCTTAGTAGGTGGGTGGTGTCTGGCACCACCCATATATTTACTTTAATGGTAGCTGGGGTAGCTGGTGCCACGTCTGGAATAAGGAATAAGAAAACAACACAATCCCTTATTCCTTATTCCAGACGTGGCACCAGCCTCAGTCCGCGACGTGGCACCAGCCTTCGGGCAACAGGGCATTATTATGCAGCCAGAAGAAGTTAAAACAGAATTACCCAAAGCCTATCAGCTTTATATTGCCCATAATAAAGCTATGGCTGCTAGTTTAATGGCGCGAACAAAAATTAAGGATTATGAAGAAAAATCATCCGAACAGGATCAATTAAAAAAACTGGTTGATGAAGAACCGAATAATTTTCATGCCAAACTTGCTCTGGGTTTTTTCTTCTTTAATAAAAGAAATCCTATTGACAGCGCTGAATCTAATGCAGACAAAAAATTAGCTTTTAGCTATATTTCCGAATGTGCTGCCGCCAATGATTTTGCCGATAATTATATCGCGATTGGTGCATTAGGTCACTGCTACTATCACGCATACGGGGTACCGGCAGAAGATAATTCACGCTATAAAATAGCAACACGTTGTTTTCGTCGTGCGCTGTTTAGCGGGCCTGAAATTCCTGTTTTTTTCCATTCTGTTATCAGGCACAATGGTATTCTTGATACATTAGACTATATCATCGCACATAGAACTGACGATGACCCAGCAACAAAATTCCTGGCATTATTTACTCTGTATGAATATTGCAATAAAAATAAAGACAACCCTATACTCAAAAAAAGAAACGCACAACAATATATTGACAAAATAAACCGACGAGACGACTTTTATAAACAATTTTTTCTCCTACTATGTCAGTTACATGGTTGGAATGAGCAAGAAAAAATTAGCGCCACAGATTTTGCTCAAAAAATATTAGTAATTTGGCCTGATGATAAAGACAAGTATAGCAACGCTCTACATCTGTTTTTTTTAATCAACGCTTGCTGCATCGATGAAGAAACACGCAGTGTAAGAATTGCCGCCGTAGAGGCACTTTATGCCCAATGCACAAGCGAGCATTTTACCTTAGAACAAGCAATAATCCATATAAAAGGTGTGGCCGCTGGTTATTTGTTCATGGTACAAACTACTCGCGTTCAAGATAAAGCCGAACAAGAAAAATTTGCTCAACGCGCTATTGATCTTTGTTACGAATTACTAAAAATGATTGACGCAGACAATATAAAATTGCTTGATGGAATAAAAAAACTACGCGATGAAGCTATCTTGGAAAAAGCGTTAGTATTAAAAAATTCTCCAGAAAAAGTTATTAAACACTTAGCACGTGATAATAATAATGCAGTGAGTAACAAATTGGGGCATCATTATAAAGAGCTGCAATTTGAATTGGTGCAAGCTCAACCTACCCTGCCCAGATCAAGTCAGGTAAATGATAAATCCAGCAGCGCTGTAATGGCAACATCCGGATTTATTGCGACAGGGTTAAATCCGAGGGATCCAGCACCGGTGCTAACCTTAGTGCCGATGGTGACTGTGGGCAACTCCTTACGCCAAAAATACCTTAGCACTTATATAACTTTTTTGATTCATTGAGTTTTTGTTTATTTGCAGGTTCAAAAATCCCCCCGCCTCGCTTAGCGCTCGGCGGCCCCCTTTTTTCAAAGGGGGCAACCTATGCACAGAACCCTAATCCCGTGCCGGCGCTCCAGCGTGTTTCTGCGCGCGGGCAGGATGTTTCTTTTTCACAGTGACGCGGGCTTTATGATCAGCAGCTGGTCGTGCAGATGCAGGGGCTGCTGAACGCCGACGATCAGGTGCTGGTTGGTGCGCTGCAGCGCCACGATAGCGTGGGGATGTTCCGTCACTTCTGCGCGCACGTACCGGTGCATCGCGATTATCACGGCTGGCATAATGGCCACGATCACGATTATCACGGCTGTCGCGATTGTCTCGACCAGCGGGTTTGCTATCACCACGGCCAGCACTATGGCTACTGTAGCTGCGGCCTTCACGCTGACTGTCACGATTCTCTCTACTGCCTGCAGCACTGCGACTGCTGGAATGGCTGCTGTAGCTGCGCCCTTCACGGTTCCCTTGATATTCTCTGCCCCCTTGGCCATCTCGACTGCTGCGCCCTTCAGAGGTACGACTGGTGGAGGAACGGCCATTGGAAGCATGACCATAACCACCCGCTCGCTGTCCGCCCTGACCATCACGGCTGCTACTACGGCCACTGCTACTGCGACCACTGCTGCTACGGCTACTGCTACTGCGGCCACTATAACCACCACGACTTTTACCAGCATTAGCACCGCCATCATGACCACGGCCACGGCCGGTATGTGAACTTGCTGTCGGTTCAAACCCTGGCATTACACGTTGTTCGATCTTCGTTCCTAGCACGCGTTCAATACCACGCACTAAACCGGTATCTTCGCGTGTTAACAAGGTAAACGCATCGCCAATTTTAGCAGCGCGCCCAGTACGACCAATCCGGTGAATATAGGCTTCAACGGTGTTTGGCATATCATAATTGATCACGTGTGAAATGCGTGTTACGTCGATACCGCGCGATGCGATATCGGTCGCCACCAATATTTGTAACGAGCCATCACGGAAGCTTTTTAACGCACGTTGCCGCTGGCTTTGCGATAAATTACCTTGCAGCGAAGTCGCGTGATAACCCACATCATTAAGCTGCTCGGCCACATGCTCGGCGCGTTGTTTAGTACGCGTAAAAATTAATACCGAACCGGTATCAGTCTCTCTTAAAATCTTGATTAATAGTTCAGTTTTTTGATGCGGCGCGACCGGGAACAATGCTTGTTTTACGCTGGCAGCCGGTGCGGCATGACCAATTTGGATGGTCACGGGATCTTTCAACATATCTTGCGCTAATTGACGTACCGCGCCTGGCATGGTGGCAGAAAACAGCAAAGCCTGGCGTTTCGCGGGAATTTTTTGCAAAATTTCACGAATATCCGGTAAAAAACCCATATCAAACATTTGGTCGGCTTCGTCTAACACCACCACTTCGATGCCGCCTAAATTCACATTGCCGCGTTTAATATGATCTAACAAACGCCCTGGGCAAGCGACGACGATTTCAACGCCGCGCCGCAATTTTTGGATCTGTTTAAACATGCTCATACCGCCATACAGCGTGACACTGCGTAAACCACATTCACGGCCTAAATCGTTCAACGCTTCGTTGATTTGTTCGGCTAATTCGCGGGTGGGGGCGATAATAAGGGCGCGGATGCGTCCGTGTGCCCCTTCCATCAAACGATGTA
The DNA here is from genome assembly GCA_013288885.1 of Gammaproteobacteria bacterium. Taxonomy (GTDB): domain Bacteria; phylum Pseudomonadota; class Gammaproteobacteria; order JABDBA01; family JABDBA01; genus JABDBA01. The sequence goes on along the minus strand of JABDBA010000002.1, from coordinate 95,986 downwards.
AAATAGGCAACACAAATGCCGCTGTTTTACCGGTCCCGGTCTGGGCTAAGCCGATAACGTCACCACCTTTCATAATGGCAGGGATGGATTTTTGTTGGATGGGGGTGGGGGTATCAAAATTCAGCACTTTTAAACGGGATAAAATGCTTTTGTTTAGATCAAACGCGTCAAATTTCACTGATGTTTCAGTATTCACTATAAGAGTCTCCTAGCTTTGGCTATAAATAAATGAGCCAAAAGGAGTACTCTCAGCTCTAAAAGAGCGCTATCATACCACAATAATCAACCACATTGTTATTGAGGAAAAAATTAAGGTTGATTTTTGCCATAACCTGGCACTTTTTTGGAGCAAATAGGATGCTTGACCTCGACCCCACCACACTGTTTCTTTCCATTGTGTTCAGTATCGTGGGTATTGGCTATTGGTCGCTTGGCAAGAAGCGTAACCGCTATTTTCGCATCCCAGGGCTTATATTGATGATATTCCCTTATTTTGTCGATAATATCTGGGGATTGCTAGGAATCGGCATATTATTGATCATCGCGCCCTTTGTCTTAACCTTGATGTGGCCTTATTAGTAAAATATCACCATGAACAAAAAAGGCATTCTGTTAATTAACTTAGGCACACCCGCTAACTGCGACCCTTGGTCGGTTTATCGCTATCTCACTGAATTTCTGAATGACCCGCGCGTGATCGATTTGCCGTCTATCGCCCGTTGTGTTTTAGTCAATTTAATCATCGTACCCTTGCGCTTTAAAAAATCGGCAGCAGCCTACCAAAAAATATGGACTACAGAAGGGTCACCGTTGTTGGCCAACAGCCAACAAATATCCAACGCAGTTGCTAACGAATTAGGCGACGAATATCACGTTGAATTAGCCATGCGTTATGGCAAACCTTCTATTGCATCGGCATTAAAAAAATTAAAAGCTTGTGCTGAGTTAACTATCGTTCCTTTATTTCCCCAGTATTCTTCTGCTGCCACTGGCTCTGCCGTTGGCAAAGCGTTAGAAATAATTGCCAAACAATGGAACCTTCCTGCCATTAAAACTATTAAAGATTTTTATGATAATGCAGGGTTCATCAGTGCTTATGCTGATGTGATAGATAAAAATATTGCGGGCAAAAAAATTGATAAAATTTTATTTAGTTATCATGGCTTGCCCGAACGACACCTCGATAAAAGTGGTAAGAATAATAATTATTGCTATCGCACGCAATGCTACGCAACTGCTGATTTATTAGCACAAAAATTAAATTTAACCAAACAACAATACACTGTATGTTTTCAATCGCGCTTAGGTCGCACGCCCTGGATCAAACCCTACACTGATTTAGTGCTGCCCGAATTAATTCAGCAAGGCGTTAAAAACATCGCCATCGTATGCCCTTCTTTTGTTGCCGATTGCCTAGAAACGTTAGAAGAAATTAACATCCGCGCGCGCGAACAATGGCAACAATTAGGCGGCAATGAATTTGTTTTTGTTCCCTGCATCAATGCCCACCCGATTTGGATCAAAGCTTTAATAGAAAAAGTGCGGGAACAAAACCATGCGTAGCCTACATCCTGCAAAAAAGTGATGAGGATTTTTAAGAGCGCTCAAAAATTATCTAAATAAATATCTCTTCGATAGTTGTTGCGTCGAGAATCCGTTCACTCCATAACAACAGAGTATCGGCATCGGCTTCTAGCACTTTTTGACGGTAGTTATCTGAGATTTTTCTAAATTTTAGCGTCAACTGGCGAATTAATACGGCAGCCTCACCTTTTTGCCAACCTTGTTGTATACCTTCTTCGAAACCTTTTTCTCTTCCAAATTGTTCTGCAGTGCTGACATAGGCCATGTTTTTTCCCCTCTCTAGTTCGTAAACTTTATTTAAGTATTGTACCTCAAGCGCCTTAGGTAAAGCGATAAGCCAATCAATAAAATTGAAAAATTTAATGATTTGGTCTTTATCAAAGCCTTTTTCGTACAAGCGCCTGGTCAAGGCAAACTTGGAATTTAAACGCTTTTGGTCAGGATCTTTTTTAGCTGCTAACGCTGCTAATTGTATCAAAATAACACTAGCAAAAGGATTGAGTGAACGCTCTAGCTCATCGATTTTCGTACGATAATCGATGAGCTTTATGACGGAATATTCCACACATAATCGCGTACCGGCAAATGCTACTTCATAGTGGCTGGGCCGCCAATTTTCTTGTTCATCGGTCAAAATAGCGATGCTTGCTATGGGTACGCCATAATGTTGGTGCAGCCTAAAAATAGATTCAAACGTGCGTTTTGCGAAGAATTTATAATATGCACCTTGTATTTCGATGTGCACCAATATCCATTGTTCTTGACCGTTTTTTAAAAATACTTTGAACAGCTTATCTACAAAGCGAGTGCCAACATCAGCATCTTTAGTCAAAGCATGTAATTCACCATCTAAGGTTTGCCAGGGGATGTTCCAGTTAATCTGCCGAGCTAGATCAGGCAAACAGAAATGCATAAAATCCGGGAAAAAAGTTTCAATTATTTCTTTCCAGGCAGGGTCATTTTTCGCGCGAGCAGGGGTTTCTGTGGCTGTGTCCATCGGTTATTTACTTTTAAACATTTTTAAAAAATTCTTTAATTTATAATAGCAGTTGTAGTGGAACAGTCAAGTATTTATTTTCGGGTTTCCCTTTTACAAAAAAATGTGGTTTAATCCATTTTGCTATTCGGTTAGCAACGGAAGTAGTGCCCAGACTCACACAGCAAGGAACAGCTATGAACAAATTGAATCTCAAAAACCATCCCCTATTGACCTCCGCCAGCGATATCACCGATATCTGCGAGCCACTGCAACGTCATTTCAACATTACTTATTTTCGTTATATGCGTAACTATGATGCTGGCCAACAGGTTAGCCTGTGCAATAACGCGCAATGGTCTGATTTTTTCTATCTCGAAAAAGAATATTATCGTATTAGCCATTTTGAGAAACAGCCCAGCCAATATCAAACCGGCTATGTTTTATGGGATATGTTCAAAAATGACAGTCGTATTTTGCAAGAAGGCAGCACCCGCTTTCAGATCGATAATGGTGTTACGTTGATTGAAAGACAACATGATTCCACTGAATTTTTTCATTTTGGTACAACAACTGAAAACACAGCTATTGTAAATACCTATTTAAACAATATTGATTTATTCAAACAATTTACCCGCTACTTTAAAGAAAAAGCGGCGCTCATTATTAAACAAGCCGAAGCCAAAAAAATTGTATTACCGATTGCGCCAGAAATCAGAAAACAACCGATCGATGCAGCACTGCGTTTTAATCAAGCAAAAACCGATGCTTTTATGAGTGAAATTTCAATCAAACAATATCGTCTTGAAGGAAAATTAAAAGGCGTCACATTGTCAGAACGTGAATTCGAATGCACCAAACATTTAGTGAAGGGCAAAACAGCTAAGAACATTGCAGAGGAATTAAAATTATCGCCGCGCACTGTCGAAGGCTATATTAATAAAATTAAAATCAAGACCGATTGCCACACGCGCTCAGCGTTGATTTCGTTGTTGTTAGATAATGGCATTAACTAAAATAACCAATATACTGCCGCTCCGGCGGCATACATAATAAGCAAACAACCGGTGGTAATAGCGGCGAAACGATCACGCGCTAAACTCCACAATAAAATCATCTTGGCAAGAAAGCTGCCGGTCACTGCTAACAACAAAGCAAATATTGTGGCGTTTAACAGAATTTTTCCTTCGGCAAATAACACGGAAGTTGCTAATGCTGTGCTATGCAATTCAAATGAACCACCCAGGAACGACAGCAACTGCACACCTTTTGCCCCAATATAATTATTAGCTACACCAATTAAAATTAACATGCCCGCAATATAACAAGAGATACGCAACACCGATTTAAGATCAAGTGGATTAGTATGTTGCGGCTCGATAGAACTTGCACCATTATTGCGGATTATAATCAAAGCCAATAGAATACCTACGATAATAGTGGTCAGCACTGGCAACAATAACGTTGCTGTTAATTGTGGCGAAACAAAAGCAATAATCAATAAAAATTCCGTCAACGTACCGGTCGTGGCTAAAATGGCGGCAGAAACCGCGTTGTATAACAATGTTGGTCGTTCGTGCACCAAACGCGGTAATGTGGCATAAATCGCCGTGCTTGAAACAAGGCCGCCTAAATACCCCATCAACATCATCCCTAATTTCTGACCAAAGATGCGAATAGAAATATATCCACCGAATTGAATGGCTGCTAGAACCAACACCAACATACAATAACGACGTGGATTAAACAGTTGCCAAGGGTCGATGGTATAGTTAGGCAAGAATGGTAAAATACCCAGCGCGATAATGAGTATGGTTACTGCGGCTTGAATTTCTTGTGTTTTAATCAAACTGCGGGAAAAAGTATGCAAGCCTTTGCGTGCTAATAACACCAATAAAACGGCGCCGCCCAAAATGGCTGCCAATAAAGGCGCGCGCAAAGAGATGTAACCTAACACATAAACCACTGCGCCAGAAAATTCGGTAGTCAAACCAAAATCAGTTTGTTGTTTCGCGGTAGAACGAAAATATCCCGCTAAAATAGCGGCAAGCGCAAATACGCTAATAGTAATGGTTAAGCCAGCCTCATGCACCCATGCGGCTAACGAACCCAGCAATGCTAACAATACAAACGTGCGCACACCCATAGCCTGTGAGCCTTTAGGATGACTGCGTTCACGTTCAATACCAATCAATAAACCGATCATCAACGAAATAGCAAACGGATGAAAATATTCGAACATAAGTTCCTTACAACCAATCTTTACGTCTAAAGTAAATAAGCATAACAATAGCAATCACCAGCATTAAAGACAACACCGCCGGATAACCATAACGCCAATGCAATTCCGGCATGTTAACAAAATTCATGCCATAAAGACTTGCAATAAACGTCAATGGAATAAAAATCGTAGCAATTACCGTCAGCACTTTCATCACTTCGTTCAAACGGTTAGTTAATGTAGAAACATAAATATCAAGCATACCCGATAACATATCACGATAGGTTTCAGCGGTGTCGATTACCTGTACCGTATGATCATAAACATCACGCAAATATAACCCAGTAAATGGCGTGAGCAAATTGCCATCTACCCGCAACATATGGCTCACCGCTTCGCGCAATGGCCATATGGTTTTGCGAAACATTAACATTTGACGTTTAAGGCGATATAGTAATCGCGCATTGTGTTGCACGGGATCAGAGATAATTAAATCTTCTACCTTAGCAATACGCTCACCAATTTTTTCTAACACAATGAAATATTGATCAACCAAAACATCAACGAGTGTATAAGCCAAAAAATCACTACCGTGTTCACGCAAGCGCGATTGATTGTTTTGCAAACGCTGATGGATAGCTGCAAATAAAGTGCTCTGTTGTTCTTGAAATGATAATAAAAATCCATCGCCAAAAATAATACTCACTTGTTCTACGCCAAATGTTTTGCGGGTTTCATTCCAGATTATTTTTTTCAAGACAATATAAACATAACCACTAAATTCATCGACTTTCGATCGTTGATTTACATCTAAAATATCTTCTAAAACTAACGGATGCAAACCAAAACGCGCGCCTAATTGACCGATCAATTTAGTATCAGTAAGCCCATCGATATTCACCCAAACCGTTCCTGCTGGTTTCTCGGGTGGCAAGCATTGGTCTAGTTGCGTGCCGCTGGTTTCATGGATATTGTCTTTATCATAGGTAATCACATGAATCTGTGGAACCTGATCTTTTTTAGTGCCGGTATATAAGAGTGTGCCGGGCGCCATACCTGCTTTACGTGCACGGTTGTGAAGTTTTTTTGCCATGGTGATCCCTTTATTATTTCTTCTTAAAAACTAATTCTTTATCTTTATAATCCACCTTAATTACATCGCCCGGCATGAATTGGCCGTTGAGGATATCACGTGCCAGCGGATTTTCTAAATATTGTTGAATAGCGCGTTTTAATGGCCGCGCCCCATAGACGGGGTCAAAACCAATCGCCGCCAAATGGTCTAATGCTGCATCGGTCAAGGTGAGTTGCAGATTTTTTTCACGTAAGCGTGATTGCAAGCGCTCAATTTGGATGCTGGCAATCGAATGAATTTGTTTTTTCGACAATGGATGGAATACCACTGACTCATCCAATCGATTAATAAATTCCGGCCGAAAATGTTGGTTCACAATATCCATTACCGTGCTTTTCATCGAATTATAATCAGCTTCGCCCGCTAATTCTTGAATCAACTGCGAACCTAAATTAGAAGTCATCACGATCACCGCATTACGAAAATCTACCGTGCGCCCTTGGCCATCGGTCAAACGACCATCGTCTAACACTTGTAATAAAATATTAAATACATCGTGGTGCGCTTTTTCAATTTCGTCTAACAAAATAACCGCGTAAGGCCGACGACGTACGGCTTCGGTTAAATAACCGCCTTCTTCATAGCCCACATAACCCGGTGGTGCACCGATCAAGCGCGCAACAGAATGCTTCTCCATAAACTCCGACATATCAATACGCACCATGGCTTCTTCGGTGTCGAATAAAAACCCCGCTAATGCTTTACACAATTCGGTTTTACCCACACCGGTTGGGCCTAAAAACAAAAACGAGCCGATGGGGCGATTGGGATCCGACAAACCCGCGCGCGAGCGACGAATCGCATTTGAAACCACACCCACTGCTTCATCTTGCCCTATCACGCGTTTGTGTAATGCATCTTCCATACGCAATAATTTTTCGCGTTCACCTTCTAACATGCGCGATACCGGAATATGTGTCCACTTAGAAACAACTTCAGCGATTTCTTCTTCGGTGACTTTGTTGCGCACTAAATGTTTTTCTTGTTTTTCAATTTGGGCGGCGGCGCTTAATTGTTTTTCTAACTCGGGGATGCGCCCATATTGCAATTCTGACATACGCGTGAGATCACCGGCACGGCGTGCTACTTCCATTTTAACGCGCGCTTGTTCTAATTCGCTTTTAATATGTTGTGTGCCTTGCAATGAGGCTTTTTCTGCTTTCCAGATTTCTTCCATATCGGAATATTCTTTTTCCAGTTTTTGAATTTCAGTTTCTAATATTTGCAAGCGTTTTTTCGAAGCGGTATCCGGTTCTTTTTTAACAGCTTCGCGCTCGATCTTTAATTGAATTAAACGCCGCTCCATGCGATCTAATTCTTCGGGCTTAGAATCAATTTCCATACGAATGCGGCTGGCCGCTTCGTCGATTAAATCGATCGCTTTATCCGGCAAATTACGATCGGTAATGTAGCGGTGCGAAAGTGTGGCCGCAGCAACAATGGCAGGATCAGTAATTTCGACACCGTGATGCACTTCATAACGTTCTTTTAAGCCACGCAAAATGGCGATGGTATCTTCTACGCTGGGTTCATCAACCAACACTTTTTGAAAGCGGCGTTCTAATGCGGCATCTTTTTCAATATATTGCCGATATTCATCGAGCGTGGTTGCGCCCACACAATGCAACTCACCGCGTGCTAATGCAGGTTTTAACATATTGCCTGCATCCATCGCGCCTTCGGCTTTGCCGGCGCCGACCATAATGTGTAATTCATCGATAAATAAAATAATTTGCCCTTCTTGTTTTGATAATTCTTTTAAAACGCCTTTTAAACGTTCTTCAAATTCACCGCGATATTTTGCCCCAGCAATTAACGCGCCCATATCGAGCATCAGCACTTTTTTATTTTTTAAGCCTTCGGGCACTTCGCCATTCACAATGCGTTGCGCTAAACCTTCGACAATTGCGGTTTTACCAACACCGGGATCACCAATTAATACCGGATTATTTTTGGTGCGTCGTTGTAGCACTTGAATGGTGCGGCGAATTTCATCGTCGCGCCCAATGACTGGATCTAATTTTCCTTTGGCCGCGCGTTCGGTTAAATCAATAGTGTATTTGGATAACGCACCGCGTTGTTCTTCTGCGCCAGCATCACTCACGCTTTCGCCACCACGAACTTCATCGATGGCTTTTTCTAAAGCTGATTTAGTTGCACCGGTATTTTTTAAAATACGCCCTAATGTGCCTGCATCTTCCACCGCTGCTAAAATAAAAAGTTCGCTAGATATGTATTGATCTTTGCGTTTTTGCGCGAGTTTGTCGGCATGATTGAGTAAACGCGTTAATTCGTTAGAAGGATAAACTTCACCGGGCGTGCCTTGCACTTGCGGCAATTGGTTGATCGCCAATTCTAATTCGGTATTCAATACGCTGATGTTCACATTGGCTTTGATCAACAGCGGCTTGGCTGTGCCGTCTGCTTGATCGAGCAACGCTTTCATCAAATGGATAGGTTCAATAAATTGTTGATCGCGCCCCACGGCCAGCGACTGCGCATCGCTCAGCGCCATTTGAAACTTACTGGTGAGTTTGTTGAGGCTCATGTTTATCTCCTTATGGTTATATATCAATATCGGTGCTAAACCGGAAAAAATCAAGTGTGATCTTTTCCGATCCCCTCTCCCTTTGGGATGGTTAGGGTTAGGGTGAGGGTGATGGTGAGGGCAGCCGGCACTTATTACCATCCAGATAAACTATGCGTTTAAATCAACAATAACCCTTGACCTTCATAACTTAAACGTTAAACTAATGTTCAGATGGTGGTGCCACGTCTGGAATAAAGAATAAGGAGTTAAGGTATTTCCTTATTCTTTATTCCAGACGTGGCACCTTATTCCAATTATTATGAGGATTAACTGATGTCGCAGCCAGACAAAGAACAAGAACAAGAACAACCGTTATTACATGCAGTAGGAAGTGGCAACAACGGATATGGAACAACCGATGGTGATGAAAAAAGAACAGCGGGGTTTGATGAAAGACTAGATCTGCTTACAAAACCCTGCAAAGCTGCCGAAGAAGCTTTCAAAAGCGCCATGCGCATTGCTTTTGCAAATGACGAAAAAGCTGCCGACGCCTTTAAAAAAGCCTTAGTAAAAATTTATCAAGAAGCTATCGAAGGTTTAAATCCCGAACAAGCACACAAGCGTTTAACCCAATTACAAACTCTAACCGCCCCGAAAATAATCGTCCCCACAAGAAAATTCCCATTTTTTTGTTCAAGCGACGCAACCGAAAAAAATGAACGCGCGATAAACGAACATGCAGAGCAAATAAAAATGGCAGCAAAAACTGAGGCGCTTAGAAGTACTATTGCTCCTACTATAGAGGACGAAAAATCCGCTATAGATGGTTATAAAGAAAATCTAGACTCAACAACACTAAAAATGGCACTAGAAGTAATCTATAAAAGACTTATTGAGACTGAAGCTGAACATCCATTAACTCTTCAACAAATAAAATCCCGTTTCAAACTATTGCAAGATGGTACCAATGCATCTACTGCAATAGGTAAAGACGCAGCGGAAAATACCGAGATCATCATAAACGCCATAAAAGCTTATGCAAAATTCAAGGCCCTTAAAGGCCCAATTGAAAGCATTTTCGATAGCGCGCTTGTGCAAGCGTCCCCAGGAGAAAATTCAGATGATGACAACACATCTTCTCTTGCAACAAGATACAAAGAACAACATTATCTTGCGGCAATCGAAATCTTTGGTGAATATATAAAATTTGCGAGTGTCTATAATCGTGAACACAACCCAGTGCTGCTAGAATTTTGGGATGCTAACGACCAAGATTGTGGCGTAAAACCCCCACAAAACAAATCTTGCTGCTTGGTTATGTAAAGCAGTAGTCATCCCCCCCAATCTATGGTTATAATGCCCCATCGTTAAAATCAACAAGAACGCAAAAGGAAAATTTATGGCCGACACTAATCCAGCCTGGGAACAAGCCACTATCGAAAAATTACTGATGGCTTCCCTCAAAGAACAACGCCGCCGTCGCCGTTGGGGCATCTTCTTCAAACTGATCTTTTTTGCCTATTTGTGCGCCGTATTATGGTTATTTTGGCCAACCGAAGACGTGGTCTCCCCGGGCAAAGAAAAGCCACATGTAGCGATTGTCGATATACGCGGTGAAATCGGAGATACCCTGCCCGCAAGCGCCGATAACATCACCGAAGGCCTTGATGAAGCATTCAAAGATAAAAGCACGCAAGCAGTTATTTTAAACATCAATAGCCCAGGTGGCAGCCCCGTGCAAGCGGCTGATATCTACAACGAAATTCGCTATTTACGCAATAACCATAAAGATATCAAAGTCTATGCCGTGTGCTCTGACCTGTGCGCTTCCGCCGCTTATTATGTAGCCTCAGCGTCGGATTATATTTACGCTAGCCCCTCCAGCTTAGTAGGTTCCATCGGCGTATTGATGGATGGTTTCGGCTTTGTAGACTCCATGCAAAAACTCGGCGTGCAACGTCGATTATATACCTCTGGCGATCACAAAGGCTTTTTGGATCCATTCTCACCGGTGAAACCTGATGAACAAATACTCGTGCAGCAATTACTCGACAACGTGCATCAACAATTTATTGAAGCGGTACAAAAAGGCCGTGGTGATCGTTTGAAGAACGACCCTAATCTTTTCTCCGGTTTAGTTTGGACGGGCAGTCAAGCGATGCCATTAGGCTTGATCGACGGTTTCGGTAATATTAATTTCGTCGCACGTAATGTGATCAAAAATAAAAACTTGATGGATTACACGGTTAAACCTAATTTCTTCCAACAAATGGCCGATCGTCTCGGTGCTTCTTTCGCGCATGAGATGGGCAGTCAATTGGGATTGGTGTTTAAGGGGCTTCAATAAGTGTAGGTCGGATCAAGTCGCGCCAGCGACGGATCCGACATTAATATGTAACAGAGTCACATGAAATATCCTATAAAACACGGTTTCTCGCTCATCGAACTGCTGATCGCCATTCTGGTGTTAAGCGTGATCACCGTGTTTGCTTACCCTTCGTACCAACATTATGTCGCCAAAACCCATCGCACCGATGGGCAAGTCGCATTAATGGATTTATCAGCGCGCATGGAGCGTTATTACCAACAAAACAATCACAGTTTTGTCAACGCCACACCTGCATTACTCGGCGTGAATACTACTACGCCAGGCGGATATTATAATTTAAATATCACCAACCTCAGCACCACCACGTATTTACTGCAGGCAAACCCTATCGGCACGCAACTGCGCGACGACGCACTTTGCGGTACATTGACTGTAGATCAACTCGGCCAAAAAGGCATCACCGGCAAAGCGCCGGTGGCGGAGTGTTGGTGAGAGATATATCAGAGTTTTAGCACAGCCGGTTGATGCTGAGCAACAGGTATCGGCTTCAAAAGCTCATCTATATAATTCTGAACGTATTTTTGTGACTTATCCGTAAAGATTACTCTGGTATTTGTAACTGCCCCTCGCAAAAATTCATTGCTTGCAATGGCATCACTGAATTGTCTTTGCGTTGCTTCAAACTTTGCAGCAAGATTAGAGTCTTCTTGTTTCTTTTGAGGCAACGAATAAGCGCAAGAAGCAAAATTTTGCAAGAAATCTGAAAAACCACTACCTTCAGAGGAGGTACTCATAGCCGCCTTGAGCTTAGATAACCCTTTAATATATTTCTCAAGTATTTCCGCTTTATCATCATGGGTAATTACATTATCTCTAATAACATCCCAAGCTGCTTTGATAGTTGAAGGATTAGGGGGCTGTGCCGCTGGCTTCGCCTGAGGAGGATTAAGGCTGAACGGTAGTGCATTTTGTGGTGGTTGTTGTTGTGGTGGTGGTTGTTTTAATGGTGATTTTGGGTTGACCGCAGGATTATTAAGCGCTACTGAAGCTCTGTGCGTAGCTTCTACTGCTTTTAATTCTGCTTGTTGTGGGGATTTTTTATTGCTGGTAGTTATAAGCTCAGTTAAAGATCCAGCCACGTCCATATTTTTTACCAAAACTACATCTACAAAAGCACCTTTTTCTACTACTTTACTAATTATAAACTCAGGATACTCTACTGAATTTCTTAATTTTACAATTGCAGTTTTTGTTGCTTCGTTAATTGAGCCTGATTGAACTGAAAATGAGCCTCTTGGCTTTGTCATCGACTGCCAACTCCCTAATGCTACCACTTCTGGTTCAGGTCGTTGACGCGGTGGCGAAGCCATGCTTCTGATTGACACTGATGGAGCAGGAGTTTTATTGGAAAACATGGTCGTTATAGCCTTACAATCTTCCTTGTTTCTTACTAATAATACGTTATCATCTAATTTAGCCGTTATTCCTTTTGCTCCAAATCCTTTTTGTATTTCTTGATATTTAGAAATATAAGCATCTGATAATTTATTAGAACGAAACTGAAACATTGTTCCATCTGAGTTAAGGGAGAATACCAACTCACCACTTTTTGTTTCAGCGGGGCTGGTGGACGCTGGGGAACTGACAGAAGTGGGCGCTGTCGCAGGCGTGCTTAAGCTCACTTTCATCAAACCGCTAGTGGAGCCATTGGAACTGGTGGATGCTGTTACGGGTGTTGAAATCGAAGTTTTTGTAGTCGCTGCAGCTGTTGCAGTTTTTACCGGAGCAGAAGGAGCAGGCATGACAAATCTAACAGCTTTTTTATTGAATTCATCTGAGAAAACTCCCTTATCTAAATTACCACTTATTCGCAATTTAATATTTTCTCCAGTACCTAATTCTTCAACCGTGGCTCCCCTGTGTAAAACATCTCCTTTTATTGCTTTATATATTGCTAACTGCTCTTTTGTAAGTACTTCTTTAGTTTGCCAACCGCCCTCTACTTTATCCCACTCCGGCGCTTTCACTGTGGGTGCTGAACTTTTAGAGGTGATCGACGCTACAGGAACATGTTTTTCTTCTCCGTTTGTTTTTACGGGTGTGAAATTTTGTGCATTTTTATTAAATATTTTATTAATAACTTCCATAGTAGCAATATCTTTGGCTACTAATGCTGTATTGCCATTAATTATTACCTCATCATAAGGTATAGGAAATTGATCAGGTGTGATTTTCAATTCAGCGAAAATTTCCTGCTTACTTGCTAAGTACACTGCCATTTGATCAGGTGTCAGTGGTCTAGTTTGCTGAGCTTTTTTCCATTCAACTGATTCATTGTATCGTTTCTCAACTCCTTCTATCGTAGCAGTCTTTATATTTTCTATGGTGTGTTTCATTTCGTGCCACTGCAACGTTTGCACCGCAGCAGTTGCCGGTTTGCTCGCTGTAGGTGTGGGCGTGGATGCAACCGCTGCTACTGTGGCAGCTATTGAAATTTTCTCTGTGCCTGCTAGTTTTGAATGCGTTAGATCGTTTAGTGCATTTAGAATTACGCTGCTAGCTTTACTACTTAATGTTGTTTTACCTGCTTCTGATTTTCTCCATTCGCCAAATTCTTTATTAGCCGTCGTATAAGAGTGAATCTTTCTATCATCGTCATCTTGTCCAGAAAATTTCTGCCATTGTTGAAGATAAAAAACGCTCAAAAAAACATCATTAATATTTTTTGGATCACCAGAAACAATAAAACTAAATTTTTGATTATATCTATCAGGTTTTAGAGTAAACTCTGAAAATCTCTCTGAATTAAAAGCTCGTTCTAACTCACTTACACTATTCTCATCTTCAACCTCGATAGAACATTCCAAATAAAAACCTTCTTTTCCTGGTTTGTTTGCTGCCTGGGTCCACATCATATTTTTAATTTTCATAAATCACCCCTTATTTATCCGAACGTTTTTCATAAATTTAGTGGTTTTTACCACCTCTCACTTGTAAGTATAGCACCCAAACCTTAAGGAAATATTAAGGGGTCAGATCTTGACTTGCTACTTGCTACCCCCTCCACATGGCTTCCACCACAAGTAGCAAGTCAAGATCTGACCCCCTTGCTTATTAGTAGCCTATAGGCTACAATAGAAACATATATATTTAAGAAGGGGCCTATATGCAAAAAGAGCTTCGGCTTTATCGTACTAAAGAAGGTAAAGAACCATTTACAGATTGGGTTGAATCACTCAAAGATAGCGTAGTAAGGGCACAAATTACAAACAGACTTAATTAATAGGTGGCAGTAAAAAAACACAACGCAAAGATATCAAAAAAGCTAAACAATATTGGGAAGAATTCCGGGAGCGATGTTATGACTAAACATAGAATTCAAAAAATGACTGGTGATTACCAAGCCTGGTTAATTACCTCCTTAAAAAATAAGAAGGAAGCAGCCATTTATTTACAAGTTGCCTTGGATGAATACCAAAAAGATGATAATACAGAAGCTTTATTATTGGCTTTACGTTATGTCGCCGAAGCGCAAGGTGGCATTAGCATGCTGTCACGTAAAACTCATCTAAATCGTGAAAGTCTCTATAAAACTCTTTCTAGCAAAGGCAACCCACGGCTACAAACAGTAGGCATTCTTTTAAAAGCACTGGGCTTTCAATTATCGATTAAGACGAGTTAAACTAGGGATCAGTTCTAAGATCTAGCGCCTTCATTCTAGAAAATCAAAGTAACTAATTTTATGCAGATATGTTTCAATAGCAGGGTCTAATACTTTATATTTACCATCTTTATCCTTATAGACAAAATCATCTTTCAGTAAAATACTTAATGATTTTTTAATACTAGATGCCCCCATTTTAACTTTTTCTGAGAATTCATTGCCATAGGGTTCTTGTATCGGTTGGTAAGCAAGTGCCGCCAATATATTGCGTTGATTTGGTGTTAATTTCGCCAGATCATCTTTTATCCAATTACTTTGTGTTTCAATATAATCAAACCAACAATTTTGAGCAACATTTCGAGCAGGCGCATCCTGTAGTTTCCAAAGTTGCCTGCATAATGCATTAACATAATATGGATGGCATTTTGTTAAACTAATTATTTCTTCAATAACACTTTCATCATCAAATCGTTTCCATTTTTTTTTGGCTCTTTCTAATAGAACTGACCGATAAACATTTGGCTTAATCCTTTCTAACTCCATAAGATCACATAAATGATAAAGCGGCCTACTCTTAGTACTAAACATTTGATATAACAAATGACGGCTACTACCTGAAAAAACATAGGTAATATGGGTGCTACTTTCAACCGCATGTCGAATAGCGGCTTCAATAGAATGATGATCTTTTAACAATCCTACTTGCTGAAATTCATCCAAACAAATCACTATCTGTTGATTAACTTTTTTTGCTGCAGCGTTTAAACCAACCAATAAATCAATAATACTTTCTTCTGGTGGTTGAGTACTCGAAACTTCTAATTTTTGCCCAAACATACTGAGTGTCAGTTTAGGGTGAAGATTCCTAATAAAATCAATTAATTTCAATTTAGCTTGCTTAGCTATAGGTGATATTTGATTAAGTAATTCTATAAAACAAGATTTTATTGCTTTATTCACGAATAATGTATTTGTCGCTGGTAATAAATCAATTCTTTTTCCTGGTATTTTTATTTCAGCTAATACTTGTTTAATTAAACTCGACTTGCCATAACGCCGAGGTGCAACAACAACCATATGCTCGTTATTTAAAAAACAACTGGCTAATTTTTTACGTTCTTGTTCTCGGTTATAAAAGGCTTCTCCGAGGGCAAGCCCTTGCGGGAACATATTGATGTTTTGCGACATAAGTTATGACCTGTGATTTGTGATTACACCGTTAGCGTTACACCAGTAGTGTAACACCAACGGTGAAATTAGAAAAGACCAAGGGGGCAGTTCTTGACCAGAGGGGTCAGATCTGACCCCTTCATCTCCTGCTGTAATAGGTAGCGCAGACAGAGATGACATCTGCGTGAAGGTAGGTAAGCAGCTCCTGCTCTGCTGCTGCGCGGTATTCCTTTTCCGCTTGCGATTCTGTTTGCAAAAATTCGACGTAACTTTTAATATCTGGGTGATCAGAAATGTGATTATTTTTTATTGCGTTTATGCTGGGCCATACGGTTTGGTTTTTTCTAATAGCAATAATCAGATGATTTTCAACCATTTGAATATGGAATAATATGGTAGCTGCATCTATACAATGTGTTTGTATTTTATCTTTCGACATATAGCAAGCTGTTAAACCAAGAATAATATTTTTTATGATTGTTTCTTCTGGATGCTGTGTTTTTGTTTTACTCAATTCTTCTAAGTAAGTGATAACATCAACTGCTTGATTGGAAAATGAAGATACTTTTTTATCTTGATATATTTCTACCCAACCTACTTTTTCTTGCGCGGTTAAAATTTTTGTTTTCGTCATTTCATCCCAGGTTATTTTGACTATCGCTTCAGCTTTTTCATCACTCATACAACAGAAAACACGTTTAAAAAAACCAAACATGAGTCACCCCCTAATGAATTACGCCTAACTGATGTAAGTAGAGTAACAATCTTACATTAAGGAAAACTTAAATCAACGGTAAGTTTAGTGACATATTTTTTAGGCTCATTTATTTTTTGGGCCGGGTATGCCACCACCTTGTGTTGGTGCTTGCTTACCACCAAGGAGAGCAGTAAAACTGTGTTTATCACTTTTAAACGGGGGCGGGGGCGGAGGCGGTGATTGTGTACCGCTAGCGCTAGTTGGGGATAGGGTAACTTTTGGTGGTGGTGCTGCTGGTTGTAATGGTGCTCGTTTCCAAAAAACAGGTGATTTCGAAGAAACAGAGGGGGCATACGTTCTTGCTGATTGCACAGCATCGCTGCTAGCAGAATCCTCTTCGTCTGCTGGTTCTTCTGGCTTATCATCAGAAGCAACGGTTCGGTCAGAAGCAGGGGGCCGACTAGACCAGCTCCACCCACCTTTTGTTGATTGTTTTTTAGGTTCTGAATTTGGGCATTTTTCTTTAAAAAAACTTTCTAATCCTGTTCCATCTTTATACTTTTCTGTTGCTTGTTCTACGGATTTCCAATTTTCTATAGTATCTAATTTTTCACCTTTTAATGCGGCTGCAACGACTTTTGCATAACATTCTATAAATATTGCAGCATCTTGTGGCATAATAAATTTTAATTTAAAAATTTCTCTATTGTCTCTAAGGTTATACTCACAAGAGTGAAGCAATGGTTTCTTAAGCAACATCAGTGATACTTTCTGAACATCTTTTTGCTCACTGAACTGGATATCATAAATCTCATGTGAATGGTTAGGATCATTTTTTAATTTTTTTAATAGCATCGTTACACCCCGCCTTAAACCGCTTCCCGCAAATCGCGCGGCAATGCGAACGTAATATTTTCTTGCACGCCTGCCAGTTCTTGTACACTATCTCCACCTAATTCACGTAGGCGGGCAATCACTTGTTGCACTAAAATTTCTGGGGCAGAAGCGCCGGCAGTGACGCCAATAGCTTGTTTGCCTGCTAACCAATTGGATTGAATATCTTTTGCAGCGTCGATGAGATAAGAAGCGCAACCTAAACGCTCGGCAAGTTCTTTTAAGCGATTAGAATTAGAACTCGTCACGGAACCAACTACCAACACTACATCGCATTGTGCCGCTAAAGTTTTTATCGCATCTTGGCGGTTTTGTGTAGCGTAACAAATATCATCTTTGCGCGGGCCTTCGATTTTTGGAAAACGCAAACGCAGTGCAGCAATAATACGCAAAGTATCATCCACCGAAAGCGTAGTTTGCGTAGTAAATGCTAATTGATCAGGATTTTTAATTTGCAGCTTGGCGACATCGGCTTCGTTTTCGATCAGATAAATACCGCCATCGGGATTATCATATTGCCCTAATGTTCCCTCGACTTCAGGGTGGCCTGCATGACCAATCAAGATACATTCGTAACCTAAACGGCTGTAACGCGCGACTTCCATGTGCACCTTAGTCACTAATGGGCAAGTGGCATCGAACAAACGCAGATTATGTTGTTTGGCTTGCTCACGCACTGCTTGCGACACGCCATGGGCGCTGAATATAACGGTTTGCCCAGCGGGGATTTCGGCAATTTCTTCGACAAAAATAGCGCCGCGTTGGCGCAAATTCTCGACCACAAATTGATTGTGCACCACCTCGTGCCGCACGTAGATAGGCGGCCCTAGCGTTTCAAGGGCACGTTCGACAATGGCAATTGCACGGTCTACACCGGCGCAAAAACCACGGGGATTAGCAAGAAAGATTTTCATGGGGTGATTATGCCATAAACTTCGGGGGCGATGAAGGGGGCTAGATCTGACTCTTTTTAAATATAATAGTAGTAAGAGGAACATATGGTACGGCGGGTGCAGCACCTACGCTTAATGCCGCAGCACGGCCTGGTTGATCAAGTGTACCTGCACCCGCTACTGGGGGATTGAGTGCTGTTGTAAAAGAAAGAGCAATTGCCAGCGCTCCTGTATCACTGCGGGGGCGTTGTTCAGGGGCTGGATCACTTACAGGGGGGGCTCCAGATTGAAGATCGCGATCATGCAATTTAGTCACTGCTTGTAGAAATGCTTTTTCAAAAATAGGAATGTGAGAGGGTGGGATCCTAAAACGTGAGGGAATTTCTCGCGGTGTTGGAAGTCCTGCGGCTGTTTCTGCAGCAAGCGTTAAATTTTCTTTTGCAATTGCATCCTCAGTTCGCCTTGAAAATTGGAGTGTTGCAACTTGGTAGGTTTTCCAAAAAATATAGTCACGTTCTATGTCTCTAAAATCACTGTGCTCAGTCGGAGTAAGATGCCGTGAATAAAACATGCCTTTATGTTTTGGATCAGTATGATGCACCTCATCGGAGTAAGATCGCCATTGGAAATTTAATTTCAAATGATAATAATATTCGGAAACTTCCCTAAAACCAGCTGTTCTCTCTGCAACAGCAAACTGCCCTATAATCATCCATAAATGGTGATGCTTATTTATAACACTTAACAAATTCTTTTCTATTCGTTCATATTTTTCACAAAGCTGTTGCCAACCCTCCGATTTCGGTAATGCATAGCGAGAGAGATAGCAATTTGCCAAACAAATAAGAACTTTTCCAAAAATTTTATCATCTGTTTTATTAGACAAATTAGCAAGAAACTCTTCTATGTTAACAGATTCTTTTTCATCTAATACTATTTTACCATGAAGGATCGCCTGCCAAGCTGCTTTTTGTGCATCGGTGATAGTGTCGCGTGCTATAAAAGGCAAACGGGATTTCAACAACTGCAAGAAATACCCAATAAATTCTGGGTGGTCTACTTGTAAGCCTGGTTTTAGACAATACCCACTTGCAAATGCCCATAGCTCAGAATGTTTATCTATAGCTGCATGCAAAGCCTGTTCTAACTCTGCAAATTTTTTTTCCAGCTCTAGCCCTTCTTTTGTTTGTGATAGTTTAGTTTTAGAGCAATAACAATAAGCTACACAAGCAAAAATTGTTATAAATTTTCTTCTTTCTGTCTCATAACTTGAGAAAAGAGCTTGCTCTTTGATATTGGGAGCAGGAGATAAAATAATTTTTGGGGGATCTTTTAGAAACCCTTTCAGAAGAAGGCTACCACCTGCCGTTTCATTAATCAAAATCGCTTTCCAAGCTGCTTTTTCAGCATCAGTCAACGTATTGGGTTCTATAAAAGGAAGAGGTGGCCCTTCAGATGCTGTTGCTTTAACCTCGGTTAAAACAGATGAACTACTCGTGGATGAAGGACTCGTACTTGATAGAATTGTTGGCTCAGGCGGAAGACTTAATGCTTCGGAGAATGTTATTTTATCCTCATCATCCTTTGAGCTGGTAGAAAACATTTCTTCAGTATTTGTTGCCGCTGAAGAGCCCAATGGTGAACTAGAAGCCCCCACCTTCAAACTTACCACTAGTGAAATGCTGAGCGGTGGTGCAATAGAGGGTGTTCTAGGCAGCGGTTCTAATTGCGGGCGCTTTAACAAATCTTTAACATAAGGAGATAATTCTGGGTTAGATTTAGAATTCTCGTAAGTGTCACCACAACCCTCTATCTTCTTTTTTAATTCTGCATTAGTTTGGATCATTCGCACCAATTTTTCTTCGAAATCTAAAAATTTCATTTTATGAATTAACCATCGGCCTACATTTGGTAATTCTTTTAATGAGCGACGGCAGTTGGCAAAACATACAAGAATTGGTTTTATAAAAAATAATTTTTCCGCTGCAGACAAACCATTGTTAATGTCTGCGCTATCACTGATTGAAGAATATGAAATATTGACCTTAGCAATACCTGACAACTCACTCAAACATTTTTCGAGGGTATAAACTTTACGATTAATAGCAATTTCACCAACCTCAAAAGCTAACCAACCCGCGCGCGCTGGTATTGAGCCTAAACACACGAGCGACCAGCAGTGCTCATTGAATATATCAACGACATCTGCTTCATCCGCCAATCTGTCAGCTTCGGTGGTGAGTTGATCCCAATTTATGGGCCTGTTAGATTTTATGTGCTGATAGCACAATGTAAATCTGGCAACATCTCTAGGATTGTCAAATTTAAAAGAGGTTGGTGTTTGATCGGAAGGAACCACACCGTGATCAAATAATATTCCCTTTAATACTGTAGATGCATTTTTTGCTTCTTCACCAGGTTGAATGTCGTAGATCTCATAGCTGGTAGCACCATCACCTTGTGGATGTTTTTTTAATTTCATACCCCACCTCCTTTTTTATAGCTATGGTGGATTATGCCATAAAATAAAATTATTTACATGCTCGCTTTAGCGTCATTAACAGCAAATCTTTGTCGATGGATTTATGTAAGAAGTCAAACACACCTGCTTTGAGTGCAGCCACTATCTCGGTTTTTTCGGCTGCGCCGGTAAGCATGATTAAGGGGATGTTTTTTAGCACGGGATGCTGTTGCATTTTTAGTAATAAATCAAGGCCATGTAAATGTGGCATGATGCGATCGGCGATTACTACGGTAAATTCTTCGGGCGCTTGTGATAAAAATTCCCACGCTTGTTGGCCGTCGTGTGCGGTAGCGAATTGGTATCCCGCTTCTTGTAAATATTGGCTAATAACGTGAAGGCTAATGGGATCGTCGTCGGCAATGAGGATTTTTTGGTTCATAGTTTATTCAAATATCCCATGTCGGTTCGTTCTTCGCAATGACACGTGCCGCTAACAAACCCAATTCAAATAACAAACACAACGGCACAGCCAACAATGTTTGTGAAACCACATCAGGTGGGGTCAAGAACATCGCAATAATAAATGCGGCAACAATAAAATAACGGCGTTGTTGGGCAATTCGATTAACGTCTATGCCAACGAGTGCCAATAAAACAATCACAATCGGCACTTCAAATGCAATACCAAAAGCCATTAATAATTGCAATGCTAAACTCAAATACGCACTGATATCAGGCAATAATAAAACATTCATCGGCGTCGTTTGCACAAAAAATTGAAATAACAACGGAAAAACAACTCCGTATGCAAACAACATGCCGGAATAAAAAAGCAGTGTACCGCTCAGCATAAATAACCACACCCAATTCCGCTCGCGTTGATACAATGCAGGCATTACAAATAACCAGGCTTGATATAATATAAAAGGGATAATCAGTGCGAACGATAGCAACATAGCAAATTTAAGTGGCACAAAAAATGTGGCGGCAACGTCGGTGGCGATCAAATGGCTCGTCTGTGGCAATTGATTTAATAATGGAATTGCTAACCAACGATAAAAATAATTAGAGAAAGGCAAAATAAAAGCAAGTAACCCAGCAAATGCAATGAGGCAGTATAATAAACGTGTACGCAATTCAACGATATAAGTGATAAAACTGCGCGGTTGATCAATCATTTTTGCTTTGCCCTTGTGCTGCATCAGCGCGCGCTTCATTCTCTGCTAATTTTTGTTTTAGTTCGTGTTGTTTGAATTCTGCTTGCACACTCGCCATTAAAGCACGGGCGTATTTGATCCATGCACCTAAATGCTTAGCCAAGGTTTGCAATTGTTGTGGGCCTAAAACAATTAGCGCAACGATCGCTACTAATAATAATTCAGCACCGCTGATATTAAACATCCGTTTTCTTTGTTGGCTCTTCGGTTTCTTTTTTGGCTGCTACAGTGTTATTTTCTTCACCTTGCAAGCCTTTACGAAAACCTTTTAATGCTGCGCCTATATCTTCGCCCATGCTGCGCAAGCGTTTAGTACCGAATAATAAAACGGCAATGATTAAAATTAAAATGAGTGAACCGAAACTAAAACCGTGGAATCCCATAAGTTTATCCTTTTTGGTTAAACAATTTTATTAAAATAACGTAGGTCGGCTCAAGCGAAGCGGAGCCGACAATAGAGTTTTTCAATGCTCCATGTCGGATCCGTCGCTGCGCTCCTTGATCCGACCTACTTAAAAACCCAACTCTATAATCATTTTTGTACCAGCGGGAATGACAACAACAATATACAGATAATCACTAACAAACCCACAAACCAACCACTTTGCCACCAACGCTGCGCTGGCAAATTTTTCTTTTTTGCTACTTCACCTACTATACGCTCATCACGCGTTTTCGCACGCATTTCAGTTAATGTTTGATACAACAAATCGGGCATATCCGGGAATTTTTCCATCCAATAGGGTATATTCTTACGAACTTTACGCAGTAACTCACGCACACCCATTTGCTCTTTGACCCATTTTTCTAAAAATGGTTTTGCTGTGCTCCACAAATCGAGATCAGGGTAAAGTTGTCGCCCTAAGCCTTCTACATTAAACAATGTTTTTTGTAATAACACTAATTGCGGTTGAATTTCCATATTAAAACGCCGCGCGGTTTGAAACAATCGCAACAATAATTGACCGAACGAAATATCTTTGAGTGGGCGCTCAAAAATCGGTTCGCACACGGTGCGAATTGCTGCTTCAAATTCATCGATACGGGTATTGGTCGGCACCCAACCCGATTCCACGTGCAGTTCTGCTACACGGCGATAATCACGTTTAAAAAATGCTAATAAGTTTTCAGCGAGGTAGCGTTGATCATACGGATTTAATGTTCCCATAATACCAAAATCCACACCCAAATATTGTGGGTCTTGTGGGTTGCCATAGGCGACAAAAATATTGCCCGGGTGCATGTCGGCATGAAAAAAACAATCGCGAAACACTTGGGTAAAAAATATTTGTACGCCGCGCTCGGCCAAAATTTTTAAATTCACCCCTTCTTGTTTTAACGTAGAGATATCGGCAATCGGAATACCATAAATGCGTTCGATCACTAATACATTTTCGCGCGTGTATTCCCAATTCACTTCGGGAATATATAATAACGGGGAATTTAAAAAATTACGTCGCAGTTGCGAAGCACTGGCTGCTTCACGCAGCAGATCTAATTCGTCGATCAAATGACGTTCAAATTCTGCGACTACATCGAGCGGGCGCAAACGTTTGCCATCTGCCCAATAACGTTCTGCCAAACCGGCTAATACATACAACAAATCAACATCGCGCTGAATTAGTTTTTGCACTTGCGGACGCAATACTTTAACCACGACTTTTTTGCCATCTTTTAACGTGGCAGTGTGTACTTGCGCAATGGAGGCAGAAGCTAATGGTGTTAAATCAAATTCTTGAAACATTTCACTCACGCGCTGACCGCAAGCTGCTTCGATCATCGCTTGCGCGACTTCACCAGGAAACGGTGGCACTTTGTCTTGTAATTTCGCTAGCTCCGCAACGATATCTTCGGGTAATAAATCGGGGCGCGTCGAGAGCGCTTGACCAAACTTAACAAAAATCGGCCCTAACGCTTCTAATGCTAAACGAATTCTTACCCCACGCGGACGATTACGGTTGCTGTGCCAATTCCATGGGTTCAGGTAGGTTAAAAACCGTAGTGGTCTAAATAAATGTAACGATAAAATAACTTGATCTAAACCATAGCGCGCTAAAATATAGTTTATTTGTGTTAGACGAACTATTCGTAGCACTGGTTTCATTCGGGTTCCTGTTGTTGTAATCGCTCCACCCTCTTCCCCATCCGTTCTACCGCATGATGCACTTCATCTACATCAGCAAAAAAATCTTGCAACTCCGCACGCGATGGCAATAACTGCGCTTCTTCCTGCACATATTCGGTAATATCTTTTTGCAAACTTGTGCCGCTGCGTTTTGCCCAATCGCTCAAAGCCCGCATAAAATTGCCGATTTGACGCGCAATGAGATCACCCGTTAAATGTGATAATTGTTCTTCCCAATCAATATCTAAATGCGCAAACACTGCTTTAAATTGTTCGGCAACATCGAGATCGCCTTTTACTTCAATATCACTTTTAAAAAGTGCTGCGCTATCACTCTGACCGCTCAGGCGCAAAAAATCAAAAAATGATCCACACAATGTCACATCGACATTGCCTTCGTAACGGTTCGTTAATTCAATGCGGTTCTCATTAAACAAAAAATAAATTTTATAATCAAAATATTTTGATTGAATAGCCACCACTTTGCCGATCAGTTTTTGCAACCGCGACGGTGTTTCTGGATCCAATTGCAACGTGTGATTCAACACCCGTTCAACCATATTTAACGCCAATGAAAAAAGCATGAATTAACCACCCTGGTTATTTTCTTTAATGTTGATATAAAACATTAAACAATCTTACTACACAACGCTACACAAGATTCTTGTGTAACACAAGATTTTTGTGTAGTGTTGTGTAGTGTAGTGTTCGCCCCCTAATACTTCCAACCCCGATGTAAGGCCACAATGCCGCCGCTTAAGTTATGATATTCGCAACGGTCGAACCCCGCCTCTAACATCATGTTCTTTAATTTTTCTTGCTTGGGGTGACGGCGTATCGATTCCACCAAATATTGATAACTGGCTTTATCGTCGGTGATCCACTCGCCCAATTGGGGAATAACGTTAAACGAATAACTGTCGTAAATTTTTTGTAACAGCGGGAGCACAGGCGCGGAAAACTCCAACACCAACAATTGGCCGCCCGGCTTCAGCACGCGGTACATCGACTCTAAAGCCGTATCTTTGTGCGTCACGTTGCGCAAGCCAAAAGCGATGCTGACGACATCAAAACTATTGTCGGCGAAGGGTAAATTTTCGGCATTGGCTTGGATATAAGTCACATTATTGATAATGCCCAAATCGGTCAAGCGGTCGCGTCCCACATTGAGCATTGCGGCATTGATATCGACCAGGTAAACGTGGCCGCTTGTGCCGACCTTTTCCACAAAACGCCGCGCTAGGTCACCCGTGCCGCCCGCCAAATCGAGCACCTGCTGGCCAGCCCGCGCCCCGCTCATATCGATGGCAAAACGCTTCCATAGCCGATGCACCCCCAACGACATGAGGTCGTTCATGAGGTCATATTTGCCCGCCACCGAGCTAAAAACCTCAGCCACTTTACTGGTTTTTTCAGTCACAGGCACTTCTTGAAAGCCAAAGTCAGTTTTGTTCATGGGGGGAGTATAACCCAAAAAACCCCGCAGGTCAGGGTGGGTGGGACCATATCATTACCCACAAATATTCAAAGAGACAAGTAGGTCGGATCAAGCTCAGCCAATGTGGAACATCGTTTCAAACGATGTTCCACAGATTATCTGCCATGCTGTTATTGGCACTGGCTGAGCGGATCCGACATTTGTTTTTAGGGAGCTGGTGAGGATCTTGCAGCTACCGGAGGTTTAGCTAACCTATCAATAAACTCATCTATTTTGTGTTGAGCAAATTGGTCTGGCATATTTTTCTCGACCCAATCAATTATTTCTTTCTTATGGTCAGCAATGAATTTTATTTGAGCAGGTTGCCCTAAAATTTCTTCGATTATTTCTTTGTTATTTAGCATACTCATCAAAAACCTTGAATCTGGTTGATGTGAAACGCTATCTTTACCTTTAGTTGTCCATGTGATTTTTTTAGAGTCTAATCCCTCATATATTTTTGAATAAATAGCAAACCCAGTAAGGGCTTTTGCCAAATCTTTTATATCAAGATTATTATCCTGAGGGAAATTTTCAAACAATTCCATTATCTTTAGACCTTCTTTTCTACTTGGCCAATCAAATTTATCATCAGATATCGACATGCAAATCATTCTATCAGGTGCTGAAATTTCGACAGTATTTTCTTTGCTATCTTTCTTAGAGCGATTAACTTCTTCGACAACCAATGAATGTCGTTGAGGTGGAGTCGCAGTGCGCGGAGGAGTTGGCGATTTAGTTTTCTCAGATGTGCTCGACATGGGCCTCTGATTGAATTGATCATCAATCATTTTCAGTAACCCATCTAAGGTTAACACATCTGATTTTCTAGCAACCACTAATTGACGGGTTTCTTCGGAAATATTATAATTAATTGACCCTTTCTCTTGTGGCAGCAACACTTTCAATCTCACGATCTGTTCGAGAGTAAGAGAGTCAAAATGGTATTCCGCTTCATTGCTTTTATTTTTTGCTACGACCCAACCTGCTGGTAACGGCGCGCCTACAACAGGAGATAGTTGGATCATTACTTCATCCGTTTTAACTCGCATCAGCCACATACCTTCTACTTTATCTGGAATTATAATAATATCATCGCCTTCTTTTATCGTTCCTTCAGCAATCAATTTTTTAATAGTAGGTTGTATAGATATCTCTTTTTCATCCGTTTTAAAAGGCCCATAACGATAGGGATACTTAGAGTTCCTACTTAAAACCCAACCTGGCGGCAGCGGCGTAGGCACAGTGGTACGTTTCGGTAGAATAGAATCTGTAGTCACCGCAACTGCGCTAGTTGAAGTTGTTGATACAGTTTGCGCTTTTTCTTCAGCTGGTTTTTTCGCGCTAATAATGAGATCATTTGAAGCCTTCATGGCGTCAAACGTCTTGGCTCTCAGGATAAAGCTGCCTTGATTTTTAGCAGGTTCGATAGAAACATCACTACGTGTTTTGATTTGCACAACAAGCTCAGCAGGAAGCTTGAAAATACCATAATATGGATAGTCCGAAACTTGGGCACTAACCCGCCAATTATCTATTGCCGACTGCAACGCTTTAACCCAAAAAGGATAATATGCATCGGCTATTTTAGCAGCACCCTCTTGATCATTCACCGTTAATGTATAAGAAATGCCATCGCTATTATTGACAAGCTTGGCACCCGATCCTTTGCCAAGATGCGAATCTAATATATTTTTAAGGTCGGAGCACTGTTGTCCTACTTTTATTTGAATTTGACAAGTACCATTAGGGTTGATTACCCATGCTAATTTGCTCGATGCATCTGTAACGACCCTTCCGTAAAGAAAAGCAACACCAGCCAATACCATGTTCATTTTTCTTGTGGCTTCTACTGTGTTTTTCACCACTAATATAGTATTACCATCTTTATCATTGTGATGTGTAAATTCAATTCTATCGCTTTCTTCTACTTCGGCTCTCGATCGTATGCGTGCTACGATATCTGTTATCTTTATTCCTTTTGGAATTGGGGAAGAGTACAATCCTGGAATAGCCATCCAGCCCTCTTCACCCACCCTGCCATCTCTCCACTCCCATGTTATTGAGAATGACGGTGGATAAGAATATATTGCGTCGTCAATTTTCACCGCATCTGACATCTTATCTACTACTAACACATTTCCTTTTCTCGTTACTTGAGGAAGATCTTTTATTCTTTTAAATGTTTCGCTTAACTCTTCATTAAGCGCTTGAGAATAATATTTTCTGTCTTCACCACGTGTCCACGTCGTTTTATTTCCTGTGTAAGTTACAGAACCAGAAGAATCTTCATTTATTTTATCTATACCCTCAGCTGTTACAAGTAGATCGTCGCTATCGCGACTCCATGTATAATACTTAGCATTAGTGTCTACCTTACTTAACATAGTCTTAACGTCCGTCCTATTTCCTACTGCTATTTTGGAAGTAAATGGATACTTAGCACCCTGCTTTTCTCTCTTGCTCCAGTTGAATGTTCCCGGTGAAGCTGGGGCGGGTGAAACAGCAGAAGCCCCTTGCTCTTTTTCTTTATCGGGATTATTTGGATTATTTGGAAACATAACACGACCCCTCTTGATTGTTTAGTCTTACTTAAAGCGTAGCACAAAAATAGAGATTATGGTGAGCCTTAAGTCCTAGGGGTCAGATCTTGATTTGCTACTTGCTTGAAAACTATATGGCTTGATAGATATTTCTTTAGCAAGTAGCAAATCAAGATCTGACCCCTAGCCCCTTAAGGCTTATTAAACTTTGTGGGTGTAGGGTTGCGGGGTACAGGCGTTCCAGCTCCAGTAGCTGTTGCACCTGCCTGCGGACCCGTTGGCGGTTGAGCGGGTTGAACGGCGCGAGTATCGGATCTGGCTCGACCGCCACCACCCATTTGGTCATTAGCCGTTTCCACAAATGGTTTGAGATGGGTAGGTGTTGTTGATCTAGCGGTAGCAGAAGTCGAAGCTGTTGCTGCATTCTTTGCTTCTGCAGGCGGCGTGACAATACCTTGTGTAGATTGTGCTGCGTGGAGTTTTTGGAGATTGCGAGAGTCGAGTACCTCCTTGATTTGAGGCATAGTTAATGCAACAAACCCTTCCAATAGATCTTTGGTTTCCTTACTATTAGTTTTTAATGTAGAGACAATTTTTTTATTCTGCACTTTAGTTTCTATATCAAATTCAATGCTGTTTAATTTTTTTGATGTCACATAGAATTTTACATTATCAAATAATTCTTTTAGATCAGGAGTAAGGGGGCTAGAACGAAACTCTCCTTTATCTTCATGCCAAAAAGCTGCAATAGTTGGGGCAGGGCTTGGTGGTTTTGTTGGTGATTCTGTTGGTGGCGGAGTAGCTCGTTTATCTCCAGAATTGAGTTTAGCCTCAATATCTGCAAGAGTCATACCAGCGTATTGATCTAATATTGCAAAGCCGCTTTCTGTTTTAACTTTAAAAATAAACGTATTATTGTCACTTGCAGAAACTACAAAATCAATACCAATCAGACCTCCTTCTGATTTTAATCTATTCAATACCATAACTTGCTCATCATTAAGAGGACTAGAGTGAAATAAGTATTGATTAGTATCACTTAATGGTTTTTCGTACAGTGTAAAATTCTTGAATTGCTTTACAAAAGGTTTCTCCGCTTCCTCTTTGGTCATTGCTGCATAAGGGTTTAGTTTAGATGCGACTTTGGACGTTTTAGTTCTTATTTCAAACTTATTGTCTGCCACGGCTATTATAACAATATCGTCTTTACCTACCAGGCCTAATTCCAATAATTTTGTTTTACCAATTGTAAGTACTTCTTTTTGGCTAGAATCAAAAGATTTACTATAAGGGTACTTTGGAAATTTATCATTTTCAGTTTTAGCCCAACCATCAGGCAACGGAACCTCTTTTTGCTCTGCAGCAGCGCGCGGTTTAGTTTGTTTTACAGCAGCACTCACTACTTCACCTCCATTGAAACCATATATCTCATTTAATTGAATACAGGCAGCTTCATCCTTTGCTATTAATCTATTTCCATCTAGACTAATTTCCTGTTTAAGTCCAGCTGGCATATAAATTGGAGTTTGTAGTGCCTTAATTTTATATCTTGTTAATTGTTTGTCTGTTAATTCATCAGAACGAAATCCCCCCTCAAAAGATCTCCATGTTAATGGCTCTTGTGTTGACCATGTATATTTGATGAGTGGTGTTGATGCAAGTGTTGGTTCCTCAACTGGTTTTCCTGGGGCAGTGGGGGCTTTCACAAAACCCAAAATTTGGTTTAATTCATCTCTAGCTGACAAAGAAGCTTGCAAAGATTTTATTTTGCCCGATTCATCCAATTCTACTTTTAGGTCTTTCTTACGTATCAATTTTTGTATTTCTACATTTTGTAGCGTACTCTCAAGCACCAATCTATAAGAAGCGCTATCATCATTCATTTGTAGTGTATATTGGTAGCCAAAAATAGCTGGCGCATAACGCCATATTTCATAATTTTTAATTTCCCCTTTTTTATTGATTTTCAAAGCAACTTCTAAAGCCTGATCAACTTTCTGTGCATCTTCGTAGTTTTTTACTACCAATCTCCTACTCCCTTCTTCTCCTTCCGCTCTAACTACTTCTTTAGTTAATGTAACTTTTATTGCATTAAATATTTTATAGAGTTTTTCTTCGATCGAATCAGAATAGAATCTTCCATCGTCTCCTTTTTCCCATTGCAATACTTTTCCTTTGAAGCTTGCAGAACTAACAGTTGTTACTGGGGATAATGCAGAAGCGCTAGCAGAACTTAATTGTTGGCTAGCCGTGTCTTTTTCTTCCTGCCATTTAAGATCTAAAGCCCCTATTATACCCTGATGCTGTACAAACGCTTTGGCTCTGCTTGTCAGATCATTCAAATCTCCAATCCCTGTTGTAGCAGAATCATCTGCAACTTCGCCGTACTTTAAAAGGAAAGCAATTTCAACAGCCACATTTATGTTGTCACAACTAAAAGTAGAACTTCCTACTACAAAAAATGATTGATATTGCGGTAGCTTTTTGATCTTCTCTGCTACTCGTTGCATACGTTTATCTTCTGCAGCATTATAGCTAACGACGCATCGTTGTTCTTTATTCTCCCATTCAAGCCAAATGCCCATCTTTGCTTTTGACTCGTGACTTAATGCTTCTAATGAGTCTACCACCCGATGAGCATATGGCGAGGTAGATGGTGTGGCAGGAGCCGGAGAAGTTGTTATGTTAGCTTTGTTAGCTTTTAGAACCTCTTCATCTAAAATGCCCGCAACCGTTTGTTTTTGCTGTTCATCGTTTGCCACTATCGACATACTACCATCGTCAAGTCGAGTGAGACTAATACCCTTTGCTGAAAATTGCATGGTAAGTGTTACAACCATTTTCCCAATCTCAGATGTTACTCCCTTTTGCTTTAATACCTCTATCAAGGGCGCTGAATGAAATCCCCCCTCTGGTTGGGCAGCCCATCCCAATTGTTCAGATGTAGGTAGGGAGTTAGCTGCAATAGGAGTTGTTGCCACAGCAGCGCTAGTGGAAGTTGCTACAGGCTGCTGAGGTGTAGGTATGCTAGGGGAGCTCGGTGTTTGTACAGGCGCAATTTTTGCAAAAAGAGACTGCAACAAATTATTTATTTTAACCCTGTCACGCTCATATTTCACTTTTATTCTAAGGTCGTAATCATTATCTTCATCAACCTCAAATTTTATGCCTGCCTTTCCTAAAGCACTCCCGATAGATTCTCTGGTTATTTCTAGTGGAAGTTTTGAAGACTGCCATGGAAAATCACTACCATCCTTTGTATCAGTCCATACCAACGCTGGAGCAGCGGTAGAAGAAACTGCAGCAGAAGGTGCGCTTGTTGCAGCAGCGCTGGGGCTGAGATCTTCTGTTGACACGCGACGGTCAGGGACTACTGATGACTCGTCAAAATCTTCTGGCAATGCAGTACTAGATGCTTGCGCAGATGCAATTGTTGTAAGAATAGACTCCCATAATTTATTCATTTTAACCATGTCATCTCGAGATCCAACTTCTAAAAACATATTGCCTTCCTCATCTTGAGCAATATTAATAAATAGCATGCCCGTCTCTGCTATGGCATTGGTGATAGAGTCTCTAGTTGCTCCTACAGGCAATTTAGGGGAACGCCATCGAAACTCACTTCCATCCTTTTTATCTGTCCACCCTAATGCTGGAGCAGCAGTTACTTTTACTGTTTGCGATTTTGCTTCGGTTGTAGCGCTTTCATTGAATATATTTATTACCTCTTGCATTGTCTTTAATGCAAAATTAAATAGATAGCTCATAGCCTCATTCGACTTGACTCGCAGATTGAAAATGTCTGCTGTTTTAGTGGGATCTATCTTAACATCGTCAGCATTCATCATACCTTGCAACACCAATTTTTTTATAGCATATTCAAATATTTGCTTTCTCTCCAAATCAAAAGGTAGCGTGAAAATAAATGGGTAATCTAAGGATTTAGCATCCATCTCCCAACCTGGCAACAGCATATCATTTTTTTGCGCTACAGGTGATGATGCAGAAGTGTTGGCAGAGCTTGGTTGTTGACTTGTCGTATCTTGTTTTATCTCCCGCTTATCAACAGCAGGGCTAGTGGAAGTTAGTGGTACAAAAGCAAAATATGGCTGATTCGACGAACTGCTTGAAGGGATGCTACTCGCAAGTACAGAAGCATTGCTAGTTTGTGTTTTTTCTGCTTTTATTGAGAATGATGATGGAGAGCTTTTTTCTAGGTGCAATCCTTCGCTTGATAAAATCTCAAAAGCCCTCTGCGCACCGTTTTTACTAATTAAATCCTGCGCATCTTTAACTGCATTATTATCGGCAAACTCTTGCGTAGTAGGATCAACCATTCCATCTCTTAAAAGGAAAGCAATGTGAACAGCATCGGATAAGTTGTCGGTATCGTCTGTACAGATAAAACTACACTCCTTAGTCACATCATTAGACGAAAATTTTACGTCCGTTCGTGTTTTGATTTTTTCTACTACTCCTCTAATACGTTGCCCACCTTCTACATCAGAAGGAATGGTAAACACAACCGAGTGCTGTTCAAGACTACCACCTATTTGACTTGGCACTAATTTAAGCTTAATAACATTAGCAACTTCTTTTGATTCACTGGTAACTGGCGTTTTTGAAGTGTTTGCTGCAGGAGCACCACTCACTTGTGGTTGCGCTTTTGCTGCGGCTAGTTTCATTTCTTGCTTTGTTTTGTACGTATTGTAAAGCCCATCTACAATTCTACAAGCTCTCTCGAGTGGTGGCACCTCAAAATATATGTACTTCACACCATCTCTTAATTTTTCTTTAGTACCACCATATTGGCCACCTAGGTATTTTACCAGTTTTTTAAAATCTTCATTTTCTTCTGCTTTTAAATAAGCAAAATATGGGATTTGTCTCCCCTCCTCTTCCCATATACGCCACATGTCACTTAATGGGGCTAATGGGGCAGGAGAAGTTGCTGTTGCAGCTGAAGGGCTGGGAGGAAGACTATCGCTCTTGATTTCTTTTTCTTTTTCTTTTCCTCTTTTTACAGCATCTTTCAGACTATTTTGGAATGTAATATAATTATTCAACGCATCGAACACGGGTTTTTGCGCTTCCACACTAGATACTACTAATTGTCCATTATTAATCACATAATCAGTACCCTTAGATAGCGGCGGCCTCGCCCCCAGCATAGCTGCGTTGGTACCTTTTATGCCAAGTTCTTTTGGTATTGGCGCAGAATAAGATATTTTAGTGCGAATAACACCACTCTTGTTTTCGACCCACACAAATGAAGAAGGTGATATTGGCGGGATAGAAGCGCTACTCTCTTGTGGATGCGATTTTACTTCGGCTGGGTTCCCTTTTTTATTCTTCTCGTATGCTGTGATAAGCTCACCCACTTCTTGGCTATATGGTGCACTTTTTACAGTAATTAGGTACTTCTTACCATCCTTGGTTGCTTTATCCTTAGGGGCGTCCTCCACGGTGCCATATTCCTTTATGTCAGCTAGCAGCCGCTCAAAATCTGTATCTCTCTTGTCTGGTATTGGTACCAAAGCTGTATATATAGCTTCGTTTCCAGACCCTCGTACTCCCCAGTTAAATCCCATGGCACTTCCCCCTTCTAAAATGGTTAATCTTAATTTAATAGTAGCACAAGATAATAGTTTGTGGTGAGGCTTAATGAAAATTTTGGGTTACTCCCGAACCCGGTCAAATCCCCCCGCCTCGCTTAGCGCTCGGCGACCCCCTTTTTCAAAGGGGGTGAAAATGCAGCAACATCTGCCAAGGGGGTGAAAAGGGATAATACCCCCCCTCCCCCCTTGTTTTTTCGCTAAGCGCCCTTATCATTAGCACTCTGTGGTAAAGAGTGCTAAAATGGCACGTTCGTGATTATCTATGTTTCTATCATCCCAAAGGAGGAAATTGCATGAGTGTTAAGTCTAAAGTAAAAATCCGCCCTCTCCATGACCGCATTATTGCGCGACGCGAAGAGGAAGAAGATCGTACCAGTGGTGGTATTTTCATTCCTGATACTGCGAAAGAAAAACCGGTAAAAGGCGTTGTGCTCGCAATCGGTACTGGCAAAGTGCTCGACAATGGCGACACGCGTGCCTTGGCCGTTAAAGTAGGCGACAAGATCCTATTTGGCAAATACGCTGGCACTGAAATCAAACTCGACAACGAAGAGATTTTGGTTCTACGCGAAGAAGATATTTTGGGCGTTATCGAAGGCTAAGCGCTGTTTTGATAACCATTACTAATTAATTTACATTAAGAGGAAATTTACATGCCTGCAAAAGAATTAAGTTTTTCGACGGAAGCCCGTCAGCGTATGCTACGTGGTGTTAACATTCTAGCGGAAGCAGTTAAAGTTACTTTAGGCCCTAAAGGCCGTAACGTAGTGCTAGAAAAAAGTTTTGGTGCACCTACCATTACTAAAGACGGTGTTTCAGTAGCAAAAGAAATCGAACTGAAAGACAAGTTTGAAAACATGGGCGCGCAGATGGTTAAAGAAGTGGCGTCACAGACTTCTGACGAAGCTGGCGATGGCACAACAACAGCAACTGTGTTGGCACAAGCTATGTTAGTAGAAGGCTTGAAAGCAGTAGCTGCTGGTATGAACCCAATGGATCTCAAACGCGGTATTGATAAAGCAGTAACAGCCGCTGTTGAAGCATTGAAAAAACTTTCTAAACCTTGCTCTGATTTCAAAGCGATTGCACAAGTTGGCACGATTTCTGCTAACTCTGATCAACCTATCGGTGCGATCATTGCTAAAGCGATGGAAAAAGTAGGCAAAGAAGGCGTTATCACTGTTGAAGACGGTTCTGGTTTAGAAAATGAACTCGACATCGTTGAAGGTATGCAATTTGATCGTGGCTATTTGTCACCTTACTTCATCAACAACCAACAAAGTATGAGCACTGAACTTGAAAACCCATTTATTTTATTGGTTGACAAGAAAATTTCGAGCATTCGTGATTTGTTGCCGGTGTTGGAAGGCGTGGCAAAATCAGGTAAATCATTGTTGATCATCGCTGAAGATGTAGAAGGCGAAGCGTTAGCAACTTTAGTAGTTAACACCATTCGTGGTATCGTCAAAGTATGCGCAGTAAAAGCGCCTGGTTTTGGTGATCGCCGCAAAGCGATGTTGCAAGATATCGGCACGTTGACCAATGCTAAAGTGATTTCAGAAGAAATCGGCTTAAGTTTAGAAACCACCAAGTCAGAAGATTTGGGTTCAGCGAAGCGTGTTCTCGTTACCAAAGACAACACCACGATTATTGGTGGCTCGGGTAAATCGAAAGATATTCAAACCCGCATCACGCAAATTCGTGCGGAAATTGAAAACACCAGCTCTGACTATGATCGTGAAAAACTGCAAGAACGCTTAGCTAAATTAGCTGGCGGTGTAGCGGTGATCAAAGTAGGTGCTGCCACTGAAATGGAAATGAAAGAGAAAAAAGCCCGCGTAGAAGATGCACTTCATGCTACACGCGCTGCAGTTGAAGAAGGTGTGGTTCCTGGTGGTGGTGTTGCACTGGTTCGTGCGCTTAATGCGATTAAAGACCTCAAAGGCGACAACCCTGATCAAAACATGGGTATCACCATAGTACGTCGCGCGATGGAATCTCCATTACGTCAAATCGTTGCTAACGCAGGTGCTGAACCTTCGGTAGTCGTTGACAAAGTGGCTAACGGTAAAGGCAATCATGGCTTTAACGCAGCAACCAACGAGTATGGCGATATGATCGAAATGGGTATTTTGGATCCTACCAAAGTGACTCGTACTGCGTTACAAAACGCTGCTTCTATCTCTGGCCTCATGATCACGACCGAATGTATGATCGCTGAAGCTCCGAAGAAAGAAGAACATGCTCATGCAGGCGCTGGTGGTATGGGCGGTATGGGTGGTATGGAAGGGATGATGTAAAAGTAGTTTTGTGGAATAAAAAACCCCGCAATTGCGGGGTTTTTTTATGGGGAAATTCCGATCCCCTCTCCCCCTGGGAGAGGGTTAGGGTGAGGGAAGGGGTAAGGGTTATTGAGTTTAACCAAGAATATTTTTCATCGTCTGCTCGTTAAAGAGTTCATCTTTAACTTTTTTGGCTAGATCAGCGCCTGGTCTTGGTGTTGTGGGCTTGGCAACGGTATCAGTAGTCGCTTGTTCAGTCGATTCTGCTTTTGAATTGGCGACAGTCTTATTGTCAACCGTAGAAACCACGGGGTTTGTGGCAGTCATACCCTTAGCTTGTTGCTCAGCTTGTGCTTTTTTGGCTTCAGCTAACGCTTTAGCTAACTCTTTTTGATCTACCCCTAATCCTTCAAAAATTTTGTTGGTATTAGCCATTGGCCACCCCTCTAAATGAGTAATTATCTTCCTCTTACCCCTAGTTTAGCAGCCGAACCTTAAGGAATCCTTAAGTACAACCCCTTTTTTGGAATTTTTTTTATCGGAAGGGGTCAGATCTTGACTTGCTACATGCTTAGAAACTATAGGAATTTGACGATTACTTCTTTAGCATGTAGCAAGTCAAGATCTGACCCCTTCCACTTATTTGGGTGAGGGAGCCTGCGAATTAGGTGGTGTCGCCGCAGATACTTTTGGCTCAGTTGTTGCTTTAGTTCCTGATGCTGGAATAAATCTTGGGAAACTATTCATCGCAAATTTAGATACATGAACAGGAAGATCATAATACTCCTTGTTAATCTGGTTAATCTTATGCAAACAACCGTTCATCATTCCCATAATCTCTACAGGAAGCCGGTAGGGCTTTAAAATTTCGACAAATTTAGTTTGGTCGATGCCGCCTTTACCCAACGCTATTGCAACAATAGGGTTGAGAAAATCGGACGGAGATATCCGCTCTATTCTTGTTTTGGCATCCAGAAGTTTAAAACGATTCTGTAAAAAAATTTTATATTTTTCTTCTTGCCTTTGTGCAACATTCACTGGAAACAGTTTATCCCACAAACCCCATTCCATTAATGTGTTAAAATTTTCTTCTGCGTGGCCGTTCATAAAACATTTACAAATAACGTGATATAAATCACCCGGTTTTACTTGATCTAACAATTCACTAACCTTAGGTGAACACGATATTTCTTTTGCCGCAGCAAGCACGCGCGTGCTAAACATATAACGTTTTCCCGGTTGATATTCTTCATTGCTTAAGCAAAGTGCGCGTAATACGCGCCTAATATCCGCTGTAAAACTTTCTTTAGGCTCTATGACAGTATCAATAATCCCCGCTCTTAAATGCAGCAATCCACGCCCAGTAGGGTCGATAATTTTTTCATCCGTTCTTTCATATAATGCGTTAACTGTAAAATCACTTTTATTTGCCAATTCTTGTAATGCAGATAAATCACATTGAACAATATCAAATATATATTTATCCTCAGTATATTTGTAAACAGTGAAATTTGTTATCTTTGTATTCTGCGTTGCGGTGGGCAACGCTTTTTGTACCTCTTTTGTTTCTGTATAAACATCATTATCGCGCGGTGTTCCGCCGCAACAATAATGACGCACACCGCTACCACCCAATACTGTGGTTGGGCCCAATTTTTCCATTGTTGCTTTTACTGAATCAGGGAGAGGTGCGCTCCCTTCATGCAGTATAACAGGTGTCGGAAAATATTTATCAAGATAAACGAGCGCCATAGGATCACCTACCGCACTCCAACGTCGCAAAATAGTTTCAGCTTGGTTTTTTAATGTTGTGGCCAAAGCTTGGTTTTGGCTAACACTTAAGTGGGAATAAAAGTAAAGTTGTTTTTGAAGACTATCGCTGATCAAACATAAGGCATATGGGTTTAAACTTTCTTCGCTGGCCGCCTGCCACCAGTCAACTGCATTTTTATAATTTCCTGCTACAAAAAAAGATATACCTAAGCTAACCGCACCATTTGAATCACCCAACTGCCATGCTTTTAAATAAAACGGGCGTGCGATTTCGATCTCTCCATTACCTTCATAATAACAACCTAAATTGTTCGCCGCGAGCGCAGCGTTGGGGCTATTCTGACCAATGGCTTGCTGATAAAGAGGCATTGCTTCTGCTATTTTGCCTGCACGTTCTAATGCCCAAGCACGTTCAACTAGATCTAAATTATCATCTGGAACTGATGACGCCATTGATGATCGTGAAAAAGTACTCTCTGTTGATGTGGTAGATATAGGAGTGAGATCAGGATCAGACATTGGCGCTACTGAATCTGCATCAGCTTGATCTTGAGGGGGTGCTTGAGGTGATAGTGGTTGTTCCATCACTGGGGGTGGATCTGGTTGTTTATCTGGTTGCTTATCAGGTTGCTGCGGCTCTGCAGGTTTAGCAGCTACAAGTTCACCGCTTGGCTGTGGCAGTTGCTGTTGTCTCTTTTGTTCTTCCTGATCTTCTTGCTCTTTTTTTTGTCTTTCTTTTTCTTCTAGTTTTTTCTTCTCTTCATTTTTTTGGCGTTGTTCTTTTTCTTGCTTATCTTTTTCTTCTTGTTGTTTTTTTTGTAAAGCCTCTGTTACTGCTATCTTTCTAATTTTAGTTGTAATTTGAGTTAAAAATTCCGCATCTTCAGGTTTTTGTTTATTCTCAAGAATATTCTTTTTTCTAAAATCTCGTGCACGGTCGTACCAAGGCTTAGCATTTTTAAAATCATTGAATACGAAATACCGATCAGCTATTGTTTTTAAAAGATCACTATGCAAACGAAAATAGGGTGCATTTTTTTCTGACTTATCCTCATTAAAAGATTTGTAATATTCGCCGGAGAGACTCTCTAATTCTTTAGCCTCATTTTGATTGGAAGTTAGAAATGCCTTAAGTTTTTCATAATTGATTTGCAGAGGAGTTCTCACCGGAACCGAAACCGATGGCACAACTTTTTTTGGCTTTCCCTCTCGCTTTTCAACCTTCGGTTCAACTTTTGTGGCGGGTAACAAAGCAGCAACTGCTGGACTTTGTTTTGCATTAAGTTCGCGTTGTGGACGCCGAGCAATAGGGGCTATTATAGGTACATGTGTTGCTGCCGCATTAGCCACTGTTTGAGGCTGCACTTGTGTAACTTTACGCGGCATGTCATTTTTTTTATCCCCAGGGTGTGTTTTAACTTGCTGTTGTTGTTTTTTCGCTGGGATAACAGGGGGAGATTGATGTGTTAAATTTAATATTTGCTGGGCAAACTTTTGCATCATCTTTTCAGAAGCAATTTCACATGATTTTTTTTCCTCATCTTCCTTTGAAGGCTCCTTTTCTCCATTTTCTTTATATATATCAGCTAAAGATCGCGCGGTTTCATTATCGCGTTTTCCCAAATAGCATCTTGCCATTAGTAATGGAGTTTCTCCCTTTTTGTTTCTTTTCCAAATCAAATATTTTTTATCATGTTGGGTAAATACTCCAATCCAAAATTTAACTTTTTCTAAACTACCTTCAGGCTTATAAACAGCATAGTGCAACACGTTATTACCGCTCTTATCGACTGCCGTTATTTGAGAAGACTCAAACTTATATTTATTGAAAATATAAACTAAAACTTGTGGATCACTATTTTCTGAAGCATAGTGTAGGATAGTCTCCGCATCATTATTTTTAGCCTCTATTTCTTTTTGATCGCGTTGTATATTAAACAGTTGTTGAACTGTTGCTAAATCGCATTTTTTAGCTGCCCAATGTAAAGCCGTATTCCCATCTCGATCTGTTGTCAGTGAGATGTCAGGCTTTATCTGCAATAAATATTTAACAATAACTTGATGATGATATTTATTTTGCACGGCAGACAACAATGCATCTTCCCAATATTTTTTATTTTTTTTCTGATTTTCTTCATTTTTATCTGACAAAACTAACGGTGCAAGACACAGTTCAGCTGTTTCTAAATCGCAAGATTCAATAATCGCTGACAAACAACAAGGTCCTCCTTGTGATCGATAAGTTAACACTGAAAAAATACGCGATTGATCTGGACCATCATCTGATTTTATTTGATCAATTAAATATCGAACTATGCCCGATTGCTGCGCGCCTGGTTTACCTAAAATTGCTGCAGCGGCCGAAAACATTAAATCAGCTAGCTCATATACCGATAGCGTATATGTCGAAGAATCAAATGCTTTTTGTAGCTCATCGAGGCTACCGCTGCCAATCAGATTATGTAACTTATCTAGAAATTTATTTCGTTCTGTCTTATTTGGATTCATTGTTTATTACCTATACGTTTAATCAGACAAGTAAGGATTCTAACCAATAAATGTGAGAGTTTCCTTAAAATTCCTTAAGGTTTGAGAAAAAATAGGGGTCACATCTGACCCCCTTCCCTCTTGCCGCCCCCGCTAAAAACCGCTAGGATGCCTTATTCTAAAAACATTGATAAATCGAATAACTATGCAAAACCTCATCAAATATCTGCTTCCTGCTTTCATATGCTTGCTGCTGACGGGCTGCCTACATATGTATAAGCCTAATATCCAACAAGGTAATGTGATTACACCTGATATGATCGCGCAGTTGAAGCCAGGGCAGACGCAAGATGAGGTGCGTTATATTATGGGCACGCCGGTGATGCAGAATACCTTTGACCCCAATCGCTGGGATTATGTTTATACCTACCAGCCCGGTGGCAAAGCCCGCACCGAACAACGCGTGACTTTGTTATTTGTGAATGGGATTTTGCAGAATATTCAGACTGTGCCGACGTATACGGCTGAAAAGTAGGGGTCAGATCTTGACTTGCTACATGCTAAGTAACTAACTATTTGAACTCTACAATTTCCAA
Organism: Gammaproteobacteria bacterium; assembly: GCA_013288885.1. GTDB lineage: Bacteria > Pseudomonadota > Gammaproteobacteria > JABDBA01 > JABDBA01 > JABDBA01. The sequence goes on along the minus strand of JABDBA010000002.1, from coordinate 55,311 downwards.
GCATGTAGCAAGTCAAGATCTGACCCCTATTTTCTTCTGCTTCTGCGCCCTTAATTTGCGGGCGAGTTTAGGGTCCATCAGCAATGGTCGATAAATCTCGACACGATCGCCTTCTTTTACAATGGTATCTAATGCTGTCATTTTGCTGAAAATCCCAACTTTATTGACAGCTAAATCGATTTCTGGGAATTGCTGTAAAATACCCGATTGCGCGATGGCATCGGCTACGGTGCAGGTAGCACTAACCGCAAGAGGGATAATTACTTGTTGCGTAGATGTGGCGTAAGCAATTTCAACGGCAACCATAAATCTCTTTGGCCCGCTCTGAGAATGCATCGGTGAGCGATTCCACCACTTGTTGAAACACGGGGCCAAACGCTAAACCCAGCAGCATGTTGGAGAATTCAAATTCGAGATCGAGCGTAATGCTACAGCTATTTTCATCGATATTTTCAAAACGCCAAAAGCCTTCGAGCTGTTTAAATGGCCCATGTACTAAGCGGATTTCGATCATTTTTTCGGATTGCATACGGTTGCAAGTGGTAAACGATTTTTGAAAACCGCCGCCTGCTAAGGTCAATGTGGCATGGACTTCGTCTTCGTCACGGCTTAAAACTTTGCTTTCTTTGCACCAGGGCAAAAATTCGGCATAGTCTTCCACCGCATTAACCAATGCATACATTTGGCTAACGGAGTAAGGAACTTGAAGTGTACGATGGATTATTGGCATAGGGTCAGTATAATGCACAATATGAGCAACAAAAAACAAGCCCCCCATAGCAATTCCACCATCGCTTTGAATAAACGGGCTACGCACGACTTTTTTATCGAAGAACGCTTCGAGGCCGGGGTAGTCCTGCAAGGCTGGGAAGTGAAGAGCCTGCGCGCCGGTAAGGTACAGCTGACCGAAAGCTACGTATTGCTGAAAAACAGCGAAGCGTGGCTGCTGGGGTCACATATCAGCCCCTTAAACACCACTTCTACCCATATTTACGCCGACCCTACCCGCACCCGAAAATTACTGCTGAACCAGCGCGAACTGAATAAGCTCTATGGCAGCGTCGAACGTAAGGGTTATACCTTAATCCCCCTCAAAATGTACTGGAAGAAAAACCACGTCAAACTGGAAATCGCCCTCGCCAAGGGCAAGCAAACCCACGACAAACGCGAAAGCGAAAAAGAGCAGGATTGGAAGCGGCAGAAGGAGCGGTTGCTGCGGAAACGGTAATTATTGTTTAATCATTTACCTTTTCTTTAATTTTAATGCATAATGCCCCTCCAAATTATTAAACGTAAAATAACCTATGTTCAACGATCAAAAAGAATCTGTTACAGCCGTTTTCGAGGGCAACGACCCATTCTATGAAAAAGTCGGCGGCAGACCGGAAGGTTTTAAAATCCTTGATCGAATACCAGGAACTCCTGGATGCCAATCCATTGTCGCACCCGAATTACCTTGTCAACTAATCAAAGGACTGGTAACCACATCGGGAAACCCGCCCCAAAAACCCAAAATTATAAATATTCCTCATGGTAATATTGCAACTCTTTTAAAAATGCAACGTTTTGCGCATCTTAAAGATTTACCTCCTAACCAAATAAAACCTAAACTCATTGAAATATTAAACGAAGAACTTATAACAACATTAACTACCAATGCCATGCCACAAAGTTTTATATTGGCTAATGCACATGCTGATCCGAACAATAAGCAATTCGGCATTGCTGCTTACTACGTTTCAGGAAAAGAAGGCGAATGTTTAGGTATACACGGCGGTTTAATAGTAGAAGAATCTCCAGAAGTTTCTAGAAAAGGAGGAGAGTATTCGCTAGACATAGAAAAAGAAGGAACTTCCGTTGATGGTCTTAAATACCGTACCTTACCCAGTTATTTTGCTGACCTACCTCCAAAAGAAGAGGTAGAGAGATATAGATGTTATCCGCCGGAACTAAAAGACCAATTTCAAACGGCAAACGTGACCCACATATTGGTTGAATGCGAAGGATTGGATTATTCCGTCCAATTATTATTTATTTCTGCTAACCCTGTTGCCAGTACTTTAGTCGGCTATCCTTATAGCAATCGGTATTGGAATACTTACCCCGCAAGATTTGACAAAAAAAACCGGGAGATTCCTTCGGCTTTATATTGCGGCGATTTAGTAAAGATATTCGCGCCAGCCATGGGTATAAAAGTAGAATACCCTGTTGATGTCGATCGAAAGTTTGTTATTTATCACATAAAATATGGCAAAGAAGAAATAATTGATGTATTTGGAGTAAAAGTATTCTTTGTTCCTAGCGCCCTCCGTTCAAGGCTAGAACAACTCGGTTACATTCCCACCAAACCCAAAAAGCTTTCTCATACTAAGCCTGCCGATTTGTTTATTGAAGCAGCCAAAACTAATGACATAAAAACTTTAATGTATTTATTAGAATGGGCTGAACCCTTATTTACAGATATTAACCATGTAACAGAAGACGGACGCACAGCATTGCACCATGCTGTAGCCGCCGACAACGTTTATATCGTGCTTTATTTATTAAATAATGGGATTCAAATTTCGATAAGAGATATAAGTGGCAAAACAGCACTGGATATGGCCATTGAACAAAAAAACGAGGAAATAACCGCACATTTAGTTAATTATATGATCCGCCGCACTGCTTGTATGCCTCTTTTAATAAAACCACAAACTAACAAATCAATGCTAAAAACATCATCCTGCAAGCATGGTATAGGAAACGAATTCGGTGTGGTTCGCGTTGCAAAAAGTGAAGGTGATGATACCACCGGCGATTTTAACCCCCCTTATATTTATACACGCGAGGTGGATTTTCAGAAAGCAAAAGATGATTGCAAAAAAAAGATGATCAAGCTATTACAGCATCTTTTTGAACCCCCTACTGCTCCATGGATATGTGATGAAAACTTCACTACAGCGTCACTTACAATGGTTGATCGAGAAACAGCAGATAAAGTTTTAACTCATTGCAAACAAAAATATCCTCGCCTAACCCTAACCCATAAAACTACAGAAAATCAAACAAATATAGTCATAACCAATCTCCATGATTTGTTTATGCACATGGATGCATGTTCAATCGCACACCATTTTAATCAATTAGGTAAGGAAGCCACTGATCAAGGAGAACTTAAAAGAGCTTTGGACTATTTTATGACTGCACAAAATAAACTATCAGAAATTCTTTTAACTTACCCCAATATTAGAACATGGAATCTCGATTTGGCAGCGGCAAATTACAACCTTGCCAGCACATGTTACAAACTTAACAACAAAGCTGTGGCACATCAGGCTATTGATGCATGTTTATTAATTCGAAGGAAATATTTAGCGCCAGATTCTGAACTTGTTAAAAAAGCAGAAGCAAAAAAAACATCCTTTGATGAAAAATCGGCTGATGCGTCGTCAGTAAAAGTACTTATTGCTAGCAAAAAACCCCCTAATGGCAAAAGTGGCGCTTTACCCATAACCGCATCTACATCTGCCAAAATGGCCGGATCATCGGCCTCTTCCACTCCGAAACCTTACTAATAAAAGAGAGATTTTCAGGCGGCTTTGGTGTATAATTAAAGATAGGGGGGCGACCTGGTTTCGACGTGGGTTGCAGAGCCTTAAGACGCATGTCGAGGATGTTAGCTAGCCTCGTAAAAAAAGCTGCAAATTATACTTGCAAATGATACCAAGTATACCGCTGACAGCGACCTAGCTGTCGTTAACGCCTAAGAAACGTTAAAGCGCCGTGGTTTACGACGTGCTTGTGCGCTGTAAACCATGGTCATAACCTCACAAGATCGTGGTTCTATCCGCCTGCGATAGGGCCGTTAAATCCTTAGACAGGCTCGTTGACTAACCTCCTGTCAGCCGGAAGTTAGCTGATTAAATTGAAGACTTGACTAAACATGTAGTGGCTTAGGTAACGTGCTTACGGACGCGGGTTCGATTCCCGCCGCCTCCACCAAAAAGTTTTAAGAATCATTCAGAAGCCCTTGTAAATGAGGGCTTTTTGGTTTCTGATAAATCGGGAACATATTCACTAACATGGAATTGATAGCCCCATGATTGACAAGAAAAACCTCTCCGAACGCGATATCTGCTCCAAGTACATTACTCCTGCTATTATCTCGGCGGGGTGGGATCTCCACAGCCAGATACGTGAAGAGGTAACTTTTACTAAAGGACGCATTATTGTGCGCGGCAAGCTGCATACTCGCGGTGAACAAAAACGCGCTGATTATATCCTCTATTACAAATCGAATATCCCGCTAGCAGTAATCGAAGCGAAAGACAATAATCACAGCGTGAGTGCTGGTATGCAACAAGCACTTAACTATGCTGAAACTCTCGGCGTACCGTTTGTATTCAGCTCCAATGGTGATGCATTTCACTTACATGACCGTACTGGGCTCTCTGAGAAAATGGAACAAGAGTTAGCTTTAGGAGCTTTTCCGTCTCCTGATGAACTTTGGCAACGCTATTGCCAATGGAAAGGACTTGAAACAGCTGATGCACGTCATGCAGTAGAAATGTCATATCACAATGATGGCACAGATCGGAGTCCACGTTATTATCAAATCAATGCCATCAACAATACAGTAGAAGCAATAGCGAAAAATCAAAGACGCATTTTGCTAGTGATGGCAACTGGTACGGGCAAAACCTATACCGCATTTCAAATCATCTGGCGACTTTGGAAATCTGGCGCCAAAAAACGTATTCTCTTTTTGGCAGATCGCAACATTCTGATTGATCAAACTAAAAACAATGATTTCAAACCATTTGGCAAGGCGATGACTAAAATCAGTAAGCGCCAAATCGACAAAAGCTACGAGATTTATTTATCGTTATATCAAGCTGTCACTGGCAATGAAGAAGAACGGAATATCTATAAACAATTCTCGCGTGATTTCTTTGATCTGGTTGTGGTCGACGAATGTCATCGCGGCAGTGCGGCAGAAGATTCCGCCTGGCGCGAAATCTTGGAATATTTTTCTTCAGCGACACATATAGGGTTAACTGCTACACCGAAAGAAACAAAAGATGTTTCTAGCATTTATTATTTCGGCGAGCCAGTTTATACCTACACATTAAAACAAGGCATAGAGGATGGTTTTCTAGCACCATATAAAGTCGTTCGCATCGACATTGACAAAGACCTGCAAGGCTGGCGCCCAAGCAAAGGCCAAACTGATAAACATGGTCAACTAATTGAAGACCGCATTTACAATCAGACTGATATGGATCGAACATTAGTATTGGAAAAGCGCACTGAATTGGTAGCTAAAAAAATCACTCAATTTCTAACAGCAACTGATCCCTATGCTAAAACTATCGTATTTTGCGATGATATTGATCATGCAGAACGTATGCGCCAAGCTTTGGTAAATCTAAATCCTGAACGAGTAAAGGAAAACCGCAAGTATGTGATGCGCATCACAGGCGACGAGCTCGAAGGTAAAGCCGAATTAGATAACTTTATCAATCCAGAAGAACGTTACCCAGTAATAGCTACTACATCTAAACTTATGTCGACAGGTGTAGATGCCCAAACCTGCAAATTAATAGTGCTAGATCAACACATTAAATCTATGACCGAGTTCAAACAAATCATTGGGCGCGGCACTCGCATCAATGAAGATTACGATAAATTCTGGTTTACCATCATGGATTTTAAAAAAGCGACTGAGCTGTTTGCAGATCCTGCCTTTGATGGTGAGCCAGTAATGATTTATGAGCCAAAAGGCGATGAGACACCCGTACCACCGGATAATGATGCGTCAGAAAACACTAGCACCACAGCAGACGGTTCAGATAGCAGCGACTTTGAAGATAGCAATAATACCAAACATCCAAAATATATCATCGGTGATGTAGAAGTTCACGTCATTGCTGAACGCGTGCAGTATTATGGATCCGACGGTAAACTGATCACTGAATCACTCAAAGACTATACTCGCCATACAGTCAGAAAAGATTACCAATCGCTTGATCAATTTTTGAAATGCTGGACTAAAAGCGAACGCAAAACGTCAATACTGCGTGAACTTGAAGAACATGGAGTATTATTAGAAGCACTTGCTGAAACAGTAGGCAAAGATTTCGATGCCTTCGATTTGATATGCCACGTCGCCTTTGATCAACCGCCTCTAACCCGTCGCGAACGCGCAGAACAAGTAAGGAAACGCAACTATTTTACTAAATATGGTGAACAGGCTCGCAAAGTATTAGAAAGCTTACTGGACAAATATGCTGATACCAGCATTGAAAATATTGAAGACATTAAAATACTTACTATAGACCCATTTAAAAAGATGGGCACACCCAATGAACTCGTATCTGCTTTTGGTGGCAAAAATGCCTATATCAATGCACTGCATGAATTAGAAATTAAGCTTTATGCCCAATACTAACTTTACTAATAAATGGTCAACATTATGAGTATTTCTTCCACTATAAAATCCATTCAAGACATCATGCGTAAGGATTCAGGCGTAGATGGTGACGCTCAGCGCCTAGCTCAGTTAGTGTGGATGTTATTCCTAAAAATATTTGATGACCGCGAAAGCGAATGGGAGTTGTTGCAAGACAAATATAAATCACCATTACCAAAGAAATACCGCTGGCGCAATTGGGCAGCCGATGCTGAAGGCATCACCGGCGATACATTAAAACAGTTTATCGATAACGACTTATTCCCTGGTTTACAGCAACTGGAAATTAAAGGTAACGATCAACGCGCTTACGTAATCCGTTCTGTATTTGAAGATGCCTACAACTACATGAAATCTGGCCAATTGATTCGCCAGGTAATCAATAAGATTCAGGAAGGCGTAGATTTTAATAAAGCGCAAGAACGTCATCTATTTGGTGACATGTATGAACAATTACTCCGTGATTTGCAAGCTGCAGGAAATGCAGGAGAATTTTATACACCACGTGCAGTAACAGAATTTATGGTGCGTATGTCTAACCCACGCCTGGGTGAAAAAGTGATGGATCCTGCTTGCGGCACCGGCGGTTTTCTCTCCTGTTCCATAGAGCACATACGTAAACAAGATGTGAAAACGGTAGAGGATGAAACACAATTGCAAACTAATATTTTCGGTATAGAGAAAAAACCGATGCCGCATTTGCTATGCATCACCAATATGATCTTGCATGGCATTGACGTACCTAGCAATATTCGTTATGACAACACACTTGCCCGCCCCTTGATTAGCTGGACACCGAAAGAACGTGTAGAAATCATTGTTACCAATCCACCTTTCGGTGGCATGGAAGAAGATGGTATTGAAACTAATTTTCCTACTACCTTTCGCACACGTGAAACAGCCGATCTTTTTCTAGTGCTGATAATGCAATTACTTAAAACCGGTGGTCGCGCGGCAGTCGTACTACCGGATGGCTTTCTATTTGGCGAAGGCATTAAAACACGCATCAAAGAAAAGTTGCTTGAAGAATGCAATCTACACACTATCGTGCGTTTACCCAATGGTGTATTTAGCCCTTATACGGGCATCAAAACCAACCTACTATTTTTCACTAAAGGTACGCCAACGAAGAACATCTGGTTTTACGAACACCCCTACCCGCCTGGTGTAAAAAGCTACAACAAAACTAAACCAATGAAGATTGAAGAGTTTGATGCAGAAACAGCATGGTGGGGTAAAGAAAAAGATAGCTTCAAAAAACGTGTGGAAAATGAACGTGCCTGGAAACTGAGCATTGAAGATATCAAAGCACGAAATTATAACCTCGATTGTAAAAATCCACATATTGGCGAACAAGAAATTCATGACCCTGAGTTGCTATTAGCGCAGTACAACGCCATGCAGAATGATATCGCCGCATTGCGTGAACAGCTGAAAGATATTTTGAACGTTGCGCTGTCATCCCCACCAGAAAGCAAAAAGGCTAAAAAACATGACCGCAATACAACAACTGTTAACTGATCACCTGGATATTTGGACAACAGCCAATACAGGAAAAAAATCAAGGCGTGGCCGCAGCTCAAGTAATGCAGCCAGCGTGTATGGCATCAGAAAATTGCGTGAATTAATACTGGAACTCGCTGTGCGCGGCAAATTGGTGCCGCAAAATCCCAATGATGAACCTGCGAGTGAATTGCTCAAGCGTATTCAGGCTGAAAAAACGAAGTTAGTTGCTGAAGGGAAAATCAAAAAGGCTAAACCATTGCCACCAATCAATGATGAAAAAAAGCCTTTTGATTTGCCGAAAAGCTGGGAATGGGTGCATCTACCTGATGTAAGCAATTACAAAGTGGGGAAAACACCATCTACAAAAAGTAGTGTCTATTGGACAAATTCTGGCGACGGTTTTAATTGGGTGAGTATTGCTGATTTAAACCACGATGATCGTGTTTCAGAAACATCTAAACAGATAACAAATAAAGCAGTATCTGAAATTTTTAGGTGTGAACCTGCACCAGCAGGAACGATTTTAATGAGCTTCAAATTAACTCTGGGAAAAATTTCAATCATTGATAAACCTGCCTTCCATAATGAAGCAATTATCTCAATTTATCCTAATCAAAGTATTTTTAAGGATTTTTTATTTAAGGTTTTACCTGCTCGTACAATGGCCGGGAACTCCAAGAGCGCCATTAAAGGCAACACTCTTAATTCGGAATCAATTGCAGGTTTGTTAATTCCACTACCACCTCTTGCCGAACAACACCGTATCGTTGCCAAAGTTGGTGAACTAATGGAATTGTGTGACCAACTAGAAAACCAGCACAACAATGCCGCCGAAGTGCATGAAAAACTCGTTGAACAACTACTTAGCACTCTCACCCAATCACAAAACGCAGAAGAATTTAGCGAAAACTGGCAACGCATTGCCGCACATTTCGATACCTTATTCACCACCGAAACCAGCATCGACGCCCTCAAAGAAATCGTGCTACAACTTGCTGTGATGGGCAAACTCGTGCCGCAAGATATGAATGATGAACCTGCGAGTGAATTGTTAAAACGGATACAGGCTGAAAAAGCGAAGTTGGTTGCTGAAGGAAAAATTAAGAAAGGTAAACCACTGCCGTCGATTAGAGATGAGAAAAAGCCTTTTGATTTGCCGAAGGGGTGGGAATGGGTGCATCTACCTGATGTAAGCAATTATAAAGTGGGGAAAACACCATCTACAAAAAGTAGTGTCTATTGGACAAATTCTGGGGACGGTTTTAATTGGGTGAGCATTGCTGATTTAAACCACGATGATCGCGTTTCAGAAACATCTAAACAGATAACAAATAAAGCAGTATCTGAAATTTTTAGGTGTGAACCTGCACCAGCAGGAACGATTTTAATGAGCTTCAAATTAACTCTGGGAAAAATTTCAAT
>JABDBA010000002.1:0-45829 GCA_013288885.1 Gammaproteobacteria bacterium | reverse complement strand
ACAAATAAAGCAGTATCTGAAATTTTTAGGTGTGAACCTGCACCAGCAGGAACGATTTTAATGAGCTTCAAATTAACTCTGGGAAAAATTTCAATACTTGATAAACCTGCCTTCCATAATGAAGCAATTATCTCAATTTATCCCAATCAAAGTATTTTTAAGGATTTTTTATTTAAGGTTTTACCTGCTCGTACAATGGCCGGGAACTCCAAAAGCGCAATTAAAGGAAACACTCTTAATTCGGAATCAATTGCAGCTTTGTTAATTCCACTACCACCTCTTGCTGAACAACACCGCATCATCGCCAAAATCAATGAACTAATGACAATCTGCCATCAACTAAAATCTCGCATCACGGAGGCAAATCAGCTGCAGCAAAAGCTAGCAAATGTGATGGTCGAGCAAGCCGTGGCGTAATAAATATATAAAAAAGTTTATTAATGGGCATGATAATTGTTTACAAGAGTTAATGAAGAAACTAAAAAATACGCCGCTTTTTTGTGATACAAAATAAGAAATGATCCCCATATACCCGCGGGCACGTATTTTATAGGTATCCAAGTGCAGCAGAATCTATTGCAAAATAATACTTACTTATTTTTTAGAATGAGGATAAATAAACCAATTTTATTACCATGCTTGTTTATATAGACCACTATCGATTATTTCACAACCAATCTTCTTGTTTTCAATTTCAGCTTGAATGGCCTTATAAACATCATGACCTTTATTTAACCGTGGATGGATAATGATTTTTTGAATATAATTATAATCAAAAGGGACGTTGACCCCAGTGGAAACACTGTTGTTATAATAATTTTCTATAAAATTTATAAAACCTTCACCTTGCTCTTTATTTAAAAATACAACTCTGTCATTCGGGCAGCGAATGACCATACTACGCATCATTTTAATACCAATACAATCTTTTGGTTGTGGAGTATCAATAGGATAATAAGGAATTTTATTTATCTTTAAATATTGGTGTAGTAAGATTGACCATTTACTTTCTTCTGAAGACAATACTGCCCTCACTTCCTTTTCATTAGAATAAGAAATTCGTTTTAAAAAATGGCTTTCCTCATATTGAAACGTTTCTTTATTTGAATGTGTACAATCTCTAGGTTGCATCGATTTTGCTTTTGCGTCATTAATATATTTAACCTTTGAAAAATATTGACATGGGTAAAGATATTTTAAATTCAAAAGAGAATTATATAAATCAATAGCTTTTATAATTATTAAAACTCCAAAATCTGTTACTTCTGGAGTAAACACCTGCCACATATGATCATTTTCATAATTTTCATACAATGTAAAGCAACAACCAAAACTGGACTTTAAGCTTAAATCCACCAAAGATTTATGAAAATTATATTCATATTCACTTGATCTATGTGACGCCCTTAAATGTTTTTTAAAAACTGGCAGCAATTCAGCCTCACATGGATCAATCAATTGCCAATTATTAATTCTCGTAAACCACAATGATTTACTATTAAGTAAATCAATAAAATATTTTGTTTTAATATATCTCCCCATTAATTGATTTGCCCTAAGGCTGCCAACTAATGGATTCACACTAAAACCCGTAGTAATTTTTTCCATTTCTCTAGCTCTACCTATTTATCTATTATCAATACATATGGCCATAAAAATTTTGGCGGATTTCGTATCCTAAACTACTATAATATATGCTTACCGAATCGTAGCAAATTATAACCATATTTGGATTAGCATTGCACCGCTACTATGCAGTTTAATCAGATATAGAGACATTAAAATACCGAACTACCTCGATAACAAAATAGTGCGTCCCATAAAAACACAGGTGCTTATTTTTTGGCCTACATAACCACTTGAACAACTCATAAGTTACATCCCAAAAACCATTCAAACCACTAGACTAATATTTTAAAGTAACTTATAATTTAGTCTGTTATATATAAAATAACTTAAATATAAGTATATTACTATAGGCTAATATGAGCGACATTGAAAAAGATATAGTCCATATTGCTAGATTGGCATTAAATGGAAAAGAAGAAGACCTTAAGGCTTATGTAAGTCGAACAATAACGCCCATACTGAAGCGCAGACCCGATTTAGCCAGCTATGGCAAAGAAATAGTTTTTCATTTAGCCAAAGAAAGTAATGGAATTCGTCATGCAGTGGCTGCTGAAATTCTCCCCGTCGATATAGATTCTCGGCAGGAGTTACTTCGGAGAGAGCTTTTTCCTGAAGTGCCTTCCTCAGTTAGCTGGCCTGAGTCTGTTGAACAATCCCTCATTGAAACAGTTAAAGAACGCGAGCGCTTTGATGAACTTAGAGAAGCCGGTCTTACGCCATCTAGAAGCCTTCTTTTTGTCGGTCCACCTGGAGTGGGTAAAACACTGGCAGCACGATGGTTGGCTCGTGAAACATCTCGACCACTTCTCACATTAGATCTGGCCGCAGTAATGAGCAGTTATCTTGGTAAAACAGGTAACAATATTCGGGCGGTTCTTGAGTTTGCAAAACGAAGCCCATCGATTCTTTTGTTAGATGAATTCGATGCTATCGCCAAAAAAAGAGATGACAATAGTGAAGTGGGCGAGCTGAAGCGCTTAGTCACTGTACTCCTTCAAGCGATCGATGATTGGCCTGACACAGGAATATTAATTGCCGCGACCAATCATCCAGAACTTTTAGACCCCGCAGTATGGAGAAGATTTGATAGAATTATTGAGTTTCCAAAACCAGAAGAAAGCCTTCGCCTGCGTTATATCGAAAAAGTTTTAGGGTTAGACGAATTCCCTCAAGAGTTAGGAAATAATGCAATTCCTTTTTTATCTACTTTATTTGCGGATAAAAGCTTTGCAGAAATTAAACGTGAATTAGATCGTTTGCGTAGACAAACACTTGTTCTTGGTTTGTCTCTACAGGATGTTATCATACAATTTATACATGATCAGAGCAAAGGCGCATCTTTAAATGCAAAACGAGCTTGGGCAAAAGTTTTAACATCTATCGGGTTATCGCAATATCAAATACATGATCTTACCGGGTTATCGAGAGATACCATCCGTAAACATTGCGGATCACAATCGAGCGAAAAGAAATATCATAAAAAAACGAAGAGGATAAAATAATATGGCACGTGAACAAAATTTTTTGCTCGGGAAAGGTGAACTATTAACGAAAACAGTTGTTGTACCAACGGGAGGTGGTTTAAAAAACCCACCTTACGACTTCCTTTCTGCCAAAAAAAGAATCAGCGAAAGACTTGAAAAAACCACAAACATTCTGAGTAAAATTCCCGCTCCCGCATGTCCTGATGGAGAGGTAGTTGCCGTACTCACTCTTCATCCGAGGTATGTTTCAAAATCTGATTTTCCCCGAGATCTACTGAGATCCACGGGACTTCGCGCTATCGGAACAAGGCCTAAGAAAATAAAACCAGAATCTTGGGGAATTAAAAAACATCCCATAGAAGCTGTCGCCGAACAAGTTTTTATTGCTGGCAAGAAAATCAACTTTGAAAACTGGTTAAATGAAATTACTGTTTGGGACAAAACGACCTTCGCCGCATCCACTATCACACAAATTGAAGATCTTAAACCTTTTATTTTTCAAGAAAAATTGCGCGGTATTCCTGAAGAGAAGGAAGAGGCCGTGTTTGAAGTGGTACTTCACAATTCAGGGCACAAACAAATTGTTCAGGAATTCATGGATTACTGTAAAATGATTGGCGCAGTTCCCATCTCAGATCGTGCAAGAACAATAAACGGTCTGACATTTGTTCCCATCAGATGCAAAGTGGTCAAAATCAAAGACATAGCTGTCTTTACTTTTGTTCGAGTAATTCGCGGCATGCCATTAATTCGCCCTCTTCCATCTGGTATTACTCGCAGCATCGAAAATTTCGATGTCGAACTGCCAGCAGAAAGCCCGCTTTCGAACGATGTTCGTGCAGTTATTTTTGATGGTGGATTGCCACTAAGTTTAAACTTGAACAAATGGGTGAACTATATTGAACCACAGGGTATCGGCATCCCCAATCCTTCGCTCGTGCAGCATGGGTTAGGCGTAACGTCGGCATTTTTGTTTGGCCAATTGATCAAAGGACAACCTCTTAGAAGACCATTCTGCCCTGTTGATCACGTCCGTGTTCTTGATGCAAAAAAAAGTAACGATATGGAATATTTAGATGTTCTCGATCGAATTCTCGCACATCTTGATGCAAACAAAGGAAAGTACAACTTTATAAATATAAGCTTAGGTCCAAATTTTTCAATAGAAGACGATGATGTTAATCAGTGGACTTCTTCATTAGACACACGATTTTCCTCTGACCAAATATTAGCAACAATTGCAGCAGGGAACAGTGGCGAACGAGATGAAGATCTTCGGTTAAATAGAATTCAACCACCTGCTGATGGAGTCAATATTTTAGCTGTTGGCGCTACCGACAGCTTTTCACCGACATGGAAACGAGCTACTTATAGTTCTGTAGGGCCTGGCAGGAGTCCGGGATATGTCAAACCCGATGGTGTAGCATTCGGTGGATCGAGCGAAGAACCTTTTATGGTATTAGCAGCCTCACAAAAACCGCTCGCTGTTCCAACTGCAGGAACTAGCTTCGCATCTCCTCTTGTTTTGAGTTGTGCTGCAGCTACGAGGATTTTGGCAGGCGCAGATGTTCCACCTCTTGCTGTTCGCGCTCTTCTTATTCATCGCGCCAATGCTGAAAACCACGGGCGGACTGAGGTCGGTTGGGGACGTCTGGAAACAGACCCTCAAATTTTGATGACCTGCGAAGATCATGAAGCTCTAGTCATTTATAGAGGTATGCTTCCACTAGGGCAACACTTGAGAGCAGCCATTCCTCTACCTGATGGAAACATCAATGGTAAAGTATTATTAAGAGCTACTCTTGCCATTGCGCCAGAGGTAGATCCAGAAAACCCAGGAACATATACTAAAGGTGGGCTAGAAGTAGCATTTCGTCCCCATTCAATGAAATTTAGCAAAGAAAAAAATGGTAAAGTTCCTATGCATGCAAAAACAGTTCCCTTCTTTTCAGGATCACAACTTTTCGGTGTTGCAGAATTTCGCCTCAGAGAAGAGGGCTTCAAATGGGAACCTTGTATCAGACAGCAAAAATCTCTGTTAGGTACATCTCTTCATAATCCATGCTTTGACATTTGGTTTCACCATCGAGAAGGAGGGAACGTAGCAAAAAATCCTCAACAACTTCCCTATGCCCTAGTAATAAGCGTTATTGCGCCAAAAGAAAAAGATTTTTATAATCGAGTAGTGCGAACTTACAGTCAGATATTAGTTCCATTAAAACCTAAAATCCAAATTCCTATCAGGAACACATAGCTGATATGACTCTATTGATGTCACAACCATTTAACGGAGATTACCATGACGCAAATTAAACCGATTAAAACCGAAAAAGATTATAAGCTAGCACTCAAAGAAATTGAAAAAATCTTTGATGCAAAACCTAATACTAAAGAAGGTGACCGCTTAGACATATTAACAATATTGGTAGAATCCTATGAAGAAAATCATCATAAAATTGACTTCCCAGATCCTGTCAGTACAATTCAATATTGGGGTAAAGGATAAAGGGATCAAGTCTATGGTCTACACATTTGCACAAAGCATGAGCAAACTCATAGATCGTAGGCTTGACCCCATCGACAACATAAGTATATAATTTTAAAGTTCACTATAATCCAATTATTATAAGGTGATTTTAATTTATGAAAAAATTTTTTAAGTGGTCAATCAGTTTTGTTTTATTACTAGCAAATGTTACTGCTTTCGCTCAAATCTCACCTCTTTTTTATTGCCCTAACTCGGTTACCTGTAACAACGGTAATTGCACAACACCAAATAGTGGTATCTCATGGAAAGTTGTTCAGATAATACCGGCAGATTTTACCGGAACCCTATCATTTCAACACGCGATGGGCGCACTTCCAATCAGTAATTTTTGGCATACTCCGATGAATTGTTATTATTCTAACTATTCAAAAGGACAAGCAATAGTTTACATACAAGGTAGTGGATCGTATCAAGTTGGCGTGCAACTACCTAATACGTTATGGGGACACGGTACATTTGGGCCTGCAAATGACGAATGTAATTTTACTGGTGTGAATGTTGACCCTCAGCTTTGCCCTTATATTTTGGCTTCTTAACAGGATGAAGGGATCAAGCCTACGTTCTACAGATTTGCCCAAAATAGGTTCAAACTCGCAGATCGTAGACTTGACCCCATGTTCAAACCCAAAACTCCAAATCTATTTCATCGCGCAGAGGAATTCCATAATCGCCGTGCAGGTCAATAGTCGGTTTAATTTTTCTGGAATTTTTAACCGAATCAATATGGATGGCGCATATGGTGAACCCTCTTTTTTGATAAAATCGCAGCGCGTCTAAATTATCATTGGTCGTCATTAAATAGATTCGCTTAGAATTATTTTTCTTGGCAATATTTTTTAATTTATCGAGCATCGCGCTGCCAGTACCTTTGAATTTGTCAAATACTTCAAAAACAATAATTTCACAATCATTACCCTGATTTTCATAAAATAAAAATCCTGCTGCGGTTTGATTGATCTCGGCAATAATGCCATCGAGATCTTTGGGGTAATATTTTTTTTCCCTAATGACTAATGGCAAACCACCCCAATCTTTATCCATTAATTCATTTATCCATTTAGCATCTTTGGGAGTGACTGGTCTTATTAATAAATCTTTACTCATTGTCTAACTCCTTTTTAAATTTAACACTTGCGTTAATTCCGCTGGTTTTTCGAAGCATACCATATGTACACTATCAACAATCACATGAATGATTATGAGTTATAAGTGTCTCGTGGTCGGGTGGACTTGGGGTCATATATGACTACTTGGAGCATTATTTAATGGAAGAGCAGCACCTCACATAATATTCCCGTACGGTATTATTTTCCGATTAAAAATATAAAAATGGGTGAAATGTTCCCGATCGGGGATAATGGATAATAAAGCAGCCTACGATCTACCTATTTGCGCAAAATATGGCCATCACACCACCAACACAATCTTGCCTTGCGTGCGTCCGGTTTCTAGCAGTTGATGCGCTTGGATGGTTTCTTTTAAAGGAAAAGTGCGCGCAATTTGAATTTTAAGATCGCCTGCAACTAGTAATTTGACTAATTCTGTTAAATCTTTTTGATTCATTTCAGCTAATATGCCCGACACTTGAATGCCCAATGATTGGGCCTGTTTTATAATTTCATCGCGGGTGTTAGTAGGAACAGTAACCATACGTCCATTTTTTTTCAATACTTTAAATGAGCGTAACCCAGTTTCTCCACCGACTAAATCAACGACCAAATCGATATCGTGTGCGATTTTTTCGAAGGGCGTTTGGGTATAATCAATACAATGGTCGGCGCCTAATTCCACTAAAAACTGATGATTTTTTTGCGTCGCTGTGGCAAATACTTCCGCGCCCATTTTTTTGGCAATCTGTACTGCAAGATGACCAACACCACCCGCAGCAGCATGAATTAACACGCGTTCACCACGTTGCAATTTTCCGTATTGATGCAACACTTGCCACGCAGTTAAACCCGCAGTGGGTAGCGCAGCTGCATCGATTGTGCTTAGTTCTTTCGGCCTAGCAACAATCTCATTGGGAGTGACCATGCAATATTCAGCATAGGCTCTTGGTTTATCATAATTGACTTTACCAACAACACTATCGCCGATTTTACAAGCTTTAATATTTTTACCCACTTTTGCAACTTTGCCTGCTAAATCAAAACCTAAACCTGTCGGTAGATTTAATTTTTTGGCAAGACCACTTGTTCCATTGCGAATTTTCATATCAACGGGATTGATACCCGCAGCTTCGATCTGTAGTAATATTTCATTGTCGTTGATGGTTGGTGTGGGAAGTTCAAGATATTCTAATACTTCGGGTGTGCCAAATTTTTTGATCTGAATTGCTTTCATGATTATCCTCTCGTTTTTTGCAGCCAATCTTCATAAGTCAGCGCCCAACGCTCATGGTCGCGCCACTCGCCATTAATCTTCAAATAGCGCGGTGAAAAACCTTCTTTCGTAAAACCATTATTTTTGACTAAATTAATCGAACGTTTATTTTCTGGTTGTATGTTTGCTTCAATTCGATGCAGATCTAATTCTTCAAACGCTTTTTGCAACACTAATTTAAGCCCTGCGTTCATGTAGCCTCGTCCAGCATATTCAGCAACTGCGTAAAAACCTAAATAAGCGCTTTGAAATAAGCCACCGACGACTTCATTGAGATTAAATACCCCTACTATATTACCTGATTCATCACACACCAAAAAACTTTTTTGGCTTGGCTGTTGGTAGCGTCGATAATAGGCACGAAACTCATGCGAAGTCATCGGCACTTTAACCCACGGCTGATGCAATGATTGACTGCGTTGCATAGCAGCAATAAAGGCAGCTTCATCTTCTAATTTTGGTTCGCGTAAATAGGGGTCACATCTGGAATTAGGACAGCCAGGGTCAGAAATCAAGTTTACATCCCATTTTGCTATGAAGCTGGCAGTCCTAATTCCAGATGTGACCCCTATTTCACTTTTATCTTCAATCGACCAAGCGGCTGATAATATTAATCGTACAAACACCCACGCTTTTATGCGTTCGGCGTCTAAATTCATTTTACCAGCAATATATTCTATTCTTACTGCAAATAATTTTTTTGCAAGCGCTTCGTTGGCCAATTCTGCCAACTCTGACTGATGAATAAAATCAAAAGCAGCGATTTCAAATTCGGGTTCACCGATAATTCCTTTGGGGTCAATCGCCAACCATGTATTACCATCACTTAAAATATTGTCGTGATGTAAATCACCGTGTAATAATACTTGGCGACCACTGCTAGACAGTAACTGATCCCTTAAACCAAGGGCTTTTTTTAATAAATCTTTAGGAATTTGATCGCTATTAACTTTGTCTAGCGCTTGTAACCAAGTGCTAATAGACTGGAAATTATTTTTTGTTGGTAAAATTTTATGATGAAGTTGCTGCATGGTAGCAACATAATTATCCATCACTCGTTCTGCTTGCGCTGGATAAAGTGATTTAAGTGTTACACCAGGTACAGCCTGCTGTAATAATAACGCGCGATATTTTTCATTATAATCAATCAACCTAATGGAACCATCACCATTAAAATATTCTAATGCTTGTTTTTCATCGGCTATGACTTTTGCGTCACAACCGATTTTTAGCACTACGGCTTGATGATTATCAGATACTGCTTTTGCCACATAATGATACGACATATTATCTACGGGGCTAAGATGCGTTAAATGCCAGTGCGCACTGAGCTTTTTAATAATATTCGGTAATTCAACAAGCCAAGCTTTACCTTTTTCTCCAAAAGTATTCGTGATGTTTTGGTTGAAGATTTTCATCTTTGAAAATTTTACAGAATTTTATGTTTTACCATTATTTACATCTCTAATCCAAGTTTGACTATGCCAAAATATGCCCCAGTATCCGGTTAATTCTAATTGTTTACCGTTATCCAATAACACCATGCTACCTCTATAAACTTCACCGGTATGCGGATCTAGCGCGTGACCATTCACCCATCGACCATTATCGCCTTGTGTAAAATCCCATAGCACTGTCATTCCAATAATGGGTTTACCTTTTAAATCGCCTTCACATTGTTCACAACGATCAGAAAAACCGCGATTCGGCCCTGGGAAAATTTTCATCACCTTCCCATACAACATCCCATTTTGCTCCCAAATTTTAACAATGCTTATGCGCTCACCCGTTTTATAGCTGATGGTGATCCATTGCCCGACGGGCGATGTCATGTCATCTGCATAAGCGGTGCTGATAAAAAAGAATAAAGTGAAGATTAATAATAGTAATTTATTTAGCATTATGGCGTTCTCCTTAACAAGGGAATCTTGAACTGCAACATAAGAATATACGTATTAGGGTATAAGTTCAATTGCTAAATGGCATGACTTTCTGTTTTAATCCCAGCAATTTCATTATCTATAAAATCGCTTATTACTATTTTATAGCTAGATTCAGAACAAACAGCCTTATATAATTTAATACCCTGTTGCTTACATAAGACTTTTACAATTTCCATTTTATGACTTTCCATGCGACTCCCAATAATTATACCTGTAACTTTTAAAAAGGGGGCGTACCCCTTCAGATTTAACAACCCACAATTTTCACTATTTGAATTAGCAATCAACCGAAATTCATTTTCGTGCTCCCACATATTAAATTTAACTCCAACTGAATTCCTAACGATAAATTCAATCTGACTATACATATCCTTAGCATTTATTTTAATATATTTTTCATAATCAAAAACAGGCAATGCATCACTATAGCTTATTTTGACAAAGACAAACATATGTGGCTCGGCATCCAACTTAAATGTCAGAATATCTTTACCATCTCTCATACCATCCATAAACCCCGTAATATCATTTGCAGATATCCCTGAAAACTCTTGAAGTTTGGAAAAATCTAACTCAAACTCAACACAATATCCCTTGTGATTATCTGCATAGTAAGCCCACATTGGAATATTATCATTTTCAGTTGACAAGCATAACGCACCATGTTCAGAAAATTTTTCTTTTACAATCCGAGTGCTGGAACTATTTAACTCCTGCAAAAACTTAACTGATGTTAACCTTTTTTTTAGTTCATTTTCCGTTAAATCCGACTCACCATACAGATGGTGTTGATGTAATAGTTCAGTAAAAAATTTAGGGTTATTTAAAATATATTCTGGGGAGACAGCAGTAAATGCAAACCTCCCTTCAAAAGGATCATTAAAATTTTTCAACGGTGTAAGCCAAATTTTTTGCGCCAAATAATTCTGAAGAAATTTGAAATGTTTTTCTTCAGACAAAGATTGATATTTATAAAATTTCATTATGTTATTTTGTTTCAACTTCAATATACTTTTTTTCATACTGATCTAAAAATTTTTCAAATTCCTTCCATGGCAATCGGCTGCCCGAATCTCTCATTCGTTGCAATGCGAGCCGAGCAACTTCAAGTGAAATTTTTTTATATTCTAACATCTGTTCAACAAGCCATATCGTTCCGTGAACTTTTATATTAAATATATTGGCAACGTCACGCAACGCTCTATCACCGGTCAATAACTGACTTTTTTCACTTTTTGCCAGCGTAAGAGCTAATAAGTCATTTACACTTAACTTTGAATATTGCTGCCGTAAATTATATGCTTCGGCGATAAGTTCACCGTTCATCCGCTTATTTATCAATCCAGATTGTAGCAATGTACCATGCCGTTTTGCTAATTCTTCCATATATAATATATCTGGCACTGCAAATTGATAGGGTAAACTAAACATAGCTGATGTCAATTTGCTATGTTCTATATCAATCAACACACTTGCATCACTGATGATAAGCAACATTTCGGTTCTCCAAAGCACGCAGAGACCTAAATGATTCAAGCGGCATGTTCATTAGTTCTGCGGCTTTGGACTCACCAATATATTCTTCGGCAAGGGCATGAAAAATCATTTGCTCAAAAATGTGTGTTTTTTCTTTTTGATATTGTTCACCCGGCTCCAGTTTAGACCAACCTCGCTCATTAAATTCTAAACGTATTTGGCGATATAAACTATTTGATATAATTCCAACATCTTCTGCTCGATGCAAAATACCTAACATACTAATACCAAATTCTTGTTTAAGTAAACTCAATTCACGTGGCTCGATATAATTGCGATACTCGCCTAACATAGTAATAAGTGCTTTTCTGGGAAATAAAAAAGCACCTGCAAATTTATCACAGATTTTTTCTTTATCCATTTCTTGTGAAATATAACCATCTAAAAAAAGATGCCCTAGTTCATGGGCAAGTGTAAAACGTTGCCGATCACCTGGCCAGTGATTACCAATCACAATAATTGGCATATCATTGATATTGGCGGATAAACCATCAAACTTCGGATATAGTTGATTATCTATTTCAAATATTTTAATCCCATGTTCTTCAAATATATCAATTAAATCAGGGAGCGGCTCTAACCCTAAATTCCATTCTGCGCGGACTCGTTCAGCAAATACCTCAACCATTTCATTATCTTTTATTTTTCTCGACAATTCTTTTTTTGAAAATTCTTGAAGAGGAGCAGATGGAAATAAGTTTTCAAGCTCGACACGACGCTCAATCTGATCAAGGATTTTAGCTGTAATTTCTTCTAAATGCCGAGCAGGAATATTTTTATGATTACGATATTCTATATTAGCTAAAGTAAAATGCTGCTGTCTAAAAAAATATTCGACCCTGACATGTAAAGCTTCGGCCAATTTGATAAGCATATCGGAAGACGGGGTTGCTTCGTTATCTTCATATTTTTTGATAGCAGCATGACTCAGCGCAACTTGATCCGCTAAATCGCGTAGCGATAAGCCCAATGATTTTCGCGCTCGTTGAATTCGGTTACCTAGCATGGCCTATTTCCTCTTGGTTTACATTTTATATATTAATATATAAATTTGTAAACTTCAACTCTTTGGCCAAAAATAACCCAAAATTATCTCTGTGACCCCTCTTTAATCACTTCCTACACCTTCGGCTTGGCCTACTAATACACTGCACCGCCTGAATATTGACTTTATTTACATTAGAATTTAGACTTGATAAGTACAAAAACGAATCGAAAATCGACTTATGATATCCAGAATCCTAGAAAAACCCCTAAAACATCCCAAAAGCTTCTTTTTATTTGGGCCAAGGGGCACAGGCAAAACCTATTGGGTAAAAACTCATCTAGAAGGTGCCGTTTATATCGACCTACTGAATACTGAAACCTACACGTTATTATTAGCAAACCCACATCGTTTAATTGAGTTCATTCCTAAAGGCTACAAAAACTGGATTATCATTGATGAGGTACAACGCATCCCTGCTTTGCTAAACGAGGTGCATCGATTAATTGAACAGGATCATCATCACTTTGTATTAACTGGCTCCAGTGCGCGTGCATTACGCAAAAAGGGCGTTAATTTATTAGCAGGCAGAGCCTTGATTTATCATATGCACCCGTTAGTGCAGCAAGAACTTGGCGATAAATTTGATCTCAAACAGGCACTTCAATATGGGCTATTACCAGCTATTTTATCTGAGCCTAACCCGCAAGCTTATTTAAAAGCCTATGTAAACACCTACTTGCGTGAAGAGATTCTCCAGGAAGGACTAACGCGAAATCTTTCAGCATTCACACGTTTCTTAGAAATTGCCAGCCTTTCCCAAGGGCAGATTTTAAATATGGCAAATATCTCCAGGGAAGCGAACCTTAGCCAAAAAATTATTAGTAGTTATTTCGAGATTTTAGAAGATTTATTACTTGGCTCTAAATTACCTATTTTTACTAAACGCGCCAAACGACAAACGATCCAGCATCCAAAATTTTATTTCTTTGATGTAGGTGTTTATCAAATATTACGACCACGAGGATTTTCAGATACACAAGCTGAGGTCGATGGTGCTGCACTTGAGACTTTATTTTTGCAATCGTTAAAAGCAATTAATGACTATTATGAGTTCGAATATCAAATGTACTATTGGCGCACAATTGCAGGTTTAGAAGTAGATTTTGTACTTTATGGCCCAAACGGTTTTTATGCTTTTGAAATAAAACGCTCTCGTACTGTT
The DNA here is from genome assembly GCA_013288885.1 of Gammaproteobacteria bacterium. Taxonomy (GTDB): domain Bacteria; phylum Pseudomonadota; class Gammaproteobacteria; order JABDBA01; family JABDBA01; genus JABDBA01. The sequence goes on along the minus strand of JABDBA010000002.1, from coordinate 32,097 downwards.
TCCAAGAATGATGCCAAAGGATTAAAAGCATTTAAAGAAGATTTTCCTGATGCCACACTTTACCTTATTTATGGTGGTGATCAAGAATATTATTTTGATGATGTGGAAGTATTACCTATGCTGCAGGCACTCCAGCGTTTACCGGAAATATTGTCTAAAAAGTAATTATCTCTTGCACCTTCGGCTTATAATATTCTGCCGCGCCCGCTTTGACGATGAGGTTAGTGCAGGGTTGATAAACGGCAGCGGAATGAGTGTGGCCACATAACACTAAAAATTCTATGGTGGGGTTTTCTTTTGCTATTGGCAATAAAATATCGCCGGTAGCTTTGGCGGTGAAAAAAGGTAAATAGCTATCGTCGCACATTTTTCCTTTGTGCATCGAGGCTTCCGGAAAAGGCGGTATGTGCGTTAAAACAATAATTTTTTTAGCTTGTTGTGCGATCGCTTGAGTTAAATTATCTTTTAGTTGCGCAGCATCATGATCTGCCAACTGTTGCATTTTTTCAAGCAATTGTTTTTTGCCAAGAATACTTTGTTGGAATAAATCGGCAATCATGCGACTGTCATACATCGAACAAATACTATGATAATAATCACCTAAACGCCCATCGGCCCAACCGTCTTGGCCTACTAATACAATATCTTTCTCTAAAGTTTGACAACCCGCTGCGGGCATCCAAAAGAGTAAAGCTTCATCGTTAGTGAGTTGGAGCATTTCTTTTTTTACATCATCCACTTGGCCTTTGTAAAAATCATGATTACCCAATACAAAATAAATAGGTTTTTTGACGTGTGAGCACATTTCTCGTAACAATGCCGATACAGAAGGCGCTTCTGCGATATCGCCTGTCAGCAATATTGCATCGCTGTTGGTTTTAACAATTTCTTGATAAAACTTTAAGCGTGCGCCCTCTTTCAAAAAATTAAGATGGATGTCGGTTAACCATGCGAGTTTCATTGTGCCCTACTCTTTTGAATTTTAAGGTGTAATTCTGCTGCCCAGTCTATACAATAAATTACCTTAAAGGTAAAATCAATACCTAGCCTTAGTCAAATATGACATCTATAGATATCAATTTAGTATTGACATATATAGATGTCATGTTAGAATTGACATCTATATATGTTATATTTGGAGAAATTCAATGAAATGTTTAAAATGTTTGCTACCTCTTAGTCTTAGCGCTGGCCCCTACGGCTTGCATAGTGAATGTTTTGTTGCTTGGTTTAAAGCCGAAGATAACGCACGGTTTATAAGCCTAACTCGGCGCTCAAGTCACAGCTATGATGGTGTCTCAAAATCAGCCCCACAAAACACTAGTTTTTTTCACGGTAAGTTTAAAAAATACTCAGCGGAACTAGATGGAGGTTCATATATATTAAAAATGAGAGAGGCTGATGCGCCTGAACTTCCTGAAGTTGAATACCTTTGCAATCAAATTGGAAAACTATTTGAAATTCCCGTGGCTGAATTTTATATTATCAATTTTGATGAACATCAAGAAGATAAAGTTTTCGTAACGAAAAATTTCATAAGACCCAATACCCCTACCGATCTACAACACATTTATCATTTTAGATCAAACACCGATCACAGTTGCGAAGGCCTCATTCGTACCATCACTGAAAAAACAAAACGACCTTATGATATAGAAATATTTATCAAAACTATACTTTTCGATGCACTCATTGGCAACCATGACCGTCATGGTAGAAACCTCGCTTTAGTAACCACATCAGGTGACACGTCCCTTTCTCCCATATATGATAATGTATCTTATTTAAGCCTTGAAAAAGGCAACATGCTTAAAGCTGATTTTAATCCTGCAGGAAAAATCAGCACTCAGACTACTTATGAACCTAGCATGTGCGATTATGTAAAAGAACTAAAACGACTTGGATATAAAGAGAACATTGAACAATTTTATTCAAAAGCAGGATTTTCCAAAATAGCTAAATTAATTCAAGAAAGCTTTTGCAGTGAACTTATGAAAGAGGCGCTAAAGAGATTAATTAATAAACGATATATGGAGCTTGAAAATGAACTCAGATCTTAAGCTGGATGATACTCGTTTATTGATTTTTCATGAGGGAAGAAAAAGAAAAATTTTTGTCGGTGAATTGATATATCTTAAAGATAAAGATCAGTATGAGTTTACTTATGATAAAAAATATACGCGCTCGAAAAGAGCTATTCCTATTGGACCCGAGTTTGATCTTTTTAAAAGAGTTCATAAATCTGCCAAAGGTAAACTATTTGCTTCGCTGCTGGACAGAATTCCATTAAAATCTAATCCTGCTTATGTTGATTACTGTAAATCGCAAGGAATTTCTGCTAATGAAAAAAATCTAATTATTTTACTAGGCGCTATTGGCAGACGTGGACCGTCAAGTTTTGTTTTTGAAGCAGTTTATAAAAGTGAATTTTCGATCGTGAACGTCGTAAAATTACGTCAGCAATTACAAATAACTCAACATGATTTTTCTACTGCATTTGACTTAAAAGAAATAACCTTACAAAAAATGGAATCTGGTAACAGTCACGATCAAAATACACTAAAGCTGCTCCAGATATATTTTGAATTCCCTGAAGTTGCTCTTTGGCAGCTGAAACAAACAGGATCGAGAATTCACCACCATGCATTATCAACATTAATACAATATTTTGCATCGAAACTTGAACCAAAAACGACCAATTAACGTAAGGATAACGCTATTCCTTATTCCAGACGTGGCACCAGAGACTAAAATCAATACTTATGTTGCTAATGAAACTTTTGCGGGATATGCTAAATAGGCTCATAAAGATATTAATTCCACATTATCACCAGGAGAAACCTCATGAAAATATTTATTACCGGCGCTACAGGTTTTGTTGGTTCAGCCGTGGCAGAAACATTGAGTCGTGCAGGGCATAGGGTTTATGGTTTAGTCCGCAGCGATGCAAAAGCCAGATCATTAGCCGCGCGCGAAATTCATCCAGTGATCGGTGATATGCAACGCATGTCTGATCTTGCAAAAACTTTGCAAGAAGCTGAAGTATTAATCCATTGCGCTGCCGACATGGTAAACGACCAGACAGCATTGGATAAAAATGTTATCGATGCTTTTCTCACTGCGGCAAAAAATTCTTCTTCCGCTAAAACTATTATTTACAGCAGCGGTGTTTGGGTGCACGGCAACACTGGTGATACCTTAGTCGATGAAACAACACCACTTAATCCAGTGAAATTAGTAGCATGGCGCGCGACGCACGAAAATATTATTCTCAATGCCGCTAACGCAAAAATGCGCACATTAGTGATCCGTCCTGGTTGTGTTTACGGTGGCACGGGCAGCTTGACCGGCATGTGGTTTGACGACGCTGCCAAAAATGGTGTTATAAAAATTATAGGCGATGGCAACAATCGTTGGTCAATGGTACATCGTGCTGATTTAGCTAAGGCTTATCTGCGCCTAGCTGAATCCGGATTATCAGGCGAAGTATTTAACATCACCGATCGCTCGCGCTTTACCATTATGGAGAATGTAGAAGCTGTCAAAAAAGTGATGGGCAACAAAGCAAAAATCCAAACAGTACCATTGGAAGAAGCACGCAAAACCATGGGGGATTTTGCCGATTGCCTAGCTTTAGATCAAAACATCGATAGCCGTAAAGCCGTGCGTTTATTAGGCTGGGCTCCTAAATTTGGTGGCTTCCGCGACTCCATTGACACGTTTTATGCGTCTTGGCAGGCGGGGCAGGTCTAATTTCTTTCTGTAGGTCGGTTCAAGCGAAGCGGAACCGACAGCGATAATGATTCAGGCATTTCATGTCGGCTCCGTCGCTAACGCTCCTTGAGACGACCTACAATTATTACAGTTAATTTCCTACCCCCCACTTTTTTATTTCTCTGCTATACTTAAGGTGTTCAATCATTTTCAAGGAGGATTACCATGCGTACAAAAAGGGCGAAAGCTACCAAAACAATCCGAAAAACCCATAAAACTTTGCATAATGGCAATGGCACACATAAAGCTATTGAAGCAAGAGATGCGGTGCTAGATGCTGTATCAGAAGCACGCGAACGCTTCGGTGATATAGAAAAAGACACCATTAAATATGCTAAGCAAAACCCGATACGAACAATGGGGTTTTCTATGCTTGCGGGTCTTGTTATAGCACAATTATTGCATCTTCATAGATAATTATGCGAACGATGTTACTATAAAAAGACAGCCAACTAACTATGAAAAAGAAAAAGTCATTAACTTTTTTCGAAGTCATTGGGAATCTACTGGTTGCCTATTTCGAACAAATAGTAGATTTAGCAAGATTGGCAAGTCTGGAAGGAGAACTAGCACGTAGAACACTGCCACAGTTGTTAGTTCTCTTTTTTGTTTTAGGAATTTTGGCAATTTCAACCACGTTAAGTGTGTTTGTTTTACTGTTTATTGGCTTAATTGCACTTCATGTTAGTTTGTTTGTTGCGGCGGTTATTATAGTCATATTGAATTTTTTCTTGTTGTTAGGGGTATGGTTGCTAATAACAAAATTAAGAAAAAATATGTCTTTTCCGGCAACACGAAAACAATTAAGCGTAACTCATGCAAAAATGATCAAAAATAAGGCACTTAGTTATGAATAAAAAACTCAAACACAAAATTAGCCGACTCGAAGCGCAAATGAATGCCAACGCTGCTTTTAAAGAACAGCAATTGTTTTTATTAAAACGACATCTTAAAAAACCGTTGGTTATTTCGGCAGCTGCGGTTACTACCGTAGGATTAGGGTATTTGGTTGCACGCAAAGGTGGTTTAAAATTATTGCTGCGTGTATTAGTAGGCACACCGTTCTTTATATTACGCAGCGCCAATACTATTCGGTTATTGTCATCTGTTAAGTAGCATTAATGATTTTAATCAATAATTTCCCCGCCCGTGCAATATCATCTAGATCAGCTGCACCAAAACCGAGCAATAATGCCGACGTATTTGCTGGTGCAACACCCGCATAAGAACTTGATAAAGCACGCGCTACGATGCCACGTTGATGAGCTTGCGCTGAAATTTTTTGATCATTGAGATGCGGAGGAAGATGCATCACAAAATGCAAACCCGTATCAATGCTACTGAAATTCACAAGATTACCTAGTTTAGTATGCATTAACTCTAACAAAGCATCACGTCTTGCTTGATATTCACGCCGCATTTTGCGGATAAACGCATTAGCATGACCATCGCGTATAAAATCGGCCAATGCTTTTTGTACAATATATGATGGTTCGCGATGATGCCGCGCTTGTGTTGCACGAAATGCATCAACTAAATTCTGCGGTAAAACCATATACCCAATGCGCAGCGCAGGAAATAAAACTTTACTGAAGCTACCCATGTAAATAACCTGATTAGGCGCTAACGCATGTAATGCTGCTAATGGGGTTCCGGCATACCTGAACTCACTATCATAATCATCTTCAATCACCCAAGTATTATTTTGTGCAGCTGCCGCCAACAAATTGCGGCGACGCGCCGCACTCATTACCACACCGGTTGGTGATTGATGCGATGGGGTGGTGTAAATTAATCGTGGTGGTTTCTGCCATGCTTTGTTTGTTGGCGCTAAACCTTCGGCATCTACCGGTTGATTAATTAGTTTCAACCCTGCAGCATCAAAAGCACTACGCACACCGCGATAACCTGGATCTTCTACCCATGCACTATCGCCCGGATTTGCCAGTAAATCTGCTACTAATTGCAAACTGTGTTGCGTGCCATGCGTAATTAATATTTGCCCTGCATCACAGCGAATTCCACGCGCCATGCGCAAATAATCAACTATCGTGGTACGTAGATCAATATGGCCACCTTGCTGCGGATACCCTAACCAATCTAATTTAGGGTTGCGCGCATGACGTGTTACATATCGTTGCCATAACTCAAATGGAAATTGTTTGACATCAGGAAGACCGATAGTAAACGCACCCCGCAGCAATGATGATTGTGACTGTTGACTGATTCGCTCTCCGCGAGCAGATAAGCCTAAATTACTCGCTGAATTGGCTGCAATGTTAGCAGTTGCCCATTGCATAGGCGCAGTGGGTAGAATATAAATTCCCGATGCAGGCCGCGCTGCGGCATAACCTTCGGCACAGAGTTGCTCTAATGCAGCTAATGCGGTATTACGCGCTATACCGAGTTGCTCAGCAAGTATACGCGAAGAAGGCAAACACGTGCCTGATAGCAGCAAGCCATCGAGAATTTGTTGACGCAGTACTTCATATAATTGTTTATAGCGCGGCAAATTTTGTCGTGCTGATTTCTTCAGTTGCGTTCGCAATTGTTGCACTAATTCGGTATGAGCTTTCATCTGGTTCCACTGTGTTGATAAACTGGTTCTATACAATAAGCATTTATGACCATAAAATCAAGACCAGTTAATCTAATTGAGACCCACAAAAATGAGCCAAAATTTTGTAATAACCGATAGAACGCAGGTGCGGCGTGTAAAAGAACGCGCGGGCTATGAGAGCGCTGCTATTCATGCTGTAATCGATGAATCACCGTTTGCCACTATTGCTTTTAGCGATGGCATAAATGTACATGCCATTCCCACGGCAATCTGGCGTGAAAGCGGTCACCTGTATATTCACGGCAGCAACGGCAGCCGCTTGATAAATCTCCTCGGATTGGGCGCACAGGTTTGTGTTTCTATGACGCGTATCCATGGCCTGGTATTAGCACGCTCTGCATTTCACCATTCGATGAATTACCATTCCGTATGCATTTACGGTGTATTTGAAACAGTCAATTCCGACGCCAAAAACCAGCATATGCAACGTTTTTTGGAACATTGGATGCCAGGGCGTTGGCAGTATATGCGACAACCTGATAAGACTGAATTAGCCGCAACAACCATCATGCGCATTCCAATTACTGAAGCGGTATTAAAACGGCGTGAAGGCCCACCCAAAGATGATGCGGCAGATATGGGTCAACCAGTGTGGGCGGGTGTAGTTCCACTTCATGCGCAATGGCTAACGGCAGAACAAGTAACAGATCAAAACGATGCTGATTTACCGGGAAAAATAGTACGTGAATATTAATTTAATCTTTAATATTATCTACTATCCCAGGAAACATATAAAAAAACGTAGGCACAACCAGAACTGCAAAAGCGATACTGGTATTCCAATATGCCAATACAATCCCTGCACAATTAAAAATTGGCCCAACGCAAATGCGTTTTAAAATTGCAGCGCGAATAGCTGGTGTATAAACATCCGTATTCAATTTATAAATATGAGCAAATTGTGAAGTGCCAACCTGCCCGATACTCGTACACAATAAATTTATGGCGTAAAATGAAATGCTAAGGGGACTATTAGGATAGGCAGCCACCAATGTTGCAGAAAATGGAATGACACACACCACCATTAAATAAAAAATATTTGCCCAAAGATAGGGTCGATTCACCCGTTGGATCAAACCCAACTGAAAATTCATCGCTACCCATTGCGTACCTAAAATAATAAAACTTCCGGCATAAATTAAAAGTTTTATCAAAAGACTACTATGCAATACCGCTGGCAAATCTGCAAGCGCTGTACCCAACGGTACGCGCAAATCAAGCACCAAAATTGTCATGGCGATCGCAAAAATACCGTCGGATAATCCCTCTAAGCGCGACACTTTTAACATACGGGTTAGGTTCATGGGCGTCCTTTACGTTTCATTTTTTTATAGATCTTAAATATTCTACTAATTGATAAATTTTAGTCGATGGATTATCGGTTCCATTTTTCCTTTGCAGGTCATCTATCTTTTTCGCTCGGTCAATCGCAACATCCAAAAGATCTTTGGTTTCCTCAAAAATATTCTTATGCCCTTTATTATAGCCCTTCATATATTTTTTAAGTTCTGAAACAAGCTGATCGCCAGAAGATTTTTTACCTGTATTTTTATAAGGGCGAGCTGTCTCCTCAAAATGTAACAATAGCCAATACTCAAAACACGGTATTGAAGGAATTGCGTAAATAGGAATGCCATTTGAAAAATTATCATTTATTTTTTTTATAGCAGGTTGATAACCTTCATGCCTGTCTTGATCAAAAACACAATAAGCTCTATCATAAATTTTATTCTCTTCCAGTTTCTCTAATGTATAATCCACATTATTTAGAGGGTCAGTACCTGATGGGCAACCTAATATTCTGATATTAACGTTACTTAATTGTAAATCATCACGCAAGCCTTTTAAATAATTCGGCACTGATTTACTATCTTCACAAACAATCAACACAACATCGTATGAAGCTCGTCTATTAGCTTGACGCCTCAACGATTCAACCGTTCGTTGCTTTTTCTTTTTATGCTGCGACTTATCCGAACCCATTAGAACCTCCACTCACCTACGTATGGCAATGCACCATACCGGCCTTGAAGATAGCCCTTACCTATTGCCTCGTTTATACGTGGGCTAAAATCTAATAATGGATAAAGTTGGGTAGCATTGTTTTTATCTTTTTCGACAAACCAGACTTGATCACGCCGGAATAATTCATTATCAAGTTGTGTAGTATCATGCGTTGAAAAAATTAATTGTGCATTTTTTTTGTTTGCTTCTGGATTATTAATTAAACTCACTAAAAACCGCACTGCCAAAGGATGTAAGCTATTATCTAGCTCATCTACAACCATTACGCGGCCACATTTCAAGGCGTCAATCCAACGACCGGCAAATGAAATAAATTTTCGTGTTCCATCAGATTCATCTTCTAAACTTAATGTAACGTTTTCAGCATGGATTAAATTTATTTTTTCATCATCAACCATTTGCTTTCTTATTAACTCTTTAATGGTTTGTGGTATTTCTTTTGGCAGTTTATCTTCCAAGAAATTATCAAGTTCTAATGAAATATCAGCAATGCTGGGATCAGCAATATTCAGGTATTTCATCAATTGATTTTTGCCTTCGGAAGTTTTAAGTAATTCAATGCTTTTTTCATAGCTGTATTCAGTTGATGGACGAATAATAATTAATCCTTTCTGGAACCAATCAAAAACCGGAAAAAGTTGCTTATTGTTAAGCTTCACAGCATTTGATAAGAAAAGCACATCAGCGCGCGTTAAGTCAACAACTTGCTTATGGACTTTAAAAAACTTACTGAATTTCCATTCATATTTATCAGTTTTTTTATCATATTTTCTACTAAACCATTCTTGTGGTCGCCCAAATGGGTAAGCCAATAACCATTCTTCATAAATACGATTCTTATCAACAATAAAACCATATTGATATCGAATATTTTCTGCAATAAAGGTCACTTCAAATTCACTCGGTTTATGGCGACTTTCTTTATCAAAAAGAAAATTTTCTACTGGGATTTTTTCTCCTTTTTGCGATTCTTTAGCCGAAAACAACACTATCCCGCACATAAATGACAAAGCTCGAATTAAATTGCTTTTACCCCCCGCATTAGGACCATAAATAACAGCAGAACGAACCAAATGTAGATCCGGGTCAATACCCGAAGGGCAAGCATTTTGCGGCAACTCAGCACCAGTACCCGAGACCATGCTCAGTGTTTGGGTATCACGAATAGAACGAAAATTAGTGATTTTGAATTCGACCAACATGGCTAAAACCCTCATATATGTAACTTTAACCATAATTATTGCATATATTCTGCAAAATATCAATAATAAAGTCAATAAAATTGATTTTATCGTATCTAAATAAAGCCTTATACTTATAATGGCTCTCATCTATTTAAACATAACAAAACCCAATGCAAAAACTAGACGTAATCATCATCGGCGCGGGCGCAGCAGGGTTAATGTGCGCGATCGCAGCAGGCAAACGGCAGCGTAAAGTGCTGGTGCTTGATCATGCCAACAAGCCCGGCAAAAAGATTTTAATGTCGGGTGGTGGGCGCTGTAATTTTACCAATATACATACACAACCTGATAATTTTATTTCGCATAATCTACATTTTTGTAAATCGGCGTTGAGCCGCTATACACCTCGGGATTTTATCGAATTAGTGAAGCAGCATAAAATTTCATTTCATGAAAAAACTTTGGGGCAATTATTTTGTGATAATAAATCAAAAGAAATTTTGGATATGTTATTAACCGAATGCGAGCAAGTTGGCGCTGAAATTCGCTTGAATACTAAAATCGAAAATATTGATAAACTAAATGATCATCATTTTAAAATTAAAACCAGTCGTGGTGATTTTCATTGTCAATCGTTAGTCATCGCCAGCGGTGGTTTATCGATCCCCACTATGGGTGCTAGCCCTTTTGGCTATAAAGTTGCTGAGCAATTTGGCATTAAGGTGTGGCCGACGCGCGCCGGGTTAGTGCCATTAACTTTGCACAATGAAGACAAAGAAAAATTATCTGCTCTTGCGGGCGTTTCGGTCGATAGTCTGGTTAGCACTGCTCAACAAAGCTTTCGCGAAAATAGTTTATTTACCCACCGTGGTTTAAGCGGCCCGGCTATTTTACAAATCTCATCGTATTGGCAACCCGGCGAAAAACTAATGATCAATATGTTGCCTGAAATAGATCTCATTGAAAAACTTAATTGGCACAAACACCAACACCCACAAAAACAATTAAATACGGTATTAGCGGAATATTTGCCGAAACGTGTTGTTGAAACATTTATTAACACCACTAGCGCAGAAAAAAAGTTAGCATCGATTTCATTGCATGAGTTCGAACAAGTTGCCGCACAAATAAATAGTTGGCAGATAAAACCAAATGGCACAGAAGGTTATCGCACTGCCGAAGTCACCTTAGGTGGCGTCGACTGCGATGCCATCTCCTCGAAAACCATGCAAGCCAATAACGTCGCCGGTCTATATTTTATCGGCGAAGTGCTCGATGTCACCGGCTGGCTGGGTGGTTATAATTTTCAATGGGCGTGGTCATCAGCTTGGGCCGCTGGACAGGTGGTGTAAAGATGGCGGCGCAGTGGGGGAAGAACTGCTGGTGGGCAATTGATCTTTTACACCGGCACCGTCTTTAATCACCTGAGCAATAGTTCGCGCTAAAGTTGTGATATCTTTGGGCGAAATAATGGTATAAGTAATTACTCTGCATTCTGTAATTTTTTCATTCACTGCCTCGCTAAATTTAGGGTCCAATACTTTAATCTGTTGCAAATCTTGTACAGCACTATTTAAACAATTTATTTTTGTAGCATTGTCATTTACAACATTAGCCAATTGCATCTGCACTTTTGCATGCAACCATAAAAATTCACCTAGAATAGCCTTGGGGAAACCGGAACGACCCAGTTGTGCATCTAGTGTTATAAGTGTAATGCTTAATAGAGCTAATTTATTTTCAACATTATCCAACTGCTGAATACGAGCAAGCTGCATTTTGACATAGTGCCCAGTAACAGACAAATTAAAAGGGTTTTTTTGTAAAAATTCTTCGATAGCATATGCTATTTGCGAGTATTCACGATCTGTGTTAGGTTGCGAACCCATGACAACACGAATACCAACCAAGCGTTCACTATACTTGCGAGCCAAATCAAAATCAGGACAAGCCGTTGCCAGCAAACCCCTAGAAAAAGTGGTGATTGCATCTAGCAAACGTACATCTTTTGCTGAGGTAAAAATTCTGTCTAGTCTATCATCAAAATCTGAAATTTCTTGTGTCTGGGAGAGAGTAGCACTCAACTCTTGCAAGCCTTCAATAAATTTTTCAAGTATTCGTTCTTTAATAAGCCGATGTTTACTAGACGACTCTTTTTGTTGTTTTAAAATGTTATCTAAACAAGCTTGTAAAGCAACAGCAATACCATTGAAATCACCTAACATTAATTTAATCTGTGCTACTTCCAAATGAACATAGGGGTCATCTGATCCATTTTGCTGAATGTGCTTATCTAAAAAAGCAAAAAGATGATTAGCATCAAATATATATTTGTAGAAAAAAGCTAACCGCTTTACTCCTCTTAGCCATAGATAAAAAATAGCGGGGGTTTTATTGCCCATGAATTCAATCGCCAATTGATCATCTTGAGCTGCGTGGTAATAATTTCTAGCTTGGTTTAACGCTGCAATGTCACTAGCTCCCAACCTATAAATATCATTCGGAACTGCTATGTCATGAGTTACTTTTTCCATTAAAGACATTACTTTTGTTGTGTAAGACGAATGGGCTATTACTACATTTTCTTTTTTGCTTGCTTGTTTTTCGTCTTGCACGGGTGAACCTGGCGGTTCTTCTCCAACAGTATAAAATGCTTCGAGTTCTTTCCGAATACTTTCGCTTAATGGTATAGCATCGCAATCCAATATATCATCAATTAGAGTGACAAATTTTGCTGTTCGTTCAACATCTACATTCTCACCAGAAACGATAGCCGCACAAATGCGAACCTTTATCATCATCTCTTCTACATGACCTAATAACATTTCAATTTCAGCAATTTGGAAATGCAAATCAAAATCTTCTGGTAAAGCTTCCCCACTAATACGTTGATTACAATCTTCCCTAACAACATGCAACATAAATTCATGTTTATGCTGGACATAACATTTCTTTGCCAATTCGAATGTAACAGCTGGTGCAGTAATTTTTTGTGGTGGTTTTTGCTGCGGTCTTTTCTGGCGGGAGAAAGCCTCTTCATCCGCGCGCATTGCGGTATTTTTATTTTTATCAAAATATTTTTCATCAAAATTATCTATGGAAGCTTGTATGACAGTATGCACAGGTATTTGACCATGAAAAATCTTGTGCGCAACTAATTTTTTTTGCAAAAAATCTTTTTTCTTATCGTATTCCACAACAATCTCTTGCTGCACTTCATCTTTACTTTTTTTCAATTTTTCAATTATACTACTGATAAAGTCAATTGCATCTTCAAGTTTTTTGGTAATCTCTCGCGGTGTAAAATCAGATGAAGGCAACAGAGAATAAGCTTCTACATAAGTATCAAGGACATCTAGATTCAGCGATGACTCTTGCAGTATTGTTTCACATGCTGCGTTGATTTGCTGGCCAACTTGCAGGAGCGTAAGCGTAGGAGTATTAGTACCCTGATAAAAATTCCTCTGCGCAAATTTTATTGCTTCTGTAATATCTTGCGATTCCAATAAGGCATTAAGACCCTCTAATAACTGCGAGTCACTAAAAGCTGGTTTTTGTTCTGATGGCTGCATGTTTTGTCCTCGCGTATAAGATATTTTTTTTAATAATTTTAATCTTGTTTACGATGCACCATCGTCGCCGACGCTTGATCAGTGGGCATTATGATAATTTCACTAATATTAACGTGTGGTGGACAACTGGCACAATAAAATACTGCATCAGCAACATCAGCTGGTGTTAGCGGTTGCATTCCCTTATAAACTGCAGCGGCGCGTTCTTTATCGCCTTTGAAGCGCACTACACTAAAACTGGTTTCTACCGCGCCTGGGTCGACGGTGCTGACTCTGATTTTTGTGCCGAGTAAATCCATCCGCAAACATTTAGTCAGCGCACTGACGGCATGTTTGCTCGCGCAATACGCATTCCCCTTGGGGTAAGCTTCGTGACCTGCAACAGAACCAATATTAATGATATGACCACTATTGCGCGCCACCATCGCTGGCAAAATTGCCCGTGTGACATACAATAAACCTTTTACATTGGTGTCGATCATTTCTTCCCAGTCATCAATATTGCCTTCTTGCAATGGTTCAAAACCACGCGCTAGCCCCGCGTTATTAATTAATACATCAATCGTCTGCCATTCTTTTGGTAAATTTTTTAATGCTTGCTGCACTTGCGCACGATTACGCACATCTAACTGAAAAGTATGTATATCGATTTTATGTTTATCTTTTAGTGGCATAGCGATTTCATTTAGACGATCGATGTTTCTAGCGCAAAGCAATAAGCGCGCGCCTGCTTGTGCAAAATGAGCTGCACACGCTGCGCCGATGCCACTAGAAGCACCGGTGATGAAAACAGTTTTAGAACTAATTTGAGATTTTGTCATGGTGATCCCCCTTTATTATCAATATTGTTTGTCTACTTACCAAATGTCAATATACCTTAAATAAAAAGTTCTTGCTTTAAAAAATATAAATTTATACTATGTTTGCCCACAATAATAATAAGGATTTTACATGCCAACGCTCACCCCCCAACAACAAAAAACTCTACTTGAATGGCGTCCTGATTTAAGAAACCACACTGATGATTTAAGCAGAATACTCGAAACAACCCCCAAACAATTATTTATTAATTTGTTAAATGCAATCACCAATTACCAACTATTAAAAAATCATTGTATTATAAATATTATACACGCAAATAACGATACTAATACCATCATTATAAATTTTCAAAAATTGAGTAAAAACCTCGAAAAGATTTTACGAAATATTTTTGATGAAGTGTTTACAAGAAATTTAGCAAATATTACTAAGCTAGATGAAAATGGAAGGGCTTATGCCAAAAAATTTATCGGGGAATTTATTAACAAAGACCCCATGAATATAAAAGCAATTTTTCATTTATATCATTTGATTATTAAAAACGTTGGCAGGCAAATTACACTAGAAACAGTACAAAACATCGTAGCATCATTCTCCCCGAACGTCCTAAACCTGTTTACAGCAGCCTATGGTAAATCACGCTTTTTTCGTGCTGATATTAGAGAACATTTAATGCAATTCTTGACGACAAATCACAAAAATGAAACTCTGCTGAATGAACTTGTTAAACTCATAGATGCCTCTGAGGCTGATTTTGAATACTGGGTAATGCAACATATTAAACCTGTTCGCCTTACTCCTTACGCAACCGCAAATTTTACAACCACCCTGCAAGGGAAACAAATAGAACAATCTGCTTCAAAAATAGCAACTGCAGCCACAAAGCACGAAGAAACTACACCGCACAATAAAGAAAACCAGCTACCCCTACCCCCCAACAATCGTCTGTGCTAGTATTTGTGGGGTACCTTAACCAGGAGAACTATCATGACTAACCCACGCCCAGCCCATGCCCCTTGGGTATCACCTTATATCACGGTTAAAGATGCTGATGCTGCCGTAGATTTTTATCACAAGGCTTTTCACTTTGAGATTAAAGAAAAAGCGCCTGGTGAAGATGGCACAACTTGGCATGCTGAAATGACCTATAAAGACCAGCTTTTGATGTTTGGCAAACAGGGTGCTTATGATAAAGAGTGCGCTACTAAATCCCCCGTTAGCAGCAGTGTAGCATCACCCATTAATCTTTATATTTATTGTGAAGATGTCGACAAATTTCATAAACACGCAGTCACTGCTGGCGCAAAATCGCTTGCTGCACCCGAAAATACTTTTTGGGGTGACCGTATGTGTCGTTTGCAATGCCCAGATGGTTATGTGTGGTGTTTTGCTACCCATGTGGGCGAAGGGGAGAAAAAATAATGTCAGCTATAATTAATAAAGCCGCGCCTGATTTTGAATTACCCGCTACCAGCAATATCAAAGTCCGACTGTCTAACTTGAAGGGTAAAAATGTGGTATTGTTCTTTTATCCTAAAGATAATACCCCGGGTTGTACGCTTGAAAGCCAAGATTTTCGTGATAACGACAAAAAATTTGCCGCGCTCAATACAGTAATTTTTGGTATTTCGCGCGATGATTTAAAATCGCACGAAAAATTTAAAAATACGCAATCACTTCCTTTTGAATTAATTTCAGACAGCGAAGAAACATTGTGCGATTTATACGATGTGATGAAAGATAAAAATATGTATGGTAAAAAAGTACGCGGCATTGAACGCAGTACTTTTTTGATCGATAAAAACGGTATATTGCGGCAAGAGTGGCGCAAAGTGAATGTAGAAGGGCATGTAGCGGAGGTGTTGCAGGCGATTAAGGAGTTAAGCGCTTCTTACTCGACAAGCCATTAATAATTGCTTTTACCAATGTCGCCAACGGAATGGCGAAAAACACGCCCCAAAAACCCCATAAACCGCCGAATATCAACACGGCGATGATGATCGCGACCGGGTGTAAATCAACCGCTTCTGAAAATAACAGCGGTACTAAAATATTTGCATCGAGCGCGATAATAATGCCATAAGCCAGCATGAGGTAGGCAAAATCTACGCCCCACCCCCATTGTAAAAATGCTACGATTAACACCGGCACAGTCACTAATACCGCACCGATATAAGGAATAATAACCGATACACCCACCAACACACTTAATAACATCGCATATTGTAAACCCATTAAAATAAATACGATGTAACAAACTATCCATACAATGAACATTTCTAATGCTTTGCCACGTACATAGTTGCCAATTTGGCCATACACTTCATGCCAAATTTTATCAATGAGATGCCTATTTTTAGGCAGAAAACGTTCAAACCAATGCAAAATACGGATTCGATCCATCAAAAAGAAATACACCAACAACGGTACTAAAACCAAATAAACGGTTACTACAATGATATCGGGAATCGAAGAAAGTGATGCGGATAAAACCGATTGACTGATATGCGTTAAGCTCGTTTTAAATTCAACTATCCCTTGTTGCACTTGATCAGTGGAAACATATTGTGGATAGCGCAACGGTAAACTAGCAAAAAACGCTTGGCTTTTATCTAATGCACCCGGCAATTGGTTCACCATATTACTTAACTGGCGCCACAGCAATGGCAACAACCCTAGCAGCGCTATAACAACACAGCCGATAAAAAGCGAGAAAGCAAGTGTGACGGCAAGCCAGTGTGGCACTTTCCAACGTTCTAATCTACCGACCAAGCCTTGTAATAAATAAGCCAGCACAATGCTCGCCAACACCGGCGCAAGCATTTTGCCAAAAAATACAAATGCCAAAACAACGAACAATGAAAATAACCAGAACACGGCTATTTCTGTATTGGCAAAATATTGTTTAAACCATTTTGTGATGTATTGGACCATGGCCTCACCCTAACGCTTTGATAATATCTTCCTTACTCGGCAACACATATTTCCACGCATCACCCAGTGGAATAAAACTATCTTGACCCGTAATGCGTTTAATCTGCGGCAGCGGATTTAAATTTTCTACCAGCAATGTGATTAACGCCTCACTGATCGAACCGGTTTTGCGACACTCATCGACAATCAACACCCGTTTGCACGCTTTCACTTCACGTAAAATAGCCTGCTCTGGCAATGGCGCCAACCAACGCAAATCAATGATCTTTACTTTTAACTTTTGCTTCTGTTCCAACTCTTGGGCAGCTTGTCGCGCCAAATAATAACCATTGCCATAAGTAATAATTGCCAACTCATTACTCGTACCATAAACACCTATTTCATCCAAAGCAAGTGTTTCTTCCAAGCGCGGGTATTCAAACAACCACTCGCCATCACCCTCTTTATGTAAATCTTTGGTCATATACAATGCGATCGGCTCAATAAACGCCACCACCCGCTGTTGCTGATAAGCTAACTGCGCGCAAGTCCGCAACATTTTTACCGCATCTAAACCATTCGATGGACAAGCGATGATAACACCCGGGATATCACGCAACACCGCTAATGAATTATCATTATGAAAATGCCCACCAAACCCTTTTTGATACGCCAACCCAGCGATACGAATAATCATTGGATTGGTATATTGCCCGTTGGAAAAAAAAGAAAGTGTCGCCGCTTCACCGCGCACTTGATCTTCGGCATTGTGCAAATAGGCTAAAAATTGAATTTCTGGGATCGGCAAAAAACCATTTTGCGCAAAACCAATCGCATGGCCTAATATAGTTTGCTCATCTAATAACGAATCAAATACCCGGCGCTGACCAAACTTTTCCATCAAACCCGCTGTCACTCGATACACGCCACCCTTCTTAGCCACGTCTTCACCAAACACTAAGGCATTAGGATATTGCAACAACAGATCCGTCAACCCTAAATTGATCATCTGCGATAAATTACGTTTAATTTTAAGTTGCGAATATTGTGCACCAAAAATTTCGGCACGCGTTTTATCAGAAGGTAATGGTGGGATCTTAACCGGCGCAGGTGGTGGAACAACCGATTTCATTACCGCTGCTGCGCTGGTTAAGCGCGGGCGCTGCATCGCTTGTTCCATTTTAACGGCCACTTCTTTACGTGCTGCTTCATAACGTTGCACGATTTGTGCTGCGGTTAAATAACCATTTTCTAAAATAATGCGCGCGCTGTGTAGCAATGGATCGTTAAATTCATTTTTTTCAATATCGGCTTGTGTGCTGTATTGCGATTCAATATCAGATCCAGCATGACCCAACAAACGCACGGTTTTAATATGCAAGAATACCGGCTGTTTTTTAACGCGAGCGATTTGTTCTGCTTCTTGCGCCGCACGATAAACATCAGCCAAATTTAAACCATCGGCTTGAATATAATGCAAAGCAGGGCGTGCTTTAATAATCGTTTCTACCCAACTTTTGGGCGTTGTTACCGAAATACCAATGCCATTGTCTTCGCAAATAAAAACTAATGGTAACGGATAATGTTGATAGGCGACCCATTGTGCAGCATTTAACGCGCCTTGCGTGGTGGAATGATTCAGTGATGCATCGCCAAAGCTACATAAAATCACACTGTCATATGGCAGCTTACTCGCCAGTGCTAATTCTTTCGCACGCGTGATTGAAACCGCTGTACCCACTGCTTTGGGTAAATGCGAAGCGATGGTGCTGGTTTGTGGCGGCACAAATAAGGGCACGCTGCCAAAAACTTTGTGGCGCCCTGAGGCAATAGGGTCTTCGCTCGAAGCCATCAATGATAATAAATGATCATAGACGGGATCAGTTTTCGGCAAATGGCGCGCGCGCTGAATCATAAAAGCGCCACTGCGATAATGTAAAAAAGCCATATCGGTATGCCGAAATACTTTCGCGACGGCAGCATTACCTTCGTGGCCACTGCTGCCGATAGTATAAAACCCAAGGTTTTTTTCTTTGAGTAAACGTGCCATCAAATCAAGATGACGGCTTAATAATTGCGATTCAAATAATTGCAGAAAATCATCGGCGTTTAACCCAACCGCTTCAGGTTTAAGCAAACTACGCGCGGCGGGGAGTTGCCCACTCAGCACATATTGCGTAAAATTTTCATCGACAACTTTGGCACGATCAAGCATATTATAGTAGTCTCATTAAATATTTAATTATAATCACAACTTATGAAAATCCCCAAACACCGCTATGATTATATATTGATTCTTTATTTTCCAATACTAGCACTTGGGATAACGCTAGCTCTGTTGGTTGGTCGCTATTTTTTGGCCACAACAGACATCGTACTTATGCTGGTTTTATTGCTGGCAACTTTACTGGCCATTTCACCGTTTGGCAAACAGAGAATACCTATTTTCAACAGTTCCACTCATAAAATACCCTGGGCGGTTCGGCTCATTGCCCTACAACTCAGCTTATATCTGTTATTTTATATGTTGACGCAAACCACACCCCTCAACCTGCTGCCACAAGGCTATATTGGATTATACCCACCAACCTGGCCGCTGTATCTATTGCTGGCCATTGTTTTTGCTTTTAATGCCGCGCAGAAAAAAAATGCGCCGCTCATTGATACCTGCTTAAGACCGCTATTTGGTCATTGGCTTGATAGTATTTTTGGTACAGCGATCGATATCTTAATCAAGCAAGGATTATTTTTCGTCTGTGCCAGCACTGTGAGCATCGCGCTTTTGCAAATACTCACGGTGTTGAGTCATTGGTTACATTGGCCTTTGGCCGATCATTTACAAATCAGTAATTTATTGCTGACAACTTTAATTTTTTTCTTATTGGCGCTGCCGCTCTGGCAACGTTATACACGGGTTTTATGGTATCAAGGCGTTAGCTTAAGAAAATTTTTGGCGCTCTTTATTATTTTATTATTAAGCTTGCTGCTATTATTTAATTTAGCCACTTATTTATTTGTTTATTTTTTTCCGCAAATACACCCAGCAAATTCGACCTTGGGAATTCACGCCAATAATTTTATCGCCAATTTATTAACCTGGCCTACCAGTTGGCAATTATTTTCTTTTGTTTGGTGGATCGGTTGCGCACCGTTGATTGCCTGGTTAACAGCGCAGTGCATTCAAGGTCAAAAAATTCGCGTGGCGATTGCGGTTGGGTTTATTACACCTTCTGGCGCAGCTTTGGCGTGGTTGTGGTTAGCAAAATATTCGTTATTGCTCAATGCCAGTTATTGGCAATTAGTGCTGGCTATTATTAGTTTAGTGCTTATTTGCGTATTATTTAAAGATGAATATCTCACGACGTTACTCATTTCATCGGGCTCCGGAAAAAATGTACACCACCGTATCTCGCTAAGCTCCATACGCGCCCTATTTGCAGTGACCGCTTCAACACTAACGCTCTATTTGTTAACCGGGCTGCCGCTTATTACACTGCTATTTTTTAGTGTTACGCTGACTTGCTTCCTGGCTTTTTTGTGCGTGCTGTTGGCGCACCTCCTAACCTTAAGGTTCCACTAAATCTAGAAAAAGCTTTGCAATTTTGTCAATCCAGGGTATTTTATAGAGCAAAATAAAATGATAAAACGGGGTCAATTGTGATAGACGCAGATGGGTTTCGAATAGGGGTTGGCATTATTGTGACCAACCATAGCGGCCAAGTGGTTTGGGCACGCCGTATTAAACAAAATGCTTGGCAATTTCCACAAGGGGGCTTATTAGAAGATGAACCCCCCGAAGCCGCATTATATCGGGAATTACAAGAAGAATTAGGCTTAGAAACGCAAGATGTAGAGCTCATCGGCAGCACGCGTGGGTGGCTTTCTTATCGCCTGCCCGAACGCTTACAACGCCGCCATATGAAGCCGTTGTGTATTGGCCAACGCCAAAAGTGGTATCTGCTCAGGCTCATCGGCAAAGAAGATCGCATCAAGCTCGATTTGACCGATTCGCCGGAATTTGACCGCTGGCGCTGGGTCAATTATTGGTATCCGCTCAAACAAGTCATCGCCTTCAAACGTCATGTTTATCGACGTGCGCTCGAAGAATTGGTGGAATTCTTACCCGAAGTGAACCGAAAACAACGCAATAGCGCCCCAAAAACTAAAAAAAACCCGGAGATTGCTCAGTAACAGCTCAAGAACGCCTATAATATAAGCATGCTTAACATCCTGCGCCGCATCGTTCAAGAAATTAATGCTTCAGCCCATTTTAATGACGCGCTGCAAATACTTGTGAAACGCGTGCGGGAGGCCATGGCCACTGAAGCCACTTCCATCTTTTTAATCGACAAACTGCATAAAGAATATGTGTTACTGGCCACCGATGGCCTTAACCCCGCCGCCGTGGGTAAAACCCATATCAAAATGGGTGAAGGCTTAGTTGGCTTGGTCGGCCTACGTGGCGAACCCATTAATATCGACAATGCTCCCGCGCACCCAAATTTTTTGGCAGCCCCAGAAGTGGGCGAAGAGCGCTATAAAGCTTTTCTCGGCGTTCCCATCATTTATAACCGTCGCCTGCTCGGCATTTTAGTCGTGCAGCAACAAAAGAAACGCCGCTTTGATGAAGCCGAAGAAGCTTTTCTCGTCACTATGTCAGCACAACTCGGTGGCGTTATTGCCCATGCCGAAGCAACTGGCACTATAAGCCAATTGCTTAATGCCAGTGTGGTGCAAAATCCAACGAAAAAAGATATTGTCTTCCCCGCCCTACCGGGTGCGCCCGGCATTTGTATAGGAACGGTCGTAGTGGTTTATCCGTTAGCTGATCTCGATGCCATCCCGCATCGTAAAACCAAAAATATTGCCGCTGAATGTAAAACTTTTTCTAAAGCATTACGCGCGGCGCGCGCTGATATTCGTAAACTCAAAAAACGCTTAGCACATTTGCCAGAAGAAGAACGCGCGTTGTTTGATGCTTATTTATTAATTCTCGATAGCGAACATTTAGAAAATGAAGTTTTAACAGTGATACAAAGCGGATTATGGGCCCCTACTGCGCTGCGCAAAGTCATTCACCAACATGTGCAACAATTTTTAGAAATGGATGATGATTATCTGCGTGAACGCGCAACGGATATGCGCGATCTTGGCCGGCGTATTCTCATGCATTTGCAAAGCGCTGAACACGCTCACCCTAGTTATCCTGAAAATACTATTTTAGTAGGCGAAGAAGTCACCGCTTCTAATTTAGCCGAAGTACCGAAAGGGCATTTAGTCGGTGTGGTGACTAAACAAGGTTCCTCCAATTCACATGTAGCGATAATCGCCCGCGCCATGGGCATACCGATTGTCATCGCAGTAGAAAGCTTGCCCATCAGTGAATTAGAAGGGCACGAAATTATCGTCGATGCGTTAGAAGGTTATATTTATGTCGCGCCTTCGGCGAAATTGCGTAACAATTATAATAAACTCATTACGCAACAACGCGCGTTCACTGCTAACCTTGAACAATTCCGCCATTTACCAGCAGAAACTTTAGATGGACAAAATATTTCGCTCTGGGTCAATACCGGTCTTACTTCAGATGCCACCTTAGCACTGACTGCCGGTGCAGAAGGCATTGGTTTGTATCGCACTGAAATTCCGTTTATGGATCGTGATCGCTTCCCTGCCGAAGAAGAACAATATCTCATTTATCGGCAATTATTGAGTGCGTTTGCACCACGCCCAGTAATCATGCGCACGTTGGATATTGGCGGCGATAAAAATCTAACTTATTTCCCCGTGGTAGAAGATAATCCTTTTTTAGGTTGGCGCGGCATTCGCATTACCTTAGATCACCCCGAAATTTTTTTAGTGCAAATTCGTGCGATGTTGCGCGCAAATATCGGTCTTGATAATTTACAAATTATGTTGCCGATGATCAGCAGTTTGCAAGAAGCCGACGATGCATTGCGTTTTATTCAACAAGCGTTTGCGGAATTACGTGCAGAAAATTTACCGGTGACGATGCCACCTGTGGGCGTGATGATCGAAGTACCTTCGGCAATTTATCAAGCCCCGGCGCTGGCGCACTATGTGGATTTTTTATCAGTGGGTAGCAATGATCTCACACAATATTTATTAGCAGTTGATCGCAATAATGCACGTGTGGCCAATCTTTATGATGCTCTCCATCCAGCCGTGTTACATGCTTTAGTCCAAATAGTAGAAGCCGCGCACAACGCTGGCAAACGCGTGAGCATTTGCGGTGAAATGGCCAGCGATCCGATTGCCGTGCCGTTATTATTAGCGATGGGTTTTGATGCACTGAGCATGAACGCCACAGCGTTACCGCAGATAAAATGGGTCATCCGCCATTGCCATTTGCAACAAGCCAAAGAATTATTAGGTGAAGTTTTACTAATGCAAAATACCGCCGCTATTCGCCAGCGAATGCAACAAGCGCTGGTGGATTTGGGATTGGGGGAGTTGGTTAGAAGAAAATAATTAACCAGGCGCCAAAGAACTTCGCGAACGGCTACTAGAAACAGAACTCATATCATCATCTTCTATTGAACTTCTACTGAGCATTGTAGACATACTTGCTGATAACGGCGATGCAACTGACGAAACACTGCTGGTACTTGCTGTGGTTAGAGCTATTGGTGCAGAAAGTGATTTATTAGTGTTGATTTTATAAGCCATCATACACAATTCTCGTACTGCTTTTCTTTCAAGACTTTCATGAATGAGCATGCGATATTTATTAAATAAACTGTGTTTTTTATCTTCGAAATTTGGACTTTTCTTAGCTTTAATTAAATCATCCAATGCATCTCTTAACCCCGGCACATCAATAATATCGACTTCAAATACATCTTTTTTATTATTTATATAAAAAAACTTTGCAAGTTCATGACCCATTGCACCAGGGAACATAGTGGCTTCAACCAATAAATAAGATGATTTATGCCTCTCCGTAATTATCGGCATTGATTTTGCAACACGCAACTTTGTTGAAACTACAACTTCATGATGTTCCATGTTGCCCAATTGGCTACATTTTTTGATAAAATCAGCGAATTTCTTACCCTTGTAATGACGCTCACCAATCATTGCAAACATGACTAATGCGGCACTTACATCAGAATCATGATATAGCGGAAATAAATTGTCGGGTACAACCGTACTAGCAGGAAGATGGGTAGCAACTTCAGCTGTTTTAGTTTTTGTTTTAACTGGTTCCTTAAACCACAATTGTATAATTTCAGGTATAAGTTTTTCACGCAATTCACACTCAATACCTTCATCTTCTTGTTCTTGGTTAGAACCAAATCGATCATTACTTATTATAGAACCATGAAAACGGCGAACCAATGCATCGAGTTCATCTGTTGGAATATCAAAAAATCTATCAACCTTATCTTTTCTTACTTGGTTGTCTAATTCTTCTTTGCTGCGGCCGGTATTAATTAGATCTAGTATTTCTTGATACCATTTATTAATTTTTTTTCTACCCTCCCTCAACAATGCTGTTTCAAATTTAGGCTCTATTGCCGCAATAAAATCTCCTATAGAAGCAATAACAATAACCGGGTTTTCAAGAATATTTTTTAAGGCATGATGATACGCTGTACGTTGGTTTTCTTTTTCTTCTCGCTCGACAGAAGTAGAAGCCTCAAACATTAAAACTAAATTTATGCGAATTAACAAATGTGCCAACGCTAAGGCGGTATTTTTTTTATTTATCTCGGTATTTCTGTCAGTCGCACCCTTAGCTTTATAGTTAAAATAAATGACTGCCATTTTACAAACATATTCACACAAATATTTTTTATATTCAGTCCCTTTTTTTGACTCGCTATTTCTGGTAACTACTGTCGATGTTTTAGCAGGTGCTAATTTTACTGACGGACCTTTTGCACCACTATTTGTATTAGCTGGGGCGGTGAAAAAAAACTTATTAATACGTACTGGTTTTTCAGTATCATGAGCTTGATCATTATCAACCTTAATTTCTGGCGCAGCCGCTTCATAACTCTGCACTTTTTTCTTTATGGGGTCCTTTTCAGATATTTCTTTTGCTTTAGATAATAAATTTTCATATTTGCTATTAAGGGTATCATAGTACTTTTTTAATTCATCTAGCAAAGGAGTTACTAATTTTTCATCTAGATTACCCAATAATTCTATTATTTTGCTTTGGCTTCTAGAAATTATACCCATATCAAAGTTGTGCTGGACTTCCCTTGAACAGGCAAGCAAATCATCTTGCAAACGAACATCATTGGGCTTTAAATTCCGCTCTAAATAACCTGCATAAATATTTTTATTAAAATCGATAATTTTATCATGCAGACTTTTAATTTCTACAAGTGTATTTGTACAGGCTAATAAATCCCCTCTAATATCTTTAATTTTACTTTCCGCCTCTGCAGTCAATTTTTCTTTTTGTTGTATTACCTTTTCTTCTTGGATTATATTTTCTCTAGCTAAGCGCTTTGGCTCAGCTTCTTTACTTTCGGTGTTATTATTAGTTTGTTGAACTTCCTCACCAGTATTTTCCTGGGGTCTTTGGCGACGACGCGTCACACTATTATGGGCGTTTTCCCCATTAGTATTAGATGTTTGACCTCTTGCTGAATTTTCCGCTTTCGCTTCAGCATCTGCTTGGGTTGGTTGTTGAGGCCGCGGTGTTCTAAACATTTGTTGATTTGAAAAACACTGAGAAAGTAAATTTCTTGCAAAAAAAAGAAATGGGGATAGCCCAACACTAATAAAAAATACCCCCCCAATTTTACCCCAATCGTTTGAACTACATTCCTTCGGACGCCAGCCAGACCACAACGCGCCCCTGGATTCTAAAAATTTTATATTATTTTGAGCTTGCTCTGACCCTTTGTGACCATAAGCAATATCCAATGCTGTTTTAGTCACTTTATTTAGTATGTTGATAGCCGCATGATTATCTAACAAAAATTGGGCAAGCCACGTCCTATCTTCAGGCAACATCATTGCTGTGTGCAACAAAGTATTTCCGTCGGAATCACGCTGGGTAAAATCAACACCAACTTCCTTAAATGTTGGAAAAACATCGGTACGATTGATCAATATTGCATATTGTACCAAATTAATATTATCAAAAACTTGATCGCCTACTTGGTAAGTACCGCGCTTTGAAAAAACGTCCGCATCACAAATGTAAAGATAGTCTCTCACGATATTCAACTTTTGACGCATAATATTTTTTAAATTATTTGAACTTACATCGTTGTTACCCAAAATATTTACAGGCAGAACCTCCATTTTATATTTTGGATCTGCCACCACCGTTTCCGCCGCAGCAAATATGCTTGGCGGCGATAAGCGACCCAAAATAAAATTCCAACCTCTACCCAGATATTCGGTGGTTCTTTGATGTAAAGTATTATTAGCTTCGAAAGATACCGTTTGTGATATCAGATGGAACCCCGATGGCGTCTTAACGTAAGTGGTTTCATTTCTGATATGGCTCATCAGATTGATCGATTGCAACATTTTTACCACGTGCGATCGGGTGAGGGTGTTATACGCTTCTCTACCCGCCAAAACCAGGCAGTGACTGGAAAAATCAGTAATGCGATTCGCTAATGCTGTATCAAAACCGTTGCGTAATGCGATTTGCTGCCCCAAGGTCGACAACGTTTTAAACGTAATGTCGTTCAGCACATAGCCATCAAGCGCGCTGTTGGCAATTTGCGTAAAACCAATTAATAAGGTTAGCTCTTTAGCTACTGTCGGCGTCCATTGCGGCAACCATCCATTTTGATGCAGTAATTTGCTTAGGTTACGAGTAAACTCACCCGTCATGACAATACTTATACTCAGCTCCCAATAAGGATTGGAAATTGTACTCGCTTTAAATGCACTAGCACCAATACTGACCACCGCATCTAACACATTCAAACCCAAAGCTTGAATATTGGCCGAGGTCAGGCCGTCACGCCATGAAACAGCTCGCCAGGCCGGTAGAGTAGGATTAACAGAGGCATTGATATAGCGAGCAAAACCAATATTCCCACCTACAAATGATTCTTTAAATTTTGCGAACATGGTTTGTTATTTTCCTGCTGAATGGGGGTTAGAAGGAATTTCGTGAGATGTTACTAGAAACAGAACTACTGGTAGAACTAGGGCCACTACTTTTTACCGAACTTGTGCTTGTATCTGTGCTTGGAGGCGAAAGTATAGACATACTGGCAGATAAACGTCGAGCCATTCCACTACTTCCACTGCCAGGCAATGGCTGAGTACTCGCTAGTTCAGGAAACTCTTCAGTTGGCTCCTCTTCATCAAGCTCCGGCTCATCATCTCCCCAAACACTTACGCCGTGCATTGCAGAACTGCTCGCTGATGAAACACTGGATGAGTTAGTACTACTCGTACTCACTGACGAAACACGGCTGGGTTTTTTTGTTTGAAAGATTTTATCAACATCATCAGGGTTACATTTGTTCGGATTGATTTCATAAGCCATCACGCACAAGTCGCGTACCATTTCACGGACGATACTTTCATGAATTGCAATGCGGTGCTTCTCAAGCAATTCTAGTTTTTTCTTTTCTAAATGTGACGCTTGTTTTAAACGAATTAATTCTTCCAAATCTTCACGCAAACCATCCATATCATCAATCGCGACTTCGCATAATTCTCCCCTTTTGTTAATGTGAAAAAATCTCACGAGCCTATAACGATAGGATTCTTTTCTGCCACTACTCTCGATTAATAAATAAGAGTCTTTTATAATTTCATCTGGAATACGGGCTGAAATTTTTATATCGATTGCGGCTGAAACTTCGTGATATTCCATGCCTTTAAGCTGTTGGCATTTCACAATAAATTCTTTCATAGCCTTTTCTTTTCCTTTAATAGTTTTGTCTTTTTCTTTATAAGTCCGTTCACCAATCATTGAAAATAGCGCAACTGCGGCGGGAAGATCCAGTAGATTTTCTGTGGGAAATAAAAATAGCTTTCTCGGATCAACAGCAGTGTCTTGAGAAAATGAAGCCGACGTAGATACGCTTTTAGCTTTTAATTCTTTAATACCAAGACAGAACAACCGATTAATTACAGGTATTAATTCATTGCGCACGTGTAATGCATAACTTTCATCTTCAACTTCTTTATCATCACTTACCCGATTGGTGCTGGTAAGCTTTGTATAATAATCATTAAGCAACCCTTGCACATTCGTTGACGGTTGGAATATCCTTTCTATTATTAGTTGACTTCTTTGCTCATCCAGTTCTCTTTGTGGAAGCTTACCTAAAAGACTTTCTATTTCTCCTGCTAATAAAATGGCGGTTTTTTCTTCGGTAGGGCTGCTCTCTGTTAGCAATTTAACATATACCGTTTTGACTGTTTGTTGCGCTGTCGTGATAATCGCATCATCATCTCGCAAAATCTGATGTATCGCATGACTAGTAGCTGTACGTTCTTCAGCTCTTTCTGCAGTTTCAGAAGTACGTTCATAACGCAGCAAAGCGAGGTTTAAACGCGCCAACAAATGCTGTAATGCGCATATAGTTCTTTTGGTGTTTTCCCGGGTATTATCTGCAGTATTTTTAGTCACATCAGATTTATGACTGGCCAATATCAGCGCTATTCTGCGCAAATATTCAAATATATAATTTCTGCGTACCGCGCGCCCTATTTTGTAAGGAACACGGGTAGCAACCAATGCTGTTTTTGCCGGCTGCGCTGGCGTTGATGTTGGTTTTGATGCTGATGGCGGTTTATTAGGAACAGATGATGATGTAGGGTTTAGATTTGTCCATTTGTTAATGCGTTTAGGAGGAGGAGTAGGTTTTTCATCATTTTCATCTTGGCCATCATGTGATTCCGACCCCGTTGAGATGTTTGAGTTGAAAGAACTTGAGGCTGAAGCTGAAGAAGTCGAGGTTGAAGCAGATGACCTTATATGAATGCTGCGTGGTTTATTACTACCAGCCGGTAATTTTTTCCTAGGCGCTGCGTTTGCTGCATATATTGCATCTTCTGTTTCCTTTACTTCCTGAAAATTCTCTGCAATTTTCTTATAATATTTTGTTATTTCGTCAAGTAATGGCTTTGCTTGTGTATCTAATAAGGTACATACTGCTTTCCATTCCTCATTTTTTTTTAATTCTTGCGTTGGCATATCAACAAACTGAGAAGCCTTGACCAACTCCGCACTTATCTTTTGCATCCTCTCTTCAAACTCGCCCACTGAGCTAGTAGCCATAGCTTCGGCGCAAGCTCTTCTCCTACCTGTTAACTCTTTTTTCAAATGAAAATCTTTAAATTTTAACTCAATTTCTAATAGACCCTGATAGCGGTTATTGATAAAATCGATAAAATTTTTGTGTATTTCTGCAATGTTGCAGATCATCTCTTTACATCCAGCCAATATTTCTTCCAGCCGAACAATTTTCTGCTTTAATCGGTCATATTCATCGCATCGTCTTTTTTCTTCTTGCCCAACCAACGCTTTTTGATCAGCCAATTTTTCTTCAGTGGCCTGCTCCACAATTGCAGAATTATTTGGGTTGGCTGACGCATATTCAGGTTGTTGCTGTCTATTAGCACGAAGTCTGAGGGAAGTATTGCTTGCACTTGCAGCAGAATTTGTAGTGGGTGGTACGGAAGTGTCCTCTGTTATACTATCAGCTTGAGCGGGAAGAGCAGTTGGAGTTTCGCTACGCAGAGGCTGGTTGTTATTAGATAAGCGTCGCCGCAGGTTATAGTGACAACAAAACAAAAACCCCGTACCCAATATAGAAACTACGACCATAAAAACGAGTTGAAGATACTCGCTTTGCCCAAAGCGGCGATGGGTAATACCGCCTCTGGATTTTAACAAGCTCGCATCAGCTCGATCGGAATTTTTAACGTCCCGTGCTACCATAAGAGCTGTTTGACCATAATTGTTCACTGCGTTAACATCGACACCATTCTCTAGCAAAAAACTAACCACTTCAGTACATTCTTCAGGTGCGATCATTGCTACATGCAATAAAGTATCTCCTGCGCTATTTCGCTGTGCAAGATCAGCGCCATTTTCTTTAAATATTTTGCAAGCTTCTACATTATTCGTTAATACGGCAAGCTCGAATATATTAATGTTATGAAATGTGTGAGATCCTATTTCCACATCTTTGCGAAGTGAATAAAAACTCTTATCGCAGACCCTAACGAAACTGCGCAAAAAACTCATTTTATTAAAGAAGATAAAGTTAAATAGCTTCTCGAAGTTAAATTCATCTTGAGTAAAAAGATCACGATATTCGTTTTTTCTTAAGAATGCTGTGAAATATTCTAATAGTTCACTTAAAGCAATAATATGTTCCTGTGCCTCATGTTCCTGCTCCTTAGAAATAGCACCAGTTAAAAAGATTATAACCTTTTTAATTTCACCTTCTTCTTCAAGATCAGCAAAGTTTTTTTCACATATTTCCTTCACACGTTCTATTTTTCTCGTATAAATTGCATACGCCATTTTTAGTGCATATTTTCCTTTGGGTAAAGCATCGTCAGATTTTTTTAAGTCAGGATTTTTTTTAACTAGTATATCTGCTACTTTTTCCTCGCCTTCACTACGTGCCAAAAGTAAAAGTCGTTCATTTCTTGATATGATATTACTTTCATAGAATTGATGATTGAAAAAATATTCAAAAATATCATAATGGCGTTTTAATAACGCTAATTCAACAGGAGTATACCCCTCACTATTTTCGTGATCGAGCTGACCACTCTGTACAAAAACTTCATCTACGGTATCCCGATTTCCACTTGTTACTGCATAATCGAGCGCAGAATCATTCTGTGTATTTCGCAGCAGAACAGAAGCCCCCAAGTTTTTAAGCTTCACCACTTCCGCATGATCGCCTTTCTCACAAGCCCGCATCAACGCGTTCATGCCATTTTCATCAAAATTATTTACACCATGATCATTTACGAGGATACGCCCAGTATTTTTCTTCTTGCGACCCTCCTCAGCTTTGGCGCTTGGTGTCAAAGCCAAATCATTGTTAAGCGCTGAATGAAAGCTCTCATCACCTATAGACAGCAAACCTTTTGCTATATCAGGTCTATCCATACTTATAAACGTATAAAACCGTGGCAGATTACCTGCATTTAATTTAATGTTATTTTGTTGGAAAAATTCAATAATATAGTCCATTATTTTTTGCCGTTCTCTCTGTAAAAACTCCACCCCTCCCTGCGCTGATTCAGGCTCAAAAAATGCTAAAAAAATATCATTAATTTGATTTTGTATTCTAGCAAAATGATTTTTAAAAACATGTTGAACAAAACTCAAATCACCTTGTACCATTGCATAAATAACCGGAAAATAAATTGCACCTTCAAATTTTGGTAACAGCTTGTTTAATAGTTCTGGACAATGATCCACCACCATGATCGCAGCTTTGCTATCTTTTAAATTCAGTGCTCCTTCAAGAATACTCAGACATTCCGCACGTTTCACATTCACATCATAATAATTTTTCTGGTGATCCAATAAAGCAGCAAATATTTTATACCATTTATTTAACATTGCTTTAACGATTGGTCGATCCGTTGTTATATCTGCTATTGTTCGAGGTATATTACTATTCGGTTTTAAACACAGCTCTAATATTTTGATATCACTTTCCCTCTCCATATAGAAAAGCATCGTATAGCCCTTGTTATCCACCGCATTACAATCTGCGCCGTGGTCTACAAGAGATTTAGCTGCGTCATAGTAACCACTAAAAGCTACGACCATTAATGCCGTAGAACCCTCTTTATTTTTCGCATTTATTAAATCGTACTTGTTTGGCTGAATAGAGATGTATTCTAATAAAAGCTCAAAAATGGCTTTATTATTTGAGTTCCATGGAGGGTTGAAAGAATAAAAAAGAGCCATGCCGCCTGTTGTATCACGTAAACCAACATCGGGTTTATGTTGTAACAGTATTTTAACTTTTGCATAATCTTCAGCTCCTATGGCGTTTATAAGAGCTGTTCTTCCATTAGCATCCTGCATATTGATATTAGCTGGGGTGATAAACGCTTCAAATGCATCATCACCGATCCGATTGCCATGGCTTTTTCCTTTTGCGTAAATATGCAATTGGGTTTCGCCATCTTTACCTTGGGCATTCAAGTCAATATCATTTCTTAAACGAAAGCCGGGATT
>JABDBA010000001.1:146864-664623 GCA_013288885.1 Gammaproteobacteria bacterium | reverse complement strand
CTGTTAAAATAATTTCATAATCACCCGCTTGCAGCGCTGCTTGTGTGCCAGCGCCTTTGCTCTCCTCTAAAACTTCTGCCAACCAACCTTTAAATTCTAACCGTTTAAACCAAGAAATTAATTGTTCATGTTGATGTGGTTCGCGCCGTAAATCGATGGGTTTTAAAGTTAATGCAACATCTTGTTTTATCGTCACTAATTGTCGCGACAGAGGCAATTGATCAAGGTGTGCTCTAAATGTTTCACCCACTTTGCCTTTAATATCCTTTGCATGAGCAACTAAATTATCTAGCGTATCGTATTCTTGTAACCACTTCGCCGCCGTCTTAGGGCCTACACTGGGCACGCCCGGAATATTATCAGAGCTATCGCCCACTAAGGTCATGTAATCGATAATGCGTTCGGGTGGCACACCAAATTTATTGATCACACCTTCACGATCAAGCACTGTGCCTGACATGGTATTGATCAATGTAATTTTGTCATCGACCAGTTGCGCCATGTCTTTATCGCCGGTGGAAATTAACGTGTGTAAGCCTAATTCTTTGGCTTCACGCGCTAAAGTGCCAATCACATCATCGGCTTCTACGCCATCGATCATTAACAACGGCAAACCACTTGCACGCACGATGGCATGTAATGGTTCAATCTGTGCTTTTAAATCATCGGGCATGGGCGGACGTTGCATTTTATAGGAAGCAAAAAGATCATCACGAAATGTTTTACCTTTAGCATCAAAAATCACCGCAACATATTCGGGTTGATATTCTTTAAGCAACTTGCGCAACATATTGATAACACCATACACCGCGCCGGTCGGCTCGCCTTGGGAATTGGCCAACGGTGGTAACGCATGAAACGCCCGGTAAAGGTACGAAGAACCATCCACGAGAATAAAAGGAGCTGTCATAAAACACCCTATGTAAAAAGGTATGATACCTCAGGTACTTTACCTGAGGTATATTTTAAAATATACCTCAGGTATATTATCAAACCTAATATGATAACATGACCCAAAATCCCTATTTACTTAAGCGGACGAGCTACCATGAACACCACGGAACCGATTATTTACGAGCAACCTATTAATGAACACCTACGTGTGTGTCTACGTTTAGAACACTTATTCAACCAGGTATCCCATTGGCTGCATGGTCAAAATATGTGGGAGACGCGGGCGGCGCTGGCAGCCCTATTAGAAATACTTAACGTATTAGATCGCCCTGATATTAAAGCAAAATTTGTTAAAGAATTGTCACGCTACGGGGCTGCCCTCACCCGTTTTGCTGATACACCGCATATTGACCGCACCAAACTCAGCGCTATTCAACATGAGATCGAGCACACCAACCACCAACTTCATAACATGCAAGGCCGAATTGCTCAAACTTTGCGCGATAATGATTTTCTGACCAGTGCCCGTAGCCATTTGCTTAATCCCGGTGGTGGTTGCAGCTTTGATACCCCGGCTTATTATTTCTGGTTGCAACAACCACCTGCCGAACGCATCGCACAATTAACGTTTTGGTGGGGCCAACTCAAAAGCGTTCGCACCGCCGTTGAACTCATGCTACGCCTGATCCGTCAAAGCAGCGCACCGCAATTGCATGAAGCCAGCAGTGGTTTTTATCAAGCTTCATTAGACCCACAAGCACCATGCCAACTGATCCGTGTTGCAACCGCGCACAGTGTTGGTGCATACCCAGAAATCAGTGTAGGCAGACACGGTATATCGATTCGGTTTTATGCATTAAACCTCACCGATCGTCCGTCACAGACCACAGAAGATATTAAATTTCAACTAACTTGTTGTGTGTTTTAAAGCGCCTGCTGCAACCACGTTAGGTAGGCAGCGACACCTTCTGCCACTGTCTTAAACGGTGCATTATAACCCGCAGCGCGCAATTGCGTGATATCTGCTTGGGTGAAGCTTTGATAACGACCTTTGAGATGATCAGGAAAAGGAATATATTCAATTTTACCCGTCTTATGAAAATCAATCACCGCACGCGCCACTGCATTAAAACTTTCACTGCGGCCGGTGCCTAAATTATAAATGCCACTTTTATGGGAGTTTTCTAAAAACCACAAATTAACATTGACGGCATCACCGACATACACAAAATCACGTTTTTGTTCGCCATCAGCATAACCATCACAACCCTTAAAAAGCTTTACTACACCTTCAGCAGGGATCTGATTATTAAAATGAAATGCCACGCTTGCCATGCTGCCCTTATGGTTTTCACGCGGACCATACACGTTAAAATAACGCAAACCAACAATTTGACTTTTTGCATTTGGCAAAATGCGCCGCACATACTGATCAAATAAAAATTTGGAATAACCATAAACATTTAATGGCGCTTCGTATTCCAACGCTTCTTTAAAAACTGTGCCACCGCCATAAACTGCGGCGCTGGAAGCATAAATAAACGGCAATTTGTGCTGCAAACAATAATGCAATAATTGTTTAGAATACTCATAATTATTGCGCATCATAAAACGACCATCCCACTCCGTGGTAGTTGAACACGCCCCTTGATGAATGATCGCTTTTATCGATTGGGCAAACTGATGATCATCTGTGATCAATTTTAAAAAATCATCTTGGTCTAAATAATCAACTACATCGCAATCCACCAGATTTTTAAATTTCACACCGTCGGTGAGATTATCCACCACTAAAATATCACGCACACCACGCCGATTAAGTTCTTTGACAATGTTGCTGCCGATAAAACCTGCCCCGCCTGTTACTATAATCATATTTACCCTTTATTGATTCGATCAATAATATCACTGGTCGAACACCCTGCCAAAAACTGCAAAATTTGCACCTTACCGCCATTGGCTAATACCGGTTTCGCCTCTGGCAAATCCTCCACCTTATAATCACCACCCTTTACCCAAACATCGGGCAACACCGCATTCACAATACGCTCGGGCGTAACATCCACAAATGGTACCACCCAATCCACCGCGCCTAAACCGGCCAATACTGCCATTCGACGGGCTAAATTATTAATCGGGCGGGAAGGCCCTTTTAATTGTGTCACTGAATCATCATCATTCACTGCGACAATCAACCGATCACCAAACCCTTTTGCCTGCTCCAAATAAGCCACATGGCCTGCATGTAAAATATCAAAGCAGCCGCCGGTCATCACAATACGCTCACCGTGAGCGCGCGCATCTGACACCGCAATTAACAACTGTTCTTCGTTCATGATGCCACGCACTGAAGCATGTTCTTCTTGAATCGCCCGCCGCAACTCCGGCACACTCACTGTAGCCGCGCCTAATTTACCCACTACAATTCCGGCGGCAATATTAGCGATCTGCGCCGCTTGGGTTAACTCACCTGACTGCGCAAAACTCGCTGCCAACAACGCAATCACCGTATCGCCGGCACCCGTCACATCATAAACTTCGCGTGCATGAGCAGGCAGATGAAATTCAGGCCCTTCAGGACGAATGAGCGTCATCCCCTGCTCACCACGCGTAACCAACAGCGCCCCAATTTGATAATCTCGCAATAAAGCACGGCCTTTTTGCACAAATGCTTCTTCACTGTCGCAAACACCCACCACGGCTTCAAATTCTTTACGGTTCGGTGTGAGCAAACTCGCACCACGATAGATACTAAAATCATTGCCTTTGGGATCAATAAATACCGGTTTTTTTGCGGCATTGGCTATAGCAATCATTTCTGGAGCATAGCGTAAACAACCCTTGGCATAATCCGATAAAATAACCGCATCGACTTGTGCCATTTGATTTTTAAACTCAGCCAGCATGTGGCTGCCATCAAACGTTTGTGAGGGTTCTTCAAAATCAAGGCGAATCAATTGCTGGTGTAAGCTTAAAACACGCAATTTAGCGATGGTCACAAAGCCAGGGATACGTTGCAAATAACATTGCACCCCAGAAGCTTGCAGTTTTTCTTCTAATACATCGCCTGCTGCGTCTGCGCCACAGATACCCAGCAGGGTCACTTGCGCACCTAACGCGGCAATATTCAATGCGACGTTACCTGCCCCACCCGGGCGTTCTTCGATATGTTTAATTTGTACCACGGGCACCGGGGCCTCGGGTGAAATACGTGCGGTGTTGCCCGACCAATAGCGGTCTAACATCACATCGCCTACCACCAATAAACGGGTTTTATTGAAATTGGGTATTTGTAGTTGCATAACAAACCATTACATTAAAAGTAAGGAGCGCAATGATAACATACTTGACAATTAGCCTCCAGCCAGGCATGATTTTACTCCATTTTAAAGATCTGTGGAGTAATTCTCTTGGCAAATACAATACAAGCAAAAAAACGTGTTCGACAAAACGAACACCGACGTCAAAACAACGCCAGTCAGCGTTCTTTGGTGCGTACCTATATCAAAAAAGTCGTTAATGCGGTAAAAACCGGTAACCGAGCAGAAGCGGAAGCAGCGTATAATATCGCTATCCCCTTCATCGATCGCAGTGCTGGCAAGGGCATTATCCATAAAAATAAAGCTGCAAGACATAAAAGCCGCTTATTGAGCCATATCCGTGCCATGGCTACTGCTTAAAACCAGTATCCCTGAGTAAAAAATTAGTAAAAAGCTAGTAAAAAACCGGCAATGCCGGTTTTTTTATTGGTTTAATTTTTCTAGCTGTTCGGGAGTGCCCAAATTTTCCCAGCGACCTTGGTAATGTTCGCCAGTTATTTCACCGCGGGCAATCGCCGGAAATAATAAATCTCCTAAACGAAATTTTTCAGGCTTACAGCCTTTGAAGAGATTAGGATGTAGCACCCCCATGCTGGCATAAGTTAACTTGGGCCCACCTTCCAAAAATAACTTTCCATCGCGTAAAAAAAAGTCTCCTTTAGGATGGTAATTGGGGTTATCCACCATAATTAAATGCGCCAACGAAGTCATTTGTATGGGTAATTGTTGCAGCGGGTAATCAGTCCAAAGATCAGCACTGATAACAATAAACGGCGCATCGTTTAATAGCGTTAACGCTTGAAAAATACCACCACCCGTCTCCAGCAATTCTGGTTCAAACGAATAATGAATGCGCACACCAAAATCACTGCCATCACCTAAAGCCTGACAAATTTGCTCTGCTAAATAAGAAACATTGATCACCACATCTTTAACACCATGCTTTGCCAATGCTTCTAAATGATAAATAATTAACGCTTTGTTTTTTATTTTTAACAACGGCTTGGGGGTGTGATCAGTCAGAGGGCGCATACGCATACCCTGACCAGCGGCGAGGATCATTGCTTTCATGTTGGGCCCTCGCCTTGCCCTATCCCAGCGGGAGAGGGGGGAAAATTTTGTAATAAAAATTGATGAAATTTTTTCAATTCAGGATGATCTTCACTCACTTGCAGAACATAATTTAAAGTGCGCGGCACATCATTAAGATAATTCGGTTTGCCATACAGATAATTCAAACGGGTAAAAATTCCCAGTGCTTTGAGATGGCGTTGCACGCCCAATAAATCAAAACCACGCACAAATTCATCGCGTGAAATTTTTTTAATTAATCCGTGTTCGTACGTCTGCTCATAATAATTCCCTACCCATTGCATCACCTGCTCGCGCGGCCATACGATATAACAATCTCGCAATAAAGAAACAGCATCATAAGCCACCGGGCCCCAAACAGCATCTTGAAAATCGAGCACACCCACTGCACCATTATTCAGTGATAATAAATTACGTGAATGATAATCGCGATGTACACAGACTCTTGGCTGCAACAAAATTTCTTGCAATAAAAATTCAAACGTATTAGTTAATAAATATTGTTCTTGTGTATTAGGCTCTACACGCCAGTGAGTAGACAGATGCCATTGATGAAACAGCTGCCACTCTTTCAAAATCAATTCCTGATCAAAGTTAGGCAACTGCCATTCTGGCACTTGGCTACAAATTTGTAGGCGCGGCAAAATAGCTAGTGCTTTTTCATATAAATGATCGACATTTTTTTCATTTAATAAATCTAAATAAAGTGCATCGCCCAAATCAGTGAGTAATAAAAATCCTTGCGTAAAATCGCTGGCAAAGATTTCAGGGACGCTAATACCTAATTTTGCAAAAGCTTTAGCAATGGCCACGAAGGGGCGAATATTTTCTTTGGCAGGGGGGGCATCCATGACAATAAAACTTTGATCGGCTAGCTTCGCCCGAAAATAGCGGCGGAAACTGGCGTCGCCCCTGAGCGCAGTCAACTCAAAATGCGGTGTGGGCAAAACGGCCTGCAACCAGCTATTGAGCGCAATTAATCGTGGGTCTTGTATGTTAGCAAGCATTTTTGACACGGTATTCTAGATTTAAATGATATAACTGTACTATAAGCCAGCATCTTTTGTCGGATCCGTCGCTTCGCTTCTTGATCCAATCTACATGCTAGTTATAATATAACATCGAAGGTCTTTCCTTGCTACGAGAATGTAACATGCATGATGCCAAACAAGTCGTCCAAGAACTACTGCAACGCGCAGATATCCAAATAAATGGTACACGCCCGTGGGATATCCAAGTTCATGATGAGCGTTTTTATACCCGTTTATTTAAAAATCCTGAACTTGAGCTAGGCGACACCTATGTCGAAGGCTGCTGGGATTGCGCCCAACTCGATGAAGCTTTCACCCGCATATTTCGTGCTGATTTGGAAAGAATCGTACAATCCGATAAGCGGTTTTTATATGGTATTTTATATAATAAAATAAAATCTGCACTGACCCGTATTATCAATTACCAATCTAAAACTAAAGCGTATGAAGTGGGCCGTCGCCACTATGACATTGGTAACGATCTTTACCAACTGATGCTCGATCAGCAGCTCAATTACAGCTGCGCATACTGGAAAAACAGCAGAACATTAGACGAAGCCCAGAACGCCAAACTTGAATTGGTTTGTCAAAAATTAGGCTTAAAACCCGGTATGCAAGTGTTAGACATCGGTTGCGGCTGGGGCGCATTTGCTAAATACGCCGCTGAAAAATATCATGTTTCAGTTATCGGCACGACAATCTCGGAACAACAATATCACCGTGCACGCGAACTTTGCCAAGGTCTACCCATTGAAATTAAAATGCAAGATTATCGCGACATTACCGATCAGTTTGATCGTATTTGCTCTATCGGCATGTTTGAACATGTGGGCTATAGAAATTATCGACGTTATATGAAAGTAGCCAACCGTTGCCTTAAAGACGATGGCTTATTTTTATTGCATTGTATTGGCGTTAATACCTCATTGACGCGCACTAACCCGTGGATTGACAAACATATTTTCCCTAACGGCGGCCTACCTTCTATTAAACAAATCGGCGCTGCTATTGAAAATTTATTCATCATGGAAGATTGGCATAATTTTGGTGCCGATTACGATACAACTTTATTAGCCTGGTATGCTAATTTTAATCAACATTGGGATACCTTAAAAACCAAATATAACGAAGAATTCCGCCGCATGTGGAATTTCTACTTAATGTCTTCGGCGGGAGCATTTCGGGCAAGAGAACTACAACTCTGGCAAATAGTGTTATCTAAAAAAGGCCTTCCGGGTGGTTATTTGTCCTTGCGATAATTGTTCTTTATAAGTTTGTGTGGGTTTGTTAGTATGGGCATTAAATAAATTAGTTACTTTTAACGGATCAGTTATAATGCAACAATTCATCGAATTTGCCACCCGACACTGGGAACTCTGTGCAGCCTTTTTGGTCGTCCTCGTTGTTTGGGTTGTACTTGAACTACGCAATAAGCTTATGGGTATTACTGAGCACTCGCCCCATGAAGTCACCATGCTCATCAATCGCCACGAAGCGGTGGTACTTGATGTACGCGATAATACCCAATTCAACAATGGGCATATTATTAGCTCGATCAATATCCCATTGGCAGAGCTTGATACCAAACTCAACCAATTAGCAAAATATAAGGCCCAGCCCATTATCTTGGTTTACCCTATCGGTGAATCTGCAGCAAAAATCGGCGCATTATTGCAAAATAATGGCATTGAAAAAGTAAGCAGCTTAAAAGGCGGCATCGCTGCCTGGCAAAGTAATGGGCTACCGCTCGTTAAATAGGAAAATTATGGCCAACGTAATCATTTACACCAGCAACAATTGTGGTTATTGTATCCGTGCTAAGCAACTATTAGATCAGAAAGGTATTGCTTATACTGAAATTCGCGTTGATTTGGATCCCACTAAACGCGAAGAAATGGTTGCACGAGCAGGCGGACAACGCACTGTTCCACAAATATTCATCAACGACCAGCATATTGGTGGCTCTGATGACCTTGCAGAACTCGCTATGTCGGGCAAACTCGATATACTCGTTAAATAATTGATATTAACTTAAAGGAAACTACCCATGGCCGACAAAAAACATACTCCACCCCCAGCTGCACCTCAAGCCACTACGCAAAGTGCTAACCAACCTGAATTTGCGATTCAACGCGTTTATATTAAAGATTTATCGTTTGAAGCACCGCAATCACCGGTGGTATTTCAACATGAATGGAAACCAGAATTAAATTTGCAAGTACAAACCTTGAGCGCCAAATTAGCTGATGATGTGCATGAAGTTACATTAAAACTCACCGTCACCGCGAAAACCGGCGATGCTGTGGCCTTTTTGATCGAAGTACAACAAGCTGGTATTTTCACTATGAAACATTTCCCCCAAGATCAAATGGGTGCTTTATTAAACAGCGCTTGCCCCAATATTTTGTTCCCTTATGCACGCGAAACTATTTCTGATTTGGCGTCACGCGGCACATTCCCACCGCTCTATTTGGCTCCGATCAATTTCGATGCGCTTTATATGCAACACCTTGAACAACAAAAACAAGCTGACGGCAAAGATGGCAAAACTCATTAATGTATACTCAAAGCGTTTCATTTTGAGGAGTATATGCTCACTATTGGCCTAACCGGCGGCATCGCCAGCGGCAAAACCCTCGCAGCACGTTATTTTGCTGAGTTGGGTATAACCGTTATCGATGCCGATATTATTGCCCGCGATGTGGTTGTTGCAGGAACCGCAGCCCACGAAAAAATCATCCAACATTTTGGTACCCGTGTTTTAGATAAAAACGGCGGGTTACTGCGCGAGAAATTACGCGAAGTAATTTTTGTCGATGCCAATGAGCGCGAATGGCTAGAACAATTATTACACCCTCTAATTTTACAAGAAATAAAACAGCGCATTAAACAAGCCCACTCTCTTTATTGCATTGTTGTCATCCCTTTATTATTAGAAAAAAATACCAACGAAGGCATTGACCGTATTTTAGTCATCGATGCACCCGAAACATTACAAATCCAGCGCCTTAAACAACGCGATAACTTAACTGAAGATTTAATAAAAGCGATTCTAAGAACACAATTAACACGACAACAACGTCTGCCAAAAGCCGATGATGTAATCATTAATGATGGCGAGGTAACGCAGTTAAAACAAGAAGTGAATAAATTACATAATAAATATCTGAACCTAGCGTAGCAACTGTACTTTGTCATTCCCGCGCAGGCGGGAATTCATGCGATTTACCCAACAAATGGATCCCCGCATTCGCGAGGATGACACAATAAACAATTGCTACAAATTCTTTTACTTAAAAGGAAATTTTTTTATGCAACTAACCAATTCTAAACTGTTTCACCAACAATGTTATATCAATGGTCAATGGCTTGATGCCGATGATAAAAAAACCAGCGACGTGATCAATCCTGCCGACGGCATTAAAATCGGCACAGTGCCCGATGTAGGCGTCACTGAAACGCGACGCGCGATTGAAGCTGCGCATGTTGCATTTAATGTCTGGCGCAAAAAAACTGCCAAAGAACGCGCACAAATTTTGCGGCAATGGTTTGATTTGATTTTGCAAAACCGCGAAGATTTAGCGCGCATTATGACCTTGGAACAAGGCAAGCCAATTACTGAATCACGCAATGAAATTAATTACGGCGCTGCTTTTATTGAATGGTTTGCCGAAGAAGGCAAACGTGCTTATGGCGATGTCATTCCACCTACAATTGCTGGTCAACATCTAATAACCATTAAACAACCGATTGGTGTAGTCTCTGCCATTACACCGTGGAATTTTCCTCATGCGATGATCACACGCAAATGCGCACCCGCGCTCGCAGCGGGTTGTACCATAGTGATAAAAGCGCCTTCTAATACACCTTATTCTGCATTGGCGCTAGCAGAGTTAGCACAGCAAGCAGGCATCCCACCGGGCGTATTCAATGTCATTACCGGCACACCACAACCGATTGGCAATGAGATGACGAGCAACCCTTTAGTGCGTAAAATATCTTTCACCGGCTCGACTGCCGTCGGTAAATTATTAATGCAACAATCCGCAAGCACTGTAAAAAAATTATCACTAGAACTCGGTGGCAACGCGCCATTTATTGTCTTTGATGATGCCGATCTCGATGCCGCTGTTACAGGTGCGCTCGCCTCTAAGTTTCGCAATACCGGGCAAACGTGTGTATGTGCCAACCGTTTATTGATCCACGATAAAGTTTATGACGCATTTACAGAAAAACTAGTCGCTGCGGTAAAGAAATTAAAAATCGGCAATGGGTTAGAAGAAGATTCACAATTAGGGCCATTAATCAGCATGGCCGCCGTCACTAAAGTTGAAAAACATATCGCCGATGCAACCAGTAAAGGCGCTAAAATCGTTTACGGCGGCAAACGTCATGCGTTAGGTGGATCGTTCTTTGAGCCAACTATATTAACCGGTGTTACTCGCGATATGATTATTTCTTGCGAAGAAACATTTGGGCCAGTTGCTCCGTTGTTTAAATTCAAAGATGAAAACGAAGCCATCGCATTAGCCAATCACACTGAATTTGGTTTAGCCGCTTATTTTTATAGCCGTGACATTGGCCGTGTCTGGCGCATCGCCGAAGCACTAGAAAGCGGCATGGTAGGCATCAACACCGGCATTATCTCAAATGAAGTCGCACCGTTTGGTGGCGTAAAAGAATCGGGCATTGGCCGCGAAGGATCGAAATATGGCTTGGAAGAATTTTTGGAGATTAAGTATTTGTGTATGGGGGTGTGATCAGCGTACTTTGCGGTGGCGACCACTTTTCATTGTGGTCATAACTGTCCGCAATATAGCATTAATACGTGATTGATAACCACGACCTTGATCTTTTAACCAATGTAAAATATCAGTATCTATACGAATAGTGATTCTTTCCTTGCCTATTATTAAAGGCATAGCAAGATGTGCTTCGCGCCAAAATTTTTCATCCGCAATAATAGTATCTTTATCTGCATTGGCATTATCCTGAAGTTCTTTTTCACTCATTGCATCTACGCGTTTCCAATCAGTTTTGGTGTCTGCAGGTAGGTCGTGATGATCATATCTGACGATTTTTTTTGTATGCTGCTTCTTC
Source organism: Gammaproteobacteria bacterium (assembly GCA_013288885.1). Lineage (GTDB taxonomy): Bacteria > Pseudomonadota > Gammaproteobacteria > JABDBA01 > JABDBA01 > JABDBA01. The sequence goes on along the minus strand of JABDBA010000001.1, from coordinate 653,186 downwards.
ATGTTTATTTGCTCTTCGTGCAGAAATAATTCGGTATTTTTCTTCTCTTCGTGTATAAACCACTGCAAGTACACGGCCCTCTAATTCGCCAACTGCTAAGTAACGTTCTTCGTTGTTCTGATCAGATCGCTTCTCATAATGTGGCTTAAAAAATAGTTGCGCAGCAACGATAAATGAAATGCCATGTTTTTTTATGTTATTTGCTTCTTTGTTATTATCCCATTCAAACTTCATATATATTATGTACCATTGTGCATACAATTTCAAGGGGCTAAACCGATCAATATCCAATTATATGGAAATCATCAATTATTTTATAATAATAAACATAATAATATATTGTTTTTATTTATAGATCTACTTTATTTTTCTACTCTTCAATAAATAGATTTTTGCTTGTCTCTTAGCCTACTTGTATCTACAATTAAGAAAAAAAGCGATTTTTACAGTCTTCTCACTCAAGAATAAGCATATGCAAGCAAAGACAAAAAGTATCAAGAGCGATTTGAAAAAAGTTGATGCTCATTCGGTTAAGCCCAATGAGTATAATGAGCTTCCCGAATTGACTGATGAAATGTTTGAAAGGGCAGTTTATAAAATCGGTGGTATTAAAAAACCACCGCCGCGAAGACGCGGGTCACAGAAAACCCCTACCAAGGGATAAAACTACACCCACATCGCCGCTAAATTTAAGTGGGTTTGGGAGTAGTAGGCCGTGCCCCGGCTACAGGGGAGAAAATATCAGCCTCTCCTGAAGGATCAGCTTCAACGCGCATTGATGGCGGCAAAGTCGAAGTAGCACGGCTAGCAAATACTGGGTCATACTGGGCTTTAGTACCGAGCGCCTTTTTGCCTAAGTTCGAAGTAAACGTCGCACCATCTGCATCCGCATCTGAATCGAACAATCCTCTTCTTGAACGATTAGTAGTTGCGCTGAACCCAGAGCCACTCGTCATTTTAGCCACACCGCTATATGATGAAGGTGAAGCGTTTGCGTTTGCTGCTGCAATAAGCGCATCAACATCATCATCTTTCGATTTTGGTTTAGCAGTAAAAATATCCTCATCATCTTCTGCCATGGCAGTGTTTGATTTAGGAGGTACAGCTGCTTTTGGTGGTACTGGTACTGCTACTATTGTCACTGGAACCGGTTCGGGTTCTTTTAAAGATTGAAGTTTCTCCATCTTCGCAACACGTGGTGCGACTTCAGCAACGGCAACCTCAACAAGGGCAGCAAAATTCTCTTTTTTGGGTGGACTTAAAATCCATGCAGCCAGCATTTGCTCAGCAATCATCATCTGATAATCAATTAATAATTTTAAAATGCTTTTTAGATCAGGGGATTGCCGATTAAGCTGTTTTTGTAGATCTTCAATTTCTACGCTATGGTTCTTGGAAATGAACCCTTTAAGATAATGCTCACATAAAGCTAACAATGCTTTTACACACTTTCCATTATCATCAAGTTCTTGTTTTTGATCTGATGTTTTATCTGCACTTGGGTTGAACGATTTTTCATAAATATCTGCATATTCTTTTTTATTCGGCGCTTGCAAAGAAACCTGGTCTTTGACATCAAAATAAACATCTGTTACATCAACAATTTTTTTTACATCAAATCGCAGCACATGGAGTCTCTCTGATGCTTCTGGTACTTTTCTTCTATCGCTAACTTTGAATTTTACTTTGAAAACTAACGAACGTTTTCCTTGATCAGTTACCTTTGGCCCTTGTTCATGTTGATCAGGAATAGTTTTATTCTTGCGTAGAGCTTCAATTGCATTTTCATCAGTAGTCAAATATCCGTTGGTAACTTTAATCCAATTTCCATCTATATTTTCTTCACTGCATGGAAAATATCGGAGTAATCGCCCAGCATTATCCGCAGTCAGCTTTTCTCCTATTTTGTCATAGGTTGGGGCCCCATATCGACGCCATGCTTTGTTTGGATCTCCAGAATGAATCCAATCATCAGCATCCGCATCACTACCCTCAGCTACAACCGCTCGCGTCCAGTTGACTTCAGATATCACATACACAGTTATAATTGGCATTTTGCATTTACCTTTTAATTAAATTTACCCAATGTTAACAGACTTTATTTATAATGTAATATGAAAAGATTAATGTTTCATTGAATAGGCATATCAACTATTTAAGTGGTAGCTCTGCCAATTTCCCTCGTCTTGCATTATCATACATGCAACAAAAACCACGAGAACACCCTATGCCTATCCTAAAAATGACCGCAGTAGATTTACACCACAAACGCGTATTAATACGCGAAGATTTTAACGTGCCAATGCAAGACGGCAAAATCACTAGCGATACGCGCATTCGCGCTGCATTGCCGACTATTGAATTGGCGTTAAAGCAAAATGCCAAAGTGATTTTAATGTCGCATTTGGGACGACCGAATGAAGGCGAATTCCAAGCAGATCTTTCTTTAAAACCCATCGCTGATGCGTTGAGCAAATTATTAAATAAACCAGTTAAATTTGTGGGCGATTGGATCAACGGCGTCGATCTACAAAATGGCGAAATCGCTTTATGCGAAAACGTACGTTTTTTAAACGGCGAGAAAAAAAATGACCCCGCACTTTCTAAAAAAATGGCCGCGTTGTGCGATGTATTTGTCATGGATGCGTTCGCTACTGCACATCGTGCCGAATGTTCGACTGCTGGCGTGGCGGAATTTGCACCCGTCGCTTGTGCGGGTTTATTGTTGGCGCAAGAATTAGAAGCACTGCATAAAGCATTATTGAATCCGCAGCGGCCTTTGGTGGCAATTATCGGTGGTTCCAAAGTTTCGACCAAATTAACGATTTTAGAATCCTTGTTGCAAAAAACCAATCAATTAATTGTGGGCGGCGGTATTGCAAATACTTTTCTTGCGGCAGCGGGTTTTAACGTGGGTAAATCATTATATGAGCCGGAATTGCTTGATACCGCAAAAAAATTGCTTGCCCACGCACAACAACAAAATGTGGCTATTCCATTACCGGTCGATGTAGTTGTTGCTAAAGAATTTTCAGCCACGGCAACAGCAACCATCAAAGATGTGAATAATATCGCAAATGATGATATGATTTTGGATATTGGCCCTAAGACTACCCAGGCATATATTAGTATTTTGCAGAGTGCAAAAACTATTTTGTGGAATGGCCCCGTCGGCGTATTCGAGTTTGCCGCATTTGCCGAAGGCACGAAGGGAATTGCCATGGCGATTGCAGAAAGTGAAGCATTTTCTATTGCCGGTGGTGGTGATACTTTGGCGGCTATTGAGAAATATCACATTGCCGATAAGTTGTCTTATATTTCCACCGGCGGTGGGGCGTTTTTGGAGTTTGTAGAGGGCAAAGAATTACCAGCAGTGAAAGTTTTGCAAACGAGGAATTAGAAAAATGATGACCAAGCCACGACGAACAAAAATAATAGCCACTCTGGGGCCAGCGACGGATGACCCAAAGGTCATGCGTGCGATAATCAAAAGCGGTGTCGATTTAGTGCGCATTAATTTTTCGCACGGTAAAGCCGAAGATCATCAACGCCGTGCGCAGTTAGCGCGTGAATGTGCGGCGCTTGAAAAAAAAGAAATCGGTATTATTGCTGATCTACAAGGCCCCAAAATCCGTATCTCACGTTTTAAAAATGGCAAAGTAGAATTACAACCGGGCGCTATTTTTACTTTAGATGCTGAGCTAGCTACTGATGCAGGCGATGAAAACGCGGTTGGCATTGATTATAAACAATTACCCAATGACGTTAAAAAAGGCGATCGTTTGTTGTTAGATGATGGACGTTTAGTATTGTTAGTCAATAAAGTTAAAGAGGCAAAAATTATTTGCGAAGTAATTGTCGGTGGCAATTTATCTAACCACAAAGGTATCAATCGACAAGGTGGCGGCATTTCTGCTGCAGCCCTCACCAAAAAAGATTGCGCCGATATCAAAACTGCTGTTGCATTGAATGTCGATTATATTGCTATTTCATTCCCACGCAGTGCGCAAGATATGATAGCGGCACGCCGTTTAGTCGCTGCTGAAAATAGCGAAATTGCACTGATTGCCAAGATCGAACGCACCGAAGCCGTAACAGCTATTGATGAAATTATCAAAGCTTCTGATGCTGTCATGGTGGCGCGCGGTGATCTGGGCGTGGAAATCGGTGATGCTGAATTACCCCAAGTACAAAAACATATTATTCACCGCGCCCGCACTTTAGATAAAGCGGTGATTACTGCTACGCAAATGATGGAAACGATGATTCACAATGCCATCCCTACGCGCGCCGAAGTATTCGACGTTGCTAATGCGGTATTAGATGGCACTGACGCAGTAATGCTGTCAGCAGAAACCGCCACGGGTGATCACCCTGCTAAAGTCGTAGAAGCGATGGCACGTATTTGCATTGGTGCAGAAAAACAAGCCAGCACACGCCTTTCGCGTCATCGCGTTGAATGTGAATTCCAACGCGTCGATGAAGCGATCGCCATGGCAACCATGTATACCGCCAATCATTACAAAATTGCCGCCATTGCAGCGCTGACAGAATCCGGCTCAACACCCCTGTGGATGTCACGCATCCGCTCTGGCATTCCTATTTATGGCTTGACACGCAATATTTCCACCCACCGCAAAATGACACTTTATCGTGGCGTATACCCTATCCATTTTGATATCACGGCGGTTAATAAAACACAAATTAACCAAAAAGCCATCGATGAGCTACAAAATCAAGGTATTGTAAAAAAAGGCGATTGGGTCATCTTAACACGTGGCGATGAAGTGGGCGTACATGGTGGCACTAATACTATGAAGATTGTGCAGGTGTAAGTTTAAATTTATAACAATAAACCTATAAAAATAACGAGAGAGAAAAATATGATCGGCACTCAAAAAACTCCAGAAAAAAAAGATGCCTGGGAAGAAAAATTTGAAAAAATTAAACTTTTATCAAGTTATGATAAAGCTATACAGGCAAAGTTTATTACTGAACAAGAAGTAAAATTAATTTGTGGAGAAGAACCAAAAATAGAAAAAGGAAGTAAAAATAGTTTTCTCCTTACAGCTATCAATAGCGAACATCGCCGCCCGCATACTAAAAAGCCCACATCTGATGCTTGCACCCATCAATATCCCAGCTGGACAGCTGCTTTCTCAAAAAATAATCCTGACTATGATCGATTATTTTCTTTCCTTCAACACGTGCATTGTTTATTAGTATTTGATGATAACCCTACTATTTTGCAATGGCAGCACGTTAAAAGCATAAGCATACGACATATGGAAGCTATACTATTACACTGGAAAGATCATGGGAGAAGCTTGTTCGAAGAAATGAAAAAAGAAACAAAAGCTACACCAGACAATAAACCCCAAAAGGAAACCCGATTTACTTGGCGCGAATTTTGCTTGATTAATGAATCAAATCTCAAAGAACTAAACGCCGATACTCTCGTTCGAATTAAAAGCTCTTATGAAGGACAGCCAAACATATATTTAGTTCTTGAAAAAGAATTCCCACCATCTCTTCTAACCCGTTTACTTTTTTAAAATTATCATGGACAAAAAAACTATAAATACCGAAGATAAATTTCTAAAAAAAATCATTGGGCTTGCAAAAACTAACCCTGATATTCGAGTACTTTGGCTCTATGGTTCTCGTGCAAACAATACCGCACATGCTAAAAGTGATTATGATTTAGCCATCGCTTTTAAAAATTTTATTAAAGATCCCCTGACCAGAAGATTACGACCAGAACATCTTGCTATTGAATGGGCTCAAGCACTACAATGTGATGAACATAAACTATCGATTGTTGATATTAATTTGATTCCAGCTACTTTAGCATGGGAAATAATAACGCACGGTAAAGCACTATTAACGATCGATCAAGATAGATTAATTAAAGAAGAATCACGTATTAACAGTCAATATGAAATAGACGTTACCTACCACAGGAAACATTATGGCTAAAGAAAAAAATAATTATCAAGCATCTATTCTTGAGCATACTGAACAGTGCATACACAAACTTGATAACTTTTTCACACTATTAAGCAAAGAAAAACTAACTGACACAGATTACCTTGCCATTGAACGCTTACTACAAGTATTAATCGAAGCAGGTATTGGGTTCGCTAAACAATGGCTAAAACATTTGGGAAAACCCGTACATATAAATGCTTATGAGAATATGCAGGCTTTATGCGACCTTGATTTAATGGATGACAAAGAACTGACCACATGGAAAAGCATGATTGGTTTAAGAAATGTATTAGTCCATGATTATCTCAACATCGACCGCAATATAATACAAGCTGTTTTAAAGCAACAAGCCTATCATGCAGTAATACAGTTTATTCAGTATGGCGTTGAGCAGTGGATTCCCGCCCACCCCATGCGGGGATGACTGCCTATTCCACCGTCACTGATTTCGCTAAATTACGAGGCTGATCGACGTCGGTGCCTTTTAATACGGCAACGTGATAGGCCAATAATTGTAAAGGAATGGTATAAATGATGGGGGCAATCAAACGATCAGTTTTAGGCATCGGGATGATGCGTACACCGTTGCCATTTTCTAGCGCCACTTCTTCGTCGGCAAAAACAATTAATTCACCGCCGCGTGCGCGCACTTCTTGTAAATTCGATTTTAATTTTTCGATCAATTCGTCGTTAGGAGCAAGTGCAATCACTGGCATCTCATCATCGACTAAGGCGAGCGGCCCATGTTTTAATTCACCTGCTGGGTAAGCTTCGGCATGAATATAAGAAATTTCTTTTAATTTTAGTGCGCCTTCTAAGGCAATAGGATAATGCACGCCACGGCCTAAAAATAACGCGTGATGTTTATCGGCAAATACTTTAGCGAGTTTTTTAATGGTGGGATCTAATGCTAAAACTTGCTCTAATTGTTTAGGCAAATTTTGCATTTGCTTGACGAGTTCAAGTTCTTTTTTAGCCTGATCTTTTTTACCATTTGCACTGTGATGACGACTCAACACCGCTGTTAACAGCAATAAAGCAGTAAGCTGTGTGGTAAATGCTTTGGTTGATGCCACGCCAATTTCCGGGCCCGCGCTGGTCATTAATACCAATTCGGATTCACGCACTAACGAACTTTCTGGCACATTACAAATAGCCATCGTGGCTAAAAAACCGCTGTTTTTTGCTAGACGTAACGCACCTAAGGTATCAGCAGTTTCACCGGATTGCGATAAGGTCACAAACAAAGTGTCGGGCTCGACCACCGTAGCACGGTAACGAAATTCACTGGCGATTTCCACTTGGCATGGAATGCCTGCTTCTTCTAACCAATTGCGCGCTACCATGCCGGCATGGTAACTGGTGCCGCAGGCAACGATTTTCACTCTTTTTACTTGCTCAAAAATAGTCGCAGCTTGCAAGCCAAAGGTTTCTTCTAAAATATGACCACGACTAAAACGCCCTTCCATCGTAGCTAACACAGATTTAGGTTGCTCAAAAATTTCTTTTTGCATGAAGTGACGAAACTTGCCTTTTTCAGCCACATCGTGCGTGAGTGAAGTCGTATGCATAGCACGTTCAACACGTTGGCCATTAAGATCATACACATGAATTTGATCGCGGGTTAAATCAGCAATATCGCCCTCTTCTAAATAAATAAATTGATGGGCTACCGGTAACAAAGCTAATTGATCAGAGGCGATAAAATGTTCGCCGATGCCAACACCAATCACCAACGGGCAACCGCGACGAATAGCAATAATGCGGTTCGGTTCGCGTGTATCAATAAACCCAATGGCAAATGCACCTTCTAATTTTGGTGCAATTTCTTGTACCGCTTGCAGAAAATTTTTGCCGGTTTGTAAATGCGAATGCAGTAAATGTGCAACCACTTCTGAATCAGTTTCTGATTTAAATTGATAACCTTGTTTCAGCAATTGCGGACGGAAGCTTTCGTAGTTTTCAATTATACCATTGTGCACTAAAGCAATTTCCTGGCCCGAAAAATGCGGGTGCGCGTTATATTCTGTCGGTTTGCCATGCGTCGCCCAGCGCGTATGGGCAATACCGGTAGTGCCGAGCAACGGTTGTGCTTGCAATAAATGCTGTAATTCACGCACTTTGCCTAAGGCACGATGACGTTGCAGTTGCTGTTGACCATCGATAACAGCAATACCCGCAGAATCATAACCGCGATATTCCAGGCGTTTGAGCCCTTCCAATAAAATCAGAGCTACATCACGTTGCGCTACTGCGCCGACTATTCCACACATGGTTGATACCTCGTTATTTATCTTTTTTCACCGGCCGTTGCCAATTGTTAATCGTCTTTTGTTGATCGGCACGTCGTAATGTCAACGCATTGGCGGGTGCATCACGTGTAATGGTAGACCCCGCACCAATCGTTGCACCTTCACCAATTTTAATCGGTGCCACCAATTCGGTACCCGATCCAATAAAAACATTATCATCAATAATGGTGTGGTGCTTGTTCGCACCATCATAATTACAGGTAATCGTGCCTGCGCCGATATTTACTGTTTTACCAATAGTCGCATCACCCACATAAGTTAAGTGATTAATCTTAGTGCCTGCACCAACTACTGCGTTTTTTATTTCCACAAAATTGCCCACATGCACATTGGCCGCCAATTTTGTACCCGGGCGTACTCGTGCAAACGGGCCAATAGTGCAGCCATCAGCCACTTGTGCTTCTTCTAACACACAATTTGCTTTGATCACTACGTTGTCACCGATGGTTACATTACGCAATACAACATTGGGGCCAATAGTGCTGTTTTTTCCAATGCTTATTTTGCCTTCTAAAATAACATTGATATCGAAAGTCACATCCATTGCGCAAGTAATCTCACCACGCACATCAAAACGTTCGGGATCTTTGAGTGTAACACCCGCTAACATTAATTTTCTTGCCACACGTCGTTGATAAGCACGCTCTAACATAGCTAATTGCGCGCGATCATTAATGCCTTGCACTTCTTCCGGCGATTCCGCTGCCACTGTAGTGATTGCCATCTTTTCTGTCACCGCCAGCGCAATGATATCCGGCAAATAATATTCGCCGCTGGCATTATTATTATTAATTTTTGGCAACCATTGTTTTAATTTTTGTGCAGGGACCACCATAATGCCGGTGTTAATTTCTTGGATTTTGCGTTGCGTAGCAGAAGCTTCTTTTTCTTCGACAACAGCAATCATCGCGCCGCTAGCATCGCGCAAAACACGGCCAAGGCCGGTGGGATCAGGCATATGCACAGTGACTAAACCTACTGCATTTTCTGGCGTTTCTTGCAATAATTTTTGCAGTGTGGCAACAGTGATTAACGGCGCATCACCTAATAAGATTAGAACGCGCTCATTGTCTTGAATATGTGGAATAGCTTGCGCTACGGCATGGCCTGTACCGAGTTGTTGTTTTTGTTCGATCCATTGTACAGATAGATGCTGCAATTGTTGACGTACTTGCTCACCACCGTGCCCGTAAATGATAAAAATAGCGGATGGATTTAATTCACTGGCCGTCGATATAATATGCTCAAGCAACGGCTTACCCGCAATAGGATGCAAAACTTTCGGCAAACTGGAACACATACGTTTGCCAAGCCCTGCCGCGAGAATCACTACATTGAGCGCCATTAGCGTTCACCTGTTAATCTTTTCTTCAATTTACGAATCGCTTGTAATTGTGCCATGGCTTCGGCTAATTCGCCGCTGGCTTTCGCATAATCAAATTCGCCTTTGCGTTCTTTTAATGCTTGCTCTGCGCGTTCTTTTGCTTCGATGGCGACAGCTTCGTCAAGATCAGCGGCACGCACGACGGTATCGGCTAATACTGTTACCACGCGCGGTTGTACTTCTAACGTACCGCCTGAAATATAAAAAATTTCTTCGTCATTTTCACTTTTGACCACGCGGATAGGCCCGGGTTTTAATGCAGTGAGTAAAGGCGTATGCCCCGGCAAAATACCTAGCTCACCTAATACGCCGGTTGCCACCACGCGTTCGGCTAGGCCAGAAAATATCTGGGCTTCTGCACTCACAATATCAACATGGATGGTCATTGGCATAATTTTATTCTCTTACAACGATTTCGCCTTCGCGATGGCTTCGTCAATTCCGCCCACCATATAAAATGCTTGTTCTGGCAAATGATCAAACTCACCATTGGTAATCGCTTTAAAACCACGGATGGTTTCTTTTAACGGTACATATTTACCCGGTGCACCGGTAAACACTTCCGCCACGAAAAACGGCTGCGATAAGAAGCGCTGAATTTTACGCGCACGCGTTACTGTTAATTTATCGGTTTCCGAAAGTTCATCCATACCTAAAATAGCAATAATATCTTTTAATTCTTTATAGCGTTGCAAAATATTTTGGATGCTGGTTGCCACATCATAATGTTCTTGTCCAACAATCAGCGGGTCAAGCTGACGACTGGTAGAATCTAACGGATCAATCGCTGGATAAATTCCCAACTCCGCAATCTGGCGCGACAACACCACCGTTGCATCTAAATGTGCGAACGTCGTTGCGGGTGACGGATCGGTTAAATCGTCAGCAGGAACGTAAACCGCCTGAATAGATGTGATCGATCCGGTTTTGGTCGAGGTGATTCGTTCTTGCAAACTACCCATTTCTGCCGCTAATGTCGGTTGATAACCCACTGCTGATGGCATACGGCCTAACAATGCAGAAACTTCCACCCCCGCCAGTGTGTAACGGAAAATATTATCGATAAATAACAACACATCGCGCCCTTCATCACGGAAATATTCTGCGAGTGTTAAACCGGTTAATGCCACGCGTAAACGGTTACCAGGCGGTTCGTTCATTTGCCCGTATACCAACGCTACTTTATCTAATACATTCGATTCTTTCATCTCGTGATAAAAATCGTTACCTTCGCGGGTACGCTCGCCCACGCCGGCAAATACTGAAAATCCGCTATGCTCGATAGCAATGTTGCGAATCAATTCCATCATGTTAACGGTTTTACCTACGCCTGCACCACCGAACAATCCAACCTTACCGCCTTTGGCAAACGGGCACAGTAAATCAATGACTTTAATACCGGTTTCTAATAATTCTTCATTGACCGCTTGTTCAGCAAACGTCGGTGCGGCACGATGAATGGGCATACGAATTTCTTCGCCGATGGGGCCTGCTTCATCAATAGGATTGCCTAACACATCTAATATTCTACCCAAGGTTTGTTTGCCCACTGGCACGCGAATCGGTTCGCCGGTATTACGCACTTTGAGGCCACGACGCAAGCCATCGGTCGTACCCATGGCGATGGTGCGCACAATGCCGTCACCCATTTGCTGCTGTACTTCGAGCACCAAATCAAAATCTTCTACCAATAATGCGTCGTGAATTTGTGGTACGTGCTCACGTGGAAATTCCACGTCGAGTACTGCACCAATAATTTCTACAATGTGACCTATGTGTTTTTCAGTTTTCATAATTTTCTCTCTTTGTTAAAACTTTTATACTGCTTCAGCGCCTGCTACAATTTCTGCTAATTCTTTGGTAATCGCCGCTTGGCGTGCTTTGTTATAAGCCAGTTGCAATGTGTTAATTAATTCTCCGGCATTTTCGGTAGCGTTTTTCATTGCGACCATGCGTGCTGCTTGTTCACAAGCAATATTTTCTACTACGGCTTGATACACTTGCGTTTCAATATAACGCGTTAATAATATCTCCAATAAATCTTTAGCTTCGGGTTCGTAAATATAATCCCAGTGGTGCTTTAATTCTTTTTCTTCGGTTGCCACCAACGGCAACAACTGCAACGTGCGCGGCCGTTGCGTCATGGTATTGATCAATTCGTTATACACCACAAACAACGCATCTAATTTTTCATCTTTATAAGCATCTAACATCACTTTAACAACACCAACGATATCCATCACTTTAGGCGCGTCACCCAAATGATCGGCATGTGCCATAATGTTGCCGCCATGACGTTTGAAAAAATTTTCGGCTTTGGTTCCCACTAAACACAAATCAATGCCAACACTTTGATCATGATATTCTTTCATTGCTTTTACAGCGGTTTTCAAGAGATTGGCATTTAAACCACCGCACAAACCGCGATCAGACGTAATCACAATAAAACCTACGCGTTTTACCTCACGCACATCTAAATACGGATGCCGATACTCGGCGCTACTATTTGCCACGTGACCGATCACGGTACGAATTTTAGTGGCATAAGGGCGCGACACGGTCATACGCTCTTGTGCTTTGCGCATTTTACTCGCCGCCACCATTTCCATCGCGCGCGTAATTTTCTGCGTGCTTTTGATGCTGCGTATTTTCGTATTAATTTCTTTTGCGATCGTCATTTATTTCTACCACGTTTGTGTAGCTTTAAAATCGCCAATGGCTTTGGCCAACTCACCTGCAATCGCATCATTGTAATCACAAGTTTGATTGATCTGCGCCAATAACTCACCATGCGAACTACGCATGTAAGCATGTAACTCTTGCTCAAACGACACAATCTTCTTCAAATCCACATCATCTAAATAACCACGATCCACAGCAAACAAACTCACTGCAATTTCTCCGATACTTAATGGCTGATATTGCTTCTGTTTAAAAATTTCTGTTACACGCTGACCACGCTCAAGCTGTTTACGCGTTACTTCATCCAAATCAGACATAAACTGAGAAAACGCCGCTAACTCGCGATATTGTGCAGCTGCCAAACGCATACCACCGGCCAATTTTTTAATAATTTTCGTTTGTGCCGCACCACCCACACGCGATACCGACAAACCAGTGTTGATTGCAGGGCGAATACCCGAATTAAATAAATCCGTTTCCAAAAAGATCTGACCATCGGTAATGGAAATAACGTTAGTTGGTACGAACGCAGAAACGTCACCGGCTTGCGTTTCGATAATCGGCAATGCCGTTAATGAACCAGTACGCCCTTTAACGCGGCCTTTAGTAGCTTTCTCGACAAATTTTGCATCCACACGTGCTGCACGCTCCAATAAACGCGAATGCAAATAAAAAATATCGCCGGGATACGCTTCACGCCCCGGTGGTCGACGCAGCAATAATGAAATTTGACGATACGCCCACGCTTGTTTGGTTAAATCATCATAAATAATCAGGGCATCTTCACCTTTATCGCGGAAATATTCACCCATCGCACAACCAGCGTAAGGTGCAATATATTGCAAGGCAGCTGAATCAGCAGCACTCGCTGCTACGATAATGGTATGGGCCAACGCATCGTGTTCTTCTAATTTACGCACTACAGCAGCAATCGACGAAGCTTTTTGCCCAATCGCCACATAAATACATTTTACGCCGGTGCCTTTTTGATTAATGATGGCATCGACAGCGACGGCAGTTTTACCCGTTTGGCGATCTCCGATGATCAATTCGCGCTGACCACGACCAATGGGAACCATGGTATCGATCGCTTTAATCCCCGTTTGTAAGGGTTGCGAAACCGATTGCCGCCATATAACGCCTGGCGCTACTTTTTCGATCGGTGAAGTGGTTTGTGCCGCAATCGGGCCTATGCCATCGATCGGGTGACCCAGCGCATTCACCACACGACCTAATAATTCTTCACCTACCGGCACTTCTAAAATTCGACCGGTACATTTTACGGTTTGGCCTTCTGCTAAATGATCATAAGGGCCAAGCACGACAGTACCCACAGAATCGCGCTCAAGATTTAATGCGAGACCAAAGGTATTATCGGGGAATTCGATCATTTCTCCGAGCATGACATCGGCTAAACCATAAATGCGCACAATACCATCTTTAACGCTGACGATAGTGCCTTCGGTGCGCACTTCGGGTGCTAGTTCGAATTTTTCAATCCGTTGTTTGATAATTTCACTAATTTCAGATGGATTCAGTTGTTGCATATTGTGCTCTCAATTTAAAATTTAATTTATTAATTCCGCGCTTAAACGCGTTAATTTACCGGCGACGGAGCCGTCGATGACTAAATCTCCCGCCCGAATAATAAGACCACCTATCAAGTTACTATCAACCTTGCAATCGAGAGTGACCTCACGTTGTAAACGTTCTTTTAATGCCGCAGTTAATTCTTTTTGTTGTTCTGCCACCAACGGGAGCGCAGAAATAACTTCGACTTGCGCAGTTTGTTCTTGTTCGACACGGTATGTTTGAAATAAAACAGCAATTTCCGGCAATGCAATTAACCGATTATTATCAGCCAATAATTGTAAAAAGTTGCGACCTGCCTCATCGAGCGGTTCTAAAAAAGATCCGCAAAGTTCCGACAGACAACCCAAACGATCGGCATTGTTATAATGTGGGCTATGTAATATTAAACTGACCGCTTCATGTTGCACTGCCAGAGAAGCTGCCAGCAACAAACTAGACCATGCTGGAATTGTTTTATGCTGCAAGGCTTCTGCAAAAGCAGCCTTGGCATAAGGGCGCGCTATGGTCGTGTTATTAGACATATGTATTAAATTTCGGCAATAAGTTTTTTAACCAAGTCGTGTTGGGCTGCCGCGTCGACACTGCGTGCTAAAATCTTTTCAGCGCCCGCGATAGCTAACGTGGCAATTTCAGCACGTAATTGCTGTTTAGCGGCTTGTATTCCTTGTTCAATATCATTACGCGCTATTTCCAATAAGCGTTCGCCTTCTTCGCGCGCACGGCCTTTGCTTTCTTCTATTAGCTGGTTAGCGCGTTTATTAGCTTGTTCTAAGATTTCAGCCGCGTGAATTTTAGCGTCACGCAATTTTTCTGCGGCTTTGTGCTGCGCCAATTCTAATTCATGGTGTGCGCGCTCAGCAGCAGCAAGACCATCGGCAATTTGCTTTTCGCGGTCTTGCATTGCTTTCATGATCGGCGGCCACACATAGCGCATGGTAAACCACACCAAGAATGCGAAGGTGATAAATTGGCCCAACAATGTTGCGTTAATATCCATCATAAAAATATACTCTTCTCGTTTTAATACTATACGCCAGCGGGTTTAGCAACGGCATCAATTATCGCAGCCAGGAATGGGTTTTTGGCAAACATTAAATACAAACCCATTACGATAGAAATCGCGGCAAATGCGTCGACCAAACCTGCCATTAAAAACATTCTGAGCATCAACATGGGGCCCAGTTCGGGTTGCCTGGCAACACCTTCCAAAAACTTACCTCCTAAAACACCAAAGCCGATGGCGGTGCCTAATGAAGCTAAACCGATTAATAGTGCAGCGGCAACAGCGGTCAAGCCCTGTACGCTAGCGATAAGTTGTGCAATTTCCATCGTTTTCCCCTTAGTATAATAAAAAATTAATGTGATTCATGTGCCATGCTAATATACACAATAGTCAACATCATAAAAATAAAAGCTTGAATTAAAATAATCAATATATGAAAAATCCCCCAAATACTACCAAATACCCACTGCATACGCCAATCCATTAACGCTAATAAGATAAAAATTAATTCTCCAGCAAACAAATTACCAAACAATCGCAATGATAAAGAAATGGGTTTTACGCACTGCTCGATCAGATTAAACGCTAAATTGAGCGGAAATAAATAACGCCCAAAGGGATGCACTAACAATTCTTTACCAAAACCGACGGGGCCTTTAATTTTAATGCTATAAAAGACAATCAATACAAATACGGCTATCGACATGCCAAACGTAGCGTTTGGATCTGCCGTTGGCACAGAACGGAAATAACCGGCTCCAACCCAAGACATAACCTTAGGCAATAGATCAACGGGCAGCAGATCCATAAAATTCATTAAGAATATCCAAATAAAAATGGTCAATGCCAACGGCGCTATAAGGCGGCTGCTACCGTGAAACGATTCTTTAACGGTTTTATCTACAAATTGGATGACTATTTCCACAAAGTTTTGCAACTTGCCGGGTGCACCACTAGTCATTTTTAAGGCAACTAGCCGAAACAAAGTACAGAACAATAACCCTAAGAATATCGATACCCCCATGGTGTCGACGTTCAGCGTCCAAAAGCCATTTTGCGTGAAAGTAAAATTATGCAAATTGAGCGGCAAATGTTCGAGATGATGCTGAACATACGCGGCGGCAATGTTGGAAGAATCTGCACTCATATTTTTATCACTCAGGGTTCTCGATTAACTATTAATGGGGTAAGCCAAAAAGCGGCTTGCGCTAACATAAAACCCAATAAAAATGGCAATATCGCCACACTAAAAAATTTATACGCTAAAATAAAAAACACGCCATACAGCACTAGCTTGATAATTTCAGCACGCAAAAACACCCGCAGCATCTGCTGGGATCTCGTTTCCATCTTAGCAAAAAGCTTATGTGCAAAGTAAAAGTTTGGCACCCACCAAACCACCCCACCTAGGAGGATTGAATAGCCGATCTTGCTGCCAAAGAGCATTCCTGCCAGCAAAGCAACGACCATAACAACACCTGTCGGCAGAATCATAAAGCGGTAGGCTTGATCCCTCACGGTACGCAATAACACTTTAGCCACCCTATCTTAACCTCGCTATTGACGCCTAGCCACTGGCGGTGAGTATAATAATTTTATGCTGTTTCTGCAATCAACTTCTGTGTATACTGCAGCAAATTATTTAGGAAGCAATGGACAATGGCCTTTAACCTTATATCAAAATTTTGGCTTGGACTGATTATTGCAGGGAGTTGCTTATTTACCCTGCCCAGCTACGCCGACTTTGTACCACCCACTCAAATCGCCGATTATCAGCCCGACTGCCCACAAGGGCCGCCACAAGCAGGCGGCTGTTGGACGACTTCTCTCATCTTAAAACGACCCAATGCCTGGCGTTGTTATGTACACGGACATCCATTTGACCCCTGTTTTAATGGCCCCACCCCCAATCAGGTTATCTGCGATGCTGACCCTATGACCCATAAACCTGGCTTTCTTGTTGAGTTAGAGGGTGTACGACCGCTGCCACCCGGTGGTAATATGCGCTCACATCGTTTTGCCTGGATCCTGGAACTGGCTGATGGCACTGTCTGTAAATATCGAACCTTATATGTCGATTACGTCGATGCCGTGCCCATTATGTATCTTTGCAGCGATTCTTACAATTGCAAAGTGAACGGAAATTGCAGTTATTTATCAGGCATCTTGGGTACGCCAAGCTATGGCCGGGTATGGAAGGTCCAAAAAGTGATTTATACACCTGCGCCTGATATGGGTTCCATTATCAGGCAACAAAGAACCGTTGCAGTAACTAAAGTATGGCAATAATTAACCAATATCTAAGGAATTTGCTTATGTCGAAAATAAAATTTTCCCGTTTACACACCGCCCTTTATATTGCCCTTGGCATTACATTGCCATTGACCAGTTACGCTGCCGATAGTTCAACACCTTCGGCTTCATCGGTTATTTCAAGCCTTCTGCCACCCAGCACCAATGCCGGTCGTGTCGGCGAACAATTAGCGCCACCACCCACAAATGAACAAGTCACTCAAGTAACTGTACCCGGTTTTAAACCAGGCGGTGTTTCTGCATCGGCTTACCGCACACAATTTGTTTTAAAAGAATTAGATGTCACCGGCGCTAGTGTTTATGGGAATCAACAAATTGAAAATATGTTCCGCAATTATATTGGCCGCACAGTCTCTTTGGCTGATCTACAACAAATGGCCGATACCATTACCTTGAAATACCGTAACGATGGTTATGTACTGACTCAAGCTGTAGTACCCGCGCAAAATATTTCCAGCGGTGTAGTAACCATTCGCGTCGTAGAAGGCTTCGTTAATCACGTTGATATTCAAGGTGATCCCAAAGGTGCGCGCAATTTGTTACAAGGATATGCAGACAAAATCATGCAAGCACGCCCACTTAATATTAAACAACTTGAACGCTATGTTTTATTGGCTAACGATATTCCTGGTATGAATGTGCGCGCTGTATTAAGCCCTGCCGCACAATCGCAAGATGTACTTGCACCAACCGATGCAGTACCTGGCGCTGCTAATTTAACTTTTGTTGTGCAACAACATACGGCCGGTGGTTATTTCAGTTTTGATAATCGCGGCACGCGTTACTTAGGGCCAAATGAATTTAATCTCGGCGGCAACATCAATTCCATTTTTGTTTCTGGCGACCAAACTGGTGTGCAAGGTTTATTAACCTCTGACTTAAAAGAATTACAATACATTCGTCTTTATAACTCCACTCCACTTAACAACGAAGGTTTGTTGCTTAATTTAGGGGCTAGCTATAGCCATTCGGAACCTGGGTTTACTTTGACGCCGCTGGATGTTGTCGGTACCAGCAAATCAGCTTCGGCAGGTGTTAGTTATCCGGCTATTCGTTCACGCGTGCAAAGCTTGTACCTCAATTTAGGTGTTGACGCATCGAATAGCACAGACAATATTTTAGGTACGCAACTGTACGATGATCGTCTACGTTCAGTACGTGCTGGCGTTAATTACAATATCAATGACAGTTGGTTGGGCAGTAACCAAATCGGCGGCCAAGTATCACAAGGTCTTAAAGCATTTGGCGCTAGCCCGGATAACGGCATGGATGTTTCCAGACCATTCGGTCAAAGTGATTATACAAAATTCAATATGGATCTCGGACGTTTGCAAAGTTTGAGCCATAATTTTTCGTTATTAGTAGCAGGGCAAGGGCAATATACGCCTGACTCATTACTGGCCGAAGAACAATTTGGTTATGGTGGTATCAACTACGGGCAAGCGTATGATCCTTCCGAAATCGTCGGCGATCGGGGTGCCGAAGGTAAAGCCGAATTGCGTTTAGATACCCAACCTAATTTCAAAATATTACGCAACATTCAATATTTTACTTTTTATGACATCGGTAAAGTCTGGAACGTGCATTCAATAACAGGTGTTCCCTCCAGCGCGAGTGGTGCTTCTGCCGGTGTGGGCTTGCGCACTAATTTCACCTCATTTTTAACTGGCACTTTAGAATGGGCCAAACCGCTAACGCGTGATGTGGCTACCGCAGGCAATGAAAACGCGCGCATATTTTTTAGTATTGGTATCGCTGGCGATACCCCTGCAAGCTATACAGCGGCTCCATTACCAGTGGTACAACCGATTCAAACAGGTAATGGACTTACCCCGGTTTACCCAGCCTCTTTACCGGCCAACCCGCCCAATGTGCCACCCATAGCTAAAGCGACCACTACCACAGCCCCTGCAAGACCAGTGGCTACGGTTGCTAATACTACTGCTACTAAGCCAGCTGGGCCACAATATCAGGGGCTCACTGAAGTAAATAGCAACGTCAGCCCCGTTCCAGCAAAAACATCAACGAACGCAGCGACAGGCAACTATTACACCCTACAATTAATGGGTAGTCGCAATATCAGCGATTTACAGCACTTTATTGCCCAGCATCAATTATCCAATGCCGCCAATATCGTTCATACACAACATAATGGCAGCAATTGGTATATTTTGACCTACGGCCATTATGCAACATCACATGCCGCTTTATCGGCTCGCAATGATCTGCCAGCAACGGTATTACAGCAAAATCCCTGGGTGAAGCATATCGAAGGTTAAACTATAGTATATTTTCACATAATCCCCGCAGAAGCTTAAGCTTCTGCTATAACTTATATATGAGGAACGCAATTTAAGGCAGGGACATCTGCCTATAAAATAGCTACGGAAGAGCAAGTTGCGTTAAAGTAAATGATAAATCTCTTGCGTAGAGGAACTTGCCTAGCGGGTGGGTTTCTATTATCTGTGACAGCTATCGTCAGTACCCCGCTCTTGGCTAACCCTCAAGGCGGCTCGGTTGCGCAAGGCAGTGCTACCATTACGCAAAGCACAAACAATACGCAAATCACCCAGTCAACCAATAAGGCCGTTATCAACTGGCAGGGTTTTAGCATTGGCAATGGGCAAACCACTAATTTTACCCAACCCTCCAGCACTTCCATCACCTTAAACCGGGTCACCGCGCAAAATAACCCTTCCCTCATTCTTGGCACTTTAACAGCCAATGGCCGCATTTTTTTAGTGAACCCTGCGGGTATTGTATTTGGTGCGGGCAGTATTGTAGACGTGGCTGGTTTAGTGGCATCAACCGCGAATATATCTGACAAAGATTTTATGGCAGGCAACTATCATTTCATTCAACAAATCAACGCCAATGGTACCGCTCCTGCCATCATCAACAATGGCAACATTACGGTATCTAATCGTGGTTTAGTGGCCTTGGTCGCACCCGGTGTAGAAAACAATGGCACTATTAACGCACGCTTGGGTCGCGTGCTGTTAGCTTCTGGTAATGAATATACGATCGATTTAAATGGCGACAACATGATTCAATTTGCACCTGGCGCTAAAGTCACCCAACAAATAGTGGCTCCCAATGGCCGTGTGTTAACCAATGCCGTCGCTAACAATGGCACTATCATCGCCGATGGCGGCACAGTGCAATTAAGCGCGCGCGCCGCAGAATCTGTCGTTAGTAATGTGGTGAATATGGATGGTGTTATTCAAGCCCGCAGTGTAGGCAAACGCAATGGTCAAGTTATTTTAGACGGTGGCAACGAAGGTATAGTTAATGTAGCAGGCACGATTGACGTACAAGGGTTAATGAAAAATAGCACTGGTGGCAATGTAACCATCACTGGTCAAAAAATAGCATTAAATGCCGGAACAAAAATCAATGCATCGGGCAAAAAAGGCGGCGGCACAGTTTTGGTGGGTGGCAATTATAAAGGGCACGGAACACTACCCGAAGCGCAAGCGGTTTATATGGATCCCACCGCTGTCATTAATGCCGATGCCACTGATGTAGGCAACGGCGGCATGGTGGTCGTGCGATCAGACGTGACTAACCCTAATGGTTTTACCGCTGCTTATGGCACTATTTCTGCTAAAGGTGGGCCCAATGGCGGTAATGGCGGTACTGTGGAAACATCAGGGTATTATTTGAATACCAGCGCCACCGACAGCGCGGGTATTACTCATACGATTAATGTTAACACCAGTGCAGTTAAAGGAACCACAGGAGATTGGTTGTTAGACCCTTTTATCATTCAAATCGTTCCAGCTTCCACTCCATCTAGTAATACGACACTCACTAATGAATCGTGGGAAATGCTTTTGGACAATAATTCAAGCATTTGCAATACCACTACTTGTACCTCACAGCTTTCAGTAACAGATCTCTATAACTCTTTACAGAGCAACAATATCACCATTGATGCATTTGACACTCAGTTAAATGCTGGCGTTGTTATTGTTCCTGGCCCTTCGCAACCGACAGGTGTAATTGATATTCAAACCTCCATCAACAATACCTCATCGAACAGTCTGTCTTTCCTCGCAGGCAGCAACATCATAATTGAATCAGGAATAAATATAACCAACGTTGGCAATCTCAACTTTGCTAGCCCCGTCACCTTGATGGGTGCTTCTACTATCCAAACCACCGGGGCTTCGAGCGGTATCACTTTTATGGGCACGATTGATACGGACCCAAACAGCAGCGCTCCAACAAACTTAACGGTGAGCAGTCTTGGCACGGTGGACTTCCAAGGTTCAGTGGGCAGCATTTCTCCTCTAAACAGCTTAACGGTGACAGGAAACGCTATAAATTTCAATGATGGATCTACGCCTAGCACAGCTTTTGTAGTTGCCACAGGTGCAGGCAATGTTTCTTTAACTGCACCTAGCATAGCATTCGATACCACCAGCACCGGCGGCACTTTTGCTATTTCATCAACCGGTGGCAACGTTAATATAGGATCAGGTACAACCGGTACTACAACTTTTAATGGCTTAGATGGATCAGCATCACCCTCCACTTTCACTATAACCACAGGTGGTAATGTAAATCTCAACGGTGCAACCACTAATGTTTTTGGCGATGACACCGCTTTAAACATTACCAGTACTAATAACAGTACTAATGCCGGAACCGGCATCAACATAAATTCCATACTTAACAATGATAATCTTTTTTCAGGGGTTGCTATTACATTAAGTGGCGATACCACCATAGGTAGTACCGGCCAAATCGGCATTAACAGTGCTTTGGTTCAACTCGGTAGTGTAAACATTACTGGAACATCATCACAGACACTCACCTTTAACAGCACAACCGGTTCACCTGCAATTAATGCCCCAACTATAAACATTGATGAACCTATTTCCTTGGGGGTAAACACCACAATATCAACAGGACTCCATAATATTTTTTCATCTGTTGCTGCTCCCAGCATTACACTTGGCACAAACGCTGCCGTTACCGGGAATGATAATAACTTAACACTGACCAGCACCATCGGTAGCAGCAGCAATACAATTACCGTCGATGGAGCTATCGAGGGCGTTAACAATCTATCTTTACTAACTACAAACAACAGCACTAATAATACAATTACGGTTGGAGGAGATATCACCAACGTTAGCACTCTCACCGCTACTGCTTCTGGAGCTAACGGCATTATAAACTTTAGTGCACCCATCACAGAAAATGCGGGTGAAGCATCCACAGTTAATATTAATGCGGGCAAAACAATAAATTTTGGTGCTGGTTCTGGCATTGTTGATACCGCAGTGCAAAATGGTGGCGTAGGAACTTTAGCTGTCACTCTTACCGCTGGTTCAGGTGGTATTAATTTAACTGGTGGCACTGCCGCTAGCATATTTGCAGAAAACTTTACCAGTAATGGTACATTATCAACTAATAGCAATATTACGACGGGCAGTAGTGGCAATCTCACCATTAATAATAATTTGATCGTCACTGGCAATACCGCTTTGCAAGCAGGCGCTACGCTTGATGTCAATGCAATCAATGGAACAACCACAATAAATCCAGGTGTTAACATTAGTCTGGCCGGTAATGACATTACACTCAACACTAGCTTGTCAACCACCTCGGGCGGCACACAAACTTATACCCTCATCGGTGCTAATGCCAGTTTAAATTTATTGGGTACTGAAACATCCGATACAGGGGCTATCACAGTTAATAGTTCTCCTAATGTGGCTGGCCCGATTACTTTGGATACGAACACAAACTTTATCAGCACGACTGGCAACATTACGATCAACCCTGCTATTACTGCTGCAAGCAATCAAAATTTAACTATCGAGACCAACGGCACTACCACACTTAATAATGTTACCGGCTTAGGCACACTAACGATCGAAGGTAACGGCACAGCAACTAATGGGCAAACTACACTCATTGGAACGAGCTATGCTGCCAATACCATTAATCTTGATAATGCCGTTACTCTTTCCCCCGTGGGTATTAACACCCCCGTCACCATCAGTGGCACCAACGGCGTCACCTTCAGAAGTACTATAACTGGGCAAACAAGTCTCATACCGGCCTTAACTGTTACGTCGAGTAATGGCTCCGTCAGTCTTGTTGGAGCAAGCGGATTAAGTAATCTTATTGCCTCTGCCAACAACGGCAAAATTAATTTAACCGGTGGCACTTTTAGTAACATTGGCAACTATAATTTCCAAACTGCTGTTGTTGTGCAGGGCCTTACTACCCTCAGCACCACAGCCGGTGGTGCTCAAGGCGGTACCATTAATTTTGCAAATACATTGGATACTAGTAATGGCAGTTCACTCACTTTTGGGCAAGCCGGTACCATTAATTTTGTTGGCGCGGTAGGGTTCAACTCGGGAGGTTCTTCTTTCCCGATTCAGTTTGGAACTAATGCTGTCAATACGGTAAATTTTGATAGCCCAGTTAATACAGCGCCCCCACCCCTCCCTTCTTTCGTAACGCTCACTGGTCAAGTAGCCAACGTAAATATTTTGCCGAGCAACCCAAACAACACAGGAGGCATGATTCCTGCTGGGTTTGATATCATTGGCCAAAACGGTACGTTAACTATTGGTAATGGTAATTATTTAAATGCTAATGATGGAATTTCTGTAAACGACAAAACTTTTAGCTTGATTGGTGTGGGTGGAACAGTCGTCGTGCCTTATATTACAATTTTTAATGGCAGTAATATAAACATGGCAGGAAATTGGCAAACAGCCATTGTTTCTGGCGCTCCTAGCAGCGCTATTGACATCACCGACAGCACGCTCAATCTCACTGGTGCTACCAATTTCACTTCTGCTAGCACAATTGCAATCACCGACAGCACACTCAATCTCGCTGGCGCTACCAGTTTCACTGCTGCGAGCACTACAGCAGGTGATGCAATTCTGTTTGATAGCACTTCAAAGGTTACTGGCCATCAAGCACTTACCTTAAACGCACTGGGTGGCAACACAACTGATATCGATCTACAAGGCACTATGGGTAGCGCAGCAGCACCGTTATCAAGCTTTACCGTTAATGGCGTTAATGGCGCATTCACCCAACTTTTTACGGGTAGCACAATCTATGCAGATACCAGCACCTTTAACACAGCAACTCATTTATTAGGCAATACCATAATTCAAGGCAACAGTAGTACGTTTAATGCACCCATTACTTTGTCGGGTGGTTCTCATTTGATTGCCGATAACACTATGCTGTTCAACAGCACTATTGGTGTTGCGGATAATGCAGAAAATCTAACTATACAAGGCAACACGGCAGGCGCTAATGTTACTTTCATTAATGCCGCAGGCACGTTGACTAATCCGCTTAACAATCTTACTTTTAATAAAATGAATTCGTTGACGCTGTATGCTAATTTGTTTGCCAATAACATCAGCGCTGCTGATATTCCGACGGTAAATGTTTTTAGCACCAACGTAAATTTATTATTAGGTAATCAATTAGTTGCTACCGGTGGTAATTTGAATGTAGCAGGTGGTACTTATTTAGTTCCCGGTACTAATACTTTAGTGCCGTTAGTATTTACCCGCGGATTTAATGTTACTGCATTAGCGCCGGTTAATATTGCTAGCCTGACCGCCAGCGGTGGTACTTTAGGTTTGAACGGTACTTTCAATGCACTGACTGGTGCGATGTTATTTAACGGGGGTGTTAATTTAAATGGGGCAACCAATCTTAATGACACAACCAATAGCATAACTTTTAATGGTGCACTGAATGGCAACCAAACATTAATCGCAAACGCCAATCAAAATGCTACCTTTAATGGCATGGTAAATGTCGGCCCACTCACCGTTAATACAAATACGGGCAATATAGCATTCAATAATAGTTTGTATATGAACGGCGCAACCAATCTTAATGCCAGTAATGGCAATGTAACTTTGGGCGGCACGGTGAATGGTCATCAAACACTCGTCGTAGACGCTAATAAAACCGTCACTATCGCTAATGCGATAGGTAATACTACACCGATTACTAGTCTAGCCATTAACAGTGCGCTAACCAACCTCGGTGGTAACGTTTCGGCACAAGGAGGAGGCATCGCATTCAACTCACCAGTGCAATTAACGACGGGTGTTGTTATCAGTGATAAAGGGACTCAAGGTATTTTCTTTAAGAATACTTTAAATGGTATTTACAACTTAGTATTGAATGCAACCCAAGGTAATATTTCCTTTACGGGTGCAGTGGGTAATTTACAGCAACTCGGGGAATTTGTGATTAATTCAGCTCAGAATGTTTTTGCACAGAGCACGATACAAGTAGCAGATTTTGATCAGGAAAGCGGCACGGGTATGACTTCCATAAAAGCAGGGTTAATAACTAATGGTAACATTAGCATTAACACCAATTCTATTGTTGGTAGCTTCCAAGGTAATAATTTAATTCTGAATGGCACTAGCTCTGTGCTAGGTGAAGTAGTTGCGAATACGCTGACTTTGGGTGGGCAAGGTGGGGGTGATATTACCGGCACGGTAGCGGGTGAATCTGGGCCGCTAGCAGCATTCTTTACCAACCTGGCTGCAGGTGCTGCGCAATCGTTTTTTGTGAATGGTTGTTTAGTGCCTGGTGGTTGTTTCCAAAACGAGGCTAATTTAACATTCCCACAAGATTTCTTGCAGGATTCAGAACAAGAGTCTGATGCTGCACCGAAAAACATGCCAGCCTGTACTTATGCCGCCGCTGGAGATAAAGAAGCCGCCAGCAAATGTGCCGCGATTGAGACCCATCCTAAGAGTTTGTTACCTGCTATTTAACCCCTATCCCCATAAATAACATAATAACTTCTATTCCCAATCGGCTTGCCTGATGTCAACGCAGACGAAACTGCGTCCATGCGATCGTTGATTACGTCCCTGTAATCGACGGTCTGCTTTTGACATTCAGTCAATCCACTTGGGAATAGAAGTTATTCCCTAGTATCTTGGCTCTACCTCTCAAGTCGAGCCAATCAATAACCTGGCAGATATTTACTGCCTGTTTATGGGTGTGTTATAAAGCACTTAAAGAAAACAGGGATCAGATATCCTGTTTCTCTGATATTCTAAATAAACTAATAAGGGGCCCTCCAATGTCAATTCACGAACTCGAAGCAACTATCCAGCAACTTGCAATCCCAGGTAAAGGCATTTTAGCTGCCGATGAAAGCACCGGCACTATCGCCAAACGTTTTAATAGCATCAACTTAGAATCAACGCCGGAAAACCGCCGGGCGTATCGTGAATTACTGTTCACCACCCCCAATGTCAATAAATTTATTTGTGGCGTTATTTTGTATGAAGAAACATTGGGGCAACGCAGCAGTAATGGCCAGTTATTTCCCGATGTATTAGCTGAATTGGGCATCGTGCCTGGCATTAAAGTGGATAAGGGTATTGTTGATTTACCGTTTGCCCCCAATGAAAAAATCACGCAAGGTTTAGACGGTTTGGCCGAACGTTTGGTGACTTATAAAGAAATGGGTGCGCGTTTTGCGAAATGGCGCGCGGTATTAAATATTTCTGAGCAATTACCGAGTTGCTTGGCGCTTCACACCAACGCCGATGCGCTGGCGCGTTATGCCAGCATTTGCCAAGACCAAGGTATTGTTCCTATCGTTGAACCTGAGTTACTGATGGACGGCAATCACAGTATTGAACGCTGTGCTGAGGTCACCGAGAGAACATTGCATATTGTGTTTGATTCATTGGTTAAACATCGGGTGATGTTAGAAGGGATGATCTTAAAACCCAGCATGACCATCGCAGGTGTTGACCATCGCCCAGTTGCGAGTATCGATGAAGTAGCGCGTGCTACAGTAAAAGTGTTGCGTCGTACTGTGCCTGCTGCTGTGCCTACCATTAATTTTCTTTCGGGTGGGCAAAGCCCGGAGCTTTCTACCGCGCATTTAAATGCGATGAATAAACTCGGCCATCAACCTTGGCTGTTAAGTTTTTCTTATGGCCGTGCTTTACAAGACCCTTGTTTGAAAACTTGGCAAGGTAAACCGGAAAACGTCAAAGCCGCACAACAAGCTTTTTACAAAGTCGCTGAAGCGAATGCTGCGGCAAGTTTGGGAAAAGCTGCGGTTTAGCACCACTGCTCAAATCGCTGCGACAATAATGTGGCGGTGGCGTGCATTATTTTTTCGGCGATTTCATCGACGTGACGGTGACGCCAATTTTCTAGCGGTGTGCCTTTCACCCATTGATTAAATGCACCGAGAGCGGGACCGCAGTGTATTTGATAATCAACACGTTGCTCTGCGCTTCCCTTGAGTGCAAGGCGCGTGGTGTGAATAAAATACCAACGAAAAATCAATGCCATTTTATGTTTGGGATTTTGCTCTGCTTTGCTAATTTCATCAGGCTTTTCAACTAAATAATAATTACGTGTTTCTTCCCATACTTGCGCAAAATCTCGTTTGAAATATTTCTCCTGAATTTGTTGACTGGTTTTTTCATCGATATCATCAAGTGAATTATATTGCCGATATAAATCATACAATTTATTAGCACGGGTGGGAAAAAATAAACCTTTGTTAAACACTTGCACGCGCGCACCGAGTTCAAACATATCACCGGCAGGTGCATATGCAGTATCTTGCACATTCATCGTTTGCAATAAATCTTTAACAATGTCACTGGTTCCCGCTTGCACCGTGCACTGATTTATCGAACCCGTCATAATAAAATCAGCGCCCAACATAAATGCGGCGGCGGCGGCTTCGGGCGTGCCAATGCCACCCGCTGCACCGAGCCGAATTGCTTGCGCGTATTTATATTGTTCCATCATTTGATCACGTAATTTAAGCATCGCTGGCATCAGCGCATAAGCAACACCCTGATCCGTGTGTCCACCAGAATCCGCTTCGACACAAATATCGTGCGCCATTGGTATCTGCTCACTCATTTGTGCTTCTTGTGGTGTTAACTTCCCTTGTTCGACTAATTGGCGCACGATATGAATAGGCGCAGGAGCCATAAAAACTTGCGCTACTTCAGGTCGTGAAACTTTAGCTAAAATTCGGTGCGGAATGATGATTTGCCCTTGTTGATTGCGCTGCAGACCTTTAAGCCGATACCACACCAAACTCGGTGTCATTTGCATATAAGCAGCTGCTTCGATAGCGTTAATTTGGTATCGCAAAAATAAATTGACTGTATCTTCTTCCAGCGCTGGTCGCACTAAATCGCACAACAAATTCATGCCATACGGTTGTTGTGGTTTGAGTTGTTGTTGAATGGATTGAATAGCCGTTTCGATGCGCGCAAGACGTAAACCGCCTGTGCCTAAATAGCCCAGCAAACCCGCTTGCCCTAATCTAATAACTAGTGCTGGCGATGCAATTCCCTTATACATTGCACCAGCGACATAAGCATATTTCAAACCGTATTCTGCTTTGAACGCAGGGTCACCTAATGCCGTTGGGCTAATCATCGGTTAATTAAGTACACTTGGCTGCTCGAGGATCGCATTGGAGCCCAGTAGGTATCTGCCCTGGCGCATGTTGTCTTTTTTGTTGTGCGGTTGGAATAGCACAACTGGTAATAAACAGAGACACGGTTATGGCTAAACAAAAAATGGCGATGATTTTTTTCATGGTTGAATTCCTTTTTTAAAGATTAATAATTTATCACAAAATTCTAACTCTGTTTACCTTGCTTGAACACACATGTAGGTCGGATCAAGTCGCGCCAGCGACGGATCCGACATACGATGTTAATGATTATCGCTGTCGGTTCCGCTTCGCTTGAACCGACCTACTTTTTTGTTTCAAGTTCTTCCCACCGTTTATAAGCATCGGCTAAATCTTGATCCACTTCTTTCAAACGTGTGGTGGTGGTTGCGATCGCTGCCGGTGTACGTTGATAAAATTCTGGGCTAGCGATCAATTCTTGTAATGCTTTTTGTTCTGCTTCCAATTTTTCAATTTGCCTGGGTAGATCAGCTAATGCTTTTTGATCTTTATAACTTAATTTACTGCTTGTTTGTGTAATCTCTTTACTCGTTTTTGTCGACGCTGTTTTCTGTTGTATGGTTATATTTTTTTCCGCTTGCTTTGCTTGCCTGACCCAGTCTTGATAACCACCGATATACTCTTCAATTATACCATGCCCAGCAAAAACTAAAGTACTGGTCACGACATTATCTAAAAATTCACGATCATGGCTTACCAATAATAATGTACCTTGATAATTGCCCAATAATTCTTCTAATAATTCTAAGGTCTCAATATCTAAATCATTGGTCGGTTCATCCAACACTAACAAATTAGCCGGTTGACTAAACAGCCGCGCCAGCACTAAACGATTACACTCCCCACCGGATAATGCTTTCACCGGCGTCAACGCGCGTTGGGGCGTGAAGAGAAAATCGCTGAGATAACTAATAATATGCCGTTTTTTTCCATTCACTTCAATCGTTTCTCTACCTTGCGCCACATTATCGAGCACTGATTTTTCTAAATCAAGTGCTTGGCGTAATTGATCAAAATAAGCAATCTGTAATTTTGTGCCGTGGGTAACACTACCCTGCTCTGCTGTTTCTTTGCCGAGCAGAATATTCAATAACGTACTTTTGCCAATGCCGTTAGGCCCGATGAGACCAATGCGATCACCCCGCATGATGCGGATCGAAAAATCTTTAATGATTACTTGTTGATTATAGCTGTGACTAATGTGTTTAGCTTCGATCACTAGCTGGCCTGATTTTTCTGCTTCATTGGCATTAAAATTCACTTTACCTTGTAACTCGCGCCGTTGGCCGCGTTCTTTACGTAACGATTCGAGTGCACGTACGCGCCCTTCATTACGTGTGCGACGTGCTTTTACACCTTGACGGATCCATTTTTCTTCTTGTGCTAATTTCTTATCGAACTCGGCATTTTGTTGTGCTTCTGCATGTAGCATTTCTTCTTTACGCCGCAGAAAATTGTCATAATCACCAGGCCACGAAGTTAACTGGCCACGATCTAATTCTATAATGCGTGTCGCTAATCGTTGTAGCAACGCACGGTCATGAGTAATAAACAATAAACCTACATTACAATCGATCAGTTGATCTTCTAACCATTGTATCGCGGCGATATCTAAGTGATTGGTAGGTTCATCTAGCAATAATAATTCAGGCGCAATAACCAACGCTTTGGCTAAAGCCACACGCCGCTGCCAACCCCCCGAAAGTTCAGCCACTCGTTTATCGGGTGCAAGTTCTAAACGCGTTAACACGGTAGTAATCGCTTGCTCAAATTGCCAGCCATTATTCGCGTCGATGGCATGTTGCAGCCGTTCAAGTTCAACCAAATCTTCTTCCGTATGCCCGTGCATTAAACGCTCAGTTAGCGCATGATAAGCCGCCAACAATTGGCCGGTTTCGGCCAAACCTTCAGCTACAAACTCATATACCGTACCACTCGCGTATTGGGGCAATTCTTGCTCTAATCGGGCTATGCGTAGATGAGGTTTGCGCCAGATTTCGCCACTATCGGCTTGCAGCGCGCCATCAATTACTTTCAACAAAGAAGATTTACCCGCGCCATTACGGCCGATCAAACACACGCGCTCGCCCAAAGCGATTTGCAGCTTTACTTTGTCTAATAATGCATTTAAACCGAATGCAAGCGAAACATTGTCGAGGGTGATTAGGTTGGTCATTTTTATATCATAGCACACGCTTGCGAGGGGATCGCCTATGAGGTAGGATTCTTATCAACAGGGGCCAATACGAGGGATTGTACATGACTGAGCAATTTGACGTGGTAGTAATAGGGGGTGGGCCAGGCGGCGCGACGATATCAACTCTAGTCGCCAGAGCAGGCCATAAAGTATTGCTGTTAGAAGCACAAGCGTTCCCGCGACACCAAATAGGTGAATCGTTATTGCCAGCAACCATTCGCGGAATATGCCCGCTGCTGGGGGTGCAAGACCAAATCGAGGCGGCTAATTTTATGCCGAAAAAAGGCGGCACGTTCATTTGGGGTAAATCAAAAGATCCTTGGACATTTTATTTTGAGAAACCACGCAAAGGCCTAACGCCAAAACCGATTGCGTATCAAGTTGAACGTTGGAAGTTTGATAATATATTACTTGAAAACGCCAAAAAAAGTGGCGTGGAAGTTCGACATCATTGTTGTGTGTTAGATGTGATTGAAGAAAATGGACGCGTTGTCGGCGTTAAATACAAAGATAAAGACAATGGTGTTCATACTGTGGCTGCAAAATATGTTGCTGATGCATCGGGTAACCGATCGATTCTTAGCCCTAAGGTGGGAGAGCGTCTTTATTCAAAGTTTTTTAATAACATTGCCATCTACGGTTATTTTGATAATGCGAAAAGATTGCCCGAACCAAACCAAGGCAATATTTTAGTAGAAGCGATACCCAAAGGCTGGATTTGGTATATACCGCTGACCAAAACATTAACGAGTGTAGGTGTGGTAGTTGATAAAACGACAGTGACTGATGTTCAAAAAAATAAAGAAACGATTTTTAAAAATATTTTGAATTCATCTGCAGTAGTTTCTGAATATTTATCGATGGGGACGCCTTGTGTAAGCGATTTGTATAATGAAATAAGAGTTAGGGTTGACTATTCTTATACCAACACTAAACTTTGGAAACCAGGATTAGTGTTAATCGGTGATGCGGCTTGTTTTATCGATCCGATTTTTTCGAGTGGCGTGCATTTGGCAACGTATTCGGCTTTATTGGCAGCGCGCTCCATCAATACTTTTTTGCAAGGAACACTACCAGAGCTAGAGTGTTTTACTGAATTTGAAGAACGTTATAGAAAAGAGTTTAGTAATTTCTATAATTTTTTGATTGCTTTTTACGACATGGAACAATCGACCGAAGATTATTTCTGGGCTGCTAGAAAAGTGTTAAATACCACTGAAAAAAGCAATAAGGCATTTATAAAATTAGTTTCTGGTTTTTCCACCGAGGGTATTCCAGAAGCAGCTAACCCTGATGAATATTTTAATGTACGCGCAGGCATTGGAGAGGCATTACAACACAATATAAAAAATGAAGGTGCAAAAAACCTAAATGATGATGGCGCCTCTAAAATGGATATCTCTAAATTTATGGAAGGGCTAACACGAGAAATAACCAGTATGCAAGCGCATGCAAATAATATTAATCTAGAACAGTTGCAAGGAAGTTACTGTAGTTTAATACCCACGGATGATTCATTATATTGGCAAAAAGAACCGGAGATCGTTACATGATTACTTTACAAACCACCCATGGTGATATCAAAATCGAATTAGATACTGAACACACCCCAAAAACTGCGCAGAATTTTTTAACCTATGCTAAAGAAGGATTTTATGAAGGTACGATATTTCACCGTGTTATCAACGGCTTTATGATCCAAGGTGGCGGTTTTGATGCCAAGATGGAACAAAAGCAAACGCGCGCTACCATTGAAAACGAAGCTGATAAAGGTCAAAAAAATAAACGCGGCACTATTGCCATGGCACGCACCTCTGACCCCCATTCTGCCAGCGCACAATTTTTTATTAATGTGGCCGACAATGATTTCTTAAACTTCAGTGCGAAATCTGCTAACGGCTGGGGCTACTGCGTATTCGGCAAAGTGATCGAAGGGATGGATGTCGTCGATAAAATTAAAGCGGTCCCCACAGCTACCCACGCAGGGCATGGCGATGTGCCGGTTAATACTGTGGTGATTGAAAAAGTGATTGTGGGTGAGAAGTAAAAGTTTTAACCTTCTAAATCACTCGGAGTCAAACTTTTGTGGTTCGTTAATAAATCGGTGAACACATCGACATTTACCGGACGACTAAAATAATACCCTTGGATCATATCGCAACCGCTCTTGCGTAAAAATTGCAGTTGCTCTTTATGCTCAACACCTTCTGCTAACACGGTTATATCCAAGCTTTTTGCTAGAGTAATCGTGTTTTGCACAATCGCTTGGCAATCACTACTCGTTTCTACGTCATCGATAAAGGACTTATCAATTTTTAATTTGCTAATAGTCAATAACTTAAGATTCGTTAAACCAGAATAACCTGTACCAAAGTCATCAATCGATAACCCTAATCCCATCGCTATTAATTGTTGTAAATAAGGAATTACATCGTCTTTAAATGCTTCTGATTCAGTCAATTCTAACTCGACGAATTCAGCCCCAAGACCCGTTTCTTGTAATATGCCACTAATAACACCGACAATATTTTTTTGCCGCAACTGGCGTGATGATAAATTGACTGAAACTTTTAACGTAGTAAACCCTTGATCATGCCAAACTTTGGTTTGCATACACGCTGTACGTAATACCCACTCGCCCAATGGAATAATAACGCCATTCGATTCTGCCAATTGAATAAACTCAAGCGGTGGAATGAACCCAAGGGTGGGATGTATCCAACGCACCAATGCTTCCATGCCACAAATTTGGCCGGTTTTTAAATCAACAAAGGGTTGGTACTGCAAAATAAATTCATTGTTTTTTACCGCAGTATGTAAATCGCATTCCAGTTCTAATTGCTTATACAGATCTGCATTCACTTCTGCTTTATAAACACTCAAGGTATTACCGCCGATTTTTTTGCTTAATCTAGCCGCATCGGCGTTCATAAATAAAGTTCTGATTTCTGTGCCATGATTAGGATAAACACTCACGCCCACACTTGCTGTTAATTTTAATGCTTGATTTTGCGTATTCACCGATTCATCGAGCACCGAAAATAAAAGCTCTGCTTTAGCTTCCACCTCGTCTAACTGCGCAATAGGCTCCAACAAAATGACAAACTCATCGCGACGAGAAAGCGTCACGGTATAATGCACATCTTTTGGATTATCACTCGTTGTACTTTCGCAAAATGCTTTAAAACGTTGCGCGATCGTCTGGATCACTTGCTCACCCGCTTGATGACCCAGTGCATCATTAATTTTTTCAATTTCATTTAACGAGAAAAACGCCACTGCAAACATGCTTTTATTTTGATTAGCCGTTTTAACCGCCATCTTCATATATTCAAACAATAAACGTCGATTCGGCAGCTCCGTCAACAAATCATGCGTAGCCTGATAAGTCACTTTCTTTAAAGACTCTTGCAACTCAGCTGTACGCTCTTGCACGCGGATTTCAAGAAATTTATTAGCGCTTTCGAGTTTTTTGCTGAGGGCGACGTTGATGAAGCTGAGCCTGAATGATTTTTTAATTAGTACATAACCAATGTAAGATGTAACTAACATAAAAATACCTAAAAGAAATAATGCCCCGCTAATCCCCACATCCAGGTTAGCGTCGCCACCAGTAGTTTGTATCGATTGAATTCCTACATATATATGAAAGCTGAGGTATGGGATTAATAAACAAACTATGCAAATAGCGGATGCAATAAAATCGGTAATTGTACCAAATCCAAAAGCTACTAACGAAAACAATAAAAAAGCAAGTATAAATATTTGAAGATGAGTGTCATTTGATGTATATAAAATAGCCCCACAACCAAACGTTAAACATAGTAATACCATAATTACATGGTAGACATTACGCCAAGGTTTAAGGTCATCAGCAGCAACATTACAATGCTTGTAATAGAGCGAAAAACTAATATTAATTATATTCATTACAGCAACAGCTACAAACCAACTTAATAATAAAGATAATTTTGTATGGCCATATAACATGTAGATGGTAAAGATAACAGAAATGGTATTTGCAATACTACCCACCCGGATCATTTGGATTTGGGAATTATTGAGTTCCAAAGTCACCTTCTGATCAATTTCTGCTAGTTCACTAGCACTCAGAGGAATAGCTTCGGCAAATTTATCCGATTTGATTTTATTACCCATGCGTTCCTAATCCCTCAGTCTTATTTGTTATGATTATAACTTAAATGTAGCAAATAGACTGAAACTTCGCCAGTATAATGCGTAAATGGAATGACCAAAAGAGACAAGTAAGACTATTGACCATTTTTTATTCGACGGATAATCCCAGTTAATACATTCCCCGGCCCTATTTCTTCAAATACTACATTACTTTGGCTGAGCAAATATTCAACAGTATCAATCCATCGTACAGAATGTGTGATTTGCTGACTCATGTTTGATCGCATGGCGGCAGGATGATAAAAATCAGCATCAATATTGGCTAGTACCGGGATTGTTGGAACAGAAAATTCAAATTCCTTTAAAAATTCAGCAAATTCCTGTTGTGCCGATAGCATATAAGGTGAGTGAAAAGCGCCACTGGCTTTAAGTGAGATAAAAGAGACTTCTTTTATTTTTTCAAATATTTGACGTGATTGATCGATATCGTTTTTTATACCCGAAATTACCGATTGCTTATATGAATTGTAATTAGCAATAGTAATATCAGTTAAATGATTATCTTCTAACAATTGTTTAATTTCCATGCTGGTTAAACCCACGATAGCAGCCATAGCCCCATTCGTAGCTTGGCTCATAAGTTCACCGCGTTTTTTTACCAGTTGCAAACCGGTTTGAAAATCAAAAACTTCCGCTGCTAGTAATGCATTATATTCACCCAGACTGTGGCCAGCAACATAATCTGGCTTTAAACGAGTATCTTTTAGTTTTTTAAAATAAGTGATGGCATTAACTATATACAAAGCTGGCTGTGTGTATTCAGTTTGGTTTAATTGTTGTAATGGATCGTGTAAACACAAGTTCTTTATGGAGTAACCTAAGATCTCATCCGCTTGAGCACTAATTTCAGCAAATTCATCAAACAGAGTATTACCCATTCCGCATATTTGTGAACCTTGTCCAGGAAATAAATATCCAAGCATAGTCAGCACTCAAAATCACTTATAACCAATTAAATAAGTTACAATACAGTTGCCCCTCTTTGATTTTATTTTGCCAATCTCCCATTGATAATTTGGAGCATCTAAATTAGATATTAATTCGTTTAATTCCTTTGGCGAATAAGTCCTCATATTCGACGCAAAATAGTCCCACATTGTTGTAAATGGTGTAATTGGGATAAGATAAGTAAATAAAAATTTCGACCAATTTAGTTTTTTAGAAAAAGGCAATACTAACAATGTTACAATAGGATTAAACAAAACTGTCAGAAATTCGAGGGGATGACGCCTTGTACACTCGAAAATTCCTATAGGTGCATCAGCATTAACTGCATTTTGTAATATTTTTACAGCCATTTCAGGCCTAAAATGATGAAATGAAGAAAAAAAAGTTCTCATGCCTTTCATCTTTTTCGGCAATTGAGTTGCATCAAGTGATTCTTCGTGAGCAATTATTCCATTTGGATAAGAAGCCTCTAATTCTCTAAATGATTTAATATTTGGAAATTTATCAGTTAATGTTATAGTAGTTGACTTGTTATCTATTTTATCTAGATACTCACGCAAATATTGAACCGCTCCACCACTACCTGAACAACAATCAATTATAGTATTAAATTTTGTTTTATTTAATACCTCAACAATCTTTTCGAAAGCTGATTCGTACATTCCCATCAAACCATACAACGTAAATAAAAAATCTGTCGTGGCCTCTCTTATAAAATGAGGACACCACGATTGATCTTCAAACTCAAATAAATGCATACGCCCCATAAGAATCCCCTTAAAACAATGTCAAATTTTTTCTGCTTGCAACAAACCTACAACAGCGTTCATTTCTTCGGTCATCGGACGACAAGCTGCTAGCGTGGGTGAAGATCCCCTCACTGTTTGATAAATAGCTTGTGCTTTAGGGCTTGCTTTCTCGATGCCACGAAACTCTAGTGCTTGGGTTGATGCCAACATCAAAATGGCCGTTAATCTTTCCAAATTCGCTACTGCTTCTTGAAAATCTAATGCCGCATGTGTGCCCAAACTATTTACATCTTGATTATCGCCCTCAGTCGGCAGCATAAATGCTTGTTGTGATTGTGCTAATTTTCGATTTTGAACTGCTAACGCAGCTGCAAGTAATTGAATCGGACGGAAGCCATTATATTTGCCAGGGTCCTGAATAAGATTTGTCGGTAAATTATTATTTTTGCGCGGATGCACCATGTTTGCGAGCAACGCATGTAACCAAGTGGATGCCTGCGCAATATTCATTTTTTAAAATATCACAAGCATCAGTGATATAATAACCCATAAAATTTGCACCTTGATGAATTTGTTTACCAACCGCATCGATAATAGGATTATCATTGACAGAATTCATCTCGTTCTCTACCCAAACCGTTGCACGATCTAGATTTTCATAAAAGGGCCCAAACCCTTGCGATATTGCACGTAACGAATAATAATCTTGCACAGGTCTTAATTCAGAATTACTATTCCCGGTTGCCGAATGTTGATCGGCATTAGCTATACGCAATTCATCTAAGTTAAATAATAATTGGCTGTTCTCCCAAAAACTCAAAATAATCTCATTGACTCGCATTTGGCCCACATGATGTTTCACTTGATGAACCAATGGGTGATAGCCACTACTAATAATCATCATAGATTCTAGCGTCATTGCAATAGCGCTGATCATCTGCAGAAATAAGCGTTTCAGATCATAGAGTGCAACACTCGCTATTGCCGTCATAAAAGAAGTGCCATTAATCATCGATAAACCATCGCGCATTTGCAGTTTAAATGGTTTTAATCCTGCCATCGCAATGGCTTGTGGAGCACGCATTATTTTATCTTGATATAATACTTCTACATCTTCACCCACTACAGCGGCTGCAATCATTGCCAGTGGAATTAAATCTCCACTTGCACCTATCGAACCATAACAACGCACAATTGGCACTATACCTGCATTTAAGAAATTTAAAATCTTTTCTATATGGTCGGGTGCAACTCCTGAATATCCCTGTGATAAACAATGTGCACGCAACATCATTGTTACTTTAATTATTTCAGGTGGTATTATTTTTCCTAATCCGCACGCGTGTGAGCGAATAAGATTTTCTTGCCGCGCTTGGATAGCCTGATAATAAGATTGTTCGTCGGATTTAAGATGTGGCTCTAACAAATTAACTTGATCACCAAAATGCGTGTTAATGCCGTAAACAGGTACGCGCCGATCAATATACGATTTTAAGAATTGATGCGATTGATTCATCACCGCATATGAATCTTTACTTAATTTGACAGGTATATTATTGTTGGCAAGACATTTAGAGTTAACTAGCGTTAATCTGCTATTCGCGCCAATTGTTATTTGTTGATTATCAGTAATGTTAAAGCTGTGCTTAGTTTTATCCACTACAGCATCAATCATAAATTCATCCTTGCCTTAGTTAATAGAGCGACTTCCTGTAACTTGTACTAATGATTATTATGGTGACACACTTTAATATTGATGTAAATGATTTTTTCTGAAAATAAATATGCGCATTTCTTCGATCAAATTATAGTATAATCGCTCAATATATAATGAATGGAAGCTTCATATGTTTATCTTAAACAAGAAATATAAAAACTTAGTTTTAGTCTTACAAGATAGAGCTAAACGCCGACCCCACCAATCTGCTTATCTTTTTTTAAACGATGACCAACAAGAACCTCTTTCTATTACTTATGGTGAATTAGACAAAAGAGCGCGCGCCATTGCAGTTTATTTGCAGAGTAAAGATTTATTTGCGCAACGCGTATTGCTGCTCTACCCCATGGGTTTGGATTTTATTTGTGCTTTTATGGGTTGCTTATATGCTGGCGCTATTGCCGTGCCAGTTATCTATTCTAATGATGATAATTTTAAAAAATCATTACCAATACTAAATGCAATAGCAGATGATGCTGAAATTCACTGTATTTTAACTGCACAAAACCATTTAACGTTAAATAATAAGCCTATACTTATTTTGGATACGCGTGACTTAAATGATGAATTGTCCATAATGTATCAATTGCCGCTTATTCAAGACGATACTATCGCCTATTTACAATATACCTCTGGTTCAACTTCTGCCCCCAAAGGTACTATTATTCGACATGGAAGCTTGACCCATAGCTTAGTCGAGAATGCAAAAGCCTGGAACTATAAAAAAAGTAGTATCAGTTTAACCTGGGCACCGCATTCACATGTATACGGATTAGTTTGCGGCCAATTAACACCGCTTTATCATGGATCACTCGCTATTTTAATGCCGGTTGAAAGATTTATTCGACGACCCGCGTCTTGGCTTGAAGCAATTGCAAAATATCGAGTCACCCACAGTGGCTGTCCAAATTTTGGTTATGATTTGTGTGTACGAGAGATTAATTCCATCGAATTAATAGGACTCAATTTACAAAGTTGGAAAGTAGCTATTAATGGCGGCGAAATTGTTCGGCAACAAACCTTAGATGATTTTAGTAAAAAATTAAGTGCTTATGGTTTTAAGTTAAAATATTTTTGTCCGGCATATGGCATGTCAGAAGTAACCGGAACTGTTGCTGTTAACCGCAATAAAAAGAAACCTATAGCTTTAAGCTTAAACGCAGAAGCTTTAAAAAACAATGAAGTTATTACCGCAAGAGAAGAAACCACCCAACAAATATTTGTAAGCAGTGGGCGTTTGCTAAATGGGTTGCAAATAACTGTTGTAGACCCTGATACACGGGTACCTGTTAACAAAAACAAAATAGGTGAACTTTGGATAACCGGTAAATCATTAGCCAGTGGTTACTGGCAGCGACTTGAGGAAACAAAATCGGCATTTTAT
Organism: Gammaproteobacteria bacterium; assembly: GCA_013288885.1. Lineage (GTDB taxonomy): Bacteria > Pseudomonadota > Gammaproteobacteria > JABDBA01 > JABDBA01 > JABDBA01. The sequence goes on along the minus strand of JABDBA010000001.1, from coordinate 613,213 downwards.
GCTACTTTAACTAATTCTAAAAAATGCTACTTTCGAACAGGCGATTTAGGGTTTGTAAAAAATAATGAAATATACCTTACAGGTCGGCTTAAAGAGCTTATTGTCATCTATGGTAAAAAATATTACCCGCAAGATTTAGAAGCTACGGTGAAAAATGCGCTCAGTCAATTTAATTTGGATAAACCTTGTGCTTGTTTCACCCTATCAAATAATAAAAATGAAGAGTTAGTTTTCATACAAGAAATTAAAGACGATATATCTAACTCATCGCAAAATGAAATCATTAAATCTATACGTGCAGCTATTTCTGAACATCATGGCATTGACCTGCATGGAGTAATACTAATCAAACCCGGTGCTATCCCCAAGACTACCAGCGGAAAGCTACAACGATCGCTGTGCAAAACATTATTCATCGAAGAAAAACTAGAAATTGTAAGAAAACATTTTAAAACCAATCAAACTATCGAAGAACCTCATCCACACCCAGATAATGAAATCAAAGTAACTACGGAAATAGATTTACAGCAATTTGAAAAAGATTTTATTAACCTTGTTGCCTCCATATTAAATGTTGATGCGAATGAAATTGACTTAAGTGATTCGGTTAATGAATATGGTTTTGATTCGATCACAATAACCAATCTAATGGTGTTAATCAACAGAGAATATCAAGTAAACCTCACTCCTGCTAATTTATTTGAATATACGACTTTAGATGGGCTTTATAATTATCTAATATCGCAAAAATTCACGAATGTAGTGCGAATTGAACCTGCAAAAACCAATGAGTTTATTGCAATTCCAACCAATGATAATGATATCGCCATCATTGGTATGAATGGCCTCTTTCCCGGTGCTGCTGATTTAGATACTTTCTGGAATAATCTGATATCTGGTAAAGAAGTAATTACTGAAATACCCCAAGATCGTTGGGACTGGAAAGCTTGCTACGGAGATCCCCTCTTAGAAAATGATAAAACAAAAGATATCTGGGGCGGCTTCATCGATGGAGTTGGCGAGTTTGATGCAAACTTTTTTAATATTTCACCACGAGAAGCTGAACTTATCGACCCGCAGCAACGTCTTTTTTTACAAACAACATATAAAACCATAGAAGATGCTGGCTATAGCACCAAAACACTTGCTAACTTTAAAACGGGTGTTTTTGTAGGTATGTTTACTTATGATTATATCGAACTTTTACAAAAAAAAGGGATTACAGATGTTTATATGATGACTGGCATAACATCCACAATATTAGCCAATCGCGTCTCTTACACACTTGATTTACATGGACCAAGTACAACCGTTGATACAGCGTGTTCCAGCTCTTTTGTTGCAATTCATCAAGCGGTACAAGCAATAAATAATGGTGATTGTGATATTGCACTTGCAGGTGCAGTTAATACCATATTTACCCCTCATCTACACGCCAGCAAAGCCGGAATATTAAGCGAAGATGGCAAATGCAAAACTTTCGATAAAGCAGCGAATGGTTATGTGCGCGGCGAAGGAATTGTGGCAATCCTCTTAAAGCAATTAAATAAAGCACAAGCCGATGGAGATCATATTTACGCAGTCATCAAAGGTACTGCAGTCAATCATGGTGGCCAAGTAAGTTCAATTACCGTACCCAACCCAAATGCACAAGCAGATGTTATCATCAGCGCATGTCAACGTGCGCAAGTTCCGATCGACACTATTAGCTATATTGAAACTCATGGTACGGGTACTTCAATCGGTGATCCCATAGAAATAAATGGCCTAAAAAATGCATTTCATACTTTATCAGCAGAACAGACATCAAAACCATTGAATAATAATTATTGTGGCTTAGGCGCTATCAAAACGAATATTGGTCATTTGGAAGCAGCAGCAGGTATTGCTGGTTTAGTTAAAACAGTATTGTCTATGCAACAGGGGCAAATACCTGGCAATTTAAATTTCACTGAATTAAACCCTTATATCGATCTAGATAAAACACCCTTTTATCTTGTTAACAAAACCCAACCATGGGATCGATTAAAAACAGCAGCTGGTGCTGAAATCCCACGACGTGCTGGCATAAGCTCGTTCGGATTTGGCGGTACAAATGCACATATTATCGTTGAAGAATATAGAGATCATTTGAATGAGAACCCGATAAACTCAAATGAATCCACCTCTTACTTAATTACTTTATCTGCAAAAACAGATGGGGCACTAAAACAACGCATCAATGATTTAAGCGAATGGTTAATGAAAAAAACTGATCCACCAGATCTGGCGGCAATCAGCTATACATTGAATCTAGGTCGAAATCACTTCGATAAACGCTGTGCTCTGATTGTAAAATCGATTACTGAATTGCAAGAAACTTTAATACGCATCCAACAAAATCAGTTTCCTGAAAATTATATTGTTAATGATGGTTTAGCTCAAACAAACAATCGCTTATCGTCATCAAAAGAATTCTCCTTAGCGCGTTTATACGTAACAGGCAGTAATATTGAATGGGAATCATTGAAACTGCCTAAACGACGGGTTTCATTGCCCGGATATCCGTTTGCTAAAGATTATTATTGGGTACCTAATCTAAATCAACCTGTAAATTCAACTTCAATCAAGGTCGAATTAACAGAACCCAATTTTAGACAAGAAAAATTGGAAATAATTAAACAAGATTTAGTCCAGCTTGTAGCGCAATTATTAAAGAAAGAAACTTACGCTATCAATCTAACAGCTTCATTTAGTGAACAAGGCTTAGAATCAATCGTCCAAAAAGAATTGGCTGCGCAATTAGCAAATCGCTATGGCATTGAACTAGCCCCCATCGTTTTTTTTACACACACTAACATAACTGCGCTAAGTAAATATTTATTAGAAGCCTTTCCAATTGTTTTTTCATCTTTTCGGTATGAAACTCAAAAGATAAATTATATTAAACCAATAAAATCGACTTTTAACCATGAGCCCATTGCAATTATCGGTATGCAAGGCTATTTTCCTCAATCTAAAGACCTGACAGAATTTTGGGCGCATCTACTAGCGAGCCATGATTTAGTGACTGAAATTCCTATCGAACGCTGGGATTGGCGTGAATATTATGGCGATGCCAAACAAAACCCTACTAAAACCAATTCTAAATGGGGTGGCTTTATAGATGGCGCTGACACTTTTGATGCAGCTTTTTTTAATATATCTGCCCGTGAAGCAAATTTGATGGATCCACAGCATCGCTTATTTTTAGAAATTGTTTGGAAAACCATTGAAGATGCTGGCTATGACCCGTTTTCACTGTCGGCACAAGAAGTAGGCATCTTTGCAGGAATTGAGTTTCAAGAATATCAAACTCTAATACAAAAACAGAATAAAATATTTCATGGGCATATCTCGACCGGTAATTCACATGCTTTACTCACCAATCGAGTTTCATACTTTCTTAATTTGAATGGCCCCAGTGAATCTATTGATACTGCCTGTTCGAGTGCCTTAGTAGCAATCCACCGTGCAGTCAATGCACTACATAATGGTGAGTGCAATATTGCTATCGCAGGTGGAGTCAGCCTCATACTAGATCCACAAACGTTTGTAGTAACCAGCCAATTAGGCGCTCTTTCTCCTGATGGTCGTTGCAAAACTTTCGATAAAACTGCTAACGGCTATGTCAAAGGAGAAGGTGTCGCCACTATTATGCTAAAACCTTTAAACATGGCTCTGAATGATGGCGACCATATTTATGGAGTTATCAAAGGGTCTGCAGTAAATCATGGGGGCAAAGCACAATCATTGACAGCTCCTAATACAACAGCCCAAAGCGAACTACTCGTTAAAGCATATAAACAAACTAATATTGATATAAATACTGTCTCTTATATTGAAACGCACGGCACTGGCACTGAATTAGGTGACCCTATTGAAATTGAAGGGATAAAACAAGCGTTTAATATATTAGTATCGCAACAAGGCACGCCCTCAAAGCAAAAAGCTTTTTGTGGTCTTGGTACAGTCAAAACAAATATTGGTCACTTAGAACCTGCTTCTGGGATTGCGGGAGTTATTAAAGTCCTACTGGCCATGCAACATGAAACAATACCTGGGAATTTACATCTTAAAGAATTAAATCCGTATATAGATTTATCTAATAGCCCCTTTTACATTGTTGAAAAAACACGGGGATGGCCCCGATTAAAAGATGGAGCTGGAACCGAAATACCACGGCGCGCAGGAGTGAGCTCTTTTGGTTTTGGAGGAACTAATGCACACATGGTCATCGAAGAATATCCACAGATTAAAAATTCATCAACGTCTGCCCTACTAAAACCTTATTATTTAATTACTCTATCAGCCAAACAAGAGGCAAGCTTAATACAGAAGTTTAAAGATCTGCATGTTTGGTTAAAAATGAATTTAGTAACCACAAATCTTGCGGATCTAAGTTTTACACTTAATGCAGGCCGCAGTCATTTCAATACACGCTGCGCCATAGTAGTAACCTCACTGGAAGATTTATTACAGACGCTGGAACTGCTGATGGAAAACCAGTTACCTAATAATTGCCTACGAAATACAACATCAACAAACAATTGTAATGGGCCTTTATTTAATGAAATATATAAATCGACCATAGATGCCATAAAGAACTATGAAGCCCTTCCTCCCGAGATCTATCGCGATAAGTTATTATTACTCGCCGATCTTTATATTAATAATTTTCAAATAGACTGGGGTATTTTACATGCGGGAGAAAGAAAATTACGCTTAGCGGGCCTGCCATCCTATCCTTTTATTAAACAACGTTATTGGTTTGATGCTGACATACAAACAGCAAAATCGGAAATAACCACAACTAATCCAATAGTTATCAGTCAAAATGCAACACAACCTATAGATTTATCAAATCTCACTATAAATTATTTACAACAAATATTTGCCGAAAAACTCCAGCTGCAGTCACATCAAATTTCTGCTGATGCAACCTATGAAGAATATGGTATAGACTCCCTAATAGGTTTAGAGATTACCGAACGCTTAGAAAAAGATTTTGGCAGTTTATCTAAAACACTACTCTATGAACGAAGCAAGATAGCGGATCTGGCCTTATTTTTTCAACAATCGCATAAACCGACTTTACTAAAATTAGTTGGAAATCAAAATAATGATTTGGGCGAACCGCGCGAGGAACTCAATGCTAATTGTTCGGTTTCACAAGAAACGTTTACTCCAAGTCAACCTGATAAATCAGCAAAAACTAATGAATCGAATGACATTGCTATAATAGGCCTCAGCGGCACTTATCCCTTAGCCAAAGATATTGATGAACTATGGACTAATTTAGTGCAAGGACGAGATTGTATATCTGAAGTTCCAATCGAGCGCTGGAACTATAAAGATTATCCTGTTTTATTAGGTGAAGAAACAAAATACTTTAAGTATGGTGGATTTATTCCAGACATTGATAAGTTTGACCCACTACTTTTTAAAATTTCTCCCGCAGATGCAGCCACAATCGACCCACAAGAAAGGTTGTTTTTACAATCTGTCTGGACTACATTTGAAGATGCAGGTTATACACGTGAAAGCTTACAACGTTTAACCAACGGCAAAGTAGGCGTATTTGCAGGTGTCACTTATAATTTTTATCCATTATTTATTGCAGACGAATGGGCAAAAGGCAACCGTATACCATTAGATATTCAAATGTTCTCTATTGCCAATCGTGTTTCCTATTTTTTTAACTTAAATGGGCCCAGTTATCCTGTTGATACCGCTTGTTCTTCATCATTGGCTGCCATTCATTTAGCCTGTGAAAGCATTCTTCGTGGCGAATGTATTATGGCCATCGCTGGCGGAGTTAATTTATCATTACACCCTTGTAAATATCATATGCTTGGAAGTTTAAGTTTTATGTCTGACCAAGGCCGCTGTTCAAGCTTTGCTGCTGGTGGTCAAGGATATGTGCCCTCAGAAGGAGTAGGTACCGTTCTGCTTAAACCCCTATCATTAGCCATTAAAGATAATGATCGCATTTATGGTGTCATTAAAAGCAGCACGATGAACCACGGTGGTAAAACCAGCGGCTACACTATCCCCAATCCTAATGCGCAAGCAGCCGTGATCAAAGCCGCATTAGAAAAAGCGAATATTGACCCACGCAGTATATCTTACATCGAAGCCCACGGTACTGGTACGGCGTTAGGTGACCCCATAGAAATAAGAGGCCTACAAGAAGCATTTGAGCACTATACTAAAGATAAACAGTTCTGTGCGATCGGCTCTGTGAAGTCAAACATTGGACATTTAGAATCAGCGGCAGGAATTTCGCAACTGACTAAAGTATTATTACAAATGCAGCATAAAAAATTAGTGGCTTCTATTCATGCCGAAGAGTTAAATCCCTTTATTGACTTTAAACAATCTCCATTCTTTGTACAGCGGGAATTAAGTGATTGGTCACCTATACCAGGCTTTCCACGAAGAGCAGGTGTAAGCTCTTTTGGTGCTGGCGGTACTAATATTCATATTATTATTGAAGAATATATTGCAGACGTCAGAAATAATAATGATGCTCAATCTAAACAGATCCCATTTATATTGTTAATCTCTGCGCAAAATGCCGATCGCCTGCAAGATTACGTGCAGCAAATTTATGCTTTCTTACTTAGCGAAGGTAAAAAACAAAATACTGAAGATGATCTAAAAAACTGGTTGAGCAATATATGTTATACCTCACAGGTCGGTCGCGAAAATATGCCTACTAGACTTGCTATTCTTGCAACCACATATAATGATTTAATAGATAAACTTAATTCATATTTAACTAATCCTGCCAATGCAATAAATCAAGTATGGGTAAGTTCCCCCGTGCAGAACAATAAAGCAGCCCTACAACCTCAACATAATTTAGCTGAATTTATAGAACAAGCAGAATATGAAAAAATAACACCATTATGGACAAACGGAGCTAAAGTAAACTGGGAACTACTTTATACTCCATATAAACCAAAACGAGTTTTTTTAACAACTTACCCGTTTGCAAAAAGACGTTGTTGGGTTCCGTCATCAACCGCACAAAACCAACAACAGCAAGCTATCGATAAATCACCAACACCTCCAGTAATTCAGCATGAAGAAAAAAAGCAAGATACAAACTATGAAATACCAAACGATATAAACGATTGGCTTTATTGTACTCGCTGGGAACAAAAGTCTACCGATAACACAAGTATCTCAAATATCGAAACAGAACGTTGGCTTATTTTCAGTGATAAAGAATTAGGGGGCTTACTACAAGATACCCCAGGAAAATCTTCTTGTATCTATTGTTTTGCTGGCGAAAAATTCGAACAATTAAAGGAAAATGTATTTTATATTAACCCCAGCAGCTCCAGTGATTACCACCAATTATTTGCATCTATTTTCACTATTTATAATAAAGACCTCAAGGGAATAATTTATCTTGCTAATTTCGCAGAAGATCGGCAGCAAATGATAGAACAAACTGATTTATATTCTAACAATCAACAAGCTGAAAATAGTCTTCAGTTATTCTCTTTGTTGCAGGGACTTATAAAACAAAACTGGCAAAATAAGCTGAAGTTCTGTTTGGTCACACGAAGTAGCCAGCCCGTTGTTGAAAATGACCCTATACAAATATGGCAGCACCATTTATGGTCATTAATGCGCATTTTCTCTGTCGAGCACGCAGATTATAAAATACTATTACTTGACTTAGACTCTAAAAAAAGACTACGCGAAGAAGCTAGCGCTATCACACAAGAATTACTAAATTTGGAACCTGGTGAAAATTATTTGGCTTTTAGAGAAAAATCACGCTATGTGATCCGCCTTGCATCTCATCTGGAAGAGACAACCCACATAAAAACTACAAGTTGGCGTGCTCCTGAAACAGCATTAATAACTGGCGGTTTGGGTGCACTTGGGGCAGAAGTAGCGCAATGGCTAGTAAAACAAGGCACTAAGTTTTTACTTTTAACAGGGTCAACACCATTACCTGAGCGATCCGAATGGTCAAAAACACATGAGACATCGTTGCAAGAAAAACTAACCAATATGATTTCACTTGAGAAGCTTGGTGCTCAAGTCAAATATGCCACGGTTGATGTTTGCGATAAAATCAAAATGCAATCTATTATTGAACAAACCGAACAATCATGGGGAAAATCCATTAAAGGTCTCTTTCATCTAGCTGGCATTACAACCGACAGTATACCTATCGCAAAAATGACTAAAGAATTGCTGCAAAAAGTACTATCTGTCAAAGTCCAAGGAACTTTAGTATTACATGAGATATTTAAAAAAGCTGACCTTGATTGCTTCGTGTTATTTTCTTCAATTGCTGCAATGCCTTATTTTGGCATGAGTGGTTTGAGCGCCTATGCCATGGCCAACGAGTTTTTAAATGGATTTGCTGCTTACAGACGTCAACTTGGACTACCTGCGACAAGCATTAACTGGACTGCATGGGCTGATAAAGGAATGAGTTTTAGATATAATCACAGTGCTTTCTTAGACGCAGTCGGTATGTCAACAATTGCGATACCAAAAGGAATGGAAATACTAGAGTTTTTATTGAATAATAAACATAGTACCACTGTAACAGTATTTAAAATGCTTTGGCAAAAATTCTTCAAAGTAAATTCCGATACCAGAAAATTACCTCTCTTTGCCAACTTTGCTGCTCAACATACTATCAATAATCAAGCAGCGCAATTAAATATTGATTTAGATCCTGAACAAATAACCACTAATGTCGCCTCTGCTCTAGCAGAAATATTAGGTTTAGAAATTACTGAAATGGATACCAATAGTACTTATCAAGATTATGGCCTTGATTCAATCAACGGCATCAATTTTGTGAGTAGATTATCTGATTTTTACCCGGATATAGTTTCACCCATGGATCTCTTTCGTTATACAACCATCAATCAACTGGTTGGGTTTATCATTCAATCATGTCAACCTACAACACCAGCACTAACTCAAAAATCTGCAGCTAATAATGGGGATATATTGTCAACGTTAAGTGAGGATGAATTCTTAGAAAAAATGACTCATCTTAATGATGAGCAAATTAATAAATTGTTAGAAGAAGAGCTCATGCAGGTTGATGAGCTTAGTCGATGACAATAATAGGGCATTTAATATGACTGAAGCCACGACATTACATAAAGCATTATATACTATCAATAAACTCAAGCATTTATTAAAAACCCAAAAATCTAACTCTTATCAACCTATTGCCATTATTGGTGTAAGTTGTCGGTTTCCCCAAGTGGCAAATAAAGACGATTACTGGCAATTACTGACTCATGGCAAAAACGTTATTACGCATATACCTGAGGAACGCTGGCAATTATTAGAAGGTACCGATGAAATCACTAAACGCGAAAAAGACCACCCTTATTGGGGCGGTTTTTTATCAAACATCAGCGCCTTTGATGCTTATTTTTTTGGCATTACTCCACGTGAAGCAGTACGTATGGATCCCCAACAACGTTTATTGTTAGAAGTTACTTATGAGGCAATTGAAGATGCAGGGTTAACGACGGAGGCTCTGGCAGGCTCTAATACAGGTGTATTTGCTAGTTTATATCCAAGCCAATTGGGTCATCTACAAAAACTTGAAACAGAAATGGATGCTTTATATCTTCCCACTGGTAATGCCACAAGTATTGCTGCAAATCGCATCTCATACCAATTTGATCTTCGTGGCCCAAGTCTTGTTGTTGATACTGCATGCTCTTCATCATTGGTAGCACTACATTTGGCTTGCTTAAACATTCAGAATAATAGTTGTGATCTATCGCTTGTGGGTGGTATTAGTTTAAATTTACTGCCCTCCATTAATTTAACGCTATCAAAAGCAAAAATGCTATCGCAAGATGGACAATGCAAAACATTTGATGCACAAGCAAACGGCTATGTGCAAGGTGAGGGGGTTGGTGTAATTGTATTAAAGCCATTAGCAAAAGCCATAGAAGACAAAGATAGAATTTATGCCGTCATCGCGGGCAGTGGTATTAATCAAGATGGTCGAACCAATGGATTAACAGCACCCAATGGCCTGCAGCAAGAAAAATTACTGCGAGATGTATACAACGCTGCGGGCATTGACCCTTTGATGTTATCTTATGTGGAATGTCATGGAACGGGAACTTTTTTAGGTGACCCGATAGAAATACAAGCTCTGGGCAATATAATAAGCAAAAATCGAAAGCCAGAAAATCCTTGTTGGATAGGTTCTGTAAAAACTAATCTCGGCCATTTAGAACCGGCGGCCGGTATGTCCAGCATTATTAAAATAGCATTAGCTTTAAAAAATGCACAAATACCACCCCACCTTAATTTTATTAATCAAAATCCGCATATTCCATTTAATAAATACAACTTAAAGATCCCCAAAAATACAATCGGTTGGCCGAAACATAACGATCAACGTATAGCAGGAATTAGTAGTTTCGGTTTTGGTGGAACCAATGCACATGTTATTGTGCGCGATTTAACCGAACAAGAAAAGCTCGCGTCTATTTCTTTATCAACTGCGCCTATAGAATCTACAAATAATGAATTGTTTACTTTATCGGCTAAAGATCCTGTCGCGCTTAACCAATTAATTCTACTCTGGCGTAATTATTTAAAAAATAATCTAACCGTAAATTTAGCTCAGCTATGTTTTAATACCCACTTAAGACGCGCCCATTTTTCTCATAAAGTTGCAATAATTTCTTCCAGCATAGCTGAGCTATACAATTTATTATGCGCAATAATTGAGAATCCATCTGAAATTCCAGTTAACGTTTTTACAAAAACAAATTGTAACGATCCAAATCTGTTAATTGAATATAAAAATATAGCCCATATGCCCTTAAACTCATTGGATTTAAAAATAATTGCCAAGTTATATGTACAAAATTCCCCCATCAATTGGATTAAATTTGAAGAAAGAAGAAGCTACCCATACATTGAAATGCCTTCATACCCATGGCAGCCTAAAAGTTATTGGCCTAATTTAAATAGTAGTCATACTACAGTAAGCGCACAAACCGGCAGTTACCCTTTACAGGGAAAACAAATTATTTCCCCCGTATCATTGCTACAATTTGAATTTATTTTCAATATAAATCAATTACCAGAACTAAAAGATACTTACAATATATTACATGCAGGTTATTTTATTGAAATGTTAGCATTTGTTGTTAACAATCTTTATCAACAACATACCTTTAATGTCGAAGAACTTACTTTTTTATCGCCAATATTAGTTCCTAATAATAACACCATCAGGATCCATCTAATATTAGAACAACTAGGAAATGATTTACTATCTTGCATTTTTTACAGTCAGCCGATTGATAAAAACAACTGGGTAAAAAACTCCACCTGTAAATTAACATTGAGTATTATCAAATATGATCTCCCCATTCTCATTGATGAAATAAAAAAACGAGCTATCTCATCGCATGATGCAGAAAAGCTTTATAACCGCATTGCATCAATGGAAATGCCAGCTGGAGAAAGTATCCGCTGGACGCATCAATATTGGCTAGAAGAAAAAGTAATGGTGTGTGAATTTAAAACCCCAGCTTCAGTTGTGAATGACAAATTTAAACTTAATGTCCATCCCGGCATTATTGATGGCTGTATACAACCTCTATTTATGTTGCTACCCGAACAACTTAACCAACCTTATGTGGCCTCTACGATAGGAAAATTTTTGTATTCAGGCATCACAGACCAATCTTTATCTCTATTAACTATACTTAAAGAAATTAGTCCAAATGGAGAAAGGATTATTGGCGACTGGTACCTAATAGACAATAACAATCACATTGTTGCCGTTTGTAAAGATATGCATATGGCCAGACTCAACAATAAAATATCACTCGAACAAATTATGCATATCAATACTCAGCATGATTTTAATTTAGACTCTATACCACCTGAACATCGCCAAGGAAAAATTACTGATTATCTAGTAGAAAAAATCGCTGCTATTTTTTCTATGCCAAGCAATGATATCAACACCCATCAATCTTTACGAGAGATTGGAATTGACTCGCTCATGGCCCTCTCATTCACGAAGATAATAGAAACGAATTTGGGGGTAAGCTATTCTGTAGAAAACTTATTGCAAGGACCAACAATCGCTGAAATTACTGATTTCATACTCACCCAAAAACAACTCAATCTTCAACCCTCAACCCATACTTTCGATTCAAAAGAAAATACAAAAAATGGTAATTCCTGGATTGCATATAGAAAAACTCAACCCAATGCAAAAGTACGTTTATTTTGTTTTCCTTATGGTGGTGCTGGTGCTTCCATTTACAATAATTGGCAACGCTCATTACCAGAAACAATAGAAATATGCCCTATACAACTACCTGGCAGAGAAAATAGGATGAATGAACAAATAACCACCGATATTGCACTTTTAATTAACAATTTAGCAGAGCATCTGAAAAATGAATTTAATTTGCCTTTTGCATTCTTTGGGCACAGTTTTGGTGCATTAATTGCATTTGAGCTAATCCGCTATTTACGGAAATGTCAGTTACCATTACCTATACAATTTTTTGCATCGGCTTTTCCAGACCCTCGGGCCCCGACTCGAAGTCTAAATAATTTATTGCAGCAATTAAAAACCAATAATTTAAACATACTTGAATTAGATAATGCTGATACGATCTCTTTGTTGAACGACAAGCAGCTAACCCAATTAGCTTCTATCTTTAATGAACATAATGATATTAATTATGACCCTGCTATGAATAAAGAACTATTTAAAATATTGTTACCAATTTTAATAGCTGATATGCGCTTAGTTAAAAATTATCAATTCACAGAGGATACTCCATTGGAAGTACCTATTACTGTATTTTCAGGAAAGCATGATAGCCGGGTTTCTTATAATGACATGGCAGGATGGGTAACACATACCAAAACCGAATATCAAACATATGAGTTGAATGGAGGGCATCTCTTTATTCGCGATGATCAAAATCGTCAGGAAATTTTTCAAAAAATAAAACAAGCTCTTGCCCACCATCTATTGCCTAATGGTGTTAACATTTAATAACGAATAATTTTGCTAAAGAACAAGCATTCAATGAAAAAATCAAATATAATGTAAATAGCTTAGCTTTAGCAATTTTTTAAACTACTTGAGCTAAGTGTCCATTCCAAACCAACCTTAATATAGGAGTTTACATATGCAACCTGGAGCTCAACCCCTAAAACTCGACGAAAAACCTGCTGCAACACTTACCAAATTACAACAAAAAATTACCGACACCCGCAAACTGTTAACAACTACGCCACCCGAAGTTTTAGCGAAAATAATGAGCAATAAAGATATACCAGCTTTATACGGTAAAATTGTTTTCATGATTGCATTGTTTGGCCGTAAAGATATTACTTCTGACATGATAGACTGTTTTACTGAACAACATAGAAACGAGTTTCCTTCTCCTGAAGCATTTGAGGCAAAAAAAAGCTGGTTAAAAAAATTCATAGCTGAAGATCCTGAATTTTTAAAATATAAAGACTTGTCAGATGATGCAAAAATGGCAGTATTAGCCGAAGCTATAGAGCAACATAAATCATTAATCATTGCCCAAATCGATGAAATCAATGTCAACGCCGCAAAAGCATTTATTTATGATGCAATGTTAGTGTCTAATGTTGACGCTAAAGAAACCAAAGGTGAAATAGAAGCAGTAAAATTACTAGCTATGGAAGAGCATGTTGACGATGATGAACTGGAATTGGTTCAACAACTTGCAGTAATTGCTACAGAAGAGCGCCTAAAAACAGTAACAGATGACGTCTTGGAAAAAAGACTTGATAAATTAACTGAAACGATTAAGAACTCAGATCTTATTCGGCAAAAACTTACCGAAGCACGCAGATTATTAATGCCTATTCATCTTGACGATTTAAAAAAAATAATGCGCGAACCAAAAATAATGCGAAATTACGGCCAAATCGTTATTCGCATTGCAGGATTTGACCGTGATGTTGTACCTGATATGGTAAAATGCTTTACTGATCAACATAAACATCAATTCCCTACACTAAAAGCATTTCAATGGCAGGACAGACAATTAGCGGAAGATATTAAAGCGCTTGCACCTTTTAAACTTCTCTCGGAGAAAGATAAAATAGGAGAATTAAATAATCTTATTGCGGAACATACTGCTTTAGTCAAAGGAGTTGGGGTCTCTGATGCTTATTCCGAACAAGAATTTATTTTAGATTCAATATTAACAGCTAATTATGATGACCACGAAACAGCGGGAGAAAAAAACGCAGTTCGCATATTAGCAAAGAGCTTAACAATTAATGATGAGGAACTTGCACTAATTCAAGAACTCGCTATCATCACTACAGAAGCACATCTGAAAAGTGTACCGCAAAGTGCTTTGATAGAAAAGCTTGATGCGTTAATTCAAAAGATTAAGGTATTTGCAGCGAAAAAATCTGCCCCGAGTGATGCTGCTCAAGTCGGCGCTGTAAATGCGGACAAGGTTAAAGCTGATGAAAAATTAGCTGGGGGAACGGTCGCGCCAAGAAAACTGAGTGGCGCTGCTGCGAGCACGAGTGAATTTCTTGCGAAAGTATCCGCTTCAGAGTCTGCAGCTATTGCTTCTGCTGCACTAGCGGCTGTTGTCAATCCACAAGCACCCGCCGTGGTAGTTCCTCCTCGGTCTGAATCACCCTCACATCGCCGGTGATACTTATATCGAAAAAAAAGGCAAGGAGTTTCCACTCCTTGCCCCCTCATTAGAGAATTTTACGCGCGACTATGTAATACTCCAGGTCAATTGCGCACCTATAACGTTATTCTGTTGGCTACTTTTACCAATGACTGATCCGAATCCTGAAGTATTATTATATGCGGTATCGATGAAGAAAGCATGGGCGTAACCAAGGTCATAACCAATGTTTTTATTTTGCTGGTAATGTGCGCCTACACTCAAAATTGTACCCGCACCTACTGGGTCAGCTATAATGCGATACTGACTGCCTGTTGCGCTCGCAAGATATTCCGCACCTGCTCGCAAAGTCCAGTTACAAGTTGGTTTATAGTTAATACCACCTGCATAATCGAAAGTGTTATGATAATTAAAAGGCACAGTATTGCTAATGGCTGTACCACCTGGAACTTGAATATTATTAAGAGTTACTTGTTTAAAAGAACTCCAGTTGCTATAAAACACTGTCGCCATTACATTCCATTGTTGATTGATATCATGATAGATACTAACTTGTGCTAAAGCAGGTAAAGTCACATTTGCATTCAAATTAGAATTTACAATGCCATTCCCAGGGATAATGGGACCGCTTAATTGACTCGTACCAGTAAGGTGAAACACGGTTTGTGAATTATAATCGACACCGACCCTAGTCGCTGGTGTAAATTGATACAATAATCCACCGTGCCAACCAGTACCCCAATCTGATAAATTATTTTGACTAAGAGAATCTGGCACAAAAGGAGGGAACCCAAGCTGATTATTAATCGAAAAAGACAATCTTTGTATGTCTAAACCTACCCCTGCCGATAATTTATCAGTGATTTTCACCCCTACGCTTGGGCCTATATCAATGTCGCTAATTTGTGATTTGGTTGCTGCATAACGAACAAGAGAAGTAGTTCCATAATTATTGCCTAAACCAAATGGTATCGTTTCTCCAAAGCCAAGAACAATTCGGTTGTCAAGAAGAGGTAACGCGTAATAAGTAGATGGGATCAACCCTCTCAGTTCACTTCCTGCAGTACCTGTTTGTGGTGGAGAAGGCGGAAATGGCGGCGTAGTCGTACCGGTAAATTCAGTATGGCCGAGCACCCCAACGCCACCAAATTCAAATTGTTGTGTGGGGATCAAAACTAAAGCTGCAGGGTTTGTAAATGCAGTACTAGCATCAGCGCCCTCAGCTGCCCAACCTGCATACAGATTGCCAAGCCCTGCGCCGTTAATAAAGGGAATATTGAAATCTGCAGCGAACGCTTGTGAAGAAATGCCTACTAACGAAATGGCAACACTAAGAGCTAACTTATTAATTGCTATTTTTTTCATAACTTAAAGTTCCTTCTAAAGTTTTAATTGCGGCAATGATATAGAAGTTTTTTCAACACAGCAATTAGCTAAATGCTTACAAGAAATATAGCGGATTTCCTATGATTGGGATTGCTACTATTGGCCAGATGAAGTAATGAAATTATTAATAAATTGTTTATAGACGTAACAAATTCAGATCCGATATTAATTTAATGATTTCAGTTTTTCTTTGCAGTTTTAATTTAGACTTAAGATTATTTAAATGAGTTTCAACAGTTCGTGGTGATAGATCGAGGGTTTTCCCAGTCTCTTTCAGAGTACAACCATTGGCAAGTTCTTTTATTACATCAAGCTCTCTGCTAGATAGCGATATATCTTGATGTTTACCTGGCAGAATATAATTTTTCACCTCTAAGTGCTTTAGAAATTTTCTTTTAACAATCACAGACTCAGTCGAAACATTAATATTACCTAAATTAGAATACATTTCTTTAGGCAACTGTATTTTGTTTTTATTGGATTTTGCGATCAACTTATTTGCTTTGTCTCTGAAATAAAATTTAAATTTCTCCAATATATCAATATTATTTAGGTAAAAATTTAGAATTTCATGGTTATTAGAAGTGGAGCTATAAATAATTAATTCCATATACTGGTGATAATGTTCAATAAAATAAATAGGGATATCAATATTAAATAAATTCCTCCAATCCGAATTTGCTTTGTTAAAACCCTCATGATCTATCACACTTGGGAGAAAAAAGAATTTATTACCAAGCGATTGGTTTGAGATAGGCGGACTAATCAAATGCTGTTTTTTATAATGGTAATGTAGAGCATCCCAATTTTGGGTGAGATGAAGAAGCGTGCCGTCATTAAAAAGCCTAGCGTAAAGAAAAAATGTAATCCCGTACCCCCGCAACGGCTCACAAATTTCCCCCACATCGCCAGCAATCTTTCTTGAATAATGTTTTTCTGATAACTCAGGTAACAAAATAGTACTCATTTTTTCAACGCTCCCTCTATAAAGTTATAATCGCAGTAAATTCAGATCCGAGATTAATTTAATAATCTCGGTCTTTCTTTGCAATTTTAGTTTGGATTTAAGATTGTTTAAATGGGTTTCAACGGTGCGCGGAGATAGCTCAAGTGATTTTCCTGCCTCTTTCAAGGTACAGCCATTAGCCAATTCTTTGATAACGTCAAGCTCTCTGCTTGATAGAGATATATCGCAATGCTGTCCCGGCACGATATAGTTTTTTACTTCTAATTGCTTCAGAAATTTTTGTCTGTTAACTACACTTTCATCAACATTCATTTTTATATTAAAACCAGAACACATTTCTTTAGGCAATAATATTTTATTCTTAATTGATTTTGCAATAAGCTTATTGGCTTTATCTTTAAAATAAAATTTAAATTTTTCCAGCATATCAATATTATTAAGATAGAAATTAATAAGCGCGGCATTATCTGGTGTAGAACCATAGATGAAAAAATCCAGATAGTTTGGCTGGCATTCAATAAAATAAATGGGCTGACCTATGTCAAACAAATTAATCCAATCATAAGATGCTTGGTTATAGCCAGAGTCTCTCGTCATGCCTGGAAGATAAAAAAACTTATTGCTCATTATTTTTTCAGACACAGGCGGACTTACTGAATAACGCATTTTACAATGATGGAAATAAGATTCCCAATGGTTAGTAAGAGAATAAGTTGATCCATCATTAAAAAACAACCTGGAGTATAAAAAATGAGTAATCCCATACCCCCGCAACGGCTCACAAATCTCCCCCACATCGCCAGCAATCTTTCTCGAATAGTGTTTTTCTGATAACTCCGACAACAAAATAGTACTCATAGCAACTCCATTTATTAGACCGTACAGGGCTTAATAATACCATATTTGGGTGATTTTTGAACAGTTTGTGCTTAAAAAATCCACAATTTTGTGCAAATCATCCGTGATCCTCACGGATGTTTGAGACATATCTTACAAGTATAGTTATACCTGAATCTTATGAACGCCAATCCTGGCCGGAAGTATTTACTTAAATGGAGAAAGATCATGTTAAATGCCAATCGTTTTTCAGGAAAAAAAACCCCTCAACATGTTGCAGGAGCTAGTAAAGTGCAGCAAGCCCGTCATGTCAAACCCAAAATTCTATTAGTTGAAGATGACCCTTTGATCCAACATATACATATGCGGTTTCTTGAACTGATGAATTGCGAAGTCATCATTGCCAATAATGGCCAACAAGCGATTGATTTTTTTGCAGAAAAACCTGCCTTGGTTTTGCTTGATATTGGCTTACCAGGCATGAGCGGTATTGAGGTTTGTCGCATTCTCCGTCACGAAGAAGGCGAGCAACGCACACCGATTATTGCTCTCACCGCGTTCGGCGACATTATTGAATTTGAATGTCGTGCCGCAGGTGTAGATGATTTTGCAGTAAAACCGATCACATCCAGCGAACTTTATAATTTATTGAATCGCTGGTTGCCACACTATCACGACACACTAAAACCAATCAATTAAAAGGAAAATATATGTCTGCTAATACTAAGGTAATTTATACTTTATTTGCACAAAATCGTGACAATACTATTGTCATTAAAAATATTAATTTGAATACTTATATGGTCGTAAAAGCAACCGAAGTATTAGCAAACCGTAAGCTAATGAAAGGTTTACCGTCGCGCGATATCAATATCATCAAGTTTATTGCTACCGCGTAACCTCCACATCCATAAGCTCGCTTTCCAAAGCAATTGCCACATGCTCAATCACTTCTTCCCACGCACCCGGTTGTTTCTGACAAAATAATCGGGCAGTGGGATACCAAGGGCTATCATTGCGTTCAATTAACCAACGCCAACATGCATCATATCGGTTTAATATCCAAACGGGTTTACCCAAAGCACCCGTTAAATGTGCTACTGCTGTATCTACCGTAATCACTAGATCTAGATTAGCAATCAGTGCAGCTGTTTCAGAAAAATCAATTAATTGATCAGTATAATCTATTATATTAATGGCTTTGCGCACTTCTTTAATTTGTTGACGTGCTTCCCCTTTTTGCAAACTATAAAAAACAACTCCTGCAATTTTAGCTAATGGCAAAAACCGTGATAAATGTAAACTACGCCTCAGGTCAATATAATAGGAAGTATTATTGTTATAGCCTTTAAGAGCAGCGCCTGCCCAGACTAAACCCACCTTGATTTTATTGGCTTGTTTTTGCTTGCTAATTAATCGCGACCATTTTTTTACTAAATCAATATCTGCATTTAAATAAGGAATGTTAGTCGGTATTGTTGCTATGGTTGTTTGAAAAAAATAAGGCAGGCTCAATAAATAACAAAAATAATCGACGTGTATTACTTCTTTTTCTTCCACAGTTACAATTCTTTTAATGCCAGGGATTTGTGAGAATAATTTTTTTAGTTCTTTGTGGCATTTTAAAATAACAATTGCCTTTCCCCGTATAAGTAATGGCAAATAACGAATAAATTGCAGCGCATCACCTAACCCTTGTTCACAAATTAATAAAATAATTTTTCCACTAATATTATCCCCGGGCTGCAAGTAATGCCTATAGTTAACTAAGTCTTTCAAATATCCATCATGCAACGGTGCTGCTTGCAAGCGTGTTTCATAGTACTTCCAACCTTCTTGATAATTTCCAGCTAATAATAAAGCTAATGAATAATTAAAAGATATGAACTGGGAATTAGGGTTAATTACTAACGCCTGTTTAAAAATTTCGATTGCTTCCTGTGGTTTACGTAACGAACAATAAACAACTGCTAGGTTACCGAGAAAACTAATTGAAGTTGAATCTAAATCAACCGCACGTTGTACATACTCTACTGCAACAGCAAATTGCCCTTCTTTAATGAAAGCAGCGCCTAAATTATTGTAAGAAATCGCATAATGATCATCAAGGCTAATGGCACGTTCAAGTACGACGATAGCTTCATCAAGACGCCCAGCATCTGTCAGTATAACTCCTAAATTATTATAAGCTTCGGTAGTTTCTTTACAGGCTATCGCTTGCTGATACATTGGAATAGCCGCTTCTATATGTTTTCTACCTTGCAATAATACCCCTAATCTAAAAAAAGCATCATAACAATTTGAATCTAATGCAATAGCCAGTTGATAAGCCTCAGTCGCTTCATCTATTTTATTCAACTTCGTCAAAGCGTTACCAAGCCCCACTTGCGCTGCCGAATAATTAGGCTTGAGTAAAATCGCTTTTTCAAACGCAATTCGAGCAACGTTATATTTAGCCTGCTCTATTTGCGTGTTACCCAGATCGTAATAATATTCCGCATTTTTTGTTGGATCTTCACTTATTTGTATTTTTTCTGTTTGCGCATAAAGCAATGGACTATGCACACCTTCTTTAACGACTTGCTCTAATGTTTCTACTAACCGGTCAATTACTTCATCCCAATCTCCTGGCTGTTTTTGATGAAATATGCGCGCGGTCGGGTACCATGGGTTATCTTCACGTTGATTTAACCAACGCCAGCATCCATCAAAACGACTCAATATCCAAACCGGTTTGCCCATCGCACCGGCCAGATGCGCCACAGAAGTATCGACACTAATCACTAAATCTAAATTTGCGATCAGTGCTGCGGTATCGGCAAAATCAGTTATTTTATCGGTATAATCAATTATTTTAAATTGTTTGCGAACTTCTTTAACTTGTTGACTGGGCCCTCCTTTTTGTAAACTATAAAAAATAGTTTCAGGTATATTTGCAAGTTTACTAAACTTTGATAAATGCAAACTGCGCCTAAGATCCATATAATAAGCTACATTTTCATAGTTATCTTTTCTGGCATCACCCGCCCACACTAAACCTATTTTAATTTTTTTATCGTCATTTTTTTGGGTGATTAAGGGCTGCCATTTTTTTATCAATTCAGCTTCCGCAGTTAAATAAGGAATATCCGCAGGTACTGTTTCTAAGGTTGTTCCAAAATAATTCGGCAAGCTGAGCAGATGACAAAAATAATCGAAGTGGAATGCTTTTCCTGCTTTTTCTTCTTGTAGGAATTCTTTAATCCCTTTAATTTGTCTAAATAAACGGCGCAAACTCGGAGGACATCCCACAATCACGCTAGCACCTTGTTCAATCACGAGCGATACATAACGAATAAACTGTAATGTATCGCCCAAGCCTTGTTCTGCGAGTAATACAATGGTTTTACCGCAGAGGTCATCGCCAGGCTTTAATTGCAAATGATGATAAGCCGCATGGTTTTGGTATTCTTTTTTTAAATACGACACTTCCCAGCGATATTCATAGTTTTTCCAACCTTCTTGATATTGACCTAGCGTCAACTGCACCAGCGCTAAACCAAAACGCGAATATCCTGATTGTGGATTTTTCTCTATATTTTTGTTAAATACTTCTATTGCTTCAGTATATTTTGTTTGACAGGATAGAGTAAGCCCTTGCCTTATATAGGCATCCTCAAGGGTAGGGTCTAAACTAATGGCCTGGTCTAAATATTGTATTGCTTCATCAAAATTTCCTCGCTTCAGCAATGCACCTCCCAAATTGGAATAAGCCAAAGCAAATTTTTTATCAAGGGCAATTGCCTTTTTAAAAACATCAATAGCTTGATCAAGTCGCCCTTCACTAAATAAAATGGCTCCCAAATTATTATAACCACTCACATCTTCTTTTATAGCAAGCCCTTGTTGATAAATTGATATAGCTGCCTCACTTTTTTCCAAATTTTGCAATAATAAACCTAAATTAAAATAAGCTTGGTAATAATTGGGATCCAGTGCAATAGTAAGTTGATAAGCAGATATTGCCTCATCAAATCTTTTAAGCTTGACTTGAGCGGTGCCCAATCCTACTTGAGCCTCTGGGTAATTAGCTTTGAGCGCGAGCGCTTTTTCAAAAGCGGCGGTAGCTTGCTTATATTTACTGCGCTGTGTTAGTTTATTGCCGAGGTCATAGTAATGCTCGGGGTCTTTGCTAGGCTTGTTAGAATTTTTTATTTGCTGATTTTGTTGCATTTTTTGGTATAATGGGTCTATTACCGTTACAGTTTTTAACATAGTTTACCTACCTTGGCTTATACTTAAACTCAGGAGCATTACAAATGGCAACGTCTAAAGTAACAAACCAAGCAGTAAATTTAAAGCAAAAAATGCATGAGTTAGCTATTGCAGTAGCACAAGAATGCACTAAATATGCCAACCCAACGGCATTAAGTAATAATGATGACCAAAACATTAATCCTGTTGTAAACGTTGCGTGTTTACGTGTGATCAAATTTAGGAAGCAAAACCCTTTTGGCATTTTGGGTGTTATCCGCTTGATCAGGGCAATTCGCAAACAACTCAAAGCATTGAGTTACAATAATGATTTTGTCAATGACATGACAATCTATCTAGTGCGAGCTTTGTTGCGAACACAAACAACCTAGAGTTAGGTGGTATAGTTATTTAATTTCAACAATATCGTTCTACCTAATTTTACGATTTCTCCATTTGAAACGTAACGGTTCATCAGAATAACAATACCGGTTTTGCGATTAGGGATCACCGCCATATAAGCACGAAAACCATCGGTTGCACCTGTTTTATCAATGAGCGCGTTACCATCAAATTGTTGCTGATTTGCACTCAGCTGCATTGCAGATATTGGGCCCATATTCATTTCTACCGGTGGCTGCAATAATGTCGGTAAAGTTTTGCTAGTCAGAGGATGAATTTCCCACGCTAAGCCTTGTAGAGAATCTGCTGTTGCTACATACGGCGTTTGTGTTAGATGCATCGCTTGCAAAATATTATCAGGCGTTCCTGGTAAACCGATCGCTGCGTTAAGGAACATTAACATATCATGCCCGCTTGCCCGCATAGCTCCTGCCGCTTGGAACAAAACCATATCGATAGGTGAAGCAGTTTTACCATCTTTATCATAACCCTGCGCCACATACGGTTGCAAACCTTTGGCCACGCTAATGCCGATAGGATCCATACCCAACGGTACTAAAATTTCTTCGCGCAATAGTTGATTATAATTTCTGCCAGTATTTGCTTCCAACGCATAACCCAACAAACCAATACCCATATTAGAATAAGCCCATTGACTACCGATAGGTGAAGAAGGTTTCCAATCCACAAAATATTGTTGTAATCCTGATTGCGAAGTAATGATATCAGGTGCTTTAAACGGCAAACCTGATGTGTGCGTCGCAAGATTTTGTAATGTAATAGTATTTAAATCTTTATTCGCTGGCAACAAATGCGGTAAGTATTCAATGATGGGATCACTTAATTTCATCTTACCTTGACCAACTTGTTGCGCGATGAGTAAACAGGTAAATACTTTTGTAAATGAACCCACTTCAAAAATCGTTTCATCGGTAATTGGTGTTTTCTTCACTTGATCCGCCACACCAAACTGGTATGAATGTGGTTGACCCTCTAAATAAATTTCCACCGTCATACCCGGCACATTATTTTTTTTCATGAACGCTGTGACCGTTTGGTTTATTAGACCTGTATTCGCATCAACGGATTTTGGATCAGCATTAGCCATGTTAAATAGCAATAAACTGGTTAACCCTAGTAATTTTATAGTATGTTTGATTTTCATAGACTTACTCATTAACCCCCATGCTTCAACATCCCACGTAACACATATTGCAAGATGCCACCATTTTTATAATATTCCACTTCATTGACCGTATCTAAACAACAGAGCAAATTAACTTCTGTGGTTTCACCATTAGCACGATGAATGATCGCTTTTACATTCATGCGCGGTTTTAATTGGTCATCTAAACCAAGAACATCAATCACTTCTGAACCATCGAGTTTTAACGTTTTACGCGTCGTTCCTTCAATAAATTCTAACGGTAAAATACCCATTCCGATTAAATTTGATCGGTGTATACGTTCAAAACTTTCTGCGATTACTGCCACTACACCCAGCAATTTAGAACCTTTGGCCGCCCAATCGCGCGATGAGCCCGTGCCATATTCCGCACCCGCGATAACCACAAGTGGCACATGATCTTTTTTATATCGCATCGCCGCGTCATATATTGGCAACGTTTCACCACTGGGAAAATGTTTAGTTATGCCGCCTTCGATTCCTGGCACCATTTCATTTTTAATACGAATATTTGCAAAAGTGCCACGCACCATGACTTCATGATTACCACGACGCGAGCCATACGAATTAAAATCTGGCACAGCAACTCCGTGCTCTAATAAATATTTTCCTGCGGGGCTATCGGTTTTAATCGAACCGGCCGGTGAAATATGATCGGTGGTAATGCTATCGCCCAACAATGCCAACACTCGTGTACCCATAAAGTCATGGATCTGTTCTGGCGCAGGGGCCATCGTTTCAAAAAATGAAGGGTGTTGTATATAAGTAGAATCTTTGCGCCACACGTAGGTTTGACTCTCGGGAATTTTCATCGCTTGCCAATCATGATCACCGGTAAACACATCGGCATATTGTTCTTTAAACATTTTATTATTCACCACCGTCACGGCATGAGCGATCTCAAGATTAGTCGGCCAAATATCTTTGAGATAAACAGGTTTACCTTGTTTATCGTTGCCTAAAGAATCTTTGCTAATATCAATTTGCGTCGTGCCCGCTAACGCATAGGCTACCACCAGTGGTGGTGAAGCCAACCAATTTGCTTTTACTTGCGGGTGGATACGCCCTTCAAAATTGCGATTGCCTGATAACACCGCAGAAACAACCATATCATTCTGCGTAATTGTTTTTGCGATAGGGTCGGGCAACGGACCAGAATTGCCAATACAAGTTGTGCATCCATACGCTACCAACGAAAAACCGAGTGCATCTAAATGTTTTTGTAAACCCGCCTCTTCTAAATAACGTGTTACCACTTGCGAGCCAGGCGCTAATGATGTCTTGACCCAGGGTTTACTGGTTAAACCTTTTTCTACCGCTTTTTTTGCGACTAATCCTGCTGCCATTAATATGCTGGGATTCGAAGTATTGGTACAACTGGTGATCGCAGCAATCACTACATCACCATGCCGAAGATCAAAACCCGCATCGGTTTTAAACGCAATATTTTTTTCTTTGGCTTTATTATTATCTTCGAGTAATTTATCAAAGGTAGAAACTGTTTGTGCTAATGGAACACGATCTTGTGGGCGCTTAGGGCCAGCAACACAGGGTTCAATTGAATTCAAATCGAGCTCTAACGTTTCAGTGAATAAAGGATCAACGCTGTGCTCATCGTGCCAAAGGCCTTGCGTTTTAGCATAAGCTTCCACCAATGCAACCGTTTGTGCATCACGCCCAGTCAGAGTGAGATATTCCAAAGTAATATGATCGATAGGGAAAAAGCCACAGGTAGCGCCATATTCAGGGGCCATATTGCCGATCGTTGCTCTATCTGCTAATGGCAGGTGATGCAGCCCGGGTCCAAAATATTCGACAAATTTGCCCACCACACCTTTTTTACGCAATATTTGGGTGATCGTTAATACCAGATCAGTCGCTGTTACACCTTCGCGCAATTTCCCCGTCATTTTAACTCCAATCACTTCGGGGATTACCATGGAAATAGGTTGACCCAACATTGCTGCCTCAGCTTCGATACCACCGACGCCCCACCCTAAAACACCTAAACCATTAATCATTGTCGTGTGGCTATCCGTACCCACCAATGTATCGGGGCAGGCAATCTTTTTGCCATCGATTTCATGTATCCATACTGCTTTAGCGAGATATTCTAGATTTACTTGATGACAAATTCCTGTGTCCGGCGGTACTACACGAAAATTACGAAATGCTTTTTGCCCCCAGCGTAAAAATTCATAGCGTTCGCGATTGCGATCCATTTCCATTCTGGCATTAATTTGCATGGCATCTTTGGTATTAAACTGATCGACTTGTATCGAATGGTCAATGACTAAATCAACCGGTGAAAGTGGATTAATACGTTCGGGATCACCGCCCATTTTTTTAATCGCATCACGCATTGCCGCTAAATCTACAATCGCAGGCACACCGGTAAAATCTTGCATCAACACGCGTGTAGGCCGATACGCAATTTCATGATCAGAATGTTTTTTTCTAAGCCACACTGCAATCGCCATGATATCTGCTTGCGTAACCGAAACATTGTCTTCATAACGTAATAAATTTTCTAATAAAATTTTTAATGTATAAGGTAATTTAGAAATTTCTTTGAGGCCTGCTTCTTCGGCAGCTGGCAAACTATAATAATCATAGTCGGTGCCTTTTACCGTGAGTGTGCGTTTGGTATTCAGTGAGTTAATGGATGTCACAGGTATTTCCTTTTTATTTGATTAATTTAATAGTGATATGAATAATAGAGTTGACAGAATTTGCAATAAAACAATTAGCGTGCGCTTTTTCGCGTATTTTAACTAATACAGCATCATTAGGTTGAATGCCTTCAAATTTGATAATAGGATTGAGGCTCACTTCGGTCATGCTCATTTTTCCCTTTTCATCATTGCCTAATACACCAAAGGCCTCGTCTTTATAGGATTTGACGTTATAACCTTGTTTACTGGCTACAGCTAGGAACGTCTGCATATAACAACACGATAACGCAGCAATCATTAACTCTTCCGAATTTGCATGTTTGGCTTCACCAAAATAGACGGGTGAATTTGAAACCTGAATGCGCGCGCCTCCAGCAAAGGTTAGTTTGGCGTCGCGGTTATAAGTTTCATAATCAAAATTTGCAC
This sequence comes from Gammaproteobacteria bacterium, assembly GCA_013288885.1. GTDB lineage: Bacteria > Pseudomonadota > Gammaproteobacteria > JABDBA01 > JABDBA01 > JABDBA01. The sequence goes on along the minus strand of JABDBA010000001.1, from coordinate 586,378 downwards.
TCGTACGTTGCCACTCAAGAGTGACTTTGTCTTGTAAGGTATTAGCTGTGCTTGATTTTTTATGCTGTCTTGACACCGTCGTCCAAGCAGGCGGGTCACTGGCGGGAAAAGATTCATCAATAGACTCATCTATACTTGCTTGTGTGAGTTTTGTCTTAGATTTTTTTAATGTGACCATCCGAAACCTCCTTATATTTAATGATTATTGATATTATATACTCTTTGATTGTAACCATGCTAGAATTTTTCAAATAATATTTATGAGAGGAATCATACAAAATGAACACTAAAATCGGTTTTATTGGTCTAGGTTTACTGGGAACACCCATGGCGCAATAAGTTTTTTGAAAAAGATCCGTATCAAACATCTTGAAACAAATCATCAAGCGTTGCTCTACTAGTAATAAGCTCTTCTGAATACCTGTTTTTTTTCAAAGCATTTGCCGTAATCATCGATAAAAATATTTGTTTGTTGACTTTAGTACGCTCTTTAAAAACCTTCACTTTTCTCACTAGTTCATCGGCATATTTTTTATCAATTTCAAATGGTGATTGACAATACTTTATTTCACATAATGTAATCACTCCATCATCTCTATCAAACAACAAATCAATCTGCGCTCCTTCCAATTTATTTTTTCCGTCAGGTTGGCAAAACCATGACCCTGATAATGTTCCTGGGGGAATAAAAAGCGCCTTTTTAATCTGCGCCACATGTTTTAAACAAACTGATTCAAATGCATACCCAGACCAACTACGCCATGCAGGTGTACTATTTTTTGATGCCCAATAACCAGGCTCAGATTCATTTTCAATTTGCCGTTTAACAGGGTTAATCCAGGTAAGGTAAAACAGGCAATATTCATCAATTAACTTATAGCACAAACCTTTTTCGGTATAGCCAATCGGCACAAAACTTTTTATAAATCCTGCCTGCTCTAATGCCACTAAGCGATCAGTTAAAGTTCCACCACTTTCTGACAATTTTGCTTTACTTTCAAGCTCTCTCCGTGTCATTCCATTTCTTTTAGTAGCGATAATTTTAATCAGCTCCACATAAGTTTCTGCATTATCAAATAGTGATGAAAATAATTTATCAAATTCCTTAAATAATTGCCCATTTCTTGTAAAACAAAGTTTAGAAATATTTTGTATTGCGGAAAGATCAGACTTTACTTTTTCCAGATAATGTGGAATGCCTCCCAACACCATATAAAGTTCTAATGTTTGCTTTTGATTAAATTTATTGCCCATATAATTTAAATAATCATAGCTTTCTTTTAGAGAAAATGGATATAAAGGGAGTTGTAAAGTAATACGGTTATGAAGACCACCTTTATCATTAATTATATTTTTAATTATCCAAGAAGCAGCGGACCCACATACAATAAGAATTATCCTGTTATCTTTTGACCATCTTGTATTCCAATAAAAATCCAACGCTTTTTTAAAGCCGGATTTTTTCGAGGCCAGCCAAGGCAATTCATCAAAAAACAACACTACCTTCTTTTGCTTTGAAAATTTATTGATTGCATTGGTCAGCAATTCAAATGCTTTTAACCAATTTGAGGGGCTTTCCAATTGAATGCCAGTATTGGCAAAAAAAGCGGTGCTCATAGATTTGGCAAAAACAGTTAGGTGTTCTTTGAGTGTTCCTTTATGTAACCCTGTTAAATAAAAATATAAACAAGGTTTTTGTATGAAGAATTGTTCAATAAGGAAGGTTTTACCGACCCGGCGTCGGCCATAGACGGCGACAAATTCAGCTTTTTTCGATTTTAAGGTGGCTGCTAAGATATTCTGTTCTATTTTTCGACCAACAATCATCTTCTTCATGGCAAGTACCTGGGTTGTGGCTAATTATACCTCTATTATAGCCAGCCATAACTCGAATGTACAGAGGAGTTGTGGCTAAATATAAACATCTTATAATCAGCCACAACTGTATGCATCAATCGACCTATAGGGTAATTGATCATACCAAAATAGTGAGAGGTTTACGAATTAACATTCATAGCCGGATCATGCTCGGTCGCGTCAGGGTTGCTAAAATAACGATAATTATTACCGCCTGCTTGTTTAACAGCATACATGGAGTCATCGGCATTTTTTATAAGAGTATCGGCATCATTGCTATCAAGGGGGTAGATGCTGATACCAATACTGACACATATTCCATATTGCACCCCATCAATGATAAAAGGTTCAGAAATGATTTTACAAACATGACTGGCGACCTTACTAATATCTTTTGTATCCTTAAAATCTTCCATGATAACGGTAAATTCATCACCGCCCAAACGAGAAATCATGTCAGAAGCCCGAATATTATTGCGCATTCTTTCTGCTATGACTTTTAAAAATAAATCACCGACTTGGTGACCATAAACATCGTTAACACTTTTGAAATTATCGAGGTCAATATAAAAAACGGCTAATAATTTTTTATTACGGTCGGCACGTTGAATAGCAGAACTGAGCGAAACCTCAAAAAGATGACGGTTTGCCAACCCGGTTAAAGGGTCATGAGTAGCAGCGACTTCTAATTGTTTATTTTTAATTTCCAGTTGACTACGTACTTGTGTTAAGTCATTTAATAAAACTTCATTTTCAAAACATAATCTAAAATTATTGGTAGTTAACTTATTCGCTTTAATAGCAATAACGATGGTATAAAGATAATAAGCGGATACAGCGACCTCAAAGACATCATAAATACCGCCATGCACTCTCATTATTAGGTAGACAATCAATGGCAATAGCGCGGCTGATATAAATACCAGTGCAGCGACAAGTTGGGCTGTTAATGCCATTACGGCACCGGATGTAACCCCCGCCAACAATATAATAATAAAAGTCCGCTGTAGTTCAGTACCATGGGCAAATAACATACTTCCTGCAATCCCCCAACTACAACCACCTAAAGTAGCACCCACTAAAAATAAAATAGTCCATAATTGCAAATGAGATTCAGTATTTTTTTGCGCTTTATAAACAACATTAAGAATAATTCGAAACAAAGCAACACTTATAAAAAATGCAAACCAATCAAATAATAAAGTATTATCGCTGTTGGGTGTAAAAAAACCTAATAGGATAACCAACGCACATAAGATCGATGCCGCCTGTGACAGCAGTGTTTGTTTAAATGCACTATCAATGAGTGCAATAAAGATTTTTTGTTGAATAGTGTTAATGATCTGACGAGGAAATGGTTCCCCATTAGACATAATTGGTATGTATTTTTTTTGCATGCCATAAGTTCCTTTTACTAGCCTTATTCCATTATAGTATAGATATTTGGGGTTATCGAGTTTTGCGGCTTAAAATTTTACCATTTCGATCGACTTTTGCGTAATTTCTTTAAGTTCCTGCAATGTACTAAACTCTATGTTAAGCGGTGGAAACCAATAAATCGTGTTACCAAGGGGGCGCAGCAAAGCACCAAGTTTAACCGCTGATTTATATACCTCAAATCCTACACGTTGCTGTGGATCTCGCACGATAAAATCGGCCGCAACAATAGCCCCCATACTGCGCACATTTTCCAATTTACCGGTGTGTTCTGCTATTTCACTCATATATCTAAACATGAGTGGTTCTAATTCAGAGACATAGCGACAAATATGTTCTTGTTCCATCACCTGCAATGTGGCTAAAGCTATACTCACTGCAAGGGCATTACCACAATGTGTGTGAGAATGTAAAAAAGCTTTACCAGTATCATACTCATCATAAAATAAATAATAAATTTCATCTGAGGTGAGCACTGCACTCAGTGGCAACCATCCTGAAGTTAAACCTTTTGCCAAACAAAGAAAATCAGGTTCGATGTTAGCATATTCACAAGCAAGCATTTTTCCCGTGCGACCTATTCCTGTCATAATTTCATCGGCAATAAGATGAATGCCATGTTGTTTGGTCCAATCACGTAAGCGTTTTAACAAATCTTGGCTATACAATCGCATACCCCCTGCACCTTGAACAATCGGCTCAACAAGAATGGCCGTCGTTTCATGCGCCAGTAAATCTAATTGTTTTTTTAGAATATCCCAGTGTTGCTGGCAATTACCCCATAGTGGATCATTTCGGGTAAGTACATAAGGTAACGGTGCAAGAAATGCTACGTCAAATAGCAATTCTTTATAAGGATCACGATACAAGCCCATATCACTAACGCTAAGTGCTCCTATTGTTTCACCATGATAACTGTTACTGAGTGCAATAAATTTTTTGCGGTTTGTTTCGCCTTTAATTTGTCTGGTGTGTAAACTCATTTTCATAGCGATTTCAACGGCAGATGACCCATCACTGGCATAAAATACTTTTTTTAAAGAAGGCATAAGCGCTGTCAGTTTTTCAGATAGTTGTACAATCGTTTCATATGTCGTATTAGCCAATAGAACGTGTTCAAATTTATCTAACTGCTGCAATAATGCTTTTTTAAGCTGTGGATGATTATGGCCTAAAGATTTACACCACCAACTTGCAATGGCATCGATAATTTTACGGCCATCCGATAATTCAATGATGCTTCCTCTAGCTCGTTTGATGATTAGCGGTTTGAAAACTTCATAATCTTTCATTTGTGCGCAGGGGTGCCATAGGCAATTTAAATCGCGTTGTATGAGGCTCATATTAGTAGACCTATTTTATTTTAGTGGTTGACTAATGAAAAAAGATATCGTAAATTAGGTTTTTTGTAAATATAGGGGCTAAAAATAATATGTGGAATTACCAAAAGGTCAGTGAGCTGTTTGATCTGCCCTTCGTCGATTTATTTTATCGTGCGCAGGCTGTTCATAGAGAACATAAGATGGCGGGTAAAATGCAGTTAAGCACTTTGCTCAGTATCAAAACGGGGTCATGCCCCGAAGATTGTGCTTATTGCCCACAGAGTGCGCGCTATAAAACGAATATCAAAAAACATGCTTTAATGAATGCTGATGAAATTATTGAAAAAGCCAAATGCGCCAAAGTAAATGGGGCTACGCGGTTTTGCATGGGTGCGGCTTGGCGTGATATGCCTGACCGTGAATTGCATAAAATAGCTAAAATTATTAAAGCCATTAAAGATTTAGGTTTAGAAACTTGCGTGACCTTGGGTATGTTAAGTAAAAAACAAGCGGATATTTTAAAAGAAGCAGGTCTTGATTATTACAATCATAATTTAGATACTTCACCTGAATATTATAAAAAAATAATCAGCACGCGCAATTATGATGAGCGTTTAAGTACTTTAAAAAACATAAGAGATGCACAATTAAAAATATGTTGTGGTGGTATTCTAGGCATGGGCGAAAGCAGAGCTGATCGCATTAATTTTTTATTACAGCTCACTCACTTACCCGAACCACCCGAGAGTTTACCGATCAATCGGTTAATACCGATTAAAGGCACGCCTCTGGCAGATGCCCCTAGTATTGATAATTTTGAATTTATTCGCACTATTGCAGTTGCACGCATTATGTTACCCACCTCAGTGATTCGCCTTTCTGCTGGTAGAAATGAAATGTCGGAAGAAACGCACGCATTATGTTTTATGGTTGGGGTGAGTTCCATCCATTTTGGCGAAGTTTTGTTAACCACCACTAACCCGACCAGCAACAAAGATTTAAATTTGCTGAAAAAACTGGGGATAACACCCACATGTTAATGACACAATTAAAAGAAAGAAAAGATTTGCATCTTTGGCGCGACCGCGTTGCCATTAGTGCTAGATCTGGCAACAAGATTAAAATAAATGACTCATTACTGATTAATTTTTGTAGCAGCGATTATTTAGGTATCGCAACCGACTCTGAAGTATGTCAGGCCTTCAAAGAAGGTATCGACATATATGGCTTTGGCAGTACTTCATCTGCATTAATTTCTGGCTATTATAAAGCGCATCAAGTTTTAGAAGAACAGTTCGCCGATTTTTTAGGGAGAGAAAGTGCAATCTTATTTAATTCAGGATACCTGGCGAACTTGGGTCTCATCACAGTGTTAGCTGGAAGGAATTCCACTATTTTTTCAGATAAACTCTGCCATGCATCATTGATTGATGCCATTAAATTATCAGCAGCTAAACATTGGCGCTATAAACATAACGACGTAGCCCATCTACAATCGCGGTTAAATCAATTCGATAGTGCAAATAAATTAATCGTCACAGAATCTATTTTTAGTATGGAAGGCGATATTGCCCCACTACAAAATATTGTTGATTGCGTACAACAAACGAATGCCACTTTACTAGTTGATGATGCCCATGGTCTGGGTGTATTAGGAAAAAATGGTGCTGGCATATGCGAAGCATTGGCGTTGACAACAAAACAAGTTCCCGCGCTAGTCTCACCTCTTGGCAAGGCTTTCGCCAGTTTTGGTGCTATTGTATCTGGCAGCAAAGAGCTAATAACTGCATTAATGCAATTTGGCCGCACTTATATTTATACCACTGCTCTACCGCCTGCTTTAGTCCATGCCACAATAACAGCTTTACAGATCATTAAAAATGCACATTGGCGCCGTGAAAAGCTTGCAAAACTTATTCAGTTTTTCATTAAATCTGCTCAGCAACGCAATATATCCATTCGATCGGAATGCGCCATTCCCATTCAATCTATTATGATTAAAAGCAGCGCTAAAGTCTTAGCGTTGCAAAAATTACTTTACAACAAAGGTTTTTTGGTTAGTGCCATCCGTCCACCTACTGTTCCCGTTAACACATCACGAATTCGAATATCTTTGAATTATGAGCATACCGAAAATCAAATTACTGACCTTTTAGATTTAATTGCTGAATTTTATGAATCACATACGCGCTTGCTTTAACAAAGCAGCAAATACTTATGATAATAATAGTGGATTGCAAACTATCATTGGTAATAAGCTGATTAAGATGTTGATACCACATACTAAATCATCTCTGCAGTTGATCGATTTAGGTTGCGCTGCTGGAAAACTGACTATGGAATTGGCACGTCATATTTCTCATCATTTTTTCATGGCAATAGATATTGCAGAAAACTTGCTTGCATTAGCAAAATCAAGACTTACTCCATTGTCTATAAAAGTTTTACAAGCAGATTTTGCCAATATCCCATTAAAAGACCACTGTATTGATCTGGTATTTTCTAACATGGCATTACATTGGAATATCGATAATACAGCAATTATTAAAGAACCAGCGCGCATATTAACACCAGGTGGCATATTGGCTTTTTCTGTTCCCATTAAAGGAACTTTTATTGAACTTATAAACTGTCAACAACATATAAATAATACTAGTTATGATGACCGTTTTACCGCAACATCAGAATTAATACAACAACTCAAATCGAGTGATTTCAATATCATTGATTTAAAAATAAATAATTATATTATTTATTTTAAAAATATTTTACACCTTATTAAATCCCTTAAAAATTCGGGAACAAATTATGTGAAAAACCTAAATAGTACACTGAAAACTAAAAGTTATCTTAACCAACTGGAGCAATATTATTTTGCTAAGTTTGGCCATACTAATCATCTGTTACCGTTAACTTATTCGATTTTATCTGTTATAGCTCAAAAAGGTAATTAATCATGTCTTTAAAAATTTTCGTTACAGGTACAGACACAAACATTGGTAAAACTTATGTGGCGACGTTATTACTACATGAATTTAATCAATGTGGTTATTCAACATTAGGTATCAAACCCTTAGCTTCTGGGTGTCATTATGTGGAAGGAAAACTATATAGTGATGATGCTCTCGCTTTACAACAAGCATCTTCGATCAAATTGCCTTATGACCAAATTAATCCATTGGCATTTCAACCGGCTATTGCCCCGCATATAGCAGCTGCACAAATACCAATAAATTTATCGGCGGCATTACTCAAAGAAAAATGTCATGATGCACTACATCATTCAGCTGATATTCATATTATTGAAGGTGTGGGTGGTTGGTTTAACCCATTAAATGAAACTGAAACAATGGCAGATTTTGTGACACTCATGCAGTTTAGCACGATATTAGTCGTCGGTGTTCGTTTAGGTTGTTTGAATCATACGTTATTAACTTATCAAGCGATCAAACAATGTAAAATTCCCTTGTTAGGTTGGGTCGCTAATTGTATTGATCCACACATGATTGCAGCAGAAGAAAACATTGCCACCTTGCGCCACTGGTTAAAATCACCTTGCTTGGGGGTTGTGCCGTATACCCAATAACTTCTGTTCTCATATAATCAGGCCTACGTCTTTTTAACGCTCGCATCGCCGGAGGAGAATGCGTGTGTCCTTCCGTTGGGGAGTTTAAGCAATAAATGCCCTTGCTCATTGATGCCTTGTGCTAATCCTTGCACTTCTTCTTTCCCATTAATTATCGTCACCGATTGACCTAGCAAACAATCAGAAGCGTTCCACTCTTCCATAAAATGAGCAAGCCCGTGTAATTCAAATTGCTGAATATAATTGACTAAATGATTAATGAGCGCTGCAACAACAACATTACGGTCAAAATATTTATTTTGTATCTGCCGCAACGAAGCCCACGGTTGTGAAACTACATCATTATCTGCATCTAGCATATTGACATTAAGCCCAATGCCAATCATTGCTTCACAATGCCCATGTGTTTCGGCACTGACCTCAATCAGTGTTCCAGCTAATTTTCGGCGTTGCCATAAAATATCATTAGGCCATTTGATCATAATTTTATTGTTAAGCCCGAACTCATGCAGTGTTTTTATGATGGCAAGCCCTATCACCAAACTCAAACCCGCTAGCTCGCTTAGGTCTTTAGCAAATCGATATTGACAAGAAAGATAAATATTCTGCCCAAACGGCGCATGCCAAGCTCGCTGAAAGCGCCCGCGCGCTTGTGTTAAATGTTCAGCTAAACAAATTTTAAAGCGATTTTTACTCGAAATTTTTTTTAGATAATTATTGGTCGAATCAGTTGTTTCAAGCAGCGTGAGGTCTATATCTTTTTTGATTGCTGGGTCAAGCACTTGTTTAATCTTTTTGTCATCTAATAAAACGAGTGGTTCCTGCATTGCATACCCCTTACCTTTAATTGAAGTAACTTTTATTTGGTATTTATTGAGTTTTTTAATTGCCTTCCAAATGGCACTGCGCGTGATCCCAAGTTTATTGCCAATTTCATCGCCTGCATGAAACTGAGTATCATTCAGTATATTAACAATTTTTAGCAGATTAGAATTAAGTTTTTTCATGAGTTTATCTTTGTATTTGCCACAGTATTTATTACCTGCTATATTATATAAGTTTTATCGAACAAAATGAACCAAACACGGAGATATTTATAATGATATTAATCTTATGGGCAATTCTATTTTTTGTTGCTGCTATTTTGCTGGGGTTTCTCGCTTTTGGGGGTATCGCCATAGCAGTTTCGTTTTTCACTAAAATTCTTTTCTTATTATCACTCATCTGTTTTATGGTGGCTTTTATCTTAATTATGATTGAAAGAATTCAAATAAAAGCAAAAAAGAAGTCAGAGTAAGTTTAAGCTATTTCAAACAAATTGATACCCCATGACCTACTCTGGGGTGTTCTTTTTTTGCACATTAGATCAACCAAGAGGCTTGCCGCTTATCATGTGTTGGGCTATGCTCACACAATGACACAAACTAAAAACACCAGCGGCAACCTCACCCCCTACTACCTCTCACTTTTTATTGCTCAAGTGATGGTCGGTATTAACATTGTCGGCGCGAAATTTTTAGTAGCACAATTTTCAATTATTTTTATTATTACGGTGCGCTTTGTTATCGCTATTATTTTTTTGTTGATCATGCATTTTTTTTCTTCGTTGAATCAATCAAACCAAAAAATGCAAAGGTTAAGAGATTTAACAAAAAGAGACTGGTTATTTATTACTGCCCAAGGCCTTTGTGCTGGCGTATTTTTTAATTTATTGTTGTTATTCGGGCTGCACTATACCAACGCGAATGCGGCAGGTATTATTTCTAGTGTATTGCCAGCCATTATTGTCATATTATCCATTCTGTTCTTGCGCGAACATTTAACTTTATTTAGTTCACTCTGTGTAGGTTTTGCCATCGCAGGTTTACTGGTGATTAATGCAACTAATTTTCGTCAAACAAATTCACATGATTTATTCGGCGACTTTATCGTTTTACTATCGCTGTTACCTGAAGCAGCTTATTATGTGATGGCTAAAATCCATGTGAATAAATTGCCTATTTTTCTCATGTCTGCCCTGATGCACGCGGTAAATTTACCCATACTATTACTTATCGGCTTAGGAACTGCCCATTTTTTCCCTGCGCAATTACCCCTAAAAAGCATAAGTGTATTAATAGCTATAGGCACTGCATCAGCACTTTTTTATGTTTTTTGGTGCACGGGTTGTAAACGAGTGAGCGGCGCAACCGCCGCTTTATTCACTGCGGGAATGCCCATTGCAACGCTCATCATCGCCTGGTTATTTTTGCACGAAGCGATCTCCGCATTACAATTTTTCGGAATGCTACTCGTTATTGCATCCATTGTATTTAATGCCATGGCTAAAGGTAAACGAGAAAAACCAACTGAGGATGAAGTACAACCGCTTTAGAAGAGTAAAGTCGCTTATGGATACAATAGAAATATTTGTCATTTTATTTGGTATTATAGTTGCTGTAGCCCAGCTCTTTAATAAATCTTCCATCCCCACGTCATTGTTACTTGTGATCACTGGAATGATCTTAAGTTTTTTGCCATATTTTCCACAAATTAATCTTAATCCAGATATCGTGTTAAATATTTTTCTACCCGTTTTGGTCTACGAAATCAGTGCTTATTCTTCATGGCAAGATCTTAAAAAAAATGTTCGCCCCGTTATATTGATGTCAGTAGGGCATGTGCTATTTATCACAGCCGTAGTGGCTGTTGTCATTCATGCTCTTATTCCCCAAATCGGTTGGCCACTGGCTTTCGTTTTAGGTGCAGTGATCTCACCACCCGATACCGTAGCGATAGTTTCTATTGCTGAAAAAATTCGTATGCCACGACGAATTGTCACTATCCTCGAAGGTGAAGGCATGTTAAACGATGCCACTGCACTTATTTTATTTAGATTCGCTTTGGTAGCAGTGGTCACTCATCAATTTTCTGCCATACATGCTGTTTCCGCTTTTTTTGCTGTAGTGATTGGTGAAACACTTTATGGGTTAGTGCTGGGTTATATAATTGCAGAAATACGGCTCCGAATTCGCAACCCAATGTTACATGTGTTGGCATCGTTCTTAACACCTTTTTTAGCCTATCTACCTGCAGTAAAACTGGGTGGTTGCGGTGTACTCGCCACGGTAGTGACAGGTTTTGTCATTGGGCACATTTATGCGATGCGTTTTACTCCCGAATTTCGCTTAGTGAGTCGCTCCATATGGCCGGCAACCGCTTTTGCTATTCAAAGTATTCTTTTCTTATTAGTGGGTTTAGATATGCGCTTTGTTTTGCAAAGCATTTCATCGATATCTTATCAATCTTTATTAATTTATAGTGTAGCAGTTATTTTGGCGGTCATTATTGGTCGATTTATTTGGGTGTTTGCTGCAACTCTCATACCACGATTTTTAATTCCTTCGCTACGCAAAAAAGACCCTTATCCACCTTGGCAAGCAACATTTATTGTTTCATGGGCGGGAATGCGTGGTGGAATTTCATTAGCTGCCGCACTGGCTGTACCTACTTTACCAATAATGATTGATGGAGCAAACTCAAAAAATTTGCTGATTTTTCTAGTATTTTGTGTCATCACGGCAACATTGCTATTGCAAGGCTTAACGCTACCCTGGTTATTAAAAGTTTTGGGTGTACAATCTTTCGGCCAACATGAAAAATATTGTGAACATGTTGGTGAACTACGGGCAAGGTTAAAAATGACGCGCGCAGTTTTACGTTGGTTAGCGGAATACAAAGATCAAATTAAAGATGATCTAAAATTATTAGACGAAGTAAAATTGCGCATCAAAAAATATCGCATGGTCAGAAATCAACTAAAAGAAAGAATTGCCAACCATCAAGAAGGCGATGAAAAAGAACATACCGAAGAAGCCGAAGCTGCTAGTACCGTTTACCTGCAATCGCAAGTGATCGAAGTGGAAAGGGGTGAACTATTGCGGCTCTGGCACAAAGAAGAAATCAGCTATACTGTTCGTAACAAATTAGTCGAACGGCTTGATCATCGAACTAAGCATTTGGCGGAGTAATAATAGGCTTATTCTAAAAAATTTGACATTTTTCCCCTCTTAATGGAAAATATTTGACATTTATCGCCTGAGAAACACGCTTAATGGAAAAAAATATCCCATCACCCCTACCCGAAGTCATCTTTGGCACGTCTGATTCTGCTATCTCCAAAATAAAATATAATGGAACAATCTACCATTAAAGTTACTGTTTTATTCGAAAACCCATTTTTTGTTGCCATTTTCGAAAGAAATGACGATAAAGGTTACGCTGTTGCCCGTCAGGTTTTTGGTGATGAACCGTCTGACCCTGAGCTTTATGAATTTGTTGCTAGCCATTTTTATGTACTTAATTTCAGCAAACCTAATAATAATATTAAACTTATTATAAAAAGAAAGAACTTTAAGAGAATATCGCGCGAAGTACGACAAGAAGTGAAAAAACATGTATCAGTAAAAAAAGAATCTAAAGCTCAAGAAGCTTTAAGATTAGAGCTTGAAGCCCACAAGAAATTAAAAAAGAAAATTTCAAAAGCTGCAAAAGAAGCACATCTACAACGAAAATTTGATCTGCGCCAAGAAAAGAAGAAAAAGAAAATGCGGGGGCATTGATTATTTTTATATATTAGTCGCACTAGCAATTTTCCTACTTTAACTTGATGCCAATTTCCTCATCCCAAACCCAATAATCGCCAGCGCTAGTAATGAGCTGATGACGAGCAACCACATCGCGGCTTGATAACCATGGATAAAAGATTGTTGCGCATAAATACGGTAAACAACCACGCCTACGCCTAAACCAACTGCGCCGCCGATATTGTGTAAAGTCCAAGATGAACCCATAGCGACTGCGCCCATGCTTTCGGGCAATGATGAAAGTGCCGCCACGGTGGAAGGCCCTAGAATGCAAGCCCAACCGATTCCCATAAAAATAAATGCTAACAAAATGTAGAATAGCGAACTATTTTCTGCAAATTGCGTTTGTAAAAAAGCCGACAAAGTAAAAAAGATAAAACCAATTACTAACGGCAATTTAGCGCCGAATTTGTCGACTACCCTACCCACAATGGGTGATAATAATGCTACCATTGCTGTCGTTGGCAACAACATCAAACCGATCATATAACCGGTTTCGTTACGAATATTATGTAAATACAACGGCATTAAGAAAAAAGCTAAGCAGTAAAATAAAGCCAATGCAAAGGTTGCTACGATGCTGGTAATAAACATGCGGTTAATAAATAAATGAAATTGAATAATAGGTACATCAACTTTCATTTCGATAAAATAGAATGTAATAAACATTAGGATTGCAACAGCAAATATGCTCAAGGTTGTGACTGAACTCCAACCCCATGCAGCACCTTGCGTGAGGCCTAAAATCAAGCACGGCAACGCTATCAACAGTGCAACAAATCCAAACCAATCGATTTTGCTCGACTCTAGATTGCGTGATTCGTGCACACTGATAAAACAAATAGTTAAACTTATTAAAATAGCGGGTACATTAACCAAAAATATCCAGCGCCAACTTAACGCACTCACTAAAATTCCACCGATGACCGGCCCTATCGCTAAACCAATACCATTAACACCAAATAAAGTGCCGATTGCTTTACCACGTTCTTCAACCGGAAAAGCATTGGAAACAATGGCACCAGATGCCGTATATAAAATTGCGCAAGAGATGCCTTGGATTAACCTGAAGAAAATAAGTCCATCAATGCTAGTTGCCAAACCAGCGCCCAATGAGGCAACACCAAATACTGTCATACCAATATAAAGTAGCAAACGGCGCCCATAAATATCCGCCAAACGCCCCATAATCACCATAAAAGTAGATAAGGCTAAAATAAAAATATTAATGATCCATTGCAATTGTGTCACGGATGCACTTAAACCGGTTTGGATCGCCGGTAATGCAGTGTTAACAATAGTAAAATCAATGCAACCTAGAAAGCTGGCAATGCTCACGCCGACCAGTATCCACCATTTGCGATTTGCTTCTGTTAAGATGTTCATTTTTACAGTTTAATGACTTGGTATATAATAATCAAGTAGGCACAAAAATAGCCTATAGTATACATTTATATACTTAGTGGAGATAATAGATGACCAAGAAATCTTATAATGAAAACTGCCCCGAAAGCGCAATACTTAGAGTACTTGGTGGCAAATGGAAAATTCTAATTCTTTATTCATTGATCGATGGAACGAAGCGTTTTAACGAATTACGCCGCGTTATGCCACATGTCACGCAACGTATGCTCACCAATCAATTGCGTGAACTGGAAGACGATAAAATAATTACCAGAAAAATATATGCACAAGTGCCACCCAAAGTAGAATACTCGTTAAGTGAATTGGGTAAAGCTCTAAGCCCGATATTAGAGCAATTAGAAAAATGGGGTTCTTGTTATCTGAAGAAACGTAAGCAGATGCGGGAATAAATTATTCCTCTTAGCTATTTAACTGGAGCATATTATATGCTAAAACCCTACAATTACTATCACTCAGGAGCAACCTAACTATGAGTATATTCGGAAACCAATGTCAAAGTTGTGGAATGCCGCTTAGCAAAGATCCCCAAGGTGGTGGCTCTGAAGCCAATGGCACAAAAAGCACTAAATATTGCAGTCATTGTTATTTAAACGGCAAGTTTAGCGAACCTGACATTAAAGTGCATGAAATGGTCACTAAAGTGCAAAATATAATGTGTGATATGAAATTCCCTAAATTCATGGCGAAATTCTTTACACGTAAGATACCAAAGCTAGATCGGTGGAAGGCGAACTAAATTACCTTTTTAATTTTTTCAGCAACTGCTCTCGCTAATAACTCGCATTGAGATAGATCAATCAAAACACCCCCCCCCAATTTAAATTTCTGACATATTTTATATATTTGACAATTAATGATTTATACGCCATACTGCGATTAATATGTCATATTAGGGATTAAATCATGTCTGAATATAGAACAAGATTAGGGGAAGATGGCCGAGTTGTTATTCCCGCTTCGTGTCGCCGCCAACTTCACTTAAAAGCGGGGGAAGAATTGGTTATTCGGATGGATGACGAAGAGTTACATGTTTATAGCCTTAAGCATTCACTTAAAAAAGCACAAGAATTAGTCCGGAAATATAATAAAAAAAATAAATCGCTCTTGACCATCCTTAAAACAATGCGGCAGAAGGATGCGCAAGATGAGTAAAATTGTACTCGATGCTTCAGCTTTATTGGCACTTATAAACCAGGAAAGTGGCCATGAACAAGTTGAAAAATCACTCCCACATGCCATTATGTCGGCTGTAAATGTTTCTGAAGTGATGGCTGTTCTTATTAATCTGGGTATCCCTGATAATGAAGCTGAAAGAATAGTTTATGACCTTATTGAGGATGCAGAACCTTTTAACCGTGAACAAGCATTAATCGCCGCTTTTTTTCGGAAACATACTCGTCAATATGGTTTATCCTTAGGTGATCGTGCTTGCCTTTCGCTTGCCAAAGCAAAAAATCTTCCTGTGATGTCGGCTGATAAAGTTTGGAACAAAGTCAATGTAGGGGTTACAATTCAGATCATTCGTTAATTTAACCCTTGCAAACATACATACCCTACTGATTTTATTTTACATGGAAATACGGGTTTTTTGTAGGCAATAATCTGATAAACACCGCAAAACGGCTATTTCCTTTAATGCTTCGTCTTTAAAATTATTCCAAGTTTCAACTTTTGTTCTCCCTGCATTTAGCGCAGGATTTTTTGCCTTAAGTTGAAGTTGTTGGCGTATTGCTTCTGCTCTTTCAGATGCACCTTCTAACGCCAACAGTTTGTTGATAATTGAGCCAGGATCGGTGAGAGAAGGAGATAACCTAAAATCGGGGTGTTGCGCTAATGGCGTAGTCATGATTTTTCCTCCAAAAAAAGTGGAATAAGCAGATTAGAAATATAACATTACCTTAAAGGTCAAAAATCCAGTAAATACCATACACTAATTTTAATGTTTAATTCACCATGGTACGTTTTTCTTCACCAAAACGGCCAAGTTCATCGGTAAAGCCAGTGCGATGTTAAGTAGCTTACAAACGATGTTAACTGGCGTACTCGCCGCGCTCATTGCCATACCCGCAGATAACACCCAGCTACCTTTAGCGCTAGTGCTGATTTGCTTAGGAACGCTTTCAGGGTTAGTATTATGGCAACAGTTACGTCAACAAGGAGAAACGTCATGAAAAAAATACTCATCGTTGTTACCAGCCATGATCAATTAGGGACTACAGGAAAAAAGACTGGTTATTATTTGCCCGAAGTAACTCACCCATTTTTTAAATTAACCGACGCCGGTTTTACCATCGATTTTGTCAGCCCTAAAGGCGGCAAAGCACCGATGGATGAAAAAAGCCGCGATCTCAATGACCCAGAGAATAAAAAGTTTTTAGAAAATCCCGTCTACATGAATAAGATCGAACACACCTTTAGGCCCGATGAAATCGACTTTCAAAAATATTCGGCTATCGTATATGCCGGTGGTCACGGCACGATGTGGGATTTCCCAGATAATCATGATCTTGCGCATTTAGCCGCACAAATCTATGAACACGGTGGTGTAGTCGCCGCCGTATGTCACGGCCCCGCTGCTTTAATAAATATTAAACTCGCCAATGGAAAATATCTAATCGACGGAAAAAAAGTTTCTTCATTCACCAATGCCGAAGAAAAAGAAGTGGGATTGACCGAAGTAGTGCCGTTCTTGCTCGAATCAAAATTAGTGGCGCGCGGCGCAAAATTTCAACCCGCAGCCAACTGGAGCAATAAAGTAGTCGTCGATGAACGCTTAGTGACCGGGCAAAACCCGCAGTCGGCAGCCAGCCTGGGTGAGGCGGTTGTGAAGTTATTGGAAAAATCCTAGCGGATTTTGACAATTCTACTATTTTTTCCCTGCCTTAAACCGATTAATCAATGCAAACTCATCAAGATTGCGTCATGTTTTTATAGGTATGCCATTTATTCGTATAATTGTACCTCTCCTTAAGGAAACCTTAAGGTTCATCGGCTAATATGGGTCATTATTTATTTTAATCGAAGAGGCATTATATGAATCCAGAACAACCGTGGCATGTTCCATCAGACCAAAACGGTGATAGACAACCGGCATCTCAGACAGGGAGAAACCAACCCAACAGTCACTTAGCTATTGGTGAACATGATGATCCTCGCCATCTGTTAGAGATGGAATCAAATGAAGATTTAGAAAAAGCTGTATTTGGATGGGTGTTTGATAATGAACCTAGCGATCTAGGCAACAAGGTAGCTACACAGGCCGGAACTGTTAATAATGAATCTAATGCTCAACTAAGATCTCTCAGCCCTGCTAAACTCACTCCTGCAAGTTCTACTGCTAGCTTTGAATCAACTGGCAGTAATCAATCATCAGTATCAGTAGGTAGCATGGGATCCGACACAAGCTCTGCGCATTCAGCAACATCTAGCCCAATCCCATTTTCTGCTAGTGACGAAAAACAGGATGAGTCTGAAAAAATTAGACAATTACAAGAAAAAGTGGCACTGCTTGAAAAACAATTAGCGAAAAAATCAACACTCATTGTTGCGCTGGAAAGCAGCAAGATGGATTTGGAAAATACCTTAGATAAGGCAAATGCATTCAATATGGAGTGGGTAAAACATAATAAAAAACAATTGGCAGATATAGCTGCTTTAAGGCTTGAGAACCAACGCCTTAAACGATCCAATGACAGTTTTATGAGGATTATGCCACCCCCAGGGCAAACTATTACAATAACAACTCCCCCACTGCAATATGGGGCACCATTTGTTGCGCAAGTGAATGAAAGGGAACGGGCCGTGTCACAACAGAGGGTAGTGCAAGCTGCCCCGGCTTCATGTCAACCAAATGTTGTAAGGATTTTGTCGCCTGGATCTTAGGTGGTTCTTAACTAAAATTTAAAATCCCCCCTAACCCCCCTTTTTCAAAGGGGGGAATAGGAAGCCCCCTATTTCTTACGCTGCCATTTCTGAATCGCTTGTAGCGCAGCTTGATATCCCAGCTCAATCAATTCATTTTCGTGTTTCTTACTTATATTTAATAACCCAAATTGCGAGAGATCAGGGCTTATTAATACATCGGCCACCAAACCATTTTCTTTTTGTTTGGCAGAAGACCCAGCTAATAACGATTTTAAAAAAGTATCGACAAAAGGCGGGAATTTATATTCCTGATAACCCCAACCCAATTTTGCCATCATCGCTTTACCAAATGTTAACACCGGTGGAAAATTATATTCGTTATCGTCTCGATAACTGTGCGTTAATTCAACCGCGACTACATTTTCGATACCCATGACAGATTTTTTCATGATATCAACCGGTAAGTTATTTAAGATACCCCCATCTAAATGCAATTTTCCTTTAATGACCACTGGCGGAAAAACACCGGGCACAGATGTACTGCTGCGAATGGCTTTCCATAAATAACCGCCACGATGAATCACTTGGGTGTCGTTAGAAAGATTGCAAGAAATACAAAAGAATGGCAACCACAAATTTTCAATACGCGCACTAGCAAACATTTTTCTCTGTTGCTGCGTATAAGTTTTACTGCTAAATAGTGAAATTGCAGGCCAAGTTAAATTTTTTACCGACACTGTTTTACGCGTCACTTCCGAAAGCTCTGCAAGTGCAGAGTGAATATCTTCATAACTTTCGTACATCGCATAATAACCTGCCACAATAGCACCACCACTCGTGCCACCGATCGCATCGATAGGAATATTACATTCGTGCAATGCTCTGAGTGCTCCCAAATGCGCCCAACTTCTTATGCCACCACCCCCCAATACCAACCCCAGCGCTTTGCCACGTATAAAACGCAGTACCCGCTGATAATCTTTGTCGAGATTGATACGAACATGATGATATAAAGCAAATTTTGCTAACTTTAACCATCTTGAAGTATATTGCGGCAGATGTTCAGTTTTTTCATGCAATAAAATAAGTTCCGGTTTAATACGGTCCGCTATTTTCTTAGCGGTAAACTTTTCGAGGATAAAACGACTGATATAAGGCTTAGCACTACCATTGCCGACAATATAAATTTTATCGACTTTTTTAAAAGCAGCCGTTGCTAATGCAGAACTATACGACTCCAGCAAATATAAAATGGCTTTATCTTTTTTTTCTGACTCATCTATTGCGCGCTGTAATTTTGCTTCGGTGTTATGATGTTCGCGAAATTTCTCGTCATAATCTGAAAATACAACTACGTCCGATAAATGCGCTGCTTGTGCGGCGATTTTTTCAGCAAAATCTTTTAACACCGTTTTTTTACTAGCGGGCACAAGAACAATATGTTTTTTTACTGTACCCTCTTCCGATGAAAATAATTGCAGAATATTGTGGGTACGTGCCGCCAAGGTATTAATAATTTCGTGGATAACAGAAGGATAATTTTGGCAAAGCTCTTTAAATTCTTTACTCGACAACTTGAGTAAAATAGAATCTTCGAGAGCTTTTATGGTCGCGGAACGCCGCCCATGGGTAAGCTCACCTAATTCGCCGGTGGTCTCCCCCACATTAATTTCGCCAATAATTTTTTTAACTTGATGCTGCGATTGCAAAATAACCGAAAGTTTACCGCTAACTAATACATAAAGGCCGTCGGCCAGCGATCCTTGACGAAATAAAATTTTATTCTTATGCAGATAAATTTTATCAAATTTTGTAATCAATCCTTCGAGCGCAGTATCATCTAAAGCAGAAAAAAGCTTACATGCTTTGAGCATGTGCAGTAAATCAATCGTCATGGTAATCCCCCAACCGTATTATTTGCTATCATATACTCAATTTTTTCTAATAAATAGTGTACACTGCGCGCTGCCATTGAACTTGCTAAGGAGAAAACCCCATGAAATTTATTTTAAAGTTAACATCTATCTTATTTGCGTCGGCAATGTTGATTTTTTCATTGCCCGTGCAAGCTGCGCCAGAGACTTATACCCTCGACCCGAATCACACCTATGTACTTTGGCACATCAGTCATTTTGGGTTTTCCAACCCCTCGGGTAAATGGATGGCAAATGGCACCTTGACATTAGATCAAGCCAACCCACAAAACAGTAAGCTCGATGTGATAATTCAAGTTGATACACTAGTCACTGGCATTAAAGAGTTAGATGAACATCTGAAAGGGGATCTGTTTTTCAATGCCGCTAAGTTTCCGACAGCTACTTTTGTGAGCGATAAAATAACCACCACAGGTAAAGATACTGCGCAAGTACAAGGTATGTTGACGGTGCATGGCGTCACCAAACCAGTTACATTAAATGTAAAATTGAATAAAATTGATATTAGCCCCATTACCAATAAAAAGACTGCGGGCTTTACTGCAACCACAAGCATCAAACGATCTGATTTTGATATCACTACTCTATTGCCCGGCGTTGGTGATGATGTAAAAATTGAAATAGAAGCTGAAGGTGCAAAAACGAATTAAACTTATCTTATTAACCATAACAAGGAGAGCCCATGAAAGTTATTTTCTTACGACCATTAATTGCCTTATTAATCCCCTTCGTATTATTTTTTACAGTGCCCGTGCAAGCAGCACCCGAAACTTATACGCTTGATCCACACCATACCTATGCGCTGTGGTTTGTAAACCATTATGGTTTTTCTAAAGTATCGGGCAAGTTTATCGCCAATGGCTCGCTGGTATTAGACGAAGCGAATCCGCAAAATAGCAAAGTCAATGTAATTATTAACATCGCTGATCTTGCCACTGGCATTCCTGAATTTGATCAACATCTTAAAAGCAAAGATTTTTTTGATGCTGCACAATTCCCTACTGCGACTTTCGCTAGCACCAAAGTGGATGTTACCGGTAAAGATAGCGCCACAGTATATGGCACACTCACCATACACGGTGTTTCTAAACCTGCTATTTTAAATGTGAAATTAAACACTATCGGAATGCATCCTTACACGATGAAAAAATCAGCCGGTTTTAGCGCAGACACCACCATTAAACGCTCTGATTTTGGCTTAGGCACATATGTTCCTAAAATAAGTGATGAAGTAAAAATCGATATTGAAGCAGAAGCTGGCAAAGCGAGTTAAACCATTCCCATTTTATATTATATAAGGAGAACATTTATGAAACGCATTTCTATTTTAGCAACATTGTTGTTGGCATCTTCGCTGTTTTTTGTAACCTCTGCACAAGCAGCGCCTGAAACCTATACATTGGATAACACACATAGTTACGTAATGTGGCATATCAGCCATTTTGGCTTTTCAAACCCAGCGGGCAAATGGATGGCTGATGGCACACTGACCTTAGATGAAGCTAATCCACAAAATAGCAAAATCAATGTCACCATTAACGTTGATAGTATGGATACCGGGATTCCTAAATTAGAGACTCATCTTAAAAGTGCAGAATTTTTTGATGTCACCAAATTCCCTACCGCTACTTTTGTGAGCGATAAAGTTATTGTCACGGGTAAAGATACTGCTAAAGTACAAGGCATGCTGACCGTGCATGGTGTTACTAAACCGCTCACCCTTAATGTTAAATTAAATAAATTGGCGATTAGTCCTATCACCAATAAAAAAACCGCTGGCTTCACAGCAACGGCAACGCTGAAACGTTCCGATTATGGCATGAGCGCATTTCTACCTGGCTTATCTGACACAGTGAAACTTGATATCGAAGCAGAAGCAACTAAAACAGGCTAGAGGATAAACAATGCAGCTAACAAATACACAAAATCGTTATGGATCAATAAATATATTACTGCACTGGGTGATGGCAATTCTGATCATTGGGATGCTTGCGTTAGGCATTTACATGACAGGGTTGCCGAATAACGCACTGAAACTAAAACTTTTTGGATGGCATAAAGAGTTTGGAATTTTAGTGCTGATGTTAGTGTGTGTGCGTATTGTATGGCGCATCAGCAATGTGTTGCCGTCATTGCCAACAGCAATGCCGTATTGGGAACAATTCGCTGCGCGTTTTGTGCATTGGCTTTTTTATCTTTTAATGTTTGCAATGCCAATCACCGGCTGGCTGGTAACTTCAGCAGCGGGCATAGGGCCTTCTTTCTTTGGTTTGTTTGTATTGCCTACACTGGTTGCCCCTGATGAAAAATTGCTGCATTTATTTGCCTTCATCCACAAATGGTTAGGTTATGGTTTAATCGCTATCATTTGTGGCCACGTGGCGGCTGCTCTCAAACACCATTTTATTAATAAAGACGATGTTCTAAGGAGGATTTTCTCATGATTACATACCCTTCCCACTTGGCTTTTCAGCGTTGTTCTCTTCGCTGCTCGCAAGCCTCACATATAACCCATATGCTCCGGTTGCTCGCAGCTCGACGCCTAGCTGAAAAACCAATTGGTTTGGGTATGGGCATTATTTGGGGTTTAATTTTTCTGATGGCATTCCCCATCGCCGCCTCTGCAGCTGTGCCTGCTTGGCAAATTGTGCCGAGTGAAAGTCATATTACATTTACCGCGACGCAAAATGGTGCTCCTACCACGGGTGAATTTAAAAGTTTTAGCGGCACGATTAATTTTGATCCGACACAACTTGCCAGTAGTAATGTTAAAATTGTGGTGGATATGACTTCTGTTAGTGCTTCTTATGGCGACGTAGCAACCACATTGATGACACCTGATTGGTTTGATGTAAAACTTTTTCCACAAGCGATTTTCACTGCCAATAAGTTTACTAAAACGGGCGACAACACTTATCAAGCTGATGGCACACTGACCATTCGCGATAAAACGTTGCCGACTGTGTTGACGTTCACCATGCAGCAATATTCCGCCACTAAAGCATTGGCGAAAGGCACTGCCCTATTAAAACGCACGCAGTTTGGTGTAGGTCGCGGTGATTGGGCCAAAACAGACACTGTAAAAGATGATGTGAAAGTTGATTTTACGTTGAGTGCTAATAAGAAAGCTTAAGCTGCTTCTAATATCGCGGTCACACCCATTCCACCTGCGGTGCAAATGGAAATGAGACCGCGACCTCTTCCGTTTTGATGCAATATCTTTGCTAGTGTAGCTACAATTCTTGCTCCAGTAGCTGCAAAGGGATGCCCAATGGCAACACTACCACCTTTGATATTTAATTTTGTTTTATCGATAGCACCCAACGCATTCTCTCTTTTTAATACATTCCGGCAATAATTGGCAGATTCCCAAGCTCTTAGTGTACAAAGTAGCTGGCCTTCAAAAGCCTCATGGATTTCGTAAAAATCAAAATCTTGTAATTTAAGTCCATTGCGATCAAGTAATTTCGGCACTGCTATTGTAGGGGCCATGAGTAAGCCATCGCCATGTACATAATCTACTCCAGCAACTTGCGCATCCACAAAACGTGCTAAAGGCGTCCAATTTTTGCGTTTGATTTCTTCCTCACTCGCCAATAAAACTGCAGCCGACCCATCAGTCAATGGTGTGCTATTGCCAGCAGTTAAGGTACCTTGGCTAGAAAAATCAAACGCCGATTTAAGTTTGGCGAGTTTTTCTAATGTAGTATCAGCGCGTAAAAAGGCGTCTTTTTTTAACCCGCAAAATTCAAATACTAAATCATTATAAAAACCATCGCTATATGCGTTGCTGCCATTTTGATGGCTCTTAAGTGCAAGCTCATCTTGCGCTTGTCGTGAAATATTCCATTCTTTTACCATCTTTTCACAATGTTCGCCCATCGACAGCCCTGTACGCGGTTCTTTAACAGAAGGTGTTTTAAATTTAAAATCAGCAGGGCGTATTGAAAAGAAAATCTTAGTTTTATCGACCAATGTTTTTGCCGAATGCATTCCTAACAGTTTTTTCACCAATGATCGTGCGAGCGTAATGGGTAAATCGCTATTGGTGTCAACACCGCCAGCAATACCGAATTCAATCAATGTAAACGGGTCTGTTGTTCATTTCCTATGCTCCTCATGTTTTAAAAATGTTCAAATAGTCTGTTTAAATAGATCAGCTAATGTTACCAAACCATTAATCAACTCTTCTGAATACATCGTTTTCTTAAGACCATTAGCTGAAATTATGACTAAAAATACTTGTTTGTCAGTTCTTGTTTCTTTTTTAAAAACATTAATTTTTTTCTTCAGGTTCTCTGCATATGATTTATCAATCACAAATGGTTGATCGGTATATTTGATCTCACATATAGTTATTGCATCATCATCTCGATCAATTAACAAATCAATTTGCGCACCATCCTCATTCTCTTTCTCTTTCTTGCCAATTATTTTCCAAGATGAAATATTTTCAGCAGTTTTTATATTTAATGCTTGAATAATTTGAGCGATATGTTTATGGCAAATTGCTTCAAATGCATATCCTGCCCATACATGATATATTGGTTTTTGTGTTCGTTTTAACCAGTAATCGTGTAGAATTTTTTTATTTCGTTTTGTCGATAACCAATAAATATAAAATAAACAAAATTCATCAATAACTTTATAATACTCGCCTCGTTCTTTATCCCAAGGTACATAAGTTTCAATAAAGTTCGTATTGGTTAACTGACCTAATCGTTGCGTCAGCCTTCCTCCACCACGGGACAACTTTGATGATGATTCAAGCTCTGTACGACTTATTCCCTCTTTCTTCCGTGCAATTAGTTCCACTAACTCTATGTAAGCATTAGCATTTTTAAAAAGTGAACTAAAAAGTTTTTTAAATTCGTCCTTAAGTGGTGCTTTCTTATCAAAAAGAATATTTTGTATGTTTTCATCCGCAGTTAACCCAGGCTCTATATATTTTAAGTAATACGGAATACCCCCAAGCGCCATATAAAGTGCCAAAACATGATTTTTGTTTAACTTAATTCCTTTGCTAATGAGATAATCGTTTGTTTCTGCCAAATTGAAAGGATCCAATTTAAGCTCACAGGTACAACGATTATGTAGACCCCCTTGATTATAAATAATATTTTTTATCAGCCATGAAGCACTTGAACCACAAACAATTAAAATAATTTTAGGGTTGGTCGACCAAAATTGATTCCAGTAATAATCTAACGCTTCTAGCAACCCTGAACGCCTGGTCGCCAGCCATGGTAATTCATCCAAAAAAATAACCATTTTGCTTTTAAATTTTATGGAATCAATAAATTGGGTAAGCATTTTAAATGCTGCTTCCCAAGAGTCCGGCGTGGTAATTCTCACACCCTGAGTAAAGGTTTCCGATAATGAGTCGGTGAAATGGGTGAGTTGCTTGCTTAGAGTTCCCTTTTGTGACCCCGTAACTTGGAAAAATTGGCAGTCCTTTTGCGCAAAAAACTCCCTGACCAAGTACGTTTTCCCGACTCTTCTCCTACCGTACAAAACAGCAAATTCAGCCTCCGATGACCGGAAAAGCTTCTCCAACCTGCGAATTTCAGTGTTTCTACCTATCAACATAGCCCACCCCCAAATTACCGGACACTTATAGGCCTATTATAAGTGTCCGGTAATTACATTGCAACAGGAATTATCGGACACTTATATGGGGCTTATAAGTGTCCGATAATCTCCCTCACATTTTTAACCCCATCCCGCTTTAGCAATTCGGCCAGTTCGACCAATATTTTTCTTATCACCAGTGGGCCGTGATAAACAAATGACGTATAAATTTGCAAGAGATCAGCACCGGCTCGTAGTTTCTCATAAGCATCTAAACCACTGCTAATACCACCACAACCAATGAGAACTAGCTTGCCTTGAGTAATTTTATAAGCGCGACGTAGCATTGCTGTGGTGCGTTCTTTTAATGGCGGCCCTGATAAACCACCGGCTTCTGCCGCGTTTTTACTGCCTTCTACACCTTCACGGCTCAGTGTAGTATTGCTGATAATAATGCCATTCACGGCTTTTGTGATCAAAAATTCTAGCAACGCTGTTTCTTGTGGAACAGTCATATCTGGCGATATTTTTACAAACAGCGGCAAGCCTGGTTTTTTACGGCGAATAATATCTTGGATTCCATCAATGATCGGCGCGAGTGCTTCTGGTGTTTGTAAATCACGTAACCCGGGCGTATTAGGTGAAGAAACGTTGACAACAAAATAATCACCGAGTGTGCATAACACTTCTGCATTACGCAGAAAATCATCGGCATAATTGGTAGTTTCTTTATTTTTACCTAAATTTATTCCAGTAATACAGGTGCGTGGATATTGTTGTAGATGTTGTGCCATATAATCCAAACCTTCGGAATTAAATCCATAACGATTGATAATGGCTTGTTGTTCTGGCAAACGAAATAAACGTGGTTTAGGGTTGCCTGGTTGTGGGCGTGGCGTTACTGATCCCACTTCTACAAATGAAAATCCTAACTGCCCCAATTTATCAAATACATCGGCATTTTTATCAAAACCCGCCGCCAAACCAAGTGGATGAGTGAATTTCATGCCTAATAGTTCTTGAGAAAAAATATTGCTATCAATATCACTAAGAACATTTTGCGCTGGTAAATGACGTAGCATTTTAATGGCTAAATGATGTGCTGTTTCTGGCGCAAAGCAATGCAAAAACTGGGTGGTGAGCTGATTTAATATTTTCATATTTTGTCCTTAGTTTTATAATTTCGAAACAAAGCAATTACCTTTAATATAAAAACGTAGCAATCGTTTCGCCCAATGACCCGCATAATCTACTCCAATGCGTGGTTTTTTCACAATGCTAAAACGTGCGCTATCGTCTGCAGCTGCGATATAAAAATTATCACTCATCAAATCATGAGCATTCAGTTGTTTATTAATAGCTAGTGCTTTGCACAAAAGCCCTGGGCCTTGGGTGCGTTGATCGATATTCTTGATAGGCTCAACCGCACGCAATAATACAGCGGATGCATGGCCTTCTCGTTCTGTCACCACATTCATACAATAATACATGCCATAAATTAAATAAACATAGGCATGGCCAGGTGGCCCGAACATCACTTTGGTGCGATCAGTTAAACCTTTTGCAGAATGCGCAGCGTTATCATGAGGCCCTAAATACGCTTCCACCTCAACAATTTTGCCAATACGTTCAATGCCATGGGTATGGTGCACTAAATATTTACCTAACAGTTCTTTGGCCACTGTAATGGTATCTCGATCGTAAAATTTGCGTGATAGTTTTTGCATGGTAAAATGCCCTTAGAGATGTCATAATATAGCTTAAATAAACAGAATACCAGTGGCTGAGCACTTCCATACAATGCGTTATTTCATTAACCTTTCCTTATTAAAACACAATCGTAACTATCGCTGGCTTTTTCTCGGTCAATTTATTTCATTTCTTGGCACGATGTTAATCATGGTGGCGTTGCCGTATCAAATTTATCATCAAACTCAATCTACTTTGATGGTGGGTCTATTAAGTTTAGCGCAACTCATCCCATTGCTGTTCACGGCATTAATCGGTGGTGTGTTTGCCGATCGTTACCATCGCCGCACATTGTTATTGATTGCCGAAGCCTCACTTGCTTGCGGCAGTTTATTATTAGCTTGGAATGCCACTTTGCCTACACCACATATTTGGATCTTATTCGTAGCTTCTTCTGCCATGTCTGCACTTAATGGGTTACATCGGCCTGCGCTGGAAAGCATTACGCAGCAAATGGTGGATAAAAAAGATTTTTCAGTGGTAGGCGCATTAAGTACTTTTAAATTTAGCGTATGCATGATCGTCGGCCCTGCTATTGCAGGTATTATCATTGCAAATTTCGGCGTTGTTATTACTTTCATGGCCGATTTTTTTAGTTTTTTATTTTCTCTGTTTGCATTGATCATGATCAGCAATATTCCTAAACCTGTTGCTGTAAGCGACGAATCCACTTTGGCTTCGTTAAAAACTGGCTTTCGTTATGCCATGTCACGCCAAGAATTAATCGGCACTTATGTCGTTGATTTTGTTGCGATGATTTTTGGTATGCCGATGGCTTTATTTCCTGCTATCGCTCAATCTTACGGCGGTGTGCAAACATTAGGTTTATTATATTCAGCACCGGCTGTTGGTGCACTGATTATTTCATTTCTCAGCGGTTGGGCGAAAGAAGTAAAACGCCATGGTGTGGCAATTGCATTGTCAGCCACATTATGGGGTGTTGCGATCATTTTATTTGGTCTTACCTATTATCTTGGGCATCATCTCTGGATGGCATTATTTTTCTTAGCGTTGGCGGGTGGTTTCGATGCGGTAAGTGGAATTTTTCGTAGCATCATGTGGAATGAAACCATACCCAATAATTTTCGTGGCCGCTTATCTGGCATTGAAATGATCAGCTATTTAAGCGGCCCCAAACTCGGCGACACCGAAGCCGGTTTAGTTGCCGCCGCGTTTGGTGTTACTTTTTCTATTGTTTCCGGCGGTGTTTTGTGTATCGTCGGCGTTGCCGCTTGTTGCTATCTACTGCCTAAATTTTGGCGCTACCGGTCAGATGCTCTATAACCACTCCTAGTATTACCCTAATTGCTTACGTATTTTTACGAGATTTCAGCAAATATTGTTGTTGATATCCTCTTGTAGCATTTTGCATATCACTCACTACATTTAATAAAGGTAATATTATGAGATTTATTATAGACTCAAAAGCAAGCTATCAAAAACTTATCGATCATCTCAATAATGCTGACGATAACACATTAGAGATAACTGAATGGAAGCTAGATGCTAAAGCGCTAAACACTAAAGATTGGGAAAATCTAAATAGTGCTTTAAACAACGCAAGAGGAAGGATCGCCTATTTCAAGACGCCAAAAGGGATTTTATCACCCCATTTAATAAGAGTATTCAATGAGTTTTTTGAAGGAAATGCTTATCTTAAAACTCTTGACTTAAGCGCCACAGATTTTACTCCGGAACAATTTAAAGTTGTCATTGATTCATTAACAGAATGTGAAGCGCTAGAAACACTACAATTATCTTGCCCAAAAGATGTTAAAAAAGCAGAGCTTATTAAAATATTGCTTGGTAACCTTACTATTTGTAATTCAATAAATTCTATGATGATAAGGGATGTAGTGCTTGATCGAACAGCCTGCAGCAAACTAAATATTTTATTAAACTCCAATAGTACGCTTAGAAATATTGAACTGCAAGACATACAATTGCAGGTAGACCGCGCCACTGAAGATGGTCACGCAGTACAGCTTTTACAATTATTAGAAATCGGTGTTAGTAAAACTACAGCTACAATAAACTATCAATTTTCAAAAACCTGCCCCACTGTTATAACTACCTTAGGCAAGAAAGATAAAAAACAAGAAGCTGAACAAGTTGAACGCAGAACATATACTGAGTATCTAACAAGCCAATTCCAACCAATAATTAATAAACATAATGCAGCATGTAGCGAAGATAAAGAAGTTAAAGAACCGGGCCCTGATGGCAAAAAGTTAAGTCTTGCTACTACAACTGAACTAGAAACCGCCAAAAAAATCAGACACAACCGCTATAATAAGGATCGAGTAAAAAAAGAGCTAAAACATTTTGAAAAACTTATTGCATCACTGACCCTTAATAAAAATAAAGCCGCGCCATTCTATCAAGAAAACGGCATTACTATTACCGATCTTATTAGCGCAATTTATATCGTCATTAATACGCTCTGGCACTACCAAAATACCAAATCTATCACTCAAGGCGTTGTGGGTAAATTAGCTAAAGGTAATAAATCTGAACAGGAGATGGCAGGGCTCAAACTACGCGTTAATAAATTATTAGAAAATTTAAAAATTATTCTCCATAAACTTCATAATCAAGCTGTAGATACGCCACACACTAATGCAGATATAATTATTGATATTTTTAGAATTCTTAATGTTGTGCTTGATGATAAAAAATCCTTATTTAAAGATTATAAAAACAGCACGGTAGAAAAAGTGCTTAAGGAAATTAAAAATAATCTTGAAAAATGTTTCAGTAAATCACAAGAAAGCATGCACAATTTAAGCGGCGAGTTACAAACACATATAGCGCGTTTACGCACCGATAATAATGCTGAAAATACAGGTCCATTACCCATCCCATATTTCAAGCAAGCTGATGCCCCGTTGCCTGAACAAGAACCACCCTTACCTTCATCCTTTGCTCGTTCAATGTCGGCATTGGCAGAACACGGCACAACTGCAACCGTTCAACCACCCACAAAACGGCCTCCTCCTCCACCCCCATCTGCACGAAAAGTGGATGAAGAAGACCTGTCACAAAAAGAAGAGGAAAAATCAACTGATGAGTCATCTGTTCCACAGGCACCATCTGCACCTGCAATGCCCATAACTGATGAAGATAAACAATCAGCGCCAATGTCTAACAAGGAAGGGACACCGGCAATGTTAATGTCTAGACATGGCGTTCATAAAAAAAAATCTTCTTCTGAGCAAACTCCTTCTCTACAAGCTTCTCTTGCTGCAGCACTAACGCGAATGGGCAAAGCAATATATGACTATGACAATCCAGAGGAAGATGACAAAAATTGGGCGCCAACCCCACCTGGTTCACCCCCTTTACCCAGCTAACCTAATTATTACCAATAATCTTATTAACCATTAACTAACGAGGAAATTAACATGAAATTTGCAACAAATAACTTTAGCAGAGAAAGCTTTAATACATTCTTTGAAAAACTCAAAACATCAAGCGATGAAACATTAGATTTATCTGCTTTACCCATCGACTCACCTCTCCTAAAAAAGCAAGATTGGGAAGCTGCCGCTAAAACTCTTATGGAGGTACGCCCTACTATTACAAGTTTTAAAACGCCAACGATTACTCCTGAAAAATCGCATCCTGCTGCTTTAGCTTTAGCTAGTTTTTACGAAGGTAATCATTTTTTAACTGTTCAAATACAAGAGGTATCTGCAGCAACTTTAAAGAAAGATCAGCAACAAAAAAAATTACTTGCACAACTAAAATTTATTACTGATACTTTGCTTCCTCAATCTTTATTACCTAAAAAAAACCTAGATGATAAAGAGGAATCTGCACCATTGGCAAAAAACATTATAGGAAATATTATTATTCTGCTCAACCATTTAATCGACTATCAAAAATCCAAGCAAAATCAAGATAAAAATGGATTGAAGAGATTGTTAGATACCGCTAAAGATCGCTGGAGTGGCAAAAACGCCACACGTGAAGAACGCGAAAACCTACAAGATGCAACCATAGATATTATCAATGTAATAAAAAAATGGATTGAATCTAATAGCCCGCAAGCTTCACAAGAAAATCCCGTTAAATTTCTTATTATCATACACCAGGTTATTAATTATCTTTTGAATATTAATAAAAAAATATTTGAACAATATGGTGGCAAGAAAAAAGACAGCACTGTCGAAAGTACGCTTAAATCTATCTGCACTGCTTTAACACATTGCATCGCAAATCAAACCCTATTTATTACCCAGGGGTTAGATCCTGCTATTATCAAAGAAATTGACCCATCAGCGCCAACTATAACCACGCTTGAAGAGACTAAAGCTGAAACTACTGTCATCGCACCCAGCGTCGAACAAAAGACGGCTAAAAGCTCACGCGAAGAAGCACTCAAAAACATGGACCCCGCCTTCCGACGTAGGGCTGAATTAACGATGGCTCAGCTTATGGAGGTAGTTCAAAAAGGTGGGTTTTTAAAACATACAGCTTCAATAAACAATCCCTTAGCAAAAAACACCCCTGTTTTAGCCTCAGCAGCCAATATCGCTCCTGAAGTTGCCGAAGTTCCTGAGGTCCTTGAAGCGCCAGTAGCACCACCGCCTCCTCCCTGGGTTTTCATAAGGTAAGAATTAACAACCACCATTCTCCCTATCACCCCAGCTTATTAAAAGGCAGGGGTGGTTGTTAGAATTATTTTGCTAAAAGATCAAAAGCTCTAGCAACTAATTCAATACGGTTGGCGCAATTAAATTTTTGTTTCATCTTTTCAATATAAAACTCTACAGTTCGATGTGAAATATTAAGAGCACGTGCAATTTCTTTTGCAGTTTTACCCTGTATAAGATAATTTAAGCATTCGCGCTCACGCTTAGACACCTTATTTGCTGCACTAAACGGTTGCTTGATATTTTCTGCTGGCGGAGCCAAATTAAAAACAGGCATTAATGAAGAAATCATTTTACTATCTTGTGCTATAGAAATACCAAATATACCAATTAGCACTCCGGTTAAACTGCGAACAGGCATTTTATAACTCAGATAACTACTTAAAGGACGTTTTGCAACTTGAACCGATTCGACAATAATGCGCGGGGTTTCAGTGTAGAAAACATTTTTATCATTGCTATTAATAACAGCAAATTCGCTTTCAGAAATATAATCTCTTTCATCAGTGCCAACTACATCTGCTGGGTTTTCAAAACCCATACATCGAGCATTAGCAACATTGCACTCTAAAAATATACCTTTAGTGTTTTTCAAATAAACGTGATAAGGCAAATCAAAGTATTTATCAAACTCTATAGCCAATAGGTTTTTTTGCATTAATTTATTTTCATTTAATTTATTCATTTATAGAGCCCTCCAAAACATTGAATTCTGGTAATATTTAGTAATATTTTAGAATAATCCAAATAACTGAGGTTTTATCTACTGTAAAAATACGGTATTGTTGTTGAACGCACTTGTAATCATAATCCTACCGTATAAATACGAGAAATTCAATTTATCGCCAAAACGAGAGATAGCATTCAATGACAATATCTAATTTACATGGTCGATTTTTTAAATTAGACCCCTCTGCTAGGAGCTACTTTATATTAAACAGTGATAATAAAATGTGGTCTTGTAAGAAAGCCGCAGGATGGATCCGTCAAAATGATAAAATATTTCTGCGATTTAGCGACCGTAGTCCTAATTTTCGTAATGGTGGAACTGGAATTATAGATGAATTAACATGGGCACTTACAAAAACAGCATCAGGACATATTAACGTAACGCCTACCGGGTCATTACAAGCGCCTACTATTATCATTGACAAAGAGCTTGATAATCTTGATTGCTTATTAGATGCAACAGTTGAGCGAGCAGCATCAATGGAACGAAAAAATGAAACTGCTGAAGAACTACCTCTGTACATAAGTGATGAAAAATTAGTTGCTGAGTTACTAAGCCAAAACTCTAACGAAAGAGCAGCCGCAGAAAAAATTCTGCCACTAATAGAAAAAAAAGCGAGTCTTTCTGAAAGGCATACCGAAGATAGAATATTACAAGCCTGGCACGAGTTAAAACATGAACTTATAGTAAAACAAAATATAGATCTTGTTTGTTTGCGCTGGTGGCAAATTATACCGCCTGCTAATGGTACCCCTGCTCTATTAACAAACGGAGTACAAACGGAGGAAAGCAAAGCCACCGATCTCCGTCACCAAACTATAAAAATTTTTGCAGCAGAAGTCGATACAAAACCCGGTGATACCAGCGGATATGATCTAATTACTGCTAATTTACTTGAACGCGATCCAACACTTATTGATTATCATCATAAATTTAAAAAATCCATCGGTGCTAAAAAAGCAAAAATTATAGGCGAGATAGAGAAATTATCCGCACCTGAAAAAATAAGAATTGCTGAAATTAAGGCCAAAATTGCCTCATTGAAACAAGAAAAAAACGACGCGCCTAAAGGGCAGATCGCCCGTTTAAAACAGCAACTGAATGATAAAAGTAAAGCAAATATGCCTGAAAATCCTGAATTAAAGCGGTTACGTGACCAATTATTTGAATTAGATAAAATACAAGCGCATCTTGATGAGCGAGAACGGCAATTCCAGCAATTATTAGACGGGCCGACCAGAGATATTAAAATATTAGAAGTAATTCCCCTTAAATGTATCACTAATCAAGAAAATCCCTTCACTCCGGTTATCAGCAATGCCGAAAAACGCCTTAATGCAAAACTGCAAAATAAAGATTTTATGACAAAATATTACGCGTTAATAAGTACTTGTGTCGCAAACCGAATTAATGCCCATTTGCAAAAATGGGCTGCTACCAAAGCAGATAACTTTAACCAAGCTGCCATTAATGCTGCACTAAAAACAGTATTAGGGAGTACTGAATTTAAAAAATGTTTAACCAGGATCATTTATCTTGAAAACCTATTTATGCAAAAAGAACTTGCAGATTTAATGGGATTAGATGATGACGCTAAAGCATGGTCTATTCAGATGCGGGGGCAATGTTGTTGGGTTCCTTATCCTGGTGATAATCCTATTTTTGTTTTTTTCCGAAACCATTTGCAAAGAAAAAATTCTACTTTAAAAATGGTCGATACGAGTTCTATTATTCAACCCGCTTTAACGCGCGATCAATCAGGATTTACTGGGTTAACTTCTTCAGTTAATGCTGGATATGAACGATGCCCACCATTCTCAGTAAGCCTATTAACAAAAGACAGTGAAAGCCAACCTGATGCTACAGGACCTTTAACTGGAACACGTAATTTATTTTCTTTGGTAAAACATTAAGTAGAAAATTACCGCAATATTACCGTATTGCGATGTTCAACTCTTAAAATATATCATGTTATTTGCCAAGAATTATTGTTGCAATAACCATTAAACCAAGGAACTAACATGATAACTATTTTATTAGTAGATGATCACAAACTTGTTCGCACTGCTATTAAACTGTTGCTTAAAAATATACCGGATGTAGAAATAATCGGCGAAGCCGCAAATGGTGAAGAAGCGGTACAACTTGCAAAAAAACTAACCCCGAATCTTGTATTGATGGATTTAAAGATGCCAGGGATTGGCGGTTTAGAAGCCACAAATCGAATACTAAACTATAATCCAGAAATAAGAATAATGATACTTAGCTCTTGTATAGAAGAAGTATATATACCTACTCATATGATGAAGTTAGGCGCCGCAGGATATATCACCAAAAATGCAGATATTAATGAATTTATTACAGCTATCCATAAGGTGCATTCTGGTGCATCCTATATTGCACCTGAGGTTGCCCAACGCATAGCTTTAAATCAAGCCAACAACTTAAATACCTCTCCATTAACACGCCTCTCTAAACGTGAAATTCAAATAATGTGGATGGTGATGGAGGGAACGAGCGTACACGAGATTGCTAAAAAACTTTTTTTAAGTCCAAAAACAGTTAATACTTATCGCTATCGCACCTTTGAAAAATTGCAGATTAAAAATAATGTACAGCTAATGCACTTGATATATCATTATAAAATGCTTGATCACAAACAATCTATTAGTCATCTCTAGAGAGTAGTAATAAGCCGAATCGTCAGCGGATAACGAAAAGTGTTACCTTTGCTAACTTTTATCGATGCAATTATAATTAAAATGATATCAGCAAGCCCTATAATACCTATGAAGAAATGTCCGATAGCAATAACCGTCGTAGATGACAGATAAAAAGTAACGGCCGCTGTCACTAAAAAACAAGCTAACATATATAACAAACAGGATAATTGAAAATTTGCGGCTTCTTTACCATTGGTATCTACAGATGGGTATTCGCCTCGTTTTAACGACCAAACAACCAGTGGGCCAAGAATGAAACCGAGGGGAATAATTAACCCGGTTAAAGCACTGGCATGACATAAAACATTCCACATTTTGGCCGAATCGCGGGCAGGTGGTACAGTTGGATTACTCATGTTTTTCTCCTCGATTAAGGCATTCAGCTTCAAACATTATAGCAAAAAATATGGGGCTTGTGAGCAAAACAAACATTTTGTGTTGAATTTCCACCTAAGTAGACTACACTTAAATGAGGGAACAAATAATTACCAACTCAGTAGGGAGACTACCATGAGATCTATTACCACGATTGCAGGCATTATTCTCATCGTCTTAGGTGTTATATCTTTCGCCTACCAAGGCATTACCTATACCTCACAAGAAAAAGTCGCTGAAATAGGTACACTCAAAATAACAGCGGATCAACAAAAGACCATTTCATTGCCGCCTATTTTCGGTGGCGCAGCTCTGGTGGCTGGTGTAATTTTAGTGGTAGTGGGTAGAATGGGCGGCAAATAGAATTTATTCTGCTACGTGTTCATGCCACCGAGCAGCGACTAAAGAATCAATAATCATTTGGCCGCGATGTCCAAAAATAGGATGTGGCTGTAACGCCAATTCATCGGCTTGCTTGACTGCTAAAATTGCTGTGGGAACTTGCGCTGCTTTTGCTTGAGTTAATAATCGCCATACCGTTTGGTGGATGGAATGATGCCAATCACGGTTGAAATGTTTTGCAAATTCGGGGTCGTTATCTACTCGACCATATTGCTCATTCGCGCAATGTACAATGCCCATTCGGTTCACTAAAAAATCGGGAATATAAATAATGCCTTGATCATGCAGCAGTTGATCATCACGCATGGGATCTTGTAATTGATTATTAGCAGCGCCACAAATAATTTTAGCTTTAATCATGGGAATCGTTTGCGGATTAAGCACACCGCCGATTGCACAAGGCGCAAGAATGTCACAATCCGTTGCTAATATGCTGTAATCATTATTCTCGCTATGACGGATCGTCAGATTTTTTCCGATAAATTTTTGTTGCAAGTGTTGTACTTGTTGCGCATTGGTATCGCTGGCAATAATGTGTTTCACTTTTTGCTCTAATAAAAAATTAATTAAGGCAACACCAACATTACCTGTGCCTTGTATACCTATCACTTTATCGGCCAGCGTGCCTAACTGCATAAATTCACAAGCTGCTATCATGCCACAGACTACGCCACGTGCAGTGGCTGTCGAAGGGTTGCCACTGCCACCGTATTCCAATGGAATACAAGTGGTAAATCGTGTTTGCGCAAACACGTTGGCCATGTCAATGACATTACTACCCACATCTTCTGCGGTAACGTAACAGCCATGCATCGCTGACATTAAACGACCATAATGACGATAAATACTTTGTCGAACTTTAGGATCCTGTTTATCAATCTGCGGATTATGTGCGATCACCCCTTTACCGCCGCCCCACCAAATACCCGCCAAAGCATTTTTTTGCGTCATTCCTTTGGCTAAGCGCAAGCCATCACGCAAATAATCTTCCACTGTTTCATAGTGCCAATAGCGCGTGCCTCCAGCTGCTTGACCACGCACAGTGCGATGCACAAACGCACCTTGCAAGGTTTTATGCTCGGGATCAATTTGAAAAAACAAGCCTTCATGCTGATCAAAATCACGACTATCATTCATTATGGCATCAGCTAACTCTTGCAATGCAGGATGCGAAGCAAGCACTTTTTTTGCTTTTTTATCATAAATAAAATGAAAACGCTGAATAGAGAGATTGGTTAAATTCTCGACGAACTGCTGAGGGTGGTATTGCAACATAGAGTGCCTCAAATAATTAAGATAATTTTATACCTTACTTGCAATAACTGATCGAATGGCTTCAACAATATTATTTAACTGCGGCACACTCGCCATTTCTAAACTATGCGCCAAACCAACGCCAGGAATAAATGCCCCCGCCAATAATTTAGGCGGCGCACTTAAATTATAAAAAAACTCATCGACAGTACGTCGAATTAAATGTTCACCAAAATTTGTTACTTCGGTATCTTCATTCACATATAATACACATTGGGTTTTTAAAATAGATTTTGAAATTAATTCCCAATCATAAGGCCACAACGAACGTAAATCGATCACTTCAGCTTTTATACCTTCTTGCGACAGTTGATCGGCGGCTTTTGCGCACAACGGTAAAGTACGACCATAACTCACCACGGTAATATCAGTTCCTTCACGCACAATTTTCCCTTTACCAATTTCTACCGAATAATCGGTTAATTCGGGCGGCCATTGCGGCTGCCAATTTTCTGCAGCGGCTTTATCTACAGGTTTATCGATTAACGCTTTTAAACCACTCGCTGGTTCACCCGGAATTAATTCATCACCACCCAAATACATCATCGCTTTGGGCATTAAAAACATAGTGGGATTTAATTCTTTGAGGCACGAGATTAATAAGCCATAAGTATCTTTAGGGTTTGATGGAATTACAATTTTCCAACCCGGAATATGCGTCATCATGGCATCGAACGAATGCGAATGATACAGCGAACCACGAATGCCACTGCCGACCGGTGTCATCACCGTCATTGGCAAATTCCAATCGCCATTGGTCGACCAGCAAGTGTTGCCCGCTAATTTTAATAAATCGATAGCATTAAAAATATAATCGCAAAATTGAATTTCAGCGACGCAACGTTTGCCCGCCATTGCTAAACCAATCGCTGCGCCAATAATGCCGCGTTCATCTAACGGGGAATTCCATGCGGTTTTAAGGCCTTGCGTAGCAGTGAATACACCACCTAAGGGTAAACCCACATCTTCGCCAAAAACATGGGCGAGTTGTAAATTTTCTTCGCCGTAATGCAATGCCATTCGAATGGCTTGAGCTATAGTTGCCATAGTTTTTTACCAATATTTACCTTGTTGTTGCCAATAGGTGAAATCATAAATGGAATGCGGATCAGGCTGCGGCTCGGTTTTTACTTGATCGGCCAACAACCGTAGTTCTTCTTCATATTTTGCGCGTAAAGTTTCTATTGCTTCTGCCGATAACAAATTAGCCGCGATTAATTTTTTTTGCAACAGCGGCAGCGGATCTTCTTCATTCGGGTTAAACATACCACCACTGGCAGAACTGTGCCCATACAAGCGCGAAACTTTAGCTTCTAACAAAAATGGTTTGCGTTGGGTGCGCACATAATGCATTGCCTCTTGAATAGCAGCAAAGGATTCGTTGACATCATTACCATTAATCACTTGGGTTTTAATACCAAATGCGTTGCCTCGATCTGCGATGTGTTTTTCACCATGCTGAGTTTTAGCAGACGTAGAAATGCCCCACTCGTTATTTGTAACGATAATTAACATCGGGAGTTCTTGCTTGGGTCGTGACGCCCACACTAAACAAGAAGCGAAATCACCTTCTGCTGTGCCCGCATCGCCGCCATTAACAATCGTGATGCCTGTGCCGCCATGATCTCTTTGCGCAATCGCCGTACCAATTGCAACAAGATATTGCACTTCAATCGGCGAAGTAATTGGCGCAACGTTCCATTTACGCATGGAAAAATGACCGGCAAAATTTCTGCCGCCAGAATGGGGATCGAGCGCGCTATTTTTCATTTGTCGAATCGCATCCATGGGATCCATCCCCATCGCCATTAAAATTCCGCTGGAGCGATAGTGCAAATGCAAATAATCGTAATCTAAACCGTGCCCTTTTTTAACTTGCAGACCCAACGGTATGTTAAATGCTTCTTCGCCTGGGCCGCCGATCCAAAAAAAGCCTTGGTTTTGTTTAAACATAGTAATCAAGCGCTCTTCTAATAAGCGGTTTTTTACCATTAAGTCATGAATTTTTAATAAGGTTGCTGAATCGACTGTGGTCATGGTTTTTATCAGTTTTTAATGTGGAACTGGCAAGATTATACCCTCCAACTTAACTATTGCCTACCATTAGTGCTATAATTTTGTTATGCAAATAGTCATTATGCTGCCACTAAAAAATTAACTATTATGTAGGTCGGCTCAAGAAGCGTAAGCGACGGAGCCGACAAATGGGTCTAATGATTATTGCTGTCAGTTCCGCTTCGCTTGAACTGACCTACCTTAGAGAATAATACTATGGACAAAGACTACTACCAAATAATGGGCCTCGCCCGTAATGCCACCGAAAAAGATATCAAGATGGCTTATCGGAAACTGGCGCGCAAATATCACCCTGATGTGAGCAAAGCACCGGATGCCGAAGCAAAATTTAAAGAATTAGGCGAAGCCTATGAGGTTTTAAAAGATCCTGCTAAACGAGCAGCGTATGATCAAATGGGACAATACGCGCGCGAGAATCAACAAGGCCAGCATTCTTATCGGCAACCACATCATCAACAAACTTCCAAAGCTGATTTTGCTTCAGCGCGTGATTATTTTGAATCGTTGTTTAGCGGCGGCTTTGGAGCGGGATCCGGCGCTGGTCGTTTTCAAGATGCCGCCATGCCCGGCGAAGATTATCACGGTAAAATCACTATTAGTTTAGAAGAAGCTTATCAAGGCACTACTCGACAAATTCAAATTCCCGTGCAACAGCTTAATAAACACGGTCAACCCGAAGTTACCCAACTGACTTTAAAAGTTAAAATTCCTGCTGGAATAAAATCAGGCCAACAAATTCGTTTAGCCGGACAAGGCGCGCCTGGTTTTAGCGGTGGAGCTAAAGGCGATTTGTATTTGCAAGTGCAGGTTGAAAAACATCCGGTATTTGATGTCAGAGAAAATGATATCTACACCACTTTAGCGGTTGCGCCGTGGGAAGCCGCATTAGGTGCAACTATTGTAGTGCCCACGCTAGGTGGTCATGTGGATTTAAAAATTCCTGCGGGCTCGCAAGGCGGCCAAACACTGCGTTTAAAAAGCCGTGGTTTGCCAGGTAACACGCCAGGTGATCAATACGTGATGTTAAAAATTGTTATTCCACAACCGACAACGGAAAAAGCCAAAGCACTGTATGAAACCATGGCAAAAGAAATGCCATTTAATCCACGCGCCAAGATGGGAGCTTAACCATGAAAAAATCTAACGAAGGAATGACTATTACCGGCGTGATTGTTGATGAAACAGTGACTATATCGATCACCGAAGTTTGCCACAAATATACCCTCAGCGAAGAAGCACTGATTGAAATGATCGAACATGGCTTATTCAAATCACCTATAGCCATTGAGAAAAACAGTCAGTTGGATGTAACTGCAGTGCGCCGTCTTGAATCTGCTCTGCGCTTGCAACGCGATTTAGGCGTTAATGTACCCGGCGCAGTGTTGGTGTTAGAACTCAGTGATGAATTAGAACAACTGCGAAATGAGCTTAATTTTTTACGGCGCTATTTGGCGGAGTGAATTTAATCACGTACAGGTAAGATATCTAAGTAGCTCGTGTTCATTTAAACGACCCAAGAGGCATACTTGATAATCCCTGTAAGAGCCTTGTGTTGCATATTCACCAACCGTCACTAAAATTTCTTCTTTTCCATCCCCGTTAAAATCAGCGCGTGCGATTTCTGTGATATCACTTTCCATATTCTGTCCATCATAATAAATTTTTGCCGAATAATTAGCATGAGTAATCTTCACTTTTCCTTGTTTGATGAGGTCAGCAATAGATAGCCCTTGTTTACTGTATGAATCGAGCTGATCTGAACCCTCCTGATTTACTACTGGCAGTAAGGTTGGCGATAAATATTGCGCATCATAAATTTGAATATTATTCAAATAACTTTCAGCAGGTTTCTCTGCATGCAAAAGTCTTTCTAAAACTCCGCAAGTGTGATCAAAAAAACCTGCCATCGACATATCATAAGTAGTGTTATTGGGAACAGATTTCATCCAATATTCTTGACAGTTTTTTACTTTATTCTCACCTAAACCTTCTGGGAATTGCCCACCACCACTAATTTTAGCATAGGTCAGTTGTTCAATTTCATTATGCGATAATTTTCCCGTTACGGTTTTATTATCAAAATCAATTCCTGATGTAATATTTACCTTCCACTGGGTTTTGTCGTTTGGTGCAATATCGCGTAACAATTGAAGGTTCTTGGCCTCATACAAATTCATTAAACAATATTTTGCCTTATCAGCTGCTGAATCGGTTAGTTGACTATTTTTGTCGATGCCGCATTGTGAATATCGATCTTTAAGCCACTGGCGTTGTTTATCAATGATAACTAATTGGTCAGCACCATAAGCCTGATTTTTCATAACTGTAAACAATTGCGCCATGGTAAAATCTAAATGTCTCAGATATTGATCACCACAAATTAATTTTTCTAGCGGTGAATTCGCTTTATCACAGGCAAAACTTGCATTGTATTTTTGCTCGTCAGCAAAAATATTAAAGCTTATGAACATCAGCAATAATAAACTCAATAATTTTATCTGTTTTTTCATTTGTTTATCCTTAATACCATGATAGCGAACTATCGACTTTACGTATATACCTGGGTAGAGGAAATTCCGACCTACCTATTTAGGCTGTAAGCTACTTGCAGACGACGATGCAGGGCTAATAATAGTAGCTTCTTTCGTAGTTGTTAGTGCCGAGGGCGCAGAGTAACTTCTAGTATGATGCGACGTAGATAACCCACTGAAAAATCTCGATACACTGCTAGAAGAAGGTGTATTACGAGAGTGGCTGCTTTGGCTTGGTGCTAAACCTTCTTTTTGTATTTGCAATGGATCAATTTTTTCTTTGATCAATTTTTCAACCGTAACGCGTACTTCTTCTGAAGGTGTTATATCTACAGCAAGCTTTGAATCATCTTGATATTTTTTGAGTGAGGCTAATACATGCCCTAAAGCAATTGTTACGCGCTTGCCTTTATTACATTCTGGAATTGCTTTAATCTGCTCAATAGCAAAAATTAAATTGCTTAACGTTTGCACATCATTCTGATTTTGATTTAAAACGCGACCATAATAAAGCGTTAACAAAATCTCTAATGCGGCAGTAATAATTGATCTAATCTGCAAA
Organism: Gammaproteobacteria bacterium; assembly: GCA_013288885.1. Lineage (GTDB taxonomy): Bacteria > Pseudomonadota > Gammaproteobacteria > JABDBA01 > JABDBA01 > JABDBA01. The sequence continues at coordinate 543,637 of JABDBA010000001.1, read as the reverse complement.
CGCGCTCTGCTAGCAGCCGATTTAGCGTTTTGATAATCATAGGCATCATGAATAAACGTTATTGCTTTAGCAATAACAGCTTCAATGGTAGGTTTATTTTTATCGCCGACCATTGTTGCCAATTCTTTAACTCCACTTTTTAATTTTGTACGCAAGCTTACCCTAACAGCATAACTTTCACCTTTATTCGCATGCGTTTTTTCATCATTATCTGTGGGTCGTTGTGAGTGACCAAAAACAAAAGGTGTTTGTTTTGAGCCATGTGTTGCTTTGTTTTTTGTTAATGCTTCTTCTAAAACTGGCGTTGATCTAAAAGAATTATATTCTACATAAAACGTTGCCCCGTTCACCATACGAGCAATAGCACCATTTAATAAAAAATTCTCAGAAGATCTTAATAGTATTTGACTACCCTGTTGCTCAACCATTAGCATCGGCATATTCAGATTTAGGGTTTTTAAATTGAGACCTTCTTCTTTTGTAAACCCTACTAAAGCCATCGCACTAGGCTCATAAATCTTAAAAGATACCAATGTAAGTTGCTGAAGAGATTGGATGTTACGAAGATTTTCTAAAAATATACGATTGAATGCGATTGTTTTATCTTTTAATCCTCCATCTTTTAATCCTCCATCTTTGCTTTTCGATTTATCAGCGACAATCTCATAACTTATTTCAAGTTCCGTTAACCCGGTACAGGTAGTTAAACTGCTTAAAAAACCAGTTAATTCTTTATCTGTAATATCAGCAGGGAGCAAAAGCTTTATCTTTAAATGTTTTAAAGTTGTATTATCTTGAAAAAATCTTGCTAAACTTTCCAGTTCATGGCGATCTAAATTTTTCTTGGGTAAAATCAAGGTTTCAATCTGCGAACGGAGTACTGGAATCGAAGAACGAGACTCATCCTCTTTAACATCACCCATAGCAAAACTCACAGCAACGACGGGTAATCGAGGGCAAGTCTTATTAACAAATGAATCCCAAAAACCATCATCAGTACCATGTTGTGATAAATCTAGACTACGAGAAGCATCAGAACGAATAGGATCTAATAAGGGTTCCAGCGCATCGTTAGATTTGTGTTCTGCTGGCGTTGGAGAAGCAACGGTACTACTTCGGAATCTAGGCAGGGCAGAATTTAAACCTGCCCCACCGCCATCGACACCCATATCAGAAGGTCGTCCTTCAAATGATAATCTGCTCTTATCGCCTGCCAACCCGCTACCAATTATACGAGCAAATGACACAGCAGAGGATCTTGCAATAGCAATAGCATTATCAATATCGCCCATTATCGGAGCAAGTATTTGCGCTGACTCAGAATCTATACCGCCTTTAGGCTCATCAAAACGGTGAAGGGTTTCTTTATTAAACAGCAATGATCCTATTAACTGCTGCCACTTGTCAGAAGTTATTTTAGCGCACGGTGAAAAATCGATTGATGTAACACCACCTTTATTAAGCTCATCAATAAGCGCTTGCAATTTCTCTTCTGAATCTATATCTGCTTGGGTTACGATGATATCTGGCATAAAACACTCCTCTTAGTTTTGTTTAGTTAAGAGCAAGCATACCATTCAAAGCTTAAGGAAATCTTAAATACGCTAAAAATCAATTTTTTCTTACAAAACCTAGGCCTTAGGCCCAGGCAATTAACTGCTGGTCTTTCGTTTTGCCAATCAAACCACCGATAGCGATGCGGGGAGCAGATGATTCACTGATCGCATGAAAATTTCTGCAATTAAATAAAACTAATTTGCCCGGGGTAACTTTAAAACGATGTTTTACTGGTTGATTAAATTGTTGAATGCCGTAAGAGTTTTCATCGATCGGGGTATTTTCATCCCACACATAATCATAAATCGTTGTTTCACCGCCTTGTTGCGGAGCAGTTAAATAAATGTTCCAAGCCAGTTGCTGTTCGACTTGATTGATCGCCCACTCTTTTCCATCATAAGGACCAAAATCAGCGTGAGGCAAAACTTCTTTCGCCAAATCACGCACCACTAAGGTAAAATAGTTCTGCTGGTTTTTGTGCGCAGGCTGCAAATTAGCTTGATATTTCTTTTTAAAATAATCGACTAATAAAACAAAAGGATCAAAACCGCAAGCTGTGGTTAAACGCTTCCAGGTTTCAGCATAATCTTGGCTTATTTTTAAATAAGCAGCCTCATCAACACCATCTTCATAAAAACCATACTGCGTATAAAATAAATGTTTAGGGAAATCTTTGATAGGAAATAAATGCTGCAGTTTTTTAGGAATTTTTGGTTCATACCAATCAGGCATCGCCGTTAGCTTGGCTAAAAAAATATTAATTTGCTCCGGACTGAGAAATACATCTTCAACAATACAAGCTATTTTATTGGCAAAAAGTGCGTCTAGGTTTGTTGGCATAGATTAACCCTATAAAGATAAGAATATATGACAATAGCACTATCTTTAGCCGGTGTCATTGCGAGGCGACCAGGGGTTTATGGTCGCCGTGGCAATCTTCAAACCATCAGATTGTACAACAATTATTTATTGTACATACTGAATTTTGTAAGATTGCCACGTCGCTTTAAAATTGCACTTGCTTTGGGAACACTCGAAGAATTCAGCAACCTCTTTAAGCCCGCTCCCCCAGAACAACACCTTTCTCTTGATGAACTGCTGCGAGATAAAACGCGCAAACGGGGGCGTCAGTAAAACATCTTACATCATGATTCAAACAGCGCTTAATCACATTGCGCAAAACTTCTAATATTACCTATTTGGTCAATACTAATTTGCCTTTCCATAACTATACTTAAAGTGAATCTAGAGGAAATCCTTCTAGCCAATAAGGATTTTATGAAAAACCTGGCAGGTTACACATTATTAGAAAAAATCTGTAGCACGAGTGAATCTATTGCCATTTATCGTGGAATGCGCCTATACGATAAACAAATGGTAATGATTAAATTAATTGAACTTGAACACCCTAGCGTAAAAGAAAATGCATTAATACAGCATGAATATCAATTACTCAAACGTTTTCACCATCACAATATCATCCAACCTTATGAGCTAGTTCAACCAGAACCAACAACTACTACCTTAATTCTAGAAAATTGTGTTGGGCAAACATTAGAAAAATTTTTTGCAGGAAAACCCCTAGACTTATCTACTTTTTTTAAAATCGCTTTACAAATTATCGACGTAATAGAATTTTTGCATAACCGACATATTATTCACAAAGATATTAAACCTGCTAATTTTATAATTAATCCAAAAAGCTTAACTCTTAAACTGATAGACTTAAGTCTGGCTTCGCAGATTTTAGAAGAAACTCAAGAATATGTGAATCCTGATAAATTAGAAGGCAGCTCGCCTTACCTCTCACCCGAACAAACGGGACGAATGAATAGTCCTGTCGATTACCGTACTGATTTTTATTCACTTGGCATTACTTTTTTTGAACTGCTAACCGGTAAATTACCGTTTCATGCAAACACCGCTGCTGAGTGGGTGCAATGTCATATTGCACAAAAACCACCTTTAATCACCGAGGTGAACTCCAATATTCCCGTGATGCTTGAAAAAATTATTACTAAATTATTAGCTAAAAATGTGCTTGAACGCTACGCGAGCAGTGCTGGTTTAATAGCCGACCTGGCTGAATGCAATTATCAATGGGAACAAAAAAAAGAAATTGCAATATTTAAACTAGGGCAACATGATGCCTATAATCACCTGCAAGTATCACGTAAATTATACGGACGTGAAAAAGAAGTTGCCGAACTACTAACTGCATTTAGACAAATCAATCAAGGTCAAGCTGAAGTAGTTCTCGTGTCCGGCTATTCTGGTGTTGGGAAAACCTCACTCATCAATGAGGTACGTAAACCTATTGCGTATCAAGGTGGCCGTTTTATTAGCGGTAAGTTTGATCAATTACAACGCATTGTACCTTACAGTGCCATCATCACTGCCTTCAAAGGGATGGTGGCGCAAATTTTAACCGAACCTGAGGAAGTGCTTAATAAAACTCGTGCTGCTTTACATGAAACATTGGGTGATATTGCGCAAGTGATCATTGAAATGATCCCTGAACTTGAAAGCATCATGGGTAAGCAACCTCCTATTCCAACTTTATCACCCAACGATGCACAAAATCGCTTTGATTTTGCTTTGCAAAAATTTGTCAGTGTTTTTTCAAAAGCAGAACACCCATTAGTTATTTTTTTAGATGATTTGCAATGGGCAGATAATGCTTCACTGCACCTACTTGAAACGTTGCTTCTCAATCATCTCATTTATAACGTCTTACTGATCGGTGCCTACCGCAGTAATGAAGTTAATGGAAGTCACCCCCTGGCGATTACGCTCGATAAATTGCAAGAAACGTCTGTAAAAATTACACGCTTAGAACTAGAGCCATTAACGTTAAATGATACACAGCTATTATTAACCGATACTTTTAATTGCGCTATTGCCAAGGTTACTGACCTTGCGTCGTGTATCAATGATAAAACCCAAGGTAATCCATTTTTCATCAACGAGTTTTTAAAAAATTTATATCAAAAGAATTTAATACGATTTTCATATGATAAAAGTCAATGGCAATGGGACACTTCAACCATTCAGCAAGAAAATGTAACGGTAAACGTTATTGACTTGCTAACAACCAAGATTTACGCATTGCCAGAAGAAACACAGGAAATATTAAAATTAGCTTCTTGCATTGGTTATAAATTTAGTTTGCAGACGCTAATAACAATTAGCGAAAAAACTCCCATCACTGTTGCACAATTACTTATAAATGCTATCCAGCTTAATTTGATTATTCCGCTAGAGAAAGCCTATTTTACCATTACTTTAGCAGAAACAGGCATCCCTCTCATGGAAGAAAACTTTAATGATTTACAATATTGTTTTATTCACGATCGAATTCAACAGGCCTGCTATGAACTGATGCCGCTCTCTATCCGACAACAGACTCATTTACGAATTGCCCGACTCCTACTCGGTAAAAATGAATTAGATGAGAAGGATGAATGTTTATTTAAAATTACTGACCAGTTTAATCACAGTCTATGTTTAATCACCGACTCTATAGAGAAAAAGGTTGTTGCAAAATACAACCTCTGGGCGGGGAAAAAAGCAAAAGCTTCAACAGCTTATCAAGCCGCCATCAGCTATTTTGAGGCAGGGATTACCTTATTAAACCCATTTAACTGGCGCGTAGAATATGAATTGTTGTTTCCTTTGCAACGAGAATTAGCTGCTTGTAAATATTTAATAGGCGATTTCGACCAAGCACAAAAATATTTTGACGCCTTACAAATTCAGGCCAAAAATATTTTAGATAAAGTAAGTGTTTATAAATTGAATATTGAAATGTTGTCGTATCTTAACAAGCATACTGAAGCAATTAATATAGGTTTAAATGCGCTAAATCTATTGGGGGTTAACATCCCCGCCAAACCCAACATGATTGATTTGCTATGGAATATTACTAAAGTAAAATTACAATGCAAACGGAAGAAGATAGAAACATTGACTTTATCACTTATTAATTCACCGCCACATCGTGCTGCCATAGATTTAATTAGCCAATTATTCAATAACGCGTTTATAGCAAATCAAAAATTATTTGTGCTACTCGCCTGTAAAAATATGAGTCTAAGTTTACAATATGGGTATGCTGACAGCACGTCAATGGGCTGTTTAGTCTATGCTTTTACTTTGATACACAGTCTAAATTGGTATGATGAAGGCTTAAACCTAGTAAATTTTTATGATAAATTAAAGATAAGACATGGTGAGGGTGCTTTTGCAGGTATTAACCGCTTCATTTTGGGAACATTTATTAACCCGTATCGCGCTGATGATACTGCAGTTCTCAATGATCTTGCAATCGCCTATCAACTTGCGCGCGATGTAGGCCACCTTGCATATAGCAATTATTCTAATATTGTATTGATTATAACCGCCTTCGCTTTTGGTAGACCACTATTAGAAATAAAAAAATACGTATCTAACGCTACAGAGTTTATTACAAAATCTAAAATTAATGACTTCGGTAGAATTATCAAATGTTGCGATTATTCAATTCAATGTTATGAAGAAAAAACGGTTTTTGATATTAATAAACTTGCTGAAATTGAAAACGATATTTCAGCCAATATTAACAAAACGGAATTCGGTTTTTTCTACAGCCAATGCACTGCATTGTGTTATATCTTTGAAGCATATACACAAGCACAACTCTTCGCCGAAAAATTCCAACCTTATACCGATTATAATATGGGGTTAATTAACAGTGTCAGCGTACAATTCTATCACGGGCTTGCAATCGCTGCTCAATATCATAAAATACCAGCCAAGAAAAGATCTTTAAAAAGACTCTATAAAATTTTTAAGGCATTGCAGCGCTGGGCAGATTGGAGCCCCCATAATTTTCTGTCATATTCATTATTAATTAAAGCCGAAATAGCACGCCTAGAACAAAAAAATTCACTCGCCATTTCCCTCTATGAAAAAGCCATAGAGTCCGCAAAATTGCAAGATTCTCTTCATAGCATGGCTGTTGCTAATGAATGTGCCGGCCGCTTTTATAATGATTTAGATCTTCCTCGATTTGCAAACTTACATTTTTCTGAAGCCTATAATTGTTATCAACGCTGGGGAGCCAGCGCCAAATGCAAACTTTTACAAAAAAATTATCAGAGATATTTCTCGCCAATTATTAGCAACACCATTTCCTCAGAAGAAAATACTACGCAAATTTTCCCTTTAGAAACAACTGCGTCAGGGATAAATATGCTGGCTGTCATTAAATCTTCGCAAGAAATATTTAATGAAATTCAGCTGGATAAACTGTTAAAAAAGTTTATACAAATTATTTTTGGAAACACACAAGCGCAACGTATTGTATTATTATTACAACAAGATATGAGCTGGACTATTGAAGCAGAAGAAACACAATCAACGCAATTGATAAATTTAACACAACCCACTGCTCTTGCTGCAAGAGTTGATTTACCTCTGGAGCTTATCCTATATGTTGAACGCACCCAAGCGCCACTCATAATTCAAAATATTACCTCTGCTGAACAACCGCTTCACGACCCTTATATCGAAAAAGTTAAACCTACTTCTATATTACTATTGCCCATCCTCTATCAAGGCCAATTGCGCCGTATTCTTTATTTAGAAAATACCGATAACAGTGCCGTATTTACCACACAACACTTACAAACCTTGCAGGTACTTGCTACCCAGGCGGTCATTTCGTTAGAAAATGCGCATCTTTATTATCAAGCCACTCATGACCCACTAACAGGTTTAGCCAATCGCAATCTTTTACATCAAACTTTCAATTATATTGTTGATCAAATGATGCGCGAAAAGAAAATTATCGCTATTCTTTATTTAGATATCGACGACTTTAGGCGTGTTAACGACAGTTTAGGTAATGATATCGGCGATCAATTGCTAATTAATGTAGCCTCACGCTTAAAAACTTGTGTGCGAGAAAACGATTTAGCCTCACGTTCTGTGGGTACTGACGAATTTGTTATTATGCTTGCTAATATTGATGATATCTCACAAATCAGCATTATACTTGATCGGCTATTTTCTAATTTGACCATGCCTATCGTAATTGAACAGCATGAATTACACATCGCGGTGAATATAGGTATAAGTTTATTTCCTGAAGATGGTATGGATATTCACAGCTTACTCAAACAAGCGGATATCGCATTGTATCAAGCCAAAGCAAATGGCAGGAACCAATATCAATATTATTCTCCCGCTTTAAATCAAGCCGTACAAGAGATGCACGCACATGAAATGGAATTGCAACAAGCATTAGACCGCAAAGAATTATGCCTGTACTACCAACCTATATATAACCCTCATGACGGCAGTATTATCAGTTTAGAAGCATTGATACGTTGGCAACATCCCCAAAAAGGTTTATTGTCTGCAAATGAAATAATACCACTCGCTGAAAAAACGGGGTTAATTTTTCCTATTGGTGAGTGGGTATTACTAGAAGCTTGCGCTCAAATCAAAACATGGCTAGAACAAGGTTTAGCGGTCGTTCCTGTTTCAGTGAATATATCGATATTACAGACCAAACAAGTTTCGATCAGCCAAGTGGTTATGGCCACTCTGCAACAAATGGCGCTTGACGCGCGCTATTTGGAATTAGAATTAACTGAGAGTAGTTTTATTGATAACACCAAAAGCATGCTTTATGAATTACAAACCTTACATGACCATGGTATTAAATTAGTGATTGATGATTTTGGCACAGGTTATTCTGCACTCGGTTATTTGAAGCGACTGCCCATTAGTACTATTAAAATAGATCAATCTTTCATCCAAGAAATTCAAACTAATGCCGAAGATCGTGCCATAACTTTAGCTATTATCGCCATGGCACATCAACTTAAATTGCAAGTGATTGCTGAAGGCGTTGAAACCCTAGAACAACTCGAATTTTTGCGTAAACATAAAGTAGATGCCGTGCAAGGATATTATCTTAAATACCCGCTAAGCGCAGAAAATTGTCAACGATTGTTGGCCAATACGTTAACCTGCTAAAGTGGGGAAACGATGAATCAGATAAAGTGGGTAATTAGCAATTTTGCCATTTTTCGCTAAGTTCATGAGCGAGGATCGCCCCAATAAAGCGGGAGCATATTTATTGTCATAGCTCAATAAACTTTTTTTACGCCTGGAAACACCTGCTTTTACTTCTAAAGGATATATTTGCGAATTATAGGCCACCACAAAATCAACTTCAGCCGTCCCTTCACTCGTCCAATAATATAATTCTTTATATAAGGGCATCAATTCTTGCGCGGCATAATTTTCTGTCAAAGCACCATTAAATTCAGCAAATAAATCATGGCCTTCGATAATTACTTGCGGCTGAATTTTACTCATCGCTGCCAATAACCCTACATCTAAGAAAAAAACTTTAAAGGCGTTTTTATCTGCATAACCTTCCAAAGGAAGCCTAGGCGTCGAAATATTAAAAGAACGATGAATAAGCCCAAAGGCTTATCTTACCAAAACGTGATAATTACCACGTTTTACCATCGTAAAATGTGAGATTTATCACGTTTTACCATGGTAAAACGTGAAGAGGCGCGTCGCCCTTTAGAAGTAACCTTATAAACTCCCCCATTTTTTGATACTATACCTTACCTTTTTCTCATACTCACGGAGCAGCCCATGTCAGTAAAACCTATACCCACTGGATTTCATACCTTAACACCATACTTGGCAGTCAATGGTGCGAGCAAACTTATCGATTTTCTTAAGCGTGCTTTTGACGCCCAAGAAAATTATTGCTCCAAAGCACCAGATGGCTCTGTCATGCACGCGCAACTTAAAATCAAAGATTCGATGCTGATGGTGTCAGATGCTAATGGTGCTTTCCCTGCCATGCCTTCTTTTATTTACATGTATGTAGAGAATACAGATAAAGTATATAACCAAGCCATGCAAGCTGGCGCCATTTCTATCATGGAACCTGCTGATCAATTTTATGGTGATCGTAATGCCGGGGTAAAAGATCCGGCCGGTAATATGTGGTGGATCGCCACGCACATCGAAGATGTGTCTGAAGAAGAATTAAAAAAACGAGCGGCAGCACTGCGTAAGTAAAAAGCGGTGCCACGTCTGGAATAAGGAATAACGTTATTCCTTATTCCAGACGTGGCACCATTGCTTTTATTTCCGATTTAGGGCAAAAGCAGAAGCCGGAGCCATGACAGGTTCTTGCTCTCCTTTAGCACCGATAGCTCCTGCTTGATTTTTTCCGTCTTGACCTATCTTAGCAACCATACCTGCCTTTGCATTCAATAAAGCATCTGTTACCACTTTAGATTGTGACTGCGGCGGTTTTGCGGCAACTAGTTTTTCATAAACAAATGCTTTATCAGAACGGATTGCGCTATCCAACTCTATACTAAATAAGACGTCTACACCTTCAAATACTTGGCTCTCTAAAAAATTTAATAAATTAGGGTATTTTAGCGGACTATTTAGAACTATCTTACCATTAGTATCGTCCATAATTATGTCTGGATTAAACCCATGCGTTACTGCCTGCCCTTCATTTACTTTTGTCTTATCTTTTAGTTTATTGACAGCAAACATGCAACATATTGATATGTCTTCGCCATTAGCTGCTCTAAATTTGCTAACATCTTTTTGCTTAATAGTAACATTGAAATGAGAGTCGGCTCTTTCTTCTACCTTTAGTGGCTCAACTTCAACACTAGACTTGAGCGCCATAGAGAAATCTTTCTGTTTTGTCTGTTGGCAAAATGCATCCATTACTTCACGACTAACAACAAACTGTGCAGTCTTATCAACTTCAGTTTTTTGCTTTTCTTCACTCATTGCTGGTAAAGATGATGGTGGTTGTGCAACTCCCTCTAGCGACATTGGCTTAGGTGCCATCGGAAAAATACTCTGAAAAGTCTGAATATCTTTTGCATCGCTGAACACAATAACTATATGATTATCTTTTTCTTCCATCAATCGAGGTGTAAGCTTCTTTGTTGCAAGATAAGCCTGAAATTTTCGACCTAGTGGTTGACCGGTATAAACCGCTTGGGGGTTCTTCTCCAAACATTTGGATACATCATCAAGGCTAATACGGACTTCTAGTGGTTTAAGGGGTGCAGTTGGAGCGGCTTTTATGCTCTGTATGGGTACTTCAATAGTTTCAGCAAATTCACATGAATAACAATCAAAACCATTTAATATTGTTTCATCTTCAGGTCTAATTAATACACGGTAACAAATTGGTTTATCGTCAGTCTTGTTTGGGTATCCTGATGTAGAAAACGTTTGTACTTTTTTTGCTGTCAAAAGTTCTGAAATTTCCTCAAATGAAAAGTCAGCCTTGCCACTTAATCTTTGCAAACTTTTTCCATTAAAAGAAAAAACCTTTAGTTGTATCTGACTCGCCTCAGAAGGCGGCATCGGAGCAACTGCTGATGGAGTTACGGATTCTGCGGCCTGCGATTTTTGTTCTTCTTCTTTTTTAGATTCTACTATCGATAATGTTTGAATATCACTTTTTAGAACCGCGACAGGTGCGCGGCGAGAAAAACGACCAACGTTTTCCTCTAACCGCCCCAAAACATCGCTAGATAATAAAAAATGGTATTTACCATCAGCAATAGCTGGAAAAACAGATGTATGAATTATTTTGATGTTATGTTTTTCTAATGCCTTTATTGCATCAACAAGAGTAGGCGACTCAGGTAATTGATGATCCAAATCTTTTAATTGAGTTACATTAAGAGCAACGTGGGATAAATTATCATATTCTTCTTTAACCGCCGGATTACCTTTAAGTAAAGACATCAATCCATCCCAATCATCATCACTCATGGCAACCCTAAAACCTAGATAACCTTTACGAGCTCTTATTTTTTCTTGTATTTTCTTTACAAAACCAAGTTCCAATAAAATTTGAGCCAGTCTCAACTGTGTAACATCACTGTTAGGATTATGACAATACTGATAAAGTTCTTTATTACTTTTTAATGTATCTGGAGCGAGCGCTAGTATGTTATCTTCTTTTGCTATACCCAATGTGGTTTTCATATGGCCAATCAAATGATCGCGAAGTGCTTGGGTAATTTCACGCTCCAATATCGGCGCGCCCGCTTTGCTTGTTATAGCTGACCACTTTTCATAACTCACAACAACCCTAAAAATCCCTTCACCATATCTATCTTCTACTTTTGTATAATAATCCGCAGATTCCCCAGATATACCGGATAATGTCTCCGCCATTGCTTTGGTAACTATTTTGTTTGATTCACCTAATGGATCTTTTTCGCTTAGCATATTTCTCTCCAATTAATAAAATGATCATCACGCAAAGAACGGCTTGCATCGGGGGGAATTTAAAAAAGTTAAGTATAAATAAATTTTGGCGTTCTTGTCAATGTTAAGCTTGGTAATAACGGCTAGATAACGCTGCTACTCTCATTAATGTATTTCGTTAACCTTTTAATTATGCTACCATGCTGCAATTTTAAGAGGGGCTATCAATGTCAATGCCAAATACAATCAAGAATTTAGCTAGAGTGATGATGACGGCGAAGTTTTCATATCGCCCGTTCTCAAAACTGAAATCGAAAAACAGCTGGAATCCGAACGCACAAGATTGGATGACCACCGCCAATAAAATGGGCTGGAGCCAACCTCCTTCCACGCCAGCAGATTACGCATTTTTGAGTGCGATTATTAATAATGCTAATGCCCGCGTTCTTTATGTAGCTGCCGGGCAAGGATGCATGATTTTTAGAATTTTTGCCTTTTCAGATACTCCACCAATTGTACATACGGTTGAACTGCACCAAAAACATCTAGACGATATTACCCAAACACTCGCAGAAAATATGCCGGAAGATAAATGTCGCAATTTCATTCCGCAACAAGGTAATATCCATGAAACTGAATTTCCACCCCAGTTTTTTGAATATATATGCGAACGTAACCTCTTACATTTTTCTACTGGCGCACAAATTGGGGCGCTTTATAAAAAATATTTTACCTGGCTGACTCCGCGCGGAAAATTATTTTCTTCTGGCAATTCGCCATTTACAAAGCTAAACAAAGAAACGGGTATTCTCGCAAGTATTGAAGAAAACGAAAAACAAGGGAAACCATTTCCTGGTGAGATAAATAACTTTGGAGAATTAGTAACACTGCACAACCCTGAAGTAGGAAAACGGTTACCCGCATTGATGAATTTTTTAACCCCTCCTATTTTAAAACCCGTAGCAAAAAAAGCAGGTTTTACCGAATTTCATGGGGGTTTTTCACCACTGCCTTTTTTTAAAAACCCCAATAACCCAAGCGCAGAAGCGGCCGCCGCCTTAGTCCGATTAGACCCTCAGGATCAAGATCATGGCAAAGAATTCTACTGGACAACTCAAACAAAACCCCCGCAACTTAGATAATAACGGTGCCATAATATAATAACGGTGCCACGTCTGGAATAAGGAATAACGTTATTCCTTATTCCAGACGTGGCACCGTTCATCCGTTCATATCCTGAGCTACCGAATAGGCTTTCTTAAGGTTAATCTGGTACAATTACCCTTAACAAATGATCTTAATCTATTAGGAGAGAGTTATGCCGCCCAAGAAACGTCAAAAAATAGCGCCCGAAGAAAAACGCATCACTGGAATATTAGAGGAAAGCAAAGTATCTATTTTCATGAAAAAAGCAGCGGATAAAGAAAAAGAACACTGCAAATGGAGATGGGATATTTTTATAGCAGGGGTGAAATCTCATCATAGTTTTCGACCTGCGATTGTTATTAAAAAGTATCGTGCAAAGGCGTATGGCTCGTTTAAAGAAGTAGCAACAGCTCGATTATGCAAAAACTCAAATAGATCCTCATCTTCAAAAAAAGAAAAGCAGCCCCCTCGACTACCTACACTCCTCAATAAAATAATCCCTAAAGAATTTAAAAAAAAATTAAAAATAAAATCTTTTTCTGACAGGAAAGACAAAGAAAAAGGAATGTTTGCGTTATTAAAAAAGGATGAAATAGATAGTGACTTACGTCAACAAATGGTAAATGCGGTTGTAGATACCATCAAAAATGTATATTCTGCGCAAGGATATTCTATACAAGATATGGCGCCGCCGGAACAAAAACAAACAGATCCTGCTCCCAATAATGAAACTACAAATGATGTAGCAACTATATTGGCTCAACTAGATGAGCCTACATCATCCCAAGGGCTACATAGCACCGATATAGATATTCCTGAATTTGAAGATGGCGATGATAATGACACAGAAGAAGAAACAAGCTTAGATGATTCTGATGTGCCTACATCATCAAATAATTCTGGAGAAGAGAAACCCCACTCTGTAGATCAAGTATTGCTGCAATATAAAAAACAACTTGATGATTGGAATTTTAACCTCACTACGTTAACACTGTTGCTACCTTATTTACCTCCTGCTGATTCTTTCAACCATTGTTACGCAATACAAATTATTAAACACCTCAATGAAGGATTTAATAATATTGTTAACTTAAAAAATGTGGGAAAGGTTGGAGAAAAAGATACTCCATCCATGCTCTGGCTAGTCCCGTTTCATGAGAATGAACACTGGAAGAATTATGCAAATATATTAAACCCTATATTCAATACCTACTCCACAAATAGATATAATTTTTTTCGAGCAGCTCCTCAGCCAGCAGCATCGGTTACAGATACACCTTCAATAATAACGGTGCCACGTCTGGAATAAGGAATAACGTTATTCCTTATTCCAGACGTGGCACCGTTGCCCTTCATATGGTATTATTTTATTAACCATTCATGAGAAGGATCAATTATGTTTAAACCTACCGATGCTAAGACCCCTAAAGAATATATAGATTCACTTTCCGAACCGAGAAAGTCGCAAATTAAAGCCATCGATCAGTTTATCAAAAAAACTGTTCCTAAGTTAAAGCCTTTTATCAATGTGGGGATGATTGGTTACGGTAAATATCGGTATAAATCCTCATCCGGTAAAGAGGGTGATTGGGCTATTATTGGCTTAGCCTCCCAAAAAAATTATATTTCCATTTATGCTTGTGGAATAAAGGATGGAAAATATATAGCGGAAACTCATAAAAAAGAATTGCCCAAAGCTTCTATTGGTAAATCGTGCATACGCTTTAAAAAAATTGAAGATTTAGATCTAAAAGTTTTAGCCAAGGTCTTAAAAGAAGCAGAAAAAAACCCTATGAGCAAGGTGTAATTCAAGATATTACCTATGTCTATGGAATAGACACTCCCAGCTTTATTGAGTTGAGCCAATATCTTTATCTGCTGCAGCACCCTTTATCAAGCGGGTTAATTCTTCGCAATAAACGATTTTTTGATCTTTGATTTTAAAAAAAGCCATGTCTTTGACAACTAATTCGCTGCCATCATTTTTTACTATATCGATGTGATAAATAGCAGCGGCATGCTCGCCTTCAGCTACCACTAAATCAAAGGTAGGCTTCATGGATTTGACTAATTTTTTAATATTTTTTTGATGCGTGACCCATTGGTCATAATTAAATACATTGCCATCAATGGGGTTAATAAAATCTTTCGACACATATTTACTATAATCCATTTGCGGATCTGTATTTTCAAGCGCATAAATGACAGCATTTTTAACGAATTCTTTTTCTGCAGCCGGCGTCATCAATGACTCAGCATAGGAATTAGAAATCGGAATTAAAAAAGCACACAATATTAGAAGTAAATTTTTCATAAGCTAAGAATAATTTTTAATTTTTTGGTCATGTCAACATTATACTTTTTAATGTCGGCCTGTCAATTTCAGGAAATAAACAGTGTCACGTCTGGAATAAGGAATAACGTTATTCCTTATTCCAGACGTGGCACCGATGCCTTTTCACCTGGCAGCTAGCTTTATCGGGTTAACACGACCCCCATTTTCTAGATCAGCCTGTTCGTCATCTATATCTACTATGGGTATTTGATTACTATTACTACTACGAATAACAGCTTCATTGCTTCGACGATGTGGGCGATCTGACGGAGGAAAACCACCTAGTCCAACCCACGAAAGGAATGCAGAACTCATTGATGAAGAAACAGCACGAGGTGTCGTAGATGGACTGTACTGCATTTCTTTCAATTCTACGCTCTCTACTTTTTCCTTAGGACGGTGCGTGAAAGAACTTGAATGTTGTTGATCAGCTTCTTTCACCAACATATCAGGTTTCATAACGGGAACAAAATGGAGCGAACCTTGATAAACAGCAAGATGAACCACTTTGGGATTTCCATATATTTCATTAGCTTCTTTCTCATTTAGTTGTCGTGACTTACCCCCATCTGTTAATCGATGTTCTAAGACTATATTCCCATCATTATCGGTCATAATTTCTATAATATGCAGTTGGATTGATAACGCTTGGCAAATGATGCGCCCTTCTATGTCTTGATTACCCCATATTGCAACTCCCGAGAATAAATTTTCTTTTCCTTTTAGCGCTTCCATTTCAGGAGCAGTGTACTGAACTGTGGCTAAATAGGTAGGATAATCTTGTTTGTCTTCTTCAATAGCTTGTTTTATCCAATTATATTCTTTTGATTTATCGAGTTTTTTAACTTGCTGATTACAAAGCAATCTAAGTTTTTTGTGACCAGGTACATTTTGTTGTTTTTCGTCCGGGGATATAGGTATATTCATGCTTTCAAGCTGCCGTGAAATACCATCAAAAAAACAATCCCCTTCACTATAAGCAGTGCCAATTACCAATCCTACTTTGGCTAGGTGATCCCCTAGCGTTACCTTGGCTTTTGCATCCTTTACTTGCTGTATAGCACTTTCTTGATCTGAATGTTCAAAGAGCCCAACCCGGATTCGTAGCTCTGAAACACTAGGGGAATTTTTTGGAGAAAAGGAAGATTGGTTACCTTGTGCAGCACTAAGAAGTAATTTACGTGCTCCTACTTCTGAAACCCACTGATGAATTTCTTTACGTGTCTGGCAATCTTTTTGACAAACTTGCCACCTCTTCTTACTGTCCTCCACTTCTTTAATATAAATAGGATTACTAGGTTCTCCATTTAATTTTCTATTTGCTTCATCTAAGATGTTCTTTTCATCACTTAGTTGTTTTTCTTCTTCGTCAAGTCGCTTTTTGGCAACCCCGATAGCAGAGTTGTCTCTTCTAGATAGTTTTTCCTTAATCATTGCTGCGGCCTCCATTTTTCCTACTCTGATACATCTAGCCAATGGTGTAAGACCTTCGTCATTTTTAGCTAATAAATGAGGGACACGCTCAAGTCTATTAAGCAAACGCCAAAGCACATCTTTTGATTTTGGATAATAAAATACGGCTTCGTGCACAATGGTGTTTTTTCCACCGTCAACAACAGTCATATCAACACCGCTTTTACTAACAAGGCATTCAAACAATGCAACGTATTCAACAAGACGGTGCAACAATGGCTTGCCCATCGGGTCTCGCCATTCATTAATCTCCTTCGCATCAGCTGCATTTATCAGTCTTTCAATTTCACTTTTAAGAGTCCTTATTTTGTTTTGGACAGCAAGCAATTCAGCTTTTTCAGTATCAAGTCTCAAGGAAGAACCAAGCGTTTTTTGTTCTTTAAGAGTTCCTTTCGATAGCTCTTGTTCTTTCTTTTCCGCCAGTTCATATTCAAAAAGCCTAGCATGAATTTGATCGCATGAGCTTGTCGTGGTTCTTTGAGATTTCTTACATTGACGATACCCTGTTCCTAATAGGCCTATTACTCCTACTGTTCCTGCTATTCCAATTCCAACCTTAGCGCCTCCTGATAATCCAGATGATCCACCGGGAGGATCAATCTTTGGAGCTGTGCTTGAAGGATCTAATACAGCACCTGCACTTGATGAGCTATCACCGCCAGAAGAGCTTTGTGGATTACCTGCACTAGATGAACTAGTACTACCAGAAGAGCTTTGTGAATTACCTGTACTTGATGAACTGTCAGCGCTTGACGATGGGGGACTAAGACTACTGCTAGAAACGGGCGGGGCAATACTGATCATCCGCATGCCGTAGTCGGCATCAGACACATAAGCCACGCCGTTGGCCACTACTATATCGTTAAAATTAATATTAGGTGCATTGTACAGCACTGTAGAAACAGGATTGGCAAGGTCGCTTATATCGATACGTTGTATACCATAGCTCCCGCTCGCTAAGAACACGTAATTATCCGAAAATGTAATACCTTGGATATTCCCTAATACGGAACAACTACCTACCAAAACTGGATTTGTAGGGGTGCTAATATCGTAAATAACAAAATTATCAAGACCACTTGCATAAAGATACCCATTAGAAACAGCTATAACATTAACATTTGTCAATGGCTGAAGTTGGGTATTTTTAACTTGAGTTGGAGCAGAAGGATTGCTTACATCAAAAATTAACACCCCGTTTGTACCAACAGCGACATAAGCATAATGGCCTGCTACGGTAATATCCAAAAACGTGAAAGATGAATAACTAGAATAGACTGAGCCTTCTGCAATGGGGTTTGATTGTGTTGCTATGTTTACAATACCTAAACGACCATCACCAGAAAGTTCGTATAAATAATTACCCTGAATGAATATTTTTATCACTGCCTCGGAAAGTTTAATGCCAGCTATGGCATGTGGCGTGGCAGGTGTGGCCAAACTAAGAACGTATACATATCCAATACCAGAATTTACCGCAAACATATAATAACCGGAAATAGCAACATCATCGAAAGGATAGTCAAAACCAATTACATAATTATCTACTGGATTAATTGGATTTGTTACATTAAGACCATCTAACGTATAATAACTAGTATGGTAATAAGAAATGTACACATAATCACCATAAACAAGTACTTTTGAGCACTGACTTGCTGGATAGCCACCTAAATATTCTGCAGGCGCGAACTTCCTCCTCTTATCCGGCAATCTTTCTTTTCGGCTTAATGCTTTTTTAACAGCAGACGGTTGAGGTTTTTGTTCTGAATTTTTGCTGGGAGTATTTTTTAATGGCGGTGTTCTTCCTGATGCTACACCTGATTGCGTGGTCACAACATTAGGCGTTTCAAAACGTGATGGATTATAAGGTAATATCCCGGATAAACCATTATTTTCTGGCTGTAGTTCCAGCGCATTTTGCTCATTCCTTGAATCCCGCACCAGACTGCGGCTACCGTAAAATGCTCCGGTGACTAACAACAAGCCCGTAAAAATTGCTTTCCAACTTAAGCGCCAACTGCTTTGCTTTTTTTGGGTATTTGAAGATAAAGGTAACATATAAAATCCTCCAGTTAAAAAAGGGATTGGTTTCTTTCAAAAGGAATGGTACTAGTAGTGAAAAAAATGAAAATACTAAAAAATATGTATATTTTGAGGAGATGTTAATCTAAGTTTATTTTTGAATTTCTATATCAGGCTTACTTGACGCAGTAAATTAATTAGCTCAGACATTTTATTGCACTGTAATTTAGATTTTACATTATTAATATGTGTCTGAACTGTTTTTGGAGATGAGTGATTAGCTGCGGCAATCTGGGCACAACTACGGCCTTGAATCCATTCTTTAACAATGGCCATTTCCTGCCGTGTTAAATAGCAATTATATTCATCGATATAAAATCGTTTATATTTGGTTTTTTTATTAAAAGCATCCAGCAAATCAGAATCTATTACCGTTAATTTCTTATTTTCCTGAGGAGGCATTATTAATTTTGTTTTTAACGTGTCTTTAATGATAGAAAACGCTTTTTCATGAAAGTAATTTATAAACTGATGCAAAAGCTCAGTGTGACTTGCAAATAGCATATTAACTTGCACAGAGTCTTCTGCAGCAAAGTGATAAAGATTACAAGATTCTAATTTGTTACTAACAATAGTTATACCATTATTAGTTATGGAAAATAATTTTCTTTCTTTCAGGATAACATCTGACTCATTGATGTCAGACCATAATGTAATACTATTCTGATAGGCGCGCAATCTACTAAAATGGGCATGAGAGGAAAGATTATTTTTATAAAAGTGTTCTAACCAAGTCTTATTCTTCGAGAGAGATATCCTTGTGTTATCTTTGAATACTTGCGAAAAGTGGAAGTGATGAATACCTAAGAGTTTCAGTGGCTCACAAACCCGCTCCATGTCCTCGTGAGAATAGACTCTAAGTAACTTATCCACATTGTTTGCTAGCTGATTGTTCATAAAATAAATGTAAATTGTGCGTTAACACAACTTATAGTTATTTTCAGTCATTATCATCAGTAAAAAATACTTAGTGGGTTTTTATGATTTGGTTCAAACGGTTTTCTAAGGCAATATCAACAATTTCAGACTTCCGATTGCAATCTAACTTGTTTTTTATATTATAAATGTGCGCTTCAACCGTTCTGTTTGATATTTTCATCAATTTTCCTATTTCTTTAGCAGTTCGGCCATTAGCAATAAAAGCCATGCAATCCAACTCTCTTGTGCTGAGTGGAGTACCCGTTTTACTTAAAATTAAGGGGTAATTATCGGGTAAAATATTTTTTGGGGGTGCTTTAAATGATTTATCAGGGGGAACAATCAATCCCTCAAACTCTTCTGGACGATCCTTTATCCGTAAAATTTTATTTTCAGGTTTACTTGCGTTCTCGATCAATAAACTTGCTTTATCTCTAAAGAAATGAGTGAATTTATCCAAATATTCTAAATTGTTTAGGTAAAAGTTAACAATCCCAGAATTGCCGACAGTTGATGCAAATGCAAAAGCTTCGTAATAGTCAGGCTCTTGATAATTAATGCAGAGCATGTAATCAAACCCGAGTAGGTTCTTAAATGCATCAACACATTTTTTATATTTTTTTAAATCCATTGGAGATGAAGGTAAAATTTCTGACCCTAACAAGCTGAATCGCTCAAAACCACGTAATTCGATACCAGAAGGAGAGACCCCATGCACAAGAGAGTATAATAACCATTCAGGATGGCTGAATAAGCCAGCAATAGAACCATCATTGTAAGCTCGTGCATAATTAAAATAAGTAATGCCCGCCTTACGAAACAGCGGCTCACAAATAGCATTAACTTCGGGAATTACTTTCCACAGATAATGTTTTTGGTCGATAATGTTAGTCTTCATAGTCCATTTACAAAAAAACCATAGTACGCCCACGGATGGATGGTCTGGTGAATTCTAATTAGAAGCGCGACAGTCTAACAGTTTGTCGCACTTGGAGCTAGAATTCACCGCACCTTTTTTACTAGTATCGGTGTACTAATGCGACATATGACCTTCTTTGGTTAGGTTATTTGTGAGTCAATTCGTTAAGGTAAGAATAACGGTGCCACGTCTGGAATAAGGAATAACGTTATTCCTTATTCCAGACGTGGCACCGTTACTGTTGTAGGAATATCTTCATCCAATGATCCCGGAGATGGAGCCACAGCCGAAGCACTTGCAGAACTAACTAGTTGTATAGCACTAATGCCCAATTGCTTTTGCATGGCTTCGATATCGGCCATGACTTCATTATATTTTGGATGCTTTTTAGGATCACTATCCACTGCATATCGTGAAGGATGCTCGGTCTTTTCCTCTGCTGACAATTTTCTATTAGCAAGAGAAATAACAACCGAATTCCTAGTCAGTTCATAATCTTCTAAATAAAGTTCTCCGCGCGATTTATCTAACGATTCAAAATCAACACTGTAAAAATAAGCAGCAGCTTTCAAAGTATCGTTTGAAGTATCATTATCATCAGCATTGAGGGGTTGATAAAGTGTTCTTACTCGAGAAGGAGTCGTTGCACGTGACCAGCATGAACACCATCCCGTTATAACATGCAACCAGCTAGATTTATCTACATGAGTATGTTGATAAAACGTTCCAATCAATGAAAAGATTGTTGCGCGCGCTACTTTATCTTTATGATGTCCATATAATTTCATCAATATAGCACATAACCAGCTAAATTTTTTATATTGCGTTGTATCTCTTACATCTAATTTTTTTTGAAAAAAACCTTGTTGTCCATTAAAAAGATCTATCATAATCCTGGCAAAAACTTTCTGATCCAGAATATCAACGGCCGATTTCAAATCTCTATAAGCATCGTCAAATTTATCCTCGCTATTGGCCAATTTATTTAATGCTTTTTTGCAATTTAACACAGCTTGACAAATACGGGTGTTAGGAAATTTTGATCTTTCTACAGCTTCAACGTCATGTTCAATTCCAGCAGTTGTAGCACCCAGTTTTATCAGTTCATAAATATTCGCCGGATCCTTTATTGCTTTATCATAATTATGGATTATTTGCAGTTGATTCGATGCATCTTTAGCTTTTTGGCCTCTTCCGCGTATCGGTAAATTCAACATTTCTCGTATATCTTCATCATTTTTTCCAGAACTCTTATATGCTCCTATAGCTTTTTGTAAATCACCCACCGTTGCTGTTAAAATCAGGCAAGTTAATATTGTAAACTCTGATACCAACGGGTAGTCTTTGGCCAAAAGCAAAGAACTATCTTTTTGTAAACCAGATAATATTGATAATATTTCCTTTTCTATCCTGCCAGCAGGAAGTTGGTCACGTTCCGCAATAAGCAAATAATGCAATATGTGGTATTGAGCTTTTTCTTTAAAGGTTAAATAGGGGATAACTAATAAAATATGTGGCAGATAATAACGCCACCATATTGTTCCCGGATATCGTGATCTACTATCATTCTCTTCTTCAAAGCTAAAATGCAGTGTAAACCAGCTACCATTTGCTAAAAGTTTTGGTATAACACCCCCAAATAAAATTTCTGCATTGGGACTTAGAAGATACATTAAAGGAGTAAGTTGGTCAGAATCACGTTGATTAATCAATGCAAATAAACAACGTGGGTATTTTTCCTCAATTTCATCAAGTGCAGTTATAATAATAGTCGGATCATTTTCCCTAATTGCACGCTGAACCTCAATATGTAAAAAGTTTTTTCCTGGCCCTCCCGGTGGTTTAGACCATCCAGCCTCAGTTTTAAGCGCACTTTGTAGTTCTGCTTTCAGGCCTTCATTGGATATTAAATCCACATAAGCAATGGCCATTTGATCTGTATTATCAGCACCTGTTAACCAAGCAAATAAAAAACCATATATATTGTCTTCATGTAATTCTACTTTTGCCTCTATCTCTTTTTCATCCCATTCTTTTTTGGCTTCTTGTAATTTTTTCTTCACCGTTTTTATCAAATGTAAGGTGAGTTCTGGTTGATCACATCGTATAGTTAGATGTAATAATGTGCCTTGAAATTCACTTTCGTCGATATTAGCTGAATATTGTCTAACAAGATAATCCAAAGGCAACTGATCAATTATTTTTATAAGTTCTGCACGTTTGACTTCATCTTTAGAATCTAATTGCGTAATTCCATGTATTAGGGCGTTAGCTGCTTTGTGGAAATCGGTAATTTTTGGGTCGGCTGGCTTTATTTGAAACATGAGGTGTTCCTTCAAAAATCGCCTAATTTAGATAAGGTTGAATGTTAACATGAGAGATAATAAAGTGCAATTTTAAAATAAACGGTGCCACGTCTGGAATAAAGAATAACGTTATTCCTTATTCCAGACGTGGCACCGTTATTGTTGGAAAATCGTTACGCCGCCGGGCTATGTATATTTAATGGATACCAATAAATATAACGCTCTATATTTTTATAGTCGTCAGGCTCCATTAACGATGCTCTTTCGAAATCAATAATATTGTCTTCATCGGGAAATAAACTACGGCAATAACGTGGTGTTACATCATGTGGAACCAATCCAATATAATCATTTCCTGTTACCATGGCCAATATTTCCTCCGCAGCAGCCAAGTGCACAATGATACCATGGTCATAAAGCGCTAACGCCATTTTAACAGTTTCAACTACACGCACATAACTTGAGCCACCTAAAATTAATTTCCATCGACCATCAACTTCAGAAACATATAATGAAATATGAGTCGAATTACCACCTCGACAAATCTCCCATGGATGCCCACCACAACGCTTACTGTGATACCAATCCGAAAACGCTTTTGCTGAGTTCTTTTTTATTTCTGTCAATCCTTCATCACGCATATCAGCCATAATACGGTATTTTTTTACCGGAGATAAACCAGGATCAAGTTGCGAATAACGATTAGCATCATAACCAATTGCGCAATAACGAAAAAAATTATTGGCTGTCATCGTTTTCAATAATACCCCTTCTTTAATTTCGGGAAGTATTTTTGCAAGTTTATTAATCCTTTTTTTACCCAGCTTTTTATCAACTCTATTTTTTTCATAAATAACGCTCCAGTAATCAGAACGTTTTATGCGGCCGAAGCGATAACGCTTTGGTAATGTTTTTTCGAGAAATTTTGCATATACCGCTGAGTTTTTAATGATTGCTTGGACAACTCTATTCAACTGATCATAAATAAAATCCATTAATTGATGCTGATCTTTGATATCAATCTTTGTATAACCGCGCAAACCACCTTTCTTATCTATCATAATAAAATATCTATCAAATGACAGACAAAATTCTTTCATCTCCTCATTTAAATTAAAACCCAAGCGATACCATTTCGTTTTTTCAGGATATTCACCTTCCCATTCAAAACACAGTTCATCAGCCAATTCAGCTGGTTCCATCTCTTCTTCAGCAGCAACTATTTTTAAATAGTGCTTAAAAGAACCCGTAGGGATTGGTATCCAAAATGACCAAGTTACATCATATAAGTTCTTTTGTGGCTGAATTAACGAAACCATTTTTTTGAATTGGCCCAATTGTTTTTTGAGCGTGTTATCAACAAAGTCATCGCAATTAGAATGCCGGTCAATTTTCTTTAACAACTCATCAAGCTCATACGCGTACTGAATGTTCATAACTACTCCACTTGCCAAATATTACCAATTACTATACATTATCTTATTGGTAACAATCAAGAATCAATGGAAATCCTACGAAGAAGTTTATATCAGCGCTTAAGGGAGTTTATAGCCCAAGAAAATCCTGCTATAGGGAAACCCATAGAAGATTTACCACAATATCGAGATTTATTTATTCGCTTTGGTGCGGCGGGTTATGTATTGCGCTACCGGATACATTTGGATAGCATTTATATTGTGCATATACAGCATTATCGGGAAGTGGATTTTCAAACTCAAATGGGAACATCTTATGAAACGTTATCGTTATAAAGATTTTGCTAAAAATGAAGCCTGGTTAGTATTTCGCACCGACACCCAGATAAATGACCTGCCAGTGGACATCTATTTCTTAATGGAGCTTCCCAGCGGCAATATCCTTGCCTTTGATATAATAGAAACAGAAGTTGACCAAGCGCAAATTGATAATTTACTGCGACATGGCAGATCGCAAACAGGCGCTTTGCCACGCCGGGTAATCTTGGTCAAAGGA
This sequence comes from Gammaproteobacteria bacterium, assembly GCA_013288885.1. GTDB lineage: Bacteria > Pseudomonadota > Gammaproteobacteria > JABDBA01 > JABDBA01 > JABDBA01. Next base: position 518,646 of record JABDBA010000001.1, on the reverse strand, counting down.
GATCCATCTGAATCTTTGTTGCAAAATTCAGCTAAAAAACTGCTCATTGATTTCGAAGCCGTACCCGAACCTTGCATTGAGGAACTTACAGCCCCGTTAAAACAATCCTTTGGCCAAGAATGTTATTCTCCCGCTTCGATTGGTTGTACTCCTAGCAACCATCCTATGGATGAATGCGATCGAGAAAGTATCAAAAGCTTTATACCGGATAGCTACGCTCCCTGCTCTTGCGCGTCAGGAAAAAAATATAAATTTTGTTGTAAGAAAATATTACGCGAAGTCACCGAAGCTATGGTAGCGGCAGAAGAGGGAAAACTAACAGAAGCTTTAACGTGGATTGCCAAAGCAAAAACTATTGTTGGAGAAAGCGCTGAAGTGTTATGCCGTGAAGCAATTGTTTACAGTTTTTTCGATGACAAAAAAAGTGCAGAAGCTCTAAACCAATGTCTGGCAGTAAACCCTAACCATCCACGCGCTCATTACATTCGAGGTATCGATCTTAAAAAACAGGGTGATTTACCAGGCGCTATTAAAGCATATGAAACTGCTATTGCTAATTATCCCCCATCAGATCATTTCCACTTAAACGAAACTTATAATAATTTAGGCACCGCTTTTTATGAATCAGGCGATCACGCCCAAGCTAAGTCCGCTTGGGAAAAAGCACTGTTGTTTCTCCCATCCGACAAGGTCGTAAAACGAAATCTTGATGAGCTTATCTATACATCCCCCCGCGCTCTTTAAACAAGGTTATCGCTGTTTTTGTGGTTATATTAGCCATATAAGATAATAAAATAGTACATAGTTAAAGGTAGCAGATCTTGATTTGTAGCATCTCAATCAAATGTTACAAATCAAGATCTGATCCCCATACTACGCCCCGATTCTCCCCATAAAATCAGATTTTCATATTATCTAATTCTATGCTATAATTCACTTACATCTATCAATAGGGGGGGGTTATATGTCTAGCCATACCATCAGTGCGACCCAAGCCAGTCGAACATTTTCCAACATCTTAAACAAAGTTCACTATCAAGGTGAAAGTTATGACATAAAACGCGGCAAAGAAGTCATTGCGAAAATCGTTCCTGCGACTGCGAAAAAATCGATTTTGAAGGTAAGTGAGCTCAACAAACTTTTTAAACGCCTTCCCTCACTGGAAAGCGGCGATGAAGAAATATTTAAAAAAGATTTAGAACAGATACGCGCGCAGATGAACACTGAGAGTAACCCATGGGATTAATTCTAGATACTTGTGTTTTAATCCACTCCGAAAAACAGGCTAAACCACTAGACTTTAATCAATGGAAATCCTACGAAGAAGTTTATATCAGTGTGGTGACTGTCAGTGAATTATTAATGTGCGTACAGCGGGCTAACACCGGGGCACGGCAATTAAAACGTTCCGCTTTTGTAGAAACCGCCATCAATGAAATCCCCATCATTGATTTTACGGCTGAAGTTGCACGCATCCATGCTGAAATTTATTCACACCTTGCTGAGCAAGGCCAACTTATCGGCGCACATGATCTCATCATCGCCGCAACGGCATTAGCCCATGGATACGCGGTATTAACAAGCAATCATACCGAATTTGGTAGAGTGCCCGGGCTTAAAGTGCTTAATATGTAAGTTCTGAAACGAGCAAAAGCAAAGGCGTTATATCTAGCCAGTTTTATTCCTTATTCCAGACGTGGCACTGTTGCCCAAACGTGGCGCCGTTGCCTCAAAAGACACCTTTAAAATAAATTAATTTTTCGCTGTTTGATGCGCTGTAATCATTGAGATCAACAGATCAAGCTCTGGAATGCTCTTCCGCCTTTCTTCAAGTAATTGTTTATTTAATACCCGCCTGTAGAATTCACGATGATCGTTTTTTTTAAATACTCCGCCTAAAGCGCTTTTAAGTTGCTTAATTTGTTCATCTCTCTTATCAGCTTCATACCTCGAACAAGGAGGAGCATATCCCAACGTTTTCAGTATCAATGATTCTACGCAAACAGGTTGAGAAACTATTAAAACGGGCTTCCTACGCTGGATGTTGTAAGTAGACTGAAGGTCTCGTAAAGCGCATAACAAGAATGAATCCATTAATTGCGGAGAAATATTCCAACATTTTGCAATAGCCCGTAGAGTTTCTTCATCTAAATCTTTATCCTCATCAAGCCATACAAAAACCAGATCTCGATCAATATATTTTAATGCAGAAAGAATAAGACTATTTGGAGTACCTCCATGTTTTGGGTTTTCCATAAAAGAAGTTAGGGTTGGATCGAGATAATGTTCTTTTAGATATTCCAAAAGGTTTTTTTCTGACTTTTCACCTTCCATGGTACCGTGGACTGATATTTTCCTTTTGCGTTTATTTTTTCCCATATCATAAACCACTACAACCAAGTAACATTGGGAACACCGCCGTAAACACCAGCAGTATATTTCTGAAAATAATTCTCATCATTCCTTATACCTTCAACACTATCTAATCTATAAATTTCTGTTTCAGATAAAACATTATTTTTCTCAGCAATAAATATCTGGGTCTTCGTTCTGTCGTTTAACAATAAATGACTATGAGTTGAAAAAATAAGCTGGGCATTATATGGGTTTGTTTCTTTATTTTCAAAAAGTGCAATAATTTTTTTTGCAGCATATGGGTGGAGGCTGTGCTCCAATTCATCAAGAACCACTATTCCCCCAGTTGATAAAATTGGTGATATCTTTAAAAATATCAAAATATATTGTTGAGTTCCATTAGATTCTTCAAAAATAGGCAAGCTAAAAATTTTTTGTTTAGAGGAATGAACGCATTCCAGAACTGAAATTTTTTCCTCTTTCATGGAGTTCTTTTCTATAAACTGTCGTTCAGAAAACTTAAAATCAGAAATTCCCAAATCTATCTCTTTAGAAAAACCAAGAACCTTTTTACATAAAACTTCATTTTTTTGTAACTCTCTAGAAATACTTATAAAATCAAAAAAGATATTGTAATTCATCATGCCTAATTGATTTACATTGCTAGTAAAGTTTTTAAAAAAAGATATTTCAGATAAATAACCAGTATCAATTAAACTAGAAAGTAAAGGCACGTTCCGACGCTGTTTAAATCTTATTTCATCTGATTCATTTATTTTTAAGTCAGTACGAGTATTAATAAAAATATTTTTAGCTTTACGATCTAAATCAAAAATAAGAGAAATACGCTCATTCTTTCTTTTTAATGATTCTTTTAAAACTTCTTCCCTATTAAACTCAATAGAGTATATATAAAATACATCATTATTAAAAAAATCTATTTCTATTTTTGTAGACTCATTTTTATGTAGCCCATGCTGATTAACAGGGATCTTGCTTTCCTTTTTTAAACTCGTATATGCGTTATTAATAAACCAAAAAAGAAAACTCATTGCCTTCAACATTGTTGTTTTACCAGAAGCATTGGCACCAATCACACATGCAACTAGATTTAATGAAGTACTGCCTTTTTGTACTTGGCGCGCCGAATCATCGAGAACATCTTTGGAAGTAATTTCCATTGAAATCTCTTGCTTATCGCCAATACTATAAAAGTTTTCAACTTTGAATTTTTTTAACATAAGTCACATTTTTAACGAAAATTTGTTGAAATTTTGAATTAATATACTCTTTTCAATGGATTAAGTAAAGTCAAAGAAAAATTTACCCATTCAAACTCCCCCTATTCCCCGCTGCCGCCGCTTCCACCCTACAAACATAAACCCCGCTCTTGGTTCTCCCATACCAATGACCACCCTGGCTGTGCCATATGCCAGTATTGGTGTTTAGCCAAACAACTTCATCGTTGGGGCAGTGGCTTTGGGCAGCTTGTTCAGTTGTGAACAGATGTAGGTCGGCGGCAATTGCCGATATAGGGGTAGAAATAGTAATTAGTAGACTGATGAGCAACAATAGAACAAAACGGAAAGCATTTAATCGTAAATCTTTTTTGAGTAATAACATCAGATTTTCCCTTCATTCCTTCGACACACCTTCGACACGCTAACTTCCTATTTTCGATCGGTATCGCCTAAGTTATTGATAAATAAAAGATTTTTGGTGGGCCCACTAGGACTCGAACCTAGGACCAAGGGATTATGAGTCCCCTGCTCTAACCAACTGAGCTATGGGCCCTGTGAGGGGCAAAAGGGGGTATTCTACTCCTGCTCTAAGAAACTACGCAACGGCTCTGAGCGGTTGGGGTGGCGGAGTTTGCGCAGTGCTTTGGCTTCAATCTGCCGTATACGTTCGCGGGTGACGTCAAATTGTTTGCCGACTTCTTCTAGTGTGTGGTCGGTGTTCATGTCGATGCCAAATCGCATACGCAATACTTTAGCTTCACGCGGCGTTAATGTCGAGAGAATTTCTTGCACCGCTTCGCGCAAGCCTTCGATGGTCGCAGCGTCAATGGGTGATAGCGCCGCAGAGTCTTCGATAAAATCGCCCAGGTGGGAATCTTCGTCGTCACCAATTGGGGTTTCGGTCGAAATCGGTTCTTTAGCGATCTTCAAAATTTTGCGAATTTTATCTTCCGTCAAACCCATAAACTTACCGAGTTCTTCCGGCGAAGGTTCCACACTGGTGGTTTGCAAAATTTGGCGCGAGATACGATTGAGTTTATTAATAGTTTCGATCATATGCACGGGGATACGAATCGTGCGCGCTTGATCGGCGATCGATCGCGTAATCGCTTGGCGGATCCACCACGTCGCATAAGTTGAAAATTTATAGCCACGGCGATATTCAAATTTATCGACCGCTTTCATCAAGCCAATGTTGCCTTCTTGAATGAGATCTAAAAATTGCAACCCGCGATTAGTATATTTTTTTGCGATAGAAATCACTAAACGCAAGTTAGCTTCTACCATTTCTTTTTTAGCACGGCGCGCTTTCGCTTCACCTAATGACATTTGCCGATTAATCTCTCTGATTTCAGCAATATTCATGTGGGTTTCTTCTTCGAGCGTGACCAATTTTTTCTGTGCGCGAATCACTTGCACGCTCATTTCTTTTAACGCTGCCGAATACGGTTTAGCAGGCGTAATGTGTTTATTGATCCATTCCAAATTGGTTTCATTTTTAGGGAAGGTATCGATAAAAAGTTTGCGCGGCATTTTTGCTTTGTTCACACACAAGTGCATCGCATGACGTTCTTGCTCGCGCACCGCATCGAGCAAACTACGCATTTTTTTGGTGAGCTTATCGAGTTGGCGCGGCACTAATTTAAATTTAATAAACGCATCGCCTATCGCTTTGTTTTGTTTGTCGGTCGATTTATGTTTGCGGCCGTAACGTTTTTCTGCGGCACGATATTTTTGATACAGATCGCGTAGTTCGGTGAAACGTTGTTTCGCCAATTCAGGGTCTGGGCCGCCATCGATATCAGCGTCATCGGCATCACCGGCTGCTTCACCCCCTGCACCTTCTTCGCCTTCCTCTTCTTCGGCCAATGCTTTAACGGGGAAGGTTTCATCCGCCACTTCGCCGACTTCACCCACCGCCACTTCTTCGGTGAGGTTGAGATCAGGGATTTCAGTAATCGCAGCCACATCGGCTTCTAATTCTTCTACTTCCGCCACCGCTACGGGTGGAACATTGGCTTCGGCATCGGTAAAGCCACTGATGATATCGCTCAAACGCATTTCAGAACGTTCGTAACGCGCATAGTCATTTAACACATCGGAGATAATTTCAGGGTATTGTGCCAGCGCGCCCAACACTTCGCGAATGCCTTCTTCAATACGCATCGCCAATACAATTTCGCCCTGACGCGTCAACAATTCGACCGTGCCCATTTCGCGCATATACATACGCACAGGGTCGGTGGTGCGCCCTAGTTCCGCGCTCGCCGCTGCCATGGCAGCCGCCGCTTCGTCCACCACCTCTTCGTCGGGCGGCGAACCTTCGGGCAAAGCACCTGATAACAGTAGGGTTTCAATATCGGGTGGGGCTTCATAAACGGGGATTCCCATATCGCCCAACATGCCGATAATCTCTTCAATTTGAGCGGTTGCTTCAGGGTCGATTTCATCCAGCAGAAAATCGCCTACTTCCGCATTGGTTAAAAAACCCTGGCTTTTGCCGTGTGCAATCAATAACTTCAATCGTGACTGTTGTTGTTCGAAATCCATGTTTTTTTGTACCTCGAAAAATAATTGATGACCGGGTTTAAATTAGCTTTACCCTATTATACACAAAACCACAGCCAATTTGCGAACTGAACGTATATTATATCTGTTGCTAGATTGCCCGTTTTGCGGCAATATTGCCATTCTTTAACAATGGTTATTTATAAAAAAGGTCGTTTCATGGCAAAAGAAGATCACTTAATAATGGATGGCACGGTTACCGAAGCCCTACCCAACACCGTGTTTCGCGTGCAACTCGACAATGGCCATCTCGTTACTGCCCATATCTCTGGCCGTATGCGCAAAAACTATATCCGCATCTTAAAAGGCGATCGGGTAAAAGTAGAGATGACCCCTTATGACCTGAGTAAGGGGCGTATTGTGTTTCGGGATAGGGATTAGCTACCCCTTAGGCTGCCGCCACTGCTTGCTCATCAATGACCAAATGCAAGCTGTCATTGGCCACCGTCAACAATACCTTACCACCATTGGCCAGCTTACCAAATAACAACTCTTCGGCTAATGGTTTTTTAATTTTTTCTTGAATCAGTCGCGCCATTGGTCGTGCGCCCATGGCGTGGTCGTAGCCATGTTCACTCAACCAGACCCGTGCAGCTGGCTCCAACTTTAACATCACGCCTTTTTCTTCCAGTTGCGCTTCTAATTCCAAAATAAATTTATCGACAACTTTTTCCACCGTGGCAGAATTTAAATAATCGAATTGAATGACGGCATCCAAACGATTGCGGAATTCCGGTGAAAACACATGCTTAACTGCTTCCATATCATCCGTTACTTCGTTATGCGCTTGAAAGCCTATGTGACCTCGTTCCAACACTTCTGCACCGGCGTTGGTGGTCATGATTAAAATCACATGACGAAAATCAGCTTGACGGCCATTGGTATCCGTCAACGTGCCGTGATCCATCACTTGCAATAAAAGATTAAATACATCGGTATGGGCTTTTTCGATTTCATCCAACAATAATACTGCATGAGGATGTTTAGCGACTGCTTCCGTCAGCAAGCCACCTTGATCAAAACCTACATAACCAGGAGGCGCGCCGATTAAGCGTGAAACGGTGTGACGTTCCATATATTCCGACATATCAAAGCGAATTAATTCAACGCCCATTAATTGCGACAACTGACGTGCCACTTCAGTTTTGCCAACGCCGGTAGGCCCTGCCAATAAAAACGAGCCAATCGGTTTTTGTACTTCACGCAAGCCCGAACGCGCCAACTTGATAGCAGCCGACAACATCTCGATTGCTTTTTCTTGCCCGAATACTTGTAATTTTAAATCGCGCTCGAGTGTGCGTAGTTTAGTTTTATCCGATGACGAAACACTGCGTGGTGGAATGTGTGCCATGCGTGCAACTACAGATTCAATTTCAGCCACGGTAATTAATTTTTTACGTTTATTGCTCGGTTGTAACGCTTGAAAAGCACCTGCTTCGTCGACCACATCAATGGCTTTATCGGGTAAAAAACGATCGGTGATGTAACGTTCTGCTAATTCTGCGCTAGCACGTAATGCTTGCGCACTGTATTTCACATTATGATGTGATTCAAAGCGGCTCTTTAAACCTTGCAAGATTTCAATGGTTTCGTCTACTGAAGGTTGTGGCACATCGATCTTTTGAAAGCGACGTGAAAGCGCGCGATCTTTTTCAAAGATGCCGCGATATTCTTGATAGGTAGTAGCGCCCACACATTTAATTTCGCCGGTGGTTAATAACGGCTTCATTAAATTAGAAGCGTCCATCACGCCACCCGATGCAGCACCTGCGCCGATAATGGTATGGATCTCATCGATAAATAAAATAGCGCCTGGGTCTTGCTTCAACTGCCAGAGCAGTGCTTTAAAGCGTTTTTCAAAATCGCCACGATATTTAGTACCAGCCAGCAAGCTGCCTAAATCTAACGCGTAAACGGTGCTATGCGCTAAAACAGTGGGTACTTGGCCTGCGACAATCATCTGTGCTAAGCCTTCGGCAATCGCGGTTTTTCCTACACCGGCTTCGCCAACTAATAGAGGATTGTTCTTGCGGCGGCGGCATAAGACTTGAATTAAGCGCGACAGTTCTTCTGCTCTGCCCACCATAGGATCGATACGGCCTGCTGTGACGCGTGCATTGAGGTTTATCGTATAGCTTTCTAGCGGGCTTGCGCCGGGGGCTTCTGCATTTGGTTCGTCATCCAACACATGACCAAAATGGTGCTCATCTGGCTCGCTGGCCGGTTTAGCGGCCAAGCTATGCGAGACATAGTTCAATATGTCTAAACGGGTGATGTTTTCACGACGCAGGAAGTAAACCGCTTGGCTGTCTTGTTCGCCAAAAATGGCAGCTAAGACGTTAGCGCCGTTAACTTCGGCCGCTGCACTGCCCGATTGTACTTGGAAGATGGCACGTTGTAAGACGCGTTGGAAGCCCGGCGTAGGCTGGGTTTCTGATTCGGTGTCAGTAGGGGGTAATAACGGCGTAGTCGCGGCGATAAAGCTGCCTAATTCGAAGCGTAAACGGGTCAAATCGGCGCTACAGGCCCTTAAAGCGGCGGCAGCTGATGGGTTATCTAGTAGTGCCAGCAATAGGTGTTCTACCGTTAAATATTCATAACGCTTCTCGCGGGCTTGGCGAAACGCCTGGTTTAGGCTTTGTTCTAGGTCTTTGCTTAACATAACACGACTCCTTCCGTTAATAATTAACTACATGCCAGTGTTTAAAAAATAAACACCTCGAAAAATTACATCCTTATAATTTAACCATAGACGATATTTTGAAATTTTGCCAACGCCAGAGAGCGTCACATATGCGAAATAATCGCGTCGCCGAAGCCAGAGCAGGTGACGAGGGTTGCGCCGGGCATGAGGCGTTCGAAATCGTAGGTAACGGTTTTTGCTTCGATGGCTGCTTCAATGCCTTTGATGATGAGATCAGCGGCTTCGATCCAACCCATATGACGCAACATCATTTCTGCGGAGAGAATAATCGAACCGGGGTTTACTTTATTTTGCCCGGCGTATTTAGGTGCAGTGCCATGCGTTGCTTCAAACATCGCAATTTTATCGCTGAGATTAGCGCCGGGTGCAATACCAATACCACCCACCTGCGCAGCAAGTGCATCAGAAATATAATCACCATTCAGATTCAACGTGGCGATCACACTGTAATCTTCTGGGCGCAATAAAATCTGCTGCAAAAACGCATCGGCGATGACATCTTTGATCACAATATCTTTACCATTTTTTGGATTTTTCAAAACACACCAAGGGCCGTTATCAATTAACTTAGCCCCAAATTTTTCGCGTGCAACAGCATAACCCCAATCTTTAAATGCGCCTTCGGTAAATTTCATAATGTTACCTTTGTGCACTAAAGTAACTGAAGAACGATTGTTATCGATCGCATATTGAATCGCGCGCGTGACCAAACGTGTAGTGCCTTCTTGCGAAACTGGTTTAATACCAATACCACAATGATCAGGAAAACGAATTTTTTTCACGCCCATATCGTTGCGTAAAAAAGCAATAATTTTTTTAGCTTCTGCTGTATCAGCTTGCCACTCGATGCCCGCGTAAATATCTTCCGAGTTTTCGCGAAAAATAACCATATCGGTTTTCCATGGCTCTTTCAACGGACTTGGCGTGCCTTTAAAATAACGCACCGGACGCAAACAAACGTATAAATCTAATTGCTGGCGCAATGCCACATTGAGCGAACGAATACCACCACCGACCGGTGTGGTTAATGGGCCTTTGATCGACACCACATAATCGCGCACAGCGGTTAACGTTTCGTCGGGCAACCAGGTATCTTTGTCATAAACCTGGGTGGCTTTTTCACCGGCATACACTTCCATCCAAGCGATTTTACGACTATTTTTATAAGCTTTTGCAACAGCGGCATCAACCACTTTGCACATCACGGGGGTGATATCAACACCAATACCGTCGCCTTCAATAAAAGGAATAATTGGGTGCTGCGGAACGTTTAACGATAAATCAGCATTGACGCTAATTTTTTCAGCATTGCTGGGAATTTTTATATGTTGGTAGGTCATGAATTTTCCTCAATAGCATTTTTAATATCAGAATAAGCGATGATATAAGCACCTTCGCCTTTTAAATGTGCAGGTAAATTTTCGAGCGCAACTTGCGCAGCAGCGCGTGAAGGATATTGCCCATAGGTCAACACAAAACGCACGTTACCACTTTGTGTGTGAATTTTATAATAATGCGCTTCACTGCCCAATTGTTTATCACGGATAAAAGACAACACATCGTCTAATACACGATCTTCGGTCAACTGAATCGTATAACCATGACGATTTGCTGTCACCGCAGGTGCATGATTAACAGCGGGTGCGGGGCTAGCAGCAGGTACAGGGTTAGCAACAGGTGTTAAAGCATCAACAGTCGGTGCGCCTTCAGCAGGAATAGTAATCACGGAAGCTAAATAATTATCTTGATTTGCTGCTGCAACAGGTGCAGGAGTTGTAGATGCAGGAGCCGCATGAACAACACTATCAGACGCCGATGCCGTCGAGATAGGATCTAATTTCACTTCTGGTGATTTTTGCTGCCTGAGTTGATTAACAAGCGCCGATACTTGCGTCGTTATTTTCGTAGCCATTCTTGACGCCATTTTTGTTATTGCGCTGGCAGTGGTTTCTGATTGTGGTTGCACAGCAGCCGTCTTGGTATCACTCACTGTTGCTATCAACAAAGATTCCACACTCGGAACTGCAGTAATAGGATCCGCTGCTGGTGCAACGAGTGGCGCAGTCGGCGTTGGTGCGGCAGATGTTGCTACATTATTAGCATCTGCAGTCACCGTCGCTACTTTAACTTGCGGCGCGGGTGTTTGCGGCGGCGGCAAGATTACAGAAATAACTTTATGTTGTGCAGTGTTGGGTGTTGTGGATGCAATCGGTGCAGCTGGTGCTACCAAAGTTGCAGCCGGTGCAGGTGCATCATTATCAGCAACAGCGGAAGATGCGGCGGTGATGATGGTTTTATCATTCGGTACCGTGTTGCTATTAGCCGCCAAATTCATTTCTGCTTCTGCCATTTTTTCTTTGAGTTGCGAAACTGGCACTACCGAAGCAGTCACAGTAATTTTACCGGGCGTTGGCGCAGGTATTGGATTAGCAGCTTGATTAGAATTAGACACTACATTACCGTTCTTAAATGGGTTTTGCGCCGGGCTTGGGTTTGCAGGCAACACGGCAGCGGGTTGACCACTATCATCGCTAGTGTCAGTTGCACCGGCATCAGCAGTGGGTGGTAATGAAGTCACTGTGGGGCCAGCAGAACCATCCGCATTCGATTGCGGTGAAGTTGCTGTTGTTGGAGTTGGGGCTGGAGTTTGTGTTGGCGCATCTGGCGGTGTAGTCAATATGGAATTCGCCGATTGCATCACCCCCGAAAAAGTCACTAATTTTTTAACCGTGCCTTGCGTCAACACCACCCCATTTTCATCGATACTTTGGATATGAAAACCATCGGGCAATTGGCCACCAGTCACTACATCAAAGGTTTGACCATTCTTTTTCAAAGTGGCGGTCCATTGGCCATCGCCTTGTTGACCGGTATAAACCAAACTATAATCTTGTGAGTTTTGATCCGTATTCGTGGCCGCAGCGCCTGCGGTAAGATCATCTGCACTACCGCCGACAATCTTGGCCGTATCTTGACCGGCTTGAATCGCATTGCGTTTAGCAATGGCAATAGCCTCGTTGTCTTCGGCAATCATGCGTTGTAATTGCGCCATTTGATATTCGTTGACCAAGCGTAGGTATTCCGACTGACTGTTGGAGTCAGGGTTGACCGCCGTTGTTTGCCCTACGGCGCTGGCGGGTGTGTTGCTCAATTGCGCAGAAACCGCTGCAGCTGAATAATGTTGTTGCTGCATTTGCATCGCCCCAACTTGCTGCTGCATAACCACTTTACCAGTCGCCGGGTTGCTCGCGCCCATACCCATGAGTTCATAAATCTGCCAGACCAAAACCAGCAAAATAACCACTAAAGCGGCAAAAATCACTTTTTGCTTTGTATTCAGTTGTGTGAAGACCATAGCGTATTTCCCTGAGGTTAATTACCTAAAACTGTTAATTGAATTGTACCTGATAATAAACCATTTGTAAGATTCAAAGTCGAACTTGTTAAAACTATTGGCAAGCCAGATAATTGGCCCGCCACCAATTTCAGCGCCGCCGGTGACAAATTTTTAATTTCCACCGTCACATCGGTTTTTTTAAAATAACCTAATGCGGTTTCCCCATTAATTGTCACACTTTTTTGTGGGATAACCTGCATCATACGATCAACTAACACGGCCAGCGTGGCCTGGGTGTTTAATGGCACCTTATCCACATTGCTGCGATTAAACATCGGCAAAGTAAGATACATCGTTGCCCCATCTCGATTCAACTCCACCGTAATTCTATTGGCTGCCGCCCATTTTAACAAATTATCGAGCGAACCGCCTAGTGAATGCACCTCAACCGAGGCTAAATTTCCATTGTCATAAGTCACGGTAACCGCTTGCCAACCCGGCAAACTATAAAGCAGCACGATAGCGTTAGCCAGATAGCGCAATTGGTTAGCAGGGTCAGGCGTTTGCATCGCATCCAAATAGTGTTGGGCAGGCAACTCCACTTGCACCGGTTTTAACGTTGCCGTGGTGGGCAATTCCTCCACCCACCAACCAATCAACGTCAGTAACACCAGCCCAAACATAAGCGCGATGAAAATACGCAAAGGCTGATCAATTTTCAATTCACTAATCGCTGTTTCAATCGGTAGCAATTGTAAATGTGGGTCAAGCGCTAAAGTAGGAAATAACGCTTCTGTTAGACGCGAAAAAGAATTAACACGCTCAGTATCTAAAACTAATTTGCCTGCCCCGGGATGATCGCTTAACGGCGTATCGCCACACACATACACACTAAAAGATAAAGGAGTTGCTGACAATGTCGCTAATTCTTCTAATAAATCACGATGGTTTATTTTATTGTCTAAAAAAACTTTGCCATCGATGACAATCACCATCAATGTATAACCAGCTTCTGGCAATTCTTCGCAATAAATTAAATTATCGGGCTTAGCAAAATGTTGCCAAATTAAATCACCCAGCAAATAACCCGCATCGTGTGAAAACACCCCTTCATAACTACCATCAGGCTGTTTAAAAAAACGGGCATAATTACCATAATTTTCACTGAGTAAGCGAATTTCCTTCTTAAACAAACTGTGCCCGCTCATTTGTATCGTTTCGCGATAAGGGCGTAGCACAAAAGGTGTTAAATCACCCCGCAATAACACACTCATCCAGTCGTGTCTCCCACAATCGTCGGCGTAATGATAACAATAATTTCCGTATTATTTTGTTGTGCACCACGACCGCCGAGCGGATCGATACCAAAGTAAGAAGCTTTATTCGTTTCATTCGTCACTTGTCTAAAACCTGCTAACACCAAGCAAGCACCGGAAGGAACCATGGTGCGCTGGTTAAAACTCTTCGAACTCACAGTCGGCTCTTGAATCGAAGCCGTACTGTTTTGCGTACTAGTAGAAGTACTACCCGAAGTACTACCACCAGAAGTAAAGGTGGTCAAACTATCGAGATTAGAAAGTTCACTGGTGAGCTGCAAATAAACATCGCGCCCCATGATCTTTGGCAACACATATAAAGTAAAACCAGTATTCACCACACCGGGCGTTAACGAAACTTGGCTGCCCACATTCACGGTATTCGTGGTAGTTAAGCTCGCTAAATAAGTTTTTTGTGTAGTGATAGCGATCTGCGCCACTTGGTTATTTAACGTCACCACACGCGGTTGCGTGACGACACTTAAATCACCTTGTTGTTGTAACGCAGTCAACAATATTTTATTTAACCCGTTACCTAAAATTCCCCAACCTAAACCGGTCGGTTGAATCCCACCTAAGGCAGTAGCATCGGCACCCAGCGAAGTAAATAATGTGCCGTCAACATTACCACCCACGCCGCCTTGTGCTTCGATTTGGCCTTGAATCATGTTCCAATCAATGCCGTAGGAAAAAGATTTATTTAAATTAATTTGCAACACTTGCACTTGCAAAACAACTTGGCGCGATAAATCTTTATTCATGCTCGCCAAATATTCAGCGACAGTACTCACATTTTGTGGATGGTCACGCACCGTAATCGTAGTGGTCGCTTGTGAAACCATCACTTTGCCATCGGGCGACAACATATCTTTAATGGTTTTTTCTAAATCGCTCCACACCGAGAGGTTGCCCTGCATATTGCTATATTGATTACCGAGCATTTCACCGGTCGTTACATTCGCAGAAGAAGTGCCTGCTGCCACATTTGAATAATTTGGATTGGTGTTGCCTGCTTGACCACCCATCATGTATTGCGATGCACCCGGCACAAACGAAACGTCAAATGTTTGCGTCACAAATTCTTGCCAGCTCACGCTATTACCTTCCACGGTATAGGCATAACCCGAAATCGAAGCGAGCTTATCTAATGCACCACGAATGGTGCCGGTATAATCAAACGACAGTGGCACATTGCGATTCATATCTTCTTGATAACTCATCACAGCGCCCGTTTGTTGTAACGCTTTATTCACCCAAAAATTAAACGGCATACTTTGGCCGTGCATGGAAATAGAATTATTCATCCACGAAGGTTGGCTATACCAACGCGCAGGTGGCAGTAAAGCAGACATGCTAGTTGGGTTTTTAAGTTGCGCAGCAAAATCGCGATCACGCGCAGCAGTAATTTTGGCTTGTACATCAGCGGTATTATTATTAGTTGTGCCATACAGCGGCAAACCACCCGGGCCACAGGCCGCTAACATTCCTGCCAGCACTAAGCACAGCAAAAATTTTGACATCTGAGACAAGTTCATTTTACTTCCTCTAAATAGGTGGTGCATTATTACATACATATCTTAAAAGATAAAAGCACTTGTTGTTTGAGAGCTTGTAGGTGTATAGCAACTTACTGTGGCGAGGAGACTGCCTGCACCAGAATAAAAACAAGTGCCAGGGCAAGAAGGGCCATTGACCCAAAACTTTGGCGCACTCGTTGCACTTACATTACTTAAATCTACGAAAATAGTATTTAGAACAGGATGGACACCGCCGGATGAGGCGTAGGTGGTTAACCCTACAAGGGTCGCATTAATTTGCATTGTCATACCGGTGGGACAAGTTGGAAAACTTTGCCCATTAGCTAAGTTGTAGGTGCAAACTTGGGCATTACCCGGTGGTTTTTGCCCATTTCCATTATCCGTACAAGTGACAGGGACAACCCCAACAACAATCGGGCCGGTTTGTGTTGGTGGCGTAGTACCTCCGCTACCCGGAATAGCAACAGATGCTGTTACAATAAATGGGGCGGTAGAAGAAGCCGGAGGCACTCCATTCGGCAATTGCCCGGCAATACGCTGCCCAATAACTTGAGTAGGAACGGTGATTTGCACACCAAAATAATTAGTTCCCGAATTAGGCCCACCGCCAGGGGGCGCGGTTGGAATGACAAACACATAAGGCGATACAATATTATTGATGTACCAGGGCGAGTTATCGATAGTTGCTGGTTGTACATAAGAAACGTTCTTTGGAGCGTTTGTTTTTTGGTTACAGGTTGCGACGGGATTACCGCTCGCATCAACGCCTTCTAACTGCGCTTGTGCGTAAGCGGTGGGAGTGGGTTGCGGATTGGTCACGCCCTGCGCAGGCCATGCGCCACAATTAACGTAAAATGCTTTCGCTGCTTCCAACCACTGTTGCATTTGGATCGATGTTTTGTCGACACGCGAATTTAGGATTTGTTGTTGATAGCCATTGGCGACAAATACAGTGATTACTGCAACGACGGCGAGAACCAGCAATATTTCAAGGAGGGTGAAGCCTGATTGCTTAATATTCTTAAATGTTAATTGCCGCATGGAACACCTATACCCGGACCTGATATTTTAGGTTCGCTTTTAGCAAAAGATTCTAAATCACCTTTCATCAACCACAAATTCGAACTCACGCGCAAGCGCGCTGCCATCGGGTCAGTACTTGGCGCTGATCCGCCGGGATAAATCGTGCCTATCGCATTATGAATAACACTCATATCGGGTACTCGCGTCCAAGTAAATACACTACCACCACTAGAAGCATCTGTGCCCAACGTGGCTGCTACTTGGCTCAATTGACCGCTCGATAATTTATCAAAGGTTGCACTCACTTGTAATAGATATATAGTTGCCGAAGGATCTTGCACCACACTCACCGCTAAAGGACTTTTTCCCCATGGGTTTTGCGTGGCCAAAGCACATTGACTCAGACTGCTAAAACCGCCGGCTGCCGCTAATTGACTACAAGCCAACCCTTGCGGCGGCGTAATTGAACTGCAATTTTCTTGATAATAAGCCGCAGCCGCCTGCAAGAGCATGCTCACACCTTGTTTAACAACATTGGCGTTCTTTTGCCATTGATATTGTTGATACATGCGTAGGCTTAACACCCACAACAAAGCGATGATGGCCAAAACCACCATCACTTCTAACAAGCTTATACCTTTAGCTCTCAATTAAAAGTAACCGTATAAGCGCCACTTCCAGTAGCCGGGCAAGTCGGTACTACAGCCGTCATATTAGCTAACTTAGGGTTTACATTGGCACAAACCAAAGCTGGTATCGCTGTAACAGTTAAAGTATACCCATTTGCATTAATAGCAAGCGCAAGTGTATTACCCCACGGATCAACCGTCGCACTCTGTGGCAAATAACCAGGAACTAAATTCGCGTATGTAGTATATGTGCCGTTAGCTGTTGCGTAACTGGTTTGCGCAGCCACAATCGACGAGATGCTGTGTAACAAAGAATCGGATTGCGAACTGATCTGCACCACGCGATATAAACGTGTCGCTAATACTAAAATTAATGCGATTACCGCTAATGACATCATCACTTCTAATAAGCTGATACCACGTTGGTTTTTTCGATTGTTAAAATTTATCATAAATAAAATTCTCCACTGTAATTAAAATTAAAATTCACTAGCCGCCTCCCAATGTCATCCCTACTATATAAACCGACGAAACTAGATAAGCAGCCAAAAAAGCGCTGGCGACTAACAACAATGCGCCGACTATTTTGCCAATACGGTTTACTTCTTCCATACAATCCGTTGCTGCTTTACGCCCGCATCGTAATAAAGCATGTTCAAACCCTTTACCTTGCGCGATAACACGCAAGCGCATTAAATCATTGTCATTCAGTAACCCACTGTTGAGTACTTCCGCAATATTTTCTTTGCCGCCGCTCAAACGATATTCCATCGTTAAAATATGCGAGAGCAAATACGGGTTTGCACTTTTCCGTAAAATCTTTAGTGCTTTTTTAAATACTACGCCATTGGTAATTAATAATCCTAACATTTCCATAAAACGTGCTGCGGTCAAGCGACGATACAACGACAGCATGGGGAAATGATCAAACAATACACGGCTTTCGCCGATATAAGAGTGCAACAACCACAAGATGCCCCAGGTTATTCCCCCAAACACCAACAAGGTCAACCACCACCAGCTCTGCACAAAGTTCGCCATCGCCACGGCCATCTGCGCACTGCTTGGCCATTCGCTCACTGGCTTAATACCAGCAAACGAGTTAAATACCGAATGATTAATAAAAACCATCACCACAAAACCTAAACACATTACCACAATCGGGTAAATCAAAGAGTTCGCTAACATGGCTACCGCATCGCTACGGCGTGTAATCGACGCTGCCGCTGCTAACATACTTTGTTTTAGCGTACCGCCCTCTTCACCGGTTTGCACCATTTCAACAATGTGATCGGGGAACCAACCGCGCAAACCATCGGCAAATTGTTTGCCCTCTGCTAATTTTATCAAAACGCCATTCGCTACTTCTGTTAGCAAACCACCCGCAGTTTTACTAACAATTTCAACCGCTTTGTTCACTTGAATACCGTCTTCAATCAACGCAGCAATATCTTCCAAAAACGCTTGTTTTTGTGCGACGGTAAATAACCGATGTTTAACGCTCAGTTGTAAATTATAATATAACGCCTGCGCATTCATTGCTTACTCACTATACTCTTTAGCCATTTTAGCAGTAGTGCCGTAAATCATTTTATGCGTTTGCAGTGCCGACAAATCACCAATTAATTTTTCAGCGTCAACCGGATCGCAAACACCTTCGCTGACCAAACGTAACACTTGATCAGGGTAACCACTCCAACCTTGTTCTTTTAAATATTTTTCCCAACCCAAAATATCGCACTTTTGAATAAAGTAGCGACTTTGTTCATCGATCCAAATTACTTCGGCAACCACCGTGCGACCACTAATGCCAGTATGATTACACAGTTTGCAGTGCTTACCGCGCACGTGCACTTGTGACAATTTATCACCGAACACTTCTGCCCAACGTTGCAAATTAGGTTGGTGCGCCGCTGATTGTGTCACCGGTACAGCACACTCCAAACACAACTTTGGTAGCAAGCGTTGGCAAATAAGACATACTAACACATTGGGGTCACCTAATAAATTTTGTGAAATGCCCATATCGACTAAACGTGTAACAATCGCGGTGGCATTGTTGGTGTGGATGGTTGAAAACACCAAATGACCAGTGATAGAAGCGCGCATCATCACCCGTGCGGTGTCTTCATCGCGTAACTCGCCTAATACAATCACGTCTGGATCCATACGCAATGCGGCACGGCCTAATCCGGCAAAATCGCGATCTTCTTTTTCAGTATTCACTGGCACTTGCGTGGCGTTGCTGATTAATTTTTCGACCGGGTCTTCGATGGTATAAATTTTGCGATCATCGCTGATCATTTGCATACACGCGGCTAAGGTCGTGGTTTTACCAGAACCGGTAGGTCCTGCCACTAATACGGTGCCATAAGGCATTTGGGTCGCGCGATGGATCAATTTAATTTGATCAGCGGTATAACCTAATTCATCGAGCGTCATCGATTGTTCGTGACCGGTGGTTAAAATCCGCATCACCACATCAAAACCACCGTGCGCCGGTAAACTGGCTAAACGCAAGCGAATGTCCATGTCTTCGATATGTAAAGGCATCGAAGCATTTTGTGGCACTAGCGGATTAAAATGGGTAATCGCGTGATCAGTCTCGCGGTTAAACGCTACTGCAGAAACTTCGCGCCCCACGCGAGCGGGCCATTCGGTGTGTAAATATAATTCACCATGACGACGAAAACGCACATAGGTGGCATCTTCACGCACTTCGAGATGAATATCACTGATTTGTTCGCGAATGCCTTCAGCCACCAACATGCGCAAACGTTGTTGTTGTAAGCTCACGCTTTGTGGATCACTGGTAGGGTCAAGGTGCTTATCGGCTTCTTCGTCTTTGGCACCTGCGAGCAATAAACGCACCAAGGCACTGGTCGTTGGCACAACCTTGCCCGCACGTAGGCCTTTGCCACCCATGACGATTTTGCAATTTTGTACGCTACGGGAACTGGGGTTGCTCGATAAAATTAAACCGCTGCGCATCACCACGATGTCGCCTTGTTTTTCACACCAATCCAGCATTTCTTGCATGGGGTGATCTTTGGGGTCTAAATCAGCATGAGAGGTATATACTTTGCTGCTAGCAATAGCAGCAAATTTGCTTAATTGTTCCAATTCTATTTGACTTTCTGTCGACATAATCTCCACCCTGTAAATACCGAATGACTACCTGTTCCATCTACTGATGGCACACATTACCATATATGACCGGTCATTGTCACACTACTAAGCTATTATGACAGGTGATTATTAAGGAAACCTTAAATCTTACATCTATTTTGAAAAATATTTTCTATAATAGTGCGCTTTCTTAATAAAACCTTAAGGTTGGCTGGGTATACTAACAGTACATTTTAAACGTAATTAGGAGATTAATTGGATGAAAACGCAAATCGAAAGTGTAGTGCAATGGGTAGGGGTCAGCGAGCTTGGCATAGTTTATCCCGGCAAACCGGCAGAATACCAAACTCCACAATATCTAGAGGCTATGCGCAAAGTGAGAAAGCATTCTACGCTTGGCACTCATAATGAGGCAATGAAAAAGACCATAGGCACGATAGCGGGTATTCGCCAAGGAACTGCGCAAAAAGTAGATGTTATATTAGGAAAAGATGAAAAGGAGGTTGATATTGTAAAAAAAGCTGATATTCCAGCAGGAAATGAAATGATAGCAAAAGCGATTGCTAATTTAAAAGATGCTCACGGCAAAGAAGCCGCACTGCATGGTATTAAAGATGATGCGGATCTTGATGAAGACGCCACCTCCAAGCGTGCACTTAAAAAAGCGTTGAAACGTATTTTGAAAAAGCAAATTCTCCTTCTTGAACTTGATCTTGCCAACATTTTGCCTTTTTTAAGTTACATCGTTCTCCAGAGCGATAAAATTGCTAAAAAAGATCAAGATGAATCTGCACTTCATCCAGTCGAAGAAGATCATTTAAAAGAAGCTATTACATTAATCAGGGCGGTCAGCCGCCACTTGCTTGACTTTAAAGAAGAGTTAGAACGCCTAGAAAATGATAGTGACTGGATTCAACCAAAAGATGGTCACTTCTTTGCTACGGCATCTGAACAAAGACTAAGACAACAAGCCGAAAACCACGAAAAAATAAGCCATTTACATGAACTGGATCTGGGAGAAGACACTGAAGAAAAAACCGAAGTCTCGCCAGAACGAGCTGAAAAAATAAGGGAAAGCAAAAACAAATTTAAATCCATAAACTTTGAAATGGCTGACCTGGCGGAATATATTGTCAATTTAGATGTTTTTCAGCCAGCACCTGGAGCGGGAGAAGCAAAGGCCGCTGTTCCAGTACCAGCTGAGGCTGTTGCAATAGCTATAAGAGAAGGTGATGATGAAGATGCAGCCCAACCAGATGATGTACAGCTAGATGGCATAAATATTGGAAGAGGAGAACAAAATGAGGCATATCAACAACTCGACGAAAAAGGAGATGTTCGAGAACTACGATCCGCAGATGATCTCAACAAATTAAAAATTAATATTGCCCGCGCCGCACGCCGCACAGTTTATTCTTTAGCGATTAACGGTAATATCGAATCAAGTTCCTGGTTTGATCATCGCTTTTATTTCCCCGCTGGGCAACAAATAAAAAATGACTTTTGTCCTCAGTTTGGCATAGGTGAGTTTACTTATCTTGATTCCGCCAAACATAGGCCGCAGGATCCAAAATTTGTTGGAAAATTTATTAAAAACGAAAAACAAACAAAATTAGCCATGGACAAATTGGTTGAAAAACATGGGGAATTTCCACATGCGCCGCCACAAGATGAAGTATCGCGCTTACAGCAATTCAGCAAGGCAGCAGTTACAACGGTAGGATTGTTAACTCTCGCTGGTGCTGTAGTTGCTGGGTATCTGGCAGGGCCGCAACCAGTATCTGGGGTTGCTCCTCTGCCACCGCTTGCCGATATCCCCACTACGCCCGTGGAACCTGTAGATGTCGAATTGCAACCATTAGACCCAGCTGCAGTACAAGATTATCTATTGTTAGGCGGCCCAGTAATTGCGGATTCCGTAGAAGGTCAATTTAACAATACCGCTGCGATTGCCCTAGCTCTGTTGCAAACTGTGGTAGGTTTCAATCATGCATTAAATCTAACTGCCAATTCTACCAACCAACAAATTGGAATAGCATACAATAACCTAGATACGCGCATAGATACGGTTAACGCACGCATTGAGCATTATGATACTCGGTTATTACTGTTAATCATGTTAGGTATCGCTGCAGGTTCTTTTTTATTAGTAGCCGGAATTTGGGCGCTCACTCGTCGACGATCTTTTGAAGGGCGCCCCAGTTATGGCCCTGGTGCGGTTTCCACACCTGATGACGTAGTGGTTCCTTACAAGAGTGAAAAATTTAGAAATGATACACCACCTTTGGTTTTACCTGAAGTAGCCGATCCGTCATTATTGGATGAAAAAGTAGCTCCACTTGACCCTGCTCTCTCACCTCGCAATGGAGGAGGAGCTAGCTCCTCCTCCTTACGCCAACCCATTGCTTGGTTACGCGTGTTGTATGATCCTAAAGAATATCAAGCGGCCGTCGACAAACGCCAGGCCAGGCTTGCGGGTAGAGATATTTCTGCTGAGACAGATGCGGCAGCAATGCGACATCAAGAAGCTGTTAAAGAACGTGGGCAAATGTTGCACCATCATCACTTAAGACCAGTAGGTGCTGCTGCTGTCAAGATGGATGAAAAATATCGTCAAGGAGAAGATGGAGCCAATACAACTGCTGCACCCGGTGAAGCAGGTGAAGTGCTATTAGCCTTGGCTCATCGCAACAAAGGTTTCGTACCACCATCTGAAACATCAGATGAGAAACAATCTCTAAGGGGCGGCAAGGGGAGCAGCAAACGGATAAGCAGTACCAGTTATGGAGCAACAGAGGACAGTTTATCGTCTAGCTCTTCTTCGAGCAGCAGCAGCGCAAATAACGCCAGTAACTATGCAACTCGTAGTGCGCATGACCCTAGAGCTACTACTGGTTTCGGTGGTCGTCGTAGTGGTGGTTCTGCAAGCAGTATGAGTAGCAGTAGCTCGAGCACTAGTGCTACAGGCGGTACCCCTGGTAGCCCGTCATCATCTGTCACTCATTATACAGAGTTTGTAAAAAAATAAACTCTTCAAAATTCTGAACAATAACCTAAACACCGCTCCCTTAAAAAGGCGCGGTGTTTTTTTATTTTCTTCAATATGTTTAGTATAAATAATATTCTATGCCCAATATTATAAATTAATAATTTTTCCAATATCACCTCTTGTGGCTGACAACAAATATTTTTACTTCATGTTTAATTCTCCGAAATTCTAAAAAATAGAATTTTCTACCAACTATTTGTAGCATTTAGAAAAAGGAACAAATCATGCTAAGCACTAAACCTAAAACTTCATCTGCTGAAAAAAACACCCAAGATAAAAATCTTGATACGCAAACTGCAACAACTGAAAGCAACGCAGAGGATCTCAAGCCAGTTACTGTTGGAAATGATGTAGCTGGGGCGATAGAAATTTTTAAGAGTTTAGTAATGTTTATTGTTCAGAGAGTTTTACCCTACAGGGAAAATGTACTAAATATAGAAAAAGATAAAGCGAATATTATCCCTAAATTAATAGAAAATCTGGGACAAAAACCTAATGAAAAAAAATCAAGTCTAGTGGGGAAAATATTGGGAACCGATATCCCAGACTATTTGATTGAAAAAATCCAGGATATTCTAACGCCATTGTGTGTTGATAAAAAAACCCCTAAATATAGGCGCGCAGCAAGTAATATACGTAAGCAATTTATAGAACAATTAAATAAAGAAAAACAAAAAAATGCCAAACGTCTTTTATCACTTGCTGTAGAAAATCTATCAAAGCTGCCTGAAGCTGAACCATTCAAACGGATCGAATTTGTTTTTTTTGATGAAGCGGCTAGATTGCATTATTATGCAAAGAAATTAGAAACACAGGAGCATGAAAAACGTCATGCTAAGATGGTTGATGTAGTCAAAAAACTCATAGAGTTTATAGTAAAAACTTATAGACCATATACTCTGAATGTAGATAATATAGAGAAAAATAAAGCAGCTATTGTTGCAAATCTAATAAATAATTTCGGTGTAGCTATTGATAAAACGAGAATTGATATGCAACTCGACAAAGCAAATTATTTGATAGGTAAAGTGCAAGAGATATTAACACAATTTTGTACCATTGATTCTGGCATAAACACAGAAAGGGCTGGGATGGTGAAAAGTAATTTTAAAAATAATCTACCTCTAGATTACAAGCGCTTAAATATCGATCGTATTTTAACAGAAGCAGCAAATAGATTGTCTGATCCAAACGGTAAGTTGTTATTTAAGGATATGGAGCTTTCATTTGGAACAGCAATACCGAATGACAATCAACAAGTAGCTGTCACTAGCAATGCTCTTGCAGCCGTTGAACAAAAACCTACACGCACTGCGAAACCATCAGGAGACGTAAGAGATAGAATAGTAAAGAAAGGGTATACCGTTCCAGTATTTGCGCACCGTCCTCTATACTATTATTCTGGGAGTAAAGCTTCCGCACAATCAGGAGTTGCTAGTGGTTCTGGTATGGGAGCGGAGCTAGGTGAAATTTCAAGTGCGATATCTAATGCATTATCCTCTCGGGGAGGACAATATAACATTACTATCAGTTCTTCTAGTAGTTCTTCGAGCAGTTTGCCTTTTCCATCAGATTCTCAATCTCAACCGCCTGACGTATTAACGCCTTCTGTTGAACAAGGTGCCCCTGTTGTTGAAGGGGTTTCAGTTACAAAACCAGTAGCTGGTACAGAATATAAACAGGAAGGAACAAAAATTGTAGAGGCTGTTAAGAAGTTTATAGAATACTTGGTAAAAGAAGTGCCACCCTATTCGAATAATAAAACTAATATTGAAGATAGGAAAAATCAGATAATTAATAATCTAATAAAAAACTTTGGGGCAATCCAAAATGACCCTCGGTTAAGTAAACATGGCATGTTGCTATCAAAAGCTACATATTTTATTGATAAAACACAAGATGTGCTTTTCCCTTTTTGTATTGCAAAAATTCCAACCCCAATTAGGCCTAAATCTGAAAACATTTTAAGTGAATATAATGTATTCTCTAATATTACTAAGCACCTTGAAACTGAAACCCTTTTCGCTACCATCGCTGAAAAACTTTCGAAACCTGAACATTCACAATCCTTCATTGAACAATTGAAAGCCATTGAATTTTCATTTGCAGCAAAATCTACACGCACTGCGAGTCAAATTTCTTCGGCAGCATCTGCGACACCTGCAAGAACTTCTGCAGTCGCCCCTCTCCCGACATCAGAACAAAAACAAACAACTACAACTTCCAGTGATAATACAGATTTAGCTACCTCACAAGCACAGCTTGAATTGCAAAGCAATTTACTCAATCAGGCACAGACACTCATCGCTTCACTTGCCCAAAGTAAAGAAAAAATTGATGCGCATGAAGCGGAGCTTGCTGCCCTGAAACTACAAATGTCAAAAGTAAGCGGCGCAGAATTGGCAGCATTAGAAGGTCGCACCAAAGAACTGCAAGGCGTACTTGAAAAAGAGAAAAGCGCGCAAGCTGCGGAAAAAGAACGTCAAACTATTTTTGCAGATGATAAACTGAGTGATTATTACTATGTTTTTATTTTGCAATTCACTAGTGTTTATATGGCCTGCCAATCTATTTACAGCAAGATGGTTGCTAATGGTACACAAACAACTTTGGAAACCATAGCGGATGGTGTCAACACCGTCGGCTCACAATTCACGGGGATTGGTTTATTGACGAGTTTGGCAGCTGGAGCTGTACATGCTTGGGAAGGACGAGATAAAAAATTAGCGGTTAATCGCATGGCGAATTTTTTTAGGGGTATTGTTGATGCTGATACTATTATCGAAGCACTTGCACGTAAACTTACATTAACTCTTTGCGAGCAAATAAGAGAACTTGCCGTAGAAAAAACCACCGGTGTTTTTAGTGCTGTGGTTGGCAAACTTAAAGAGATTAAACGCGCAATCACTGTCGATGATATAGACAATGCCATGAAGCAATTTTCCGTAACACACGTAAAGAAATTGTTAACTGCAATTATGCAAGATAAAATCTCCTCGCACCCTACGTTAGCTGATCTCGATAAATTAGCGGAAGTTATAACTCCTGCTAAACAAGCAGCAACAACAATTTCACATGCTAAATCATCTGAAATAACAGCAGGGCCAACGGTGAGCATTGAACAGCCCGAAGAGCATACTTTTCCATCCGGCCGCAGGTATACAGCGATAATTCGTAAGATGGAAGAAAAATTCACTCGTGCCGAAGAAGAAAACGCCAAGGTAAGAGAAGAATTAGCTGCTTTAAAAAAACAACTTCCTAATACTGATGCTAACGCTGATGCAGGTGACGGATTAGTATTCGCCACCAAGGACGGAGTAGCTCCCCATGCCCAACGACAGCAAGAAAATATGCTTTGGCAATTGCAAAGTCGCATGCAACAGCTTGAGACACTAACTGTAGTGCAACAAGAAACCGTGGCAAACCTGGGCGACCAAGTTGATGGCCAACAAGCACTATTAGGTCGTTTAATAAAATAATAATTTTTATCCCTTATGAACGTTTACGGGAGCAGCAGAAGGAACACCACTTGCATTAGACAATCCTGGTCTTTTAGCTTCAGCTTGACCTTTTTTTGGTGGCGGCAGCATTAATTGTTGTGCAGTATATGCAACAGGTGCAATTGGAGCAACATTAGGAACAAAAGAAAGTTGCATTGTATTAAACAAAGATTTACGGTTTGGATCAGACAATATGACTGCTGCTCTAATTAAACAATTATTGATATCTAGGCTTCCTTTATAAGCTACTGGTAAATCAATTCTAAATTTACTTACTATTTGCACAGCTTCACCTTTCATTTTAATAGAAATCCTATCATCACAAAAAAACATTAAGACATCCTGCACTTTATCAATCAAATAGTATGCTTTACCGAGTGATATATCACGTCTAGTTATTCCACTATTAGGAGTCACGCCAAAATTATCAATTAGATTTTTAATAATAGTAACTTTATTTTTCTCTATATTATCTACATTTTGTGAATAGGGCTCATAAGTTTTTACCATAAACTCTATTATTTTTTTAACAACATCTATAACTATAGCATCGTCACCCTGTGGAATTATTGCAGGGGTAGAAGCTACGCCACCCGAAGTATGACGTATTGGCTGAGTCCTGACTAACTGCTCTCTTTCTGCGCGTTTTTTTTGTATAGTTGTTTGTTGACTATGTCTAGAACTATGCTGTGTTAGTGTTTTTCCACGCGTAACTCTCCTATTAAAACTCTCCGGCTCCTCCCCTAACAACTCTTTCATGCTTACTCTAAATTGACTAATGCTGAGTTCTCGTTTCATTTCAGCAGGCGGGGGTGGTATTACTTCGGCTGCGACGGGTACTTTTGGTTTTACCACTACAATAGGTTTTACTATTTCAGGCGGTTTTACCGCCATAACTACTGGCGTGGGAGCTACAGCTACTTTTTCAACGGGTTTAATTTTTGCAGAAAGTTTGCCGATGATGCCTGTGGCTTCTTCATTTTTACCTTTTTTTTGCTCTCGCGCGGTATTACCAAGTAGCGCCCTGATTCTTTCTTGTTCGGCATTAGGTTTTGTAATACTAATTTTTTTACCGATCATTTGATCGACAATATTGTCTCTAATCTTTTCTTTATCCTGACCCGTAAAATCCACAAAGGCCGATCTTTTATGCTCTTTTTCATCGGTATAATTTAAAATAATGTCCACAATGGTCGCAAGCACATAACGCTTTTGGCCATTTTGCGGAAGAATAATACTTTTTTCAGCATTAAAATAAACACCTCTTAATTCTTGCTCAATAAATTGGGCAAATTTAGGCGTCCTAAGTGGGAGCTGGCATCCTTTTCCTTCCTCATAAGTTGCAAAATGGGGATCTTTTTTAATAGTTTCATAGATAGCAGCTATTAATCCTTTTTCACCCATCAGCTCTTCATGAATTTCTGATTTTTGTTCAGGTGCTTTAACGACAAGCGCATTTTGCTCGCTAGCTCGTTTTTCGACAATAGCTTTATCCGCCACAGGTTTAAGTTCCGCGCTTTTAGTCGCCACAGATTGATACCCACAGAAACCAGCAGCAAAATCATAAAGATCTTCTACAAACGCACAAACCATACGAGTAGCAGCTACAGAAGCGGAAGCAGGGCCGCCTAGTGTAACAATAGTCGCATGCACACTGCTGATAACTGCGTCTGTTAGGTGCTGATTACATTCAGCTATTTCACCATCCGCGTTAACTGATAACTGTGCAAATTCTGCTGATACTTCATTAGAAAAAGGCACTTCATCATCTTTAAATTCCCGCAAACCCGCATCTACCCTAATCAGCTCGTCTTGCGTCATCTTTGCTGCTCGTTGCAATTTTTCTTGCTGCGCAACATCTTCTTTTTTGTTTTCAATTAACAGTTGCCACTCTAATGCTTCTATTTCTTCTTTTTTTAAAAAAAGATGGCGTTGCAATTTTTGAACTTCAATAAAATTTGGACCAACTATGCTTGATTTTTGTAAAATAGCTAATCGTAACGTGAGTGCTTGTAACTTAGCTTTATCTAATTGAAACGCTGCTTTATCAGCCAATGTTGGATTTGCTTGTGCTTTTCTCTCAACTTGCTTTTTATTAAAATCGAGGATAACCTCTATAAGCTCTCGTTGTCTTATAAGCGATTGTTTTTTCTTTAATAGACCTTTAGGATCAAGCACTGAAGCGTCAAACTTCTGCTTAAGTATATCCACTAATATTGTGTCAGTATTTGAAGCTTGTGCAACTTCTTTTTCTTGTTGTTGCAATGCACTTTCCATAACAGCTAATTTTGGTCCATTTGCTTCTAGCTGCCCATTTTTATTGGCAAGATCCTGTTGTTTTTTTGCAACACCCTCAACTACCTCTTTAGATTCTAACAGCACTGCTTCCAACGCTTGTTGTGATATTTCTGGTTTTATAAAAACAGAGCCTAGACTTCTAGCCCTTGCAAATCTTTCACGCTTATTAGCATCTTCAGTTGTTTTTTGGCCAATTTTAAGAGCATCTTCTAATACTTTAATTTCATTTACCAAGGTTTCATTAGCTACTCTCAGATTATGAACTTGCATACGTGCATGTTCTAACTCTGCTTTTTTTATCTCTAGCGCTAATCTGGCTTTCTCAAGTTCATTGATTTTATTTCTAATAGCATTAAATTGATCGACATTATAATGGCCATCACCAGATTTTACATGCGCAACCATAATATCTTCTAATAAAGCTTGTGCAGTATATTTAACTGTAGCGTCATCACTATCGGCTATTTGATATTTTTGCAGTGTAAAATGCTCAGCTATTTCATTTTCCCTCATGCTTCCAGATACTGTAGATCTATTTCTTACAGAGGTTATTTTACTACGCACCTCTTCAATATAAGCCCGCACATCCTCCTCTATGAGAATTTCTATGCGTGGAACTTGGTTTCCACTATAGCTTACGTGGGCTTTGTGTGCCTGAAAGCTATATTGCTCATTTAACAAATATTTGAGTTGTTTTAGTTGCGCATCAACAATATGTAAATAATATTCAGCACGCCTTAATTCGGGAATCGCATTTACATTTAAGCTAGCTAGTTTAATTTCAGCTATTGATTCAAAATCATTAATTTCAGCAATAAGATTATCAATTTTTTCTTGTAAAAATTTTTCATAGGTCGCAATTTTTTCATCTAAGTTTGCAATTTTCGCCAATTTATCTTTTTTATTTGGTTTTTTTTCTTTTTCTACAGCTGGTTGCTCGTCTTCTTCCTGTAACAAATTATTCACTTTTTCTTCTAGGGTGATTTTTTCATCTTCGTAGCTTAATTTGGCATCTTCTTTGGCTGGCGTGACGCGTGCTAATTCCTCACAAACATTCATGGTTAATTGATAATTTTTGCTGTGATTTAAATTCATTACCACTTGCTGGCGCACTAAACGATTTAGGTCGGGTACAAAAATCAGGTTATCTAATAAACAGTTGATAATATTTTCATGCCTATCCTGTTTTTTACTATTAGGTTTTGATTGCAATAAATCTGCGATTTTAGCGGTTAAAACATCGACTAATTGCGCTGCTGGTGCAACCCCACCGCGATGCTGTGCCGCACCTAGTTTGATTTGTACCGTGCTATCGGGCGTTAGCCTTAGGGCTTCAAAAAGGGCTAATACTAATTTTGGTATGGGTTTAGCATCTGATTGTTGATATAGGTTTCTAAACTCTTGAATTGTCAGAGCAGTTGACACTAATTCTTTGGGTATTTGTTGCTTTGGATCTCCCACCTCTTTTTTAATTTCTTCACGCTCTTCTTTCACTATTCCCTCAAGTACTAATCCTACACAAATTTTATTGAGAACTTTGAGAATGTTAAGGTGGCTATATTCAACGAAAACTACGTTCTGAGGACGTTCCTTATCATCAGGTTTATATTCAGCTTTGTCACCATTCTCCCTGATATAAAATTGTTTTTTAACTTTTTTGCGGCGCATGACTCCATCTTCATCCTTTGCCTCAATCTCTTCATAATCCCCAATCAAATCCTTACTTGATGGGTCTTCAGTTAAATCAGCATCAACCGTATCATCTCGGCGTTTTTGTCCACTAGTTTTAAGCATGTATTCCGTTTTGCCTGCGAGCTCGGCTGACATATTTGAGTCGAGAGAACCCTCTATGGTGTCTAAAAGCTCTTTCAAAATTGGCTCAAGCACTTTAGATTCAAGCCCCGCTATGAATGCCGTTACTGCCCCCTGACGCTGATCAGGTAGTAAACCGTCAAACTTTTTATCTTTTATTTTTTGCTGTAAATGTTTATAAGGAATTGCTTCTAATTTTTGAATTAACTCATCACGTTTAGTTGCATCCTTAGGATCATCGCCGTGGATTATTTTAGAAAATATCAATCTTTCTTGCGTTGTGCTCACCATACCCGCCTCACCATATAACATTACTATGAGGCAGTTAAATAACGGTTTATCCTTTTGTTGATAACACCAATTAATAAAATGCTTTACATACATATGAATTCACTCCAAAAAATTAGACGCAAAAATAACGAGGATTTGTTAGTGACTAGTATACACACCCAACCTTAAGGTTTTATTAAGAATAGGCTGAATTGCTTGGTTTTATTGCATCCGCCAATGTATTATTGTATAATATTTTATTCATTTAAAGAATTAAAAACTGATAACTATTCAGCTATTATTATGAAAACAAACATTAATGATTTACATAGCATAAAACCACCCAAAACAAGGCTGCACGGTAGCCGCGCCAATTGGGATGTAGCCTTTAAAAAAATGGCCGACCTAAAAGATGATGACTTGCTCATTCCCGATGATTTAGAAAATAATTGGGATAAAGACGAATGGCTATCTTTTTAAGATAAATCGCGGGTACAAATAGCAAACCCCCACTAAAATGCTATAATAACATCTTAACTAAATTTTGGATAAATTCACTCATGTCAACCACAAAAATCTCTCTTGAACCGTTGCAAAAAGCGCTTGCGTCTTTAGAAAATGCTCTTAAGCAACCGAAAAATGAATTTACCCGTGATGCAACCATTCAACGATTTGAATACACTTTTGAATTGACCTGGAAGCTGCTAAAACGCTATTTAGACGCAGAAGAAGGCGCCCAAGAATATAACATTAAAGACTTATTTCGGACCGCCGCTAAACATGATCTGATTAAGTCCGTGGACAACTGGTTTACCTATCATAAAGCACGCAATTTAACCTCACATACCTATCATGAACAAACTGCTGAAGAAACTTATGCTGCAGCTAAATTATTTGCCCACGACGCCAAACAATTGTTAACTATCTTAGAAAAACGTTTAACACATGCAACTTAAACCGCAAGAACGTCAATTTATAAAAAAAGTCCTGCAAGAGTTTTTACCAAAAGCAGAATACCGCGTGTTTGGATCACGTTTACACGGCACTGCAAAAACATATTCAGATATTGATATCGGGGTAGTTATGACAGAGCCTATCCCCTTGGCTACTTTAGCTTTGCTCGAAGAAAAGCTCTCCGAAAGTGACCTCCCTTATAAAGTTGACCTGGTCGATTATCAGCGTATCAGTGAATCCTTTCGCGCCATTATCGATGAGAAATATGAGTTATTGTAATTGAGCTTGGATTTAATGCTATAATCCCCCCAACTCAACCAACCCGACACGACTATGACTATCAGCATCTTTAACTTATTTTCTATTGGTATCGGCCCCTCCAGTTCACACACTGTAGGGCCAATGAAAGCGGCGCATGAATTTGTGCACACGCTGGCCGATAAAAAACTCATGCCGACAACTGCACGTGTGCAAGTTGATTTATACGGCTCACTGGCGCTGACCGGCAAAGGCCATGGTACTGATGTTGCTATCTTAAACGGGCTTGAAGGTAAGTGGCCGAAGAAAGTGGATCCCGCCCATGTACCCGTGCGTGCGCAAGAGATTATCGCGCAGCAACAAATTAATTTGGACGGTAAACATAGCATTCCATTCCACGAACAAACTGATTTTCTTTTACACCAAAAAGAATTATTGCCCTTGCACACCAATGGTATGCGCTTTTCCGCATTCGATAAAAATAACCAATTATTAACTGCACAAGTTTATTATTCTATTGGCGGTGGTTTTATTGTCACTGAAGAGCAGTTTGGTAAAGAGTTGCCAGCACCTGCTGTGCCTTACCCTTTCAAAACTGCCAAAGAATTATTGCAACAGTGTTATCAAAATCATTTAACCATTCGCGATGTCATGTTAGCCAACGAACAAGCGCTGCATCCTGATAAAGATATTGCCGCCGGTTTATTAGAAATCGCCGCTGCCATGCGCGATTGTATCAATGCCGGTTGCCAACATCACGGCCATTTACCCGGCATTTTAAATGTGAAACGTCGCGCACCGGAATTATTTGCCAAAATGCAAACTACTGATGCAAAACCCAGTGAAGATACAGACGTGATGCATTGGCTAAATATTTATGCCATGGCTGTGAATGAAGAAAATGCCGCTGGTGGCCGCGTAGTCACCGCACCGACTAATGGTGCAGCGGGAATTATTCCATCGGTATTAAATTATTATCGTAATTTTTATCGCGGCGCTGACAACGATGGCATCGTTACTTTTTTATTAACCGCTGGTGCAATCGCAATTTTATATAAAACCAATGCTTCTATTTCCGGCGCAGAAGTCGGTTGCCAAGGTGAAGTAGGTGTCGCTTGTTCGATGGCCGCCGCCGCGTTGACCGCAGTGAAAGGCGGCACGATTGCGCAAATCGAAAATGCTGCTGAAATCGCCATGGAACATCATCTTGGCATGACGTGTGATCCTATCGCTGGTTTAGTGCAAATTCCATGTATCGAACGCAACGCCATGGGTTCGGTAAAAGCCGTGAATGCGGCACGTTTAGCGTTAGTTGGTGATGGCCAGCATTATGTATCACTCGACAAAGTGATTGCCACCATGCGCCAAACCGGCATCGATATGATGTCGATTTATAAAGAAACTTCACTCGGTGGATTAGCAGCGAATATTCCGGAGTGTTAATCAGTCCACTTCTTACTATGCCTAAACCACACATCCAACAACGGCAATAAGCAAAATAATGCAATACCGCCAATGAGGATTAATTCAAAGCGCAACACACTACCGATCTGCACGCCGGGCGGGGGGAAGAAACCAAAAGCAAAAGTCGCTACGCAACTAAGAATACCCAAGCCTGCTACAATCCACATGCCCGCATTACCGCCAGGAATACGGAATGCACGCACTTTTTCGCTTTGTTTGTAGCGTAAGCAAATAGCCGCAGCAAACATAAAAATATAAAATAATAATGCTAATTGCGCTGTCATGGTGCTGAGGATCCAATACGCACTACTCACTGTCGGCATAAAAATAAATAAACTGGCTAAAATCGTCACGATCAACCCTTGCAAAATCAATAACCGACTTGGCATACCGTGTTTATTCACTTTTTGCCAACGTGCGCCAATTTCATTTTCTTGCAAGGCAATCATTAATCCACGTGTTGGGCCGATGACCCAAGCTGAAACCATGGAAAAACTGCCTAATACAATTAGCATTATAATTACCGGTATAAAAACACTGAGATGATAAGTGCGAAAGAAAAGCTCATAGGCGTCGGTTAATCCTGATAATACACTCAGTTTATTGGCAGGAATCACCACGGCGATAGCTAACGAAGCTAATATTAATGTGCCCAAAATTAATAACACCGACCAAAGCAATGCACGCGGGTAATTGCGCTCAGGGTTTTTAACATCCCCCGCATGTACCGCTGACATTTCTAAACCCACTAAACCAAAAACCACGGTTGTTAAAAACGCAAGATTATTAATTGAAGTTAAATCAGGGAAAAAAGTTCGCACTGAAAAAGTTACTTCACTGTGTTTGCCCAACATAAACCATGCTACGCCCAAACCGGTTATCACGATCATAGGGATTAATGTGCCCGCTATTGCGCCTATAATACTGATTGAGCTGGAAATTTTTAGTCCTAAACAGTTCACCCAAGTAGCTAACCACCAAACTACCACCACGACAATAATCACATACGTTTTATCATGCGCCAAATTAGGGTCGATCAAATAAGCCAGCGTTGCTGCGATAAAAGAAAGAATAGTCGGATACCAAATCACATTGTAAATCCATTGCAACCAAATCGTCATCAAACCCCAATGCCGACCAAATGCGGTACGCGTCCAAATATAAACACCCCCGGTATTCGGCCATGCTGTTGCGAGTTCCGCAGTCACCAGCGCAGTCGGAATAAAAAATACCAACGCAGCGAGAATATAAAAAAACACCAGCGAAAAACCAAACTGCGCACCAGCGGGCAATGATCGCAAACTATCAATGGCGATTACATTGATCATCGCTAAACGAAAAACGCCCAGCGTTTTTTTCAGGGTGTCTGAAGAACCAGATAATTGCATGTGGATGATCTCTTATTTAGGGGGATGTTTGCGCAGTTGTCGTGTTTTACGCAATGTCCATAAGGTAACTACGGGGCCGGAAAGACCATAGCCAAAGAAAATAAGAAATAAAACTTTGGGTGGATCTAACGATATCAAAACAAAAACAACAACCATAATTAAAATAGCGACAAACGGCACGCGCCCTTTTAAATCTAATTGTTTAAAACTGTGATAGCGAATATTACTCACCATTAAAACTGCGACAAGCACAGTTAACAGTGCTACCAAAATCGAAATATAACTGCCTGGAATGGCGTATTCATTGCCCAACCACACCATGCTAGCAATAATCGCCGCCGCCGCTGGAATAGGTAATCCTTGAAAATAACGCTTATCGGCAATACCCACTTGGGTATTGAAACGCGCTAACCGCAATGCGCCAGCCGCCGCATAAATAAAAGCCGCCAACCAACCGAGTTTACCTAAGCTTGCCAATGACCAGCTATAAACCACTAAAGCGGGGGCAATCCCAAAGGAGGTAAGATCGGCCAAACTGTCGTATTCAGCCCCAAACGCGCTTTGCGTGTTGGTCATACGTGCCACACGGCCATCGAGAGAATCCATCACCATCGCGACAAAAATAGCGATAGCAGCAACGCTAAAACTGCCTTCCATCGCCGCCACAATAGCGTAGAAACCCGCAAATAAACCGGCGGTTGTAAATAAATTGGGCAGCAAATAGATGCCGATACGGGGTTTTGAATCATCAGATTGGAACTTCATAGGCATAAGGTTTGCTCCATTTAAGGTCTTGCCCCATTAAAGGGTATCTGTTGCTGGGCGTCAAGGCTGAAATAGGGGTCACATCTGGAAATAGGACAACCGGCTCCCTGGTAAAAAATAAATATATCGGCTAGAATATAAGTAATACCGTAATACGTAAGGAGTAAACCATGCTCGCATCCACTATCACGATCAAAGGCCAGACCACTATACCTGCTGAAGTACGTAAAGTTTTGGGATTGCGCCCTGGAGATTTAGTGTCTTTTGAGATTGTTGACCATAAGGCCGTGCTCACTAAAGTGGATCCTTTTGACCGCATGTATCATCGCGCTTTATCAAATACATTGTCAGAATGGGATTCGTCAGAAGATGATGAGGCTTATAATGACTTATAATCCTTTTTCAGTAATTGTAGTTCCTTTTCCTTTTACAGATAAAGGAAATGTAAAAAGACGACCCGCATTGGTGCTCAGCAGCTTAGAACATCAAAAACAGACTGCGCACATTACATTGTTGATGATTACTTCAGCAAAACACAGTGCTTGGCCAAGTGATTATTCTATCAGCCATTTAAAAGATACCGGGCTTACCTCCCCTTCGATTGTTCGACAAAAAATATTTACTATCGATTCTAAATTAGTTATTAAGCACATCGGAAAATTGTCAGCAGCGGATCATAGAGAAATTTTAAAGCGTTTAAAATTACACTTTAATCATTAACCGATAAATAAGATCTTCTGAACCCTCCTTACAAATAATGTAAGCCTTCCACACCCCCCGCCTTCATGTCATTTTTTAATGCTATACTTTAAGCTGAATCAACTATATGGAAGGATACAATATGGATCCCTCTAACAACGTGCCTCCTCCCTCTTCCGTGGGTAGCACGCCATCCCCTAACGACATACCTACCTCACCTCTTACGGCTAGTACAACTTCTATGCCCAAAACAAGCATTAATCTTGAGGAAGCAAAGTGGCAAGAAAATGCTAGTGATAGATTAAAATTTAAAAATATTTTAAATAAGGCTATTGCAAAACTTTTCCAAAATGCGGCAGCGTACAATGCGAATGATACAAAATTAATGCTAAAGGTAAAATTAAGTGGTGAGGTAGAGTTAGCTTTTGATGACGGGTATTATGACGAAAAATATATTTCTAAATTAGAGGATGAAATTTTCCAAGGGCAATGCATGGGTATAACCATCTTGTCTTTATATGCCATCTGGTTAGAACATCAGCCCATAGCGACACAGGAAAAAACCAGCAAGGAAAATCGAGATGATTGGACGTGGTTATATGGCCTATTTCAAAAAATAGCCAACAGAGGCCTCATTGATTCTGAAGATGAAGCTGAAGTAATTGCAGAAAAAGAAGATATCGAACGGTTTGTATCATTACTGGTTTTTTACCAAGACGTTTCTAAGCTGCTCCCTATTAGCCAATATGAATTTCAGACGTATCTCGATCAAGCCAACAGTACGGCCAAGCAAGCAGTCTTGTTAGATACCAAAAACAGATCTTTAAATAAAGAATACACGCTAGCGATCGTCACTACAAAAAATGATCTTCAGAAAAAAAGTAACGATAGTTCACAGGAATCAAAAGAAAAAGATCCACAAACAACCAATCGATTTTTAGATGATTTAGTGAAAGAAAATAAACTAGTCTTATTGATGAATAAAGACCATGTTATGGGCTTGCTAAAAATTAATGATAATATCTTTATAGTTAGACCTAACAAACTTGGTTTTTTAGCGATAAGAAAAACTAGCGGCCACGATAAAATTATAGATATGATATTTGAAGAATTATTTGCAGATAAAACTGAGCAAGAACCAGTCATATTGCACTGCAATGAATTTGGGTTTAATGGGCAAAAACCAGCAAATTACCCTTCACAGCATAGTTTATTAACGAAATTTGGGGTTAAAAATCAAGTCGATATGGATACAAGGGATGACGATGGCTACAGTGTTTTAGATTACGCTGCAGAAATAGGTTGTACTGCATCATTACATTTCTATTTAGAAAACTTAGTAGAACAAACCAATGATCATGGGCAAACCCCTTTACATATTGCCGGAAATCCTGCTGTTATCGATGCACTTATAACAAAAGGATTTGATGTTAGCACACAAGACACAGATGGACAGACTCCTTTACATACAGCTAGCAATCGTCTTGTAGCCGAGGCGCTCATAGAACGTGGCGCCAAAGTTGATGCGAAAGAAAAATACGGACAAACTCCTCTGCACACCGCTAAAAATCCAGCTGTGGCCGAGGCGCTCATAAAACATGGCGCCAAAGTTGATGCGAGAGAAAAATACGGACAAACTCCTCTGCATACCGCTATAAATTCAGCTGTGGCCGAAAAACTCATCGAACATAAAGCCGATGTTAATGCGCGAGGTCTATTCAAACAAACGCCTTTGCACACCGCTAAAAATCCAGATGTGGCAGAAACGCTCATAGAACATAAAGCCGATGTTAATGCACAAGATAAATATGGACAAACTCCTTTACATCTTACTGCAAAAAATAATAATTTTAGTGTCGTACGGATATT
Organism: Gammaproteobacteria bacterium; assembly: GCA_013288885.1. Taxonomy (GTDB): domain Bacteria; phylum Pseudomonadota; class Gammaproteobacteria; order JABDBA01; family JABDBA01; genus JABDBA01. The sequence goes on along the minus strand of JABDBA010000001.1, from coordinate 480,480 downwards.
ATTGGACCATGGGGCTAACCCAAATATACCGACTCAAAATGGTGAAACTCCGCTTCAATTAGCAGCAAAAAATGGTCACACTACACCAGTGAGATTATTATGTTCACATCATGCCAAATTAGATCTTTCAGACGAAAAAAACGCCATTGATGCTGCTCCTGATGTAGATATGATTCTTGCTTATTTAAAACAAAACAATGTGGAGCAAGATCCGCAAAAAGAAATTTTATGTGCATTTAAAAAAAATGTGATTACCAAATATGATGAAATGAAAAAATTTTCTCACGAATGTGCATGCGTTTATTTAAAAAATCAGCACCAGAATTTAAAACAATTAGAACAACACCTTAGAACAATCAATAGTATGGCGAGCGGGATTGGCGGAGAAAAAAAAGATAACATAAATGAAAAAACTGACGATCTACTACAAAATGCCGAGAAGTCCATTTATGACTTTACAGACTTAAACGATTCGTTAGTGGAAGTTATAAGGGGCATAAACAATAAACCAGTACAAATTGCTGATGTCGAACCGTCGGCTGATACTGATAATGAAGTTGAACTAACAGAACAAGAAACAGAACAGGAAGAAACAGAAGAAGAAGTAGAATCGACAACAACTCCTAATACAGCTAGCCCATTTACCCTTAAGAAATAATTAACAGTTTTTTAATTGATATAAAACTTCCAATGCTTCTTTGGGCGAGAGTTGATCAGGTTCAATTTTTTTCAATGCTTCTATTATAGGATGTGGATCAGCAGCAGCTTGCACAAAAAAATCTCTTTGCACTGGGTTATGGTGGCTCATCACATTCTGATTTTCTAATTCCACTAATTTTTCTTTTGCACGCTTGATCACGTTGCGTGGCACACCTGCTAATTGCGCAACTTGGATTCCATAACTTTGGCTGGCTGGGCCTGCATTCACCGCATATAAAAACACAATGCTATCGCCGTGCTCTACCGCACCTAAATGCACATTTGCTACTTGTGGTAAATTTTCGGGTAAGGCGGTGAGTTCAAAATAATGCGTGGCGAATAACGTGAATGCACGCAAATGCTGCGCTAGATATTCCGCACAAGCAAATGCTAACGCTAAACCGTCAAACGTGCTGGTGCCACGACCGATTTCATCCATCAACACTAAACTTTTTTCAGTGGCGTTATGTAAAATATTCGCGGTTTCCGTCATCTCCACCATAAAGGTAGAACGGCCACTGGCTAAATCATCAGCTGCACCGATACGCGTAAAAATACGATCGACCGGCCCTAGCTGCGCACGTTTAGCAGGCACAAAACTCCCCACCATCGCTAACAAAGTAATGAGAGCGGTTTGCCGCATATAGGTGGATTTACCACCCATATTAGGGCCGGTGATCACTAACATGCGGCGATCGGGATTTAATTGCGTATCATTCGGTACAAACGGATTATCTAACACTTGCTCGATCACCGGATGACGCCCTGCTTCGATATGAATGCCCGGCGTTGCCACTAATTCAGGACAAACAAAATTTAATGTTTCGGCACGCTCAGCAAAACAAGTTAATACATCGAGTTCACTTAATGCAGCAGCAGTTTGTTGTAACGGTGCAATTTCCAATAATAATTTTTCTAATAATTCTTCGTAGAGTTGTTTTTCTAACGCTAACGCGCGACTGCGGGCGCTTAATACTTTGTCTTCGTATTCTTTTAATTCCGGCGTGATATAACGCTCAGCATTGGTTAACGTTTGGCGACGAATATATTCCACGGGCGCTTGCGCCGCTTGACCACGACTGATTTCAATATAAAACCCATGCACACGATTAAAACCCACTTTCAAGGTACTAATACCGGTACGTTGCCGCTCGCGCGTTTCCAGATCAATTAAATATTGCCCGGCGTTTTCACTTAAATTGCGCAGTTCATCTAATTGCGCATTATAACCTGCTGCGATAACACCACCATCACGGATCACCACGGGTGGATTTTCCATGACCGCACGTTGCAATAAATCAAATAACTCGGGATAAGGTTTGATCTGGATATATAATTGTTCTAAAAGAGTGATTCCCCCCTTTGAAAATGAGACATCTCCTGTTCCCCCCTTTGAAAAAGGGGGGTTAGGGGGGATTTTGATTTTATAATCAGCAGCAATTTTAGGCAACACCCCCAATGCCGCACGCAAACCCACTAAATCACGCGGACGTGCGGTTTTTAAAGCCACGCGCGCAACTATACGTTCCATATCCCCCACACCTTGCAATAATTCTTGCAGCCCTGCAAATACACGTTTTTCCAATAAATCATTTATCGCTTGTTGGCGTAATTTAAGAACGGTGTGATCACGCAGCGGACGATGCAACCACCGCCGCAGCAAACGACTGCCCATCGCAGTCATGGTCTTATCGATTACCGATGCCAAGGTATTTTCGATACCACCTTTTAAATTTGTCGTTAATTCTAAATTAGCACGCGTGGCGGCATCTAAAATCACACATTCTTCGCGGCGATCAATTTGTAACGCGCGAATGTGTGGTAAGGCAGTACGTTGTGTTTCTTTGGCATAATGCAACAAACAACCTGCAGCGCAGATCGCTAACGGTAAATCAGCACAACCAAAACCGGACAAATCACGCGTTTGAAATTGCTGGGTCAACAAACGTGTTGCCGTAGTTAACTCAAATTCCCATGGAGCGCGCCTGCGCAAACCTTTGCGATCGTTTAACCACGGCACAGTCATATCTTCACTGATCAATAATTCCGCCGGATTCAATCGTGTCAATTCACTCATCAACGCTTCATTGCCCGACACTTGCAACACATGAAAACGCCCACTGGCAATCTCCAACGAAGCCAAACCAAATTGCTCACCTTGCCCATGCAACGCCACCAATAAACTATCGTTACGCTCTTCTAATAAGGCTTCATCGCTCACCGTACCTGGTGTTAAAATACGCATCACTTGACGATCAACAGGCCCTTTACTGGTTGCGGGATCACCCACCTGCTCACACATCACCACTGATTCACCACACTTAATTAATTTTGCCAAATAACTTTCGACGCTATGATAAGGCACCCCTGCCATGGGAATCGGTTCACCCGCAGATTGCCCACGTTTAGTCAAAGTGATATCTAATAAACGCGCGGCTTTTTGCGCATCAGCAAAAAATAATTCATAAAAATCACCCATACGATAAAATAATAATTTATCAGGATACTGCGCTTTTAAGCGCAGATATTGCTGCATGACGGGTGTGTGTTGCGATATAGTATCGAGAGTGGTAGTGGTCATAATGTTTGGCGTTTTCTATTAGTAACTAAAGAAGGGTTTGGTTGTGGCATCTGTGATGCGGGATATTCATCTTCAGAAATTTCTTTGTTGCGTTTGCGTTTTCCATGTTGTAAAACAGCAGCATCTTGTTTAGATTGTTCATCCAAGAATGTCACGTGTTTTTTCGTTGTATCTTTAGATTTTTGCTTTGCCGCAGGCGGAGAGTTCTTTTCTTCTTTAATTTCAGCTGTTCTAGCCTGGAGTGTGAGATGATATTCGTCTAACTTTTCTTTGTGAAGCTCATTTATTTGTTTTATAGGCCCGTTGATTCTAGGTTTAATTCGTCCAATTTTTGCTTGTGTATCCTTGATCGTTTGCACATGTTCTGGCATTCCATAACCAGCGCCTTTTTCAACGCGCGACGAACTCAATGCGAGTTTATCGTCTAATTTTTTGATGATGTCGGCTGGATTCACAGCACCTGCATAATATGCTTCTTGCGATAATTCTTGACTCGCCGCAGCCACCTGCAGCGTTGTTTCCCTATATTGTTGGCGCTCATGCGCTTGACGTTCATTCGCGAGGAATTCTATTCTTTCGCTAACAATTATGCGCCAACCCAAAAATTTTCGTAATACTTCTTTTTTTACTGCTTCGCGTGTTTGGTGTTTTGCTAATAATGGAAAACAATTTGCTGGCACTTCTTGTAAAAATACACGCCATACATCAAACGATGATTCATATTGGCGACATAAATTTGGATCTGTAGCAGTAACAACGTTTTCCTGCACATCTCTTATAATCTCATAGACCATCCAATAAAACTTGTTGCCGTCAGCAAGAGCAAACGGTTTATCTTGCAGACTTAAAACGATCGCCAGTTCAGATTTGTGAGCATTATTTAAAAAATATTGCCCAAAAGGTGATTGCAAAACTCTTTTGAGGAATTCTTTGCAATCTTCTTTTTTATTATCAAATTTTATTAATTTAGCATAAATTAATTTTAAAAGGATCTTAATCAATTCAAAGCCATAATCTTCTTTTTCTGCTTGCTGTGCTTTTTCTTCTTCGGTGAAACTAACACAAAGAATCGCTATATCATCGACAAACCCTTCCATTAAATCATTATACATGAAAAGCAATATTGTTTCCGGTCCTTTTTTTGTTTCGCCAGCTACTGCTGCTTTAAAATGTAATAGAGGCCTCTGCGCTACGAGATATTCAAAAAACAAAGGGATAAATTTTTTATAAAATGCTAATAGTTTCCCACAATTTTCTCTAATAGATATTTCGACAGATAATGCCGTAGTACACTTTTGTGCAATTTTCAAGCATTCATAGATGCTATTGATAATTTCGTATACTGCCCATTTGGGTCTTTCGGTTTCTGTCGAAGGCGCTGCAAAAATCTGCGTTGCTTTCTCTAGCAGGCATAACATAATACCAACATCTTTTGTGTCGCTCGCTTTATCAAATACCGTTTTGCCTTCCGCATTCAGTTCATAAATTAAGTCAGGATTATCTTTCAATAATTGTTTAATTTCATCCGTAGAACGCTCTGGTTTTTCAATAGCATGATGCAGGGTTAAAGCTGGCCACATATTTGTAATCTCTGGGATAATTAATTAAAGCGTCATATAAGATTGCATAAATCGCTAATCATGCCCATAATTATACTATGAAAACTCATAACACTCTTTATTTTCTGGCTGACCAAGTGGGGCGCTTATTGAAAGAGCACGGTTTGATGCTGGCAACGGCAGAATCGTGTACCGGCGGCCAGATTGCTGAAGCCATTACGACCATAGCAGGTAGCTCTAATTGGTTTGAACGGGGCTTTGTGACTTATTCAAATGCCGCCAAGACCGAAATGCTCGCCGTTAAAAAAATTACCTTAGAGAAAATGGGCGCAGTCAGTGCCGAAGTTGCACAAGAGATGGCCGAAGGCGCGCTGAAACTAAGCCAGGCGCAAGTGAGCATAGCCGTGACCGGCATTGCAGGCCCCGAAGGCGGCTCTGCTGAAAAGCCCATCGGGACTGTCTGGCTCGCTTGGGCACAAAAAGATAAACCCACCCAAACTGAACTTAAACACTTCACCGGCGATCGTAATACTATCCGCACCATGACCACCACTTTTGCGTTGCAGAAGCTGGTTGAGATCTTGCAAAAATCCGCTTAGACATAAGAAATGTATTGGCATAAAAAATAGTTTGACAATTAAACTATTTTTATTCTAAACTATCTCCATGGATAAAAACACCCACAAAAAAATCGATGATTCCCTGGAAGGGCGAGTACAGCTATTCGCCAAATATTTATTATTGCTGCGAAAAATACAGGATAAAAATAGTGCGGAATTTCTTGCATCGTTGGGGAGTTTAAGTTTGCAAGAACTCAACGTATTAAATGCTATTGGCGACAACGAACCCTGCATTATGAGCGATATTGCCAAGCAAGTGTCTTTATCACTCAGCAGCGTGACGGTTATCGTCGAGAAATTAGTTAAAAGTAAATTAGCAAAACGCTTAAGAAACGAAGAAGATCGGCGCGTAGTACACGGTAGCTTGACCGCCGAGGGCAAAAAAATCTATCAGCGGCAAATTGAGCATATTAATGAAGTCATCCATACGTTATTTGGTATGCTCACCGTACAAGAACAAGAAGGCATTTTAAAGATATTTCGAAAATTTACCCAGATATCGATGTAATTTGAGTTAAAATTTTTTATGCTAATACTTTATAAATTAAACTATTTTATAAATAAATATTATTTATATAAAACAAAAAGAGAGGTGCGCCATGCTGATTATTTAACGAACACCCAACAACAACACCAAACTTTTTTAACTTCACTTACGGAGCAATCACATGAAAATTTCAAAATTTAAATTAATACTACCACTGGCCTTGATCCTGGCTTCAAATGCTTATGCGGGCAATAGTTTTCAATGCCCTGATCCCGATGCTATTTTTATATTAGGATCTGCACCTGGGTCGTTCGGACCTTGGTTTGGGCCTGCTTTACCCACTTCGAAGGGTATTGGTGGAGGGATGGGGGGTTCTCATGCGGGTGCGTTTATCGGCTCATCCTCAGCAACTGTCAATGGTCAGAATGGTTGGATCTGCTATTACGGCTCTAATCAACCTGCGTCAACACAAGAAATTTATCGCAATATCAATAAACTGCCAGCCAACGTACAACCTTTAATAGAAATGCTTAATAGTAAGAACATAAATATAACTGGCATGGGAATAGTTGGCTACGAAGCGAAATAATTTTTAAATTTATTTAAATCATCCAAACTAACGAGGTAAAACACGATGAGTACATACAAACAAATTATTGAAATATCAAAAATGTGCATTAATGGCTGGAAAGATATACACCTTAGCACAAACAGTTTATTTGATGACGCCGCTAAAGAAAAACTTTCACAAAAATTAATAGCCCACATCAAAGAACAGAAAAACGTTTTGTCTGCGGATAAATATAACGACTATCTGCGGGAATTAAGGCGATACATTAATCAGGAAGGATTTTATCCCAGCCAAGCTGCGGTAAAACTTGGCGGCATGTTAGTAGCTACTGTCAAGGAATGTCCAGAATTCCAACAACTCGATGCAGCACTAGCCGACGAAATTGCGAACGATCCTGCTCAATTAAGTGATGAAAAATCTCATTCATTTTCAACAATGAGCGCTTTAAGTTCTGCCATAAAATGGGGATTTTTACTGTTTGCACCAGTTGGAGTGGGCGCCGCAAGACTTGCCGCTCGCGAAAAGGAATCCAGCCCATCTCCTGATCAATGTTTTTCTCTAACAAATACACCCGTTTTTGAAAGAGGACACGGTCCACTAACGCCCTACTTTCGAGATATTCCGCAATTTAAAAATAAAAATAGAGTTTGCCTAAGCGACATACCTTCTTCTGAACACGCTATTTTTTTAGGCACACTAAAATATATCCAGCAATTTAAATACTTAGAACTGTTTAGTGCTGTGATGTTAAATGCCGATCCCGCACAGCTTAAAGGCATGATCACGGAAGCAGAAAATCGGTTGCAAAGAAAAGAGCCTGCTATATCAGAAATTAATTCAGCTTTAGAGGCATTTATACAACTCGCTGCGGTGCACAGTCATAAATCAGCTTTCGATAACTTGATTGCGAATTCTCTACAAGCGACCGGGGCCGAACCTGATGAGTTAATCACTAACGCACAAGAGGGTGGATTTATTCGCACCGCACAATTATTAAGGCGCGTATTCGGCGAGCAAATTGCAGTATCCGCAACTCCCACGATAAATATAGCGCAGTTTAGGGCAAGATAATTACTCGTCGACACGGCAAAAGCCCCTGCGGGGGCTTTTGCAAAAATTCTTTTAGATAAATAATTTGGTTGTTGCATTTTACCTTTATTACCATTATGATAATTTATAAGTTTTATTATTACCATAAAGGGGGCCAAATGAACAATAACTTAACTTTATTTGAAGACAACATCCGACGAACCTATGATGAACAAACTGAGACATGGTATTTTTCGGTGGTGGATATAATCCAGGTTTTGATCGAGCAACCTAATTTTCAAACAGCTAGAAAGTATTGGAACAAGCTGAAAGAACGCCTAAAAAATGAGGGAAGTCAGTCGGTGACAAATTGTCACCGACTGAAATTGCAAGCTGCTGATGGCAAGAAATATCCTACTGATGTCGCCACCGCCGAAACCCTCTTACGTTTAATCCAATCAATTCCCAGCCCTAAAGCCGAACCCGTTAAATTATGGCTTGCCAAAGTGGGCTATGAACGTATGCAAGAAATGGCAGATCCGGCAAGGTCTTTGGACAGAGCACGTGAAACCTGGCAAAAGCACGGTCGTAGTGAAAAATGGATCCAACAGCGTATGACGGGCCAAGAAACCCGCAATAAACTCACCGATTACTGGAAAGAAAATGATGTCAAAGAAGACGAGGAATTTGCTATCCTTACTAATATCATCCACCAAGAATGGTCTGAACTTAGTATCAAAGACCATAAGAAACTTAAAAATTTAAAGTCACAAAACTTACGCGACCACATGAGTGAAGCTGAATTAATTTTTACAGCACTTGCAGAACTCTCCACAAGGCAAGTTGCTGAAAGTATCCAAGCAAAAGGTATGCCTGAAAATACTGTGGCAAGCAAAATTGGTGGCGGCATTGCTAAAAATGCCCGATTAGATTTAGAAGAAAAAACCGGGAAAAAAGTGATTTCAGCAAAAAATTATCTTCCACCTAAGAAGCAAAATAAACTATTAAAGCAAGATAATTAATGCACGCAAAAATCACCCATAAAAGCTTATTAAAAAATGAAAGAAGTCAGTCGGTTACAAAATGTAACCAGCTGGAAATGCATGAGAAATTAATTAAAGAAGATAATGAAACCGTGACGAATTGTCACACCTTTAGCCGTGACTCAGAGCTAAGCACCAACAGGGGTACAATTTGTACCCCTGTTGAGACAATAGCTGTCCACGGTAAAATGTTTACATGAAAAAATAATACAAACTTGTTGCATTATTTAATTATTAAGCTATAATAATACTTACGACTCACCCTATCGTTTCGTCGGTAGGGTAAAAGCCCCTTCGGGGGCTTTTGTTTTATCTAGCAAGAAAAATAAAAACATATGCCGCAACAATTAGATCGCACTGCCGTATACATTGATGGTTTTAATCTTTATTACGGCTCTCTCCGAAAAACACCTTATAAATGGTTGGACTTAATCACACTATTCACCAAGCTTCTTGAGCATCAACATCAAATAACTGAAATCAAGTACTTTACAGCAAGAATCTCCAGCAGAGATGGGGATCAAAGCGCACATCAGCGACAAAAAGCTTACCTCCTCGCCTTAGAAAAATATATACCTAAAATTCATACCTATTACGGACACTATCTATCACACCCAGTGACAGCAAAAGTTTATATGCCACTTCCAGGACAACCAAAGTACATCAAAGTTATAAAAACGGAAGAAAAAGGTTCAGACGTTAATATCGCCCTACATATCCTAAATGATGCTTGGCAAAATAAATATGATTGCGCAGTCTTGGTTTCTAATGATAGTGATTTAGCAGAAGCACTTCGATTTGTTAAGGAAGATCACAATAAAAAAATTGGTCTTGTCGTCCCCGGTAATGAAAAATATCGAAAAGCTTCATCCGAACTCAGTAAACATGCAACCTTTATACGTAGAATTAGCAAAAAGCTCTTATCTGAATCTCAACTACCCAACCCAATTCCGGGAACAAATATTTATAAACCGGCAACTTGGTAACATAACTGTCTGAATATTCTCCAATTCGCCACGCACTGCGTGGCGAATCTAAAAATCCGATGCAGTGCGTCGGAAATCATAGTGACAGATCATAATCCATTATCAACGGCGCGTGATCAGAAAATTTCTGTGCTTTATAAATGGAAGCGGATTTCACTTTATGCTTTAAGCCAGGCGTCGTGATCTGGTAATCGATGCGCCAACCGACATTTTTTGCATACGCTTGACCGCGGTTCGACCACCAGGTGTATTGATCGGGCTCTTGATTAATGGTGCGGAAGGCATCGACGTATTTTAATTCGTCAAATAATTTATCTAGCCATGCGCGCTCTTCTGGCAAGAAACCGGAATTTTTTTTATTGCCGCGCCAATTTTTTAAATCAATTTCTTTATGCGCAATGTTCCAATCACCGCAAATAATAAATTCGCGTTTTTGCTGCAGTTGTTTTATCAATAATTTTTCGTACTGCGCCATAAAATCATATTTAATCACTTGCCGTGCATCACCACTCGTGCCCGATGGCATATAAATAGAAGCCACGCTCAAATTGCCAAAATCCGCTTGAATATAGCGCCCTTCTTTATCGGCATGATCCCAACCTAAACCGGTTTTTACTTTATCGGGTTTTTGCTTGGTATAAAGCGCGACACCGCTGTAACCCTTTTTTTCAGCATCGAAAAAATACATATGATAACCCGGCAAACAGATTGCACCATCTAATTGATGCTCTTGCGCACGGGTTTCTTGCAAACAAATCACATCGGCTTTTTGCTGCGCGACCCAGGTAAAAAAGCCTTTTTTGGTGGCTGATCGAATGCCATTGAGATTTAAAGTTAGAATGCGCATATTAAGTACCTCCTACTCCAACCCAAACCGACCGTCAATAGGCAATTTCTCAAATAAATTCATGCACAACTTATCCACAGGTTAATAAGCGGATACACACATTATATTGTGGTTGCCAAGTGCTTTGAGCACATGATATTGTGTTTGTTAAGAGCGCCTAAACCCGCTCAAACCCCTGGTTAAATCCCAGTATAATTTTAACACTTGATCCTGTCGACTGTGGCCCTAAACAGCCCAGCGGCTTGATACTATCTTCAGCGGAGACCTCATGCAAAGCGAAATCGAAATTACCAGCAAAACCCCCAAAATTATGCCGATGGGTGCACCTGAAAACACCCACGCGGATAACGCCGAATTGGTTGCCAACACCCCTGGCCAACTGCGCGTTATTAAACGCAACGGCAAAATCGTTTCTTTTGACGCTGAAAAGGTCAGCGTGGCCATGACTAAAGCCTTTTTGGCCGTTGAAGGTGGCAGCGCGGCGGCCTCAACCCGCATCCACGAAATGGTGGCACAGCTAAGCGCTGATATCGTAGCCGCTTTTTCACGTCGCCTACCTTCGGGCGGTACTTTGCACATTGAAGATGTGCAAGACCAAGTCGAACTGGCGTTGATGCGTACCGGCGAACACAAAGCAGCGCGCACCTATGTGCTCTATCGCGAAGAGCGCCGCAAAGCCCGCGCGCTAGAAGCTGAACAAAGCAAAAAACCTCAGTTCACCACCAACATTCATATCACCCTAAACGATGGCGCACGCATTCCGCTGAATATTGCCGAATTGCAAAACACCATCGCCGAAGCCTGCCAAGAATTGCCGAACGTGGAACCAGAAGTAATTCTACAAGATGCTTTGCGTAACTTGTATGACGGCATTCCACACATTGATGTGAACAAAGCATTAATTATTTGCACGCGCCCACTGGTTGAACGCGACCCTAACTACAGTTATGTAGCTGCGCGTTTGTTAATGACCACGCTGCGCCAAGAAGCACTCGATTTCTTAACTTTACCGCCCGCTATCAGCCAAGTTGCGATGCAACAAGAATATCCCGTTTATTTTCAAGCCTATTTGCAACGCGGTATCGAATTAGAATTGCTCGACCCACAATTACAAAGTTTTGACCTCGCCAAAATTACTGCGGCCATTAAACCAGAACGCGATTTACAATTTACTTATTTAGGTTTGCAAACACTGTACGATCGTTATTTCATTCATTCACAAGGTGTACGCTTCGAATTACCGCAAGCGTTTTTCATGCGCGTCGCGATGGGTTTGTGCTTACATGAAAAAGATAAAGAAAAACAGGCGATTGAATTTTATAATCTGTTGTCTTCTTTCGATTACATGGCGTCTACGCCTACATTATTTAATTCCGGCACATTGCGTCCGCAATTATCCAGCTGCTTTTTAACTTCTGTGCCCGATGATCTCGAAGGCATCTACAGCGCGATCAAAGATAATGCCCTGTTATCAAAATTTGCTGGTGGCTTAGGTAACGACTGGACGCCCGTACGCGGCATGGGCGCTCATATCAAAGGCACCAATGGTAAATCACTTGGCGTTGTACCTTTTATGAATGTTGCTAACGCCACTGCAGTTGCTGTCAATCAAGGCGGCAAACGTAAAGGCGCGGTATGTGCTTATCTTGAAACTTGGCATCGTGACGTCGAAGAATTTTTAGAACTGCGCAAAAATACCGGTGACGAACGCCGTCGCACACACGATATGAACACCGCCAATTGGATCCCTGATTTATTTATGAAACGCGTTATCGAAGGTGGCAATTGGACTTTGTTTTCACCGGAAGAAGTGCCAGATTTGCATAATCTTTATGGCCTCGCTTTTGAAAAAGCGTATGCCGCTTATGAAGCCAAAGCCGCTAACGGTGAAATCAACAACCATAAAACCATGCCTGCTATTAATTTGTGGCGCAAAATGCTCACGCTGTTGTTTGAAACTGGGCACCCTTGGGCAACATTTAAAGACCCTTGCAATCTGCGTTCGCCACAACAACATGTGGGCGTGATTCACAGTTCTAATTTGTGCACCGAAATTACCTTGAATACTTCGGCAGAAGAAATCGCCGTATGTAATTTGGGCAGCATTAATTTACCGCTGCACATCACCGCTGACGGTCAACTTGATCATGAAAAATTACAACGCACCATTCGCACCGCAACCCGTATGTTGGACAACGTGATCGATATCAACTATTACACTGTGCCACAAGCGCGTCGTTCTAATCTTAAACATCGTCCGGTCGGTATGGGCATTATGGGTTTTCAAGATGCGTTGTATCAACTACGCTTGCCTTATTCATCTGACGCTGCGGTGGAATTTGCTGATCGTTCGATGGAAGCCATCAGTTATTATATTATCGAAGCATCCAGTGATCTCGCGGTAGAACGCGGCAGTTATTCCAGTTTCGCTGGTTCACTTTGGAGCAAAGGCATTCTGCCGATCGATTCCATCGAACTATTACAAAAAGCGCGCGGTCAATTCTTAAATCAAGATCGCAGCAAAACTATGGACTGGGATGCACTACGCACCAAAGTCATCACCCAAGGTATGCGCAATTCCAACACCATGGCGATTGCACCCACCGCAACTATTTCTAATATCTGCGGCGTATCGCAATCGATTGAACCTACTTATCAAAACTTATTTGTGAAATCGAATATGTCGGGTGAGTTTACTGTTATTAATCCTTACCTCGTTACTGATTTGAAAAAATTAAATTTGTGGGATCAGGTCATGGTCAACGATCTTAAATATTACGATGGCAGTGTGCGCGCGATTGCACGCATCCCTGAAGATCTCAAACAATTATATGCGACCGCTTTTGAAATTGATCCTAACTGGTTGATTGAAGCCGGCTCACGCCGTCAAAAATGGATCGACCAAAGTCAATCATTGAATCTTTATATGGCACAGCCTTCTGGCAAAAAATTGGATGAGCTATATCGTCATGCTTGGTTGAAAGGGCTAAAAACAACTTATTATATGCGCAGCTTAGGTGCGACACATGCTGAAAAATCAACCGTCGATATGGGAACGTTAAATGCCGTGCAAGCTAATGTTGCTGAACCAGCACCTGCCGCTTGTTTGATTGCTGATCCTGAATGCGAGGCGTGCCAGTAAAATAGGTATTATTGCAAATCCAAACGTAGGTCGGCTCAAGGAGCGCAAGCGACGGAGCCGACATAAAGTGCTGATTTTAACTATATAACCATCTTAAGGAGCAAACACATGCTACAGTGGAATGAACCAATCGAAACAACTATCGCTCCCACACTGCTAAAAAATGAAGAGAAAGAAAGTGGCACAGGCGGTTTTACCGGTCTTGAAATGATCAAAATGGGTACAGCACGCGTGCAAGTTGATGACAAAAAAATCATTAACTGTCGTGCTGATCTCAACCAACTCGTTCCTTTTAAATATAAATGGGCGTGGGATAAATATTTAGCCGCTTGCGCTAATCACTGGATGCCCAACGAAATCAACATGGCCGCTGATATTGCTCTCTGGCAAGATCCAAATGGACTAACTGAAGACGAACGCATGATTGTTAAACGCAACATGGGCTTCTTCTCCACCGCTGATTCTTTAGTGGCTAACAATTTAGTGTTAGCAGTTTATCGTCACATCACCAACCCAGAATGTCGTCAATATTTATTACGCCAATCGTTTGAAGAAGCACTGCACACTCACGCTTATCAATACGTAATCGAAAGTTTAGGCATGGACGATGGCGAAGTGTTTAACATGTATCACGAAATTCCTTCCGTTGCGAAAAAAGCATCGTGGGCATTGCCGTATACTCAAAGTTTAGGTGACCCGAATTTTCATACTGGCACACCAGAAAACGATCAACGTTTATTACGCGACCTCATCGCCTTTTATGTAGTGTTCGAAGGCATTTTCTTTTACGTCGGTTTCACACAAATTCTTAGCATGGGCCGCCGCAATAAGATGACCGGCACTGCCGAACAATTCCAATATATTTTGCGCGACGAATCGATGCACTTAAACTTTGGTATCGACGTTATCAACCAAATTAAAATTGAAAACCCACACTTATGGACACCAGCCTTCCAACAAGAAATGATCGCACTCATCAAAAGCGGCGTCGAACTCGAATACCAATATGCCATGGACACCATGCCACGCGGCGTATTAGGCCTCAACGCTGCCATGTTCCGCGACTATATACAATTCATCGCTAACCGCCGCTTCGCGCAAATTGGCTTAGCAGAACAATACCCCGGCGCAGAAAACCCCTTCCCCTGGATGAGCGAAATCATGGACCTCAAAAAAGAGAAAAACTTTTTTGAAACCCGCGTAACCGAATACCAAACCGGCGGCACGTTGAATTGGGATGAGTGATTGTCCGATCCCCTCTTCCTCTGGGAGGGTTAGGGTGAGGGCTGTGTGGGGTTCCCCATAACCAAGAGAAATTTTCTCCTAAAACTCCAATTCCTATTGATTTTTCCATTTAAATATCTATAATTAAGAGTAAATATCTCTTTAGGTGACCTATGCTCATTAAGTTCTCCGTCGAAAACTGGAAATCATTCCGCGATAAAGTGACTCTAAATATGGTCGCCAGCCGCGAAAAACAACACAAAGAACGCCTGCCCTTTATCGAAAAATACAAATTACACCTCCTGCCCACAGCGGCAATCTATGGCGGCAATGGATCGGGCAAAACCAAGCTCTGGGAAGCTATTGCGTTTGCAAAAAGGTTTGTCATTAGAGTTACTCAACCTGAAAGCACCATACCGCGCGAGTATTTTAAGCTAGATAATAAATGTGCTGAGCAACCCTCTAAATTCAGTTTTACATTAGTTGCTGAAAACACCTGTTATGAATTTAGTTTTTCAGTGACAGCAAACAAAGTAGTTGAAGAAAAACTAGTAGAAATCACCGGGGGTAAAGAAAAAACTCTTTATCACAGAGAAGAAGGTAAAAAAAATATTTCCTTTGCAAAAAACTTACAGCAAGATCAACGATTAGAATTTGTTGCCAAAGGCACCAGAGAAAATCAACTATTTTTAACCAACTCTATCGATCAAAAAATAGAAAATTTCCAACCCGTATATGATTGGTTCAAACATAATTTAGTTTTAATTTCTCCTAATTCTTCTTCGTTTTCTGGACTTAGCAAATTTATTCAAGAAGATGCGCCAGCATCTTTACCTGCAGAGAATATACTTTCTAAATTCGATACAGGGATCACCCACCTTGGTGGAAAAAATATTCCCATCGAAAACCTCCCAATTCCTGAAGCAATAAAGAAGAGCCTATTAGAAGATCTTTCTGAAGGGGAAGATATTTTTCTGTTTGAACAAATCATCTTAACTAAAAAAAGCGGAGCGCTATTAGCTAAAAAACTAATTGCCTATCATAGGTCAATGGACGGCCAATATATTCCGTTTGATTTTGAAGATGAATCTGCTGGCACTTTAAGAATGCTCGCATTACTTCCACCTCTTTCAAATATTTGCGCACATAAAGCTTCAAAAGTTTATATCATTGATGAATTAGACCGCTGCCTACATACGTTATTAACCCGCACATTTTTAGAAACCTATTTACAATCTTGCTCTGCGTCAACGCGATCACAACTTATTTTCACTACACACGATGTTTTACAGATGGATCAAGATCTTTTACGACGCGATGAAATTTGGATAACAGAACGTAACGAACAAGGCTGCTCATCGCTTTTTTCATTTGCCGAATACAAAGGCATTCGCTACGACAAAGACATACAAAAAAGCTATTTGCGCGGCCATTTTGGTGGGATACCAAAAATCATTCTAAACGGAACTCACTTAAAGAAGAAAAAATAATAATAAAAAGAATTCTTTTATGGTTAAAAATTTCAGAAAATTTACGCGAGCGATCGCGACAAGGCCTTATAGAAGAATATTTCGCATATTCCCAGAAGGGTATGAAACAGAACCAAGTTATTTTGAGGTAATAAGAAAATTGTGCCCCGATGTTCATATTTCAATTCATTGTCATAGTTCAAATACACATCCGCAACAAATATTAGCCAGAGCTAAAAAATTTATCAACGATAAGAAATTGGGTAAACACGATTTAATTTGGTTAGTGGTAGACGTTGATTACCATGATAAAAAAGATTTGCAACCCCTAATCGATTGGGCGAAAGAAAACAAAAATTACGGCGCTGCAATTAGCAACCCTAATTTTGAATACTGGATATTATTACATTTTGAAAAAGGTGATGGCATAAAAAATATGAAAGATTGTGAGAACAGGTTAAAAAAACATCTGCCAAATTACAAAAAGAATTACTTAGATGAGAAAAAATTAATTCCAAATATAACAACTGCGATCACCAACGCAAAAAATAAACATCGACAAAGCCAAGACTGGCATAGCGATCATCATACGACTGTTTATGAACTGGTGGAAAGTATTATAAGTACAAATAAATCCTCATGATTGAATCATGACTTTTAAGTATTGGCTATGATTATAGACTTTAAATTTCTTATGACAACTAAATAGTTATATTTTTAACAGATGGAGTAAGCATGTTGTTTTTACGCTGGAACTAGTGGTAAATGTTCAGTAAATAACTGTGCTGGAGTGTGCTTTATAATGCCATCCAAATTGGTAGACAACATGAGCCAATAATACCGAAATATGAAGTAGAAAGGTGCTCTACGGGGGATTAAATCATCTATATATTGTTCATCTACTGTGAGTGCTTCGGTAAGATAATCTGCAATTATTGCATGTAGTTTTTTTCGCGCTTCGTTGGCAGTCTCACCTTGAGCAAAAAGATTTAAATCAATACAAATAGCAAACCAAGATTTATCATTTTCTTGCTGAGCAAAACATCGTAATTTTAAATCGATAGGACGCATTTTATTCACCTTTAATATCAAGTAATTTATAGTTTAAAGCAGGAGCAACTACGCTTTATAGAAATCAAGCTACTGGGGAAAAAACTTACTCTATTGTTAAATCAAGTGCAAAAAACTAAATTATTTACCCTCATCGCGCAGTTGCCTTAGTATTCCTAAACTAGAAATTTTCGCTTTCGTAAAACGAGCGCGAAATTTACTCATATCTGGAATTGGCATTAATTGCTTTTTAACAGCTTCAATACGCGCAATAGGTTGCCCCTGACGGGTAATATTTACTTTCTCCCTCAACATTACCTCATCCAGAATCTTGTTCAATTGTGCTCTAGCAACAACTATACTGATAGTACGCATCAGATTCACCTTTCAAGTTTGTAATCTTTTTATAAAATTATACTTGCAAATAACCATCATTGACGTATATATAGTATATACTAAACGCCAAAATAACTATCGAATCATTTCGGCGCGGAGGGCCAATAAAGATGAACGCGAAACATATTTACAACATCGATAAATTACCTGCTGGGAAAACCGATTGGAAAAAAGTATCTGCCCTTTCTGATGAAGAAATTAATAAAGCAGCAAAAACTGATTCCGCTGCAAAACCACTTAGCAAAAAAAAATTATCACTTTTTAAGCGAGTACCCTCCCAATAACAAATCCTCCACCAATTCCATCGCAATTTCTGGTAATTTACGTTCTTGGTCTACACAATTTTTGATTGTAATAATTGCGTGACGAATATTATCGGGTAATTCATTAGACCGCCGCCCAATAAAATAAGTGGCGATTTTGTGCCAAAGTTTTTGATATTCTTCTTCACGATCTAGTTTTATATAACTACGGTAAATCACTGCAAACATTCGATCACCTCTAATTTTGTGCATTCTGTTAACTAAATTATCATTTTACACAGATTTTTGTAGTTTTTAACTGCAAAAAACATAAAAAGCATCATTTACAACTATTGACAATTGTCGTATATAAGCTACAATATTGGCGCGAATTTACTGGAAGATCGATGCCATGAAATCATTCATATTAAAAAACACAACAAGTTATCATGAGAGCCTTATTAAATTTCTTACAGAACCAGAACAAGCTGCGGAATATCTTAAAGTTGCATTAGAGCAATATGAAGAGGATGGTGAATCTGAAGTTTTTTTACTTGCTTTGCGCAATGTTACTGAAGCGCAAGGTGGAGTGACTAAACTCGCAGAAAAGACGAATTTAAACCGTCAAAATCTTTATCGTACATTATCAGGTAAAGGCAACCCCACTTTTCAAACATTAGATACTATCCTTCATTGCTTGGGGTTTCGCTTATCCATTGAGCCGCTACGAGAAAAACATGCGTAAACCAATGGTGAAAAAAATGCGGGAGAAACTGGGTATTCCCAATGAACCAAACAATTAATCCTAACAAACGATTATTATCCCTAGACGTGTTTCGCGGGCTAACAATTATTGGCATGATTATAGTGAATAGCGCAGGTAATAATACCGCCTATCCTTTTGTGAGTCATTCGGAATGGAATGGCTGCACATTAGCAGATTTGGTTTTTCCTTTTTTTGTTTTTATTGTCGGCGTTGCCTTGGTGATTTCATTAACGAAACGCATCGCTCAAGGCGAACCTTTAAACAAATTGTTTTTTGAAGTTTTAAAACGTTCGGCGATTATTTTTTTGCTAGGTCTATTTCTTAACGCTTTTGGCCATTATTTTTTCCATTTTGACTTTGATATTCGTATAACAGGCGTGCTACAACGCATCGCTTTATGCTATTTTTTTGCAGCACTTCTGTTTATTTATACTTCAATAGCAATTCAGGCATTGATCATGGTCATGATCTTAGTTGGTTATTGGTTGTTAATGACTTATGTTCCCGTGCCTGGATTTGGAACGGGTAATTTAACGCCTGCTGGAAATCTTGCTACTTACTTGGATCAACTATTAATTAATTCCAAGCATCTTTTTCGAGGCGTGAATGATCCGGAAGGAATATTAAGCACGCTCCCTGCAATTGCCACAGCACTGTTAGGAAATTTAACTGGCAAGTGGTTGATCTCTAACTATTCCCAAAAAATAAAATGTATTGGTATGCTACTGATTGGAATATTAGCTTTATTTTTAGGATGGTTATGGGGATTATGGTTCCCTATCAATAAATCGATTTGGACGAGCTCTTATGTTCTTTGGACAGAGGGTTGGGCTTTGTGTTTACTCGCATTATTTTATTGGCTGATTGAAATTAAGAATTGGCGTCAATGGTCAAAATTCTTCGAAATTTTTGGCGTCAATGCCATCGCAGCTTATTTTTTGCATATCTTTTTTTTAGAAATTCAAAGTTTTATTCGTCTGCCAGGTATTGATGGCGCCCAAGTCAGCTCGCGGCTTTTTATCACACAACATTTATTTGGTTGGGCGTCTTTGCAAAATGCTTCTTTATTTTACGCATTATGCTATACATTATTGTGGTTTTTTGTGCTCTGGATCTTTTACCGCAATAAGATATTTATTAAAATCTAGAGTAATCACTTTTTTTATAACTTTACCCAATTCCTAATATCTCTGGCAATTCTATTAATGCTTGTTCTATTGGCAATAAGTTAATATCTTCACGATATTCACGATGAGTGCCGGTATAGATTAAATGTAATTTTGCTTCAGGGTAATCTTCTTTAAATTGTTTTAATCCACGCAATGATTTATTAGTGATAATGCTGGCGCGTTTAATTTCAAAAGCGTGTAGCCCTTTAGGCCCATAAACAATAAAATCAACTTCTACTTGATTGGTCGTACGCCAAAAATAAATGGTATATCCTAAATCTTGATAATCATTAATTGCTTTTAATTGTTGTAAAAATAATGATTCCAACGCTGCGCCTTCAACTTCTTCTGCACTATCTAACGGCCCCATCGGCCGCAAATTACGATAAACACCAACATCAAAAAAATAAAATTTTGGATGGGTAACAAGTCGACGCTTTGCGCGTTTAGTGAAAGCCGGGATGTGACAAGCCAATAATAAATCTTCTAAAATAGTGAAATAATCTGCAATATTTTGCCTGCTGACTCCCACTTCTCTGGCAATTTCTGAATGATTAACCAGTCCCCCTTGTGAAAAACTAGCGACTTCCAAGAAACGTGAAAAAGCAGTTAAATTTCTTACTAAACCTTCTTGCAAAACTTCTTCCTTTAAATAAGTTTGTACATACGTTTCTAAATAACGTTTAGCGTCTTGGCTGTTTACTGCTGCAGGCAATAAACCAAACTCAAGTGCTTTTTTAAGATTAAAATCTTTACCTAATTCTTGTATCGTTAATGGGTGCATGTGATAACGCAATGCACGTCCCGCTAATAGATTTACACCTTTACGTTTCAAGCTGCGCGCACTGGAGCCAGTTAATAAAAACCGATGGCCTTGGCTCTCAATTAAACGGTGCACTTCATTTAACAATTCGGGAACTTTTTGGACTTCGTCCAGAATCACCCAACCTTTAAATCCATTAGGGATAAAGTTAACCAAACGGCCGGGATCAGCCAATAATTCTTTATAAAGCTTAAATTCCAGCAGATCTAAATAGATGCCACCAGGCAAGTGGGTCTTAATCCAATGGGTTTTACCAGTGCCACGCGGCCCGAATAAGAAGGCGCTACTAGGTGTATTAAGCGGTATTTTGAGCATTCTGTTATACATATTAACATTTTACACTGTTTTTTGTATTTTTCAATAGCAAAAAACATAAAAATAATGTTTTAATAATTAATATGTCTATGAAAAACTATTCTGGGCCATGCTTCAAATCACCTTAAAACCTGCTTTTTCCCAAGCAGAAATACCACCTTCTAGATTATAAACATCAAGATTCGGATCACTCATGAGTAATTTATTACATGCCACTTCACCTCGTTTACCGAGATGGCAATGTATAATAAATTTTTTGTGCCCGAGCTCTAAGAGCTTCTCTTTTTCAATAGTGCCGAGTGGAATCAATTTAGCGCCTGCAATATGCATTTCAGAATACTCTTTTGGTTCACGCACATCAATTAGAATGGCTTCATTTTTATTAAGCCATTCTTTTGCTGTTTTAGCATCTATTGATTTAATGGTTGGCATAATTTTTTCCTATCACTTACTGAACCACATACGTTGAAAAACACCATCTTTGTTAATAATAAGATGTTTAAGTGCAGCAAGAACATGCAGCGAAATCAATGTAACTAGAATCCATGCAACCACTCCATGCACTTTAAAAAATTGTTCTGATAGAGCATGGTTCTGATTGACCCATGTTGGCAATTGTAATCCAAAAAATGCCACGCCGTATTTACTAAAAGAAGCCCCCAGAAAACCAGTTACTGGCATCACGATGATGCAGATATAAAGCAACCAATGGATTATTCTAGCTATTTTATATTGCCAAGCAGGGAAACTTCGTGGAAAAGGCGCCGCTTTTTGTGTCAGCCACCAAAGCACTCTTAATAAGATGAGTGTAGCGACGATAAGGCCAAATGATTTGTGAAGATCAAAATACCAACCACTATTTGGTTGATTTTCGATCGACACCATATACCAACCTAAAGATATCATCCCTATCAATAATAGGGCAATCACCCAATGAAAAAATTTAGTGGTAATACCATAATGCCATGCATTATTACTTGATAAACGAGCCGTTTGATTTTCCATGTCAAGTCCTTATATGTATTGTATTTAACCAGAAGGCTGATACTAAAAGATCTGGGAATAAAAATCAATTTATGATAACTTAATCTTCCTTTTTAACTTAACAAGCGGAGCAATTTATGAGCGATAAAAAACCACAGATAGGTGAAATATGCTGGAATGCGTTAATGACTTCAGACACTAAAAAAGCCAGCGAATTTTATGGTTCATTGCTGGGTTGGAAAACGCTGGCACACGAAGTAGATAATATCACCTACACCATGTTTAAATTGGGCGAAAAAGATATTGGCGGGATGATGCAAATTACTTCTGACCAAATGGGCAAAGTACCCTCGCATTGGACAAGTTACATTAACGTCGATGATTTAGACGCCATGGTTAACAAAGCAAAATCGTTAGGTGCAACCATTGTAGTACCAGCAACTCAAGTGAGTGATTATGGGCGCTTTGCAGTGATCAAAGATCCCACTGGCGCGCAAATTTCTTTGTGGCAATCATTAAAAGACTGCGCATAATTATTTTTAATTAGGTTGATCGACATATGGCAATTTTTCCCAAACCTTTTACCAACATCGAAAATGAGCGTTACTTAAATTTAATTATTATTCTTATTCCCTTAATGAATTTTTTATCGGGAATTTCGATTGATTTGTACGCTCCTTCGATGCCAGCTATTGCAGTGTATTTTAATACTTCGGCGTTAGCGGTAAAAAATACTATCACTGCACTGATATTAGGTTTCGGTTTGGGCAGCGTGATTTTCGGCGTTTTATTTGATGCGATTGGGCGACGCGAAGTTATTCTCTCTTCATTAGCATTATTCATCATTACGAGTCTTGTCGCGCCGTTTTGTCATTCGATAACGCAATTACTTATCGTTCGTTTTATGCAAGGGTTAGCAGTTTCAGTCGTGTCTATTGGGTCGCGCACTTTAGTGGTTGATCATTTTAGTGGTCATCGTTATTTGGTAGCAATGCTATATACTTCTTTAGCGTATGGATCGGGGCCTGTTATCGGACCATTCATCGGCGGTTATTTGCAATATCATTTTGGCTGGCAAGCGAATTTTTACGCCTACGCGTTTTTTGCATTAGCGATTTTTATTATGTTTTTAGTCTATATTCATGAGAGTTTGCCGCAGACAAAACGCGTGCCCATAATACATGCTATCGGTTCATATAAAACAATTGTCAGCAATCCATTATTTATTATTTGCGCCACAGTGAATGGCGCAGTATGGGTTGAACAATTACTTTATCCACTCGTCGGGCCTTTTTTAGTGCAAACACAATTGGGATATTCACCCATCACTTATGGTAACAGCGCTCTCTTAGCGGGTTTAAGTTATGTATTAGGCACTTTAAGCAATCGACTGCTGTTAAAATCGATGACGGCAAAACAATCGGTGGCTTTGGGATTAGCATTATCACTTCTTGCCTTGGTCATTCAGTTAGTTTTTGCGCTCACCATAGGATTAAATTTATGGACACTGGTGTTGCCCGTAGTCATTATGGGTTTTAGCACTGGATTTATTTTTCCTAATATATTATCACTTTGTATGCGCATATTTCCGCATAATGCTGGCGTCGCAGCTGCCGCACAAACATGCTTATTGATGCTGGCTACTGCGATTGGCACGACGGTTATTAGCGTCATAAACATCCATCGTTTAATCGATCTATTTTGGTTGTATTTAATATTGATCGTTTTGCAGTGTATTGCATTTACAACTTATCTTAAAAACCGTTTTGCGGTGTAATTTCTAGCCCAATCGGCTATTACCCCATAAAATGTCGTAGTCTGCTCTTCTATTACCCCATAAAATGTCGTAGTATAGCTCTGTAATCCCCCTGAAAATGTCCTTGGATTGAAAAAGGTACCCCTAATGATAAGAGATTTACTGGTTCAACTCGAGGAATGGCGCTTCCACCCCCTGCGCAAACCCCTGATCATCCATGGCGCGCGCCAAGTGGGGAAATCATGGTTAATCGGTGAGTTTGGCAAACAATTTGAAACTTATGTGACCCTCAATTTTGAAAAAAACCCAGACGCCAAGCAATTTTTTACCGGTGAAATTAATATCCCACTAATCCTTGAAAAACTCAGTTTGTATAGCGGAAAAACGATTACCCCAGGTCAAACATTGCTATTTTTAGATGAAATACAAGAATGCCCGCAAGCACTCACCGCGCTACGTTATTTCAAAGAAGATTATCCACAATTACACGTGATTGCTGCTGGTTCATTATTAGATTTTGCTATTGAAAAATTAGGCGTGCCGGTTGGTAGATTACAATTTCTTTATCTTTACCCATTATCGTTTGGTGAATTTCTTGTTGCCCAAGGCAGAAATGATTTACGCCAATACATCCGACAACAATCTGTTGATAATGTTTTTCATACCCAATTAATGGATCATCTTAAAACATATCTTTGGTTAGGCGGTATGCCTGCTGTAGTTGATGGTTGGCTGCGTTTAAAAAATGCAAAAATTTGTCAAGAGTTACAAGATGAGCTGATTCAAACCTACAAGCAAGATTTTCAAAAATATGCGCACAAACACCAAATCGAGAGTGTTGAAAAAGTATTTAATGCCATCCCTCAACAATTAGGGAAAAAATTTAAGTACACAGACGTCGATAGTGATTCACGTGCTGCCCCATTAAAAAATGCTTTACTGCTTCTTGCTAAAGCAGGCATCGCCCATATTATTTATCATTCTTCTGGACAAGGACAACCGTTGGGTGCAACCAAAGATGATAAAAAATTTAAAGTGTTTTGTTTTGATGTCGGCTTAGCCCAACGTATGTTGGGGCTTGATTTAAAAGATTGGATCATCTCTTCCTTAGAAGTAAGACATGTAGGCGCTATCGCCGAACAATTAGTAGCACAAGAATATATTGCTTACACTTCCATTAAATCACGACCCGAATTGTATTATTGGCAAAGAGAAGAAAAAGTTAGCAACTCTGAAGTCGATTTTTTATTTCTTAACAAGGGAATGATCATTCCGGTAGAAGTAAAATCAGGCAATCGCGGCGGTTTGAAAAGCGCGAGAACATTTTTAGAAACTCATCCGCATTCAAAAATGATCTTAAAAATATCTGAGCATTCTTTTGACCATAACCACCCTGTCCAAAATATTCCCTTGTATGGGTTAGAAGGATGGTTATGTACTTAAGCTTAAAGCCCATATGCCTATTGACCTCGCCGCTAATATCTGTAAAATTAGCGCTATAGTACTGATACGTGGAAAGGAGAGTCGGCAATGGCTACCACAGCACAACCCGTTAAAAATTATTCCGATAGTGAGATAAAAGAAAAAGTTAACCAACTGTTACTCGACACAGGCTTGGATGGCGTTTTTCCATTTCCTGCTGAACGTTTAGCTAATATGCTAGGTTATAGCAGTCATTATTTTTTACCCAGCGAAAAAACACGCAGCATTTCTGGCGCGGTTGAACACAACAAAAATCGTATTCTCATCAATAAAATGGATCCTCTTGCGCGGCAGTTTTTTACCTTGGCGCACGAAATTGGCCACATTGTGCTGCACAAAAATAAAGGCAACAAAATAGATTTTCGCACCAGTTTAACCGACACCACCGACCCCGTCGAACTCGAAGCCAATCAATTCGCCGCCGAACTTTTAATGCCGGAAGAAGAATTCAAAAAAAAATGGAAAGAACACAAAGATCTTGAACTGGTTTCTGCTTATTTCGGCGTCAGCATCGCCGCCGCCAAAGTGCGCGCCGATAAATTAAATTTAAAAAAGGGATTTTTTATTTAAATATAACATAAAATAACTACCTGTTTTTGAACGGATTGCCTGAGTGTCATAAGCAGACCGTCAAGCACAGGGATGTGCTTGCCGATCGCAGGGAAGCTGATCCGTCTGCGTTGACATCAGGCAAGCCGGGTGAAAACAGGTAGTTATTTTACTCATCTTAAGGAAAAGCACTCATGTTTGAACGCGACAAGGACGCCCTACTCGAAGAACTAGAACAAGACATCATTACTGCACCCTCATCCATTGATGAACAACTCAAAGCAGAAGATCTCTACGACCGCAGATTACAAAGAAAAATGCGCGTATCAGTCGAAAGCCGCGCATTTATGATCTTATATGCTGAACTCAGCGTACTCGGCATTGTGGTATTTTTACAAGGCTTCAAACTGGGTGGCTTCTTTTTAAACGACTGGGTTTTTGGCATTATTTCCAGTGGCTGTTTGTTACAAACCTTTGGTATAATACGCGCCATTACCATTAATCTTTTCCCCAACCACAAAAAAAGTAACAGCAATGTCACTGTGATGCCAACGGCATAACCAATTGACGCTGTCATTAGTATCTGTAAACTAACCACCCATGAAAACACTCGGCCCCATCATGCTCGATTTAGTCGGTCTGGAATTGACGACACTCGAACGCGACATCCTCAAACACCCACAAGTGGGTGGCGTTATCTTATTCACGCGCAATTATGCCGATCCCGCACAATTGAAACATTTAATTCAACAAATCCGTGCAGAAAGCCATACGCGCCTATTAATTGCGGTGGATCATGAAGGTGGCCGCGTGCAACGCTTTCGCGAACACTTTACGCAACTGCCTGCTTTAGGCACAATCGGCGCGCTGTATGACCGTGATCCAACACAAGCCAAACATTGCGCTGAACAAGCCGGATGGTTAATGGCGACCGAACTACTCGCATTTGATATCGATTTTAGTTTTGCACCGGTGTTAGATATCGATCGTGGTAACAATCCGTTAATTGCCGATCGCAGTTTTCATCATGACCATAACATTATCACTGAACTAGCAAAAGAATATATCAATGGCGTACATCGCGCAGGCATGGTAGCGATTGGCAAACATTTCCCTGGGCACGGTGCGGTGACGGCTGATTCACATTATGCCATCCCCCACGACCCACGATCGCTTGCAGAAATCAGTGCCACTGATCTCATACCGTTTGGTGAATTAATCAAACACGGTTTAGACGGCATCATGCCCGCACATATTGTTTATTCAAAAGTAGATGCTAACCCCGCAGGATTTTCACCCTTGTGGCTGCAAAAAATCTTACGCGATCAACTACAATTTACTGGCGCTATTATTAGCGATGACCTCACGATGGAAGGCGCAAGTTTAGTCGGTGATTTAGCACAACGCACTGAAATAGCATTAAATGCAGGCTGCGATCTACTATTAATTTGCAATCACCAAGCAGATGCTTGTAAAATCATCGAAATGCTCGAACATCGCGCTTTTACGTTAGCACCACAAACCACACAACGTTTAGCGAAATTAGCCCACTCAAATTAACCTATGCACATACCTAATTACATACAAACCGTCTACAAAAAATCGACTTGCCTCTTTACCAAAAAAGAAATAGAAGCAGCACTCGATCAAATGGCACTTGAAATACACGCCAAACTTGAAGAACGCAATCCGATCTTACTGTGCGTGATGGTCGGTGGTTTAATCCCCGCTGGTAATTTATTACCGCGCTTAGATTTCCCACTCGTTGTCGATTACATACATGCCACTCGCTATAACAACACTACACGGGGTGGTGAATTAGAATGGCTGGTTAAACCCAAAATTTCATTGCAAGATCGCACGGTATTGGTCGTCGATGATATTTTAGATGGCGGCATCACCCTCAATGCTATTTTAGAATATTGCCGCACACACGGCGCTGCCGAAGTATTAAGTGCCGTTTTATTAGATAAACAACAAACCCGCGTGCCAGGGGGGTTACCCAAAGCAGACTTTACCGGCATTACCATGGAAGACGGCTACGTATTCGGCTATGGCATGGATTATCAAGGCTATTTACGCAATGCACCCGGTATTTTTGTGGTCGACCCAGAACATCATTAAACAAAACCCTTGCAATATTTCTTTTTTTAAGTTGAAATATACGCATCCACTATTTTGAGGCTAATTTATGAATCAACATATGCTTGAAGTCAGCGATAGTTCGTTTGAAGCAGACGTTATGAAATCCACCACTCCTATTCTTGTCGATTTTTGGGCTGAATGGTGTGGGCCTTGTAAGATGATCGCTCCAATCCTTGATGAAGTAGCCACCCATTATGCCGGTAAAATAAAAATAGCTAAATTAAATGTTGACGACAACACCCAAACTCCGGCAAAATACGGCGTTCGTGGTATCCCCACCCTGATTTTGTTTAAAGATGGCCAGGTCCAAGCAACCAAGGTAGGTGCTCTGACTAAATCGCAATTAACCGCATTTCTGGATAGTCACCTCTAATTCATGTTTGCCCCATCCTTGAGCAAAAACCTGGTTAACAAATTAACTTAAACTAATGTAAAACTTATCGACGTAAAAATCGCATCATATGCATGTTATTTCCAAACCTCAACCTAACCATTCCATCCATTCACTTTGAAGACTATACCCTATGAACCTAACTGAACTAAAAAAGAAAACCCCAGCAGAACTCGTTACCCTCGGCGAAGAATTACAAGTGGAAGGGCTCGCCCGTCTCCACAAAAAAGATATGATCTTTGCCATTTTAAAAGCCCATGCACGGCGCGGCGAAGACATTTATGGCGACGGTGTATTAGAAACACTGCAAGACGGTTTTGGCTTTTTACGTTCGGCGGAAGCTTCTTACCTCGCTGGGCCTGATGATATTTATGTTTCACCTACGCAAATTCGCCGCTTCAATTTGCACACCGGCGACACGGTGTCTGGCAAAATTCGTCCGCCTAAAGAAGCAGAACGTTATTTTGCATTGCTCAAAGTGGATGAAATTAATTTTGATCAACCCGATAACGCTAAAAATAAAGTCCTGTTTGAAAACCTCACCCCGCTCTTTGCTAATGAACGTTTGAAACTCGAACGCGGCAATGGCAGCACCGAAGATATCACCGCACGTGTTATTGACCTGGTCGCACCAATCGGCAGAGGGCAACGTGGCCTTATCGTTTCGCCGCCGAAAGCCGGTAAAACCGTCATGCTGCAAAATATTGCACAGTCGATTACGCACAATCATCCTGAATGTTATTTAATCGTATTACTGATCGATGAACGCCCAGAAGAAGTAACCGATATGGAACGCTCCGTGCGTGGCGAAGTGATTGCCAGCACCTTCGACGAACCAGCAACACGTCACGTGCAAGTCGCCGAAATGGTGATCGAACGCGCCAAACGTTTGGTCGAACACAAACGCGATGTGGTTATTTTATTAGACTCCATCACCCGTTTAGCACGCGCTTATAACACCGTTGTACCTGCTTCCGGCAAAGTACTCACCGGTGGTGTAGACGCCAACGCCTTGCAACGCCCGAAACGTTTCTTTGGTGCAGCACGCAATATCGAAGAAGGCGGCAGCTTAACCATTATTGCTACTGCATTAGTCGATACCGGCTCGAAAATGGATGAAGTTATTTACGAAGAATTTAAAGGTACGGGTAATATGGAAATCCATTTAGACCGCCGTATCGCTGAAAAACGTATTTACCCATCGATCAACATTAATCGCTCTGGCACACGTCGTGAAGAATTACTGGTTAAACCCGACGAATTACAAAAAATGTGGATCTTACGCAAATTGCTTTCACCAATGGACGAAGTGGCTGGCATGGAATTCTTGATCGATCGTTTACGCGCCACCAAAACCAACGAAGAATTTTTTGACGCAATGAAGGGTAAGTAATAAAAAAAAGGGGGCAGAGGGGATTTTATATGCACTATACCGTCACCATCAAACCCTCCGGCTACAATCTACTGGTACGACCCGACGAAACTATTTTGTCGGCAGCCTTCAAACAGGGTTATCGCTTTCCACACGAATGTGAAAGCGGTGTGTGCGGTGCGTGCAAAGGAAAACTTCTCGAAGGCCATGTTAGCTACGACGAACCCTTTTTACCCGCGCTCAGCGATGAAGAACGTGAAGCCGGTTGGGCGTTATTTTGCAGCGCTAAACCTGCCTCTGATTTAATCATCCACGTTGAAAATGTAATTGGCCCTGAACAACTGCCGATCAAAAAATTAATCTATTCCGTAAAAATCTTTGAACAGCTCACCACAACGATTTATCGCGTTGTTTTGCAACCACCGGCGAATGATTTTATTCAATATCGCGCCGGGCAGTATGTAGAAATTTTGCAGCGTGATTCCAGCCCAAAACCTTTTTCTATCGCCAACATGCCGACGTCGGATAATAAAGACATTGAATTCCATATTCGCCATAATCCTGATAACCCTTATACCAGTGAAGTGATCGACGAAATAAAAGCGCAACAACAATTACATCTGCGCGGACCATTTGGCAGTTGCATTTTACGCAAAGAACCGCCCTACCCTTTGATCTTTTTAGCGGGCGGTGCTGGATTTGCACCGATTAAGGCATTAATCGAACAAGCGTTGACAGAAAATGTGAAGCAGCCAATTTATCTTTATTGGGGCGTGCGCATTATCGAAGACTTTTATTGTCATGACCTCGTGCTAGATTGGGCAAAATGCTTTGAGAATTTTCATTATATTCCGGTATTATCGGGCAAAAATGAAAAAGATAAATGGCACGGCAAAACTGGTTGGGTACATGAAATCGTTTTAACAGAACACAGCGACCTCGCTAATTTTCGGATTTACGCCAGCGGCCCGATTGAGATGGTATATGCTGCGTTGCACGCATTTGAACCACGGCACTTGAAACGCGCATTAATGCACTCTGATATGTTTGCTTTTGTCGCAGAATAAACCAATGCTAAAATCCTCCTTAAAATCCATTACTGACAACTACCTCCAACAACTCAGCACCACCAAAGGCTGGTTGATCCTCGCCGCAAAAGTAACCACTGCCAGCATCGTTGCCTTATTGTTAGCAAAATATTTAGCTTCACCACAAAGCTTTTTTTTAATTTTAGCGACCATTTTATTGATGCTCAACAACCCTGATGATACTTTATATCAACGCTTGGGTAGCATGATATTTGCAGGGATATTAGGATCAGCAGGCGTTTATCTGGCAACCCTCGCCAGCACCCATTTGTTGGCATTGCTGGTCGTCTCGATCATCACTATCACCATCGGCATCAATGCTGCGCGCATTAACCTATCGTATGCGCTTGCAGGTTTGTGCGCTTTATTGCTGGTGATTACCGCAGGCGGAATTCCGGCCAACTCGGCCATTGCTTTAGAACGCTTAATCCTTTGCTTATATGCTTGGGTCATCGCTTTAGTGGTTACTTTCTTGTTGTTCCCCACTAACCCACGTAAAAAATTAAAAGAAACCTTGATTTTATTATTACATGAGGCCACCGAATATTTTTATTACAGCTACACCGATAATTTACGCGGCAATCATATCAACCCCCGTCATTGGCAAATCAAAGAACATATCTTAACGCTACTCAGTAAATCCAGATGTCTTGCGCAATCATTAAAACAAAAAACTGCGGCAGAAAAAAAACTACAAACATTATTAACCGCCGTCGAAAAATTAGTCGACCATTTGCTGCCATTAACAAACATTCTCACTGACCCAGCCAGCAACACTGCCTTTGCTAATGTCTTGCCTGAACTCTCGCAATTTGGCGCCAGCACCCGCGCGTTATTACAAAGCTATGGTGATTTTTTGAAGAATGATATAGATATGCCAGACAGCAAAGATTTTTTACAAAGCTGTGCTTTATTACAAAATAAAATAGATACTGCTTTAAATGTAACACTGCAAAAAGAAATTGTTTACCATTGGCCATTTGATATGACAATTTTTTCGTATTATTTAAAAGATCTACAAATAACAGTTGCCGAATTTGGCGTCATTGCGAATGATGTAAGCCGAATCAAGTAGGTCGGATCAAGTCGCGCAGCGACGGATCCGACATGAGATGCTATATGACAATTAACAACATACTCACCATCAAAGACACCTACTGGAACCGCGCCTTACAAGTAATGGTCGCGGCCACCGTCGCCATTTGTGTCGGCTACGCGTTTAATTTAGATTATAGTTACTGGGTCACCCTCAGTGCCATTATCACCATTCGCGCCACCACCGGCGCTTCTATCAAACGCGCGAAAGAAAGAATTTTTGGTACCATCATGGGCATCTTAACCGGCGCGATGTTACTTTATCTCATTCCCAATACCAATTATTTTATCATCACTGTGCCATTGTTTACATTTTTGGCGGTATATTTATTTAATAACTACTACTATTACAGCATATTTTTCACCAGTATTTTACTCATTCTTTTATTGAGCCATGGCGCGCCCTCTATTTGGCATTTTGCTTTTGCCCGCATCCTCGATACATTTATTGGTGTTACTATCGGCTTAATCGCCAGCTATTTATTATGGCCGAATGCTTCACGCATCGAATTAAAAAAGAATTTGCAAAAAACATTGTCATGTTCGCAAAATTATTTTGCGCTACTCTCTAAAAATATACTTGAAAAAAATACAACCACAACTAGTGATGAAAAATATGAAATAGAAAATTCACTCATTGAAAGCATGCGTTCTTTTAAAGAATTTTCTTATGAACCCGGTGTAATGCCTATTAAGACCGAGGCGGTTTATTCACTTATTGTCAGCCTCAATATAGTACACAATCTTTTATTAGCCATTGCGTTAGTCGCTAACAAACTCGCAGACTTATCGATTAGCAATAACCAACGCATCACATATTTTGTACAACAAATCACTTCCGGTTTTAATGAAAACATCATGCATTTAGACCAGATGAATCCCCCATTAAAGGATTCGGTATTTAATATTGATCACTGGAAAACCGACATCATGTTAATAGAAGAACAAGAGCTCAAACAAATGATGTCAAACCAAACCCCCAAAAATATGGCATTAATATTTTATGTTTACCAACTCAAGAAACTAGCCATCGAACTAAAACACATCAATCAAGCGATTTTGGAATTATAAAGTACTCCCAGTTCCCCAATTTTCATTTCAGTGTAGGTCGGCTCAAGCGAAGCGGAGCCGACAGCAGTACTATATCCACCCCCATAATTCTATGCTAGACTTCAACCTTAATGAAGTATTTTATTAAGCCCAAATAAATAAATTTTGCAAAAAAATATAAAGAGGCCACCTCATGAAACTAACAAAATTAGCTGATGGCACTTATCAAGTTTCTGATATTGGATTTTTGGAAAACTCCAAGGTAAATGCAACACTACAAGTGCTCAATCGTCAAATGTTTATGGGTATTCCCGCAATAAAAGATGGACGTTTTAATCTTAAAACTCAAAGAGAAGTAGTTTGGTTTGCATTCTGCTATGGGGCGAAGCCCATAAAAGATCAACTTATGGCATTAGGAGAAATAACTTCAGTAGTCCACGGGTTTTTTGCAGATGATAAATCCCTCAGCGAAGATGACTTGCAAGCAATTTTTAATTCCAAATGCAACCCCAAACAAAAATCAATAACAGACAGACCAAGCTCATCGTCATATTCAAGGTGGTTATTCTCAGGAAGTTCCAAAAAAAGACCTGAAGATGAACCAGATGATGCAAAATCTGTAGCACCTCCATCATCTGCATCAACATCTTCCACCACACCGATGAGCATTTCATCAGCATCCAATGCAAGTATGCCAGATACGGAAGAAGACAAGGCGACACAGTTCATCAGAGATTCCCGTCTATTCAACCCAGAAACCTGCGACGCCTGGCATGACCTGTTCTACGGAAAAGTAAAAATAAACGCATGTGATGTACTAGCGGGTAGTGACATCACCAGTCCAGGTGATGTAACCACACAAGATTTTTCTTGTGATATAGAAAAATATTTGGCGTTATGGATCACTACTCTACCAGCCAAAGAACCACCCATAGCAAGCCACCTAAATGACCCTACCAATAAAATAGAAAACCGTAAAAAAATCCGCAATATTCTTGAACAAATTTTAATTTGTTTCGCACGCTGCTATACCTCTCAGTGGAAAATATTGTACCCCTCACCTGCATGGAGCGAATTACTCACTAAATTTGAAAAGCTAGAGAAATTATTATTGCAAGCGTTAGCAAACGAGCAATTGTGGAGTTTTATTAATGACTTTAATCAAAACCAATCGACAGGACATCCAGAAGTAGTTAAATACACCCATCATTTGTATCTGAATTTAGCATGGCAAAAAGGCGAAGGCCATAAGGATAAACTAGAAAATAATGATCAGTGGTTTTTTTCTCGTGCCACTACAGCAGCAGAACAAAAAGCCTTTGGGCACGTATCTAAAACACACCGTGACTTTAAAGACAATACCAATGCGGTTATTGAAGAATCAAAGTTCCGCGTTCCACCCGCTACTGTAGTAGATTTTGAAGAACAACTTATTGTTGCACTTGCTATTGCGCCCTCACAAGACAGTATAAAACCAGCTGAAGAAAAAGCGAAAGAAAAACATCTGGAGTTTGTACGCACTAAACAACTACTCACTGACACCCATTCTCAATCTGCGACCCTCAGTCCAAGACAACAACAATTTCTAAAAACAACACTCGGCGAAATTACACATTTTTTAACAGTTGATGAAAATGCCGCCTGGAAAAAATTAGAACATTCAGAAATAAAATTAGGTGGGGATAAAGGAGATATTAATTCAAAAGAATTTTCATTTCCAGCTACTTTAATCAACCTAGCGCTTCTATCTCCAAACACTAAAGATCTTGCAGATAAAAAAACAGCAAGAAAACAAAAAATTAAAATTATTATAGATTTTATGGCAATCTGTCATCAATCAAAAAATAAATTATTTAAAGGCATAGGCAAAGATAGAAAATTACTATCACCATGGAAAACACATTATAAAAACTTTCTGGATTTTAACGATGCTTTATTAGGCGCTTTGCATAAACACCAAGAATTACGCGAAATTTTATACGAATATCGTAGCGATCCCAGCTTGGCCGCGCCTATTCAAAAATATATTGATTATTTAACACTAGACCTGCGGTGGCAAATTGATCCGCAATCGCAGGATAAAATGCTTTCGCGTGTAATTGATAAAGAATTAACGAGTGTTGTAGCCTATAAGACTACTTTTTCTGACAGCACCATAAAATGCCTACCAGCTAATAATATTCCCAATTCTCCAATGAAATTCCAAATCGATGCATGGGAAATCGATATTTTTGAAACCTGGTTAGCAGATCAACATCCACGCGGAAAATTTGTTGACGATAGAAATGGTGATGCTAAGCAAGAACCACAACGATCAAAGCCACCAATAAAACCGCAAGCTTCTGCAACTACTACTGCATCTGCGTCAGCTCCAACGCCAGCAACCTCCGGCACTTCACAAAGCACTTCTGCTACAAGTAATTCATTCGGCGAAGGTCGACCTAAATCTCTATCTTATGCCCAAACGCTGGCATATTTTACTTATACACCAGAAAGACCCACCTCCCCAAAAAGAGCGCAATCTCCAAGCCGTTTTTTTGCGTCAGGCGAGGCTGGGACCTCCGTGCGAGCATCTGTATTGCGCATAGAAGAAATGACTCGCCCTCAAAGCCCTACTGCTGCACGAGCTATTAGTCAATCTTTTACTTCTTCCCGCATGTTGACGAGCAGTACAGTTAGTACATCAAAAAAACCAGAAGTTCCTACCACAACTAACCCCTCTGATAAAAATCCTGAACAAGCTTTGGGTTCCACAGCAGCAGCAATTTCATCACCTGCTAACAGTGTGACAAATGTTGTATCAGCACATCATTCGATTATTACCGCTTTTAAGAAATAATAATTTATACTTACATTTGGAAAGTTCACTTACCATATGGCTTGATAAAAATTAAAAAAATGAATAACTGTATAGCCAGTTTCTTACATTCCTCTTAAGTTAAAAATAAATACTTCCGAAAAACGCGCGGATTGTTTTACAATAGCGTGGCTAAGTTTTTCCTCTACCTAAATCAAAAACAAAGGAGTGCGCAATATGGGAATCGAAATTAAACTAACCAATCCCCAAACTACTGTTATTCAAGTAACTATTAAAGGCCCCAAAACAGAATTATCAGACTTACTCAACGATATAAAAAGAAGAATAAACGCGCAAAACATTTCGGAGTACTCAGCAAAATTATTAGGTGACCCAACCCTAATAAAATTAGATGAATGTGAACTGAAAGAGGATGAGAGAACAACAACGCTTATTCTAAAAACCAAATCTGGAACTTACCAATCTAAAATCACCGGAAGACCATTACCCTGCTTAGATATAAACTCAGCATTTTTTCTAGTCACTTACTTAAACAGTTATTTTGCATTGCTTGCTGGAACTATTGTACCATCTTCTGATCCTTCCCTTCAAAATCTACAAGAAAAAGACTTATTCACAGCTGTCCAAAACAACTGGGAAGGTCATTCACATACTCGCAATGCCCAGTGTAATGACGATGGATCTCCCAGATATGATTTAATTACCACTGCTCTTGCTGTGTTACTAGGCACTGCTTCTCGCGTCGCTGGTAATATAAAAAAATTTCCAACATCAAACAATACTGTCGTTAAACCAGAAGAATCTAAGCAAGATAACGATTATCCTAATACCCAAACAATAATGCTGGGTAAAAAAAACATAGCCACAAAACAAGGCGAGCAAACTATTGTTGAATTTTTTACATCACTAGACCCAGAGCGGTCTGCTGCAGACGATATCACTAACGCTATATTTATTTTATATCAATTCAGTAAAATGGGGATAGCACCTAATATTAAAGATAAAGAAACTGAGGAAAAAGAAACACAACCGCCTTCAGATCGCGAAAGAATGGCGGCCAACTATGGCGAAATATTAGAGGTCTTACAAGATACCGATTTACAAACATACATCAATACATTTATAGACGAAAAACTCAAACAGCATCTATTAGCATCGCAAGAATATGAGAGAGTTAGCGCCTTTGCCAAGAGCATTTTAACACCATTACCAATACAACTGACCCCAAGGTTAACAGCAAGTGCTGCGCAGCCACTTACTCGTTCAGATTCATCTCCGAGAGACGGAGTAAGCCGCCCATCCGTACTGATTGTTAATGCAACTAGCTTACCAGCCGTGAAAAGAATCATGGCGCTTGAAAGCAACGTAATATCTGAGAATGCTCAAACATTAAATATCGTAGATTTTTTTAAAAATTTACGAGCCTATAAATTTGAAGGCGAAAAGGTTTTAAAGACAATATTTATTTTATTCATGTATAAAAATTTTAAACCTACGCAAATAAACGCAGCAACACCAAATTTTGAGAAAATGGAATCAGTTTATCAGCAAGCTATTGCAGCCATCAAAACTCCTGGGGTTTCATCGTACATAAAAGATAACCTTCAAATATTTGCTTTATTAAAAACAAATAATTACGCTGAAGGCAGTGAAGGTTACCAATTTGTCCAAGGTTTGTTAGAAAGCCCAACTCAAACAACAAGTGCAACTACCACATTAGTAGCAGATGATAAAGAAGAAAAAATTTATACCGAAGCAATTTTGCCTAAATTGGTTTGGCAAAATGATGTAATCGATGGCTATACACATTCAGCACCGATTACCACCACGATACAATATGAACTATTCGATCAATTAATAGTTGCCAAGTCGATTCAAGACTGCAAAATCTATGAATTAGGCCAAGGCCAAAAAATAATAAGAGCAAACGGCGAAACTGCAAAATTAATATGCGACGATATGCGCGATAAAGCTATATGTCATGGCACTAAAGACTGGTTAGATGGAATAACCACAATGATTGTTACTTCTCTTCGTGAGCTTAATGATAAAAATAGACTTGGAATTGTTCTTGCATGCTTGGGCAATGAGCAACAAAAAGCAAACATGCATTTACCTGCTTTAGCTGGAGAAATAAATATCCTTGAATTTTTTAAAAATTTTGAAAAGCATAAAGAAAACCTTGAAGGTGTGTTAGATGTAATTCTTATCCTCTGCTCTTACAGAACGATGAGAATGGATAAACAAATCACTAAAAGAACTCCTGATTACAGTATTATAAATGCTAATTACGAAGCGGCAAAGGACTTACTCGGGCAACAACGTAACTACATACAAGAAAAATTTTCAGAGTTCAAAAAATTAATATCGCAAAGAAACTATACAGCAGATACTATTACTGATATTGAAGAATACCTGCACGAAAAATGCGGGACTCCAAAACCTACGGCAAAACCAACTCACAGAAAAAACTTTAGTATCAGTAGAACATTTAGCAAATTTGGGAGAACTCCATCCACTTCATCACACGGATCTGCATCATCAGCTTCAACATCAGCACGACCAAACTCTCCCCCTCCTGCAGCAAGAGCAGCTTCTCCTAGCCCACAGAGTTCATCTAAGGCTGCTGCTGCGAGTACCGGCCCTCGCCCAGCGCTTGATAGGCCAGCGACAAGCCCAGCATCATCTTCCAATTTAAATTCTTCATCACACTATATGTCATTTAGCCCTCCGGCTAGCTCGGCATTATCTTTTCAGTCGTCGTCATCGATGCTTGCCACATCTCCCACCAATCGTTCGCCTATTGCTGCTGCAACCGATTCAGCAATTTTTGCTACTCCAGCATCATTTTCTCCAACACACGAGGTTAGGCTCGCGAGTGAAGAAAAACAAGATAAATACACTAAAAGAGATTTGCCTATACTAAAATTTGTAGAACTTAAACTGTCTACTATCGCAAATGGGGTAGAATACAAATTAATTTCTCAAGCGTTATCAGATAAACAAATTAACTTTTGGCAGCGTATAGCTCGATCCACGACAACCAAAAATTGGAGTATCACTAGCAAGCAGGGAAAAACATTTATAAGGATAGATAAGGAAACAACAGGGCAAACTTGCAATCGACTGCAACAAACCGCTATAGATAGTCCGCAACAACTTGATGCTCTTTTTGCACCACTCCAATCCAGTGTGCGTGCAGTTAGCCCCGCTCCTGGCTCTTCACAGCATCATAGAGCAAGGACACAATTTACAGCAAATGTATTAGCATCAATGAACCCCCCAACAGATGATAGCAAACAAAATGCGGAGGAAGAAAGTTTTAAAACCTTCAGCAAAGAATATATGCGCACCGGGCAAATACAAATTTCAACAGGAACAGTCAATATACTTGACTACTTCTCAGCACTTCCTACTCAAGCTGGCGATAGTACAGAGGTTAATTTAGCAGACTTAGCGTTAGTCATTAAAGTACTATTTTCTTATCGTTCTATGAAACAAGATGATGGAACACTTGGAAATAGCCCTAATCTTGCAGCGATGGATGGCCTTTATGAAAAATCAAAAAGCAACCTTTTAACGAAAAAGAATTTTATCGAAAGCAAACTTGATCAAATCAAACAACTCTGCTTTCCAAACGAAGGCGCTGCTCAATTAGTTTTACGCACCAGTCTCGTTAAGTTTTTAACTCATATCTTAAACCCTGGCCAAGCTAAACACCACCGAGCGAAAACTGCAGGTGCTGGGATTGCGGCAGATAGTGCGAACGCCGCTCAAGCAGACGAAGAAGATATTATACTACTTATGAGAGGCGCACTCTATCTCAATAAAATAATACCTAACCTCTCTACAAGAATGTCTATAGTGGATTTTTTTCAAGGGCTTCCTAAAAATGATAACGCTACTCGTGAACATATTACGAAATCATTGCTGGTTTTATTTTCTTATAAAAAAATGAAAGATGATGGAAAAATAACAAAAACCACAGCGCATTACGCTGAAATGGAAAAAACCTATGAAACAATAACAAAATTGCTGCAAACAGAAGATTCGCCGCCGCAACCAACAGCAATAGCAACACATATTATTTTTAAGCTAAAATTTTTGGATCATATTAAAAATCCAGGTGTACTAAATAATGAATTTGCGATTGAAATAACTAATTTTATTAAAGCACTTTTAGGTCTTGTTCAAAAAACGGCAGCTGCATCAACCCCAGAGAAAAATACAGAAGTTTCTCCCTTGCTACTCGTAGAACTATCGGATAAAAAAACAAAGGTTAATATATTGGTTTATTTAAAAAATCTCCCTGATAGTACAGACGTTAATTGGAAAGATTTTATATTAGTTATGGCATGCCTAAAGAAGTATACAGATCTTACTCCTAATTCAAGGGGATCGGTTATCGAAGAAAAAGCAGGAGAAAATGTTGAGCAAGAAATGCAGGGTATTTATGTTAAAGCAATGGCATTAATTAAAGAACAAGCTCGAAAAGATTTTATATGTAATAAAATGCCAGAATTAATGGACTCTATGTTCGGGTCAAGCAACGGTACAATAGCCAAAATTGATGGTAATCAGGTAGCATTACTAACCTTTATTACAGAGTGCGTAGAATATAAAGAACCCAGCTCGCCTAAAGCGAGCAAGCCCCCAATAGAGTTCCCAGATGCGGCGATCGATCTAAGCGCTTATACTACAATCGATACGCCGGATGGCAAAGTAAATATACTCGATCTTTTTACAGCGCTTGGTACTCAAGAAGCAGTTGATTGGGGCAGGGTTTCATTAGCATTGGATGCCTTATGCTATCTCAAAAATGGAATAGCAGCAGCAAAAACAGAACCTGCTGACGGTGACCAATCGCCATCAGAACAATCAAGGTTTCAAGCAAAAGAACAAGTTTACAAAAACGCTGTTGCTTTAATACAAACACTAATGCGAGCCAAATTTATTAATCAGAATATATCTACATTACAACAAGCTGTTAATAAAGCTAAAGAAGATGATGGGCTAATCACAACCCCTGAAGAGATCATGGGTCTTATACAAGAATTAGCTCCACCAGCTGATGATGAATTCGAATTGCCAAATAATAACGACCATGAGGCAAGCTTACAAACTGGAACAACATCAAGTGCTAGTAGCCCCAGCGTTCTAACCTCAACAAAATCTCCAGGAACAACGTCGATAACTGTATTTGGATTTCAACCTGCCCCAGCGACCCTTGCAGCATTCACCGCAAATTCAAGTTCTAGTTCTTCATCTGCAGCTAGCCAACAATTGAGATCATCACTCGCGGATATTAGTGACCTGGGTCTACAATCGCCACCAAGGGTTGTTGTAGCTTCGCCCTCTTCGACGAACTCAACAGCTATGCCATTTAATCTAGATTCCACTTCTTCTTCATCTTCTAGCAATCGCAGTTCGGGGAGTAGTGATGGTGAGACTAAAATGGGAGTAACTGAGCAGCCTGCGCAATTGACCCCGCTAGAAACCCTTGTTAAAGAAGCTATGTTAAAAGATACAATAAAAATTGGCCCGGCTAAAGTAAATATTATTAATTTTATCCAACAGTTGTCCTCCAATAAGCGCAGTTTAATGCGAGAACAATTTATTACAAACTTGGCTACTGTAATACTTTATGTTGCTGTTTATGACGTCAGAAAAGATAGAATGAAGTTATCTTCTACGGATAGTAAAAAAGTAGAAGATCAGCGCAAAGAAATTGTTGACTGCTTTTTTGGTACAGACGTACGCGAAGCGAGCAACATAAAATTACGCAAAGAAATTATAGCTGAGGCTAAACAAGACATAAAAGCTTATCTAAAGCCAACTACAAATAATAAGATACCGCTGAATGCTTATGAAAATTATCAAGTCGATGCTTTCATCGATAATTTAAGTGCAGCAACTCAGGTCGCAGTTCCAAGACGTCTTGATGTTGGTGCTGCTTATAATCCTCAAAGACCTTGATAGCCTCAAATCAGCGTCATTCCCGCGCAGGCGGGAATCCATGCGATCTATCCAACAAAAATGAATTTACGCTCTGCAATTGGTAATACAAAACTATCAATAAACGCTTGCCAAAATTCATCATATAAGTATTTTTGTAATGGATGGTTTGGATCGACTGGGAAACAAGGGCCATGGTTGGCTTCTAATAACCACACGTGTTTGTTGGCATCGACGAGGAAGTCGAAACCGAAGATGGCGAGTGGGTTTGATGGATTCCCGCCTGCGCGGGAATGAAGGAACTGCGGGTACATCTGTTGTAAAGCAGAAGCCACCTCCGTCACTATTTTTGTAATTTTCTCAAATAATTCTGGAAAAAAATCAAAACGTTGTGTGGGGATTTGTATCACATTGGCTGCATCTTCGTGCAAATGCTCGTTGGTTAAATGGGGATTTAAATTAGTAAAATCATTAGGCTGATAAGGCGATTGTGCTACATTAAAATAGCCGTGCGGATAGAGATAAGCACCTGCGTCAGTGGTTAGCACCACAAACATGCGGATACTGTATTTATGGCCTTTTAACAAATGCGGTTGGTCTACATATTGCTGCAATACGTGTTCGCCGCCTAAACGGTCGGAACTCAAATAATGTTGTTCTAATTGGCTCAATTTTTGAAAGATCTTTATATTTTGACCATTATTCAGCAATGCTGGTTTTAAAATCCACAGCAAACCATCCACCTGATCTTGTAATTGATGATCACGCGCATAATATTTATCAGACACTTGCTGCAATATCGTTGCCCAATTTTGATCATTAATACAATAGGTCACCGGCATAATTTGCGGGCAATATTGAGAAACTAATTGCGCTAATAAATGTTTAAATTCGAGTTGCTCTGCCACTTGTTGATTAAATTGAAAATTGCGTTCGCCAAAATCTGCACGCCAGTTAAACCGCGCGCTACGCCAACCACGCGCACGTAAAAATTTGGCTAAATTAAAATAAGTCGGCGATTGCGCCACACGCAAATAAAAATAATTTTTCCGAAATTTTTTAAGGAATGTAATCATAAAATTTTAATAGGCTTTTTTATCCAAATTAATGCCATAAGAGAACCACACATATAAAGCACTGCACCAATAATTAATGTACAGTGCATGGCACG
The DNA here is from genome assembly GCA_013288885.1 of Gammaproteobacteria bacterium. GTDB lineage: Bacteria > Pseudomonadota > Gammaproteobacteria > JABDBA01 > JABDBA01 > JABDBA01. The sequence goes on along the minus strand of JABDBA010000001.1, from coordinate 437,606 downwards.
TACAAAATGACTGCTCGCGGTAATGATCGTTCCAAAAATTGCTGTACCTAATAAACTACCAATTTGACGGCTGGCATTAAATGCACCCGACGCAATACCCGCATTGCCATCAGGCACAGCATTAATCACCGCAATCGTAGCCGATGGCATAGTAAAACTCGCACCAAATCCAATCGTGGCTAATGGCCATGCCAATATAACGTAAGCGGGTGTATGTACACCGGCGCTTAACATCGCAATAAAACCCACCGCCCCCATTGTCAACCCTATAACAATCGGTAATTTAGCGCCAATAGCACTGGCGACCCTTCCTCCCAAATAAGAACCGACGACACCCATGCCAATTAACGGCAATAGTGCTAAACCAGTCATCAGAACTGAATATCCTCTCACTTGTTGAAAATAAAAAGACAACACAAACAACTCGCCATAGGCGGCCATGTTAAGGATCATACCAATCGCAATCGATGCAGAAAATGTAGATGACCGAAAAAATTTTAATGGCAACATCGGTGTTATGCTGAGTTTTTCAATCATTAAAAATGCCATCAAGCTGGCGATAAAAATACCAAAGCTGCTGATGACGATAGGAGCAAACCAACCATTTCGACCGGCTTCGATCAAACCAAATGCCAGTGCTGCGATACTGACAACTCCCATTAACTGACCCGCAAAATCAAAATGACTTTTGGTGCTACTGGTAGTGTTTAAAACATATTTAAGCGTAAGTAAAAACCCGATGATACCAATTGGCAGATTGACATAAAAAACTGCGCGCCAGCCAAACCATGTAGTCAGCACTGCGCCAATCACTGGCCCGGATGCGCCCGCAAGGCCACCGACCGCTGCCCATATGCCTATCGCGCGTGCACGTTCTTCGGTGTCTGCATACGATGCACTGATCAGCGCTAATGAAGTCGGCACGAGCAATGCCGAAGCAGCACCTTGAAGAAAGCGAAAAAAGGTCAACCAGCCAATCACCGAAGACATAGCACAACCGAGCGAAGTCAGCACAAACAACGCCAAACCCCACAGAAATGCTGTTTTAGCGCCTAAACGATCGCCGATGTTACCTGCAGATAATAATAAACAAGCAAATGTCAACGCATATCCAGCTACCACCCACTGCAATGCAGATATGCCGACATTTAAATTCTGCGCCATAGTGGGCAAAGCGACATTGACGATAGTCACGTCAATGATCACCATAAAAAACCCTAAACATAACGCGATCAACGACAAAAGTTTATTGAATTTGTCAGCAGGCAACGGTAAAACTCCGCAGTTATTTATGAGGAGAACGATAGTTAATATATCATGATTCGAAATATTTTTATCTAAAATAACTCGAACTTCGGTACAAATCCATTATAATTTGTACAAATTTATAAAATACCAGGTGAACCATATGAAAGCCCAAGCAAAATCATTAAACAAATTGGTTGAGCAACTTCCTCCGAATGACCAGCGCGAAGTCCTCGATTTTGTAGCTTTTTTATTAGAAAAAAATGCAAAAAAAACCATATTAAACCAAAATTTACTTGGGCTGGCGCATTAAAGGATATGTCTAAAAAATATACTTCTGTCGAACTTCAACATCAAATTTCAACTTCGCAGAAAACAACTTAATGTTTTTGAATCATTTCTGACAGATGCTATTTTATCTCATGCCATTGAAGTTATTTCATTGTCGATTGAAGACTTGCATTTTGTAGAAAAGGCCTCTAAAGCCTTTAATCTTGATTTTGATGATGCTTATCAATATGCTACCGCAGAAATATATAATCTTAATCTTGTGAGTTTTGACACCGATTTCGATAAAACTAAACGTGGTCGGCTTACTCCAGAAAAAATACAGTAGAAGATTTAAATAAACATTAACCCATCTGTAATTCCAGCCCCACCTTATAATGCTTCATCGCTTGTTCGCGCTCGCCTAATTGCTCGAGCAATTTACCTAAAGCATAATGCGCTTCAGCGCTCGGGGCGAGTGCCAAACTTGCTTCAAAATAACTACGCGCGTTGCCCCACAAATGACTGTTTTGCGCAAGACGGCCTAAAGTTAGCAATAATACGGGATCTTTAGGGTGCGCTGGCAACCATGCTTGCGCAATTTGCAATTGGCGCGCTTGCGTTTTAATTAAGCCGTAACAATGCACTAATTTTTGATCATAATTTTTGGCTAATGTTTTGCGCAGTAATTCTTCGGCTTTATCATTAGCATTTAAACGCAGTAATAATTCAGCATAAGTTAAAATTAAAACAGGGGATAAGCGGGCAAGCTTGGGCACACGTTGCCATTGATTTTGCAAAGCAACTAAATCATTTTTAGCGGCAACTTTTTGTAAAATATTCTGCTGGGTTTGAATTTCTAATTCATCCAATTCTTTTTTAGGCAATACTTCTTTTTTGCGCAAGGTAGGGAAAAAATCCGTCAGACGTTCCCAATCACCTAAATGCATATAGACTTTGATCAATAAGCGTAAAATATAATTTTGATTGGGCGCTAATTGACGTAAGTGTAACAACAGCGCCAATGCTTGTTCATATTTCTGCTGTTGATACTGAATAGTGGCTTGCACTAAACCAACAGCTACTTCTGCCTGCGGTGCAACATCATGCGCTCTGTGCAGATATTTATCTTGCTTATCAAAATCGCCCTGTTGTCTGGCGACGATAGCCAGCGCTAGATAATTAAACCAAGGTTGCTTGACATAATAATTGGCTTTGGTTAATTTTTTTTGTGCTCGCTTCCAATTGCCATCTGCCAACGCCAACAAACCTTGGTCAATTAATGCTTGTGCTGCGTTATTATGTCGTTGCAAACGCCATGCGTGCCAACGCTTCGGGAACAAACGCACACCACGAGTAATGCGCAACAAGATGTGAAATAAAATACATAATAACAATACGCCTACAGTCGCTAACCACAGCGGCATTTCAACGGTCCAATGTTGATAAGCAACTAGCAAATAACCAGGATCAGCACTGATCTTTAAGCCTAGCCACACAGCTGCAAAAAAAATAATTAAGAATAAAAATAAACGCCGCATAGTGTTATCTCAACTTTTCAATCGCTTGGACGGTTGCGGAAATATCCGGCAACTGGGGTTGCACATTAATAGCTTGCAATTCGCTAATAGATTTTAATACCGATTGTGTTATTGCCGCATCCTTAGAAAAATATCGTTGCGTCCAGTTTTTTGCTTGCGCCAAACTGGCTTGATAAATAGTTGGTTGCTCGTGCAATAATGCCCATTGTGCTTGTTGTAACAGCAATTGCAGGTTTTGTTGTAAATACGCTTGCTGCTGTGTTGGCAAAATAGGTTGGATGGGTTGATCGTGGCGTTGGATCACGATCAGTTTAGACAATGCATTCCAACTATTTTGCAGTGTTCTTTGCCATAAAGTTTGTTTGACTGTATTGTCTGCGTTTGTTGTTGGTAAATTTTCAGCCACCGGCTGCACAACAGGCAATTGTGGAATTTGTTGTTGTAACGCTTGTAGTTGTGTTAATGCCCCCGCCAAATCGACGCTAGGTACGGCTTGCAAAGCAGCGATGTTATCGGCCAATTGTTGGCGCACACTGAGCGCTGATGCGCCATCCCATTCAGCCATTTTTTTATCTGCCAACTGTAATGCGGCGATCGCTGCAGGAACGTTCTGCGTAAACTGTAAATTGTATTGCGCCCGTTGCACCAAATCACCCGCTTCTGCTATTGCAATTGCTTTTTTGTCGTTCACATGCGATTGCTGCAATTGCGCTAACACCTGTTGCTGTTGTTGCGTTTTTGTCACCAATTTAGTAATCAGTTGTTGGGTAAGTATTTCTTGTTGTTGGGTTTGATGTTGAAAAAATGCCAGCGAGTCGGTGAGTTTGCCCATTTCGCGGTAATGAAGTTCAAATTCGGCAGTGGTCAATAGTGCAACCACTAAGGCAATGCAAGCGATTAATAGTGCAGAAACAGGACGTTTTTTTGGGGTGCTTGCACAAACCGCTGCGGGGGTTGGTTCGGTTTTGTCTTCCATTGGGTCTCCCACTTCTTTATCTTAATAAATTTGGCCTATCATGGCATATTCTGTGGCTATTGACGAGGGGGGCAATAGGTCATAAGCGCCCTCAAAATATCATCATCAGTCGGGCTATCTGCCACCACAGGGGGTTTTTTAAATCCCAACTTAAGGGCAAGAGCTGCCACACGCGCACTGGCCACTAATAACAATTGCTCACGCAACCAAACACGATGCTGCTCACCTACCATTTTATACAAATTTTGCAAAGCTTCATTACTGGTGCAAACAATGATCTTCACGTGCTGAATGCTCGAAAAAAAGTCAGCGGCAATTTTAGGCAGCACACGTTTATAAACAATAGCTGAACTCACATTAGCACCCCGCTCACGTAATGTAGCAGCCAATAATCGTCGACCACCTGCACCGCGCACCAGTAAAATCTTTTTCCCTTCAACATCTTGCATCTCGGCTAATTTTAATAAACCTTCGCCATTAAATTCATGTGGAACAATATCAACAGGGATATGTAGTGACCGCAAAGTTTTAGCCGTACCTTCTCCAATTGCAGCAACGCGCACTTGTTTAGGCCAATGGTTTATATATGACTGTAACCATGCAATACTTTTTTGCACCGCATTAGGGCTAATAAAAATCACTAAATCATATTGCGTTAATTGCTGGATTTTTTTAGCGGCTGCAGAAATATTTTCTGGCGCAACAATTTCAATCGTTGGAAATGAAATAGCATCTATTCCCAAACTTTGAATTTGTTGGCAAAGCTTTTGTGCCTGCTGTAATGGTCGTGTGATTAATACAGGAATGTAATGCATAGAATAAACTGTATTACCAAATAGTAGAAAGTTTTGCAATTTCACGAATTTTCTTATCGCACGTAACTAATGCAGCACGATGATAAAGTGTAGTTGCGGCAATCAAGCGATCTGCTGGATCAGTACAATGTTGCAATAAAAGAGGGGTCATAGATAAAGCAGCAATTTCAGGCAAAATATTTAATACTTGAATTTGTCGAGCGGCAAGCTCAAGATGCAGAAATTCAGCAGCACCCACACCGGGTTCGATGCGTTTTTTGCCTATCAGCATTGCAATTTCCCAAAGCGTAATATCACAACAATAAAGTGAATTTTCTTGCTCAGCTTCTTCAATAGTTTGTAACGCGGGCTTACTTAATTTTTTAGGCTCAAGTGCATCAAAAATAAAAGTACACGTATCAAGAATGATCATGCAAAGCATCCCAATCTTCATTTAAAGGGGATATGACATCGCCTACTTTACTGTGTTTACGTAGCTTTTTTAGTTCTTCTTTTGCAGCAGCCCTGGTATCAAGGGGAGGCAAAACCCGAGCAATCACTTGTCCGTGCGATGTCACCCAAATTTCAGCCCCTTTATGCGCTTTTGCCAAATAATTAGGCAGGTGAGTGCGGAGTTCCGTTACATTAACTTGTTTCATGGTAATAACCTCATATGTACATATTAAGTGTACATGTTGTTTGGGTAAAAATCAATGGTCGAATAACACTTCTTTTGCCCCCTGCGCCAACAAATCCTTCGCCACGCGGCGGCCTAATTCTGCAGGATCGCTCTTTTTGCCTTTTCCGGCCGCTTTTAGTAATACGCTGCCATCGGGTTTGCCCACGCGACCTTGCAAAGTTAAATGTTCGCCGTCTAATATGGCGTAAGCGGCGATCGGCACTTGGCAATTGCCTTGCAATTGTTGTACCAAAGCACGTTCTGCTTGCACACAAATATGAGTAGTAGGATGATCTAAAGCGTGAATTAATTCGATAGTTTTTTTATCGGGACTACGACATTCGATACCAATTGCGCCTTGCCCTGCAGCGGGTAAACAAATCTCTGTGGGTAAATATTCACTGATACGATGTTGCAAACCCAAGCGTATTAAACCCGCTGCCGCTAAAATAATAGCATCATATTTACCTTCATCTAGATGCCGCACACGCGTATCGACATTACCACGCAACAATGAAAAATTAATATCGCGGCGTTGTGCATGTAACTGACAAGAACGTCGCAAACTTGATGTACCAACCACGCAGGCTTTAGGTAATTCAGCCAATTTGTGATAATGGTTCGACACCCAAGCATCGCGAGGATCAGCACGCTCGCACATGGCAACCATATCTAAGCCATGTGGGTAATCCATCGGCATATCTTTCATTGAATGCACGGCGATATCGGCACGATTTTCTAACAATGCTTGTTCGAGTTCTTTGACGAATACACCTTTACCACCAGATTCGATTAATGATCCTAATGTTTTATCGCCGGTGGTAACAATCGGCAGCAAGTCAACGTGCAAATTAGCATGGTGTGTTTGTAATTGTTGTTTGACAAAATTAGCTTGCCAAAGGGCGAGGGGGCTTTGGCGGGTGGCGATGCGGAGGGTGTGTTTTTTCATAGTGTTTATGCAATTACGTTATATATTACCCCCTTTGAAAAAGGGGGTCGCCGAGCGCTAAGCGAGGCGGGGGGATTTAAAGATTATGCAGCCTTCCTTAAATCCCCCCTAGCCCCCCTTTTTCAAAGGGGGGAACAAAAAAACATTCTAACATCGGTTTTCTACCTAAACTTATATTTACTTTTGTACCCAACGGCAATGGTTTATTAATAAAACCATGGCCAATGCCACTTATTTGCAGTACAGGAAAATCAGCTTCTTTAGCAAACCGTTCAATGACTGCTGGTACTTTAGATGTTCCATCCGGTTCTTCGCCTTTGGTAAAATCACCCAATAACAATGCTTTAATACCGGTGAAAATTGCGGCTTGTTTTAAGTGTTCCAACATCCGATCGACGCGAAAGCCACGTTCATTCACTTCTTCTAAAAAAATAATCTTATTGTTTGGCTTTAATTGCCATGAAGTGCCAAGACATGCTTGTACTAATGTTAAATTACCGCCCGTAATGGTTGATGCAATAATTGTTTCTTTAGCAGCGATCGCATTTAATGGAATTAAATCAGCAAATTTAAGTGTAGCTATTTCACCAAACATGACTTCTTTGAGTTGTTGAATAGATTCAGGTGAAAATTTATCCAGTGCAACCGCGCCGTGTAATACCGGCCATTGCCATTGTTGTTGTAAAAAAATATGCAGTGCAGTGATGTCGCTCATCCCTACGAATAGTTTATTGTGATTAGGCGCTGCGATTTTTTCTAACATGGGAATTAAACGCGCCGATCCATAGCCACCGCGCACACATATGACTGCTTTAGAAGTAGTATTAGTCAGCGCCGCATTGAGTTGTTCAAAACGCCTAGCATCATTATTCGCGCAAAGAAGATCGTCACCAAAAATATCGGGCGGCACGTTACAATGTAAACCCCACGATGTTAGTAATTTTATTACATCGGTTAATAAAGCATCGGCACAACGCGCGGCAGGTGCGATAAGATCGACTGTATCACCAGGTTTTATAGTACACCATTTTTTCAATGTTAATACTCCTGCAAATCTTCAATCAATTGATCTTTTTCACTCCAAATCTTATTAATAAAATTTTGAAAATATTTGCGATATTCGCGATCTTTTTCATAATCACCTAATAATTCGGGTGGAATAGCTAACACTTTAACTCGCACAATAATTTTTTTTGCTTGGCCTGAAAAATAATCCCAGATACTGGGTGTTGATGATGGGTACACAATCGTCACGTCGAGGATCTTATGAAAATATTCGCCCATCGCCCCTAAGGCAAACGCCATGCCGCCTGCTCTTGGCCGCAATAAGTGTTTATAGGGTGAATCTTGTTGTTGATGTTTTTCCGGCGTAAAGCGCGTGCTTTCAATAAAGCTAATAATCGCTGTGGGTATATATTTAAATTTAGCGCAGACTTTGCGGGTTGTTTCCATGTCTTTGCCTTGTAGTTCCGGGTGCTTGGCTAAAAATTCTCGACTATAGCGTTCCATAAAAGGGAAATCCAGCAGCCATGCGCCCTGCCCACCAATTGGCAACAACCACATTAATTGCTTTTTCATAAAAAATTTCAGCACGGGGATTTTGCGATTAAACACTTTTTCTAACACTAAAATATCGGCCCAGCTTTGATGATTACAAACGAGAAAATACCAATCATTGGGTTTTAGATTATCAGCGCCTTGAATGTCCCATTCGGTACGGGTCATTAAACATTGGATCCAATTACAACAATCAGCCCAATAAACTGGCATTTTATTCATCCAGACGTGCAACATATTTTGCCAAGGTTTGATAGGGATCAAGCGCAAGAATGCAAAAATAAAAACGAAGATCGCCCAAAAAATGACATTGATGGTGTGCAAACCGAGCGTCGTTAACATGATAACTTTGGTGATAAATTTTTGCATAAGCTTACTCTTCTAAATAAGTATAGCCGTTCAAGCCTGCTTCTAATTCAATCAAATACTCTTGTTGCAAGCTTGCTGGTAACGATGATGCTTGCAATTGTGTTTGATACGATTTCAGTAATTCTTCCGGCGCAAAATGCACGTAGCGTAGCATATCTGCTACAGTATCGCCACGCACGGGTTGTACCAATTCAAAACCACCGTTTTTGGTTAATTGTACATGCACTGAATCGGTGTCACCAAACAAATTGTGCATGTCGCCCAAAATTTCTTGATACGCGCCCACTAAAAAAACGCCTAAATAATACGGGTGGCCGGCGGTGAAAGCTGGCATCGGCAATGTGGTTTGTAAACTCTGACCATCTACATAAAAATCCACCCGGCCGTCGGAATCACAAGTCATGTCTTGCAATACGCCGCGACGGGTAATCGGTTGATTTAAATCAGACAAAGGCATGATCGGGAAAATTTGATCAAAAGCCCAAATGTCTGGCAATGATTGAAATAATGAAAAATTCGCAAAAACCTTATCGGCTAACTTTTCATTCAACTCATCCAATACTTCACGGTGCGCGCGATGCACTGGTTGCAATTGTTCACGCACACGCAGGCAAATCGCTTGATAAATTTGTTCAGCATGGGCGCGCTCGAGCAAGCTAATGTTGCCGTGATTAAACATACTTTGCGCTTCTGCTACCCAATGACAAGCATCATGATAAATTTCTAATACGGCACGCTCATTGGTATTTTGATAATCTCGCCATAAATGTTGTATCGCTAAATGCTCACTATTTTTTGCGGGAGCGATATCGGGCGCAACTGTTATCTGCTCAATGTCGGTGATATTTAAAATCAACATAGCATGATGCGCTGTTAATGCGCGCCCTGATTCGGTGATAATTAACGGATGCGGTAAATTTTTTTGATCGCAAATTTCTTTGAGAATGCGTACGATATTATTGGCATATTCTTGTATTGAATAATTGATGGAACAAAAACTGCGTGAACGTGTGCCTTCATAATCTACACCTAAACCACCGCCCACATCGACACAAGTAATAGGCGCGCCCATGCTGCGTAATTCACTGTAAAAACGCATCCCTTCTTGCATACCGTTTTGAATATCACGAATGTTGGCTACTTGTGAACCCAACATGAAATGGACTAATTGTAATAAATGCAATTGCTTTACCGCACGTAATTGCTCAACAATTTGTAATACTTGTACTGGCGATAAACCAAATTTGGATTTTTCGCCGCCGGTGTTCTGCCATTTGCCTTTGGCAATAGAAGCTAAGCGCACGCGTACACCAATTAATGGTTCAATTTGTAATTTTTCTGCTTCTTCTAGGATTAAATTTACTTCAGAAAGTTTTTCGATAATGATGTAAACGCGATGACCGAGTTTACGCCCGATTAATGCCAGTCGAATAAATTCGCGATCTTTGTAACCGTTGCAAATTATCGTTGAATTGGGGTTTATCGATAACGCTAGCACTGCCAGTAATTCTGGTTTGCTGCCCGCTTCCAAACCGATTTGTTGGCCGCCATGGCGCATCAGCTCTTCTACCACACGCCGTTGTTGGTTAACTTTGATGGGGTAAACACCCAGATAACCGCCCGTATAGTGTTCTTCTTGTATCGCGTTCGCAAACGCCGTGCGCATGTTATCCAAACGATGTTTGAGAATATCGTTAAAACGCACCAACACCGGTAAACTTAAGCCCTCTGCTAGCATCTTTTTAATGATATCGGGTAATGAGATGCCAGGCTGGTCACGCTTGCCGTCGGGGAATGCGCGTAGATGGCCATCTTCGCCGACATCAAAGTAGCCTTCGCTCCAATGGGCGATATTGTAAATGTCACGCGCTTGTTGAATATTTGTTTGGTTCATGGTAATACACTCCTGCTATAAATTTTGTTACAATATACCAGATTTTTCTAAAAATAGTTACGAGGATAATATTATGTCAGCAGCCCAAAATAATCAGTGGTTCCAGGAGATTTTCAGCTCGGAAGGCTCATCGTTTGGCTTGAAAATCAAAGGCAAATTAGCCGAGGTGCAAACCCCTTATCAACACATTGAAATTTATGGCACTGAGACCTTTGGCAATCTGATGGTCATCGATGGCTGCGTGATGTTAACCACCCGCGATAATTTTTTGTATCACGAGATGATGTCACATGTGCCACTGTTCAGCCACGCTAATCCGCAAAAAGTGGTGATCATCGGTGGCGGCGATTGCGGCACGCTGCAAGAATGTTTGCGTCACCGTTCGGTCACAGAAGTTTGGCAGATTGATATCGACGAGCAAGTCACGCGTTTGTCAGAAAAGTATTTTCCTGAATTGTGCACTTCTAATAATGATCCACGCGCACATATTTCTTTTGATGATGGCATTAAGTGGATGAAAGCCGCGAAGCCTGAATCGTTTGATATTATTATCGTTGATTCCACCGATCCAGTCGGCCCCGCCGAAGGTTTGTTTAAGCAAGATTTTTTTGAAAATTGTTTTAAAGTGCTTAAAAAAGGCGGAATATTTATTCAGCAAAGTGAATCACCGTTGTATCATATGCAGTTAATTAAAAACATGCACGAGACCTTACGCGCTGTTGGTTTTAGTAACACACACACCGCGCCATTCCCACAGCCGGTTTATCCTACGGGTTGGTGGAGCGCTACGCTGGCTGGAAAAGGTGTTGATCTCCAGGATTTCCGTGAAAAAGATGCGCAGCAAAAAACTTTCAAAACCCGCTATTACAATGCAGGCATCCACCGCGCCAGCTTCGCACTACCAGAATTTATGCGGGAACTGGGCTAAATGGAATAACTTTTACGCGCCACCATATTCGACCGCATCTAAACCTTTGTACTCAACGGTTGCGCTGATGCGGATGCCGACTAAATATTTGAATAGCAGCAATAATATCAAACTCGACACGGCTACCCATACAATGATGCTGCCAATACCAATCAACTGCGCGGTCAACTGCTGCGGCCAAGACCAAACTTCTTTATGAAGAGACGACAACATCACATAATCCTGACTCATCACTGCCGCCAACAAACCCCACAAACCACCTACACCGTGCGCGGCAATTGCACCTACCGGATCATCAATTTTAAATTTTTCAAACAATAAAATCGCGAGCACCAACAAAATTCCACCCACCGCCCCGATCAAAAACGCGCCCGTCATGCTAGGCGTAATCGCCGATGCCGCCAACGCTACAATGCCAACCACCACCGCATTTAAAATAATTGTCAAATCGACAGTACCGCTGAAAATGCGTAACACAATCACCGCCGCTAATACACTACCCACAATCGACATCTGCGTATTCAATGCTGCTATTGCCAAGGTTTGCATAATACCCGCCAAACCTAGTGGCGAATTAAAAAAAGTCACATTGGTAAACATCCATCCTGAATTAACGTTAATCCCCACACTACTTAACCATACCAACCAAATACCTATCACACCTAAGGTTAAATTTGCACCGCGCATAACGCTGGATTTATTTTTATCAAATCGCCCCAACCGTGGCCCAAGCAACAACACCGCGATTAAAGCAGCGACAGCACCCGCCAAATGAATAACTCCGCTACCCGCTGCATCAATAAAATGTAATTTTTCTAAAAAGCCACCACCCCACACCCAAAAACCCAGCACAGAATAAATTAACCCAGCAAATAATAAAGCAAATAACCACAATACCCATGGCTTAAAACGCTCTGCCGTTGCGCTGGCAATAATAATTAACGGAATACCAGCAAATTGCGCTAATAAAAAAACGTGCGCCAATACAGGCAATTGTGCGGTTGTAATTAACTGTAATAAATCATGCTCACCGAATTTAAAACTCGGCCAATATAAATTAGCGCTGGCGAAACTACTAAACATCGTGCCATAACCAACGAAGATAAAAACCAGGCTGCCTATTGCAGCCAATACAATGCATTTGGTTAATTGATCGACACTATTTTTTTCGCGCACCGAACCTGCCGAAACCAACGCTGTTCCGGCGACAAAACACATCACCAACACACTCGCTAATAACAAAGATAATGTATTAACCGCGTAATTGAATGTCCACATGATAATCTCCTTACAAAGCCTCTGCGTTTTTTTCCCCGGTACGAATACGAATGACCTGCTCTAAATTCATGACAAAAATTTTACCATCACCAACCTCACCTGTCGCACAAACTTCTTTGATGGTTGCAATCACTGACTCAAGCATCTCATCCACAATGGCAATTTCAATTTTAAGCTCACTCAAAAAATCGGTACGGCACTTCACCGTGCGATATCTTTGCTGCTCACTCAAACCCAATCCGTACCCTTTGGACTCAGTCACCGTCATGCCGCGCACGCCTAATGTATGCAACGCCTGCCACAACGCATCGGCCTTTTCTGGTCTAATAATCGCATTGATCATTTTCATCGCTAATATTCCTCTGTGAAATAATTTCCAATCTTACCCTATACATCGCTCCTTAACTATAGTATACTCAAAAACATCATCATCTACTAAAGGAATTTTACAATGATCGACACAAAATTTATCGACGACATGGTAAAACGGCTATCTGACGCCATTCCATCCAGCCTCAAAGCCATGAAAAAAGATCTGGAAGGCAACTTCCGCAGCGTTTTACAAAGCACTTTCAACCGCTTTGACCTCATCACCCGTGCAGAATTCGACGCACAAGCAGGTGTGCTGGCCAAAACCCGCGCCAAACTAGATAAACTCGAAAAACACGTAGCAGAACTTGAAAAACATTTATCGGGGAAAAAAACCAAGTCGTCCCACAAGTAAAATATTATGACATTAGCAATAGTCCACAGCCGCGCCATCATCGGCATCACCGCACCCACTGTCACTGTTGAAACCCACATCTCCAATGGCCTACCTAATTTTTCCATTGTCGGCTTGCCTGAAACTGCAGTCAAAGAAAGCCGCGATCGTGTGCGCAGTGCTTTACTCAACACACAATTTGATTTCCCCGCGCAACGCATCACCGTCAATTTAGCACCTGCTGATCTTCCTAAAGAAGGCGGCCGTTTTGATTTACCGATTGCACTGAGCATTCTCGCTGCCACCGGCCAACTGCCGCGCGATCAATTAGAACATTATGAATTTGCTGGTGAACTTGCTTTATCCGGCGAATTACGCCCTATTCAAGGTGCATTGCCGTTTTCTTTTGCCAGCGGCAAATTGCAGCGCACGCTAATTTTACCGTTAGCTAATGCCGATGAAGCGGCATTAGCTAAAGACACTGTGGTGTTACCCGCAAACCATTTGTTAGAAGTGTGTGCGCACCTCTGCGCGCAAAAAAATCTAACGCGACATGAGATTGAACTTAATTTATCGAATGACGAAACACTGCTTGATCTCAGTGATGTAAATGGGCAGCCCCATGCCAAACGTGCACTTGAAATCGCCGCAGCAGGTAATCATAGTTTATTATTCATCGGCCCGCCGGGCACGGGCAAAACCATGCTCGCCAGTCGTTTACCCGGTGTTTTACCGATGTTAACAGATGATGAAGCGATCGAAGTCGCTGCTATTGCTTCTATCACCAACAAATCATTTAATCGCAGTAACTGGCGCAAGCGACCGTTTCGTTCGCCACATCATTCTGCATCGAGTGTGGCATTAGTGGGTGGTGGTAGCCCGCCACGTCCGGGTGAAATTTCGTTAGCGCACCAGGGTGTTTTATTTTTAGATGAATTGCCTGAATTTAATCGCCGCGTGTTAGAAGGATTACGCGAGCCGTTGGAATCAGGCACGATTACTATTTCACGCGCAGCACGGCAAGCAGAATTTCCTGCGCGTTTTCAGTTGATCGCCGCGATGAACCCGTGCCCATGCGGACATGCGGGGAATCCTAATCGTCAATGCCGCTGCACGTATGAACAAATTCAGCGTTATCGCACGCGGCTTTCGGGCCCGCTATTAGATCGCATCGATATGCATGTGGAAGTGCCGCCGTCGCCGCATACTTCCCAGCAAAATAATTTACCGAGTGAATGTAGCGCACAAGTGCGTGTTCGCGTCGAAAAAGCGCGGCAAATTCAATTGCAACGTGCTGGTAAAAACAATAGTGTTTTGATGGGTAAAGAGTTAGAGCAATTTTGTAAACTCAACCCCGGTGATAAACAATTATTAGAAATCGCCGTGCAGAAATTTGGTTTATCAACGCGTGCCTGTCATCGCATTATACGCATCGCCCGCACTATCGCTGATCTTGGCAATAGTACTCACATCTCCACCGAGCATTTAACCGAAGCCCTGACTTATCGACAATTGTAAAAATTGGGGTATCATAACAATATGGAACCACTACTTACATTCTCTCTTGATTCTTGGCATACCAAATTTGCGCCTGCACTACAAAGCCAGGCGATCGAATCGTTGGAGGGTGGTCAGCTATTATTTTTTCCGCAATTGGCTTTTCAATTGACGGCAAGTGAACGGCCATTTTTATCGGCTATTTACGCCGATCCCAAATTTAAAAATATTAGTTACAACTGCCATACCGAAATTTTGCGTGGGGCCAAAGCAACTAATGAAGAGCAATTGCAATTAACGAAAATGTTGCAACGCTTTTTGCAACATGCAAAATCATTGATCAATAACGTATTGCCGCATTACAACTCAGCACTGATTTTAGGCCGCACCAGTTTTCGCCCGCTGCAAGTTAGCCAACGCAAAATATCGCCACGCAAAGATGACAAACGCTTGCATGTAGATGCTTTTCCAGCTAACCCCAATCAAGGCCAACGCATCTTGCGCGTATTTAGTAATGTAAACCCCAACGGCGAAGATCGAGTATGGCGGGTGGGTGAACCATTTGAAAAAGTAGCTAAACAATTTTTACCGCAGATTAAAAAACCATTACCCGGCAGCGCACATTTACTGAAGTTGCTCAATATCACCAAAAGCCATCGCACCGAATATGATCACATCATGCTACAGATTCACGATCGCATGAAGGGCGATGACCAATATCAACAAGAAGCGCAGCAAACCGAAATTCGCCTGCCCCCCGCCAGCAGCTGGATCGTGCAAACCGACCATGTCTCCCACGCCGCCCTTGCTGGTCAATTTTTGCTCGAACAAACTTTCTACCTACCCGTCAACGCGATGCTGGATCCCCAACAATCTCCACTACGGATTTTAGAAAGGCTACGAGAGCGAGGATTGGTGTAGCATCCCCCCTATCCAAAAGCAGGGGAATCGGTTATAATTATTGCCCCTAAGCTATCGGTTACCAGGGTTATTCCTGAAGGAAGGACGACGATGGACAACACCATGCCTAGCTCATATAACATCGGTATCGAACATTCTTTTGTCACTATGCCTACTACGCCTACCAATAATGACGAACTATTTGAGGCCATCAATACTTTATTGGGGTCTGCCAAAGCGGCCAAAGAAAATTTAACCGCGCGCGAACAAGCTTTTGAAACAAAATTAGCAAAAGTCGAACAACTGGTAGAAAACCAACTGACAGACATTCAAAAAACCGTTCACCACTTTAAACAAACACTAGACGAATTAAACTCGCAGAATTGGCAAAGTATCATCGATGCCATTCAAAATAGCTCCCAACAAAGCACCCAGGGTTTACAAGAACTTTACAGCAACACGCAAAAAACGATTACAGATACTTGCAAACACTTCGAACAAGCTTCCACGGCAATGGTACGAAATCTAGGGCGCACTATTAACAGCTTGCAGACCAACGATATCGAACAATTCGCTGAAAATTGCACAGAACAAGTTAAAACCGTTGTAAAGTCGGCACAACAGCGGATGCAAGACACCTTGCAATGGTTTCATTGGAAAAATCTCGCCGCTGCCACTTTTATCAGCATGATTATCGTTTTAGGACTAGGGCTTTATATCAACGGTGAATGGCCGTGGCAAGCACATCAAACGATAGTGAAACAACGCAGTGCTGGCCAAGCGTTGATTAATTCGTGGCCACAACTCAGCATTACCGATCAACTCTTGATAGAGAGAAATGTCGCGTGACCAAAAATATCGACACCACTCATTTAGATATGACGACGGAAGCATCGCAACGTATGCGTGCTTTGATGCGAGAAATTGCCGATTTTGTTGCTCTGCATGAAACCATTGAAGGCAAACTCATTGAACGCGAAGCAGCGCTGGAAGAAAAATTAGTGGCCAGCCAAACCTATCTCAGCAACCAACTAGCACGCGTGAAAGAAACCTTGGCTGAAGTCGGCACGATGATGACCGAAACCGGCGCTGCGCGCTGGCGCGTTGCTGCCGATAAAGCGATGAAAGATGGCCAAGAACATTTACAACAAGCACAGCAAACAGTCGATTATATCAATCAAACTATCAAACAAGGTTGTGATCATCTTGAAAAAAGTATCGGCCAAACTTCGGCAAATATTGCACAAGAAGCCCGTGCACTTCCCATTGAAAACTTTAAACAAATTGTGACCCAGGGCGGCGAAAAAATAAAAAGTACAACTGCAACCAATATCGGCCAAGTCACCCAACTGATTCAACAATTTCATTGGAAAAACATCGGCATGATGTTAGGCATCACTTTACTTATTATATTTCTTACCGGATTATTTCTCAGTGACGAATGGCCGTGGGAAATGCACCAAACTGCTGCCAAAGAACGCAATGCCGGTCGTTTATTATTAGCTGCGTGGCCACACCTCACCCCCGCTGAACAGCAAGATGTCGTGAATAATGCTAACAGAAAAAAGACTTAGGGGTCACATCTGGAATTAGGACAGCCAGTTTCATAGCAATGAACTCATATGTCTAATCATCTCTGGCTGTCCTAATTCCAGATGTGACCCCTAAGCCTCGCCACATCACCCGCATCAAAATCATATTGATTATTACAAAACTCGCACGTCACGGTGACTTTTTTATGGAGCCGTAATAACTCTTGAATTTCTTTTTGATCCCACAAGCGCAAAGCACGCTCCATGCGCTCTACACTACAACCACAATGGAAGGCAACCTTTTCTGCATCGTATAAACACACATCTTCTGCGTAAAAAAGTTTTTGAATAATTTCTTGATTAGTAAATTGGTTAAATTCGTGTGAGCTTATCGCCTTCATCATCTGCGTATAATGCGCCCAAACCATCTCCGCGCTTTCACCTGTATTATGCGGCATTAACTGTAACAACATACCCGTCACTGTTTCATCTTCTGACCACAAACAAAGACAAGTTGCCAATTGCTCTGACTGCCGAAAATAAGTTTCTAGTGAATCAGCCAAACCACCGTTAGTTAAGTTTACAATACCTTGATAACGCTCACCCTGTTTTGGCGTAATCGTAATGGCCAGACGGCCTTTGCCCAAAATATGACTATCGGTTAAAGAAAGCAATTCTGGTTGCCATTGCGCCAAACCACGCAACTGAAACTGATGATCACTTTGCACCACTAAAAGATTAATTGCTCCATCACTTTCTATTTGCAAAATGATCGAGCCTTCAAATTTCAAAGTCGCACTCAATAAAGCAACAGCGGCCAAGCCCTCGCCCAATGTTTTGCGTACTTCTTCAGGATAAACATGCCGCTCGGAAACAGCACGATAAGTATCATGCAAGCGGATTATTTCACCGCGCAAATTCAGACGTTCTATGATGAATCGTTGTATGGTGTCGTGTTGGCTCATAAGGAATTGCTCATTTTAACAAACTGTTCTACCCCTAATTTTTCCGCGCGGATGGATGGATCAATATTTAATGCCTGTAATTGTTCTATCGATATTACCGTCGCCAAACTATTGCGAATAGTTTTGCGGCGTTGATTAAACGCTAAACGAACAATTTGCGCAAATATTTTTGCATCATTCGCGACATGCGGAAGCTGTGCATGTGGCACTAAACGAATAAACGCCGAATCCACTTTCGGGGGCGGTTGAAACGCCCCCGGCTTCACGGTAAACAACGCTTGCGCTTGACAATAATATTGTACCATCACACTCAATCGGCCATAAGCCTCGGAGCCGGGGGTTGCCACCATGCGGTCGACTACTTCTTTTTGCAACATAAAATACATATCTTTAATGATGTGCGCCTGCTCTAACAAATGAAATAACAAAGGCGTTGAGATATTATAAGGCAAATTACCCACCAAACGCAGTGATCTATTTGTTTGGCTTAGCTGACTAAAATCAAAACGCAATGCATCGTCTTGATAAACGATGAGCTCGCCTAACCCCTGGCAATTTTCAATGAGCTTGGGTACTAGATCGCGGTCAAGCTCTACCACTTCTAAGCGCGGCAATAAAGGCAATATCTTGGTGGTTAAAGCACCCAAGCCTGGGCCAATCTCCACTACATGATCAGTAGGTTTTAATTGTAAAACTTGTACAATGCGCTGCAATATAGATTGGTCGTGTAAAAAATTTTGCCCAAAACGTTTGCGCGGTAGGTGGTTAGGAATATTTTTTTGCATATAACAGTTGTTAATATTTTTCCGGTCCCCTCTCCCTCTGGGAGAGGGTTAGGGTGAGGGAATTACCCAATACTTTCACTCTGGAGTTTTAGTTTACTCCACGGCGACGTATTAAGCCAGGCATATAACTCTTCTAAATTAAGTGGCGGACTAATGAAATGGCCTTGGACCCAATCACAGTTTAATGCTTTTAATTGTAAAAATGCTTTTTCAGTTTCAACACCTTCGGCCACCACTTGCAAATTGAGCGTATGCGCTAAACCAATAATTGCTTGCACAATCTTATTGTTATTTTCCTGCTCCATGTCTCCCACAAACGATTTATCAATTTTAAGTTCAGTTGCTGGTAGTTTACTCAAATACGCCAACGAAGAATAACCCGTGCCAAAATCATCAATAGAAATCTTCACTCCTAATTCTACCAAACGCGTCAATATTTGTAATGCGCGTTCTTGATCGCTCATTATGGAACTTTCGGTAATTTCCACCATCAGAAATTCCGGCAACACCGCATAACCTGCTAACTGGCCGGCAATTTTATCGGGTAACTCTACATCCACTAAATTCAACGCCGATAAATTAATCGAAAAACAAATCCTAATACCTTGCTGTTGCCAATGCGAACATTGTTGCAAAGTTTTGTTAAGCACCCACGTGCCAATGATAGAAGATAAACCATTGCGCTCTGCCAATGGAATAAAATCATTCGGTAAAATTAACCCGTATTGTGGATGCGGCCAACGCAACAATACTTCTAGTGCAATATTACCGGTTGCCAATTCCAATTTAGGTTGATAAAACAAACTAAGACCATCTTGTTCAATTGCTTGTCGTAATTCATTCACCAACAATAACTGGCGTTGGCTATTTTTATCGAGTTTAGACGTATAAACAACAGTTTCAGAAAAATCTTGTTTGGCTGCATCCATCGCAATCTCTGCACGTTGTGTTAAAGAATCGGCGTCAACACCATGCTGTGGTGCTAATGCAATACCTACTTTGGCTTGAACATTTAACGTTAGATCTTCTAACACAAAAGGTGTTTTGAGTGCTTGATGAATTTTTTGAATGGCGAGCGTTGCATCAGGGGCTGAATTGATTCTGGTTAATAAGACGGCAAATTCAAAATCACCAACACGTGCAATCGTGTTAGGTTCATGAATAACACTGGTGAGGCGCACAGCTAATTGTTTTAAAATGCGATCAGCATTATAGCGCCCTAACGAATTACTAATTTCTTTCATTTGTTCAACACCCACCATACACACGGCGAGTTGCATTTTTTCGTGACGCAAACTGGCTAAAGCTTGGTTGAGGCGGTCTAAAAACAAAATATTATTCGGCAACCCGGTTAATGAATCATGTGTTACGTCATGCGCGACTTGCGATTCTAATGCAGAAGTTTGCATTCGCAATTCACGTGTTTCATCAATGATCATTGCACTCGCTTCATAGGCAAGGATCGAACTCATGTATTGCCCCCAGAAGCTAAAGAAAAACGGCGAGACATCTAACATCCATAAAGCAACATTGGTCTTTTGCGCCAGTATAATCCCTGCCATACTCACTTGATTGGTGAGCGCATAACTTACCAATAGGGTCGCAATCACCACCGAGAGAATACCAACGATTAAACCAAATAACGCTTGTTTACTCACTTTAGCTTTTAAAACACGGGCATTAGAGGCGAGCGACGACTTGAAAGTGGG
Source organism: Gammaproteobacteria bacterium (assembly GCA_013288885.1). GTDB lineage: Bacteria > Pseudomonadota > Gammaproteobacteria > JABDBA01 > JABDBA01 > JABDBA01. The sequence goes on along the minus strand of JABDBA010000001.1, from coordinate 417,038 downwards.
TTCCATAGTAATGTCCTTATTCCTTTAGATTGCCTTAAGTATAGTCCAGTTTTGGGCAACAACAAGGTGGGGGTTATGTTAAGGCGCATACACCCCACATTTCATTTGACAACCCACACCCAAGTTACATATGATAGCCAGTTCTAATTTTTACATTCAGTTTCAGTACCTAATATAAAGAATTATTGCTATGAAAAGAAAATTCCAACCCAGTGTAATTAAACGTAAACGGACCCATGGTTTTAGAGCGCGGATGGCTTCTAAAGGTGGGCGGCTGGTGCTCAAACGACGACGTGCCAAAGGTCGTTGGCGCTTAAGTGCTTAGTAGTGTTAAGTTAAGCTTTGCTCTTCCCAAGCAATTAAAACTGACCCACGCTGAACAATTTGCGGCAACCTTCCGTAGTGGGAAAAAATATTCCTGTGGTTTTTTAGCGTTATTCGTTAAACCGAATGACTTGGAGCACCCGCGTTTAGGCGTGGTCGTCTCCAAAAAAGCCGTGCGCAAAGCGGTGGCGCGTAATCAAATTAAACGGTTGATGCGCGAAAGTTTTCGTTTAAACCAACATACCATCGGCGGATTTGATATAGTAGCAGTGGCTTATGCCGATATTAAAAAATTCAACAAAACTGATATCCGCCAGACTCTGGACAAACAATGGGCAAAACTCATCTCTTCAGTAAAGCCTTAATCCTATTAATTAAGTGCTATCGCTGGTTTATAAGCCCATTCTTAGGCCAACGCTGCCGTTTTTATCCCAGTTGCTCGCAATACGCCATCACGGCGATTGAACGCTTCGGGATTTGCCGTGGGTCTTTCCTCGCTGGCAAACGACTGTTATGCTGTCATCCCTGGCATACGGGTGGAATAGACCCCGTGCCAGAACTTAAATCAACTCACTCTCACTTGCATCGATAAAATATTATGGAACGTTCACGAATTATCTTATTAAGCGTTTTGTTTTTAATTGGCTTTATGTTGTGGAATGCCTGGCAAAATGAAATGGTCAAACCCGTTGCTGCTACCGCGCAGGCAACACCTGCGCCAACCAGTTCGGCACTACCGCCAACGCAAATACCACATACCGTCGCGCAATCGGCAGCCGCCATGCAGCCTAACGCTACGCCCGTGGTAACGAAAGCACCTGCTGAGCAGCTCATTACCGTCACCACAGACGTGTTAAAAGTAGCGATCGACCCACAAGGTAATTTAGTACAAGCGCATTTGTTAAAATATCCGCAAGCACTCGGTGACAATCAACCGCCTTATCAATTACTCAATGATGATCCTGCTTCTTTGTATGTGGCACAAAGTGGTTTGCTGAGCAAACTAGGCCCGGACACCGAACAAGGCCAAGCCGCTTATAGCGTGCAAAAAACTAATTATGAATTAGCACCTGATCAAAATACATTGACAGTGGATATGAGTTGGCAAAATAAAGAAGGCATTGTCATTCACAAACAATTTATTTTTAATCGTGATGATTATCAAGTCAAAGTGCAATATCAAATTGTTAATAATTCCCAACAACCGTGGTCCGGACAAATGTACGCGCAGTTACAACGCAAAAAACCACCTTCGCCGCCCCATGGATTATTTAGCATTAGCTCGTATGTAGGTGCTGCTATTTCCAGCCCCGCCGCGCCGTATAAAAAATTGAGCTTTAGCAAAATGACCGATCAAGATTTGAATACGCAAGTGCAAGGTGGTTGGGAAGCGATGCTGGAGCATTATTTTTTAAGTGCGTGGATTCCTGATGGTTCTAGCACGTTTAATTATTACAGCCGCGCGAATAATGATCTTTATACCTTAGGTATGGTTGGCAAACCGATCGTAGTTGCGCCGGGGCAACAAACCGTTGCTAACATCAAACTTTATACCGGCCCCGAAAGCATGGATCGTTTAAAAGCAGTCGCGCCTAATCTTGATCTCACGATTGATTATGGTGTGTTGTGGTTTATTTCGATCGCGATTTTTTGGTTGTTAAAACACATTTATGACATTATCGGCAATTGGGGTTGGGCGATTGTGGTTGTAACGTTGTTAATTAAATTGGCGTTTTATCATTTGTCGGCGAAGAGTTTTCGTTCTATGGCGGTGATGCGTAAATTACAACCGCGTATGCAGGCGATCAGAGAACGTTATGGCGATGACCGGCAAAAAGCCAGCCAAGCGACGATGGAGTTGTATCGTAATGAAAAAGTCAACCCGATGAGTGGCTGTTTACCGGTGATAGTGCAGATCCCGGTTTTTATCGCTTTATATTGGGTGTTGTTGGAGAGTGTGGAATTACGCCAAGCGCCATTTATTTTTTGGATCCATGATTTATCGATCAAAGACCCATTCTACGTATTGCCGGTGTTAATGGGTATCACGATGTATATTCAGCAGAAACTGAACCCTGCACCACCCGACCCAATGCAAGCAAAAATGATGCAGTTTTTGCCAGTCTTTTTTACCTTTTTATTTTTAAGCTTCCCTGCCGGTTTGGTGTTGTATTGGTTGGTAAATAACACTTTAACTATTTTGCAGCAGTGGTACATCATGCGCAAAATGGATTTGGATGATGCGAAGAAAAGAGATTTAGCGACGGTTAAATAATGCCATTAAAATGCCATTAATTCGTCGTGAGTATACTGCCTGAATGCCAACGCAGACGAAACTGCGTCCATGCGATCGTTGATTACGTCCATGTAATCGACGGTCTGCTTATGGCACTTCATGCAGCCCACTCTGCCGAATTAATCCAGATTCTGATACCCATAACATATATATGTGCGCTGCCTTAACTCCACTCGATACCATCACTGCAATCGCTACACCGCCCGGGCGTGGTGGTGTGGGCATTATTCGTATTTCCGGTACTAATACCAAAACTATCGCGCAAGTTATTTTGGGTAAGCTCCCACAACCGCGCTTGGCGACTTTCGCTGCTTTTTTAGCGGAAGATCAAAGCGTTATTGATCAAGGTATTGCGTTGTACTTCCCCGCGCCGCATTCTTTTACCGGCGAAGATGTGTTGGAGTTACAAGGCCACGGCGGGCCAGTTATTTTAGATTGTTTGTTAAAACGCATTTTGCAAATGGGTGCGCGCGTTGCCAGACCCGGTGAATTTTCTGAACGGGCTTTTTTAAACGATAAATTAGATTTAGCACAGGCCGAAGCAATTGCTGATCTTATCGATGCAGGTTCTGAGCAAGCCGCGCGCGCTGCAATGCGTTCCTTGCAGGGTGATTTTTCGCAGCGCATTAATTTATTAGTTGATCAATTGATTCATTTGCGTATGTATGTTGAAGCGGCGATTGATTTTGCTGAAGAAGAAATTGATTTTTTAAGTGAAGGCAACATCACAGAAAAAGTCGCGGCGTTGTTACAAGAAATTCACGCTATTCAAACCATCGCGCAGCAAGGCGCGTTATTACGTGAAGGCATGAGCATCGTGATTGCCGGTCGCCCGAATGCGGGTAAATCGAGTTTATTAAACGCGTTAAGTGGGCGCAACAGTGCGATTGTCACGGATATTCCCGGCACTACGCGTGATGTGTTACGTGAAACGATTCAAATCGATGGTTTGCCATTGCACATTATCGACACTGCTGGTTTGCGCGTCAGCAAAAATAAAGTGGAACAAGAGGGTATGCGGCGCGCGCTCGCTGAAATTAATAAAGCCGATCGCGTGTTATTGATTATTGATGATGTTGCCACGCAAGAATTAGACGTTGATCAATTGCAAACTGAATTATTTCAACAGCGTTTGACTTCACATCGCTTGACAATAATCCGCAATAAAATCGATCTTGCCGATGAGCAACCACAACAATATCAAATCGCCGATAATATCGATGTAATTACGCTCTCTGCTAAGACGGGTGCGGGCATTAATTTATTACGTAGTTATCTAAAAAATTGTTTGGGATTTAATAGTCAGCAAGAAGGCAATTTTAGCGCGCGACGCAGACATTTAGATGCATTGGCACGCGCCGAAACCGCACTTAAAACCGGGCATGTGCAAATTAAACAACATCGCGCCGGTGAATTGCTGGCAGAAGATTTACGCGCCGCGCAACACGCATTAGGTGAAATTACCGGCGCATTCAGCACCGAAGATTTATTAGGCTGCATCTTCGCGCAGTTTTGTATTGGGAAGTAAATACGAAATAATTTCTGCCCACAATCGGCTTGCGAACAGAAATTATTTCTTAGGGTAGGCTTATTTTTCAGAATCAAGTTGCACGGCAAAATGCGGGTTTTCAATATAGATAGAACCTTTTTTATCGCCCGGGTAAACCCCGTGGATATGCGTTTTAGCAAGCGTGCCACGTTTGATCGCCAAGCCATGAGTATGCCCTTCAATCGCATGATGCGGAATAAACGCACGCAATAAACCATGGCTGTTTTGCATAAAACGGCTGTATTGCAACGCACTTTCCAGTTTGAGAAATAACACGCTCTGCGCCGCTATTCCCTCAACGTTAATTTCATCAAAAAGATCAACTAATTCTTCTGCCTTCTTACGTTTTTGGATCAAATCAGGGCAAAATAAAATGACCTCAATATGATCATCTGCGTTACTGGCGCTGTGAGTGGTATTAATTTTTTTTATCTTGGTCACGGTGTAATACCTATCTTTAAATCTAAATCTGAATGAGTAAAAAACCTCCTTATACCCTATCTTTCGTCGTCTGAAAAACTTACATAATTTACCTGCACCCCCAATTCTACCAGCCGAACCTTAAGAAATACTTAAATAGAAAAAATATTTTTCACTTTTTCTTCAAATTTTCCTTAAGAATTCCTTAAGGTTTCTATGTTATATAACAGGAGAAAATCTCATGCACAGCCAGAAGTGGATTGTCTGAATGCCAAAAGCAGCCCCACGATGATTGGCAGAGAAAGGGCGTAGGAAATGTTTCAATACACCCTTACCCACAAATAAACAGTAAAGATCTGCTGGGTATTGATTGGCTCGACTTAGCCCTAAGTAGGAATATTTATGTTCGCAAGGGGGTTGTCTGTGCCAAAAGCAGACCCACGATGATCGACAGAGAAAGGGCGCGGGGGAAGTGTCATAAGCAAACCGTCTGCATCAGGGACGAGGCAGACGAGCCTACATGGACGTATTTATGGCGTGTTTGCGTTGACATTCCCCCACGCCCTTTCTTTCCACGATCTTCCGTCTGCTTTTTGGCATTCAGACAACACTAATGCATCCCCTGCAAAATTCAGCTAATATGCCCTACATCTACTCTTGGTAAGCAGGGAAAAACCATGCGTTTGCGCTATCTAATTGCTATCGTTTTAATACCCATTGTGGGCTATGCCACCATTGACCTGTATTCCCCTGAATTCATTCAAGCACGCATAAAACCGGTCGGGGAGGTCAATATAGCCACCCCACAAGGCGCCCAACCGGTGACTGCCGTCGCCGCAGCAGCTGCCAGCCCGGCGGTAGCTAGCGCCGATACGGGTAAAAAAATCTACGACAGCAAATGTGTGGTTTGTCATGGCAGCGGCTTAGCAGGAGCCCCCAAATTTGGTGACCAAGGCGCATGGCAACCCCGCATTGCCGAAGGCATAAAAACCTTGCTTGATCATGCCACTAACGGGTATAAAGCAATGCCCCCAAAAGGGACCTGCATGGAATGCACCGCCACCGATTTAGAAGCAGCGATTAATTATATGGTTAGCGCAGCTAAAGGAAAATGAACCTGCTATACTCTTTAAAAAATTTAAGCAATAGGAATTAATTTATGGATACGCATAGAGCACGTTTCGGCGTAGGCCAAGTTGTCCAACATACTTTATTTGGTTATCGTGGGGTTATCATCGACGTAGATGCCACTTTTCAAGGTACCGATGAATGGTATAACAAAATGACTTCCGGCAGCCCCAGCAAAGATAAACCCTGGTACTTGCTGTTAGTACATGGTTCGGTGCATCATGCTTATGCCGCTGAATCACAACTGGAATCTGATCAATCGAATGAAGCGATAGAACACCCAGAGCTTGATCATTTTTTTGATGATTTTCAAAATGGCATTTATATTCCTCATCGAACAACCAATTAGCTACTCGGTGATTTACCTATGAAATATCTTTATCTGATTCGACACGCCAAAGCGAGCTGGGAAGACGCAAACCTACAAGATTTTGACAGACCACTCACGCCCGTTGGTGAGGAAGATGCTAAAACCATGGCGCTGGCATTAAAAAAACAAAAAGCAAAACCCGATTTAATTATTGCCAGCCCCGCGTTACGCTCCATTAAAACTGCCGAAATAATGGCAGAAGAATTCAGCTACCCTTTAAAAAAAATCAAAACTGAAATGCTGATCTATAATGGTGGCGTAGAAGATATGGTAGAACTCATTAAACATATCGATAGCAAAATAAATACCGCGTTCTATTTCGGACATAATCCCAGCTTAACTTGGTTAACGCATTATCTTTGTGATAGTGCGAAAATGAATATTCCTACCTGTGGCGTTGTTGGCATTTCATTTAACATGAAAACCTGGCCGCACATTTCTGATGCTGAAACTAAATTAATTACTTTCCTACATCCTGATCATGAACAAATCACAGGCGCTCTTTGAAAGCGCCTTTAAGGCGCACCACGCTGACGACCTTGCTGCAGCCAAAACCTTATACCAAAAATTTCTTGAGCTTGATCCCACTCATGCCGAAGCACACAATAATCTCGGCGTCATATTTTATAAATTAAATGATTTCGCCGCAGCACAGCTACAATACACAACAGCAATTAATTTGCAGCCCGATTATTTGCAAGCACATTTAAATCTCGCCATGTTATGGTTACGCCAAGGTGAAACGACTAAAGCTTTGCAACAATTTCAGCAAATTTTACAACTAGACCCACAGTCAACTGTCGCGCATTATCAACTCGGCAATCTTTATCTGGCGCAAGGAGAAATAGATCCAGCTGTTTCTCATTACAATACCGTATTAAAAATACAACCCGAACATGTAGAAACATTAAATAATTTAGGCGTTGCTTTTCTAAAACAAGGCCGCTTCGATCAAGCGACCGCCTATTTTAATCAAGCATTACAATTTGCACCTATGCACACTGATGCGCGCAGCAATTTAGCAGCTACTTTTCTGCAACAAGATCGCTTAAGCGATGCAATTTGGCACTATCAATTATTTTTACGTTTAGTACCTGAAGACAGCGATGCACATTATAATCTCGGCGTTGCATTTATGGCATCAGGTTATTTAACCGAAGCCATCGCAGAATTTGAACAAGTATTAAAATTAATGCCTACACAAGTCGATGCTTGTTGTAATTTAGGCGCGATTTATTTAAAGATGGATAATCCTCAACAAGCGATTTTCTATTATCGTAAAGCCATCGCACTGCGACCTAAGGATGTAATGGTACGTTATATGCTAGACGCACTCACCCAAGAAGGCACGCCGCGCACTGCACCGGTTGAATATATTAAAAACTTATTTGACAACTATGCGGGATATTTTGATCAGCACGTCACTGAAACTTTGCATTATCTCACCCCGCAATTAATAGCCGATAGCCTCGTCAAATATTTGCCGCGCGTACCGGTCAATTGGAATGTGCTTGATTTAGGCTGCGGCACCGGTTTATCCGGCGTAGTATTTCGTGAAATTGCTAAACACCTTACCGGCATTGATATTTCACCGCGCATGCTCAATAAAGCCCGCGCTAAAAATATTTATGATGAGTTGATTGAATCTGATATTGTTACTGCATTAGCGGGGCTAGTTGCTAGCTATGATTTAATTATCGCAGCAGATACATTAGTTTATTTTGGTGATTTAAGCGCAGTGTTTACAGGATGTGCGTGTGTTTTAAAGTTGCAGGGGTTATTGGCATTTTCTGTAGAAGTGGGCAAAGAAACTGATTTTCAATTACAAACTACAGGCCGCTATACTCATTCACGCATGTATATTGAAAATTTAGCAAAACAACACCATTTTCAAATTTTACAAAGCAGTGAAGCCGCTGGACGTATGCAACAAGGAAAACCCGTATCGAGTTTTATTTTTGTGCTGCGGAAAAACCAATGATATCTTGATAAATGGTAGACTTTACCCTTTTCCCTTATTACACTCTTAATATGACACCCGAACAATACCAACATCTCGTAAAAGAAGGCTATAACCGCATCCCTGTGGTGCGTAAGATCTTGGCCGATTTAGACACACCCCTGGGGGTGTATTTAAAGATGGCAGACCAACCTTATTCCTACTTTTTAGAATCGGTGCAGGGCGGCGAAAAATGGGGGCGTTATTCCATCATTGGGATGCCGTGCCGGACAATTATCAAAATTTCGGGTTACGACATCACGGTGCTGACCGATAATAAAGTCACCTCTACGATTACCGTGGCCGACCCATTGGCGTGGATTGATAATTACCAAAAACAATTTCACGTACCGGTTTTGGAAAATTTACCCCTATTCACTGGCGGCCTGGTTGGTTATTTTGGTTATGATACCGTGCGTTATATTGAACCGCGATTGGGTACGAGCCACTTGGTCGACCCGTTAGCAACGCCGGATATTTTATTAATGGTTTCAGAAAACCTGCTAGTGTTTGATAATTTGAGTTGTCAATTGTATTTAATTACACATTGCGACCCTTCACAAAATGATGCGTTTGCAGCAGCGCAACAGCAATTGGATGAGCTTGAACGACAATTACAAACACGATCATTACCAAATAAATCAAGCCAGCCTTCTGGCACTGCTGTTACAGAAGACGATTTGCAATCGAACCAAACGTTTGCAGAATACGCAAAAAACATCAGGCACATTAAGCAATACATCGAAGATGGTGAAGCGATGCAAGTGGTTTATTCGCGCCGCATATCGATACCTTATCTCAGCGAACCGATCGATTTATATCGCGCATTGCGCCATTTAAATCCATCGCCTTATATGTATTATTTAAATTTAGATGATTTTTATATCGTCGGTTCATCGCCTGAAATTTTAGTGCGTTTAGAAGATGGTACAGTGACTCTGCGCCCGATCGCAGGCACACGCCCACGCGGTAAAACGAAAGAAGAAGATAACGCTTTAGAAAAAGATTTATTAGAAGATAAAAAAGAATTGGCTGAGCATTTAATGTTAATTGATCTAGGACGCAATGATGTTGGTCGCATTGCGCAAACCGGCAGTGTTCAATTAACTGAAAAAATGTGTATCGAACGTTATTCGCATGTGATGCATATCGTTTCCAATGTCATAGGTAAATTAAAACCAAATTTATCGGCGATGGATGTATTGCGCGCTACTTTCCCTGCCGGTACGTTGAGCGGTGCGCCTAAAGTGCGCGCGATGGAAATCATTGAGGAATTAGAACCGATTAAACGCGGTATTTATGGCGGGGCTATCGGTTATTTAGCGTGGAACGGTAATTTGGATACGGCAATTGCGATTCGCACCGGTGTAATCAAAGATAAAATACTTACTACACAAGTGGGTGGTGGCATCGTCGCGGACTCCACCCCCGAATATGAGTGGGATGAAACGTGCAATAAATCACGCGCCATATTACGTGCTGCGGCGCTGGTGGCAAGAGGATTATGATATGTTGTTAATGATCGACAATTACGATTCTTTTACCTACAACCTCGTACAATACCTGTCGGAGTTGGGTGTTGACGTGCGTGTGTTTCGTAATGATCAAATTTCATTAAAAGAAATTGCCGAGCTTGCGCCTTCACACATTGTGATTTCGCCGGGGCCAGGCACGCCTGATGAAGCAGGTATTTCGTTAGCACTTATTCAAGAATTCGCTGGAAAAATTCCTATCTTAGGTGTTTGTTTAGGTCATCAAGCGATTGGTCAAGTTTTTGGTGGCAAAATTATTCATGCTAAACACATCATGCACGGTAAAACATCACCGATTTTTCATAATGATACGAGTGTATTTAAAGGGCTGCCCAGCCCGTTTACTGCGACGCGTTATCATTCGTTGGTGATCGCGCAAGACACTATGCCCGCGTGTTTGGAAATGACGGCATGGACTAAAAATGAAGATGGTAGCATTGAAGAAATCATGGGCGTGCGGCATCGTTCGTTAGCGATTGAGGGTGTGCAGTTTCACCCGGAATCGATATTAACGGAACATGGGCATCAGATGTTGAAGAATTTTTTACAAAGCAATACATCAAGAACGGAGCGGCTCACCTGAATGCCAACGCAGACGAAACTGCGTCCATGCGATCGTTGATTACATCCATGTAATCGACGGTCTGCTTTTGGCATCTCAGGTAATCCACTCCTTAGAGCATAGGCATAGATAAAATCATGTTTTCGATCCAAGCAGCTATTCAAAAAATCGTGCGCAAGCAGAATCTTTCTGCGGGCGAAATGACCGAAGTCATGCGTGCGATGATGAATGGCGAAGTCACGCCTGCGCAATTTGCTGGATTTTTAGTAGCCATGCACATGAAAGGCGAAACGGTGGAAGAATTAGTCGCCGCCATTAAAGTGCTGCGCGAATTCATGTTGCCAGTCAATGTTTCTGGCGCACATCTCATTGATATTGTCGGCACGGGTGGCGATCACGCGCAGACGTTTAATGTTTCTACCAGTAGTGCGTTAATTGTTGCGGCAGCTGGTGGCCGTGTCGCTAAACATGGTAATCGTTCGTTGTCGAGCAGCAGCGGCAGCGCCGATGTACTAGAAAAAGCTGGGGTTAATCTCACCTTAACGCCTGACCAAATTGCAGATTGCATCGCTAAAATTGGTATCGGTTTTATGTTTGCACCGCAACATCACACTGCGATGAAACATGCTTTAGCACCGCGCAAAGAATTATCGATTCGCACGTTTTTTAATTTGATTGGGCCATTGACCAACCCGGCACGCGTTACGCATCAATTGATGGGGGTATTTGCTAAAGAATGGTGCGAGCCTATTGCGGAAGTTCTGCAACAATTGGGCAGTGAACATGCCATGGTGGTACATTCAGAAGATGGCTTAGATGAAATCAGCATTGCAGCACCCACTTTCGTTGCTGAGTTAAAAAATAATAAAATTAAAACTTATCGCATTGATCCATCAGAATTTGGCATAAAGCATTCTGCTATTGATGAGCTAAAAGTAAAATCAGCGCAAGAGAGTTTAGCGATGATGCAAACGGTGTTAAACAATAAACCCGGCGCAGCCCGTGATATTGTAGCGTTAAATGCCGGGGCAGCGATTTATATTGCTGGCTTAGCTAAAGATTTAGCCACGGGTATTGATAAAGCCTTAGTGGTAATCGCCAGCGGCGCTGCGCTGGAGAAATTGCAGCAGTTGGTTGAATTTACAAAAAAATGATGAGAATGCACCTATGACTGACATCCTACAAAAAATCATCACAGTAAAACAGCAAGAAATTGCCGCGCGCTCTATTAAAACACCGCTTGCAAAACTCAAAGAAATAATCGCACAAACAACTGCCCCGCGTGATTTTATCGCAGCGCTGCAAAATAAATTGGCGCAGCACCAACCCGCCATCATCGCCGAAATAAAAAAAGCTTCGCCCAGCAAAGGCGTCATTCGGGCTGATTTTGATCCGATAGCTATCGCACAAAGCTATGCGAATGCGGGTGCGGCGTGTTTATCGGTATTAACCGATGAACAATTTTTTCAAGGTTCAGAGACCTATTTAAAACAAGCACGTGCTGCTTGTGATCTACCGGTATTGCGCAAAGATTTTATGATCGATGAATATCAAATCTACGAAAGCCGCGCGATGGGCGCTGATTGTATTTTATTGATCGTCGCCGCCTTAACCGATGAACAACTGATCAATTTAGAAAAATGCGCATTGGGATTAAAGCTAGCGGTTTTAGTAGAAGTACACACAGAAGAAGAACTACAACGCGCATTAAAATTATCATCACCATTGATTGGTATCAACAATCGCGATTTGCGTACTTTCAAAACTGATTTAAACACAACGTTATTATTGCGAGCACAATTACCCGCCGATAGAATTCTTATCACCGAAAGTGGTATTGATAGAAAAGAAGACATCGCTATGTTACAAAAGAACGGCGTACATGCTTTCTTAATCGGCGAAACATTTATGCGGGCGGAAGATCCGGGAGCAAAATTGAAAGAGATTTTTGATGTTTAAAATGTCATTGCGGGGAAGGCCTCGCAATGACACCGAAAAAATTTACGCTTTTGGTAAAGTCACGCCCCGCTGCCCCTGATACTTGCCGCCACGATCTTTATACGACACTTTGCAATCTTCATCGGATTCGAGAAACAACATCTGCGCTACACCTTCGTTGGCGTAAATTTTTGCGGGTAATGGTGTGGTGTTAGAAAATTCTAAGGTCACGTGGCCTTCCCACTCCGGCTCCAACGGCGTGACGTTGACAATAATTCCACAGCGCGCGTAAGTGGATTTGCCTAAACAAATCGTCAACACTTTACGTGGAATACGAAAATATTCGATCGAACGCGCCAGTGCAAATGAATTCGGTGGAATAATGCAGACATTATTTTTGACCGAGACAAAACTTTCTTCGGAAAAGTTTTTCGGGTCGACGATAACAGAATTGATATTGGTGAACACCAAAAATTCATCGGCACAACGCACATCGTAACCATAGCTAGATACGCCATAAGAAATACTGCGTTGCCCTTCGGGCCCGCGCACTTGTTCGTTAGCAAACGGTTCGATCATGCCGTGTTGCTCGGCCATTTTGCGGATCCAATTATCAGATTTGATAGTCATGTGTTTTCCTCTTTATTTATTCTCAATCACAATTTTGGGGAATTTAGCGGTAAAATCCTTCGCTTGCAAGGATAATTTTTCCGCGACCCTTAACGCGATGCGGCGGTAAATCTGGCTAATCGGGTGATCCGGCTCAGCAACCACGGTCGGCTTGCCACCATCGGCCTGCTCGCGGATGCGCTTATCCAACGGCAACGACCCTAATAATTCGACATTATACTGTTGCGCCAACTGTTCGCCGCCCCCTTCCCCAAAAATCGTTTCGGTATGGCCGCACTGGGTGCAGGTATGCATACTCATGTTCTCGACCACCCCCAAAATCGGCACGTTCACCTTTTGAAACATGACGATGGCTTTGCGCACATCTTGCAGGGCGATTTCCTGCGGCGTAGTCACAATCACAGCCCCGCTGACCGGGATCTTTTGCGCCAAGGTCAACTGAATATCACCCGTGCCAGGGGGTAAATCAATGATTAAATAATCCAGGTCATGCCAACGGGTGTCGTTTAACAGCTGCTGGAGGGCGCTGGTGACCATCGGCCCACGCCAGACCATGGGAGTATCGGCATCGACTAAATAGCCAATAGACATCGATTGCAGCCCATGGCTGATAATGGGTTCGAGCTTTTTATCGACGGTTTCGGGGCGAGTTTTCACCCCCAACATCTGTGGTTGGTTGGGGCCGTAAATATCGGCGTCCAAAATGCCTACCTGCGCCCCTTCCGCCGCCAGTGCTAAAGCTAGGTTAACCGCAGTGGTGGACTTGCCCACCCCCCCTTTGCCTGAAGCCACAGCGATAATATTTTTGACATTAGGCAACGTTTGTAAGCCTTGCTGCACAGCGTGAGAGATGATTTTGGATCGGTCGAGCATGGGATTTTATATGTGAAAAAATATCGATGAATTTTAACATAAAAAGGCGTCGTTCAACAACGATGGTCTTAATTTTTAATAATTCCTTAAGGTTAACATGTTAAACTAGTCTAACCGAATCTTTAATGAGATAAAACATGCTACCTAACTCCTCCTCTGCTAGCAAAGACTCTGCGTCCCCACACCAACGTCAATCAGCCCTGAAACTGATCAACCAATATCGCGAACGTAATGCAAAACAAACTGATTTTGGTATCAACATTATGGTAGTCTTGCTAGGAATGGTATTTGCTGTAATACCACTAATCTTTATAGGTTTAGCTGCCTATAGAATTCTTGCACAATTCCTCGCCAGCGAAGAAGGCGAAGAAGATACTTTATGGCCTTACATTTTTCGCGCCATAGCTAGTACTGCGTGGTTGATGATCTGTACTTTATTCGTCAGATATAATAAATATTTTTGGGCTGAATATTGGCACCCTGAAGACTATAGAGACTTCAGAAGAACTCAAGCTAGGTGTGGGGCAGACATATTAACTGTACAAGACATTAAAAGCACAACTACTGAAATAGGCAAAATAATCGATGAATATCAATCATATAGCACGGCATTATATCTAACTGATAAAAAAAACCAAAAAAGCATATACGGATTTGTTCTGTTTTTTTTAATTGTATCAATTACTTGGGGGGAAAGAAGCTCTAGATATAAAAATTTTAATAATTTTAAATCGCATACTGCTATATTCTATTTTCCCGTTCTCCTCCAATTGGCCGCTGCTTTCCTTTACAATGCGCAAGAAATTTTTAAACAGCATCAGCATGCATGGAAACAGCAACAAGAACATAAAAAAACTTTCGACCAACTAAAAATATTGTTTAATAAAATTGACGCAGCACATCAACTCGAAGAATTATTTATAAAAGCAGGAAAACTCGCTGCTAAAGAAGATGCTGAGTTGTTACCGAGAGATAGCATGGTATTTAACTCTTTTAAATTCACTTTAACCGATGCACAAGTAGAATCACATCTTATTGCCATTATCGAAAATTTCTTCCCACTCGGTGTAGTACGACAATTATCCGATTGTACAGGACACGTAACAGTTGGGGCAGCTATGGATTATACAAGGCTCCCAATAGCACGGAAGATGCTTGCTTGTATTATAAACAGCACAAACAACCTTAACAATTACCTAATAAAACTTAAAGACGATTTTGAAACTGCACTGGATGGCCACCAACTGAAGAAAAAAAAGCGTTCACGGCGCTCACAATATTTACAAAATTTAGAATGGCAATATCTTATAAGTCGTGGCGACGATGGCGATACGATAACATTTTATTTAAATCTGGCGCCGCTACTCTATTCTGCTAAACCTCACGCCATCAAATTTGCAAATTTATTAATACAGTTCTATAAAGCCATTTACCCGAATTTAACTTTTAACGAACATAATGACCTATTAACTACTTCACCATTATCTATTGATAAGCCTTTCAAAGAAAATGAACGCGCGCACCCAAATGAAAAATTAACACAATTAAAATTTAATATTAGGCAGCTTTTAGTTCCCGCGCAGTCGCCTTCACAAGATGAAAAATCTGAGGAGTTCGACAGCACAGATGCAACGGATAATCTATCAGACACAACATCAAATATTTCAATGCAAACATTTGATTCAGCGTCGTCGGATAATACCAGCTCAACTCATTCAGTGGATTCAGTATCTACCAATACTAGCATTGCATTAGGCAGCTCGATGCCATATGCTGAAATAGACGAGAAACACCCAACTTTTGAATTTAGAAGAAGCTTTTGTACTCCTACCATTTTTGCTCAATTTCTTTGCGCCGGTGGATTTTTTAAACCACCGAATAAATTTAACATCCCTGATCATTTATATGCTTCGATTCCCATGAATCAACGTCATTTGCTTTTTAAATATAAAGATCAAAACGGCAGAGATCGTCCTGAACACGTTATTTTTTGGTTGACGATTAAAGATAAGGATATTCCTCAATACGTTAAAGCTGATTTTTTTATAAGGGTGCAAAAAGCTGTTAAGGACAATGGGGTAACTAAAAAATATCAAAATATAAACAACCAAATTTCATTGTATACGGTTCGCATCGCCGGCAAAGATTTTGGCGATATGAACATCCACGCCTTTGAATGGGAACGCTTCGCGGAACAACAAGAAGATGGATCATCCATAATATGGACTATTCATTGCCTTAGTCGTTTTGAAGACAAGGTACATCAAAAATATCCGCAAGATACTCAACGATTTGTTAAAAAATAACTTTAATCCGATCTACAATTATTGCGAAAAATGGGGTATATTTGTGCGCTATGACCCAACCCCAACGCAACATTCTTATCACCTGCGCCTTACTTTATGCCAATGGGCCGATTCATCTTGGCCATATGGTAGAATATATCCAGGCCGACATTTGGGCGCGTTTTCAAAGAATGCGTGGCCATGAGTGCCTGTATATTTGCGGGAATGATGCGCACGGCACGCCGATTATGATCACTGCGCGCAAACTGGGCATTACGCCGGAACAATTGATCACTGAAATCCATCAACAGCATGACCAAGATTTTAAAGATTTTAATATCGCTTTCGATAATTTTTATACCACCCACTCGCCAGAAAACCAGCAGTTGACCAATCTCTTTTATGAGCGCCTGCAACAACGCGGCGATATCGTTAAACGCACCATTTCACAAGCGTACGACCCCAAAGAAAAAATGTTTTTGCCCGATCGCTATGTTAAAGGCGAATGCCCCAATTGTGGCGCTAAAGATCAATACGGTGACGGATGTGAAGTGTGTAGCTCCACTTACGAACCGCTCGATTTAAAAAATCCTATTTCAATTATTTCAGGCGAAACACCGATCGCCAAGCAATCAGAACATTATTTTTTTCAACAACAAAAATATGCGCCCTTTTTACAAAGCTGGTTAAAAGACATTAAGCTGCAAGAAGAAATGCAAAATAAACTCGGCGAATGGTTTGCTACGGGTTTACATGAAAAAGACATTTCGCGCGATACACCGTATTTTGGTTTTAAGATTCCTGGCACGGAAGATAAATATTTTTATGTATGGTTAGACGCGCCGATCGGTTATATGGCCAGTTTAAAAAACTTATGTGAGCGCAACAAAAATATTAATTTCGATACTTACTGGGATATTGACAGCAAAGCTGAACTGTATCACTTCATCGGCAAAGATATTATTTATTTTCATGCGATGTTGTGGCCTGCTCTATTGCATGGCGCTGGTTTTCGTTTGCCCACTAATGTTTATGCGCACGGTTTTTTAACTATCGATGGGCAAAAAATGTCGAAATCGCGCGGCACGTTTATTAAAGGCCGTACCTATTTAAATCATTTTAACCCGGAATGTATTCGTTATTATTTTGCGGCGAAATTAAATAATCGCGTCGAAGATTTAGATTTAAACTTCACCGACTTTATGCAGCGCGTGAATGCTGATCTGGTCGGCAAAATTGTCAATATCGCCAGCCGCTGCGCGAGTTTTATTCATAAATATTTTAACGGCGAATTATCTGAACGTTGTGCCGATAAAGCGTTATTAGAACATTGCATCAACGCCGGCGATAGCATTGCAGAACATTTTGAAACGCGCGAGTTCAGCCGCGCAGTACGTACCATTATGGAATTAGCTGATCGCGCCAACCAATATATCGATGCCGAAAAACCGTGGGCCTTGATCAAAGAAACTGCTAAAGCACAACATGTGCACGAAGTTTGCAGCATGGGGTTAAATTTATTTCGCATTTTAATGATCTATCTAAAACCTATTTTGCCTGCTACGGCCAAGGACACCGAGGAATTTTTAAATATAGCGCCCATGACATGGAACGATCGCAAAACTATTTTAGCCAAACACAAAATTAATCCCTTTAAACCGTTATTACAACGCATTACTGAAGAGCAAATAACCGCCATGAAAAATGAAATCGCCGCAGAAGCAACACCTACCAATGATACGCCACAAGTATCTACCCACTTAACGCAAGATCCTTTACGGCCAGAAATTAGCTATGATGATTTTGCTAAAATTGATCTGCGCATCGCACGCATTGTAAAAGCCGAAAGCGTGCCAGAAGCCGATAAATTATTAAAACTAATCGTCGATATCGGTGGTGAAACACGACAGATTTTTGCTGGCGTTAAATCGGCGTATGACCCAGCAGAATTAGAAGGAAAATTAACCGTTATTGTCGCCAATCTCGCTCCACGTAAAATGCGCTTTGGCATGTCGGAAGGCATGGTATTAGCTGCGGGCCCTGGCGGCGCAGATTTGTGGGTGCTGCACCCCGACGAAGGCGCAGAAGCAGGCATGAGAGTGAAATGACACCCCTAGCTGTTATCCGCGAAGCCGAATGCATTGGCTGCACCAAATGCATTCAAGCTTGCCCATTCGACGCGATTATCGGCAGTGCTCAACAAATGCATACTGTGATCGCCAATGAATGTGTAGGCTGTGAACTTTGTATTGCACCGTGCCCCGTTGATTGTATCGACATGATCCCCATTACTAAACCACATTTTCAAATCAACAAAACCAAAACAAAACAACGCGTCATTGCGCGCAAACAACGGCAAACCATCGAAAAAAATCCTGAAGAAATTTCTAACAACGAAGTGATTACACAAAAAGAATATATTCAAGCGGCTCTTGCACGGGTAAAGGCGAAAAAAACTCTTTAAAAGATAAGGTGGGTTAACAGCAGACTGCCAACCCACCACAGATAAGATTACTACCTACAAACTTTTATCTACAAAGAGCTTGTGCCAAGCAAGTACTAGCTGGATCTGTCACCCAAGTTACTTGGTTATTAGCCTGTAAAGTGGGGTCAAGAATGAAAGTATAAGGAGGCGTACCACCCGAAGTTATCTGTTGTGAAGTTGCTGTAATAACACCACCAGCCCCTATGGCAACACTGGCCGTGTAACCCGTGGTTGCATTAGGTGCTGCAAATGCTGTTGGGATCCCATTGGTGCCGGGTGTGTCGCAAGTTCCAGTTAACGCTGCGAAATCCTGCGCACAAGTTTCAACAGCAAGCTTATAAGGGGAGGTCGCTTGCACCACTTCAGTGAACTTTGACCTATTTGTATAATTCTGATAACTAGGAACTGCGATTGCAGCTAAAATACCGATAATCGCTACGACTATCATTAATTCGATTAAGGTAAAACCTGATTGACTTCGAACTACGGGTGTATAGTACTTCATAAAAACCTCCCTCTAAGATATTGATATAAAGGATCCTTCTCCTACTTATGGGCGTTACCTTCGCTAAGTTAAGCGAAGGCAACACCGACATAATCTTTTATCTACACACTTTTATTATCTACACAGAGCTTGCGCTAAGCAAGTACTTGCTGCACTTGTCACCCAAGTTACTTGGTTATTGGCTTGTAAAGTTGGTGTCAAAATAAAAGTATATGGGGGCGTACCACCCGCAGTAATTTGTTGCGAAGTTGCAGTAACAACACCACCTGCACTGATGGCAACACTGGCCGTATAACCCGTGGTTCCGTTAGGTGCTGCAAATGCTGTTGGGATCCCATTGGTACCAGGAGTGTCGCAACTACCTGCCAATACACCAAAATCTTGTGCGCAGGTTTCAACTGCAAGTTTATAAGGCGCCGAAGCCTGTACTACTTCAGAGAACTTTGCCCTATTGGTATAATTCTGATAACTAGGAACGGCAATTGCCGCTAAAATACCAATAATCGCTACGACGATCATTAATTCGATTAAGGTAAAGCCCGATTGCTTTCGAACTACCGATGTATAGTGCCTCATAATAACCTCCATGATTACTGAGTTAAAAAGTAAAGTCTTCTACTTATTTATAGCACTTATTTAGAAACTAGCAAGCGGATTACGACAATTGTGCTAGTTGCTCAAATAATATTCAACCATAATGTCTGAATGCTTATTTGAGCTTAAATATGAAGCTCACTCTACCACAATGACCTTAAGAGCAAACATTAATCAAATAAGTTATGTTAATATGGATTATGTTTATCATAGGCTTATGCGATATTGCATGTGTCATATGAAGACTTTAAAGAGCTTAACCAATGACCATCTCCACTCAACAAAAAGACCAAATCAATAATTTTCTTGTTCAGGCCCGATTGGCCGCAGTTAGCGACCCAAACGTAGTTGAAAAACTAAAATCAGCTCAGCAAAAATTCGTCGAAGGAGTTGCAGACGACGCAGTAGGCATCTTAGAAGAACTGGGTTTTAATAAACTCCTTTTAATGACTGAAACTGGAAGTGTTGAAACCATAAATGAAGAATTGCTCCACTATCTGCAAGAACAATTAGCGTTTGTCGCCGTTGATTATGTCGTAACAGCATTGCCCTATGCTGCCTGTTATAGAGGCACTACTCTTTTGGAAGTGGCTGCAGAACGTGGACTTAGTGCAACGGTAATGCATCTTCTTACACGTGAAGAGAAAACTGAAAATCCAATACCTTTAATTTCTTATTTGGCAGAAGGATTTTATAAAAAAGATAGATCGTCTTATTCCGCAGAAGATATAACACTGCGTCAATATATTCAGGATCATCCTGATCGTTTTTTTGCCTGCGTACAAGATTCGTGGCGACCTATCGCAGTGAGTGCTTTCTTAGGTGACGTAGCGATGTTTTCGTTAGATACCAAAAGTGATACAAATGAAATGCGGGCATATCTTGCTGCAAGTACGCAACCTATAGAACAATCGATTCTCTATTATGCTGTCTTGAGTCAAAACGCTGAAATTATTAAACTTGTTTTAAATAACTTACCTTTTTTTGTTTATGCAGAAATAGAAAAAACGAAGGTGCTCATCAGGTTTATTGAAGAAGAAAATGGACCATTTATTTCATACTGTATCACTGATTGGGGTATAGCTGTTAATGCTATAATGTTCGGAAAAACTGAAACTCCTTTACAATATGCAATAGGGCTAAACAAATTAAAATCGGCTCAAAAATTAGTAGATTTAAATGCCACTTGTAATCTTGATTTATTATTAAATGTATCAAATCATTATTTAACCACTGCCACGCTTGATTTTTTGCATTTAAAATTTCCCGCAGAATTATCTACCCTTTTACAAGTTGCGCTAATGAGTTACCATATATTATGCGAACGTAATCGCAGTGAAGAAGGAACTGAATTGTATTTTGATTTTTTCAAAAAATTAAATCTCAATGAGCGATTACTGAATAATGAACTTGATTTTAGTGGCGCCTACCAAAAGGTAAAAGGATATAATGCTTTACAGTTTGCTGTTTCTTACAAATTACTTAAATTGTCCGACTTTTTAATAACAGCAGGCGCTAATTTAGCTAAATCACTGCCAGTAGGTTGTTCATTTACCGGATTGAATACTGTGGGTATGGCTATCGTTACTGATGATGCAGATGTTCCCCTACCAGCAGCCATTGCGCCAATGCTGATACAAAGATATCGATACCATCCCGATCAAAATATTTTTGCGTGTTTTCCGGCAGGAAGATATAAAGGAATGACTTGTCTTCATCTTGCAATCATTACTCAAGAACAACCAAACGTTCGGATAATAAAATTATTAACGCAGCAGTTGCTATTACACATACCTGATTTCGCAGCCGAAATGAAAGCCGTCGCTGTTACGCCTATGCATGAAAATTATGAAGGCATGAATCCATTGCATACCGCCTGTTGGCTTGGCCATAGCTCTAGTTTTAAAGAATTGGCCAGAATTAGTCAATTTAGAAATTGTGTGATCGCTACAGGATGCTATAAAGGTGCCACAGAACTAGATTTATTGATGGAAAAACAGAATATGCCGATGTTATTGGAAGTATTAAATACCTACTTTGATGGTGATGCAGAACAAGAAGAATGCGGTGAAGAAATTATCTCTTTAGCTGATGAGAAAGCTACAGAAGAAAAAGATATGCTCGTTGCCAAACAAATTAATAGCCATATCTATGAAGAAAAAAATATATTAATGCAGGCAATATCTTTCCTTGATTCTATATTAGAAAAACCATTGAAAGAAAAAGAAGATAATAAAAATTTAATTTATGTTTTATACGTGATTCGAAAACTCATTCAATACGGCATTGGTTGCAAGAAATTAGAAAATGATGATATAACTATAGATAAAAATTATGATGCAATACTTGTACGCTGGGGAATAAAACCCATGATTTTTCCTTTACATAAAAAAATTTCTGCTATTACAAAGCGTTTAGAGGGCCAAGAATTAGCTACAAGCATGCGTGCAAGCCAGCTTAGGCATTCAATAACAATACTTACTGAGAAGGCAACATACTGTTGCAATCAATTTGCGAAGAAAAATGAACACAGTTTACCAGGCAAAGGACTCATCTTTGATCCAGAGCCCTATGAAAAAGCTATTCAAGAACTGACAAAACTAAAAGAGCAGTTAGAAAACTCCGCAGAATCAAAATCTTGTTCCAAGCCTTTATCTGATGAAGAATGCAAGTCGATTACAAAAGAAATCAAAAAACTCGAGGAAACTTTTCTTATTGCAATGCAAAATGATATTTATTTACCGCCGCCCCTTAAAGCTAGACCAGGAGTTAGGCGAGAATCTGTTCAGCCTGATATATCCGAGAGACGGCCAAACCTACAACTTCGATAAAACGTTACCTAACGGAAGGCGGAGTCGAACCGCCAACCTATTGATATTGAATTATCTAGGATTTCGCTCTATCTTGTTGCGGATTCAGATCGTAAAAATTACATACGGAATCTTTGCATGGTGCTTTAATTTCTATGCTAAAACTTCCGTTTCTGAAGCTATGCGCCAAATATCCCATATCTTTATTATCTTTTATACTGATGATTTTATAGCTAACGCCGCCCCACATACAACCTTGCTTGATTTCTAAAACCGTGCTTTCACCTGGGTTAATTTTTTTGCTACCACTGTTAAGTACGCAGCCATTTTCAGACCAAACTTTAGCTTGTACTAGCGAGAACCCATTAGGGTCGTTTTGTTTGCTTTGATTGTTTAAGGTGGAACTAAAATTTGTATCTGCGGCAAACCCGTAGATCGGCAATAAAAGCGCTGAAATGATGAGTAATAATTTAGCTTTGCGTAAACTTTGCATAATAATCTCCTTATAAAGTAAAAAACAGAAAATAGATAATAGAACATAAAATGAAATATAGCAAAATCCAGTGACTTCTGGATCCTATATTTCCGTTATATTAACCCAAATTTGCCATTCTTTGACTTTGCCGCTTTCAAGTTTATATAAATTCATAACATCGAGCTTAACTGGTATGCCGTCAGGTATATGCTTATAAAACATGGCCTTTTGTTCTACGCGAAAGGCGATACGATCTTCCTCTGCGGTAACATCCTTTACCTCACTTTTTAAATCCTTCAATATCTTTTGCAAATTAGGTAAACGTGATTTCAAATCGTTCAAATCAATTTGTTTTGACATTGAATGATTAAACATTATAAGGTCTGAAGCAAAATATTTATCCAGCATTTGTTCGTTTCCAGGTGCAAACGCGGTTACGAATGAATCGAACGCAAATTTATGGGCAAAGCCATCAAATAATTTTTCATCACGCATGGTTATTTTTCCTCTCAAGTGTAAAATGGTTTGGTTAATTGTCTCAATCAATTTTTTTGTTCGATCAAGACTCTGTGCAAGGACTTGCTTGTGAGAAATCAAGGCATCAATTTTATTGAAGTCATCACTGCTGATAATCCTTTGTATGTCATTGAGAGGAAAACCTAATTCACGATAAAATAAAATTTGCTGCAGCATCAATATCTGCTCTTCTTCATAATAGCGATAATTATTATCGCCATAATAAGCGGGCTTTAGTAATCCAATCGAATCGTAAAAACGCAGTGTTCGGATACTGACCCCTGATAGCTTTGCTAATTTCTTTACGGTATAAGACATTTTGGTTTTCTCATCATTGACGTTTAACACCATATAGGGTGACGTAACGAGAGAGTCAATACAATTATAATAGACATTTTATTTTTTGGTGCCGGAAGGCGGACTCGAACCGCCGACCTACTGATTACGAATCAGTTGCTCTACCACCTGAGCTACACCGGCCCGTGTGCAGTATAAAAAGAATGGGGGGCTGTTACAAGCAAATGGGGCATTAATGTGCAAAAATAGCTCTATACCCCAAAGCCAGGGCTGCGGAAGCGCGGTATAATTCGGTCCATATCAAGCTCGGTAGAAGGTTGGGGGTTAGTTTCTGGCCTGATAACATCGCTTGCGGGAACACCAGTCGCATAATAACGCAGGGTTTCACATAACTTACTGCGCTGGTCAATATCCAATAATTCTTTAAGGGTTTTCACTACCAACATCGGGTAAGAAAGCTGTTCTGCGCTTAAACAAGCATCGGGTTGTCTGCCAATAAATTTCTCTAGATTAACTTCACAATCTCCGAGTTGAATCACTATCACTTTATGGTCTTCATTTTCTTGCGTATTTTTTATCGCAAGTTGAAATTGCATTTTTTCTAAACGCACCAAAGGATCTTTTTTGCCTTCAAATCCGTTATTTAATCTTTCTGCAAATGCTGGGGTTACAATCATCATTACTGCATCATATAACTCCAAAACAAGTTTGCGTTGGTAAGCAGCACGATCGAGACCCGTGTTACTGTCAGCATGTTTAAGATCAGAAGCCACTTGTATGCTGGCATTTTCTAAATCACGAGTAAAATTTATTACCCATTGGTCGACAGGCTCATTATCAGGGTGAGCATTCACCGGGTGAACTAAAAAACAATCTCTATCTGCTTTTTCCGGCGCATCACGTTTTACAATTTCAGCAAATTGTTGCAGCAACGCGGCGCTATCATTATTTTGATCGGTAGGAGATGGTGAAAAAAATCTTTGTTGTGGTGCTGGTAAAGCCATTGTAATTTCCTTATTATAATCTAACTCATCAATAAACAAATCTAGCCCTGATAAAACTCCAGAAACTCTATTCTAACGTTATTTGCGGGTTTTTGCCAGTTTTTTCGCTATGATTTTCACCTTAACCATATGTTGTGTTTTGACAGAATAAAAAACACAAGCTATTGTTTTTGTGCTATAATCCGCACTTAATTTGAACAACTCAAACGCGAAGAATATATGCCCTATAAAAAATTTCTGTTAACCGCCGCGCCCCTTTTTCTGATCATTTTTATCGATGGTATGGGGTTAGGTTTAATCTTTCCGATTTTAAATTCGCTGATCATGGATCCCAGCAGCCATTTTTTAGCTGCAAATTATTCGCCACATACGCGTAATTTTATTTTTGGTTTTATTGTAAGTATTTTCATGTTGTGTTGGTTTTTTGGGTCAGCGGTGTTGGGTGATCTCTCTGATCAAATTGGCCGCAAAAAATCGTTGATGATTTGTTTGCTGGGCAATTTTGTGGGTTATTTTATTTCCGCACTCGGCGTAACATTCAGTAGTCTTAGTTTGTTGTTATTCGGGCGCATCGTGGCGGGGTTTACTTCCGGCAGTCAATCGATTGCGCAAGCTGCCATTATCGACATCAGCGACCCACAACATAAGGCGCGCAACATCGGTATGATTTTATTTGCTACGACACTGGGTTTTGTTTTTGGCCCATTGATTGGTGGATTTTTCTCTGATCCACGTCTTCTTGCTTGGTTTACTTTTTCAACGCCACTGTATTTTGCGGCAGTCTTTTCGTTAATCAATGCCGGTTTATTATTTTTTTATTTTCACGAGACGTTTACGCATATTCATAAAGTTTCTTTTAAATTACATCGTGCGATTGAAATTATTCTTTCTGCTTTTAAAAATCACAAAGTGCGTGATTTGTCGATCATTATGTTAGTTATGATTTTAGGTTGGAGTAGTTTTTACAGTTTCATTTCGATGTTCTTGTTGCGTCGTTATGGGTTTACCACAACCGATGTTGCGCTTTTTATGGCATTAATGAGTGTAGGTTTTAGTTTGGGCACTGGGTTTTTAGTGCAGTTTTTTAGTAAGCGTTTTGCGTTGAAGAATGTGACGGCTGCGGGTTTTATTATTTCGGCGTTGTTTATGTTTATTACAGGTTCTATTACTCACGCGCTGGTCGCTTGGATTTGTATAGTGCCTATCGGTGCTGCATTGGCGATGTCTTATTCTTCGCTGTTAACGATGTTTTCGAACCAGGTAGATGCAGATTCGCAAGGTTGGGTTATGGGGATTACCGGTTCGATCATGGCGTTAGGTTTTGGTATAGATGGTTTGATAGTCGGTGTTTTGTCGACGATGAGTGTGGTGTTGCCGATTTTTATTGCGGCGTTTGGGGTAGGTTTGAGTGCAGTGATGGTGTATCGGTGGAGGAATGGATTCCCGCCTGCACGGGAATGACTAACAAAATGCTGAATGACATATGAATTACGGGAATGACAAAAATCTAATACGGGATCATGTATTCCACCAAAAATTGCAACGGTAATGAATCAGCCGCCAGCACCAAAGCTTGCGCGCGCAGTTCGTTCAAACGTTTTTGTGCGCTCGCTAAATCAGTATAAGCCAAATAACTGGAGGCGGG
Organism: Gammaproteobacteria bacterium; assembly: GCA_013288885.1. Classification (GTDB taxonomy): domain Bacteria; phylum Pseudomonadota; class Gammaproteobacteria; order JABDBA01; family JABDBA01; genus JABDBA01. Next base: position 390,801 of record JABDBA010000001.1, on the reverse strand, counting down.
ATTTTTTTCATCGTCTTGGTGATCGAGAATATCGTCTTGAATTTGAAAAGCTAAACCCAACAAACTGCCATATTGGTCTAATTGTTTTCTTTGTATTCCTGTAGCGTTCGCAGCTACTGCGCCGAGTTGCACACACACTTGGATTAACGCGCCGGTTTTTAAGCGGTGAATTAATTCTAATTCAGTTAAATTCGACTGACGATCTATCAACTCAAATTCCATTGCTTGTCCACCAACCATACCATGGTTGCCGATCGCTTTGGCGAGCAATTGCACCATCGCTAAACGTTGATCAATATTTAATGATTTATTTTCCGTTAGAATTTCAAACGCTAAAGCGTGTAATGCATCGCCCGCTAAAATCGCGGTAGCTTCGTCGAAAGCTTTATGACAAGAAGGTTGACCGCGCCGTATATCGTCATTGTCCAACGCGGGTAGATCATCGTGAATCAATGAATAAGCATGAATAAATTCTACCGCGCAAGCGGCAGCATTTAATTGTTCTAACGAAGCGCCTAAGGTTTCGCCCGCCGCATACACTAACAATGGACGCAAACGTTTGCCGCCGATTAGCACGGCATATTTCATCGCTTTTTCTAAACGCTCGGAATATTGTTTAGCGTGCGGCAAATAATCGAGCAGCGTTTTATTGATATGAGAAAAACGTTGTTGCGTATAATCTTGAAAGTTCACGAATTATTTTCACTATCAAAAGGAGTGAGCGCCGGTTGCCCATTTTGTTGCGTTAAGATTTGCACTTTTTGTTCCGCCACTTTCAAGGTTTCTTGACAAGTACGCGTGAGTGCAACACCGCGTTCAAATTTTTTCAATGAATCTTCGAGGCTCAAGCCACCGTGCTCTAATTCTTCGACAATTTGGCTAAGCTCAGCCAAGCTGGTTTCGAAGTCGGATGATTTTTTTTCGCTTTTGGATTTGGTCATTAATATTTAGCCCTCTGCTTGAATCGTAGGTCGGTTCAAGCGAAGCGGAACCGACAGCGGTAATTATTTAAACATCTGATGTCGGATCCGTCGCTTTCGCGACTTGATCCGACCTACATTACTCAGAGCAGCAAGGCAGCAAGCTGCTCGATTCGGTTACCATCACGTTTGTTTTATGGTATAAAATAGCATTGTTCAGTACCCTAATTCTACCATTACTAAGGAACTTTATCATGATCAAACTCCACCAATTCCCAGCCTTTTGGGGCTTACCCAATGCCAGCCCATTCTGCATGAAAATGGAAACCTATCTGCGTATGGCTAAACTGCCCTTTGAAATCGTGGTCACCCCCGACCCCCGTAAAGCCCCTAAAGGAAAGCTACCCTTTATCGAAGATAACAACGCAAAAGTCGCGGATAGCGCCCTCACTATCGATTATCTAAAACAAAAATACGGCGATACGCTCGATGCTAACCTAAGCCCTACGCAAAAAGCACAAGCGCTGGCACTACAACGTTTGATGGAAGAACATCTGTATTGGGCGATGGTTTATTCGCGCTGGATGGAACCTGCCAATTGGGCGGTGGTGAAGAAAACTTATTTCAGCAAGATGCCAGCTTTGCTGCGCGGTTTTGTGCCCGAAATGATTCGTAAAAACGTAATGCGCGATCTGCGTGGTCACGGCTTAGGCCGCCATAATCGTGATGAAGTTTATCAATTTGGCAAAAATGACATCACCGCCATTGCGACCCAATTAGCGAACCAACCCTTTATCTTCGGCGATCAACCCACCAGTATCGATGCCAGTGCGTATGCTTTTCTGGCGAATATTTTGGATGTGCCGATGCCCTCACCGCTGCAAGATCATGCCAAAGCGCAAAGCAATTTGGTAAGTTATTGCCAGCGCATGAAAGAGCGGTTTTACGCCTAATTCTCATTGATTCACCCTTAAATGCCCAATTGCACCACTTGGTGCAATTAGCAAATATTTGGTGCAATTGGTGCAATTGGTGTATGATTGGTGCAATTGGTGCAATTAAGGGGGATTTCATGAAACACATATATCCGGACAGAGAATCAAAATCTCTTGAGTTTAAGTCACGCTTACCTAATTTTCACAACTTAGTAAAAACTTGTGTGGCATTCGCCAATGGGGTGGGAGGAAAAATAATTATTGGCATCGAGGATAAAAGCAGGGGAATTATAGGAGTTAGTGAAGAATTGCGCAATCGAATTTACGACGAATTCCCCAACAGTTTATATGATGCAACCACCCCTAATCTCTTAGCAGAAATTTATGAAAAACGTTTCAACGACGTTAGCGTAATGATAATCGAAATTCCATCTAGTATTAAAAAACCGGTCTTTATAAAAAGCGAAGGCACGCCTCAGGGAATATACCTACGAGCGGGCTCTAACACTCGACGCGCTAGTCAAGAATATATTGAAGAATTAATGCGTGAAAACCGGCGAATAAATTTTGATGAAGAACCCATTCAAACCGATATTAACGTATTGTCTAAAGAACTTTTAAAAAATATATTCAAGAGAACTGATAAAGAACGCTTAATTGCCGAAAAAGTAATAAGTCGTAGCTCGGCGAATGCAGAAAAATATTTTCCAACAGTCGCTGGTATCCTTTCATTTTGCGACACCCCCGAATTATATATACCGGAAGCCGTAGTACGCTGCACACGCTTTCGTGGTATTGAAGGGCGAGATATTATACAAACTGAAGAAATACATGGGCATCTCGAAACACAAATAGAAACCAGCTTGGAATTAATAAAAAGCTGGTTGTTACGAGATTATAAATTAGTAGGCGCAAAGTTAAAAGGAAAAATTAATATTCCCGAAGTAGCCTTGCGCGAAGCAATTATTAATGCCCTAATTCACAGAAAATATTGGGTACCCGGCGCTACTAAAATTGCGCTCTTTGATGATCGACTGGAAATATTCAGCCCTGGTAATTTCCCTGGCTTAGTTAATCTCAACCATCTTGGTGACGGCACCACTTATCTCAGAAATCCGCATTTGGCAAGAATAGCCAGACATTTCGGTATCATTGAAAAATTAGGCACTGGTATAAGACTTATTTTAGAAAGTTGTAATAAAGCCGGTATTCAAAAACCCGAATTCATAGAAGGCGCGGATAGTGTTAAGGTGGTATTTTCTTTTTTACCATCAATCAAAACCGTTGCCAGTGATGATGATAAACTGATGGCATTATTCGAAATGCGTGACGCATTAACTCACGGTCAAATTGAAAAGTTTTTACACGTATCGCGTAATACTGTCACTAGAAAACTAAACCAACTCATTAAAGCAGGTAAAATACAAAGAGTAGGAAAAGGACCGGGGGTTAAATACATTCCAACCATTTAATACCGCTGAAATTTTACTCTTACAAGATCATGCCAAAGCGCAAAGCAACCTAGTAAGCTATTGCCAGCGCATGAAAGAGCGGTTTTACGGGTAAATTACTGCGGCTTCACCAACAGCACATTTTTATCCCACTGCGTGTCAACGCCAACGGGTAAAACAAGCAGAGGTGAATAAGTGAGTTTGCGCCAGGTGAAATCTTGCAAATCGGTGGCGAGGGTATCGCTAGGGGAAGGTAATTGGTTAAACTGATCTTTCTTATTACGATTAAATATCGGGGCGCGCCACGGTTGATGATAATTAATCGTGCCTAACCATAATGACTCATTGTTATTTAATACTAAATGCGCATCCCATAAACGTAAAACTAATACTGCTTTTTTTGGTTGCTCAATTAATTTATACATCACTAATACTGGTTTACGATCTTCATAAAATTGACTCAAGATCGGTAAGCGCAAATCGCGCGGTTCATTGGCAAACTCATTGATCATTAATGAAAAAGATGCTTTGGGTAATACCGTCCAACCGCGCTCACTCAATGTGTATTCTATCGCCGGTAAATAACCCGCCCATTGCACATTAAACACTTGAATTTCTTTGCCAAAACGATTGCTGCGATACAGCGGCTCGTTGCCTGCTTCTTGTTTCCACCAATGCTTTGCGCCGACTGTTTGTGGCGTCCATAACGGCGTGTAATTATGAACGGAACGATCATAATTTTCCGTCAACAATGAATAAGATGCAATGACCAGACTAAATGCGACAATAACTAAAATCCCTTGCGCAGGTAGTGTATTTACTCGATGCCTGCGATAAGAAACAGTAAAGAGTGCGACAAGACAAAACCCTAAAATCAAACTGCCGACAACATCAGTCAGCCAATGTGCGCCTAAATAAATGCGCGAAACACCAATACTAAAGATGATAAGTGCAGCTGCGCCATAAGATATATAACGCCACAAATAATTGCGGCCGGTGGTTAATAACACCGCCAGAAAACCAAAAAACGTAATGCCCACTAATGAATGCCCGCTGGGGAATGAATAGCCATTGGGTGATAGTACCAAACCCACCGGCCTTGGGAAATGCACTAAAAATTTAATCGCTTCACCTATTACAAAACAAACCACGCCAATACCAAACCAATGACTAGCAGCCCACCACTGCCGTCGCACCAACAACCATATTAAAATTCCGCCCCACATGATCGCCATTTGTCTTGCGCCGACAAATGAAATACCCACCATAATGTGATCAAACGCTGTGCTACGCAGGCTGCGCATGAAATAATAAATCGGTTCATTCCACCCCGTGAGAATGCCGCGATGATAAACGCTATACGTTAACTCGACAAAAATACACAGTGCGAGAAGAAATAAAATCGCCAACGTTAATTGATTATGACCGAGCGGATCAGCAGGGTTCATTAAAAGTTTTTTGAGAAATGTTAAATTGGCACGCTCATGAATTTTTTTCCAAAGTCGACTCAGTGCATGATTGATCATCACCATCGCTTCGCTATAAATATGTTTGAGTAACCACGAGATACACCACAATACCAATAGTGCAAAAACGACGAGCAAAATAAGTCGCGTTGCCATCTCCGGTGGTAATTCTTTAGAAGCCGCGCCTAACAGAATACCGGGGAACATATAAACTGGCGCCCAAGCCAATGCAGACAAACCATCGCAAATTAAAAAACGTCGCCACGGCATCGACAACATACCTGCAATTACCGGTAAAATAGGTCGGATTGGCCCGATGAAACGCCCTAAGAAAATACTAATACCGCCGTGCCGCAGAAAAAATACTTCGCCCTTTCGCAATAGGTTAGTGCATTTGCTAAAAGGCCAAATATGACGAATGCCTTGCCGATAATGGTAACCTAACCCGTAGCTGATCAGATCCCCCGCTAATGCGCCCGCCATCGCCCATAACATGATAGGAACAAATGGCAAAATGCCCGTGCCTACCAACGTGCCGATAGCAGTCATGGTAACTGTACCGGGAATGAGTAAACCAACTAATGCTAGGCATTCGATAAATGCCACCGCAAACGTTATCACCCCCGCCCAAGCAGGGTTATCATGTAGCCAAACTAAATAGGGTTTTATTTCGATGAGCATGGGTTAAGCAACATTCTCGCCAGCGGCTTGTTTATCCGCATGATAAGACGAACGCACCAGCGGGCCACTCGCTATACGCGTGAAGCCCATCTTTTTTGCTAGCTCGGCAAATTGTTGAAATTCCTCGGGCGTTACATAACGCGCTACTGGCAAATGATGTCGACTAGGCGCGAGATATTGGCCTAAGGTGATCATATCCACATTGTGTGCACGTAAATCTTGCATGGTTATTTCGATTTCCTCGTTGGTTTCACCCAGGCCTAACATTAATCCCGATTTGGTAGGAATACCAGGGAACCTTTTTTTAAATTCTTGTAATAATTTTAATGACCACGCGTAATCAGAACCAGGACGTGCAGCTTTATAAAGTCGTGGCACCGTTTCAATATTGTGGTTAAAGACATCGGGCAACGCTGGGGCGATGGCATCTAATGCGACTTCCATACGACCACGAAAATCTGGCACTAACACTTCAATGGTGATCGAAGGCCGTGCTGCGCGCACTGCGGTTAAACACGCGCTGAAATGGCTCGCACCACCATCGCGCAAATCATCGCGATCAACTGAAGTGATCACCACATATTTTAATTCCATCAGTGCAATAGTTTTAGCTAAATTATGCGGTTCATTTTGATCGAGCGGATCAGGTCGGCCGTGCGCAACATCACAAAACGCACACCGGCGCGTACATTTGTCACCCATGATCATGAATGTCGCCGTGCCATGACTAAAGCATTCGCTCAAGTTGGGGCAATTGGCTTCTTCGCACACGGTGTGCAAATGGTTTTCGCGCAGAATATTTTTTAAGTTGGCAACAGCAGGCGTGGCAGGAATTTTAATGCGGATCCAATCCGGTTTACGCAATGGCTCACTGGCCACCACTTTGATTGGAATGCGCGCCATTTTGGCAGCGCCACGTTGTTTTTCACTGGGATTGGTTGGTTGCGTCATAGTTTTTAGTATACCCCAATTCTTTGGTTAAATAAGCCACCAATTTAGTGGCCACTTCATTTAAATCGCCGGATCCGCCCAGGGCACTGATCTGGGTCATAGTCAAGTTACTATAACCGCAAGGATTAATGCCCGTAAAGGGGGCAAGATCCATGTTGACGTTTAAAGCCAAGCCATGATAAGAACAGCCGCGTCTTATACGCAACCCTAAGGAACAAATCTTCGCATCGTTTACATAAACCCCCGGCGCAGCGGGTTTAGCATAAGCGCTAATCTTATAATCCGCCAGCATTGCGATGACCGCTCGCTCCAAACCACTCACCAAATGCCGCACCCCCAAACCACGGCGACGCAAATCGATGAGCGCATATAACATTAACTGCCCTGGCCCATGATAAGTCACCTGGCCGCCACGGTCGACCGGAATAACCGGGATATTCCCGGGGTTAAGAATATGCTCGCGCTTGCCATTCTGCCCCAGCGTGTAAACCGGTGGGTGTTCAATGAGCCAAATTTCGTCGGGCGTTTCTGCATTACGTTGGTTGGTAAATTCCTGCATCTGCTGCCAGATAATGAGGTATTCACTTTGTTGGATCGGGCGGACGATTAAATCTTGCATTCTTAATTATCTCTAAAATAGCGAGGAACAGCTTGTCTGAGTGCCAAAAGCAGACCGTCGATTACAGGGACGTAATCAACGATCGCAGGAAGCAGGTCCGTCTGCGTTGGCATCAGACAAGCTGTTCCGACATACATTATAATGCCATCAATACCAATTCATTGGCAGAAAGATCGATATAAATAGCATCGAGCTGCTCTTTACTTGTAGCTTGAATAATAATCGTGATCGCCAAATAATGGCCATCTTTACTGGTACGCGATGAAATCGCATTTTCAGCCAGATCAGGCACATGTTTGCGGATAACACTCAATACAAAAATTTCGAATTCGGGGCTGGTTTTTCCCACTACTTTGAGGGGAAATTCACAAGGAAACTGCCAAATTTTATCTGAATCGTTCATTGCACTATTTCCATTGAGATACACTGAAAAAATCAATTCCGTGCCCTATTCCGCAGAACAAAGGCACAGAAAGATTCTAAGTGATATTTATCGGAAGATAAACAAGATTATACATTACCAACCGCAGCTGCAGTGGTATCTGTTCCGTCAGTCGATTTATTTTTTTCCTGTTGGATACGTTGGTAAATCTCTTCACGATGTACTGAAACCTCTTTGGGCGCATTGATGCCAAGGCGCACTTGATGGCCCTTGATACCTAGCACAGTAATCGTAACATCATCACCAATAATCAGGGTCTCCCCTACTCTTCGCGTTAAAATAAGCATTAATATATCTCCTTTGATGTTGCATACCGTAAGACTTGTAAATCTACACCCTGCTTACGGTAACCTTGCAACTAATAGCTAAATAGTACGTCTGTGTAGATTTACCATACGTATAGTTTACACAGCGATCCTTAAGGAAAACTTAAGAACAAGCCAAAAAATGAAATTTATTTTTAGGGGGTGGCTGAATCCAGCCCAAAAGCGGTATGTAATGCGCATGCTCCATGCCCTATTTCTTTTTCATTAATCACAATAGAGACCTTGAGTTCTGAGGCTGAAACCAGCTGAATCCCAATGCCGACCGTTCCTAAGGTCTTGAATAACTTATCTATAATAGCAGGATGTGAGCGTAAACCAACCCCCACCAGCGAAAGTTTTGCCACTTGCATATCTTCTATAAGGGCACTCGCATTAAATTTTTCAGCAAATTTGCGCAATGTCGTATGGGCACGCGCATAATCATCGCGTAAAAGCGTAAAATTCACATCTTGCGCCGCAGAATTAGCTTGCTGATTGAATAAGTCGATATCCACATGAATGGCATTGAGTGCCGTGAGCAACTGCGTCATGCTTTCGGAATCAGCTCCCAGGCCTTTAATCGTCAGTTTTGCCTCGCGCTGACTAGCGGCAATGCCGGTCACGGGCGATGGTTCTTTAGAGCCAGCTTCGAACGTCACCAAAGTACCAGGGCCGTCTTGAAAACTTGATAATACCCGCAGTGGCACACGGTTTTTCTGGGCAAATTCCACCGCACGCTGTTGTAACACTTTAGCGCCCGAGCCTGCTAATTCCAGCATTTCGCTAAAGGTAACGCGATCGAGGCGCTGTGCTTTAGGCACTAATTTGGGATCAGCCGTGTAAATGCCATCGACATCAGTATAAATCTGGCATTCATCGGCTTTTAACGCAGCGGCCAAAGCCACTGCCGTGGTATCAGAGCCACCACGCCCAAGCGTAGTAATTTCGCCACCGGCCGAAATCCCTTGAAAACCCGCCACCACCGGCACACAGCCAGCGGCTAATTCGGCACGCAAAGCTTGGCAATCGACGTTCAGGATATTGGCTTTTTCATGATGATTATCGGTTTGGATACGGGCTTGTGCGCCAGTATAAGAACGCGCCGGGCAGCCTAACGTCATCAACGCCATGGTGAGTAATGCGGTGGAAACTTGCTCGCCGGTAGTCAAAAGCACCGCATATTCACGCGGATCAGGGTCGATTTGAATCGCTTTAGCTAGATTTAGCAAACGATCGGTTTCACCGTTCATGGCCGACACTACCACCACCACATCATGGCCTTGTGCCCGTGTCTGCGCTACTTTTTTTGCCACATGCTGCAAGCGGTCGAGATTGCCGACTGACGTACCACCGAATTTTTGAATGATTAATGCCATAAAAACACTGTTATTGTAGGTCGGATTAAGGAGCAAAGCGATAAATCCGACATTGCGATGCAAATTCAACTCAGTACTATTATAGCGCACCCTGGCAGATTGGCTATAGTTTGGCAGTAATTCCTTGGTGATGTTATTCAGTAAGCAATTGCCCAAAATCGATGAACTTACCAAAATAGTCGCTTTCCTCCAATTCATCGCTGATGCCATTAGCATGAATCAATACCGGGATACAAGAAAACCCCTTAGGTCGTTTTAAGTTTTTAATTTTTTCCTTTACTTCAGCGATGACTTGAGTGGAAATCTCATGCTTAGAAAACTTTATTTCGCAAATATTATATAAACCTATCTTACGCAAGACTGATAAAACTGATTCCTGCGTAAGATAGCACAAGGGTACTAACTTACGCGGCAATCAATTTTGTAGGAATTAAGGAAGCCCTATTTTTGCACTTTATATTTATTGCAAAAACTCTTATTATTGATGTATGAATACTAACTTCGACTGGCCACCACCCTTTACATTACGCCACAGCACGCGCGCTAAAACAGTGAGTTTGCGCATTAGCCCGCAGCGAGGTTTGCAAATAGTCGTGCCACGCGGGTTTAATCCCAATCAAGCGGAACAAGTGTTACAACGGCATAAAAATTGGATTGAAAAAAATTGGCGGCATATTCAATCCGAAGCGACCAGCGAACCCGAAGGCCCACCACAACAACTCACATTATTAGCCATTCAAGAAACGTGGTCCATACAATATCGTTTGCATCCTGATAATTGCACGCGCTTGATGATACAAGATAACAAACAATTAATCGTGCAAAGCAAAGCTACTGCGGCACGCAAATTAAAAATCGTCTTAACACAATGGCTGCATGAACAAGCGCGAACACATTTATTTCCGTGGTTAAATAATTTAAGTGCGCAACATGAATTTGAATATTCGCAAGCACGCATTGGTAGCGCGACTACACGTTGGGGCAGTTGTTCGGCGAAAAAGAAAATCGCCTTAAATTATAAATTATTATTTTTACCGCCCGCGCTGGTGGAATACGTCATGCTGCATGAATTATGCCACACTACGCACCTCAACCACTCACGCCACTTTTGGGGATTATTGAAAATTGTCAACCCAAACTGCCACGACTTACGCCGCCAATTAAAGCACGCCAATTCGTTTATACCGCAGTGGTTGGAAAATTAGTATGTGCCATTACGACCTGACCGCTATTTCAATCTGCTCTAACACAGCTTGCAATGCTTTGTTAAGATGCTGTGGTTTTTCGCCACCGGCTTGGGCAAGATCGGGGCGCCCACCCCCTTTGCCGTCAATGTGCGTAGCAATGTGATTGATCAATTCATTGGCTTTAATACGATCCACTAAATCTTTGCTCACCCCAATAACAATCTGGGCGCGTTGATCAGCGTTAATGCCTAACACCACGACGCAAGATTTTAATTTATCTTTCAGCTGATCAATTAAATCACGCAATTTTTTAGGATCAACATCTGTTACTTCGGTGACTAACACTTTGACGTGATTAATTTCTTTAGCTTGTTTAATCAAATCATCCACCAACGATTTAGCCAAATGATTTTGTAATTTATCGACTTGTTTTTCGAGTTGATGGGTTTGCTCCACATTTTTTTGAATACGATCGAGCAAACTATCGCGCCCAGTCTTTAATAATTTAGCCGCTTCGCGAATTTGATTATCGAGCGCATCGACCCATGTTAATGCGGCATCGCCAGTCACTGCTTCGATGCGGCGAATACCAGCGGCGATTCCCGTTTCGGTAGTAATTTTAAAAAACCCAATATCACCGGTGCGCCCTACATGCGTGCCGCCACATAATTCTTTAGAAAAATCACCATAAGTTAACACGCGTACTTTTTCACCGTATTTTTCGCCGAAGAAAGCTAATGCGCCTTCTTTGGTGGCTTCTTCCGGTGACATTACTTTAATGTCGGAAGCCAAATTAGCGCGAATTTTTTGATTCACTAAATGTTCTACTTTTTTAATTTCTTCCGGCGTCATCGGTGCAGTATGTGTAAAATCGAAACGCAAACGCTCTGGTTCCACCAACGAACCTTTTTGCATCACGTGCTCACCCAACAATTGCCGCAACGCAGCATGCAACAAATGCGTCGCGGTGTGGTTTAGCATAGTCGCATTACGTTTTTGTTGATCGACTTGCGCATATACTTTGCTACCTACTTTTAAATCACCTTGCTTGGCAATACCATAATGCAAATACGCTTGGCCTTGTTTTTGCGTATTTTCGACCATAAATTCACCGCCTTTACCAAATAGCAAACAACCGGTATCACCGACTTGCCCACCACTTTCGGCATAAAATGGTGTGCGATCTAAAACCACTAAACCTTTTTCGCCTTGTTTTAATTCTTGTGCTGATTGTTTTGCACTATTTTGGATGGCAATAATTTTTGCCTCCGGGTTGGTCAATTGCTCATAACCAATAAACTCGCTCTCACCTGATACAGTTGTATTATAATCCACCGCAAATTTAGCTGTTTCTTGCGAGCGTTGTTTTTGCTTCGCCATCTCTTCTTCAAAACCGGCTTGGTCAATGGTCAAACCACGTTCGCGCGCGATATCTGCAGTAAGATCAACGGGAAAGCCATAAGTATCATAAAGCTTAAAAACGGTTTCACCCGGGATAACTTTACCGGATAATTTCGCAATATCTTGTTCTAATAATTTCATACCAATATCTAATGTACGCGCAAACTGTTGTTCTTCTTGCAACAAGACTTTTTCAATATGCGCTTGTTTATTAATTAATTCTGGATAGGCATCACCCATTTTTTTTGCTAATGGCGCGACCAATTTATAAAAGAATGCTTCGCGCAAACCTAATTGATGCCCGTGCCGAATCGCCCGACGAATAATGCGGCGCAACACATAACCACGCCCTTCGTTCGACGGTGTAATACCATCGATGACCAAAAATGCGCAAGAGCGAATGTGATCGGCAATGACACGTAGTGATGTGAGTTGGTGATCATTTTTAGTCGGCAGTTTAATCCCCGCTAACTGCGCCGCCGTCTCAATCAACGGCAAAAACAAATCCGTCTCATAATTATTATGCACACCCTGCATCACCGCCGCTAAACGCTCTAAACCCATCCCCGTATCAACCGACGGCTTAGGCAATGGTTTTAAATCACCATTGGCCGAGCGCTCAAACTGCATGAATACTAAATTCCAAATTTCGATATAACGATCGCCGTCGGCTTCTGGCGTTCCGGGTGGGCCACCAGCAATTTCCGCACCGTGATCATAAAAAATTTCGGTACACGGGCCGCACGGGCCAGTATCACCCATCGCCCAAAAATTATCGGCCGCACCACAACGGGAAAAACGTTTCGGATCAACCTTAATTTCTTTTAACCAAATATCTGCCGCTTCATCATCGTCTTCAAAAACGGTGATCCATAATTTTTCCGGTGGCAATTTAAAAACCTTGGTCAACAATTCCCAAGCATAGTTAATCGCTTCACGTTTGAAATAGTCGCCGAAGCTGAAATTGCCGAGCATTTCAAAGAAAGTATGATGGCGCGCGGTGTACCCGACGTTATCTAAATCATTATGCTTGCCACCGGCACGCACGCAACGTTGGCTAGAAGTTGCTTTATTATAAGACCTTTTTTCTTGGCCTAAAAACACATCTTTAAACTGCACCATCCCCGCATTGGTAAACAGCAGGGTCGGGTCATTGCCCGGCACCAATGCACTACTCGGCACAATGGTATGGCCTTTGTTTTTGAAGAATTCTAAAAAGGTACTGCGAAGTTCGTTGCTGGTTTTCATGGTGGTGCTTAAATTTTTTTAGCTCTTTTTTTGCTTTACCTGTAATATTTGTATTTTTGGAAAACTTCTTCATTTTTATGTTTCACTCAAAATACACCATGGCATTTTTCTTACTCATATTGTATATACAAAATTATATATACGTTCAATTGAAATGTCAAAGAGTTACTTGTTTCTTACTATCTAAGTGGATAATTATAATTGCTCTCCGGATTATTTTCTTATCAATCTGCTCGACCAACAAAATGTGTTTGAATTGTTCCAGCGAGTTTTTGTGCGACTAAAGCATTGAGACTAACTCCGGCCTGCGCAGCTTCAATCGCCAGAGCACGGTGTATTCGTTTATCAATGCGCACATTAAATTGTCCACTGTATTTTTTACGCGATGGCGCAATTGGAATTGGATCGCCATGTTTCCGATAGCTTGCTTTCATTCCTTCCCACGCTACTTTTAATTCGTGTAGCGCTTCTTCCGGCGAATCGCCGTACGCCGAAATATTCGGTAACTCTTCAAAATATGCTAAATAATCACCTTCATCATCTAACATTAAGTGGATACTATACCCATCGAATTGATCATGCATTTTTGTTTTCCTCCTCATGCCGCGCTAGAAATTGTTTGACTTGATATTCCTTTGCCTTACCATTTCTATTTTGTATGGACAATCGATAACTAGCGGGTGAATACCAAATTTGATGACTGCCCGTCTGATGATCAAGCACCCAACCTGTATGTTTCAACAAAGTCTGAAATTCTCGAAAGGATAACCCACGTGGGTTATTCTATGCTCGTAGTAATAATTTTTCGTATTGGCTCATAGTAACTATATATAGTTACAGAGATTTGTCAAGTTTATAGAATAAAATAACCGACAATCTTGTATGATTAAGGAAAATAATGATTTGAGATAAGCCAGGATCTTACCACAATTAATTCATATAAAAATATGTATTTAATAATTTATATAATTAAAAACAAGATTTAGTGGGTAAAAAGGCAGATAAAATGCTTTTACGAATTAATATTAACGTTATAAACCATAGCATTATTGAGATGTTGGCCTGCATTAAAATTTATTTACCCATCCGGCTGTCCTAATTCCGGATGTGACCCCTAATTAAGCTGCACCGGCACACGCACTAAATCGCGGTTATTCACATTATTATCGGCATTACACGGGCCTGCTGTACGGTTCAGTAATGTAAAATAAAGATAGGGTGTATCAGACATTACTTGATCAAAATTTCTGCGCACGCCTGCAATATGAGGATCAAGCAACGCAGGATATTCTTCACCGGTAACGGTGCAACCGGATTTAAACCAAGTGCTGAATCCATTAATCGCCATCAACGACCCAGGGCGCGACCAATGAATTAAATCGGAGCTGGTGAAATAAACAAACGCGGCGGAATTACCACCGCTTGGCGGCCAATTTTGCGTGGTCGCTAATAAAATAAATTGTTTGGCAGGTTGGTAATAAATGACTGAGTTGACTTCAATGCCGCCAATGCCAGTGATTTGATGAAACAAACTGGGAATATTTTTACAGACAAAACCACCAGGATGCGAACTAGACGACAATGAACAAAGCGATGTTTTCATGCCATGGCTGGTTGCACTATTTGCTAATAAATAATAGTTATTATCCGTTGGGTTTTGCACAACGTTAGTTTGATGAGTCATACCTGGCAATGCGGTAGGCTTTATAACCGGTTGACAACTTGCAGTAAAAGGGCCATTTAAACTTTCGCCCAACAATTGATAATGACCCGTCGGGTTATTAGCATAGATATGAACTTGATTATTCGCATCTACCAAAGCACGCAAAGGATTGTCAGGATAAAACGTCGCAATATTACAATGCGGATCATTTTTCCAAGAAAACATCGTCTGTGGAATAGGTGAAGTAACAGCAATATTCACTGCGGGCAGTGTGTCTGCAAGCGCCAAATTATTTATGCCTAATATTATTAAAAAAAGAAGAGCCGGAATGCGTGAATTATTCATGTTTTTCCTTAATAGAAAAATTATTTACTGGGTAATTATTTGCGG
Organism: Gammaproteobacteria bacterium; assembly: GCA_013288885.1. GTDB lineage: Bacteria > Pseudomonadota > Gammaproteobacteria > JABDBA01 > JABDBA01 > JABDBA01. Next base: position 375,766 of record JABDBA010000001.1, on the reverse strand, counting down.
GTGGTTCGATCCATATCAGTCAGACTCACACTGCGCTTAGCCCTATATATGCCAAAAGCTTCTTCAATTTTGTTCTTTTTGCGGAATAAAACCACACGATCATCTTCGATCGCAAAACCAATTTTATCCCCTGAATGCAGGCCAAGCTTATGGCGTATATGGCTCGGTATTGTTACTTGCCCTTTACTGGTTAATACACATGAATTCATGGGTTTCCTCCATAAGTATTACTTTTAAAATAAGCATTACTTATAATAAATAGTCTGTCAAGTGATCATATCATTACCCACAAATCGTAGGTCGGCTCAGGAGCGCCAGCGACGGAGCCGACATAACAATGCTAATTAACATCTCATGTCGGATCCGCTCAGCCAATGTCTCAAAAAACATTGGTATTTATCTGCCAAAAAGAGCTGGGATTCATGAATTATAATGGCCGAGCTTGATCCGACCTACTTGTGGGTAATGATATGAAGTGATAATACCCTCCCTATTAAATAATAAACCGATACTCAACTTAAGTAGTTGAAGTAACATTCCCCATCGCTTCTTCGCCTGCAACTTGGATGGTAACATCTTCATAGCGGGCTATTTTGCCATCCCGAATTTGTGTATAACCAAAAATTTTGTATAAACAGCGTTTACCATTTTTTTCTATCAATTCCGTAGTATGGTGGTCGAACCCTTCGTCGCCGACAAAAAAAGTATTGTGCAATTTGACCTTGACGGCATGGATATTTTCTTTAACCCAAGCAATGCGGTTAGCAATTTCTTTGCTACCTTGCAATTTCTTTTCATTAAGAATCATAACGGCATCTTCCGTAAAATACTGCGGAACTTTCGCCGCATCATGTTTTTCCAATACTTCAATTAAAGCACCGTGGATCAAAGCGATTTTTGGATCATTTAAGTCAAGTTTCATAGTTGTTCTCCTGGTTAATTTAAATGGTTTTTAACGCTTCAAATAAAGCATTAATAGTTAACTCTAAATACGCTTGTTTTTTGCGGGGATTTTTTAATATCGCCGGATTAGGTAGTAACGCTCCGGAAATACTACCGGCAATCAATAGCATGATTAATTCCGGATCTAATTCTGGTTTAATTTCACCCTGTTTTTGCAAATATTTAATGGCATTCAGCCAGCTGTTGGGCGAAGCAACTGTGCCGCCTTGTAAAGCACCGCTGTCTTTCGCCAAACTTTGCCAGGCCATCATGCGTACAACATCAGGATTTTCATCATATAATTTAAACCGTTGCGTAATTACTTCTTTAAGAAAATGCAATAACCCTTGGTCGGCATTTAACACTGTGTTGGTTTGTAAACCCGAATGCTCTGCAAATGACAACTTTACCGCCTTCCACAAAATTTCTTTATTAGCAAAATGATGAAAAATCAAACTACGCGTCACGCGTGCTTTAGCGGCAATTTGGCTGATGGAAGTACCGGCAAAACCCTGCGCTGCAAATAATTTTTTAGCGGCGTTTATAATGTTGCTACGGGTTTTATCGCCGCCGGGTCGGCTTTCGCGTTGCTGATTAATCATAGTTATTAGCCCCATCATTAACTGACCAATTAGTCAGTTATGAGGCACTATAACATGTGATTAACCAATTGGTCAACTATGATTTTTTGTAGGATAGGACTTACACGTTGAGGTAGTTAAATGGCAGCAGGATACCCTACCTATAAAATTAACTTGCTGAAGTATGGCGTTGTGCATTAAGCTTAATATTTATCAGCTCTTCGATTAATAACAAACGGAGAATTAAGTTATGCTAGCAAATGGCCAATCAGATATTCCAAACGCAGATACCAAAACAGAACAAGCTCCTACGCCTAAATACACCCAACAAGAATTTGATGGTTTCTGGCAACTATTAAAAACTAACGACCCAGATATTTTTAGCAAATTTCCTAACTATAAAAATTTTATTAATGAACCGCAAAAAGATGCGGCTTCTCCAGCAGCCGGAAAAACGCCTTTGTTTTATGCCCTAAGTAGGAACTATCAGAAAAGTTATAATCAAATAATCAAACAATTACTTGCTGACGGTGCTGATCCCAATTTAGTCGACCCAACGAACAAAATCGGCGCTTTAGAATATGCCGCCATAGATGCAGATGCAGAAGTACTTACATTGCTCCTCAACACATCATCACCATCCCTACTTAAAAGTATAGATGCGCTCGCTAAAGCCTTAAATAATGCCATTGAACGCACCAACGCTACCGCAGTAGGAATATTGTTAAGAGAAGCGATGACAGCTGGCTATCTACAAAAAGTCATGGTGAAAGTTTTCGAATTATCAAATTGTACTTTAAACCAAGGACTTACTGCTTTACATCAAGTATGTGAAATAGCCAATGATTTAGTCAAACAAGTTCTACCGTATGACGAATTCCAAAATAAAATTTTTAATTTAACGATCATAGCACAACTGCTTATTGATATAAATGAAGATTTAGCAGCAAAAGACAAAAAAGGCAAAACACCTTTGGCCATTGTGGAAATTAAAGAGGATACTGCTCCCCCGATTCAGCAATTCGTGGCCGAAATTACTGCCTACCATCTACGCAGAGCTATAACATTTGAGCCTAAAGAAGCCCCTGGTTTTTTACGGATGCCAACATTATATTTCATCGGTTCACCATTGCAGGAATTATTTGCCATACTTGAAAATTTCAACAGTAAAGTCGGCAAAGAACCCGAACCAGCAAAAGTGACTACTGCGCTAAAAAAATTAAAGGCATTAGAAAACCCCCACCAGCAAACCGAAGAAGATAAAAATGATGATCAAGATAAACCATTACAACTAAAGTCTATTAATCAAAAAAATAGAAGCGGCGATACGGTGCTACATGTTGCTGCAAATATCTTTGTTACCTTTGATTATCATTATGAAAAAAACCCGAAGGACCACCAATTAACAATCGTAACTACCCTCATTGCGGCAGGCGCAGATGCCAACGCCAAAGATAAATTGGGCAGAACAGTAGCGATGCGCGCAATTCCATCAGGAAATGTAGAACTCGTTACTTCTTTATTCAACCAAACTACTAACAAGCAAGAAAGGGCACGCATTTTTATTCACGCACTAATGAATGAAACCTATCAAAACATGTTCGATGAATACGTGACTGGTTATAAAAAAGCAATATTTGCGATATTTGTAAATAGAGATGTAGATGTGTTAGTGACACCTTGTGTTCCTTTTAGTAAATCTAGCATTGAATGTGACAAAACCACCCCTTTTGAAAAAGTGATGGAACTCTATCGTCTGAGCACCTCATATCATGTTCTTGCTAGTTTTGCTCCGGACAATTATAAAACACGTACATACAAGGAATTATGTTTATATATCGTGACATTGGTTTTAGATAACATCACCCGGGTCGTGGATCGTCAATCTTTAGCTGCGTTTGCAAAAACCGCTAAAGAAACTTTGGAGCCACAAAATGGTGATGGACAAATGTTTGCACTGTTAAACAAAATAGCCGCACAAATAGAGCCAGTTGTGGCACCATCGCAACCCGCACCAACAACTAATGATAAAAAAAGGTGCGTAATTTCATAAAGGACGTTTACGAAAAGCCCCCAGCGCATAACTCACTTCGGCGCCGAACAAAACTACCAACCAAGAAATATAAATCCAAATAAGAAACAACGGGATGGCAGCGAGCGCGCCGTAGAGTAATTCATAAGAAGGGAAATATCGTACGTATAATATAAAACCTTGTTTGGCTAATTCAAATAAAATCGCGGCAACCACACCCCCGATAAAAGCATTATGTATTTTTACTTTGCAATTGGGCATTACGATATAAAGAAAACTAAATGCCGCTGCGCTTAACAAAAATGGGGTGAGTATTAGTAAATAGGCTTTAAGGTGCAACCATTCTGTTGCGTGCATGACAAACGACAAAGAAAATATATATGAGCTGATTAAAAACCCTAGTGCGATTAATAACGGCGCTAAAAATAAAATGGTCCAATGTAATAATAACGATATTAAACCATTACGCCTTATGGTTACTTGCCAGATCGCATTGAGTGTTTGTTCGATATTAGATAGCAATAAAATCGACGTGACCACTAAAGAGATGGAACCAATTAATGATAAATGGCTGGCTTGTTCAATAAATTTTTTGACATAAGCATAAATGGTTTCACCTGACGTCGGCACAAAATTAGTAAAAATAAAAGTTTGAATATCGTTGCCAACGCTGTTAATGAAAGGGAACTTTGCTAAGACAACTAGAATTACCGCCAATAAGGGAACCAATGTTAAAAGAGTTGCAAAAGCCAATGCACCAGCTCGATTTAAACAATCGTTCTTTTTGAGTTGTTGGCCGATGAATTTTATAAACAGCCAGTTGGTTTTTGGGTGGAGGAATTTCATAAACTAAGACTTCCTTGCAAGTTAATCACGAAAAATTTGTTGGATTTGTTCTATCGTAAACCCACGATACTGCAAAAAACGCATTTGTTTGGCGCGTTCGTTAAAATCTTTGGGGATTATTTTGCCGAAGCGCTTATGTTTAACGCTATTAATTTTTTCTAACCAAAGTTCTGCGTGAGGATCCAATAGCTCATCAATAAGATCAGCCGTAATACCACGTTGATTTAATTCCGCCGCAATGCGCACCGGCCCGTAACCTTTGTTAACACGCGCACGGATATAATTTTCGACAAAGCGTTGATCGCTCAATACGCCTTGCGTCACTAATTGGGTCAGTAAAGGTTCAATGATATCGAGCGCGATCTCACGCTCGATTAATTTTTTCCGCAATTCAAAACGCGAATGCTCACGCCGCGCTAATAATCGCAGAGCGGTTTGGCGAGCATTGGTTTCCGTTATTCCCCCCTTTGAAAAAGGGGGGTTAGGGGGGATTTTAGATGGAAGCATCCTTACACATCCGTCTCTACTTCTTCTTCACGATCTACCATGACGGGTGTTTTCGCTAAACTAAGCTCACGAATTTTAGCTTCAATTTCTTCCGCCATTTTTGGGTGCTCTTTCAAGTAGTTGCGGACGTTATCTTTACCTTGACCAATGCGCTCGCCGTTGTAACTGTACCAAGCGCCGGATTTTTCGATCAACTCTAGTTGCGAGCCGAGTTCGATGATTTCGCCTTCGTGTGAAATACCTTCGCCATAAAATATTTCAAACTCCGCTTGCCTGAACGGTGGCGCCACTTTGTTTTTAACCACTTTGACTTTGGTTTCACTACCAACCACTTCTTCACCTTTTTTGATCGAGCCAGTACGACGAATATCTAAACGGACCGATGCGTAAAACTTCAGTGCGTTACCGCCGGTGGTGGTTTCTGGATTACCGAACATAACGCCAATCTTCATACGAATTTGGTTAATGAAAATAACCAAGGTATTAGAACGTTTAATGTTGCCGGTGAGTTTGCGCAGCGCTTGCGACATTAAACGTGCTTGCAAGCCCATGTGTTGATCACCCATATCGCCTTCGATTTCTGCTTTTGGGGTTAACGCGGCCACCGAGTCAATGACGACCATGTCGACCGCACTGGAGCGCACTAACATATCGGTAATTTCTAAACCTTGTTCCCCAGTGTCTGGCTGCGATACTAATAAGTCATCGACATTCACGCCGAGCTTGGCCGCATACACAGGATCTAAAGCGTGCTCGGCATCGACAAACGCCGCCACACCGCCCATTTTTTGACATTGCGCGATAACTTGTAATGTTAAAGTGGTTTTACCCGAAGACTCAGGGCCATAGATTTCCACGACGCGCCCACGCGGTAAACCGCCAATCCCTAATGCTATATCTAATGCGAGCGAGCCGGTTGAGATGGCTTCGACCGGAACACGGCTCTGATCGCCCATCCGCATCACCGAACCTTTCCCGAATTGCTTCTCGATTTGACTGAGAGCCGCACCTAACGCTTTTTTTCGATTGTCATCCATCATGCACCTGCCTTTATGGTTTAAGAATTGAGGAAACCAGATTATTACACAAATTCAACAAAGTGAACAGAGGGTGAACCATAAATAAATTATTTTTTTGTGCATTTACAAAAAACCTTTTTAACCTTTGCTACAAAGTGCTATACTTGCCCGCTTTTGTTGGAGAGATGGCCGAGTGGCTGAAGGCGCTCCCCTGCTAAGGGAGTATGGGGCTTAAAACCCCATCGAGGGTTCGAATCCCTCTCTCTCCGCCAATATATGTAAAGTTTGCTCAAAGCAATTTGGTCTTCAGCTAGGCGTCAAGTTGCGAGCAAGCGGAGTTTATGTGGTATAAATGAGCATTGCGAGCAGCGTAGACAACGACGCTGAAGAGCAAAGTGCGAAGAGCAAAAGCACCCGTAGCTCAGCTGGATAGAGTACCTGGCTACGAACCAGGTGGTCGGGAGTTCGAATCTCTCCGGGTGCGCCATTTTATAAAAATGGTTATTAATTTCTATATTGCAATAAATCAGATGGTCGGAACTTCGTCTTTCAGCACATCAAATTATTGAGTATCATAAACTACTATGCAACGCTTAATTATTCAGCCATTAATTTTGTTGCTTGGTTTATTTATTACAAGCTCATTGTATGCGCAAAATGATCAGGGGAAAAACCTCTAGTTATATTTATACCTGGGGCAGGCAATCTAGCGAGAATTGCATACAGTTACCCCGGGGGCAATCAAAAAGATTTCAGAAGCTATTGGTTAAACAAAGAAGAGTTTTCATTTTTAGGAATTTCATACCCAATAGAGAACCCAATCTTTCTTGACATTTATCCAACTTTTAAGTGATGTATTAAATTTAAGTCTGCATATGCAATATATAAAAAACAAAATAGCAAACTCAGTAAATTAATGCGGTTAGTAAATTGCATTAATATAAATAGCCAAAACTTAAAGAGAAAATTATATGCAACAGAAAATCGGATTTAAAAACCTATCATTACTTGCTATTTTAACGGCAACTGTGATGCAAATATCGTTAATAGTTGCCTATAAACCAGTTATGTTTGGAGAGATTCTTCTACCCGGCGGAGTTATCGGTTTTCCTTTAGTTTTCACCATAGGTGATGTAATTGCTGAAGTTTATGGTTATAGGCTTGCAAGACGAATATTATGGGAAACACTTGCTTCTTGTGCACTTTTCACTTTCGCCATAGCGGCCATTATTAAACTGCCATCCCCCACAAGTTGGCACTTTCAACTTGCATACGATACTGTCTTCGGTCATTTGTTACGAATATTCTTAGCTGTTTTTGGCGGAATTATTATTAGTTCATTTGCAAATATCTATTTACTTTCCAAATGGAAAATCTACTTAAAAGGTAAATATTTTTGGGCAAGAAGCTTTTTTGCTAGTGCGGTCGGAGAGTTAATTGTTACTTTGATTGCCGATTTAACTGCTTTTTTGGGAACAATGCCCTTTAAAGAATTTACTCACATGGTTTTATCAGTATATCTAGTTAAATTAGTTTATTCACTCCTTGCTGCAATATTAGCAAGCTATGCAGTGGTATTTCTAAAAAGACATGAGGGTATCGACGCTTATGATTATGGTATCAACTTTAACCCATTCAGTTTAAAGGTATAAAAAATCCTAAGAATCAATCAACTTTTCAAACCCAGCCGCAGCTAATTTACAATCCATTTCTACAATTAAATAATCGGCAACGTCTTCTTTGTAATAAGAATCTTCTTCCAAAATTTTCTTTAACTGCGTTTTAGCAATGGAGCGAACTAAGATTGCCCCGCCTAAGTGGCTTTTTTTAGGCCCTGATGCTAAAAAAGTACCAGTATTAATATGCTTGTTAAGCCACTCACAATGCGCCTTAAAATGCGGCGCAACCACTTCAGGTGGTTGTGAAAAAGATGAGATTAAAATAAACATTTTATAGCCTCAATATGATAGATAGAATGTAAAATCATGCCTATTGTAAAATAAACACAGCTAGCATACAATTAATTTTAAATGTTAATTTGGATAAATATCATGGATAAAAACAAAGCTTCTTGGATTGCTTTAGTTGGATTAAGTATTGCAAATTTACTTGGTTGTCTTGATTTAACCATCGTTAACACAGCACTTCCCGCCATTCAAGGTTCTTTGAATTTAAATACAATACAGTTGCAATGGGTGATGAATGCTTTATTACTTGCACTCACTGCTTTTATGGTAATTGCTGGGAAATTGGCAGATAGATTTGGACGACGACGAATCCTTTATATTGGAATGTTGTTGTTTGCAGTTAGTTCGCTTGGTGCAGGTTTAGTAATGAGTTTTCACGCATTAATATTCTTTCGATTTCTTCAAGGAATTTCGATTGCAATATTATATACCGCCCCTGTTGCCCTTATTCCGTCTCTTTTCCCAGAAAATACTGGAAAAGCCATGGGTATTTTGTTTGGTGTCAGTGGAGTTGGTCTTACACTTGGCCCTGTTGTTGGTGGTATTTTAACAACATTTTTTAATTGGCATATTATTTTCCTTATTAATCTCCCTATTATATTACTTTCATTTATCTTGTGCATAATAACTTTACCTGAATCAAAGGCGGCTAATAAAGATAAAATCGATTTTATTGGTGCTTTATTATTAATTATTGCTCTGCCATTGTTGATTTTTACAACAGTAAATACTCATATCATTGGCTGGTTAGCTTTACATACGATTTTATCGTATGCTCTAACCCTAGTATTATTGTTTTTATTTTTTATGCGTGAACGTAATATTAAATTTCCAATCATCAATTTTCATTTATTCATAAATCATAAATTTATTATAGGACTAGTTGCCAATTTTTTTCTGGCTTTTTTTTATGCGATCGATTTATTTTTTATCCCCCTCCACCTACATAATGCAGATAACTTTTCTAGTGAGAAAATTGGATTAATCCTATTAGCCCCCACAATGATGATGGCCATAATATCTCCTTTGTCAGGAACTTTATGCGATCGATTTGGTACTAAAACTATATTATTGGTTGGTTATATGTTTTTTATTTTCTCAGCATTGCTACAAATTCACTTTTACAATAATCAACAACTTGACCTACTTCTAATCCCATATATTTTATTTGGTGCAGGATGGGCCTGTATTTTAAGCCCCTCATTAATTACTGCCATGTCATCATTACCTGAAGAAATGGGCGGGGTTGCTATTGGCGCTATTGGAACTTGGCATAATTTTGGGGCGACTTTAGGGCTAGCTATTGGCGCAATAATGAGTTATCTAAATGCAATGCATTTGATTTTGGCCACTTCGCTTTTGGCTTTATTTGCTATCTTATTTGGGTTAATGAGCTTTAAAGCAGCAATTATAACCAAAAATGCTTAAATCAACCAGAAAGAATTCAATTATTCTGATTTACCTCTAAGCCGCAAAGAAAGCCAAGTTACTTTTTCTGGGTATTGTGGCAAAACAAACTTTTCATAAGTCATACGCATCGCTGCTGTCATTTTCTTTGGGTAAATAATAAAGTCATATCCCTGGGAAGCCCATAGTGGCATTAAAATCGGGCATTCTTCTATAACATATTTAAAGCAGTTTTTTGAAATAACATCGTAGCTCATTTTACTATCAAGTTTATCTTGTCTGCTAAGATAAGAATTAATTGTTTCATCAATAGCATTTTTAGTATTAATATCTGAATGATAATCACTAATTAACTGATCACGGTATAACTTACAAAATGAATCATATTGGTAGTGGCTGTCCCAACGAATAATTTGGTGGCGCATGACCAGTTTATTCAATATATCTGAGTTTCTTTCAATCCACTGCTCTCCTAAATTTATTGCCAGCTGATATGCTTCTGCCTCAGATAAATCATTGAAATAATTATATCGCTGAAGGCTATCCGCCAACATTATTGTGCATTCTTCAAAATCAGAACGATTTATAAGATCTATCGCTGCTAATAGCTTTGCTCCCTCATGATAGATCTGCCCCACGCTGACAAGAAGTATGGCCCGCTTTTTATGGGTATTGGGATTAACACCTCGAAATACTGCTCTATAAAAATCACTCATTTTTTATCTCCTTCTAAATTAAATATATTTAACCACGTTTACCGAGACCATAATTTCCTTGGACCCGATCTAAGAGATATTCTCCATACATTATTGGTGGAAGCTTTATTGGGCTTTCAGTATTAATACAACTTTCAAGGACTTCAATCATTGCATGCATGTTTGGTTCAAAGAAAAACGGAACTGAATATCGCTCTAAACCAGAACGATTGATGACGCGATGTGGCATAGATTCGAATGTATTATTACTCCAACGTTTTAACATGTCACCACTATTTAAAACTAAGGTATCTGGCACATAGGGGACTTTAATCCATTCATTTTCATTATCTTTATTTTTTATCTCCAATCCTCCTATGTTATCTTGAGCTACTATAGTAAAAAAACCATAATCGGTATGTGGGGCAATACCATATTGATCTTCAGGAATAATACCTAATTGTTTTGGGTAATATTGCAAACGTAAAAAGTATGAAGGATTAATAAAAAATTGATTTAAATCATCTGGCTTTAAACCAAATGCAACGGAAAAAACTTCAAGCAATTTATTAGATAATTTTAACAAAGCGTCACGATAATCATATATAGCTTTTCTAAAGAAAGGTAATCCATCTGGCCATTGATTGGGACCAGCCAAATAAGCATTTATTTTATAATCAGGATGGCTTTCTGGTAATTCAAAAGCCATTATAAAAGATTCCAGTTGATTAGGTTTTTTAGCGGCACCTTCTGTGGATACTTTCAGTTGTGAGGCGTTAATGGGCATATATCCCCTAAAACAATTATTTTGTTTTATTTTCATTTTTTCTTCTAATGGCAAAGCATGGAAATCTTTTGCGGCTTTAAATATACTTTTTATTAGGGCAGCAGACACCTGGTGGTTTATTAAATAAGCAAACCCTATATTTTTGAAATTTCTGGTAATGTTATCAGCAACTATTTTTACACCATTAATCGGATCGTTCCATAAAGGGAGCAAATCAATTTGGGGTATGGCAAAATTCTTTTTCATATATATTCCCTCTGTTAATTTAAATTAAATTTCGATGTAATAATTATTATTTTTATCATAGCTATTATCAAATTTAAACATATTGTAATTTGTTGATAAATCATGAATATCGGTTTTTTCTATGCGTTTCAAATTATTAGCTATTTTTACAAAAAATGGTACCAGCAATAATTCAGTTATATAGCGATAAAACCATGAAGTTAAAAACAAAATTATGAAGTCTTCGTGAGGAACACGACCATAAAATGCGAAAAAAATAAATGCAAACATGCTAACCCCAGTGGCCACTAAACTTGATGAAATAAAACGTATCCCAATATATTTGCCATCAAATGCAATTTTAAGTTTAGCAAGAAGATAGGCGTTAACATGTTCTGCGATTATTACCGTCATGATAGTGGACATAAAAATTTTTGATGTGCCACTAATAACAACATAAATCGCATAAGAATCATTGGAAAAATGACTGGGATATTTTATTACTATTTCTGCAAAAAAAATAAATAACCCACAAAATAAAGCGCCATTCCATATTGCAATTCTTCCTCTTTTATAACCATATACTTCCGTAATTATTTCTATAAAAAAATAAGTTAGCGAAAAAAACAATATACCAGCAGGGGCTCTTACCCCAAAAACCTCCACTATTTTATATCCGTTTAAATCAGATGCAACCGTTATAAAAACATAGGCTGATATAAGCGCCCATAAATATTTATAGTTAGTGGATAAATTTTGCATTGGCTCGTTCACCATTAATGATAAAACCACTTAAAGAGTATGCTAAACATTCCTATTGATAAAAAAAATACGACCGCCATTCGTATAAATATTTTTTCACCGTAAAACCAAGCTTTAGATTTAGCTAAAATAAACATACCAAAAAACGTAGAAATCAGGTAAGCCTGAAAAAAATCTATTGCTGATTTTGCCTGCGCCTCCACAAAGGGGTTATACATCTGCCCCATTTTTTCAGCGAATTCGGGGCTTGGTAAATAATATGCCAACTGATTATAAACAATAGTAACTATACTAAATATCAGCCCAAGTAAAATTGCATTTTGTGCTTTCTGATAATTAAAAAACTCCACAATACATAAGCATACGAATAAAGCAATAGAAAAAATTAATATCCCCATATCCAAAATGATGCCATATAAATTCACATCAGCAGTACAAAACCAACACGAAAATAGCGTTAACATTGCAAAGGCAAGCATTAAAAAATCAACTGGCATCTTGGAGATGAAAGATTGAGGAGTATTTTGCATAATATTAACTCTTTTTAATCTTTATTTCTGCATTATCAAATGAAATAATTAAATTACTTGCAATCGCCTTCCCAACAGCAACACCTAATTTTTTTCTATCTGTTAATTTAATTTTAGATAAGTAAGAAAAAAAATGGGGGGGCATGTTTTTTTGTTGATATCTTCGGTTAGCTTCACTTGAGATAATAATAACTTCATTATTTACCAATTTAACCCTGATAGGCTTTTCTGCATTATGTATACCAAGCCATTTGAGCAAAATTTTATCTGCTTTTTTAAAAAAATGTTTTAACATAACGATAAACCTTATTGATTATTTATGCCTTTACATTAATATGTATTACTACCCCAATTATTTTATATATTGCAGCATTTAGATGAAATTTAATATCATCATCTCCAGGCTCTAACGAATGAAGAATAGCAGTATTACCTGTGTTATTTAAATATTTTCTGAGTATAAGCTTATCTTGATCTTCTACTCTTACCATAACTAAATTTTCATGTTGTGGTTGTTTTATCATATCAACCAAAAATACAGACCCCGCATTAAAAATAGGTTTAATATTTTGGTCTGAAACGACAGCGATTGTTCCTGGAGAATATTTCGGTATAGCCATTGATACAGTACCAATTTGCTCTCCATTAAAGTTATTCATTTGATACAAGGCAAACGTTTTAAATTGATTTTCTAAGATTGCTTGTTCCTGCACATCTATAACTTTAGTTTTCCATTGCATTAAATCATCTAATGTTAGTGGGAAACCATCTTGGATAAAAAATTGAGAAATTTTAAATAACGTATCTATACGAGGATTTTCAACTTCACCATTTAATAATCGCTGAATTAAAGAACGATCAACACCTATAGCTTGGGCTAATTTATAAGGAGTAAAGTTAACGTTATCTCTATTCGTTTTTAATGCCAATAGCGATTTAAGTGCTTCTGATAAATCACTTGAATAGGTTAGTGAGGTGGTAGCAGCCATTCTGAATCCTTTATCTGATAGCCACTTATTATAATGATAACGTAGCAATGATGCAACTCTTTTTTAATATTCTCTGTGGTTATCTCTTCCTAATATCTTACAAATATCGCCTCAAAAAATAGATTTTTCCGTTATTTATAAGATATGTGTATGATTTATTCTGATAGATTAAATTTTTAGAAAAGCGTTGCATTAATGCAACTATGATGCTAAGATTTTTATACATGGTGTATAAATAATACACAATGATAAATAAGGAATTAAGGTGAGCCTATGCTGATAAACTGTAATACTGATGTTTGTTATAACCTTAGGAAATATAATAATAATGTGCCCGCCCCCATCGCAAGAAATGACTTTCAAGCATTATTAGAAAACTATCGTAAGCAACAAAAGGGAAAAAACAAAAAACCACTTCTCACTTTAGTGAACCTGAAACGTGATTCCTCGCGCAGTACTTTTATTGCTCAAATTAAAATACTAGGTAACCCAATTGTATTCGAGTGTTCTCCACAAAAAATAGTACTGAATAATCAACTATTGAATGAATTCTCTAAAAAAGCTATTTGTATGTTAGCCTATATTGCAATGATAGATATCACAAAAGATAAGAATCAAATCTTCTCACAGAAATTTGATCCAGAAACTAATAAAACTATTTTTAATCTAGGAATGGAAGGTTCCCCAATAACTATCAAAAAAACCGCTTCAGAGGTTTCACTCGATTTAGATTTATTGACTTCATTAAATGTAAAAGACGCTCACCTTATCGGTTTTAATCTAGCTTATGAACAAATGTTAGCAGAGAAAAAAGAAATTCTTCTACTAGAAGAATCAATGCTAAAAAAATGACCAATGCGATCCTGGTTTTTATATTGAAAAATTACGTGCTACGTGTTAAAATTATCTTCTCGAAATACTAATAGGATGATATAAATATGAACCAATTCACACTCGTGATAATTTGGATATCGATCGGCGCTTTAAGTCGAATATTACCTCACCCTGCTGACGTTACTGCTCTTACTAGTTTGAGCTTGCTCGCTGGATTGCAATTTTCGTATACTCGCTCACTTTTGATAGTTGGCATTAGTTTATTACTTTCTGATTTAACACTGACTTATTTATGGAATTACCCCGCTTTTGGTTCTTGGTCATTATTTACTTATAGTGGTTATGCTGTTATTGCTTTAGTAGGTCATAAAGTGTGCGTCGACAATAAACCTCGATTGTTTGGCATGCTCATAAGTCTATCAATGTTTTATTGGCTATGGACCAATTTTGGCACTTGGTTACTCAGCGGTCTTTATCCGCACACAGCGCTAGGATTTACTACATGCTATACGGCAGCACTGCCCTTTTTACGCAATAGTTTGTTGGGAGATATTGCGTGGATGGTTACATTATATTGTTTGCTAAAATATTTGCTGCGGGCTTCCACTCACGGAATTGGTCGTATATCAAGTTATGGGTGAATCCAATAAATCCTAATTTTGACTAAATAATTGCAGTATCCAATCTTGTAGTTCTTTCGTATTGCCCATATCACCAGAGTATATGTAGGTAGGTATCAAAGGCTTGTTAAAAGATTGATTGCTTCCTAATTGCATACCTGTAGGAAACAATAATGCAGCCGCTTGATCGGGAAAAACAATAACACGGTTCCAGGTAGACGCTGCCACAATTGCGGTTGGTTGACCTACCTGAATCGTATTAGGGATGGATAATAAATCTTTGACAAAGCTTGTGCATTCACTACCACAACGACCATCTGTTACCACAATTACTTTTGCTGTGATTGGTTTTACATAAGCTATGATTTTATCATCAGAGTTAGAAAATGCATTGGTAGTATAATCCATGTGAGTTTGGTGATGAGCAATTGCTTGTTGCATTTGTGCAATCATTGAAACCGGGGATTTAGATGTAATCATATTTTTCAAGTTACCTGCACTCACGCGAAATTGCGTTATATTAGCATTGTTCCATGCAAATGCCTGCCCTAAAGACTTTAAATAATTCTCACCATATAAATTGACTAGAATAGGACGCATATATTGTGGATCTCCACCCGTATTACCACGCACATCAAAAATAATTAAACGTTTATTTTTTAATTCAGACATCTTATTTGCAATTCCATTTAGAAGCTGTGTAGTATCACTACCTTGCGCTGCTAAACCCCATGCAAAAATAGGAATGGAAATCCAAACACCATCTTTACCGATCGAATGAATACCAAATTCAGGTATTGGACCAAAAGCGCCAGTTTCTACCATTAAGTTAACATCAATTGGGTTCATATTGGCAAGAGGAGTATTATTGTAAACAGGGACCCAATGTAGTTCATATGAATGAATCGTTCCTGCCTGCGAAAAACTACAAGTTTTAAATTGCGTTCCCCATGGGTTATTATCCCAGGTAAACAAATGTGTAGACACTTCTTGCCAAGTACTAGGGTATGTTACATTTCCACCCCAATAAGGCAAAACATTGGTGCGCATAAGTTGTTCCGCTGTTTGCCCATCACACCCTAATAAAGTTGACCCTACTGGTGGTAATGATTGCCAAATATTCGTAGCGTGGCTGCTAAAGATTACTTTATATTGCTCATTTCGCATCGCAACAATAAACCCTGGCCATTGTTCACTTGGATTCATTATTTTTAACAGAGGCACAACTTTAGTATGATAATCTTGAAAACCGTTCACATAAAATCTTAAATCATAAATATAACCTGAAAAATTTTCGATAGTAGGAACACGTTGCAATGCTGCCAGATATCCGCTTTCAAGCCAATTTTTATAGTTTGGAGGGGCAGTTTTTATCTCTAATGGCGTATTTTCTAAAATAGTATCATGGATAAGCTTTAAATCATTTTGCGTCATATTTTGCCACGGATTGATGCCTGTGTTGCCATAAGTGTCAATAGAAAATATAAGATTAACTGTCAAAATAAATAACCGGATAAAATGATTTTTCATTTAGCTATTTCCTAAAAACCAATTGATGAGATATCTTCTGTTAATTTTTTTAATAATAAAGAAGTATGAGCATTAATAAACATATGATCACCAGGAAACATATGCAACCTAAAATTTGCTGATGTATGGCATTGCCAAGCATGTAAAGCCGCCAGTGTAATTGCATCATCCTGCAAACCGCCATAAATAGTCAAGGGGACAGTTAATGGGTCAGAGTGCTTATACTGATAATTAAATGTAATAGACCGATCTGCTTTTAGCGTAGGCAATAATAAATTTATATATTCTTCATTTATTTCATTAGTTAATTTTAGCGAAAACTGCTTAGATAAGAATATTTTTAATTCTTCATCTGACATAAATCGATTTAGTTTATTATCTGCTGCATATATTGGCTCTGCTGAAGCCGCTAAAAATAAATGTAATATTATATTACCCATCATTCTAGTTACTTCAAAAGCGATTAAGCCCCCCATACAATAACCAAAAAATATCATTGGGCGATCATTATAATTTTCAAGTTCCATCACTAAAGGTTTGATAAATTGTTTAATATCTGTATAAGGGGCAATATCTATAGATTCATCGCGGCCAGGTAGTTCTATAGCATAAATATCAACCAATGTTTGCAAAGCCTCAATCCAACCATAAAAAATCTGGGCTGAGCTTCCGCCAGGATGAAAACAGAAAAGACGTGGTTTTTTACGGGTGCTATTTTCGGAAGCAATTATTTTAACAAATTTGAATGGTTCATTATTCATGTGTCGAAGCCTCAATTACTTTTATTTGACGCAGACTTGGTATAAAATATATTGCTAAGCCTAAAACAAATACAGCGATAGCATATAATTGTGCTTGCTCTTGCAAATAATCTTCATTTAATAAATTACCAGCTATAAAAATAGCTAATGGGGTGGCAGCTACTGAAATAAAATTTACCATGGCCATAATAGCAGGAATATCTGTAATAGCTGGATATGTTTGAAATAAATTTAAAGTACTAACATTACCAATAGCAAGAAAAAACCCCATCGCTGATAACGCAATAAATGCGGTAAACAAAGAGTAACTACTAGCAAAGAAGAAATAAGCTATCGCCATCAATAAATATGGGAGGATTATTCTTAGCCATAAACGGCATTTAAATGTATAAGCCGACATAAGAATCATCCCTAACAAAGCACCAATACCTAATGCCACCTCCAAATGTGATAAAGTATTTACGCTTCCGTGGAATATTACTTTCGCATAAAGTGGCATAAATAATTGTAAGGGGCCCATAAAAATATTCATAAGAAAAAACAATACTAACATGCGCACAATAAGCGAATAGTTTTTAACTTTGACAATTAAACTTAAGGATGTTTGGTTAGGTTGTATATTATCATTACACTGCTTAACTATTTTAATGGTTAGTTCAATCAGCCCTGCAATACCATAACTTATAGTTGCGCATAAGAATAAACTATAAAGCCCAGACACCTTGTAAAAATACACTGCCATCATAGGCCCTACAATTGTTGCTATTGAAATAGTGGAACTGAGTAATGCGGTCAATTTTTGCAATCCTCTACCACTCACTAATTTTATAGGCAGTGTTAGTAAAGCCGGGTTAAACAAAGCAGCAGCTATATTAGCTAAAAAAGTGCTGGCAACAAGCACGATAACATTTATTTTTCCTTGACATAATATAATATAGATTGCCATTATAGAATATAATATACTACGGAAAAGATCACTAGCTATTATTAGCTTTAAAGCCCCCATCTTATTAATTAACTTTCCGGTCTTTAACACCATAAATAAATGAGGTAATAAAGAAATACTAATAAATAAAGTTAATAAACTTTTTCCGCCAGTTACCGTGACGTACCAAATTAAACCAACAAGCAACATCTTGTCACTAACGTTGGTTAGCATCTGTGCTATGTATAATTTAGTTGGGTTATTATTTATTAATCTTATGATGTAATTATTGCCCATCTGTAATCACCTTCGCTAGGGCAGCCACAGTCTGGTTTTTTAGAAATTGTCTAACACTAAAATGAATGCCTTGCTCCCTAGCTTTTGTCATCACTTTTATCATACCAATAGAATTACCACCCAGACGGAAAAAATTAGCACCTGCCTGCAAATTTTTTATGTTTAATACTTCTTGCCAAATATCAGCAATTTTTTGTTCAATAACACTCATAGGTCGGTCAGATAGTATCACCTCATTTACCATAGCATCTGAACTGCTTACTGTTGCACCAGCGATGTTTATCATAGTTAATGGGGTAGCTCGAAGAGAGCAATTTATATTTTGTAACAAATATTGCAACTGGGCATTAAATTCTCGTGTTATTTTATCTATGCATTCTTCAGTAAAAACACTTTTTGCATATTCAAACGCTCCTACAAACTGTTTCCCATCATCTTCGATAGATAATATTAGATATCTTTTAGCTATCTGCAAATCAAAGTTTATAATTGTTGATTTTATATCAGTAAATTTTAGATTGATTTCTGCTGCATTCTGAAAACTGAATACAGCTTGGACTAAAGGTGGAATACCAGGCTTTCTTTCAACCTGTAAAGAGTTCAATAGTATGTCAAATGGGATATCCTGGTTTTCTAATGCGGAGAGATTATCACTTTGAACTTGCTGAATAAATTCCGAAACTAATAGATCTAAATTAATATCAGCAACTATGGGTAACATATTTACCATAAAACCGAATAAACTTTCCATTTCTGCATAGCGACGATTAGCAATGGCAACACCAGTTATAAATTTATTCTGTTGCGTGCAACGATACAATAACAATTGGTAATTGGCTAATAATAATGCAAATGGTGTTATATTAAGCCGTGCTGTTGTGTCAATAAGCATCTGACGAATATCAGAATTAA
Organism: Gammaproteobacteria bacterium; assembly: GCA_013288885.1. Classification (GTDB taxonomy): domain Bacteria; phylum Pseudomonadota; class Gammaproteobacteria; order JABDBA01; family JABDBA01; genus JABDBA01. Next base: position 356,598 of record JABDBA010000001.1, on the reverse strand, counting down.
TAGCAAAGGAGCATATGCCTCCAGCTCTATCTTGATTAGATATTAAATTAGGCGATAAATTTAATTGGTATGGAATATCCTTTAATTGATGCTGCCAAAAGATTAATTGTTCTTCATGTCCGTTATGTTTTATCCACTCTCTTTGCCAAAATGCATAATCCTTATATTGAATTAAAGGCATTGGTAATTGCACCGATTGACCACTAATAAAACTGTTATAATAAGTCGTAAGTTCTTTTAGCATTAAACCAAATGACCATGCATCGGTAATTATATGATGAAGCGTGATACAAAAAACTGCTTTGTTCGCATCTAGATATAGTATAAGCGCACGAAATAAAGGGCCATGTGTTAAATCAAAAAGCATAGATATTTCATCATTTATACGAGATCTTAAGTTAACATCATTGATTCCAGCATTAATTTTTTCAGTTTGAATTGAAAATTCCATCTTATTTTCAATTTTCTGTTTAACTTCGCTATTATCTAAATAAAATATCGTACGTAAGATACTATGACGCTCAATAATTATTTCAAATGCCTTCTTTAAATAATCAACGTTAATCTTACCTTCTATTAATCTAACAAACGGGACATTATAGTTTTTACTATTCGGCTCCAGTTGTTCATGTAACCATATGCTTTCTTGGGCAAATGATAATGGTATATCTTCACAACATGGGGTGGGATAAATCACACGATCATGAAAAAGTTGTTGTTGTTTTGTTAATTTTATTGCATCTAATATTTTATTTTTGTTTTCTTTTAATTGATCAATTAAATCTTTTGTTAATTTATTTTTATTCCCCTTTATCAGCAACTTATCGCCGTCATTATCTATTTTGATACCCTTTAGACGTAACTCTTCTAATAGTGAAATAACTATCATAGCGTAACCTCTACATAAGTCTGTGCCCCTAGTTCAGCAGTATTTTTTATATTGCTGGCTATTAATATTGCGATTTCTTCTGCCATATTTTGTAAAACAGCATGTTTAAAAAATTCACGTAGATTCATAGAGATCTTAAATTCGCTCCTGATTCTAGATAATGCACGAATAGCACTTAAAGAGTGTCCACCTAACGCGAAAAAGTTATCACTAATACTGATGTCTCGACTTTCTAGAACGTCACACCAAATTTTTGCTAAACGTTGTTCGATATGATTACGCGGCTGGATAAAATTATCTTTTTGTGGTGAAATGGTATCTATTGAAATATCTTGCCCCCTGTTTCCAACTATTCCTACCGTTTGTTTAACGATACATTGCACCCCTACAATTATTTGTTCGATAACTGCAATATAGCTATTATAAATCTCAGAAATATTTTTATTTGAAAAATAATTGGTTTGATAAGAAAACTTTACTTGTAATTCATTTTGCGGTGCAATAATTAAGGTAAGAGGATAATTTGAATGTTCATCAGCCTTTAAATTTGAAAGTGGAAGTAAATTTTTATCATCTATAATAATACTTTTAGGATAATTCTCATATACCATCAGCGTTTCAAATAATGAAGTGCCAGTTTTTAAACCTAGTTGAGCCTGAATTTCAGCTAAAGATGAGTATTCATATTGCTGTAATTCAAGGTTGATAGACTGTATTCTTTGTAAATAATCACCCACAATTTCTTCATTATGGAAAGTTACCCGAAGCGGTAAAGTATTGATAAAATTACCAATCATACTTTCAACCCCATCTAAATCAATTGGTCTTCCTGATATAGTGACTCCAAATACAACATCGTCGGTTTGACAATAGTTTCTAAGGAATAATGCCCAAGCACTTTGAAATAAGCTATTAATTGTAATTCGTTGTTGTTTTGAAAAATTATATATTTTTTTACTTAGATCATTATTAATTGTGTAAACTACTTCGTCATAAACAATATTTGATATCGTAGTCTCTAGATTTTTGTTTAACAGTGGCGTAGGCCTATAATCAACAAACATGGTCTGCCAAAAATCTGTTGCTCGTGTTTTATTTTGCTGCGCCAACCAGCTTATAAAATTACGGAATGGTAATAATGGTGAAGAACTAGGTTGGTTCGCATATAATTGTCTTAGTTCAGTTATAAGTCTAGCTACACTCCAGCCATCCAATAAAATATGATGAAATGTCCACAATAATTTGTATTTATTAGGATTTAGTTTGACTAAATTAATACGCATTAATGGTGCATCATCAAAGTAAAATCCTGTTTTTTTATCACGTTTAAATAATTCAATAAGACTATTCTTTTGCTCAGCTACTGTTAAACTCTGCCAATCATGTTCGATCCATTTTATAGGGGCTTTATTCAGTACAATTTGTTGCACATCGGCTATATTTTCCCAGCAGAAAATAGTACGTAATACGGAATGTCGTTGTATTAACTGATTCCAACTTGCTTGTAATAAAACTGTATCTAGAGCACAGTCTATATCCCAACACATTTGACAGGCATATTCAGATGGATCCATTGAGTAAATCGAATGAAATAACATCCCATTTTGCATAGGTGATAAGGAATAAATATCAGTAATATTATCTGCACCATATTTGTTAGTTATATATTTTATATCATTTGATTTTATTTTATAAGTCATGCAATGCTTAATAACAGTAAGCAGATTTGTTAAATAATATTTTGCTAGTTTTCTGATATTTTTTTGTTTAAAATAAGCATCGCTATAAATAAATTCAAATTGTAAGTGGCCATTGATTACTATACCATTAATGTTTATTAAATATGGTCTTAAGTTTTCCGAGGCGCAAGCATTGGTAACTGGGGATGTCGTTAAATTAAATAATTCATTTTTATTTTTGTTACTATCAAATTGTCCTAAATAATTAAAACTTATAGTTGATTTATTACATAAAGATTCACGCGTTACCTTTTTTGGATGTAAATAGCGTAATACTCCATAAGATAGCCCTTTCACTGGTAGGCTTTGTAATTGTGATTTCATTTTCAAAATAAGTTTTTCTTCATCTAATTTCAAATCCAGGTCTAGCGCCAAAGGAAAAGTAGATGTAAACCACCCTACGGTACGCGATAAGTCTACATCTTCAAATAAATCTTCTCGTCCATGGCCTTCTAAATCAATAACCAAGTGCTTCAATCCGCTCCATTGCCCCAATGTTTTCACCAATGCCGCTAACAATAAATCATTAATTTGTGTTTGGTAGGCTTTATTTGCGTGATGAAGAATATTGCTCGTATCTTGTTTTGATAACCTTATGTTTACAGATTTTGCTGTTTCTTCCGTATTGTTTCCATTTTCGTAATCTATGGGAACCATAAATGATTTGTTTTCCAGTTGTGATTTCCAATAGTTTATGTCATGGTCAAATGAACCCGAGGCAATTTTTTCATGAATTTTATGCACCCAGTAGCGCAATGACGTAGTCTTAGCCGGTAATTGTATAGGTGTGTTTTCAATCAAGCTATGATAAATAGTATTTAGGTCTTCAAGAATAATTCGCCAAGATACACCATCCACCACTAAATGATGAATAGCCAATAAAATACTATCATGCTTTTTATTTCTTAATATTAGTGCATGCACTAATATTCCTTGATTGACATCTAATGAAGCTTGACAAGCTAGCTGAGCATTTTGATAGTTATTGCTGTTTTCTTCTAATGATACTAAAATAGATTTCTTTATAACTTTAGATGGATAAGCTTGTTGCCAACCATTAGATTTTTTACAGAATTGTAAACGAAGCGCGTCATGATGTTGTATCATTATTTCTAACGATCTTTCTAATATAGCAGGATCAACTCTTTTAGATGTATGTAAATTAAATGCTTGATTCCAATGGTTAATATTGGCTAAATCATGCTCAATAAACCAGTGCTGTATAGGCAACAAATTAAAATATCCCGTCAGTGTATCTTGTTCTGCATCCGTAAATATTTTCTGCCCAATTACTTTACCTAATTCTGCAATCGTTTGATATTGAAATAATTGCTTAGGTTTTAATGATAAACCCCTTTTTCTTGCCTCTACAATAATCTGTAAACTAATAATAGAATCTCCACCCAAAGCAAAAAAATTGTCGTGAATACCAACTTGTTCTAAATTAAGCATTTTACGCCAAATTTCAGACAATAATTTTTCGTTTTCCGTCGTTGGTAGTACAAAACGTACTTCTGGTTTAGAAATTTGTGTTATACTAGAAAGTGCTTTAGTATCTACTTTACCATTAATGGTTAATGGAATGCTGTCTAATAAAACATAAGAACTCGGCAACATATATTCAGGCAATTGTGTTCGTAATGTTTCTTGGATCATATTCAGATCAAATTCTGCATTTTTTGCAATGATATACGCAATAAGTTGTTTTTCCTTTTGTTCATTTTCTTGTACTATGACGACCGCTTGTTTTATAGTTGCGTAGTCTTCTAGGCATTTTTCGATTTCACCCAACTCAATACGATAACCTTTAATTTTTACTTGATTGTCAATCCGCCCCATAAACTCCACATTACCATCTGCGAGGATACGTCCTAAATCCCCCGTTTTATAAATTTTATCGCTGTCGATTTCAGGAAATGGGTTTTTTATAAATCGCTCTTCAGTTAGCTGAGGAAGTTTTAAATAACCACGTGCTAATTGCACTCCACCTAAATATATTTCGCCTATAACACCGATTGGTTGCGGTTGTAAGTATTCGTCTAACACTAGCATTTGCGAATTTGCAATAGCTTTACCAACAGGAATACTAATAGTCCTAGGGATATCTTCACTCAATTCATATATAGTACATGCAACGGTAGTTTCAGTAGCGCCATACTCATTAATAAAGCGCATTTGTGGTGAATGTTTGCGCCAAAAATTTAAATCACTTTCATAAAGCGCTTCACCTCCAATGATCACCGTTGCTTGTAGTTTTTTTAACACTTCGATAGAAAATACCTCTTGCAATAATTTTAAGTGCGCCGGGGTTATTTTAATAATACTATAATCTTGTCTCTCTTCTAATACTTGCAACAAACCTTCTACACCTAATTCATCTGGAACCATAAAAACTGTTTTGCCACAACAAAGAGGTGCAAATATGGTTGTAATTGTAAGATCAAACGCAATTGAAGAATGGACCGGTGCACCACAACCTTGCCTACATTGATAATATTCCAATGCCCACATAATATAATGTGCAAATCCTTCGTGATGTATCATCACTCCTTTAGGTTTACCTGTGGAACCTGAAGTATAAATTATATAGGCCAAGTCATTACTTTTTGATTTGCTAGGAAGGTTATTGACTAAATAATGGGGCTTGGTATTGTTATAATTATTTATATCGACAACCTTCCCAGCAAACTCTGTAATGCGATCAAGCAAATGATTTTGTGTCAATACTATACTTGATTCGCTATCTTGTAGAGTATATTGAATACGTGACTTTGGACTATCCGCATCTAGTGGAATAAAACATCCACCCGCTTTTAAAATAGCCATAAATACAATAGCTACTTCTATTGAACGCTCCATCATAACAGCAACACATTGGTTTATTCCTACACCATGGTCTTGTAAATAATTAGCTAATTGATTGGATTTTTCATTTAGCTCATGATAAGTAATCGTTTGTGTTTTATATGCTACTGCAATAGCCGTAGGATTTCTTTCAACTTGCTCTTCAAATAATTGATGGACAAATATATTTTTTCTAAAAGATCGTTTTGTAGCATTAAAATCGCAAAGTAGTTTTTTGCGCTCTTGCATTGATAACAATGAAAGCTTCTTAATTGGTAACGATTGATTAATTAATAATTGATTAAATAAATTTTCAAAATGATTTGATAATCGACTTATGGTATCATGATCTAACAATCCAACATTATATTCAAAATCTAATGCTATTTTACCATCATTCACTTGTGCCGATAGCGTTAAATCAAATTTTGCTACTGGTGGTGTTAAATTTATACTTTTTATATCTAAGCCGGATAATAAAAGTTTATTTGTAGATTGTTCATTCAAGTAAAACATTGTTTGAAATATCGGTGTATATGCTAAGCTACGTTTCAACTCTAATATATCAACTACTTTTTCAAAGGGAACCTCTTTGTTTGCATGTGCCTCTAACATTTTGTCATTTACCACCTGTAATAAATCAATAAATGACATATTCGGCGTTATATCTATCCGTATTGCAACTGTGTTTACAAATAATCCAACTACGTTATCTAAATCCGTATGAGCACGACTAGTAATTGGAATACCAACAATTAATGTATTTTGCCCACTGTAGCGATATAGAATCGCAAAATATGCTGCTAATAAAATTGTAAACATGGTATAATTATTTTTAGTTTTTAGTATATTTTTAATTAAAATAGTTATATTGGGATTAATTATTCTTTGATAATGAGCGCCAACATATGTTTGTTGTGCAGGCCGAGGGTGGTCGTAGGGAAGCTCTAAAATTGGCAAATCTCCAGCTAGTTGTTTTTTCCAATATTCAGATTGATCTGAAAAATAACTTGTATCAAGTAATGATTTCTGCCAACAAGAATAATCGATATATCTTGTTAAGAGCCCTGGTAATCTTACCTCCTCTTCTAGCATCATCGCATTATAAATTTTGCTTAGCTCGCTAAGTAATATATCTATTGATTCTGCATCTGCAACAATATGATGTATGCAAAATAAAAATATATGTTCATTTAATGACTGTTTTATAATCACTGCTTTATATAATTTGCCGTGGCTTAGATTAAATATATTTTTTTCATAGCTACGAATATATTCATTTATTTTATTTTCCTTATCTATATTATTACTAATATCAATGTATTCAAGAACTACATCATATTGTTGATCAATTTTTTGCAATACCTCACCTGATTCATCATTAAAATAGGTTCGCAATGCTTCATGTCGTGCTAACAGATTAGCCCAGCTTTTTTGAAAAAATTCAATATTAAGTTCCCCGGCTATTTTAAATGCCATTGGGATATTATAATGGTAACCACCTACTTCCATATTGGCAATAAACCACAATCGTTTTTGTGAGAACGAAGCAGTCGCACTATTTTTATTGTGTGTTTTAACAATAGGTGGCAAAACTCTTTTCTTCATTTTATAAGAATCTTGTAAAAAACTTATTATGTCTTGTTTATGTATTGTAATAAGGTTGCGTAAATCATTTGTTAGTTTTTTTTGGGTCGCTCGAAAATGCAAAGCTTCATTTTCTAGCCATAACTCAACTCCAGCATCTTTAATTTTACCGATAACTTCCAAAATATTTTTTGCTGTAATACTCATTTTTAAATTGTTCCTTCTTCAATGGTTTGGTGAGCAACTAAATCATTAAATTTTACCGTGGGGGTTAGCATAATTAGCGACAAATATTCTGCAAACGAACTTAACGTTGAGTATTCAAAAATTATTTTTAATGGGATTTCAATATTAAACTCATCTCTAATTTTTATTGCCAACCGAGTGGCCAATAAAGAATGGCCACCTAATACAAAAAAATCGCTATGTAAACTTATTTTTTTGTTATTTAATAATTTTTGCCAAATTTTGGCTAAATCTCTTTGCAAGGGTGTTTGTGGTGGAACATATTTGATTGCATCATCTATATTAAAATTTGGTAACGGTAAAGCTCTACGATCTACCTTGCCATTTGCCGTTAACGGAAATGTTGGCAGCTGTACGATGGTATGTGGGACCATATAAGATGGCAGAATCTGTTTAAGATAGATTTTTAATTGATTAATATCCAAATCATTTTCTGACGTAGATGTTATATAGGCTACTAAAATTTTTTCATCAGCTATATCACCTATGCTCATCACTACTGCTTGTTCTATATCTGACCTTTCAATTAATCTACTTTCAATTTCACCTAGCTCAATTCTAAAACCTCTTATCTTAACCTGGTTGTCAATTCGTCCAATAAATTCAATTGTGCCATCTGATAAATAGCGCCCTAAATCTCCTGTTTTATATAAAAACTCTTGCGTTACAGGATGTCGAATAAAACTATTATTGCTACGTACAGGATCTTTCCAGTACCCGCGTGCCACGCCTATTCCACCGATATGAAGTTCTCCTATTACTCCTACTGGAACTTGTTGTAATCCAGCATTTAAACTATAAAATCGTTGATTGCGCATAGGTTGGCCATATGGAATGCTTTTCCATGTAGGTTGCATTGTGTTAATTGAGTGTATAATTGACCAAATCGATCCTTCGGTAGCACCACCTAAACTAATGGCTTGAACATTATTTCCTATACATTGCTTAATTTTTTCAGGCAAACTAAGTGGAATCCAATCACCGCTTAATAAAACTACACGCATTTTAGCTAATTGTTTTTTAATTTCTTCATCGGGCTGCTTACTCACAAACTTTTCTACTAACATTTGCATGAGTGTTGGTACTGAATTCCATATTGTAATAGCTTCTAATCTGATAAGTTTAATCCATTCATCCGGTTCTTTATCGCTCCCTGCAGCTGGTAATACCAAACGTGCGCCTGCTGCAAATGCTCCAAAAATGTCATATACGGATAAATCAAAATTAAGCGCAGAAACACCAAATACGCAGTCTTTCTCCTGCACTGAAAATCTTTCGTTGATATCTAAAATGGTATTTACAGCCCCACGATGGTCAATCATTACTCCTTTAGGAATACCCGTAGAGCCTGAAGTAAATATAACGTAAGCAAGATCAGTCGTTTTTTGCAAAACTGGTAGTTTCGTCGATGGTATACTGCGCCATTCGTTTTCATCATCAACAGCTAATACCCTGATATGTGGTGGCCAAACAATTTTGCTTTTCCACCGTGCTTGCGTTAATACAATTTTTACTTCACCTTGTGATAAAAGGTTATCAATGCGTGCTTGTGGGTCACTTGCAATAATTGGCAAATAAGCAGCCCCTGATTTTAAAATACCTAAGACTGCCATTATTTGTTCCCAACCTCTTTCCATAACTATAGCCACTAGTTGGTTAGGTTTTACTCCTAATTGATATAAGTGATTACCAATTCGATTAGACGCTAACTCTATATCGCCATAAGTAAATCGTTTTTTATTCGTCACTAAAGCAATTGTATTTGGCTTTATAGCAGCTTGTTTTTCAAATAGCTCATGTAAACATTTATCATAATCAGCAAATAAATAGTTTGTATTATTCCAGTTTAAAAACTTATGTTGTTCACCTACCGTTAATATCGAAAAATTATCAATAGTTTGATCAAGATTAGTAACTAATAGTTCTAGAACTTTGTTAAAATGGACAGATAGTTGTTGTATGGTTTCTGATTTGAATAAATTATCATTGTATTCAAATTGACAAAGTAACTCATTGTTCTGTTCTTTTACAAATAAGGTAAGGTCGAACTTAGAAGTAGTAGGATGATAGTTGATTTCTTCTACGGTAATATCTGTAGGAGCCAATACTTGAGAATAAGTATTTTGTAATACAAACATTACTTGGAAAATGGGATTATGTTGCAAGTCCCTTGGAATATTTAGTTTCTCTAAAAGATGTTCAAAAGGAACCTCTTGATACGTTAATGCATCCAATACCACGTCCTGAACATTCTTAAGCAGACTTCTAAATGTAGGATTACCGAACAAATTTGTGCGCAATACTAGGGTATTAGCAAAAAATCCTATGAGTTTTTCTATATTTGTTGCTAAACGATTAGCAACAGCAGTACCAATAATAATATCAGCTTGTTGAGTATAACGATAAAGTAGTACATAGAAAGCGGTTAACATCACTGTAAATATTGTATTTTTATTTGTTTTAACCAGTGTATTGACCTTCTGTGCTGTCTCTACTGGCACAGCAAAATCAAAAGTTTTACCGGTAAATTCTTGTGTAGTAGGCCGCTCATAATCGAATGGCAATTGCAGAAGTGGTAAATCACCAGATAATTTGGTACACCAATACTCAAGCGCTTGCATCGATCTAGACTGACCACTCTGCAAACGTTGGGCAGTAGAATAATCAATATATTGGATCGGCAAATGATCAATTATTACTTCTTTATGGTTAGTATTTTTATTATAAAGCTTAGTAAGTTCCTGTTTTATTAGACCAAGTGACCAACCGTCAGCAATAATATGATGTAAAGAAAATAACAAATAATAATGCGACTTATCGACTTTAATAAGATAAGCTTTAAATAGTGGTCCTCGTTCTAGATCAAATGGCGTATTTTCAATTTTTTCTACAAACCTGCTAATTTTATCTGTAGATATACTAATTTCATTACTATAATCGAGAATCTGTAATATTTGATCAGGAACCGAATTAATGACTTGCATTATATTATCATTATTTTCATGAAATGTCGTACGCAATACTGTTTGCCGTTCCAATAATTTCTTTAAGCTTAATTCTAACAACTCAATATTAACATGGCCCTTTAAATTAAAAAGCATCTGTAAACAGTAGGCTTTTAAATTGGGGTAAAATCGCTGCAAAAACCATAATCTTTGCTGCTGAAATGAAAGTGGCCCTGACGATTTTTCTTCGGTTATTTTTTGATTAACATTACTAGTTATAAGTAAATCTTGTATGTTATTTAAGAGCTTAGCCTGCTGTAAAACAGTGGAGTGGGAAAAAATATCTGACAATTTTATGTTTTTACCCATTATATCATTCAAACGCACATTCAAGCGCATAGCACTTAAAGAATTACCACCTAAATCAAAAAAATTATCTGTTGTCCCTATTTTTTCAACTGACAATACTTCTTGCCATATTGTAACCAATTGTTCTTCAAGTGCTGTTTTAGGTGACTGATAGTTATTTTCAGTATTTTTAACAATATTTAATGCTGAAAGTGCATTACGATTTAATTTTCCATTCGCAGTAAGTGGGAAGGTTTCCAACATTATAAAACTATTAGGTATCATATGCGTTGGCAAATATTCCATTAAATATTTTTTAAGCTCTTCAGCCTTAAGAGCATCTTTCTTTTGAGGGATTATATAGGCAATAATACGGTCAGCATCCACTATGACTGCAACATCTGAAACCGCATGATAAGCTCTTACCATGGACTCAATCTCACCAAGCTCTATCCGTATACCATTTATTTTTACCTGGTTATCAATTCGCCCTAAATATGCGATATTACCATCTGGTAGAAAATAAGCTAAATCACCCGTTTTATAAAGTCTACTTTTTTTATTGCCAGCAAATGAATCATTAATAAATTTTTCCTGCGTAAGTTCAGGGCGGTTGAGATAACCACGAGCTAAACCAATACCTCCTATATGCAGTTCCCCAGGGATTAAAGGGGGCAGTAATTGGTTATTTTTATCTAATATATATAATTTAATATTTGCAATCGGCTTACCAATTGGAACTAGATTGTCTTCCTTAACTTCATTACAATTAAAATAACTGACATCAACTGCTGCCTCTGTTGGGCCATAAAGATTATGAAGTTTAACATTTGGAAACTTTTTATTAAATTTTTCAACTGCTGTATATGTCAATGCTTCTCCGCTACAAAATACTCTTTTTAAACAATGGTCGTATAATGCTCTATTATTTTGCAAAAATATATTCAACATTGAAGGAATAAAATGCAATGTTGTAATTTTATCACGCTCAATCAAACCCATTAAATAATCAGAATCTTTGTGACCATCTACAGCAGCGATAACTAATTTTGCACCCGTAATTAACGGCCAAAAAAACTCCCAAACCGAAACATCAAAACTGTATGGGGTTTTTTGCAAAACTACATCAGAACTATCTAATTGATATTTTTGTTGCATCCAGTAAAGACGGTTCAAAATTGCTTTATGTTCAATTACAACGCCTTTAGGAGCACCTGTAGAGCCAGAGGTATATATTACGTACGCAGGGTGTCCTAAATTTGAACGTTCAGGTAGATTTTTAGTAGGGTGTAATTGGAAAATACTATCATTATCTAAATTGATGCAATTAATTGCACCAGGTATTTTATGAATATTATCAATTACCTTATCATGCGTTAATATTGTTTTAGATTGACAATCTTCTAATATGGCGCAAATTCTTTTTTCCGGTAGTGTAACATCTATGGGTATATATGCGCCCCCTGCTTTTAATATTCCCAATATTGCGACAACCATTTCTATTGATCTTTCCATGTAAATACAAATAAAGTCATTAGATCCAAATCCATTTTTAACTAAATGGTATGCCAGTTGATTTGCTTTTTGATTAAGCTCAAAGTACGTTAGTGATTTATCATAATATTTTATTGCAATCGACATAGGAGTATCATCTACTTGTCTTTCAAACTCTGCCGATAAACTTGCTGAAAAATTATAATGTGTCTGTGTATTGTTCCATTTTTTTAAAATATTATTGCTATCAAATCTATTCACAAGCGGTAAATAGTTTACTTGTTTATCTAAATTTTTAGATACAACTTTTATAAAATGTAATACCCCTCTATGTATATTGAAATAGGATAGATGATTTTCTACGCTAATTTCTTTTGCTTTAACTTCAATTTTTAAGGCATTAGCATCAGAGAATATATTGATGTTTTTATAGCGAAATGATAGATCATTAAAAAAAGTAAATTTATTTTTAATATCCTGTTGATTTAAATTTACCTTATATACTGCATCAGCAAACAATCCACAATCACTAAAATCAACTTGATGGTATATATTCTGTGAGAAAATCTGTTTTGTTAAATTACTTAGCTTTTCTAATTTTTTGACAGGGCTTGCATAAGAAAATGGTTCCCCGTTATTAAGACGATAAATGTAGAGCAATATCATTGTTAATAATAATATATGGCTTTCCACACCTAACTTTTTGGAAAGTTTCTCTATTGTATCAGTTACGGTAAAATTAGTTACTTGATGGTTTAAATGTCCTGCATTAGCAATCCCTTTAAAAATATTTAACTGTTGTATTTTATCTACCCAATAACTTTCATTTATACGCGCTTTTTTAAATAAAGATACTAATCCATCAATTGTCTTTTTATCAGGATGAATATTATCTCCTACTCTTATATCTAAACTCTTTACTATTTCGCTAATAGAAATTTCAACACCTGCCAAAGTGCAGATATTTTTTATCTTAATAACACCATTTTTTGCGACCACGCTAATGCTATTTTTATATACATCTATAATGGTTCCATTTTTGTTTCGGAAAGATGTTTTTTGTATTTCAAATTTTGATACAATAAAAACTTTTGATTTTATAATTATCTTTGGCAACCCCACTGGGTTTGCATAATTGCCAAAATAAGTTGCTAAAAATAACCTATTAATATCTTTGCATGTTGTATTCCAATCGATAAAACCATTGTTTGGTAATATGTGATTTTTTCCATAATATGTTCGTTCTTGAATATTTTGTTTAATAAATTTAACATTATTATTCTCAATATCATCTAATAGGCTATCAAATGCACTCTGCGCTTTTTCATAAGCTTTTAAATTAAGCGATAATGCAGTATCGCTTGCTTTAATAATAAATTGTGTTTGTTTAACAATATCACCTTGATCAACCTTATCAGTCATTAAATGAAAAGTTATACCGTGAGTAGTCTCTTGATTTATGATTGCCCAAGTAGTGCTATTTACTCCAGCATATTTTGGTAAGGGCGCATCATGATAATTAATAGCTAATCTTTTTGCTTGCCTTATTAATTTCTGAGGTAAAATAATATCATTAATTATGCTAAATAAATATTCAAACGAATTGTAAGGTTCTTTGATTTCGTTCAGATCATTAATATGGATTATCTTTTTACTATCGAGCCAACTGATTATTTCTTGGTCTTGTGTTATTACACCTAGAATTTGATAATCTCTTTTTAGTAATGATTCACAACATTTTATCAATAATGTGGTTTTTCCTATTAAATAACATCGTCGTTGATCATGCATATTCAATCTCCTTTTTCTCCCGCAATACCATATGCTGGGGATGACTTTCTTTAATAAATACTTTGCTAAGCAACATGCAAGCAAAAAAACTTAAGGGAACTATCCACAAAGCAAAACGGTATCCCAATAGTTCATTCTGAGCTCCGCTTAAGTGTATTCCCATAGTAATTAATAAACCAACCAATGGCTGCACAAGGCCACCCGTGATAACAACAGCCATATTATTGAAACCTAAAGCAGCTGATTCTGCGCTATGGTTATTATCTTTCACTACAGCAAAGCTAAGTGCTTGCCCAGCAGATCCTATACCCATAATAAAGAGTAAGATCCATAAATAATAAATATTTAATTGACAATATATGACAAGCAGACCACTGCATAACCCTAATAGCCCCACCATAAATAATATCAATCGTCTACTACTAACCCATTCCGATACAATACCTGCTAATGGGCTACCTATTGCTACGCCAATCCATATCATAGCAATCAGTGCTGAACCTAATTCTGGGGTAAAGTGATACATGGTAGTGAGATAAGGAATGCCCCATAATGAAGCGAATGCGGTCATCGGCACCCAGCTGAAAAACGCATAAGCAGCGACTGCCCAATTTTGCCTAAGACGCAAGATAGTTAACAATTCTGTTAAAACTGTTGGCTTTTTTTCAATTACCTGAGTTTGTTTTTCATGCGCATTTTCCCGCACAAAAAGCAAAACGGAAACCACGAGAAACGTACCAAAAAATGCCAGATATACTAAAGCAAGACGCCAACCCACCCAATCAACAAAACTACTTAAAGGCGCAACACCACACATAGCACCAACCGCGCCCAATAATTGCGCAATACCCGCTAATAATGCAAACTGTTTAGCTGGAAAATAGCGTACTGCTACCACCAGTACGGAAACAAAACCAAATGCTGATCCCGTTCCTGTTAATATGCGCGCCAAAACACCAACCCAAAGTTGATGCGCATTGGCTAACAGCAATATACCACTAATGCAAAAACAAAGTGCAATCGCTACTACATAACGTATATTATAACGAGCTAATAATAATCCGGCAGGAATTTGCATAGCTGCATAAGTATAAAAATATGCGCCCGACATAAAACCAAGTCCTGCGTGATCAATTTTTAAATCATGCATTAATTGCTGCGTCATAACCCCTGGCGAAACTTGTAGTGCCATTTCGAAACAAAGAAAAGTTGCCATAATAAAATAAATAAACATGGCGTGATTAGTCTTTACTGTTGATAGATTAGTTATCATAATGACCCCCGTCGTATTTATTTTTGTTAAACTGCAACATAGTTAATAAATCTTGTGAACTTACTTGTTTCTTATGAGCTCTATTCTTAAATAGGTGCCCAGGCAGTGGGATTTTCCCCGGTGATGCCCAACCTAAATAACCTCGTTCATCAATATAACAACGGCTTAAATTTGAATTATCTTGATGTAAGCAATAAGGAACATCTAAATAGCCTTTGATAAAAGCAGTATGCAGCGCCAAATCTAACTTGGAATTAAGGTTAAGTACCATTTCTACTAAAAATACCACTTCTTCATATAGCCGTTGCTTTTCTTCTTCATCGATTGAAAATGTCTGTGTTCGTGCTTCTTGCGCAACAGCAAAAGCCATTTCAAGCGATGCTACATTTTCTTCAATGGTAGGAATGCGATGCGCTTCCGCAGCTGTTTTCACAATCAACCGCTCACAACTTGATTGCGCAGTAACTCGTGCACTTTCTGCAAGAATTGCAAAAGCACCTTGAGTTGTCGCCGGAAAAACCCCCATATAAGTATAAACCACCACATGCCAGTCAATATCATTAAGATATTTTTCTGCTAATTTTCGCAATACCAACAATGCTGCAATATCTTGTTGACTATGCGTACCCTGCGCATAACTCAAAGAAACACTTTTGACACCATATGATTTAAAAAATAAACACTCCAAAATAGTTAATGCGAGCAATAAAGAGGGTGGACAAAGTTGGCCGAGCATACAACCAGCAAAACTTTCGAGATGGCATAAACGGCCTTTTGTCGTTGCTTCTGCAAAAATTTGCGCGCATTCGGCCCATGCTTGTATCGCTTTTTCTAGAGGCACTCTACTGTAGGGTAAACAATAAGAAATTGGACCGCCTTCTGTGGCATCTAAACCACTAGCTAGCAATGCTTTAAATATTTCCTTTGGTAAAGCGGTACCATGACGCACTTGAACGGGAAAATATCGTGTCATTACGCCCTCTAACATTTTCCCGGTAGTTTCTTTGCCATGAGTAACGATGGGAAACCCATTTAATTTATGCCCTGAATCCAAGGCACGACGTGCAGCATCATATTGATTAACACGCGTATAGCTGTCGATAGTTAAAGTACCAATAGTAGGAGCGCAAGCAGACTTTACTTTTATTAAACCTGTCTGCATTTCTTCTACCGTACCAAAACCCATACGCGGCTGCACAATCAGCTTATTATTTTTGCGCATCTCATTGACAAAACAATTAAAATATCCATGATTGATAGTGTCGTTATTAACGCTGTTTTCCGCTGTTTCCAGCATATTTATATCCTTTTTATTTATTGCTCTTTAACTTCATTAACATAACTAATAAAATCATCTACTGATTTATCACCAAAAAATACGCGTTGGAACCCAACATCTAGTAACTTTTGCACATAACTTTCATTATTATTACCTAATGTACCTAATTTACCTCCGATTACCGTTTTCAAGTTCCGCAATACATCATGTTTTTTTAACTCATTCATTATTTCAACCCCTTCAATATGGCCGTGTCCATTAACCGTACTGATTACTAAAATATCGGGACGGTGATAATGTGCTTGTTTAACCAAGTAATCGATCGTTATGCAATTACCGATGTTAATGGCTTTATGACCTAACTCTTCGATCAGTAATTGCATGTAAACCAAGTTCCAGGTATGCGAATCTGAAGAAATACTAGAAATTAATATTTTCTTGCTCATTTTATTCCTTTCTTAAAATGTAAATTCACTTAAAATACTACGATCAAACAAGCAAACATCTTTGATCTGTGGTTTACCACAAATAAATTTCAATAAGCGCTGAATTCCAATACCGCAACCGGCTGTTCTGGGAATTAGCTTATGTTTAGACATTTCTAAATAGTTTTCATAAGCTGTTAAGTTCGTATTTAGCTCCTGCATACGTCTTATGATTTGATTATATTCATATTCACGTTCTGCCCCTGATAGCGCTTCACCATAGTTTTCGGGATAAACCAAATCAAAATTACGATAAACTCCTTTCTTAGCTGGATCTTCTTTATCATAAAATTCACGTTTAAAGTTTGTTACAAAGCAAGGTACAGGGCTTTCAGCTGATAACTTATTGCAAAAAGCATCCACTTCTGTAAGCGGCATACCTTCTGTGCTATAACGTGGAAATGCTCCTTTCATTTTAGGTAATTTTCGACCAAGTAATGTCAATTCAGCAGCACACTCTTTTTCGATTACCGCAAAAATATGTACATACAACTTTTCAATGAAAGCCATGATTTCATCCATATTTGCATTTTTAATTTCAATATCAAATTGTGAAAATTCAAGCAAATGATTAGAAGATGATTTCTTTTTAGCAAGTTCCAGGCGAATATTAGGAGCCATAATGTAGATTTTATTGATGTTTTCGGGGATCAACGCCAACTGTTTATGGAAAATCATGCTTGCTGTTAGTTTTAATTTACGTTCTTCATACTGCAATTCAGCAGGATACACATCATGATTTAGCGGATCAGTAATCGGCGACATCAATAAAGGCATTATTTGAATAAAACCTTGATCATGAGCAAATTTTTGCAGTTCCATTAAAAGTACATTCTGTATTTTAAGAATCGCTGGGAGATGTTGTGAATTAATATGATTGATGAAGTTATTTAAAGATGGGGTACTCATTAATATTCTCCTTGTTAAAGATAGGTAGGGCTATAATAAAAAAATTAATAAATCTATGTATTAAAATATAACTCAAAATAGTTGAAACTTTTTATTGCTTTTATTGGTATATAATATTCAACTTTCATTTCAATTGTCAACTAGTTATAATAAATATTCATTATTATCCATATATGCATTTATAAAAATCATTAATGGGCATATATGTGGGTTGCTAATTATTAACACTACAACTGTTTGCAAAAATATTTCTCATTGCGTATTTCTTTTTTTGTAATCGATTTACTTTTATAAATTACTATAAACAAACTTTGTTGCAGTGATATTTCTAAGCAGTAACTCTTTGTAACAAAGTAATTCAAAAATTATTTTTATTGACAGAAAAAATGTAAATGTCATCATCACATTTATTTTCGATAAACAAATTAGGACATCAGTGAAATATTTAACAATTGTACGAGGCATTACTTCAATAATTACAATCTTGTTATTGTTAGTGACTACACTTGCTGTAAAAGCTGACGATATAACAGCACAAGAAATTCCATCTGTATCTACGAATTCATCAACTACAAATCAAAGTGCTATTACAACGCCCAGCAATGTTATTATCATTACGCGGCAAGAAATTCAGGATAGTGGCGCTAGCAATATTAGTGAAGTACTGCGTGAGCTCACGGGAATTCAAGTCAATGATCTATTTGGTGATAACAGCGCAACGGCCTTAAGTATTCGTGGCTTTGGTGATAATGCCGCCAGTAATTCGTTAATATTAATTGATGGTTATCGATTTACTAATCCAGATTTATCAGTACCTGATCTCAATCGTATACCGATACAAGAAATAGAGCGTATTGAAGTCATCCCCGGTAGCGCTAGTATTTTATATGGTGACCAAGCCGTAGGTGGAATTATTAACATTATTACGTTCCATCCCATGCACTTTGTAACAAATATTGTCGCCAGCTATGGCAGCTACAATCAAATAATTTACGGCGCTACCATAGGTGACAATTTATCTAATGGATTCAATTATTTATTCAATGGCTGGATAAACAATAGCGATAACTATCGCCAACATAATAATCAAGATACTAATAATTTATCAGGACGCATTGGCTATAACTATAATACCGGATCAATATTTTTTAATTATCAAAAATATATTAATAATTTATTATATGCAGGTGCATTGACTGTCGAGCAAGCTCAACAAGACCCACGACAAGCCCAAACAGATACAAATTTTAGTGATCAAAATACTAATATTTATCAAGCGGGTATTAAACAAAAAATGGGCGATAATTGGTTATTACAGACTGGCTTACAAAAAAATACCACTTTAGGTAGTGGTTTTATCTTTTCTCCTTTTACTGAAAGACGCGAAATAGATGATTTTAATCCACGTATATTAGGAAATATTGATAACAACTTAATTACAACGGGCATTGACTACGAGAATGACCAATACCGATTATTAAATTCTTTATCCAATACCAACAATTCACAGCAAGAGAAAAGTGTATTTTTTCAAATTGTTTCACCCATTCTAGCAAAACTTAATCTCACACTTGGTTTAAGAGATGCTAATTTAAGTGGCACTACTGTTGCCAATGACATAGAGCACGATATCAATAACAATGCTTTTGTAACAGAGCAGGGGTTAAGTTATCAAATGACTCGTAATTTGCGCTTATATGTTCGTCGCGAAAGCAATTTTCGCTTTCCTAAAGCCGATGAAGAGGCTTCGCTACCATTAGGTGTCAATAATTTAAAAACTCAAACAGGGGTATCTTATGAAATAGGAACGGAGTGGTACATAAAAAATAATGCATTGAAATTTAGCATTTATAGGCTTGCTCTTAAAAATGAGATTGCTTTTGACCCTACTCAGACACCCGAACAGCCTTTTGGAGCTAATACAAACCTATCCCCCACCCTACGCGATGGTATGGTTTTGACCGACCAATACAACTTAACTCGTACATTATCATTGCTGGGTCAATATAATTATGTTGACGCACGTTTCTCTTCTGGTATTAATAAAGGTGATTATATTCCTTTTGTCGCTAAAAATATTGCGAGTATTGGTTTAAATTATCAATTTTTAGAAAATTATAATTTATATATTAATGATACGTATATCGGTAATCGCTATGCTTCTGGCGACATTTCTAATGTTAATGGTATACTAGGAGGATATTCAATCTATAATATTAATTTAAGTTATCAGCGTGCTAAATGGACTCTCTCTGCACGCGTTAATAATTTATTTAATAAAAAATATAATTCATTTACGGTTTATGAACCTTCTTCAATGAATGATTTTGTTTACCCAGCTCCTGGGTTTAATTTTTTATTAACTGCTAAATATCAGATTGGTTAGTATTATGTTTAAAAAATCATACCTCTATTATGGCACGATCTCCTTATTTTTACATTTAGCCATTTTATTATTGCTATTGATGAAAATAAATACGCCAAATAAGGTTACTAAGGGCACGATTACATATATGAGTACTTATATAGCTAAGACAACAAATAATGAATATTCTAAAATAAACCCTATCAGACAACCTCCAAGCAAAAAAACTTTAGTTGCTAAAAATAGTCGCACTGCTGCAAAAAAAAATAACATGCGTTCTACGACAACTATAACTCATCAGGGTCAAAGTGAAATCGCATCAGCGAATGATGGAGAGTCAATTTCTTTGCTATTGCAATTATTACATAAACAAATTCAAAGCAATCAGCAATATCCAAAAAGTGCATTATTATTAGGCCAAAAAGGCACCACCCGTGTTGAATTCCGTTTAACACCTGATGGCCGTATAGATGCGTTAAAAATCATTTCACCCAGTGGTAGCAAAAGTTTAGATACCGCCGCATTAGCGGCAGTCAGTGCTATTAATCCAGTCAAAGAAGCTGCAAACTATTTAAAAACAACACAACAATATTATATTGATGTTATTTTTAGTTAAATGCATGTTTTTTCCACCTCTACCCAGCGGTTTTCTGACGCTGAAGTTAATATTGCGTCGATAATTTCACAGCACCGTAGACCATCAATAAAATTGGGGGCTGTTGAAACACCTGCTTTGATCGCATTAGCAAAATGTCGAAAACTTAAGGTAAAAGCATCTCCATAACCCATTCCCTGTGCGGTGACTCCTAGCCCAAGCTCGCCACCGAGTGCTGGGAACCAAAACAATTCTGCGCCTGGGTGCGCACGGCCTATTAATACGGTGCGATAACCTGATAATTGTGGAGCATCCTCTGCATCGAATATTTGTAATTCATTACTCCGTTCCCAGCTAAATCGTAGTGCACCTTTTTCGCCAACAACAACAAAATAGACATCGTTCTTAAATCCTGGCAATGCCCAACTAGCTTTGATTGATCCACTGGCTCCATTTTCAAAGCGAATGAGTGCGGCTGTTAAATCATCAACATCAACTTCGCCTTGTTGTATTTTATCATGAGGCAAAGGGCGTTGTGCAATAAAACGCTGTGTTAATGCGCTGACACTCGCCACCTCACCGACCAAGAAGCGCGCTAAATCAATAATATGTGAACCAATGTCCCCTAGAGCACCTGCGCCTGCTCTGGCTTTATTGAAACGCCAGTGCAAAGGAATAGTGTGATCATTATTATGATCTTGAAAAAAATGACCTTCAAAATGTCGGATTCGCCCTAGTTTTCCTTCTTGAATAATTTTCTGAGCTTGGGCAATGGCGGGCCAAGCACGGTAAGTAAAATTAACCATATGTATTTTACCGGATGCTTGTGCTAGACGCGCCATCTCAGCAGCTTGGTGGCGATTAAGTGCTAAGGGTTTTTCACACAAAACATGTTTGCCATGAGCAAATGCATCCAAACACATTTCAAGATGCATATCATTTGGCGTAGCAATATCGACCAAATCAATGTCCGGGCTACGAGTTACGGTGCGCCAATCACTCTCTGCATGTTTCCAACCCCAACGCATTGCCTCATGTTGAGCAAGTTCCATATTATTATCAACCAAACGTACTAATTCAAAGCGATCACGATTATCATCAGTGAATGCTGCTAAATTTTTCATTGATAAACTATGTAATTTAACCATATATCCTGCACCCACCATACCTACACGTATTGAGTTATTCATATATTGTTCCTCTCTGAAATTTGATTAAGATTTACTGTTCGCAAATCTCGATTAATTTTAGTTTTAATCGGCCAACCAACTATAAGTGCAGCCGCTAACAAAATTGCGCTTCCTACCCATGCCACTGCTTGAATAGGTAGATGATCCACAATGATTCCACCGAGTAATGCACCACCACCAATGCCCATATTAAACATGGAAACATATAACGCTGACGCAGCATCGGTTGCATGAACTGGTAAAGTAAGTATTAATGATTGCAGAGTAATCGTTAATATACAAATACCCGCCCCCCAAACAACAACTAATAATGCAGCGAGAATATCTGTTCCTGCAGATAAACAAGCGCTCAGCATAATCACTATTGCCATAGTAGTCATGACCCATTGGCACGCATGGCGTAGTTGACGATCTGCTAGCATACCAGCCAATATATTACCAATAACACCTGCAGCACCGAATAAGAATAAATAAAATGCTAAATGGGTATGTGCGACACCCATATTTTTTCCTAACAGGAGGCTGATATAAGTAAACGCACAAAAATGTCCAGTTAATGCAAGCGCT
Organism: Gammaproteobacteria bacterium; assembly: GCA_013288885.1. Classification (GTDB taxonomy): domain Bacteria; phylum Pseudomonadota; class Gammaproteobacteria; order JABDBA01; family JABDBA01; genus JABDBA01. The sequence goes on along the minus strand of JABDBA010000001.1, from coordinate 334,052 downwards.
GTTGCTGGCAATAATTGTCTTAACAATGGGTGACGAATTAGTTCAGGTAATTGACCTAAACAACCACGACTTTCGCTATGTAATTTGGGGAAACGAAGAGCAATTGCAACACCAATCATTAAGCTAATAAAAGCAATAGCTACAAAGACAAAACGCCATCCTACCCATTGTGCTAATAATGTACCTGCAGGTACGGCCATTACGGTGGCAACAGCTATCCCACCGAATACTATTGCCGTTGCACGTGCTTTAGTTGATTGCCCAGATAAACGCATACATAATGGACCTACAATCGACCAAAAGACGCCATGACTAAAAGCGCCAATAATGCGTGCGATAAACAAAATCGTTAATGAAGGTGAGCAAGCCACCGTTAAATTTGCAATCGCAAAAAGAAAAATAATAATTAATAATAACATTCTTCTTTCTAATGGAGCCAACCAAGTTGTGATAAAAACAGCAGATAAAGCCACTGTCCAAGCATAACTTGTCACCATTAGACCTACTTTACCGATGGGTTGTTGAAAACTCGTACTAATCTCAGGGAGAATACCGACTGGTACTAATTCTGCGGTAACAAATATGATTGCTGCAATAGTAAGTAATAATAAGGAAAACCAGTCTGTTTCATTTTTAATTGTTGATCGCATAATTTATTTAAAAAAAGTTAATAAAAAAAACATAATGGGTAGGGTATAGGTCCAGCTATCAAATCGATCTAACATCCCGCCATGGCCAGGCAGCAATGCACCAAAATCTTTTACTTGCATATCGCGCTTTATAGCTGATAGTGACAGATCTCCTACCTGCGCTAAAAGACTAATTATCATTCCGAATGCCATGCATGTTAGATGTGAGTACATTGGTAGATTATATTTTAATATTAGCCCAAAAACAGCAGTTATAATAATTCCACCCACAGCTCCAGCAATAGTTTTATTTGGGCTAATAATTGGTGCTAATTTCTTTTTACCAAAATATTTACCTGTCCAAAAACTTGCCAAATCACTGATAGTAGCTAAAATACAAATAAAAAACAAACCACTAAAACCAAAATCATTCCGTAACAATACTGAAAAATTGAACATCCATCCAAAATAAAGAACAGCAATGATTGTAATGGACATGCTTTTTATTGCGCCATGTGATTGCTGCAATAACACAGGCGTTAGCATTATTACGGATATTACAATAACAGGGATGCATAAAAAAAATAATTTGTTCCTAATAATAGTTGCTAATAGAATTAAAAAAACAAAAAAAATAGATTCAGAAAAATAAATTTTATTGTATTCTATTTTTGCTAAAAATATAAATTCTTTAATAAAAAAAATAGACATGCCAACAATGATCACATTGAAAAATGGGCTCCCTATATAGGCTGGAATTAAAAATATAGGGACAATAAATAAAAAACAAATAAAACGTAACCATAGCTCTCCTAATCCACGCGAATGGTTTTCTTTTTTATTTCGACCTTTGGCAAATAGAACTAATATCAATCCAATTAGAAATAAAGCCCCGACTACAATTGTATTGTTAAATAAAATAATGTTATTTGTAATCATATTAAAAAATCCTTAGATGCCCCGCCATCGGTGTGATATCTTCCGATCAAGCACCTTAGGGAATATTACGTTAAGAGCTATTTCAAGTTTCTTTAAGAAGGGGATATAATACGGCTGCTTATTTGCTAAAGCAGTAATTGCACGTTCAGCCACTAAGATGGGTGATGTATTCTTTTTTTTCAAACTTTCTATTTTATAATAGGCAAGTGCTTTTCTGCCTAGACGATGTTGCATTGCTGTTTCCATCGGTGGTGGTAAAAATGTAGTAACATTAATTCCTGTTCCATGTAATTCACGCCCCAAGGATTCGCTCCAAGCCCAAAGTGCACCTTTTGCAGCCGCATAAGAAGAAAAAAGTGGTAAAGCACAACGCGCACCAGTAGTTACAATATTAAGAATAGCCCCATTTTTTCTAGCTATCATAAAGGGTAGTAGCTCCCTGGTAATGAGTATGGGCATAAAATAGTTTGCCTCAAAAAGGCCTCTTGTTTGTTTGACATCGGATTCCACAAACACACCGGCCTCGGCCATCGCAGCATTATTAATGATAACGTCAATATTAGATAAATTATGTTGTTTTTCAGCAATCCATTTTTCAATTTCCAAGGTGTTAGCAAGATCTATGATTGCAACTTCAACAATTATCTGGTAACTCTGCTGAAGCCTGTTTGCAAGCACAGCGAGTTTGGAATTATTTCTACCCACCAATAATAAGTTACATCCTCTCTGCGCAAGTATTCCCGCAATGGCCTCACCCAAACCACTGCTGGCACCTGTGATTAAAGCACGCTGCCATTTTAGATCATCATTACTCTTTTTATTTTTAATAGGGTAACATGTCATCAAATCTTTTTTTATGCTGGGGTTATTGTTTTTTCTATAACGGTATAAGAGGTCAACAATTGAATCAAGCTCATTTTTTTGAGTAAATGCATGAGCTGATATTCTTAGTTGCCGATTACGCTGCGTCAGTATAATTTTTTGTTTTGCACATTCCTCAACTATTTTTTTAAACTTATTGTCATCAGAAAATGATATTGTCACAATACCCGATTTCGCATGAGGCAATCCATTTGTTATTGGGTCAAATCCAAGATTTGCTAAATTACGAACTAGATTTTGTTTATTATTTGAAATTGCATCAAAAATATTTTCCCATCCAAAAGATTTTAATATTTCTATGCTTTGAGAAAGCCCTGCTATTGCTGCGACATCTAAAAGCCCTGGTTCAAAGCGACGAGCACCATCTACAAATTCGAGGAAAGGATCTTCGTGATTACCTGCATTCTTATGTGATGCCCAGCCAACCAAGGTCACATAAAGGTGATTCAGCAACGCAGATTTAATGTATAAAAATCCTGTTCCTACCGGACCGAGCAACCATTTTTGCCCACCACAGGCCAAAAAATCGCATCCCCATGCATGTACATTAACTGGCATTGCTCCAACAGATTGAATGGCGTCAACTGCAACTAAAATATTTTTTTTATGACATAAGGCAACTATTTTTTTTACATCATTTTCTCTTCCATCTAAGTAACTAATAGAAGAAAAAGATACTAACCTTACTCGAGATAAATCAGCGGTTAATAGCTGCTCATAAAATTCAACGCCAGGCTCTGGAATAATCGGATGGGATTCAACGCCTTTACTTTTCAAGTTTTCCCAAACAAACCGATTGGAGGGGAATTCATCAGCTGGAAAAACGATAATGTCGCCATTTTGCCATTTTATGGCATTAGCAATTAATGAAAGGGCTGTAGACGTGCTTGTAGTAAAAGCAATCTCATCTGAATTTGCGCCGATAGTTTCTGCCACATTTTTTCTGGCAGACTCAATCAGAGATAACCATGTGTTAAAATGCATTGATAGTGGTTCACACCCTTGGTTTACTACAGCATTCATTTTATCTGCGCTTTGTTTTAATAAAGGAGAAGTAGCAGCATAGTTAAGAAAAGAAATACCATTTAATGCTGGGAATAAACACTTTTTATGCGGGAATATCATATGAATCGACCTAGCAAGCAAAAGTTCTTTTTAAGCGAAAAATGATGGTTGTTATACCGCCAAAAATACACCACAAAATAAATATTTTAATGAAATCAATCCCTAAACCGTATGACTGCGAAAAATAAGCTGCCATAGAAAATATCATTAAAACTACTAGGCGGTCAGTTTGCCCTACTGGCCCAATACTTTGTATTGGCTTGTTAATTAGTAGGCCAATTAACCCAGAAAAACTCGTCATCCATGCGATACAAAGCGCTATGACTCCAAGATACAACCACTTTGGGTCTGCTAAAGATACAGCAAGAAGATATAAAATATCACATATTTCTGGCACTAATCGATTAACAATCTCGCCCTTAGGAGTATTTTTTTTATAGTACTCTGCAACAAAACCATCTAGCGTTCCTAAAAACATTCTAAACAGTGTTAATAGTATTGCTAATAAATAGAACTTAGGCATGTCTTTGTTCAGAGCAAAAAAATAGCACCCTGCAATAATCCCCCCTAGAGGTAACATTGCATAGCTAATCAAATTTGGATCGATATCGCGAGCAAATGGAATGACTTTTTTAATGACAGATCTTGCCGTATATTTTAGTTGATAAAGACCAATATCCATACACTTCCCTCTCTCATTTATCACTGTTACTAGTTATTTATAAAATTTGCAACTAATTCATTCACCTTGTCTGGATATTCAACATGAGGCATATGCCCGCAATTTTTCAAAATGTGTAGTTCTGCAGTTGGATATTTTTCTTTTGCTACTTTAGCTTGTAATACTGGTACTATTTTGTCTTCCTGCCCCCAAATTATCAACATAGGAATACTTAATTCCACGATCGCGTTAAGTCTATTTAATAAACTGGGTTTCACCCCAGAAAAATTCATGCTCTCTCTAATAGTCGACAAAATAACTCTCTGGCTATCAGACATCATTATGTTCTCATGATTTAATTGGTAAAAATCAGCAGGTAAACTATTTTTATGAAAAATGTTCATATTTAGAATTCGATCTGAAAAAATCTTACCGAGGGGGATCGATAAAATTTCGCCTAAAAATGGTATCGTCAATAACCTCAAATACAGATTTATTTTTTTACTAAAACAAGGACTACCAATTAGAATTAATTTCTTAATTTTTTCATTTTCTATGAACGCTGACTGTAGAGCAATTCCACCACCTAAACAATGGCCAACCAATATGATGTTAGATAAATTCAGCTTTTTAATAAAATCCAATACAAAACTAGCATAATAGTCTATGGAATAATTTTCTTTTGGCTTATCCGTTTTTCCAAAACCTACTAAATCAAGAGCATATACTTTACCAAAATTGGACAAACTTGCTAAATTGAATTGCCAATATTCCAATGATGCTGTCAAACTATGTAGCAATACAATATCATAACCTCCTTTCCCCATGGTAATATACCTGGTTTTTACTTGATTAATCTCAATATAATTATCAATTATTTCCATAGCCACTCCTTATAATTTTTGATTGCCATATTGTAACCTTATGCTCTTTATCTGCTATAAGTCGGGCTAAATTAGTACGATGCTTCCATAAGATAAAAATAGCCATTATGATAATTGGTAAAAGATTAATATTTGCGGTACTAATAACGTATATAACGCAAAACATGCTAGCGCTTAGAGAAGCTACTGAAGAAATCTTTGTAAATTTTATTAGAAGCAACCAAATTATCACAAAAAATATCCCGATAGGATAATTTAGAGCGAATAGCACCCCTAGAAAAGTAGCAACACCTTTCCCACCTCGAAATTGCAAGAACAGGGGATAAAGATGGCCTAAAAAAGCCGCTATGCCAATAATACCTAATTCCGCACTATCGAAATTAAGCATTTTAGCAATTAAAACAGGTAATAATCCTTTTAATATGTCACCTACTAATACAATTGCAGCAATTTTTATGCCACCAATGCGCAAACAATTGGCAGCCCCTGGGTTATTTGAACCATGAGTGCGAGGATCAGGCAACCCAGTTAAGCTACAAATCAAAGTAGAGCACGAAATAGAACCGCATAAATAGCTGAATAAAATACAGGTGGTTAATAAATACATAATTACTCCTTACTACCTAACGTAATGGAATAAAATCCCCACTGATCAACAATAACATCTAAAATTTTGAACCCAACGTTCTGCGCCCATTTATTGATGAGCACTGGATCTCTAAGTTTCATGATCAGAGGTTGCTGATTAAAATCAACAAAAGCATTGGCTACTAAATCGAGTTGTTTATGTCCAGCTAGATTAGTGAAAATAAACACCCCTCCTTTTTCAAGCATAGCATACGCTTTGGCTATTGATTTTTTAATGAGTTCGTCATCAGTAATCCAATCATAAAAACCAGCAGCAACGATTACATTTGGTCGTGAAGAAACTTCGGGGTTTATTACTTGATCAAACGCATTACCTTTTACAAACTGTATGTTTTTAAACCCAAATGTTTTTGCTTTTTGTTGACCGTATTTAATGCTAGCATCATTAATATCTTGGCATTTTATTAAAACTTTATCTTCTCCAACCTCAGAGAGCGCCTCGAATAGATATCTTCCTGAGCCACTTGCCAAATCATGAATAGTGGTTACTACACCTTTTCCCCTATTGTTAGTAATAATTGTTGTAATCAGTTTTTTTAGATTATCTTTTCTATTTCTTACACCTCTCCAACCCACATTATTTAAAAAAACCCTATCAATCAATTTACCAATTATGAATCGACCATGTGCTTTATTGTCATAGATGTATTCCATTTGTTGACCTGAAGTAAAACCATGTTCAAAACTATTAGCAATTCCTGTGCTCAGTTTTCCAATAGTTTTAATAGCGCCAGACATTAAAATTGTTTGCAAATCTCTCATTTAAGTTGCTCCTTAATAAAGTATTTTTCGTTAAATCATAGTATTCCGATTAAGTACGTTACTACCCACCGATTGCCCGGTTGAAACATTCAGTTTAATTATCGAAGATGAAGGATCCTCGAAAACAGGACTTAGCCTTACTACTGCATTTACATCCTGTTTAGAAAATTCTTTTTCTTTAATTTTATCAGTGTCGTTTTTTTCTTTCTCAGTAGACTTAGCGGTTGCCGCTGTTATCTTTTTTTTTAAACCCAGGTCATTATAAACGGCACGCGTTACATCCGCAGGAAACGCGCCGACTAAACCGTGCAAGGCGGTGTTGGTGAGTATAACTACAGATAATTCATTGGCGGGATCAACAAACATCTTCGTACCATACACACCACCCCATTCATAGCTACCTGCATGTCGCGGTGTGCCTGCTTTTTCTGAATCCCGCACCACTGCAAAACCCATGCCAAAACCATAACCAGGGCCTGCAGCGGGAACATCGAAACCATCCACTTTATCTTGAGTCATTAACTTAATAGAATCGGCTTGTAAAATAGGTTTACCTCCGCGCCGAATCGTTTCTAAAAATGTCATATAATCTCTTGCTGTACCTGCCATACCTGATCCACCTGATGGATAAGCTTTTGCGTTAGTAATACGACCTGGAGCATAATGAATAGGGCCACAACCCTCTAACAAAACTTTATCTTTCGCTTGCATAAGGCGTGCTGACCCACCAGATTTATCACCATCGGCATATGCTTTTGCCAAACGTTCAACCGATTTCACATTAAAACTTGTATCCTTCATACCCAAAGGTTTAGTAATATATTCTTCCACAATAGCGGGTAATTGTTTACCACATGCCTTTTCGAGAACTGCGCCTAAAACATCTGTTGCTAATGAATAACACCAAGAAGTACCCGGATCAAATGTCAATGGTACTTTTGCTAAACGTTCTAAATTTTCATCTAACGACAATACACTTTCATCCATACCATCGGAAACTCCGGCAGAACGATAGGGTTCGTTATCTGCAAATAAAAAGCCATAAGTAAAACCCGCCGTATGCGTAAGTAGATGACCCACAGTAATATATGCGTCTTTTCCATTAGACAATTTAGGTTTAAATGATGGTAACCAATGTGTAATTGGTGCATCTAATTTCAACAATCCTTTTTCTACTAAAGCCATGGCAGCAGCGCTCACGATAGGCTTGGTCATACTCGCTAAACGAAATAAAGTATCTTCTTTAACCGGCTGTTTTTCTTCGCGATCTGCCCATCCGGCTTGTTGTTCGAAAACAATTTTACCCTTGTAAGCAACAACAACATTTGTTCCTACAATACTTCCTTTTGCAATGGCTGCTTGTATAACTGCTTCTAATTCTTTCATAATATTTCCTCTCTAGGTTAAGTGTTAATAAATTATTAAGTGGCTTGATATATTGGCAACGGTTTTTTCGAAACAAAGCTATTAATATAATTACGCGCTGGTTTTTCAATTAAGCGATAGGCAAAATCCGCTAATAAAATAACAAACGTGGCAAATATTAACATAGCTATTGCATGTGCGGTATTGTCGTTAATACCCGTAATTGATACTAATTTCTGTGCACCCGCAAGAATAAAATAATTCATTTGATTATGAATCAAATAAATTGCGTAGGAAATTTCACCTAATCGATAGATTGGCTTACTCCCCACAAAACGTGAAATCAAGTTCGTGTTTGGAATTAGTACTAATACTAACAATGGAAATAGGGAAACGATCCAAAGATCCGCCTGTTGAATGCTCATAAAAACCAATATGAGCACTACTAATACAGGAGCAATCCAATTAGATGATATCCATTGTTTAACCCATGAAACTTGTGAAACTCGAAATACAACAATGCCTAACACAAAATCAGCTACACAACGTACAACAGGATATACAGTACCATAATTCCAGATATCTAACAGCCCAGCTCGCTTCGGCTCATCAATCAATGCGGGTAAATGTACCAACACCGGCAATGTGACAAAAGAAATAATTGTGATGAGTCCCACCAAAAACCAGGAACGGCGTAAACACAAGAAAGCAAAAAAAGGGAAGAACAAATTTGCTACCCACTCAGCACTGACTGACCATGCTGGCGTATCTAAACTTGGAACATGGATTACACTTTGTAGCATGGTAAGATCAATCAATGTAGAAATTGAAATTGCCGGGCCTGGCCAATGATCCATCCACCCTGTAGCAACCAATGCACCTGCCGTCAGTATCATAAGCGCATATAATGGATACATACGAGCAATTCGACGCACTAAAAAATTTCCATACTCTTTCCAATCAATCGTTTGTGCAAAGCGCTGTCCATAAGTCATCGCAATAATAAAACCCGACAATATTAAAAATAAATCCACCATTAAATACCCATGGTGAAGAATATTCGCGCCAATACCAGGTGGCAGTAAACTACTGGCACCAAAGTGATAAAACATAACCATGGTAGCAGCAACACCACGCAAACCAGTTAATGCATAGATTTCTTGTTTTCTCATATTCATATAAATATTTCTCCTATAGTTATCTTTAGTAACCTAATAATATGTAATGGTCTTCTGAAATGGGAATGCTTAGTTGGAGGTCAGTAAAATCCAACATCCAATGTTCATATTTAAAATTATTTTTTTCTAAAGCATGACCTATCGCGAACACTTTCATTCCTGCAGTTTTTGCAGCTATTAATCCCGGAACAGCATCTTCAAATACTATACATTCTTCAGGCGATACGCCTAATGCTTGCGCAGCGGACAGATAACCATCAGGTGCTGGCTTTCCTTTTTGCACATCTTCAGCCGCGATTAAAATATCAGGGATAGGCAAACCAGCTGCTGTCATACGGCGCATAGCTAATTCACGCGTTGCTGATGTCACTACACCCCATCGATTAGATGGGAGGGCGAATAAAAGTTCTTGCGCTCCGGCAATAGCTGTAATGCCATCGACATCGGCGATTTCTTCGGAAATGAATCGTGCTGTTTCTCGATCTCTATCTATGTGCATTGGCGTAAATAACGCGATAGTTTCTGCAGTACGGCGACCATGTGATTCTGCTAAAATGACATTGCCATCTAAACCATGCCGTTTTGCAAAACGATGCCAAGTACGTTCAACAACAGGGGTTGAATCGACGAGCGTACCATCCATATCAAATAATAATGCTTTAGCGTGATAAACAGCAGAAAGGTTATGGTCTAACATGAAATGTCCCTGATCGTATTTTGTGTAATAAAATAATGAGTTATCCAAGTAAGATCACTCTTTAATCGTGCTAAATTTCCATCGCGGTAATCATTTTCAAGCACATAATTTTTAACCCAACCCGCTTGATTAAGTATTGCTAATGTAGCTGTCAGTTCACCATCACCACTACCTAACATTGTGTGACCTACTTCACCATAAAAGCCGTCCTTAATATGAACTTGCGGAGCAAAATAATCTCCCATTTCATTAAGTAACTTGCTAACAGAAATTTCCGCCTTAATTGGATTATAACTATCAAAAATGAAACAAAAATTATCGGCATTAATTTCTGCGGCTAAACGTTTAGCCCATACAATTGATAAATCATTTTCGTTTCCCAAGCATAAACGACGATCTTTTGCTTCTTGACATACCCAACGCAACATTTTAGCAGTGCGCATTAACGTTGCCTCATCACGAATAATGCCTTTATGAAAACTAGGGAAAAAAACTAAAGGAACTGAAAAATAATAAGCGGTATCTAATATAGAAATAATCAATTTTTTTAATTTTTGCACTTCATATCGATTTAATTTTGATCCTAATCCAATATCATTCAGTTGATTACCTGCCAAAGCAATAATATGAATTCCATATTTCGCACAAGCTTCAAGCGTTGCTTCTTGTCTTTTCAGATCATTTAAACTAGGAGAACGCCCTGGACCACCAAAATCCATTTGCAACGCCTTAATATGGTGTTCAGCACAAAAACGCACTGCTTCACTACCAGAGACAGGTAAACGCCAGTCAGCTAAGGCGAGAGATACAGGTTGATTAAAAAATGGCGTATTTAACATCATTTTGCCTCATGGTTTTGATAACTTTGTGAAATGGGGGTAGCTTGCATAATATGTTGTAATTGTGCTTGTTCATTCACCACCCAGCTTTTTCCATGCATCCCTTTACCACGTGTTTGTATGAGTTTAATTGCAGCACTTTGAAAATGTTTAGGAGACATATAATCGGAATAATCAAAGTCATCTGCACGTCGACTGCGTATCCCTGGTGTATCAACCATTTTGGCGGGTAATAACTGCACTAAACGCACTTGCTCGCTAACATCTTCTTGCGCCAACGAACTTATTAGATTAGATGCGGCCGCTTTGGTTGCAGCATAACCGGAACGATACGGCCCAGCGTTATAAACAACTTCAGAAGAAAGGTGCACAAACAAACTGGGAGTGCGTTTTTTTAAGAAAGGTAAGGTAAGTGACAAACTTAACCATAAACCATTTAAATTAACATTTAATTGTTGCTGCCATTCTTCTTCCGTAACAGCGAGAAATGGTGCGCGTTTAGCGCCATAATAAACAGCCGAATAAAATACAGCATCCAATTGACTGCCAAATTCATTCAACGCAGCCATTAATTGAATGCGACTTTCTTCAGGTCGTGATAAATCCAATTGTCGCCATTCAAGCGCTAAATGCGTAAACTCAAGCGTATTTTTAGGCGGAGTGCGACTTAACACCACCACGCGTGCATCCGCTTTTACTAACGCATCAGCAATACCCCTACCGATCCCAGCTGACCCACCCACCACAAAAACCGTTGTATTACGCAAACTAATATTCTTAGATGACATAATTAATTCCTTTTTAAGTGCGAATTAATGCGGATACCCAGTTTCATTACACGTTGCGAATTAATTTGACGAGGCCCATTTTTGGATAAATCATCCATAAATCTTGCTGCGTCTTTTAAATCAAGTATGTGACTAATGAGCTTTTGATAAAAAATTCCATTAGCAGTTAGTTCCGTCATGGCTTGCAATAAATGATCGTTGGATACGCCTCGGTGCCCGCATAAAATCAAGGGTTTATTTTGAATTGTATAAGTATTAGCAAACACGCCTTGTGCAGGAACTCCACCACAATTCACCGAACGCAATTTTGACAAATTAAGCCCTGGCAGACTTGGTACACTTGCGACTTCTGGTAAGCCTCCGAGCAAATCGACATAACCATGCGGTGTGATACAATCGACAGCATGTGACAAACAAGCCAACGTACTGTGACGAGGGGTGGCTATAAGTGCTGATCCTGGCGCAGGCAGATTGGTGTGTTCAATATGAAATGAAGATAACTCATTAAATAATAAATCAAGATCACCGTGAATTTTTTGTGTACGACTCCAATTGAGTCCTTCTTGATGATGATGTACAAAAATTATTGCTACCCGTTTACCAAAACATATTCTGGCCAATAATAATGCAAGATGACCAACAATACCATCACCATAAATAATCATTGACTCTCCACGATGCTGAGGTTGCATTAACTGAAAAGCATAAAATACCGCAGCAAGCGGTTCTATTAATGGCGCTAATGTTAGCGGTAATGTCTGTACAACAGGGATGACTAATCCAGCCGCAATTACCGATGCAGGTATCCTAATATATTCTTGAAATAAACCATCGACATTATGCCCCAATAAAAATTGCGAATCATGAGGATTAGTTGGGTTAATTAATACCCTTGTTCCAGGAGTAAAATAATCTGGGCAACCCGAGCCCGCTTGAACTATTTCAGCCACACCCTCATGACCTATTACACGAGCATTATCATTACGCTCTCCACGTAAAATTTGGATATCAGTGCCACATAATCCTGCAACTAAAGGAGCAAGCAGCAGTTCCCCTGCTCCAATCATCGGGGTTTCTACTTGACTTAGTCTAATACCCATAGAACTACGAACAATGGCATGATGTGAATTAAATGATGAATCAAGCATAGTATTCTCGCTTACTGTAAGTTGTTGCATAGAGAGCAGCGCCCATTAAATTATTTACCTCCGCGCTACTGGCAATAGCAAGACGACGTTCAAAAAATGCAGGGTCAAAACGACTACTGAGATAAATTCCCTGCTCAGAAAGATGCCGTGTGAGGAAAATACGATAATATGTTGACAAATTAACCACTACTCCACCCGTTAGAACGATACGATCTATTTCTGGGTCTAGAGTCAGTGCATTACGTAGTATTTCCGCAATAGGTTGCGTTGTTAAATAAAGCAATGTATTTGCAAATTCATCATTATGCTCTAATGCTTGATACAAAGCAGTTTCAAACGTTAATCCGTGTGATTGTAATGCGGCTAGTTTTGATGATTGCCACCATACTGGTTTGCATTCAGCCAACAATTTGCTAAGCGCTCTTAAACCACGTCCAGAAGCAAAAGCAGCCACATGGTTACGGCCACCACAATCGCATCCTAATTCAAGCGCTTGCCCTTCAAAACACAAATTAATGGGAAGGTGACCTATTTCACCTTGCAGCCCAAATTCATCTAATGCTATATGTTGGTTTCTAGTATCAAGTAACCTACAAGCAACTCCCGTACTAATAGTTAATAACAAAACCTTTCGAATATCAGTATCTTGTAAATTATTGCCATAATGGATAAGCCCTGCTGTTACATCATTAACAATATGCCATGTTAATTCGGATGCGGCTTGTCGAAGTAGTGTTAACAAATCAAATGATGAATTATCATTACCCCACAAAGGCCCAGAACCGTACACTATTCCATTACGACCATTTAATGCTGCGCCTAATGAAATTGAAACTTGATTTGTATTAAAGCGATGTGAGTAATAAAGTGCGGTTTTTACGAGATAGTCAACTAAATCTTGTTTGAGGTCGGCTATCGATTTATTAGGAGCACTATGAAAGCTAAACGCAGGTTGCTGGCGAATTTCGCTTAACCCTTCATAAGCTAAATATAACCCGGAACGAAAATAGGTTCCTCCTAAATCAAATACAATAACAGCATCCTGAAATTCCGCAAATTTCCCTCCAGAAATACCTGGATGCATCGTTTCATCTTTTTTAATAATTTTGCTGGTATACATGTTAAGATACCTGATATTGTTGTACTAGTTTATTCTCGTAAAAATTTATATAATTTAAGGCAGCAGATAGTTCATTTTTGGTTAAATCATTAATGAAAATCACATCACCAATTCTTGCCGTGAGTGGCACACGCTGCAAACCATTACGATGTTTAATCGAATCATTCAACGCCGTATCGATTAGATCTAAAGTAAAATTTATATGGGTGATCGGTAACCCTACATTGATTATTAAATTTAGTGCGCGTTCAGCTTCTGCTACTGTTATCAAATTACGCTGAAGTGCTAACCCAATCGATAATGCCATATCTATAGCAACAGCCTCACCATGCAATAAAGGTGGGTTAGCACGTAATTCTAATGATGGACTAAATGTATGTCCGTAATCTACCGCACGCTCTAAAGTCGCTTCCCATAAATTCGGCTCTAATTCTTCAAGCATACCGGAGATAGCCCGAGAAAAGATTTCATTAATTCGTAGATTATTGCTAGAAAATGCATGTGCATCTAATTTATTCACTTCCTGTTCTAACAATTGAAATAGCTTATAATCTTTAATAAGAGCGATTTTAATAATCTCAGCAACACCATTGGTGATATGTCGTTCATCTACTGTTTTTAAAAACATAGGGTCAATTAATGCAGCAACTGGCGGGAAATAGGTACCCAAACGATTTTTATGATACTCATGGTTAATCCCCGTTTTGATACCAATGCCAGCATCAATTTGCCCCATTAAAGTGGTTGGAATACGAATGTAAGGAATACCGCGGCGATATAAACTTGCCGCAAAACCAACAATATCAAGTAACACGCCACCACCAATGGCAATAACTGCTTGCGTGCGACGCAGTAATCCCGCTTCAATCATTGCATCGACAACACTAATAACTTGATCCATTATTTTACAAACTTCATTGCCAGATATTATTTTCCAGATCGGTGTAATATTCCAAATGCTAAAATAGGTATTTAGTTTTTCATGATAAAGATCAAAAACAACTTTATCGATTACCACCAATCGTTGTTCTTTTTTGACACCACTCACCCCACAGGTATTTGCTAAAGTGGAATTCATTGGTTCAAGTAACCCACGATTTAAGATTACTTCATAACTTACTTCTTGCCGCGCTTGCACTCTCCAATAGGTATCCTTCCGCTTATCAAGAGAAATTATTTCATTTGCGGATTTTATGTGGTGGTTAATCAGTGAATTCATCATTTTTATCTCCTCATATGTGGTTTTTTAAATTCTTTTTTTTAACTATTTAATGCCATCAAACACTTTTAAAAGGTAAAGTTCGTGGTATCCCTTCATTATGATTTTTTTCTTTGTTATAAACCTCTTCATCAAACTCCCCCTCACTCTTCGCCACCATCACGGTGGTATAAGCATCACCCGCCACACTTGTTACCGTGGATGCAATATCATTAATACGGTCTACGCCGGCTATTAATGGCACTGCGCCTAGCGGTATGCCAACAGAACTCATCACAGCACTGATCACAATAATCGCGGAACCGGGCACGCCACCCGCACCCATGGATGTCAAAACGATACTGACGGCAACTGCTAAATATTGTGAAAGATTTAATTGAATTCCATATAGATTGGCTGCAAAAACTACTGCTACACTTAAATAAATGGTCAATCCATTTAAATTTAATGAAGTTCCAAGGGGCAATAAGAACTGCGCTACACTTTTGGAAACACCGAGATTTTTTTCCACACAGCGCATTGTTGTTGGTAGCGTGGCAACGCTACTGGTGCTACCGAAAGCAAACATCAAGGCTTCGATGATCCCTTTAAAAAAAGTAATGGGGTTTAAGCGGGCAACTACAGCTAATGAACTTAGGTAAACAATAAGTATATGCAGTGCACAACACAAATAAACAGTGCCGACAAACTTAAATAGTGGTAGTAATGCTTTCACACCAAATTCACCCGTGATACAAGCAATGAGTGCAAAAATCCCATATGGCGCAAAACTCATTACTAAACCTGCGAACTTAAATACGACTTGGGAAAGACTTTGAAAGAAATTAACGACAGGTTTGCCTTTTTCACCAGCCAGGTTAATAGAAACACCTAGCACCACAGCAAATACTAAAATTTGTAATAAATTCCCGCTTACAAATGCACTAACAGGATTTGCGGGAACCATATTTACAATAATATCAATCAGAGAAGGAGCTGCTGGAAGTGCGACTGAAGCCTGGGATATCAATTGCAACTGTAAACCACTGCCAGGCGCAATGAGTGTGGCCACGCTTAACCCTATCAGGGCCGCCATGCCCATACACAACATGTAGAGTGAAACTGCTTTAATGCTCATACGACGCATTTTTTGTACATCACTCATGGATATTACCGCACTTACAATGGCGACAAACACCACTGGCGTAATCATCATATGTATGGCATTAATAAAGAGTGTGCCAATAGGTTTTAAATAAAGGGCATGATTACCGATGGCTAAACCTGTGCTGGAACCGGCAATAAGACCGATGAAAATTTTCTGCCAGGATTGGAGTTTTATCCAATACTGAAACGGTGCTTTAATCCTAGTGTTCATTACTGTCCTCCGTTTGTTGTACTTATATCAGCCACTATAAACAATTGTTGTTGCATGGTTCTTTCAAGGCGGTAACTGCTTGTAACAGATTATTGCAGTTCCAAAGTGATCTTGATTAGACCTAGCAACCCGATAACTTGAAATAATAATACAAGTTTTGAATTAAGATGTCAACATATGTTGAAATTTTTATTTACTTTTTTGGTTTTATATAAAAATTCTCTTAAAAATCAATAAGTTAGCTTGTAATAATTGGGGACTGTACTAAAAGAAAGCAAAGAAAAAACTTGATATTTACAGTAAAAATGTATTGAATGCGTTACAATAAATATTCAACTTGGCCCATCATTCAGTTAAAGATGAAATTATTAAAATTAAATTAAAGGTTAGAATGTGGCAAAAAAGTATCCCCAATTAGGCAAGATCCTCAAGAAACTGCTATTTGATCGTGATATGAAAGCAGTGGACTTGGCGCGTGAGGTAAACATTCCACAACCCACAGTGCATCGGTTAATTACCGGTAAATCTACACGCCCTTATAAATCTTCTTTACAACCGATTGCTGATTATTTTTCCGTCACCGTCGATCAGTTAGTTGGTGAAGAACCTGTCGATCAAGCAAAAACGAATGAAGCAAAATCACTAACAAAAAGCAAGATTAAAGCGATCCCACTGCTTGCTTGGAAAGCGTTAGGCAATATGGAACAAGCACGGCAAGAAAGCACTAAGGAAATTGCCGTCACCCAAGATGTGAGCGACCATTCTTTTGCATTGATTATGACAGATTCTTCGATGGAACCTTTATTCCCGCGCGGCTCCATACTTATTTTTAACCCAGATATTACAGCTCGTGATCGAAATTATGTACTGGTTAAATCGCATGTCTCAGGCACTTATGTATTTAGACAACTATTAATCGACTTAGAACATAAATATATTAAATCGCTAAATCCCGATTTAAGTACTTCGCGTTTACATTTATTAAGCGATGAAGACAAAATTATGGGTTGTTTAATAGAATCGAGAAACAATTATCTGCAAAGTGATGCGGATGGTTTTATTGAAGGGGGCACACATGTTTCGTAAGTTATTTACTAAATTAAAAGCTTTTTCTAAACATCTTAAAGAAGAACGAGCAAAGATGCGTTATCTGCCAACTTATAAATTAGCTGAAATCATTCAAAATGATGAGAATGATTATACTGTCGTAGTACAACTCGTCAATAAAAGCTCATTTTTTTATGCCAAACCCGAGGAACTCTTGGCGGACGATAAAATGGTAGATTTGTTTTCACAAAGAGATATTCGCGCACTAACCTATTTAGGCTACCTCGGCATTAATAGCCCTAAATATAAAATTTTAGCCAAAAAGTTAGCCGCTGGTACTGATAAATTTGTGTTTGCTATCAAGAAAAAAGGCGATAAAAATATAATTACGAAAACTGCCGATCAAATTATCAATGAAAAAGATATTATCGCCAGTATGCACCCGGAAGATGCAAAAACGATTGGGTATACTGTAGCAACGGAAGATGTGCTGGAAGAAAAAAAACAAATAGAAGAACTTTTAAAAGGATTAGAAGAAAAATAAATGAGTAGCGCTATTAACAAAGAATTTATTAAAAAAAAATTGATGCAGACTTGGTCTAAAGTATTGAATTCAAATGAAATTGTAGATAATCGTGACTTTTTTAGCTTAGGCGGGGACTCTATGAACGCAATATCAATCTTAACTGATATTTACACATCATTTAACATAAGAATTTCTTTAGAGGAATTCTTAATGAATAGGACCTTGCAAGAGCAAGTCGAAATCATTTATTTAAAATTACATGATATCACAGAAATATAAAAAACGGAACTATCATGTGTGGAATAACAGGCGTTTATTATTTTGATTCATGCAGAGTGGTTGAAAATTGCCACTTAGAAGCAATGATAAATAAAATACTTTACCGTGGCCCTGATGAATGTAAATATTATATAAATAAAAATTTTGGGTGTGCTTTCTCTAGACTTAGTATCATAGACTTGGAAAATGGGACCCAGCCGATGTTTAACATCGATAGATCAATTATATCAATTTGTAATGGCGAAATTTTCAATTATAAGGAACTAAAACAAGAGCTTTCTCAAAAAGGACATCACTTCAGTACAGATAGTGATATGGAACTCATAATTCCATTATATCTAGAATACGGGCTTGATTTTTTCAATAAGATTAATGGTCAGTTTGCTTTAATGGTTTTCGATAAAAATAATGACCATATAATATTAGCTAGGGATCATTTTGGAATATGTCCACTTTATTACACTATTACAGATAGAACCCTGATTTTTGCCTCAGAAATTAAAGCCATCTTAGAACATCCATTGGTCAAATCCGAACTTGACCTTATTGGCCTCGACCAAGTATTTACGTTCCCTGGGCTCATAAGCCCAAGAACGATGTTTAAAAATATTAATAGCATGCAGTCTGGCCATTTTCTGCAAGTTAATTCATCTTTCGATATTAAAATAATTAAATATTGGGATTATAATTTCTCCAAAAAGACGGAAAATATACCTGACAGGACTGAGGATTCGTATATTGAAGAACTCGACGAATTGTTTACCCGTGCAGTTGCATTAAGACTACGTGCAGATGTTTCAGTGGGGGCTTATCTAAGTGGTGGTTTAGATTCTTCCTTAGTATTAGCCAACATGCGTTTACTTCTTGGTAATGATGCCAAAATTATGTGCATATCAGCTGATTTTGATAGCAAATATGAATCGGAAGGAAAATACCAAAAATATATGGCTGAACATTTTGATGCCATTTTACATACTTGTTTAATTGGTACGCAAGAGATATCATCTACGCTACAAAAAGTTATTTATCATAGTGAATGCCCTGTGAAAGAAACTTTTAACGTTGCCTCGTTTTTATTATCAAGTTTAGCATCAAAGAATGGACTAAAAGTTGTTTTGGCTGGCCAAGGTGCTGATGAGTTATTCGGAGGGTATGTAGGCTATTTATTCGATTTATTTGGTCCAAGCTTGAGAAATGATATGGATATATCTGAACAAAATATACAATCATCGTTGTGGGGAGAAAAAAATTTTGTTTATGAAAAGAAATATCATGCATTTGAAAATATTAAACGAGAGTTATATTCTGAAAAAATAAATACGATCTATAATCAAATAAGCTGCATCACCCATCCAATAATTGAGCAAGACTGCGTTGAATCAAGATCACCTCTTGCTAGAAGAAGTTATATTGATCTTAAACTAAGACTTGCTGACCACCTATTATCTGATCACGGCGACCGCATGGCAATGGCAAATGCGGTTGAAGTACGATATCCTTTTTTAGATATCAATGTTGTTAATTTCGCCATGAAGTTGCCAGATAAATTTAAAGTAAACGCAAAAAAAAGAAAGTATATAGTTAATAAACTTGCAAAAAAATATTTACCTGATTTGATCATAAACAGGGAAAAACAAGGTTTTTCAGCACCAGGAAGCCCCGATCTTCTTCGTAATAATATTGAATATATTAATGATATTCTTTCCTATAATAAAATTAAATCACAAGGTTATTTTAATCCAAGTACTATAGAATCTTTAAAATTAAAATATATATCACCTAACTATCGAATAAAAGTTCCTTTTGAATCAGATCTGATGATCACTGTTTTGACAATGGGTATTTTTTTAGATCTCTTTAAAATATCTGCATTATAATTCTTGAGTATAGGATTTTTTATGATGGACATAAGCATTATGTTTTTTCCAATCGCTTCTGAAACGAATAATCCATACCAACTACTCATTGATGCTACAAAATATGCTGATAAAAATGGATTTTCCGCTGTTTGGATACCTGAAAGGCATTTCAATAGTTTTGGAGGTATTTTCCCGAACCCTGCTGTAATTAGTGCAGCCCTTGCACCCATAACTAAATCGATTCAATTACGCGCGGGTAGTATCATTTCTCCATTATATGATGTATTACGAATAGTTGAAAACTGGTCTGTTGTTGATAATCTATCTAATGGGAGGATTGCTCTTTCATTCGGCGCTGGTTGGAGTCCAGACGATTTTTGTCTTTTCCCTTCCCGTTATAAGAATAGAGATTCAATTCTATATGAACAAATACAAGAGATAAATATTTTATGGTCAGGAGGATCCATTGAGCGGATAAATGGACTAGATGAAAACAAGGAAATTAAATTTTGGCCGAAACCCGTACAAAAAAAAATACCTCTATGGATTAGTATTGCATCAAATCCAGCATCTTTTGAAAAAGCAGGTAGCTTTGGAGCAAATGTATTAACGCATTTAGTCAATCAAGATCTTAATGGCCTAAAAACCAACATTGATAGATATAGAGCCGCAAGAAAAAAATCAGGGCATAACCCAGAAACTGGGAAAGTTACATTGATGCTGCATACATTTGTTAGCTCATGTACTCATGAAGAAACACTTAAAATTACTGAACAACCACTAAAAAAATATCTTGCGCATATTATAGATTTTGGTGGTGTAAAAGCCAATAATTTTAGTAATAATAAAATTACCGAAGAATATAAAGAAGAGCTTCTACATATAGCTTATAAAAAGTTCATTAACGGAAGAGTGCTGATAGGTAATAAAAAACATTGCAAAGAATTTCTTGATAAAATATCAAATATAGGTGTTACTGAGATAGCTGCACTAATTGATTTTGGTTTACCTAATCAAGATGTTCTAAAAAGTTTGGCGCTTATCAAATCATTATTTTAAATCATGGCTATTAAGATAATCAACAAAACCCTTGATTGCAGGGAACTTAACCAAGTCTAGAATTCTAACCTCACGATTTAACGATATTTGTAATTCAGATTGTAGCTTAATGAGCAATAAAGAGTCTCCGCCTATATCGAAAAACTTATCGTTAATATTTATTGTAGTAATATTTAATACTTTTTCCCAAACCATTTTAACTTTTTCCATTGTGGTAGATAATATTTTTTCTTCTATGAAGTCATCTGCAATTGCATTAATTGGAGAATTAATGTATTTTTCTATAAGGTATTTTAAATCAGTTTTGTTATTATTCGTAAGGGGAAATTCCTTGACAATAATAATTTTTGATGGGCGCATAAATTCGGGTAAATTTTCTATTATTTTTCTTTCAAATAGTTGTTTATCAATATTTTTTTGATAGAATTTCAAAAAAGCGACCAATCGAGGCATGTCATCTGATGCAAGATAAGTTCCTACAACTGCACTTTCAACCTCAGGGTATGAATGTAAAAGGTTTTCGATCTGAGTACAATTAACTCGAAAACCACGAATTTTAATTAATCGATCTTTTCGATCAATATACTCCAATCCATTGGCGCATCTTTTTACTAAATCGCCCGTTTTAAACCATCTCTTAATTCCAGCAGAATCAAGGTCAGCATAATAAAATTTTTCTTTATTTAAACTATACTCATGCAAATATCCCTGGGCAATTGAAACACCACCAAGATATAACTCTCCTATCTGATGATCACTGACTAACTTACTTTCTTCATGCATAATCGCAATATCAATGCCGGGGAGTGGAACACCAATTACCGATGCTTCATTCTTAGTTATCTCTTGAGTAATTTCAATATAGGTCGAATGAATAGTGCCTTCAGTAATACCAAACATATTAAAAACCTTTACTCGATCTGCAATTGCAAGTGTAAACCATGAACTAATTTTTTTTGGTTGCAATGCTTCTCCACCAAAAATTACCAATCGCAATTTGAGCTGTTCTAAAATATTGCTGGGCTTACTTAAAATTGTAGTCTGCATTAAATAAAAAAAAGAAGGGGTGGTATTTAAAATAGTAATTTTTTTATCAATAAGAAATTCCAAGTATTCTTCTGTTGATTTTTTTATTGTAGAATTTGGAATAATCAATTGTGCACCATTACATAATGCTGAACATATTTCCCAGATAGAAAAATCAAAGCTTAATGAATGAACTAGCGGAATACAATCACATGAAGTAATATTATATAATTGTTTTGTTGCCTGAATGAGATTCACTAAACCGTTATTCTCTATTATCACTCCTTTTGCTATACCTGTTGAAGCAGATGTATAAATAATATAGGCAATACTGTTAGTTTTTATCAAATCATCTATTTGAATTGTATTTTTAGGTGATTCATCATTTACATCAATGAAAAAATTGGCGAGTTTTTCTAAGCGATGTTTATAAGTTGCCGCTGAAATTATATAATCAGCTTTTGATTTATCTATTATCGTCTTTAGGAATGATTCTGGGTAAGATAAATCTATAGGGATATAGGCATAACCTAATTTAAAACATGCAAACATAGCTATCACAAAATCTATAGAAGGAGGCAGGGCAATAACGATATTTGCATCAGCATAGATTTTTTTTTGCATTAAAATTATGGAAAAATCATTAATTTTTTCTTCAAGTTCACCATAGGTAATAGAATTCCCATCAAAAACCACAGCCACTTTTTCTTTATTATAGAAAATTTGCTGTAAAAATAAATCATAAATTTTACATTCTTTTTTCATAAAGAAATCTCTGATTTACAAATATCTTGTACCAAACCAATATATTTTGTAGTTTCTTGTATTAAGGAATAAAACTTTTTTATGATATGTTGAATAGTACTATCATTGAATAACTGATCGCTAAAATATATCCCTCCTGATAATTCATCATTGATTTCTTCAATCTCCAAAGTTAATTTAAATCTTGCGATGTCATCATTTTTCCGATAAAACTCAGTAGACATATCAGGCAATTGTAATAATAAATCATTTTTATTATGCAATAAAAAAACCATCATCACTTCGATAGGGTCAGAATTAATGTTAGTAGGCCGCTTAATTAGATTTTTTACAATACTATTGTATGGAATATCCTGATTAGTTAAAACTGCAACAATGTTATTGTGCATTATTTTTGCAAAATTTATAATGCTCATTGTTTGAGTAATGTTAATTCTTAGAATAACAGTCTTTACAAAATATCCAACAATATCTTGTATATCAACATTGTCTCTCCCAACTGTAATAGTTCCTATTGGGAAATCCATACGCCCTGAATAATGGTGGATACATAAAGACCATAAAGAAAATATCAATGAAAATAAACTAATATGAGAATCTTTTGCTATTTTTTTTAGTCTTTCTGTTATAGTGGTTGTAATATTTAGCGGTATATATTTCCCCGCGTGAACAAGCTGATCTGGATTTGCATAATCTGTTGGCAAATCCAGTAGTGGGATATCTTTGAGATATTTTTGCCAAAATTCCCATTGTTTAATCCAAGCACCATCTTCATATAATTTTTTATTTTTTAGTGCATAATCAAGGTAAGCAAAGGGTTTAGGCGTATATTGCGTTTCCTTTTTGAGCAAATAATCCTGATAAAAATTTCTAATACTCCGATTAACAATTTTCCAAGACCACATATCATAAATAATATGATGGGTCGTGACCGATAAAATATATTTTTCCGTAGATAATTGGTATAGTTTGATGCGCAATAAAGGGGCATTTGTTAAATCAAATTGTTTGCGCCCCTCATTAATCACCATTTTTTGAATTTCATCCTCGCTATATTCAGCAACATTGATTACTTGCAAGTTAATACTTACACCCACATTAATTACTTGGTACAATTCACCCACCTGCATTCGAAAAGAAGTCCTAAATACATCCTGTTTTTGTACTAGCTGGTTAAAAGCATACTGTAAAGCGGTTACATCTAAATGGCCATTGAGAAAATAAGAAACAGCAACATTGTAAGTATAATTATCAGGTGCTAATTGTTCGATGTACCACAACCCCTTTTGAGAAAAATGCAAGGGATAGAGTGTTCCATATGAAAAATTAATTTGGTTGTCTTTTTCTAAATATGTCTTTTTAGACTTAATTATTTTTGCAATACTTGATATTGTTGGATTCTGATAAAATTCACCCAAAGATAATTGAACAGCAAATATAGTATTTATTTCTGACAAAATTTTCACGATTAATAGTGAATTACCCCCCAGCATAAAAAAATTATCAAGAGGATTAATAAGATTTATACCTATAATCTGTGCCCATATATGCATTAACTGTTTTTCTATGCACGGATCGCCATTAATTTGTAAATTTTTCGAGGTATGGTGATTTTCTTTTTGGCTATTAACGAATAGCGTTAAAAAATCCGGATCATTTAAAATATTTATTGCATTAACTAGAAGTTTATTATTTACATTTCTTGAGCCATTTATTTTTGATTTTTTAGTTATATTTTCGCAATCATGAATTGAGGGATACTTTAATTGAAGCAAATCAATTGGGTTAAATCTAAATTCAAAATTATTTCTTGCACTATACTTAAGCGATTCTAGAAAGGAATAGGCTGATTTATTTTTTTGAGTTTCCTTAATATTAACAACAATTACGCTAATTCTATTATCTATAGCGATTTCAGCAATTTTTGATAACACTTTATGTTCAATACCTTTACCTAATACCCTACAAGCCAATAAGAATTGTTTAATTAACAATGTTTCATTCATAATCGTAAAAGCTATAATACCTGATATACCATAACAACCAAAACGGTCGCTTATTTCTATTGTTAAAATTCTATTTTTATTATTTAAAAAATCTACAATGTCATTTTCACCCCAATATAAATCGATTAGATTGAATTGATTTACAAGTTGCGTTAAATATGATACCTTAGTTATTGTTGTACTATTGACATCTTTAAAAATAATTTCCACGTTTAAGTCATAAATAAACCTTTCAAATAGCTTAATTGATTCTTTAAAATCAGATGTATTTAATTTTTCCATTTTTTTATTTTTATCTATCTGTAAAAAAATTTTAAACACTTTTTTAATTATTACTAAAGTAAAAATTGAAAATCCCGTTTGTGTGTATGGAATGTGCGCAATATGATTAGCAAAACTATCATAATGTATATCTATAAAACCTTGTTTAATAAAATCTTTAGATTCAATAAAATAAAGCCTCTTCATATTTCCAAGGTCACACAACACCTTTTTTTCAACCCACTTTTCAGCTCTGCTGTCAGGAAGAAAGCAAATAACCAATGGGGTAATATGATGCTTAATGAAATTATTTATCGCTAGTACAAAATCATTCGCTAATTCCAAGAAATCATTTTTATTTATGCTTTTCTGATATTGAAAGTCAGTAAAACGCACGAGAAGAATATTAATGCCATGAATATTCTTAGCAAATAAGCTATTAGAATTGAGAAGTTGTTGAAATAATTGGTGATAAGGCGCTATTTCCAATTTCATTGGAAATTGTATTTTTTCTAGTAATAGTTCAAAAGGTGAGCTAATCATCCCAACAGTAAAAGAGGCTGCTATCACTAGTCTGATTTGCGGTAACCCATTCACATCCAACATATCAAACTCCAACTATTCACCATTCTTTTATATATATTCGGCATGGTGATCGACATCAACTGTAAGATAGACATTTTTACAAACAAAAGTTATCATTGTTAATATCTTGACTATAACATACAAAATAAATTTTAAAAATATTTTTTCTTAATATGAAAAGATTAAACAACAAAATAGCCTTAATAACAGGCGCTGGTAGTGGTATCGGTCAATCTGCAGCACTTTTATTCGCTAAAGAAGGTGCAACTGTGGTTGTAGTTGACCTGAATGGGGATAAGGGGGAAAAGACCAGAGATATGATCTTAAAAATGGGCGGGGAAGCCCTATTTATTCATGCCAATATTACTCGAGAAACAGATTGTCAGGATATGATAAACATAACTGAGAAAAAGTTCGGAAAGCTTGATGTCTTATTTAATAACGCAGGGATTATGCATCATAAAGATACTAATGCTGTTGACCTAGATGATAAAACATGGGATTTAACGATGAATATAAATGTGAAGGGGATCTTCCATAGCTGTAAATATGGCATCCCAGCTTTGCAGCGTTCCGGGGGCGGCTCTATAATTAATATGGCGTCTTTCGTTGCTTTATTAGGGTCAGCAAAATCAAACTTAGCTTACACGGCAAGCAAAGGTGCTGTTGTATCTTTGAGCCGAGAGCTTGCCATATGTTACGCGCCTGACAATATTCGGGTAAATGCGCTCTGCCCTGGTCCAATATCTACAGAAGCTTTCAGAGAGTTCATAGGACGCGAAACTAATATAGAATATCATTTAAAACGAATCCCTTTGAAACGCTTTGGTCGCCCTGAAGAAGTAGCCAATTGCGCGTTATATTTGGCAAGTGACGAATCTTCTTATGTGACTGGTAGTGTACTAATGGTGGATGGTGGAATCACGGCCACTTATCTTTCTTCTGATTGACTACTATAGCAACATCATAATACTCTTATAGATAATTTACAGCGATGACCATTGAAAAAAAACTTATTGACATTTGGAGATCATTACTTGCTATAGAGCATATTTCTATTTACGATAATTTTTTTGATATAGGTGGTGATCAGTTGCTTTTTATGGCTCTCACAAATCGAATTCAAACTATTTTTGGTTTAGATTCCGCAATTTTTATCGACAATAAATTTAAATCTATCTCAGAACAAGCAAATTTTATTAAACGACTCCAGAGGCATTCGCACCAAAGTATGCTAGTAAATTTGCGACCGGGGTGTAATAATCATCCAATGATATTCATTCATCCCGTTGGTGGAACATTATTTGGGTATATGCCACTCATAAACAAACTTATTACTGAGAATAACATCTGGGGTATTCAAGAAAATTTTTTATTCGGTGATTTTAATACATATGACTCTTTAGAAGAACAAGCATCATTCTACATTTTTAAGCTAAAAAAAATTTTAAATTGTAAATCAATAATATTAGCTGGGCATTCAATGGGGGGATCCATCGCCTTTGAAATGTGCAGGCAACTTATAAGTGACAAGTATAATGTTAAACATCTCATCATTTTCGATAGTTGGGCAAAAATGCCGTTTGATGTAACATTTAGGAATCGTTTTAAAGAATTTATATTACGGCAATTTGATAAAATAAAACCCGACCACTTTCTAGATATGCAAGAAAATTTAGATACTTGGTTAATAACTATGTGGAAACGAATGGAGCTGTTATTACGATATAAACCTGTAAAAATACCTGTAAACGCTACATTGTTTTTACCGGGGGAAATTATTACAGAATATCAAACTGACACCCCATATGATAATGGATGGTCCGAATTCGTCAACCAGTTGCAGTGCTACAAAGTATTAGGGAACCACGAAACTATGCTCACCGAACAAAATGTTGAACCCGTCAGCAATCATTTCAATACTTATTTAAGTAGCTATTTTCTCTGAATCAGAACCACAATTACGAAAAGGATTGAAATCTATTCTGGTGTCCGTATAAGGCTGCACAACTTTTTTCAAATAATATGTGATAATGCTACCAGGGTAAGCTAATATTGCCGCCGATAAATACATCATCAACAATTCAGCTATGATGATAGTAGCAATATTTACATTTGACATACGATGATCAAAAAAGGCAAAAAGCGCAACAACAATGGTAAAAGTATCACCAACTATAGTCGAAGTCATGCTCCGCAGTGCAAAATAACGCCCTCTTGTTAAAATTTTTAACTTGCTGACAAAATAAATATTCATATATTGTCCAATAGTGATTGTTATTACTCCAATTAATGCTAATCGTAAATTTGAAACCATACTGGCATCAAAGCTTTTGGTGTAGGCTGACCAAAAATTAGGCGCTGGTAGTTCTGTAACGAGGGTTGTAAACAGACCAAACATAAAATCACTCAACATTATTATACAAAGAGCATATTTTGCAATTTGATAACCATAAATTTCTGAAATTATATCCAATATAAGGCATAAAAATGGATAAAAGAAAATAGCGGCACTCACATATACATGACCTAATGAAACAATATAATTCTGCACAGAAAGGCACACATCTATAAAAGTAGCGCCAAGGATAGCAAGCACTATTAAAAATTTGGCTGGAAGTTGTTTGTTTTGGGTATTCAATTTTAACCTAAACTTTATGTATGTGGAACTGAGTGGTCTAGTTTAGTGGAACATCGGGATGTAATAATATCATAATATCTATCCTTACCTCAATATTAGTTTGCTAATCCTCTACTAAATTCTAAAGTCCAAGCCTTGACAGCCTCACTGGTCAAACCAATGGCCTACCTGTCAATGAGTTATTTTCCAAACCTGAAGCTGGCCATAAATCTATACCTTTTTTGAAGGGATTGAATTGATCACCCACAGAATCGTCATTGCCAGTAAGTTTTTTCAAGACTAGTACAATGATATTTGCTGGCAAGGACATAATTGTTGCAAACACAATTAGCAATTCTAATTATCGCCTCATAAATATTCATATTAATCAAATGCTTAAACGATTAAAAAGTACGATTCTTTAGTTCTAGCACTTTATATGAGTAGACATTTTAGTTGGTTATAATTAAACTATTGTTTTTAGTCTAATTTGGACGTGTTTATGCCCATAATTACCAGTAAAAGACTTGGAACACCTGTAAAAATCTATTTTGAAGTGCATGGAAAGGAAGGTGGGCAAGCCATCATATTTCATCATGGGAATGGTAATGCTTCACGAGATTGGGGGCCACTGGGTTACCTTGAGAAACTGGCATCTCAATATAAGCTTGTTTTAATTGATATGTTAGGCTATGGCAACAGTGAAAAAGCAACCGACCCTAAAGCATACGATCCTCAATTGCGCGCTATGGATACTATTGCTGTTCTTGATGAACTGGGCCTAAAAGATAATATTATATTTTTTGGTGGCTCTATGGGTGGCCAACTAGGTTTTACGCTAGCGCTTAACCCTAAATATCATCATAGATTTAGCATGTTTATCATTACTTGCGCAACGCCCTATGGAACCGCCGAACTTTCACCACAATTTGTAAAATTGTTAACCCCAGCAAAACAACGTGGAATATGTTATTTTGTTGAAGAGTTAGAAAAAGCCATGGGCAAACCTTTCCATCCTTTTATTAAAACAACTTTTTTATTAAACAATGTAGATGCAATGATCGCATCAAATACTATCGCGTGGCCAGATTATTCCAAAAGTTTACATTTAATAAAAACCCCCTTCCTATTGATTGTAGGCGAAAAAGATCCTATATATAACCAGGTTTGTGCCTGCCACAAATCTTTATCAAATAGTACTTTGGAAATAATAGCAGGGAAAGATCACGTTGATACTTATTGGGATAGCTCTGTTTCTGTGCCTTTAATAATAAAATATTTAAATTCACTCACCTCAATTGATGCAAAGTCTGACGAAAAGAGCAGAACTAAAAAAAAAGAAACTACAAATGTAAAAAAAATTGACGCCCCTTCAGCTGAAGAGGTGAGCGCCAGCCTAAACAATGCTATTAGAGGAAAAAAAGCATCCCCAAACCACACTAAAAATCACAATATTGATCCTCTTAATCCTTCACTAAAGCTAAACTGTAATGTTTTATAAAATAAATTACTCCTCAACATCAGCCTTTTTGAGTTTAGTGGGTTTTGATATTGATTCTAACTGTGCGCAAAAACCCTTAAAACTTGGATGCTCTAATAATACATGCGGGGAGATTTCAAGTTTTAATTTCTTTTTTATTTTATAACTAATCTCTATAGCCGATAAAGAATCGCCACCTAATTTAAAGAAATCATCTTCATTTTCGATGCTGTTTGTTTCAAATATTACTTGCCAGATTTGTTTAACAGCCGCTCTCATATCGCTAACAGATCCATCCAAACTATCCTGAGATTTTTTATTACCATCAGCATATTGCGTGTTAGATTCTGATAGATTACGAGTAGTGTAGGATGTCATCATAAAATTGTCGATAGTGAAATTTGAATTATCTATATCTCGGAGCTTTGAGATTAACACATGCGGCGATGACATCAGTAATACTTCCTCTAACAAACTGGTTCCATCAATATTGCTGACAGCATAATCGAAGCTATCATATACTTTTTTTTCTTGATCATTTGGAATTGACTTGAGCTGTACAATCACTTTACCAATGTGTTGGCCGCTGCTCATATAACGAAATGCTTTGGTTATATCCGCTTTATCAAATATTTTATATGGGAGCGGTTGATAAACATTATGATTTATTAGATGGCACACGTCTTTCATTAATTCAAGAAAATCTGGCATTTCAGGGTGTAGAGAAATCATAGAGAAACTTGCTCCTTGCGGGAGAATTTTCAAACTAGGTATTGCATCAATGTTTTTACCATAATTGCCAAGCTCTAAATAATGCCCATATGGTTTTAGTGATGAAAAACTTTTTAAAAGCCCCTCTCCACTAACAGCACCTAAAATAACATCAAAAGAATTATCATTAAACTCTTCATAAAAAAATGGCGCTCTAGATTCAGCAACATATTCAATACCTAAATTTTTTAAAAAATCTCTTTTATAATTATTCCCAGCGGTAGCATATATTTCTACCCCAATATACTGTGCAATTTGAACGGCTGCTAATCCTACGCCACCTGCAGCCGAGTGGATTAGAATACGCTGCCCATTTTGGATATTAGCCAAATTAATAAGTGCGTAATGGGCTGTCGCATAAGCAACAATGACTGTCGCGGCATCAATTTGAGATAGATTATCTGGTTTTTTAATAACATGTTCTTTTGGAACAATTACATGAGAAGAAAATACATGAGGACTATATGCAATCACCCAATCCCCCGTATTTACATGTGAAACTCCACTGCCCATTTTAACGACACGACCAACAATTTCCCACCCTAATATGATTTCGCAATTTTTAATTACTCCCAATACATGTAAAACATCCTTAAAATTTAACGATAGCAAAAATACTTCGATTTGTACTTCATCAGCATTAGGCGTCCTAAGTGCGGCGGGTTGAAATATAAGTGAATCAAGATCACCGATTTCATTGATAACTAAAGTTTCATTTTCTAAAGTATTATTTCGCATATTGGTTTACTTTTTAGAATATTTATATTTACTTGTTTTAAAGTAAAGCCTTCAACAGTAATTAGTTTTTCACCTTCTACACTCACCAACTCAATATTGCATACTAGATTATTTGCTTCACGATTAACATCAGTTATAACCTGTATTAATGAATAGAACCTAATTGGTAACGGTGAATGTATTGTTAGTTTCTTAATATAGTAGGGTAAATATTGCCCTTCATAAAACTCTGTATGATAACTTATTGCAACATCAATTAATGAAGGATGTAATATAAAATCAGCTAATTCCAATTTATATTTATCAGAAAGTACAATTTCAGCTAAATAATAATGAGAATTTTGTTTAACCCACTTTAAACAAGACCAATGATCGCCAGTACTTATTGTTTTATCATTTTTATATTTTAAATACGGTGAATTTATACAAGGGATATTTTCAAATTCAGTAAGTTGTGATTTTAAATCAAATAAACATACACTTTCCGAGGTTGACGATAACTGCCCTTGTGATAAACTCACCCAACTACCATTAATATGGCTTTCAAGATTAACTATATTTTCAACCTTGTCAAATATTGCACGAATTTTAAGATTATTAATATCGTCAACGAAACCTGGCCTCATGAAAGAAAATTTTTCAATCGTTTTTGGAGGGAACCCAGAGAGTTTTGAATAAACATGCTGACTCAATTCAAGCATCAATGTACCTGGAATAAGCATAGTATTATCAAATTTATGTTCTTTTATAAACAGTTCCCATATGGAATTTTTTATGGTAACTGAAGTTTTTATTTTTACTAAATTACGTTGTATATACTCAAACAATACTCCCGTTTCATTCCAGGCGGGCCATGCCAATGAAATTATAGGGCAATCACTGCTTGTATTTTTAAGTGCATACGCATCTAAATATGAATTTGCTGCCACATAATCAACTGCACCTGCAGCACCTGTAATTGTATTTGATGCTGAACACATTAAAATAAAATCTAAATTCTTTCGATCGATTAACCTTCCTAATACTTCTAAACCATAAATTTTAGCTTTAAATGTTTCTTCAATAATACTAATATTTTTGTTCCATATTAAGCCTTCTGGCAAGGTAGTAGCTGCATGTATAACCCCATTAATTTCTCCAAAATATTTTTTGGATTGATCAATAATAGAAGACATTTTTGTGGAATCAGAAATATCCGCAGAAAATATCAATACTTTATCCGTAATAGAAAATATTTTAGATAGAGTTTCTAATTTACGTATAAGCATCTTAGGTGTCTTGGTATCTGCTATGACTTTTGACCAAGTATCCTGGTCGGGTAATTTTGATCTAGATATTAAAATAATTTTTGCGCAATAATTTCTGACTAAATATTCGGCAAATACTAAGCCAACCCCACCGAGCCCACCTGTAATTAGGTAAGTTCCTTGAATGCGGAATTTAACAGATTTAGATACACTTTGCTCTGAAGCATCCTTGTACGAAAGAAAGTTCCTTGCAAAACGTTGTTTTGATCTTAATGCAATAATTTTTTTCTTATCAATAATCTTTAATTCTCGGCATAGCCCTTCGATCAAATCATGTCGATTATCTTCCAATCTTACATCAATACAACGAGATTCAATTGTATTGTATTCAAAAGGTAGGCAATGCACTGGGCCTAATACAGTCGAATTAATAAGGCATAAATTATCTTCTGTAGATATTTTTACGACGCCGTTAGAAATGACAAAGAGTTTAATGCGCTGGTTATTTTTACCTAATACTTTCCCCAAAGCCAATAGATCAAAAAAACCATTGGCAATATTGCTTTCATTGGCCAATGTTAGTGTTGCGCTGTGAAGTATAATAATCTCTGACTTAGTTTTTAGTTTATCAATGGAATATTGCCAAACTTGCATTCGTTCTTGTAACCATAATTCATCTACGTCATGAACATCATTTTTATACGATGCAATAGGCATGCTTATAAAACTTAAGTTGCGTTTTTGTTTTTGTAAATGTGTCACCATTGCCTTACCTATACCCATTGGATCTTTTGTAAAAATTAGAGCTTCTGGTAAAGCCTCGGATATTTTAAACCCGGGACGTTTTGTCCATTTTGGAATATAAATCCATTTTATTACCTGATCATTTTTCTGCACTGCAGGTAAGAATACGTTTGTCGCTTTAATATTGGGTCTTATCAAGTAAGGTTGCCTGACTAACGGGTATGTTGGTAATGGTACTCGCTTTCTATCAACTAAATTTAAATACTTTATACTCAACCAATTTATATTCTGTCCAGCTACCCATAATTGCGCCAATGTGGTGTTTATTTGGCTAAATATGTTGAAGTTATTTTTAAATAAGCTCAAACTCTGGATAATCTTTATTTTATTTTTAACGCTTTGGTAATTATTTTGCTGCGTAATCGGGCCTAATTGGGCGATAGGGCTAATTTCAACATAGAGATCATGTCTTTCTCTTAAAGTAGAAATTAGATTTTCATAAAAAAAAGTTGCGATCGGTGAGCATTCGTTATTTCTTAAATTATTGATGAAATTAATTTTGATTGGTATTTGAGGCGCGCTAAATTTAACAAGTTTAATAGTATCGGATACTTGTTTAATGTTTACACTTGAATCAAAATATATAGTCGGGCACTCATCAAGTATTTCATAATCAATTTTTGACCGTTCAAGTTTCTGTTGAAATTTTTTCCCGTAAGATGCATCTACTGAAACTAGACAACGTGTTTTTGTTAGTATTGCATTTATTTCGATCGGTTTATCTTTAATTAATATCGTCAAATCATTGACTGAGGTTAATATTGACATCATGATTTTCTGTCGCCCAGTTTGTAGCACTTTGGTATGTAATAATAATAATTTAATGCCATCTTCAATGCTAAAAATATTGGCAATGCAGGCAGCAACATATTCCCCAGCACCAAAACCAATTAACATCTGAGGGTTAATACCCCATCCTTGCCATGTTTTGGCAAGACAATATTCAAATACAAACAAACCCAAAGGTTGAATAATCGTTCGATAATAATCATTAAATTTACAAATTTCAGTTTGTAATAAGATACCCTTAAATTCTAGACCAGTTTGATTTTTTATTGCATCAAAACAAATATCAAGGTGAACTCTAAACTCTATAATATTTTCATATAATAATTTAATAGTACTTAAATAGTCGCGCATTGGAATATCTGGAAAAAGAAAGACACTCTTTGGTTCTAGTTCGTCTTGTTTATTACTAAAAGTGTTTTCTGAACCCATAAAATATAAAGCATTTATTGCATTTTCTTTAGAATCACAAATTGCACACCAACGAAATGGAAAATTTTTTCTCCCTATTGTTAATGTGTAGGCAATGTCTGCAAAATTAAATTCATTTTCTTCATTTAGAAATGTAACTAAGTTATCTTTTATCGCTTCTAACTCTCCGATAGATTTAGCCGATAAAGGTAAAATATACGTTTTGTTTTTATCGACCCCTCTCAGTAAATTTATTCTCGTATTAGGTGCTTCTTCTAATATAACATGAGCATTTGTACCACCCACCCCAAATGAACTAACACCAGCTCGTCTTGGTGTATTATCTTGTTGTTGCCAGTGTTGCGTCTTTTGTGCTACATAAAGAAAGTTATCCACTAATTCAAGCGCTGGATTGGGATATTCACAATGTAGAGTTTTAGGAATGGTTTTGTTTTTTAATGCTAAAACAGTTTTGATAAGCCCAGCTATACCTGATGCCACATCTAAATGACCAATATTAGATTTTACAGAACCGACTAAGCATCGGGGAAATTGTGTTTTAGAAGTTGATAAATATTGTTTGATTGCCGCAATTTCAATTTGATCACCAAGATTTGTTCCTGTGCCATGTGCCTCAATATACCCAATTGAACCTGGATCAATGTTAGCAGATCGAGCAGCCATTACTAATACTTCATATTGACCTTTGATGCTCGGTGCGGCAAAACTAAGCTTGTCGGAACCATCATTATTTATCGCAGATCCTTTAATAATTGCGTAAATATTATCACGATCTTGGAGTGCATTTTTTAAAGTTTTTAATATAACTATTCCTCCACCATTTCCAATTACGGTGCCTGTAGCAACTTCAGAAAAAGGCCGACAATGACCATCTTTAGAAAGGATCATACCTTCTTTGTAAAGGTAGCCCTGTTTTAAAGGAAAAGTTATAGACACTCCACCCGCTATTGCTACTTGACACTTATTTTCCAACAAATCATTACAAGCTTGATAAACCGTTACTAACGAACTAGAACATGCAGTCTGGATATTTATGCAAGGACCTTGAAAATTAAATTGATATGCAATCTGTGTGGCCAGAAAATCTTTTGCATTACGAATAAATGCATTATACCCATGCTCATGGTAATTAAAATCTGCGCTGTGAAGTATATTTTTTTCAAAATAATTATCGTGCGAACTTGATGAGGTATAAACCCCTACTAATCCTGGATATTCAAAGGGATTGTAGCCAGCGTTTTCCCAAGCCTCCCAAACACATTCCAATAATAACCTAAATTGTGGGTCAGTGAGAAAGGCATTTTTTGTGGTAAAATTAAAGAAGTCGGCAGCAAAAAATTCAGCCTTCTCTAGATATCCTTTTGCGGGAATAAAATTAGGATCACTTAATATTACCGGATCAACACCCATATCAGAACACAACTCAGTGGGTTCAAAAAAAGTTATCGATTCTTTACCATTAATAAGATTATCCCAAAATTTTTCAATTGAATCTGCCCCTGGGAAACGAACAGATAATCCAATAATTGCTATATCACCCATAGTTATTTCTTATACTGAACTTTAGGATTAAGTTTTTTTAATTAAATTGTTAAACAACATGTCATATTGTACCAGTGTTTTCTTATAAATCGTGTAAGCCTAATAGCAGTGATATAATAGTAATCTTGGGTCTAATGCGACAGTCCAAATCTTGTCATCAATGATCTGGATACTTTCATGCAATATTGCAAAAATATTTCATCCATTTAAAAAAGGCGGTATCCAAATAAATGTGTATAGAACTATACCTACCAACACCCATCATTACACCACGCTTAGTATTACGGCCGCCGCAGATAGGTGACAGCGCTGTAGTTAATGCTGCAATTACAGAATCATTAGACATGTTAGCTGAATTCATGCCCTGGGCTAAGATAAAACCCACTGTTGCTGATACAAAAGAAAAGGATTACCTGCGTTAAAGGTTGAGTGGTAATTTGTGTTATCCGGCCACCAATAGCACCGTTATTGGTGGCCGGATAACACAAAAAACTTGCATTATTCGGCCACCAATAGTATAGTTATTAGTGGCCGGATAACACAAACCGAGGGTGTCTTTTATGTTAGTAGGTAGATTGCCTGAACAAGAAATTTTAGAAAATATATGCGCGTCAAAACATGCGGAATTTCTGGCAATTTACGGGAGACGCCGTATCGGAAAAACCTTCTTAATTAAACATTTCTTTAGCAAGAAAAAATGTATCTTTTTCCATGCAACAGGTGTTAAAGATGGCGCTTTAGCAGAACAAATCGCACGTTTTATTAAAGCCATTAGCGAGACTTTCTACAAGGGAAGTGAGATTAAAGAACAGACGAATTGGCTTGATGCTTTTGATGCTTTAACAGATGCAATTAATAAACATACAGACGAAGATAAGAAAATTATTGTTTTCTTAGATGAACTCCCCTGGATGGCGACGCATAAATCTAAATTACTACATGCCCTAGATTATTTTTGGAACCATTATTGGTCCCATGATACCAGAATGAAATTAATTATATGTGGGTCTTCTGCTTCTTGGATAATTAAAAAGATTATCAACAACAAAGGTGGGTTACATAACCGTGTTACTAAAAAAATTCAATTAAAACCATTTACGTTGCAAGAAACTAAAAAATTCTTATTCTCTAGAGGAATAAAACTAAATAACTGGCAAATTTCTCAAATTTACATGGTCACCGGCGGAGTGCCATTTTATCTCTCAAGTATAGAAAAAGGGTTATCATCTGCACAAATTATAGAGAAAATTGCATTTAGCAAAGATGCCCCACTATTAAAAGAATTTGATAATCTGTTTTCTTCACTTTTTGATGAAGCGAAACCCTATATAGAATTACTGCGGATCATTACTAAATATAGATATGGTATATCGCAAGCAGACATCAGCCGAAAATCAAAGCATTTTTCACAAGGCGGTCGTATCGTCAGCAAACTTAAAGAATTAAAAGAAGCAGGTTTTATACTAAGCTTCAAACCGTATCAGCATAAAAAGAAGGGGATATATTACCGAATTACAGATGAATATACATTATTTTATTTTTATTGGATCGAACCTATCAGAGATACACTACAAGAAGAATCATTAGAAAAAGGCTATTGGCAAGCTATTCAATCAAGCTCAGCATGGCATAGTTGGGCAGGATATTCATTTGAAGCGCTTGTTTATAAGCATCTACCGCAAATTAGAAAAAAACTGGAAATACCCGTTACAGCCATAGCCAATAGCTGGCGCTATACAACAACTAAAAAAGCCCAGGTAGATGGCGCACAGATAGATTTGTTATTTGATCGCCGTGACGGCAACATTACAATTTGCGAAATTAAATACTCTGAAAACCCTTTTATCATTGATAAACAATATGCCAGAAGTTTAATCAATAAACGTGATGTATTTATGCAAAAAACACGAACAAAAAAACATATATTGATTACCATGATTGCAGCAAGTGGCATAAAAAACAATTTATATGCCGATGATTTGCTTAGCAATATAGCAACCCTGGATGACCTATTTATTTAATGGGTTTAATCGGCATTCGTGAACCTGCAGCCAATATTTCTAATAATTTTGTGATGACCAAATGTAATTGCAGCGCAGATTGTTTGATTTCGGCCACGCATTCTTTTTGATCGGGGGTGAGGATTTCATTATCTAGCACTTCGGCCAGGCCAGAAATTCCGGTCAAAGGCAATAAAAGTTCGTGGCTTAATTTTGATATAGGCCGAATGCAATCAGGATGTTTAGTCGTTGAACCGAGCTTTAACTCTAATTCACTGACTAAGGAACTTAAATTTTCTTCTTCCATTGCAGCACCCTCTTCAGGTATAATCCTTTAAGTCATTTTTAGTAATATAAGTTGCTTTCAAGCAACAGTGGAAGGGTAGCTTTAAAGCAACAGCCTGTCAAGTAGTGTAAAATTGAATGGTAAAAATTGGAACCACCGTGAACATATCAACCGAAGCAATACACTTTGTACTATCAGACCTCATCGCGAAAAAATCGCAACGCGATGGTGTTAATTTCACCAGCGCCCAACTGGCGCAATCGATTAACGTTAATCGCTCTATAGTGCATCGCCTGATCCACCCCGACCCTGATAAACGCGTGCGCAACCCGCAAATTGAGACACTGATCAAAATTGTTGAGTTCTTTCGTGCAGAAGGCTTTAACATTCGCATCGACGATTTATTAGCTACCTTTAAAACTAAAGCCGCCGTTGATGTACAAGCACAAACGATAGCCCCCTTCATTATTGAAAAAAACCGTACCACTGTATTCGCTCGATAGCCTAAGCACCCAACAAATTGGTACCGTCGCTGTTAAGCTGGCTGAAGAAGCAACACATACAATTGCCTTTACACTTGACGAAGATCTAAAACCCATCTTCAAAAAAGGTTCGGTTTTTATTGTGGATACTGACCTGCACGCCGAAAACGATACCTTGGTTGCAGCCAAAGTTCACGGGCATCACAAAATTTTAATCAGAAAATTTTATAGTGAAGGCAACAAAAAAACATTGAAAGCATTTGATGATAGCGCAGCCATTATACTCATGCCGACCATGCAATATCAGATCCTCGGCGTGGTTATCCAAGTGAATGCTAAAACTTAATATTGTACGGAGACAAAACCATGGCAAAACAACTCTTAACCATTTTTGAAAAAATAGATAAAATTTTATGCACCTTCATGGGCTTAGAGCAAGAAGAATCGCACCCCGATAGCGTACAAATGGTCGGCAAAAAATTGGTAGTTACCAGCACCAGCTCATTCAAACGTCATGCCATCAAAGAAGTTTGGGAAGAATTAAATGCCACAGAAATTGAGCACATCAGCCCAGAAAACCGCGCAAAATTAGGTTTAGCCGCTGGCAAAGCGATCGCCAAAAATCTAGTAATCTCGTTTGAAGACGCACCTATCAACAGGAATTAACGTGCAACGATTTTTATGGTTCTTAACCCTGAGCTACTCAATGACGATTGTGTTAGCCAATTGGTTTAATCCTGAATTAATTCGTATTGCCGATTTAGATATTAATGCGGGCATTTTAATATCGATCCCTGCTTTTTTATTATGTGCTTTAATCACCGAAGTCTATGGCTATAAATTTGCACGTCGCGCGATATGGTGTGGTTTTTTATTTAGTATTTTTCTCATGCTGTATGGTCAAGCAGTCATCTACATGCCTAACCCGAATTACCCCACTCATAACGCTATGTTTGACCCATTACTCGCGACGAATATTAAACTCGCACTGGCTTCGACTCTGGCTTATTTTGCTGCGCAACCGCTTAATGCCTATATCATGGCCAAACAAAAAATCAAATGGCGTGGTCGGAATCTTGGCTTGCGTTTATTAATTGCCACAGCCATCACGGCGGGCATTAGCAGCATTATTTTTAATTTAGTGATCAGTTATGGAACCAGCAGCCCGCTTAATTTATCAACGGTTATTTATGCGACCTTATTTATTAAATTGGCTGTTTTGTTATGCGGTTTGCCGCCCACGATTTATCTTATTAACAAACTTAAGCGGGTGGAAAATAGTGATGTTTATGATGATCATAGCAATTTTAGTGTTTTGAGTTTGAATACGGAATATAGCGCGGGGATAGGAAAAGACACATGTACTTAGATAAACCGGTAGCTACCAACACTGCTGCCATCAGCAACACACCCAAATATCTTTGGTTCTTAATGCTCACCTATTCCATGACTGCTTTTGCATCGGGCTGGTTTGATCCACGCCAAGTTAAAATATTCGGGCTTTGCACTGGCGCCGGCTCCATCGCGTTTCCACTGACCTATTTGCTCACTGATGTTATCACCGAAGTATATGGATATAAAAATGCACGGCGCGCCGTGTTAGCGGGTTTGTTATTTCTTTCGATCTTTATTTTTTATGGGCAATTCGTCATTCATTTTCTTAGCCCGCTGTCACCGAATAAAACCACACTGCCACTTTTTTTACATGCTAGTAATCAAATTATCGTGGCATCGTTAGCCAGTTATTTAGTTACCGAAACAGTCAACCCATTTATCGTGGCAAAACTAAAAATTTCGTTTCAAGGCAGGTTTATGGCTTTTCGCTTTATTATCGCTACTTTTGCGGCGTATATTGTGGATGAACTCACCTATGCACCCATCGCATTTTATGGCGTAATGAACATGCACAATTTTATATTTCATGTGCTTGATTCTTGGGTGTTTATGATTTCAATCGAATTATTGTTATTGCCACTGTCGATTAGAATCGCTAAATACCTTAAAACCGTTGAAAAAACCGATATCTATGACGAT
The DNA here is from genome assembly GCA_013288885.1 of Gammaproteobacteria bacterium. Lineage (GTDB taxonomy): Bacteria > Pseudomonadota > Gammaproteobacteria > JABDBA01 > JABDBA01 > JABDBA01. The sequence continues at coordinate 293,236 of JABDBA010000001.1, read as the reverse complement.
AAAACCAAATTCAATATATTCAGCTTTAACAATTTTTACCGCAAGTCAGATAATCATTACAAAAACTAAGTATCCGATTAGCGCTGCCCCACGACGCACTATACCCACTACCATCGTGTCCATAACAATGAATGATCAGTGTTTTATTCTCGCCGCTCATTTCAGTTGCTAAACGCACATCGGATCGACCACAACGAATGCCAACTTTAGTCGTCGTTGTCAATGAATTAACTGCGGGGAAAAACGGTGCGATTTTTTTAAATATATCTGCGCGATCTTGGTCACGCGCTGTTTTATCAGTATCACCGATTTGCCGCGTAGTACCAAACACCACATCGTTGCTTTGCGGGCGAAAAACCACATAAGCTTCTAAATCTTTAATATTAAATGAATCACGCTGTGTTAAAGCTGGATTTATTTTTGCAATCTCAACTTGGCCACGAATAGGATATATCGCATCGTCTTGCGTTAGATATTTTGCCTCCCACCCCGCGCAATTAATGATAATGTTATAGTGAGCAGCCAACTCATTGAAATTATTTATTTTTGTAATTTCTAATTTCCCGCCCAATTGCCTAAATCTATTCAACAAATGGGGCCGGTAAATAGCGACATTTGCTAGTGGTATATGGGTTAGCTGTGTTTCTTCGTTGTTTAAATAGTTGAGCATGGGGATGATCTGCACGCCCGATTCCGGTAATTGACTCAACTCGCTAAACTTCGGCAGGCTATCAAAACAGAGTTGCCGCAACAACGAGCGTTCATCATCCGGTGCATACCAGGTCGCGATCGCTGCATCGGAGTTCGTATCCAATGGCTGATCTTTGCTGAAAACGGTGACTGAAAACCCTTGTTCCAGTAACACAATAGCATTGGTAATACCAATGACTCCTGCGCCTATAATTGCTATTTTAGATGACATAAGCCAATTGTAGCTTTTAAATTGAAATTTGGTAAGATAAGGGCTATTTTAAAACTAGAGCTATTATAAGCCATGCTTAACTTTACACACGTCAAAGACCCCAAAACGGGCGAAGAATATATCGAGACCTCGTTGGCCGGTAAAATATTACTAAACAACCCGCAGCTGAACAAAGGCACTTCGTTTACCGAGCAAGAGCGCCATGTGTTTGGCTTGCTGGGCAAATTGCCCGTGCAGGTGGAACCCTTAGAAGAACAAGTCAAACGCGCTTATTTACAATTCCAGGGTTACAATAACGACCTGCAAAGAAATATCTATCTCAACAATTTGCACGATAAAAACCAGGTTTTGTTCTATAAACTGGTCAGTGATCATTTAAGTGAGATGCTGCCATTAATATACACCCCTATTGTTGGCAATGCCGTTAAACAATATAGCCGCGAATTCCGCCAAGCACGTGGTTTATATATCGCTTACCCTTATGGCGATCGCATTGAAGAAATTCTCGATAATCGCTCACATCCGCAAATTGATTTGATCGTAGTCACCGATGGCGAAGGGGTATTAGGCATCGGCGATCAAGGTGTGGGTGGCATGGATATCCCGATTGCCAAACTCATGGTGTATACGCTCTGTGGCGGCATCAGCCCGTTAAACACCTTGCCAATTTTACTTGACGTAGGCACTGATAACGAACTTTTATTAAATGATCCATTGTATTTAGGTTTACGCCATAAACGAATTCGCGGCAAAGAATACGATGATTTTATCCAAAAATTTATTGCGGCGATTCAAAAAAAATTCCCCCATGTTTTTTTACAATGGGAAGATTTTGGTCGTGAAAATGCCAAAAAAAATCTCGATCTTTATCACGATAAACTTTGTAGCTTCAATGACGATATTCAAGGCACCGGCGTAGTGACCATGGCAACGATTATGGCTGCTGCTAAAGCCAATAATTCTACCCTTAAAGATCAACGTATTGTTATTTTTGGGGCCGGTGCAGCAGGCACAGGTATTGCAGACCAAATCTGCGCGGGGATGCAACATGCAGGCATGACCTTACAAGAAGCGCGTGCACGTTTATGGTTAATCGATCGCCCTGGTTTATTAACCACTGCTATTACTGATGTATCGCCGGGTCAACGCCCTTATCTGCGCGACAAAAATGAAGTAACGTCGTGGGCATTAACCACGCCCAATAAAATTGATTTATTAGACACCATAAAAAATGTGCGGCCAACAATATTGATTGGTTGTTCTGCCCAAGCCGGTGCATTTAATCAAACTGTGATTGAAGAAATGATCAAACACGTTGCACGCCCGTTAATTTTACCTTTGTCAAACCCAACTGATCGGGTTGAAGCGCATCCTCTTGATGTCTTGCAATGGTCTAACGGTAAAGCCCTAATCGCCACCGGTAGCCCGTTCCCAGAATTGGAATTTAACGGCAAAAAAATTCGCATCGCGCAATGCAATAATGCGCTGGTTTTTCCCGGTATTGGTTTAGGTGTTATCGCGACACAAGCCACCCGTTTAACCGACGCGATGTTGTGGGCGGCATGTACCACCCTCAGCGATTGCTCACCTATTTTAAAAGATCCTAACGCACCATTATTACCAACGCTAGATACTGCACGTGATATTGCTCGCAATATTGCTTGCGCCGTTGGCCAACAAGCACAACAAGAAGGCTTTGCAGCAAAAACTTCTGCTGCTGAGTTGACCAATGCTATTAATAACATCATGTGGCATCCCCATTACGTTCCTTTGAGAAAAATTTAATGACTAAGAAAAGCGATTTGAATACCCGTTTATTTGTGCTCGATACCAACGTCTTGATGCACGACCCAATGTCGTTGTTTCACTTCGCTGAACACGATGTCTATTTACCCATGGTGGTATTAGAAGAACTTGATCGCTGGAAAAAAGGTTCCACTGAAATTGCGCGCAACGTGCGGCAAACAGCGCGTTTGCTCGATAAGCTCATGGTCGAAGCCACTCACGACCAAATTGAGCATGGTCTGTCTTTTAATTTATTGCCCAATTTAGCGGTTAAAACGCCGCCCACGGGAAGTTTATTTTTTCAAACCGAAAGTATAGTACCAAGCCCGCTACCTTCTGGTATGCCGGGTAACAATCCTGATAATAGTATTCTGGCTATTACTATTGCATTGCAAAAGAAACATCCTGATCGGCAAGTGACTTTAGTTTCTAAAGATATTAACTTACGTATTAAAGCCAGTATTTTAGGCACACACACCGAAGATTATTTTAATGATCGGGTGTTGCAAGATATTAGTATGTTACATCGTGGTATTCATAAATTAACGGCAGATTTTTGGGATACGCATGGCAAAGATGTTAATTCATGGCAAGAGTCAGGCCGCACTTTTTATCGCGTTACTGGGCCTTTAGTCGCCACTTGGTTTATCAACGATGGTATTTATTTAGAAGACAACCCGCCGTTTGAAGCAATCGTGCGACAAATAGAAGGTGATACTGCAGTGGTCGAAGTTATCACCGAATTTCGTCATACTAAACATGCGGTATGGGGCATCACGGCACGGAATATAGAACAAAATTTTGCGCTCAACGCGTTGATGGATCCTGCTGTTGATTTAGTGACGCTTATTGGTTCGGCAGGTAGTGGTAAAACATTGTTATCATTGGCGGCAGGCTTGACCCAAGTATTAGAAAAAAATATTTATCGCGAAATTATTATGACCCGTGTCACCGTGCCGGTGGGTGAAGACATTGGTTTTTTACCGGGCACCGAAGAAGATAAAATGACACCGTGGATGGGCGCACTATTAGATAATTTAGAAGTGTTACACACTGTGCATCACGACACTATGGATTGGGAACGCGAAGCAGCAGAAGATTTATTACGCAATCGCATCAAAATCCGCTCATTAAATTTTATGCGTGGTCGCACTTTTTTAAATAAATATATTATTATCGACGAAGCACAAAACCTCACCCCCAAACAAATCAAAACACTGATCACGCGCGCAGGCCCTGGCACTAAAATTGTTTGCTTAGGTGACATTGGTCAAATCGACACACCGTATCTAACCGAAACCAACTGCGGCTTAACCTACATCGTTGATCGTTTTAAATCATGGAGCCACAGCGCACATATTACATTAGTGCGTGGCGAACGCTCTCGCTTAGCCGATTTTGCGACCGAGGTTTTATAAATAAGGCCAACTGATCACTGGTCGATTGTGAACTGTTGGTTGCTCAACAGTTTCGCATCTTGATCTTTTGCCGTTGCTATTCAAATCGCATCGATGCATTGAAGATGCAAAAGAGGTGCTTATCTCACGCTCTGCATTTAGATCAGCTAAAAACTCTTGGCCGACTAAAACATTTAGAATGTTATTAAACCGTCTAATTATAGTAGATATATTAGGCCTAGCAGCTGCAGGTGATAGCATTCCTTTAATAAGTGATTCAATTTTTATGAAACTAAATTCGCGTATTCCTCGATATTTATTAAGACCAAATAAATTGCTTAACAATAATCCTAGTGCGTAAATATCCGATGCTTTACTGAAAAGCACCGGTCTTTTCGCCCTAGATTTTTTATGATTTTCTTTATCTAAAATATCTTCACTAGCGACAAATTGAACAAGCATTGAGGTAACTGGATCAGCCGGTTGATTTCTTTTTGGCCGAGCTTGTTGAGCTTGCGCAACATTAATTGCATTATTGAAATTAATAAATCTAGCTTGGTTTTTTTCAGGATCAAATAGAATATTATCTTCATGAATATTTCTAAGAATATAACTGTTGCTAATCCCCTTTCTTTTTTGGTTCTTTAATAAGTTTCCTTCGCCACTTATTATTGCAAGTTGTTCACACAACTGAACTGCTATTCTTACTTTAGCAAGCAATGAAAGCTGAGTCATTACCTCTCTTAATGGTTTGCCTGGTATTTCTGTAGTAAATAAATAAGACCCATTATTATCAGCAACTGAAAAAACCTCAAGATCCAATCCAGTAGCTATATCTTTTTGCGCTTTTACCAACTTATCAACCATAGGTTCTTCAAAATAAGTTTGCCGTGATGAACGAAGAGATCCTTCAACTAATAATTCTGTCGGAGTAAATTTTTTAACAATATAGATTTTTTCATCACGAGTTACTTTAAAGTTTTCAATTTTCACACCAGGCAGCTGAAAAGAACTACTTTCTTCTAAAATTTGATAGGTCTTACCGCCGAGGATAAGATTTTGTTGCGTATATTTTTGTTCCTGATCAATATGAACCTGATCAGATGGCATATTTGATTGCGAACTAACGACTTGACTGGATGAAGAAGCTATTTCGCAATCATCGACCGCTTCATGTTTTTCAGATTCATCATCTGAGAAACTTTCGATATCATCTCTTACGAATACTGGCGGCATTTCCTCTTTATCTTCTTCTATATTATCTGGGGAACTTACGATATTATCCCCTACTGCCTGCTCTTCATATTCGTCTATAGGATCAATTCGAGCAACAAAAAACTGCTCGTAATCATTGATGGTTTTTTGTATAGATCGTTTATGACCAAGTATCGGTTTGGATTTTTGCTTTGCTGAGTTTTTTGGAGACATGTTTATATCACTTATTTTAAAAAATGTTGTTCTCTGATCTCCTTATTTGTTCCTAATGACAAATGTAAATGAATGTATATTGTTAACCTTTAACGCATACGATATTGTACCACTGAAACCTTAAGGAAATCTTAAGGGGATGGGGTCAAGTCTACGATCTTGGCCCCTATTCCTTCATAATCGGTTTACCGGTACGCGTTGGCGTTTCCCACCTCTATCATCTTCCGGACGTGTACCTCTCGGTAATCCTGCGTGAACATTTTCGGTAGATCTTTCATCAGATGGTGAATGGGAAGAACTAATAAAACCATGGTTAGAGAGTAAAGCAGCGTCTGTCGCTTTCGACCTTGCTGCTTGCCAAGATTGCGTTAGATTTTTATCAGTTGGTAACGCTGGCAGTGGGTTCTGTTTCTGCGCTCGCTGATCTTTTGCTGCTTCAGTTTTTTCTTTTTCCAGCCTAGCATTTTCTAAAAATGCTACGGCTTCATTCAAAGCAGGTAAGATTTCAAATAAAGGATTCCTATTATCATAATCTTCACAAGTTAGACTGTTGATTAAAACAACTATCTTTGACCAAAATGGATCTGTTACTATTTTTTCTGCAAACCCAGCAGCAGGTGTTTCTTTAAGCAATTGAAAAAATTCTGGGAACATTAATTTTGCTATTTGCCCTACTGCATAGGCATCTGATTTAATATCAAATTGAGGAACTTGTGGTGGAATATTTTCATATAAATCTAGATTTTCTTCATCCAAATATTCTACAGCAAACCCGCCAGGATATTTATATGCCGTCGCCATTTCAGCAAGAGTACGCGCTGCACCGCCGTCAATTAAATAAATATCCTTATCATCGATCAGTATATTAGAGTCACTGATATCTCTATGAACAATTCTATACGGACGTAATCGATCAACTTTTTCACAAAGATCACGAAATAATTTGAGTCGCTGAAAAGGGTTGAATTTTTCTTGTAATTTATTTTTTTTAATATAATAAAACAGCTCCATACCATTAATTTTTTTCATCACTAAAAAAAACTTGCCGTCATAATAGAATACATCATGGTCAGTTTCAGTGCTTTTAAGATCTAAAATTGCATTCACTTGCGCCGCCCTGCCAAAAGTGTAAGCTAAAAAAATTTTATTTTCTTGCACTTCCCGATCAAACATTTGTTTAGGTAGCGTGAGGCCACCAGTTTTAATCAATTCTTCTGGTCTTTTTGATATTTTTACACCCAGATCAGGATGGGTAGTGATAGTTTTAAAGACAGCGGTTGTACCTTTGGGGCAATCTTTGTCGGGTTTATTAGCTATTTTAAAGGTAAAGCGATTTCCATTTTTATTAAATAGAGTAAATTCTAATACTTGATTTTCTCCCTCTTTGACGCGGCTTACTTCCCCAATAATCGTTTTCTCATCTAAAGCATATAAAGGCGTAGTTTGATTATTTTCAGGAGGAACAACTACAGATGGAGTATGTATAAAAAGCTTACGACTACTTGTTACTGGTGCTAACTGAGTGACTCCCTCGGCCGCGTTAGTTTTTACGGGCGAGAGTGGTACTCTATTCGGTGAGGAATGGGTGCTTTTGACAACAGTGCTGCCGTGATTTTCTACCTCGACCTTTATTTTGGCTTTCTTAGGTGACCCGGTAAGATGAAAACCAACAGCTTGGTTTTTGCTTTTCCCATGATCACTTTTAACTTGGGGAAGAATTTTTTCTTCTTTCGCCAATGTAGCTAATGCTGATAGTGGAATATCAAATCTTGGTTTTGTTTTTCCTACTCTAAGGCTTAATGTACTATCCGAACGAGGCATATTATGTAAATGGCCAGGTTCCATGCTGATACCATGTACCTCACGATTAAGAGCTTCTAATTCTTCATCCTTTTCATCTTCTTCTTGTTGTTGTGCTCCTTGTAGTGTTTCTTGTTCATCATCAGAATCAGGCAATGGTACTAATTCATGTGGAAGTAGTGGAACATTGTTCTTCAAAAAATTAGCATCGCTCCGCAGCGCAGTAGTAGGCCTACGGCTGGCAGTACTAGCGGTTGATGCCGTTGATGATGCATTTGAAAGTGGTATCGGCCGTGGAACCCCAGTGTCTTCTTCAGAACTATACGCAGCATCTTCATCATCACCATCAGACATTTCAGGGATTGAAGCTCTTGAACTTGCTCTTGATAACGGAGGCGAAGGCGTACGCCTGGATTCTACAGGGGATGAAGAACGGCCTCCTAATAACAACGATGGCCTGTCCGGAGATTCTGAACGCAATGATAATGATCTAAATGATGTAATTTCCGAAGATTCTGAACCCAATAATGATGATGGGGCTGCTGGCTGCTTTTTTGGCTGCATTTTCAACTCACTTATTTTTTATAGTTGCATGAGATCTCCTTATTTGTTCCTAATGACAAATGGTGCTAGGGGGCATGGCCCCACTAGCGGCTGGTTAACCTTTACCGAAGGCTGGATTGTACTCCACCAATCCTTAAGGAAACCTTAAGAAAAGGGTGGTTTTGAAAATAATTTTCTGTTCCCCCCTTTGAAAAAGGGGGGCTAGGGGGGATTTGGGGAAGGAGGTAAATCTACTGCGTCGCCACCATAAACTCGGTTTTATTGCTGTTATCGTGGGCGTTCCACGGGCGGGCATAGAGCATGTCGATTTTGAGGAGGTGAGGGGCGGTGAAAGCGGCGGGGTTTACTTTAAAATTCCACACATCTATGCCACGTGCACCTACCAGTTGGCTGATGGGGGCTTGATAACTGTGTTTGATAACCGTGATAAATTGCGGATCATAATCGGCAACAAACCAGGAATAGCCGGTCGATGGGTTGGCCGCTAAGGTTATGGTAAATTCAGGGGCGGTTTGTGATACCATTATCGTTTTGCCAGGATCCGACACGCTAGGCGAAGGCTTAGGGGCGGCATTAGCGCTGCTATAACAGCCAACCATAATGGCAAATAAACTGTAATAAAATATCGATTTAATTGTATTTCTAATGGGCGTAAACATAATTTCTCCTTAACATCGCATGTCGGCTCCGTCGCTACGCTCCTTGAGCCGACCTACGTCAGTAATCATTAGATATGAGTGAACAGTATATCATGCAAGTCATAACAGCATTCAATCCCCCACTACCCAAAAAACACGACAATCGTCTGGAATTTGGCAATTTACAGGGTAGCAGTTTTGCTTTGGCGATCAGTTGTGCCGCACGCACGCACTCTGGCCCGGTGTTAGTCATCACCACTGATATGCTGGCCGCCAACCAACTCGAACAAGCGTTTAATTTTTTTGCGCCCGAGTTAAATATTTTAAGCTTCCCCGATTGGGAAACCTTACCGTATGACAATTTTTCGCCGCACCAAGATATTGTTTCGCAACGTCTGCATACTTTAGCACAATTACCGCATTTAGAACGCGGTATATTGATCGTACCGATCACCACCCTATTACAACGATTATCACCCACTACTTTTTTGGAAGGATCAAGTTTTAGTTTTGATCGCGGCGATAAAATTGATCTCGATAGTATGCGCAAGCGTTTAGAACGCAGCGGTTATCGTTGTGTCGCTCAAGTGATCGAGCATGGCGAGTTTGCCGTGCGTGGATCAATTTTAGATTTGTTCCCCACTGGCAGCGATTTGCCATATCGTATTGATTTATTCGATCAAGATATCGATACCATTCGCACCTTCGACCCGGAAACACAACGCTCACTAGAAACTGTGCAACAAATTCGTTTATTACCTGCGCGCGAATTCCCGATTACTGAAACTGCTATCACTCACTTTCGTCAAAAATGGCGCGAGCAATTTTCCGGCAATCCACTCAACTGCCCAATCTATCAAGATGTGAGCCAAGGGTTTTATCCACCGGGGATTGAATATTATTTACCTTTTTTCTTCGAACAAACAGCGACGTTGTTGGATTATTTGCCGACAAATAGTATGCTGTTTCATGTAGGGGCTACGCATAATCATGGTGAAAAATTCTGGGCTGAGATCAACGAGCGTTATGAACAACACCGCTATGATGTAACACGCCCATTACTAGAACCCAAACAATTATATTTAAATGTCGGCGATCTTTTTGCGCAATTAAGCACATTCCCGCAAATTCTATTGCATACCGATGCCGTAGCAGAAAGTGCCGGTAAATTTAATTTTGCTACACAAACGCCACCGGAATTATTGATCAACAACAAAGCAGAAACTCCTTTGGCAGCCATTGCCGATTTTTTAACACAAACAGACGCACGCGTTTTATTCTGCGCCGAAACTGCCGGGCGACGTGAAACATTATTAGATTTATTAAAAACCATTCAAATATTCCCGAAAAATTTTTCGACCTGGCAAGAATTTTTGCAAAGCGCAGAAAAAATCGGCATCACCATTGCACCGCTGGAACAAGGTTTATATTTAATCGACCCTGCGCTGGTATTAATCGCAGAAACGCAAATATTTGGGCAGCAAGTGATGCAACGGCGGCGACGCAAAGCAAAATCATTTGACAGCGATGCGGCGATTCGTAATCTGGCAGAATTAACGGTAGGCGCGCCAGTAGTGCATATTGATCACGGTGTAGGCCGTTATCTGGGTTTACAAATTTTAGAAATTCATAGTACACCAGCAGAATTTTTAATGTTGGAATATGCCAATAATGCCAAACTTTATGTGCCGGTAGCCAATTTACAATTAGTCAGCCGTTATAGTGGCGTTGACCTCGAACATGCCCCATTGAATCGCTTAGGCTCACCGGAATGGGAAAAAGCCAAAAAGAAATCAGCCGAGCAAATACATGATGTCGCGGTGGAATTATTAGATATCTACGCCAAACGCGCGGCGCACCAAGGCCATGCTTTTGTCAACCCAGCCGCACAATACGCTGCTTTTGCAGCCGGTTTTCCGTTTGAAGAAACGCACGATCAACAACAAGCGATAGAACAAGTAATCGTCGATATGCAATCACCGCGCGTGATGGATCGTTTAATTTGCGGCGATGTGGGTTTTGGCAAAACCGAAGTAGCGATGCGCGCGGCATTTATCGCTGTGCAAGATGGCAAACAAGTCGCCATTCTTGTGCCAACTACTTTATTAGCACAACAGCATTATCAAAATTTTAAAGATCGCTTTGCCGATTGGCCAGTAAATATCGAAGTCATTTCGCGTTTTCGATCAGCACAAGAACAGAAAAAAGTCTTAGAGAATTTAGGCAAAGGCAGCGTGGATATTGTCATCGGTACGCACCGTTTATTGCAAAGCGATCTGAAATTTAAGAATTTGGGATTATTAGTAATCGACGAAGAACATCGTTTTGGTGTGCAACAAAAAGAAAAACTAAAAGCATTGCGTTCACAAGTAGATGTGTTGACGATGACAGCAACACCAATCCCACGCACGTTAAATATGGCCATGTCGGGCTTGCGCGAATTATCGATTATTGCTACACCCCCGGCACGGCGTTTGTCGATCAAAACCTTTGTACGCGAACGCAACCCCAGTTTGATGCGTGAAGCGATTTTGCGTGAGTTGTTGCGCGGTGGGCAGATTTATTTTTTACATAATACGGTGGAAACGATTGAGCGCTGTGCCGATGAAATTGCAAAATTGGTTCCTGAAGCACGCATGGCGATTGCCCACGGGCAAATGCATGAGCGCGAGTTGGAGCGGGTGATGGCTGATTTTTATCATCGTCATTTTAATGTGTTGGTTTGCACAACGATTATTGAAACCGGCATCGATGTTCCCACTGCTAATACGATCATCATTGATCGCGCCGATAAATTTGGGTTGGCGCAGTTGCATCAATTACGTGGGCGGGTAGGGCGCTCGCACCATCAAGCTTACGCATATTTAATGACACCCCCGGAAAAAACGATTACTAAAGATGCGATTAAGCGTTTAGATGCGATTGCTGCTTTTGAAGATTTAGGGGCTGGATTTACCTTAGCGACGCATGATTTGGAAATTCGCGGTGCGGGTGAATTATTGGGTGAAGAGCAAAGCGGCAGCATTCAGGCGATTGGTTTTTCGTTATATATGGAGTTATTAGAACATGCCGTGGCTGCGTTAAAATCCGGCAAAGAACCTGCATTAGATAAACCGTTGCGATCGGGCACGGAAATTGAATTACCCATTCCTGCGCTGATTCCTGAAATTTTTATTCCTGATATTCATACGCGTTTAGTTTTTTATAAGCGCATTGCGAATGCTAAAGATCATGAGGCATTGCACGATTTGCAGGTTGAGATGATCGATCGTTTTGGTTTATTGCCCGATGGTACTAAAAATCTTTTTCAGATGGCTGAATTAAAATTAAAAGCTCATGCATTAGGCATTCGTAAAATTGATGCTAGCACGCAAGCAGTGCGTATTGAATTTGAAGAGAAACCCAATATTGATCCCACTATAATTTTGCAACTCATTCAAAAGCAACCAAAATTATATAAACTCGATGGCCCCAACCGCTTGCGCTTCACCCCGCCCGCCGCAGAAAACAAAATCGACATCGCGCAACTCGAAGCATTGCTCACGCAACTGGCAGCGCAGAAATAAAGAAATGTGTAAATAGCTGCCAGGTTATTGCTTGTCTCTCGTGTGCAAGCTTGCTCCTCGTATTCGGCGCTTGCACAACTCGATCCAACCAATAACCTGGCAGCGATTTACGCTTCAATTTATTTGTGTGCGGGTAGGTCGGATCAAGGAGCGCAGCGACGGATCCGACATTCAGTGCCTAAATCATTATCGTTGTCGGTTCCGCTTCGCTTGAACCGACCTACGCAGAAAAAACATGAAATAACTTCTGTTCGCAAGTGGATTGACTGAGTGTCAAAAGCAGACCGTCGATTACATGGACGTAATCAACGATCGCAGGGACGCAGTTTCGTCTGCGTTGACATCAGGCAAACCGATTGCGAACAGAAGTTATCGTGTAGCGTATTCGCGCGATTTACACCTTACAATTATTCGTCGACCGACAAAACTTCGGTTGCTTGTGGGCCTTTGGGGCCGTCTTTCGCAACAAATTGGACTTTTTGTCCCTCTTTTAACAATTTAAAACCTTCCATGGTAATGTCGGAAAAATGAACAAACAAATCTTTGCCACCTTCAGTAGGTGTGATGAATCCATAACCTTTTTGACCATTGAACCACTTCACTGTGCCGATCGACATATTTAAAGCCTTTAAATAGAAGTAAAAGGACTTACATTCTACTAAAACTTTCTGTTTATGCAAATGGGTCAATGAAAAATATTCGGAATCGCCAAAGTAAATGCCGCAATAGGCGCATCAAAAAGAGAACTATCATCCCTTATCATCTGATAACTGCCCTGCATGACGCCTACGGGCGTTTTAAGCACACAACCACTCGAATATTCAAAACTCTCACCGGGTTGTAAATGCGGCTGCATACCCACTACACCTTCACCTTTAACCTCTTGCACCTGATTATCGCCATCAGTAATCACCCAATGCCGTGTTAACAATTTCGCTGCTTGCGCACTGTCATTGCGAATTGTGATGGTATAAGAAAACACAAACTGATTATTGGCAGGGTCAGACTGCGCTGGCATATAAGTCGTTTTTACCTTAATTGCAATATTGGGGGTGGTCTCTTTATTCATAATCTCTCAGCCAGTAAATGGGTATTAGCCCGTTAATTATAACAGAAACAGGGGCAATTTATGTTATTCTATACCCAACTTTATTCTAATCTCAAGGTAGCGCCTTATGACCCAAGATGACTTAAAAAAAGCAGCCGCAGAAGCAGCATTAGCCTATATCCCCCGCAATGGTGTCATTGGGGTTGGTACGGGTACAACCGTCAATTATTTTATTGCCGCCCTGGCTAGCATTAAAAACCAACTTGATGGCGCTGTCGCAAGTTCCGTTAAAACAGCCGAACTTTTAAAAGCTGCTGGTATCCCAGTGCTTGATCTCAACTCTGCTGGTGAACTTGCAGTGTATGTCGATGGTGCTGATGAAACCAACGAACATTTACAATTGATCAAAGGCGGCGGTGGCGCTTTGACCCGTGAAAAAATCATCGCCGCTTGCGCTAAACAATTTATTTGTATCGTCGATGAAAAAAAATTAGTGCCGCTATTAGGAAAGTTTCCACTCGCCATCGAAGTTATCCCCATGGCACGCAGTTACGTTGCAAGAACATTAGTAAAATTAGGCGGCTTCCCCGTTTACCGCGAAAAATTTATTACTGACAACGGTAATGTTATTCTTGATGTTCATAATCTAGACATGAAAGATCCCATCCACTTAGAGCAAACGCTTAATAATATAGTCGGCGTTGTTTGTCACGGACTATTTGCTCAACGGCCCGCCGATATTTTATTGCTAGGAACAGCGACCGGCGTTAAAAAATTGCTGCGATGATAAAACGTTTTATTGCTATTTTATTCAGTGTTTGTTTGTTATGGGTTACACCGACTTTTGCGGCTACCGCTAAGTTTACCGTATTGACCTTAGATGATGCTATTTTATTAGCTTTGCGCTACAATCCCAATATTCGCAATGCCGAAGTGCAACGGGTGATCGACAAATTTAATTTGCGGCTCGCAGAAAATAGATATGAAGTACAATATGCCCTGACGGGCAGCGATAATTTTGCGCGCACGGCCTCTGCGGGTGCAGTGTCGGAAGGCAATACATTTACGCTGACACCGCAAGCACAATTATTGCAATCGTCGTATGGAACTACAGCTACTTTACAAGCGCCCAGCACTATCAATCAAGGCAATGGCCTGCCGCGCAGTTTTAATCCTGGCATCACTTTTAGCGTTACGCAACCATTGCTACAAGGCTTTGGCAGAAACGTTAATATGATTCCACTGTATAATGCACAAGACGCTGAAATCACCGCACGTTTAAATTTAAAAAATACTATCATTCAAAATGTGACTTCGGTGATTAGTCAATATACCACGCTAGTACAAGCAACAAATACCCTGAAAACATTGCAATTAGGTCTGACTAATTCGATTACCACTTTGAATCAATTCCGCGCACAAGTGAAAGCCGGGCAAAAAGCAGCGGCTGATTTAGTGCAGTTTCAAGTAACCGTGGCTAATCAACAACTTTCTTTGCAACAAGCACAAGTAGCGTTACAAACACAACAATATGCGTTGCTGATGTTGCTGGGTTTAAATCCGAATACTCTGTTCAGCGTCACTGATGATGTCACCATGGGCGATATGCAAATTCCTACGCTTGATCAAAGCATTCGATTGGCCTTGCAACATAATATCGCTTATCAACAAGCTATTATTGCGCTACGCGCATTGCATCGCCAAGTATTATTGGCGCATGACCAAACACGACCTACGTTAAATTTACAAGTGCAACAAACACAAGGCAGCGGGCTGGGTAACGGCAGCAATGCCAATTTGCCGAGTTTATTTAACGGGCAAAATGGTAGCACCAGTGTCGGTTTATCATTGACTGTGCCGATCAGTAATTTGCCTGCACGCACGGCCGAAGTTGCAGCCCGCGTTGCGTTAAAACAAGCAGAGATCACACTTTCGGCATCTAAAGATCAATTGGTGAGTAATGTTTCCGCCGCTTATTATTCGCTGGTCAGCCAGAAGCTACAAATTGATCAAGCCAATCAAGCTCTGCAACTCGCCGGGCAAAATTTAAATATCGCCAATGTCAAACTTAAATATGGGAAAATTACCCCATTCGAAGCCAGTAGTTTACAAACTGATTTGATCAATGCGCAAATTAATTATATTAATACTAAAACCAATTATATTTCATCGTTAGCTAATTTCGATCAATTGTTAGGCACCACAACGGATCGTTGGCAACTTCAGATAAGGTATTAACATGCTCAACTATTATCGTTATATTGTTATTTTTTTTATCGCATTGTTATGTACCGCTTGTGGGCATGGCAAATCTGCGGCATCTTCTGATCAAACTATGGTGGTATCTGATCAAACCAATACTACTTCTTTATTTTTTAATGGCACCATCGAACCGATCAATCTCGTGAGTGTAACAGCCGCAAGCGATGGCAGTGTTACGGCCATGCATTTTGCCTATGGCGAAAACATTAATAATCATCAACTGTTGTTAGTGGTGGCTTCACCGCAATTAGCCAGCGATTATCAAAGTGCATTAGGTGAATATTTAAAAACCAAAAAAGAATACGGTGATAATCAATTACAAATGCAAGGCACGGAAGAACTACATCATTTAAAAATTATGTCAGAAGATGACTATCGCTTAGCCAAAAGTCAAAATTATGATGTGGCGCTAGCGTATATCGAAGCGGTGCGCAAATTGGAAGCTATCATGACTAAAATTGGAGTGCCCGCTAAACAGTTTGAACAATTAAATATTGCTGATATCGCCGCCGTAAAAAAAGCCTTGTCACAACGTACTGATATTTTATCGATTTACGCACCTGCTACCGGTGTGGCTTTATTGCCAGAAAAATCAGGTGATTCTTCTGATGGTTCAGCCGGTCAAGCGTTAACTGTGGGTAGCCAAATTAAATCAGGGCAGTCATTATTGATGGTCGGCGATATGTCGGGGCTTGCCATCGATATCAAAGTGAATGAAATTCATATCAACGAAATTAAAGTGGGGCAAACAGCTACCGTCACTGGCGATGCGTTCCCCGGTATTACTTTACAAGGTAAAGTGGCGCACATTAATCAGCAGGCGACCAGTGATCAAAGCAGTGGCGCAGCTACTTTTCCCGTGCGCATTATCGTCAATGAGATTACTGCGGCACAACGCAAAGTCATTCATGTGGGGATGAGCGCAAAAATTGATTTGGAAATCAAACAACCCGCCACTATCAAAGTGCCATTGGCCGCTGTGTTTACCAAAAACGATCAAACTTTTGTTAAAGTAATTGATAAAAAATCCGGCAAGCTTATAAATAAACCAGTGACTACCGGAGCAACGGATTTAGATTCCGTAGAAATTAATGAGGGATTAAACCCAGGCGACAAGGTCATCACTAATGCCAACACTCATTGAATTACACAACGTCACTAAAAGTTATCATGTGGGTGACAACGAACAAACGGTTTTAACCGGCATTGATTTTAAATTAGCCACAGGCGAGTTAATGGCGATTATGGGCAGCTCTGGCTCTGGTAAATCGACGTTGATGCATATTCTAGGTTTGCTCGATCGTCCCACTTCTGGCACCTATTTATTAAATGATAGCGATGTTACGCGCTTATCGGAAGATGAGCGCGCTGATTTACGTAACCGCACCATTGGTTTTGTGTTTCAATCCTTTTTTTTATTGCCGCGCTTAACACTGTTGCAAAACGTCGGTTTACCCTTACATTATCGCCATTGCGAACACGAAGAGATGGAACAACGTGCGCTGCAAATGCTCACCAAAGTTGGCTTAGCCAAACATGCTAAACACAAACCCAATCAATTATCGGGCGGCCAACAACAACGTGCAGCTATCGCCCGCGCTTTAATCGGTAATCCTTTAGTTATTTTAGCCGATGAGCCCACTGGATCTTTAGACTCGCACACCGGCCAAATGGTGATGGATTTATTTAAAGAATTGAATCAACAAGAAGGCGTAACTATTATCATTGTCACTCACGATCACGATGTTGCCGCGCAATGTCAAAGGACGGTGCATATTCAGGATGGGCGGGTGGAAAATACTATTAAATCATAAAAAAATAATTTACAATAGAGAAAAGGTAATAGAAATGAACCATAAATCCACACTCAAAATTACAAAATCCAGCGGAAATGTGTTCGCTGACTTAGGATTACCAAACCCAGAAGAATGTCTGGCAAAAGCTGAACTTGCATTCCAGATTAATAAACTAGTAAAAAAAAGACATTTAAAACAGAAAGAAGCGGCTAAATTATTGGGCATCGATCAACCTAAAATTTCAGCGTTAACCCGAGGTCGATTATCTGGATTTTCTGTCGAACGACTATTCAAATTTCTTACCATTCTGAATCAGGATATTGAAATCATCATTAAGCCACATCGCAGTACTAGCAAAATACGCAGTGCACCTCATATCCATGTCACGTATGCAAGTGCATAAACATTAGCCAACCTAGGCCAGGGGCGTGCTTCTTGCAGAAGTGGGCAGAATTCATCAGGGATGCGGCCATGATGCCGGAGGTGGTTGTCCTTCTGCCCTAGAATAATTTTCACCAGGTTCACCCTCCTGCTCGTGTATTACAAGAGAAGGAATAAGCTGTTGGCAAAGTTTTAGTAGATCCTTTCTGGATTTGGCCGCGATCTGATCTTTATCTGCTAGGCATTGGAATAAAAAATTTGGAAAGTTTTTACGAATTTCCGATGATGCAGGTGAGATATCAAAGTTAATGTCTTTTAACACTGACATTTGTTTTAACTCACCTAATCTTTCAAAAAAATTGCCTGCTAGGATTAATGCTTCTCTTAAAATTTTCTCCATACCGCTTTTATGTGTTTGTTCTCCTTCGTCAGTAGCTAAAGCACCGCTGCATTCGGTAATAGTTTCTATTAAGATATTGGTAAATTCTTGGTATTTCTTACCGGTTAAATTTTTCTGCATAGCAGTTATTTTTGCCTGTAACCTTTCATCAGTAATTTGCTGCGCAGCATCTGACCGTTTACTTTCTGCTACAGCGCTTGCAACTAGATGTATAGGGGGTTTTGGATGTACGAGCACTGCTTTATAAGATGCTGGCTGCCCCAATGCAGCTTGTGCTAGGTTTGCTGGGTTTGCACCTTTATTGCTGACATCTTTCATAGTCCATTCAACATATTGGCCACCTGCGACTTCTCCCTCAGCAAATTCATTTGGTTCATGTTCGGAAAATGATGGAGGGTTATTGTCTACTGATTTCTTCGCAGCAGGTTTTGCAGCAGGGGTTTTTGGTTTATCTTTTTCTCTTATGGCAGATTTGTTTGAATTATCTTTGGAATAGGGTCGAGAGTTATTGTCCACCGATTTTTTCGCGGCAGGTTTTTTTGGTTTATCTTTGAAATAGAGTCGAGGGGCGGCAGGTTTTGCAGCAGCGGGTTTTACAGATGCCCCTTTTTCAAATTTTACAGTTTTTTTAGATTTTACAGTTTCAAACTCTTCATTATCATCATCTTGTTCACAATCTGAAGGTTGAGTAGTCGTTGTCACCGCACTGGTTGATGCTGATTTTGGCGGTAATGAGGGGGTCAAAGATGTCGTTGATGATACCGATGGAGATTTAGATGAACCGCTGCTACTTTTAGCACTATGCGGCGATGTTGATGCTAAAGAAATACTCGATTTGCTTTCATCTTCCTCTTGTTGATTAACATCAGTTTGGGAGGATAAAGTAGTATTACCTTTATTTTCTTTTGGTGCTTTTTTTTGCTTACTCTGTCTTTTTTCAAGTACATTTTGTTCTTTTAAGAACCCCTTAACATCTTTGGGCAAAATTAAGTCCATTGCTTTTTCATAAATTGACAGGCCGGATCCTATTTTGGTGGATACTCTGCATCCACCTTTTAATAAACATTTCACAGTAGCAGTTTTTACAGCGTCTAGTTTTTCTTTAACTTTATCATATGCAATTAAGCAGGCTAATAAAGCAGTTTCACGATCTATATTTAAAGCGTGACGATCCATCCTTGCCAAACCAAGAAAATACCCTACAACATCTGTGTGAAAATTAGTAGCTGCCAGATGCAAGGCAGTGCGACTAAAACTGGTGGTTGTATTTATAGTAGCGCCGTTTTCACACAGATATGAAACGATCGATAAATGACCCCTAGAGGCGGCTGCATGTAAAGGAGCCCACGCGTAATAGTCAAATGCTGCAAATTCTTCAGGAGGGGATTCATATGACGCTACTAGGTCTTTGTATAGCAAAAAATAAATTTCTTTGGCATTCAGATTAACCTTTTTGTCTTTTAATAACAATTTAACAATTTCAATATTTCCTATATAAGCTGCTAGCATTAATGGAGATGCTATGGTTTTTTCAACTCGCTCTATACTAGGCCTATGCAGGTGATTTAGTAATAGTTCAACCATTGCAGTGTTTTGTGTAAGGATGGCACAATGTAATGGCGTGCGGCCTAATTTGTCGATTTGGTTTTTCGTAGACTTAGACAGTAGCCGCGATACTTCTTCTGGCTTATCAGAAAGTATCGCCTGCTGTAATGGTAAATCACTTACCTGCAAAAGATAGTCTAAAACATTGTCTTTGTCTTCTTGAACTGCACTGGCTGATTTTGAGTTCGGCAATGATGAGGTTGAAGATGTGGACGGGCTAGAGCTACGTTGATTTGTAAGACCAGGATTACTTGAAGAGATCCAGGCACGAGGTGTACTATTTTTTTCTCTTGCCGCTAGTATTTTTATGCGGTCTTCCATTTGGAATCTTGCTGTAAATACAGCAGATATTGATGGTGGAATCTCTAATTCTATTATATATCTATTAAGTTGATCTTTTAATTCCATTATTTCTGAGCTCAAGCATTTTTTCAACAGATGTATGATAACCTCTTTTTTATCATCGTCTGATTTTTTAACGACGCGATAATTTTTTAAACAAAAAATAAGAGGGATCAAGCCACCGTCATCTCGTATAGCATTCATCTCTTCACTTAATTTCACCCAATAACCAATACCTGTCTTTGGGTCAGCCTCACTTTTGCTTGAGGCAGCATCCATACTAAAAACAGCCCGATCCAACATCGAGAGCAAATACTTTACTGTAGTTTTATCAAAATTGCCGCCAGCTATGTGTAAAACTGTTCTGCCTTGCTCGTCTTGGCTTTTAACGTCGGCTCCTTGAACCAATAGATGGACGATTATATCTGTCTGCTCATTGCAGGCAGCAATGTGTAAAAAAGCTCCTTGTAAAACAAGGGGCTGATCAGTAGGTTGTTTGGTTGCTACTGACTGCATATGAGATGAAACAGCAAATTTATCATGCTTAGCATCAATGCCATTTTTATGATGCGGCATCAATAATTCAACCATAGCCAGCTTGCCCATATAGACAGCAACGCACAAAGGTGAGGGGGTATGTAGTGGAGGCACTGATTTTGAAAGATCAACATCAGCCGAGTGTTCGAGTAATAATTTAATAATATCAATGCGATCACAAAAAATCGCACAATGTAAAGGCAAATGATTATTTTCGTCAAACTGATTTACTAGATCGGAGGATTCGGAGGATGAAGATAATAACCTTTTTACTTCAGCAACATCATCTTTAATAATGGCTTGGTGTAATGGTAAATTACTGGTAAGTGTTGTTGTTTGTTTTTGTTCAGAATTTGATTTGCCGAGCATGATAGGGCCCCATAGAGTTGAGTGGTTTAAATAATTGTACCACCAAAAGCTTAAGGTTTTCTTAACATATTCATGCGTTAATTGATAATTATTTTATTGCTTGATGGGTATTCTCTCTTTTATAATAAATTTCTTTCATATGCTCCGGCTCATCAAGCTGATTGTAGTCCAGGAAAATTTCTTCATCTGCTTTGATATCTCGTATGGAGACGAGGTGATCGCCACCATCGGCTATATTAGCTTTATCACTATGATTGATATACCAACCAATTTCCATGCGATTAAATTCTTTTGGGCAGAGACATTCCTCATCGTTTAAAAAAATGCAATATTTAAGAAATGCGGGTGGAATATCTTTAATAGCCATTTTTCTCGGGCCATAATCAGTGGAGACTTGTGCTCCAGATGGAATGTCCTGTGTGGCAAAAACACCGATACCGCCAACGGGAGAAGGTTTTAAAACAAAAAAGAACTCGCTAAATTTCATAATTATTTATTCTCATTTAAGATTCAAACACGAGAAAAGTATAGCATTTTTCGCGTATTTTTGCCATAATAACACTCTTCTTTAGCTTTAGCGCGAGGTCTTATGCAAAATCAGCCACTGTCAATAAAACGCCGTAATAGCGTTGCTGTGCAAGTAGGTAAGATTATCATAGGCGGCAATGCCCCAATTGCTGTGCAATCGATGACAAATACCGATACCGAAGATGCCAAAGCCACTGCTGATCAAATTATTCAATTAGCCAAGGCCGGTTCTGAATTAGTGCGCATTACTGTTAATACTGAAAAAGCCGCTGAACAAGTTCCTCATATTCGCGACCTCGTGCGTGCAGCCAATTGTTCTGCGCCTATTGTCGGTGATTTTCATTATAACGGTCATCGCTTATTGACCCAATATCCCGACTGCGCAACTGCTTTAGATAAATACCGTATTAATCCCGGGAATGTGGGTTTTGGACAAAAACGCGATAAACAATTTTCGATGATGATCGAAGCCGCATTGCATTACGATAAACCCGTGCGCATCGGCGTAAATTGGGGCAGCTTAGATCAAGATTTATTAACACATTTGATGGATGAAAATTCTAAATCGGCACAACCTAAAGATGCCAAAGAAGTGTTGCGTGAGGCGTTAATTCAATCGGCTTTATTAAGCGCTAAACTTGCCGAAGAATTAGGCATGGGCAAAAATAAAATAATCCTTTCTTGCAAAGTGAGTGGCGTGCAAGATTTAATTGCCGTGCACCGCGAACTTGCTGCGCGCTGCGATTACGCTATTCATTTAGGTTTGACCGAAGCAGGCATGGGCAGCAAAGGCATTGTTGCTACGACAGCTGCACTATCTGTGCTGTTACAAGAAGGCATCGGCGATACCATTCGTGCTTCGTTAACACCCGAACCCAATGGCGATCGCACGCGCGAAGTCATCGTCTGCCAAGAAATTTTGCAAACCATGGGTCTGCGATCATTCACACCTTTAGTTTCTGCTTGCCCAGGTTGCGGTCGCACAACGAGTACTTATTTTCAAGAATTAGCAGCGAGCGTGCAAAATTACGTACGCGATCGTATGCCGATTTGGCGCAATCATTATATCGATGTAGAAACCATGTCGCTTGCAGTGATGGGTTGCATCGTTAATGGTCCTGGCGAAAGCAAACACGCTAACATCGGCATTAGTTTACCCGGCACAGGCGAAGAACCGGTAGCACCGGTTTTTGTCGATGGCCGCAAAACAGTGACTTTACGCGGCGATAAAATTGTTGAAGAATTTCAAGCGATTATCGAAGAATATGTTGCGACTAAATATCAACGCAAAGTCAATCAAGATGTTTGTGACACTGAAAGTGTGTGAGCCAAGAAATAGTCAGTCGTAGGTCGGATCAAGGAGCGCAGCGACGGATCCGACATGCAATGCTTAAGTTATTTTTGTTGTCGGCTCCGCATCGCTTGAGCCGACCTATATCCAAACGCTTTGAGCATAGAAAGATATTTTTTCATCGCTGTTTTTAACTTTACTATTGGTTTTGGTTCTTGTTCAAGCAAAACTAAAAATCTATC
The DNA here is from genome assembly GCA_013288885.1 of Gammaproteobacteria bacterium. Classification (GTDB taxonomy): domain Bacteria; phylum Pseudomonadota; class Gammaproteobacteria; order JABDBA01; family JABDBA01; genus JABDBA01. The sequence goes on along the minus strand of JABDBA010000001.1, from coordinate 270,335 downwards.
CCGCTCTGCATTTGAAAGGAACAAGTGCTCTTGATCTTTTACAAAATCACTTTGCTGTAATTTAACATCATCATTATCATTCATCTGTATATGGGCTGGCATGATACGCCTCAAGAAAAAAGCTGGTTAATATATGTTTTATTTAATATAATGTATATTGCCTGGCGATTAAATGCTTGTCAACCCGCCAAATCAAGCAATATATGACTTTTAGAGACAACCGTATGTGACATTTTACATTATATATATTATAATATAGTTATAACTATATATTTTAACTTAAGGGGGTGATTATGGGTGTTCCATTTATGATTCAAGAAGCTGATAATCGAAGAATTGAAAATTTAAAAAAAGGCTTGGGCATTCACAAAAAAATTGAGGTCATTAGAGCAGGCCTTGCTTTGCTTGAGAATGAAATGCTGCGTTCGAAAAGAATTAAACAATGGAAACATGCGGCTAAGCTTGCGGCTAAAAGTAGTCATGAAATTAATAAAGAATTTCAACCACATTCACGGATGAAATAATTGTGACAATTACTCCAAAACGCTGGCATATATATACCGTTGATCTTGAACCTAGAATTGGAACTAAACCAGGGAAACAACGCCCTTGCTTAGTGGCACAACCAGATGAGTTTGGTGAAGGCGGTTTAAAAAGCACTGTTGTATTTCCTTTAACCTCAAAAGTTATTTCTGGAAATTTATTCCCGTTACGAGTAAGAATTCCAAAAGGTATCGCTGGATTAGATCAACCTAGCGATATTTTAATAGATCAAATTCTCGCCTGGGATAATACTCTTTTTCGACAAGAGCTTGGTGTACTACCTGAATTTCTAATTGATGAAGTAAAAACCGCGCTAAAAGATTTTCTTGATTTATAAGCAACTTTATACTTTAAAACAAGGTGATGAACTTATGAAAAAAATTAAAACTCAAGATTGTCCTTTTTGTGGGAAAGAGCCATACCATCATCAAACCAAATTAATGACATTACGTTATAAATCTAATCCTATTACAATGAAGCAACCCGGATATTGGTGCGATGCATGTGGAGAAGGTGTTATAGGTGGCGAAGATCGCAAAACAACACAAAAAGAATTACAAACTTTTCGTGCAGAAATTGATACCGCCGGACAGCTCTTTTAACGAGCATGAATAGTATCCTTAATTCGTTGCAAACCATCTACTAATAATTCGCGCGGGCAAGCAATATTGATACGTGCAAAACCTACGCCGCCTGCACCAAACTTATCACCGATATCTAAAGCAACTTTGGCTTCTTGGTAGAAAAAATTTTTTAATTCGGTGCCATTCATGCCAAGCGCGCGGCAATCGAGCCAAACGAGATAAGTGCCTTCAGGATGAATCACTTTTATCTGCGGAATATATTGCACAATAAATTCCGTTAGATATTTAAGATTGGCTGCAAGATAGACTAATAATTCATCCAGCCATGATTCAGCTGTGTTATAGGCCGCTTCTAACGCCACAATTCCAAAGTTATTGGGATAGTTTAAACATAAACTGTGTTGTTCTTTTTCATAGCGCTTGCGCATTTCAGCATTAGGAATAATTAAATAAGCTGCTTGCAAGCCAGCCAAGTTAAAAGTTTTACTGGGCGACATGCAGGTAATGATATTATTCAAAAAACTTTTTGCAAGACTGGCTATTGGAATATGTTTATGATCGGGATAGACGAGGTCAGCATGTATTTCATCAGAGATTAATAAGGTATTATATTTTTGACACAGTTGCCCGACGCGTTCTAATTCATCTTTATTCCACACTCGCCCCACTGGATTATGCGGGCTGCAAAAAATAAATATTTTTGCGCCTGCTGCAAGTTGCTGCTCCAACTCAACAAAATCCATAATATAACGTTGGCCATCAAATTTTAACGCATTATTAACGAGTACCCGATCATTGAGTGCAATAATTTCGCTAAAGGGATAATAAACCGGCTGCTGAATAATAATTTTATCGCCAGGTGCAGAAAAGCAGCGGATTAACATACACAAAGCAGGCACAATGCCTGGGCTTTGCGCCAACCATTCTTTTTCTACCTGCCAACCATGACGCCGCTGTAGCCAGTTAATAATAGCCGCATAATAACTATCAGGAACAAAAGAATAACCAAAAACACCATGACGAGCACGCTGCACTAATGCGTCGATGACTGAAGGGGGCGCCATAAAATCCATGTCGGCAATCCACATCGGCAGCACATCGGTTCCACCGAATAATTGCTGGCGCAGATCCCATTTGACGCAACTGGTATTGAGGCGATTTGTTTTTTGATCGAACATTTTTTTATGATAAAATTTTTCTGCTTGTTGTTGGTTCATATTAAGTACTTTTATTTGGATGACTGGTTAAAACAGCAACTAAGCCGATTCCAATCAACACTATCATCGCTACAGAGACAAAAATAAAAACCGCTTTAAATCCTGCTAAAAAAGCTATTGCCGCACCTGCTGTTTGATGAGAGGTACTCACCCATTGAAATAATACCGCAGTTACCGCAACCATAATAGCAGCAGAAGTATTCCACATGGCGTAAACAGTACCTATCGCAACACTGGCTTGATGATGTTCGACCGCACTCGATGCCGAAATTGCCGCAGCGACATTATTCAGTGCCCAAGCCAAACCCACCAAGAAAAATGCAAATAATGCGATTGCGACCACTGTATAGTATGCAAAAATAAGATGCAACAATGCTGAAATAAAGCCAACCAGGAGTGCGATAAATAAAGTATTTTTTGCGCCGATTTTCGCGACAAGATTACCTATAAAAGGCGAAAAAAGTACCACGGCGATCGGAATGGTTAGTAAAATAAGCCCGGCATCTCTTGGTGAATAATCTAAAACGTTTTGCAATAATAATGGTGAAAATAATAAAGACGGCGATACTAAAACACCCCCCATCATACAAGCTAATGCCGCTAACAAAAAATTGGGCTTGGTAAAAAAATTAAAATTCATGATCGGGTATTCTTGTCGATTTTCTACTTTTATTAAAAGTGGCAATGCGATTATAAAAATTAATCCTAAAATAAGAGTTAGGGGATCCGTCCAACCTACTTGCGCACCGTGGATCAAACCATAAATTAAAGAGACTAAAGTTATGGCCAATAAAATTGTGCCGCCTACATCTATGGGTGTTCTCTTTTCAGCTTTAGATTCTGGCAAGCATGGTAAGCAAAATGCAAAAGCGATTATCAATAATGGAATATTGATATAGAAAATCCAACGCCAGCCCCAATGCATGACGATAACGCCGCCTAAAAATGGACCAATTGCCAATCCAACACCGGTTAAACAAGCATAAAAAGCCATCGGATAATGCGCTTTACCTTGAAAAATTTGCGTGACTAAACCTGAACCTAAAGTGACCGTCGCCGCTACTCCTAAACTTTGTACGCCGCGGAAAAAAATAAGTTCCCAAAAATTATTAGATAATCCCGCACCTAATGAACCCAGCGCAAGTAATAACGCGCCCAGGTAAAACACCAACCGTCGACCATAAATATCACCAATGCGCCCCGAAACAATCATAAATATGGCAACCACAATGCTATAAATATTGAACACCCATTGTAAATTTAAGATCGAAACATGAAAGGTGTTTTGCAAAGTAGGCAGCGCGGTATTCACCACGGTGTATTCTAAAAACGATACAAATGCGATTAAGGTGATGCCTAAGAGGGCGAAGTAATTTTTACTCACTGGTTAATCCTTACAAATTATTAATATAAACATAAAACCATAACAAACTTAAATTTTATTTCTAATTAGACCAATCATTATATAACAGATTCATTGTGATATTTCCTTAATTCAACCATTTTTATTTTATTCAAAAGAAAAACTTTTTCTCCATCAAAATCAAATACTCAAGTATAGAATCAATCTTCTCCAGCATTGACATCACCATTATCTGAAGTTATTCTCTTTCTTATTCAAATGATGCGGCACTATTAATATGAATTTGCATAGATTTAAATATCAAGAATTGTTCTCTGGATTATATCTAACATCAATGTTAGCCTGTTTAGTTCTTTTCAATAGAGTAACCATAATTTGGGATATCCCTATCGTAGCAAGTTCTTTGGTTCTTCCTATTGTTTATGCGATCGCCGATATAATTACCGAAATTTATGGCTATGAAATTATGCGAAGATTAACTTGGATAACTTCAGGTTGTTTGGTTATATTTTCTCTTTTCCTTGAAACAGCAAACTCTTTACCTGTGGATCCCGCATATAAACTCGATTACGAATATCGTGCTGTGATATCCCCTATATTTCTTGTCTCTATTTTAACAGTTATTGCGCTCGCATCTGAACAATTTATAAATTCTTATTTTTTGACAAAATGGAAAATTATAGTTCGTGGTAAATATTTTTGGTTACGATGTGTAGGCTCAACCGCGATAGGTTCTTTAGCTGGGGTTTTTATTGGTTATACCAATAGATTATATTTACTGCCATTGGAAGAAGCTTTAAAATTTATTTTTTCTGCATATATTTATTATTTAATTTGTGCAGTGATCCTTGCAACGCCAGTAACTATTGTAGTTTCCTTTCTAAAAAAACTTGAGCCAAAAGAAGCTCTTAACCTTAGCCAAATTAATTTTAATCCTTTTAAACTGCGCGATGAAATAACTTAATATGGCATCTTACTTAAATTAATTTTCAAGATTTTGTTTAAGTAAATTATAATTTGTATCGTAGCTATGCTTTAATTTATGGAAGAAAATTTATCTACAACTTCAACTCTCCCAGAAGCCAATGACCATTTAAAGGGGTTAAAATTTGTACCGTAGTCGTATATATCAACTCCCTCAGCTCTTTTTATTATATTCACCACTAAAGTACCAGGAAATGATAAAACCACAGCAAAACATATCCTTAACACATATATAGATAATGACATTTCTATAAGCTGTATTAGTGAAGGATATATTAGGAAACCCCCAATACAAAAAACAGCTAATTGGACAATTTCACCAATCGCAGTTGATCCTATGCTTCGTAACCAAAAATATTTACCTCGAGTCATAATCTTCCATTTAGTTAAAAACAAAGCATTTAAAAATAAACCAACTAATATTCCAAGAGTCCCAAACATTGCTGCGATAAGGGTTTGGCCGAATACCCAGTTGAAATAATCGGGGTGATTTTGAGATAAGGGTGAGGGCATTTGAAGAACAACTGCAATTGATGCTGCGTGTAGTAAAGCACATAAAAAATATGCCCAAATAACCTGACGAGACGCCTGGTATCCATAAACTTCAGCAATAATATCAATAAAAAAGAAAAACAATGGAAGAATAAATGATCCCCCTGTAAACAAAAACGGGCCAAAAGTTACTAACTTATGTATTACATCTGCAGATGTAATACCAGCAGTTGCAGCCAACATAGCTAAACACGCAAAATACTTAAATTGACGCGGCGAAGTTTTAATCATAAGCTACTCTTGTTAAATTAGTTGTTAAAATTAACTAGCATACGAGGATAATATGCCCATAAATTTAGTTGGCAGTTGGAAATTATTAAATTGTAAACAATTTGATTCCAATGGATTGCCTGAAAAAGACCCCTTTCAAGATGCATCAGGAATGATTATCTATGATTCCGATGGTATGATGTCAGCTCATCTAATGCGCTCCGATCATAAATCTAATTTATCTAATGATATACACCAGACTTCATTAGAATCATTTAAATCGTTATGTGAAAGCTATATAGCTTACTATGGCCATTATAGTATTAATAATGATAAAAATATAGTAACACATCATGTAATTGGTGCCTTATGGCCATCCCTGATCGGTGAAAAACTACATAGGCGCTTTAAATTCATTGATGATAATACTTTAATTTTATGCAACATTACACCAGAAGCTATTGGGTGCGAAAAACCCATTGTTCGTTATTTAACTTGGCAACGTTTAACCACTAGTAAATAACTTAATCTATTTTTCAAGGCTTAATCTGAATGGATTAAAATTTGTTCCATAATCATAAACATCAATACCTTCTTTTTTCTTTATGTACATAACAAGAAGCATAGCAGGCCCTCCACCCAAAATAGAATAAAATATCCTTGTAAATAGATCAGATAAATACAATCTGCTTATTTCATCAAAAGATAACGCAGAAAAAGCAATTGAATATATAATAGTTAACGTTACTAGATCGCCAACCAAACAAGCAAAAATCATACGCAACCAAAAATAACGACCTTTAGTTAAAATTTTTAATTTTGTAATAGTATATAAATTTAAAAAACGGCCTAGAAAAATAGCAATAATCATTGTCGGTACACCCTTTAAGAGTGAGCCAAATACGGTTTGATAAGCGTCATTAGCATGCCAGTAAGTCGGAGACGGCATATTAATTATAATTAACACAAAAGAAGTAAAAATAAGTTGGCTTAGTAATATATACCATAAGAGCGCGCGAGATATTTTATATCCATATATTTCTGCGATAATATCTTCTAATAACAAAACAAAAGGTAAACTTAAAATACCACCGGGCCCCACAAGAAAATCAATCTTTACAATTTTATAGAGAACAGCACAGCCAATTAAGCTAAATGTAACATATAGCATTAGCAAAAAAGTAAGGTATTGTGGCTTCACTTTTTCGATGTCTAATTGCTTGTGCAATTGATCTAATTTTTCCATTTGATTTACCCAGAGATAAAGAACAATTACTGTGATGTTTCCAACTTATAGCTTACATAAAATAGATGGATTTTTCTTTTTTTCTTCGATATGTAGTAAATGCTTGATAAATCCCATACAAAGTTTATATGCCTTTTCAGGTTGATCATGGTAAACTGGTGCGCCAGTATCTTTTATAACCTGCAAATTGATAAACTGTTTTGGTACATAATGTGCGGCCTCTTCAGCACCCTCATAAGGATGAGTCGGATTACGTTCACCAGCTAGCCATAATACAGGACAACAAATCTTTTTTAAGTTATGACGAAAATCAAGTTGCAATAATTCTTCCTTATAAAATTTTATTCTCATCGGCATATTTACTCTTGCCGGAGCAGTAAAAGTAAATTTCGTGCGAGAAAAAAGTGGCACGCATGTTTGAGCCCATTTCTCAAATATACCTGGTTTTTCTGGATTTTGATAATAGTCACATGCAAGATCACCCGCTTCTTCATGGCCAATTCTTTTATAGGCTTTCTTCATTACGTCAAGTGATACTCTAGCTTCAGCATCACAAAAAATTAACGCTTGTGGGTGAGCGGAATATTTTGCTAAATATGCCATAATAACATATCCGCCCCATGAATTGCCCACCATGATGGGATTCTCTATACCCAAGTTTTTTGAAAACAAATAAAGATCTTCACTACATTGCGATAAATTCCATTTTACAGGATCGCCATCTTCAGTTAAGCCGCAACCACGTTGATCAAGAAAGATTACCTGCAGGTAAGATGAAAATTTACTCCAAAAATTAATTTCTATGTTATGGTCTACGATTCCAGGCCCTCCGTGCAGTACTATCATAATAGGTAAAGACCTATCAAGTTTTTCAATTTCTTTTTCATGATAAAAGATTTTGTAATACATTTTAATATCAGAAACTTTAACAAAAGGCATAAACACCTCCATTAATATAGAAAAAATGATTTAATCTTTATTTTTTTCTTTTTGGTTGGTATATTCCATAATTAATGTGGTAAGACCGCCATCAACGACAATATTTTGAGCAGTAATATAGCTAGATGCAGCTGAAGCTAAAAATAAAACCACATTCGCTATTTCTTCTGCTGAACCAAATCTATGCCCTAAAGGCACATCATTACAAAGAGCATTATATTTATCTGGATTATTTTCCAACCATTGATCCCATATGGGAGTTTTAATATAACCAGGAGAAATAGCGTTTACCCGAATATTTCGCGTAACCAAATCAGCAGCAAAATTTTTAACAAGCTGTATAACTGCAGCTTTAGTAGATGAATAAATGCTATGGTAATCAAGACCTACTAATGCAGCTATCGATGCGTTTAAAATAACAGATGCATGTTCGTTAAGATAGGGTACAGCATTTTGAACTGTAAAAAATGCTCCTTTATAGTTAATGTCACTAATACGATCGAAAATTTCTTCGGTCGCATCATTAACTATAACCCTTTCTGCAATACCTGCATTAACAAATAAAACATCAATTTTTCCATATTCATTAAACACTTTCGCAAATAGTTGTTTAGTATCTGTTAGGTTTTTTACATCTCCTTGTACAGTCATTACATCACCGTGTATTAATGTTTTTGCCTTTTCCAAAAATTGAGGATCTCGGCCGGTAATAACTACCTTTGCCCCTTCTTTGGCAAATAACTGTGCGGTTGCTAAGCCAATACCTTTACTACCACCTGTTATTACCGCTACTTTGCTTTTTAAATATCCCATAATTTTTCCTATATTTAATTTTTAGTTATTATAATGTAGCTATAATGCCAATACAAGGTATTTCGCCTAAAAACTCTGTTTGTTTAGGAAAAAATCTTACTTTCTTAAACCCACATTGAAAGAGAATTGCTTCCCATTTTTCTTTATCTATAAGAGGTGTCAACTCTCTAATTCCATCATTAAAATACCACCAACCCTCCGCCAAACCCCAGATCATATTCTTCCACAGCGGTACTGGCATGTACTCTATAATAAGTAAACTGCCGCCTGATACTAGAAGGCTCTTCAAATTATTTATTGTATCAATTAGAGAAGGTGTGGCATGAATTACGTTTAATGCCAGCACGAAATCATGGCGTGTATCTTTCAAAATTAAAGGGGGCTCTTTGCTAATATCAAATTGTATAAATTCCATAAATTTAATATTTTTTTTATTAGCCGTTTCTATAGCTTTTGCTAAAAAAAATCGGCTAATGTCTGTAAAATAATAACAAATATTTTCGGAATTCAAATTTTGTACGATGTGCCAAGTAAGCCTACCAATACCACCACCCACTTCAATGACAGATATTTTTCTTTTTTTTGATATTTTACTGAGTGTTTTTTTCAAATAAATCTCATGCCAACCGAAGTTGGAAATTCCTTCCATGACTTCTATAGCAGGTTCTAAAAATCTTATATTGCCCGAAGGATATAACACACTAATTGCAGGTATTCTTCCCGATAGAGCTTGTGGATAATGCGTTATACAATGCTGAAATAAATTGCATATTTCTTTATATTCAGGAAACTCCTCAGTTAAATACATAATTCGATCTGAGATTGAGCGTGCCCCATCAACCGATTCTAAAAATATTATTTTACTATCTTTATATTTAATAAAACCCGCCAAGCTTAATTGAAAAAGCATATAACTTAAAAACTTATTAAACTTTCCTTGTATTTTCAATGTCGATCGAAGCTCAATTTCAGAATATTCTGTTTTAGCTTGAATAGCTAACCCAGAGGTAATAAAATAATCAAGAATGCAATAATAACAAATTCTATTAATTGCTTTCTCAAAATTGCTATATCCTACAGATAAGGCTGCCTTCGTCATACTAATATTACTCCCATTTAATTGTATTTCAATATCTACTTACTATAGTTTTATATATCGTTGTAATATCAACGACATGTGGTGCATCCATGATGGTCCAATGATTACCTCTTACACTAACAACCTCAATATTCTTCGTCGAAAAATTACCCCAATGATTTAATGGATCAGCTACTTGAATAAACTGTTCATCAATTATAGTTGCCTTGAAAAGAGTGATATCAGACTTAATTGGTTGCGGACAATAATTCAACAAAAGCTCAAATCTATTACGCAATAGGTTTAATAAAAAAAGTTTCTTATTATCATCAAATTCATAAAAATCTTTTGCATAAATATTTTTAAAATAAACTTCATTTCGTAGATTATTGCTGTATTTTGCCCAGCTATCAATCAAAGTAATGTTTGATACTTTTTCACCAATAAGTTCAAATTGTTTAGCAATTTCAAATGCGACAACCCCACCAAATGACCAGCCAACTAGAAAATATGGGCCTTGCGGCTGCAATTGTTGTATTTTTTTTACATAATATCCTGCCATTGCTTCTATAGAAACAAAAGGTTTATAAGAATTAGCAAAAATTGGGTTTTCAATTCCCCAGATGGGATTAGGAACCTCTAAGTTCATTAAAAAGATTTGGTAATGAAATAGACTGCCATTTCCTGGGTGAATAAAAAAAATGGGGGTGTTATTATTAATGCCGCTCTTCAAATTAACAATGTAATCTGAGCATAAAATATCTGGGGGTGGTTTTATAAGTCGTTGCACAAAAAATTCAATGTCTTTTGCTGAAAAAATATCATCAGGAGTGGTCTTAAAACCAAGCTCCTCCTCGATACGGGCCACGATACCTATCGCTACTAAAGAGTCTCCACCCAAATCATGGAAATTACTTGTCAATTTTAATTCACTATACCCCAATGACTCTTTAATAATCGTTAATATTTTATCTCTTATTTGTACATCAGATAAATTTTGTACCTTATCTGATGTATGATTAACTACGCTTTCTAATTCTTTACCAATACTCGTTTTAATTTCGAGTAAATTTTCATTCCAATATCTTTGTTTTATAAATGGGTAAGTTGGCAGCGGAACTCTAAACCGTCCCTTGTGGGGTATTATCTTCCAATCAACCTTATCTCCGCTTATCCATCTTTTGACAAGTTCATCAAGTTCCGCACTATTACTTGAATTAGGTTTAAAATCTTGATCAGAAACCGATAATTTTTCCAGAGCATCTTCTATATTCTTACAAATCCAAGTACGACGGTAATTAAAATTGGTTCTACCCACTTGTAATGTATAGGCAACATCATCTAAATAGCCAGGGTAAATATTATTACCAACATGCTTTGACCGCAAGAAATTTAACATCATTTTTCTATACGACTCTAAAGCTTCTGGCGTTTTGCCTGACAATGGAATAACTTTATATTCTTCCAAATATTGCGATCTATGTTTTTCATCGTTATAGTTTTTCAATACAACATGTGAATTTGTTCCTCCCATACCAAAGGAACTTACTGTAGCAAAGATTTTTTCATCGATATGCGTTGTTATTTTTTTCTGTTCTTTATTAACATAGAATGGACTTTCTGAGAATTTTATTTTATCATTATGCGCCGTATAATTTATATGCGGTGGTATCAATCGTTCATTTAAGATAAATATTGCTTTGATTAAACCTGCTATACCTGCTGCTGATTGAGCATGACCAATATTATTTTTAACAGATCCTATCGCACAAAATTCTTGTTTTTTAGTTTTTTCCTCGAATATATCTATTAAGGCAGAAACTTCAATCGGATCACCTATGCTAGTTCCAGTTCCATGTGCTTCAACATAGCAAATTTGTTCGGGATCTAACTTTGCCATCTTCCATGCCTTTCTAATACAATCAGATTGTCCATGTTGACTGGGAGCCGAAAAACCTACTTTATTATTACCGTCATTGTTAATAGCATACCCTTCCAAAGTAGCATAAATATGATCCCTATCTTTAATTGCATCTGCCAATCTCTTAAGTATTACCACACCGACTCCAGACCCAGGTACTGTACCAGAACTTGTTTTATCAAAAGCACGACAAACACCATCTGTGGAAAAAATAGACCCTTCTTCATACAAATAGCCAATATTAGATGGCAGTATTAATGAGACGCCTCCAGCTATAGCAATATCAGATTCACCAAAAACTAAGCTTTGACATGCTTTAACCACTGCCACCAAAGAAGTAGAGCAAGCTGTGTTTACATTCAAGGCAGGGCCAGTTAAACCAAGTTTATAAGCAACTTTAGTTGCAAGAAAATCTTTTTCGTTTGCCAATGAAGCTCTTAAGGCTGATGACTGTGTGCCATTAAATTTTTTATTCTCTTTCAAACTATAAAGATATTCACTGTCACCCATACCAGCATAAACACTTATGGCGCCATCATATTTTGTTGAGGTGTAACCGGCATCTTCCAAAGCAGACCATGCAATTTCTAGAAAAATTCTTTGTTGTGGATCAGTTATTGATGCTTCTTCAGGGCTTAAATCAAAAAAATTGGCATCAAATTTATCAATATCTTTAATTATACCAGATGCTCCAATATAATCCTTATGATTTATTAATGACTTATCAACCTCTAAGTCAAATAGTTCATTTTTTGAAAATCGACTTATACAATCAACTCCATTTTTTATATTCTCCCAATATTGCTCGATAGTATCTCCACCAGGAAACTTGCCTCCTAAGCCAATAACAGCTACCGCGTTAGTATTAATATCAATTTGATCTTTATTTGACTCTATTGCAGGATTTTCAAAAGAAGAATTGTTAGAATCAAGATAATTTGCTAATTTTCTTATAGTAGGATAATTAAATAAATCAATAACTGTTAAATTATAGGAAAATATTTTAGTGATTTTACTAAATAGCTGCATTATTAATAATGAATTACCACCCATATCAAAAAAGTTAATATCGATATCTTTAACTTCTTTTCCTAGAATTTCTTGCCATATTTCACTAAGTTCTATTTCTAATGTAGTTTTTGGTTTGTTAAAATATGTATTATTGTATGATTGATTTGTGATCTTTGGTAAGGCTTCTCTATTAACCTTTCCATTAATAGTCAATGGTATATGATCTAAAAATACAATTTTAGGTATCATATAATAGGGTAATTTATTTTCTAACAATGATTGTAAAGTTTTGGTTAAATCTCCAGAATTTAATTGGCGTTTTGGAATAACATACACTACCAATACCGCGTTTTTGCCGTCCTGATTTTCCGTTTGAATATGTGCTAATGCTTTAGCTACTGAGTCATGTTGCATTAAAACCGCTTCTACTTCATCTAGTTCAATGCGATAGCCGCGCAGTTTAATTTGATGATCAATACGCCCTATGTATTCGATATTTCCATCATTAAGATACCTTGCTAAATCACCGGTTTTATAAAGTCTTGCGCAAATTGATTTACTAAATGGGTTATTTAAAAATTTTTCCTGTGTTAATTCCGGCTGATTTATATAACCCATACCTACTCCGTGCCCACCAATATAAATCTCGCCAGTCACATTTGCTGGTACTGGTTGCAAGTTTTTATCTAAGATATATAAATGTACGCCCGGAATGCCACATCCAATAATTGATTTACTATTTTTAACCATTTCTTGTGTAACTTGAATATAAGTCGAGTATACAGTTGTTTCTGTAATACCATACATATTAAATATTTTCGGCGACTGATCGCTATGACGTTCAAACCAAACCTGAAGATCTCTTGGTTTTAAAGCCTCACCAGCCAATATAACGAGGCGTAGGCTTTTGAGTCTATTTTGATTTAAAGATTGTTCGTAAAAAACAAGCTGATTAAATGCCGAAGGTGTTTCATTGAGCACTGTAATTTCTTCCTCAACTAATAAATGATAAAATTTATCAGGTGAATAAATTTCTTCTTTAGAGGGAATAATAAGACTTGCCCCATAGCTTAGCGCACTAAAAATTTCCCAGAGTGATACATCAAAAGCATAAGAATGAAACAACAAAATATTATCATTTTGATTGAACACATATAAGGATTTGGTAGATTCAAAAAGATTAACGATATTAAAATGAGAAATTGAGACCCCTTTCGGTTTTCCAGTGGTTCCTGAAGTATAAAAAATGTATGCTGAATCAGATAAAGAGATTTCCTCATGTTGTTCTTTTGCTTTATTATGTACAACAAGTGGTATATTTTTTTTAAGATCAATAGTTAGTGCCTTAAAATCAGTAAAAAAGGCAAAATGCTTTGTCTGTGTTAGTATTACCGAAATACCTGCATCATCGGCAATATATTTCAATCGTTCTTGTGGATAATCCGGATCCAGTGGTATGTAGACAAATCCTCCTTTAAAACACGCTATAATACTTATTATTAACTCTAAACATCTTCCCGTCGCAACTGCTACACGAGCTCCCTTTTTTAAACCCCTACCTTGTAAATACGATATAAGGCTATCGGCATGATTATCTAATTCTTGATAAGTTAATTTATCTTTTGCAAATTTTACAGATACTGTATTAGGTTGCACTTTAACTTGTTTCTCAAATAACTTATGAAGCATCAAATTCTTTCTAGGTTTATAGTCACTGGTTGACCATTGACGAATTATATTTTCTTGAGACTGATTACTCATTAAAGTATAATGTGATAGTCTAATCTGTGGTTTTGAAACAATTTTATTAATAAGCGTCTTAAATGCATCGATAACAGCATGAATAGTTTTTTCTGAAAAAAGAGTACTACTATAATAGATTCCACCCATAAGCGATTTTTCTTTTTTTTCTAATTCAAATGTTAAATCAAACCTGGCGGCATCATACCCATCACGAAAAGGAACTATAGTTAGGTCGGATAAATTAGGTTTTGTGGTTTCAATATCATGATATGCAAACAACACTTGAAATAATGGATTACGATTTACTTCTCTTTTTAGGCCAAGTTTTTCAACTACCATGCCAAAAGGAACGTTTTGATTTTCAAGTGCTTGGGATACAAGATACCCATTACGTTCTACCAGTTGCAAGAAAGTAGGATCATCACCATTGCTCAATCTTAGTGCTAAAATATTAGTAAAATACCCAATCAAACCTTCAAAATCTGGGTTAGTTCTTCCTGCTACCGGGATACCTATTACAAAATCATGTTGATCCGCAAATCTAGCGATTAATATATAAAAAATACTTAAATAAATAGTAAATATGGAGGTTCTGGATTTTTTTGCTAATTCTGATAAATTTTTAGAGATCTTGTTATTGATTTCAAAATGAATATATTTTCCTTGATAGATATTTTTATCTGGTCTGGCAAAATCAGTTCTAAGTTGTAAAGACGGTGCATTTTCTAAAAGTTTCTCCCAGTACATGAGTTCTTTTTTTGTAACTTCTGATGTTAATAACTGATTATGCCAATTTGAGTAATCTAAATACTGTACTGGTAATGGTTTAAGTGTATGGCCTTTCCCAGTACGATGATAATTATAAAATATAGATAGTTCTCTATATAATATAGTATGTGACCAACCATCAAAAATCATGTGGTGTAGTGTCAATAACAATAAATGATTTCTTTTACTAATTTGGATTACGCGTATCCTAAATAGTAAATTATCCGTTAAACAGAATGGGGTTTTTACTTCTTCTTCTACTAATTTAATTAATCCCTCAGTAGAGATGTGCTTAATTTTTTCAACTGAGAAGGGTAAATTATATTTATCAACTACAACTTGGTGGAGAATACCATTTATATTTTTAAAATGAGTTCGCAAAGATTGATGACGCTCCACTACATCCTCAAATGCTCTCTTTAAAGCATCAATATCCAATATTCCAAACATCTTTAGCGCTATTGGCATGTTGTAATGATGCGAAGTTGTTGCCAACCGATCTAAAAACCATAAACTTTGTTGGTTATATGAGGCGGGTATTAATTGATTCTTTATTAATTTCGGCATTAGTTTAATACTAATATCAATTTTTTGTTGCCGTTTATTCTTAATCAGATTATCTATTACTAAAGTTAACGATTTAATATTTCGCTGGTCAAAAATCTCTTTTATAGGTAATTTTAATGATGTTTTTTGAAATATTCTTGAGAGAATCTGTAGAGCTAATAGTGAGTTACCACCCAAGTCTATGAAATCATCTGTGGTATTAATCGTAGTTAGACACAATACTTCTTTCCATATATTAATTAATAAAAGTTCAATTTCATTTCCATTTAGAAGAAACTTATTTCCGTTGGTAGGTTGAGTTAATATAGACCGATCACCAAGAACCCTTTCTATAAATAAATTAAGATTAGAGGATAAATTGGCTATTTCAATTAACTTTTCATTTTGCGGAAAAATTTTTCCTTTAGTATTTTTTACACCCTTCATTGAAGCAACATAAGATTCATCACATGGTGAAAATTTAATTTTTATAGCTTGTTCTGTTTTTACATAAAAATAAATTTCTTTTCCCTTGTTTTCGCTTTTAACATTTTTTAAACTGCGTAGGAACTGTTCTGCCGGTTTGTTAACATCAGTTCTGCTAAAAATTATCTTAATTTGATGAGTCCGTTTTTGCTTAGCTATTGCCCCTAATTTCAACAACATCGCATGCTCAACCCCTTTACCTAAGGCTCGGCAACTAAGCAACATGTTATCTACCACCAAAATCTCTTTTTCTATATGAAAATAAAAGAAACCAACTAACCCATAATCGCCAAATCTATCACTTGCGGATACAACATATGTCGCACAATCATTTTTTTTAAGATTACCAATATTTATTTCACTCATCCTGATAGTAGTGGTATTAAACTGATTGGTACGTTGTGATAGTTCAGCTACTCGCGCGACATCATTAGCTTTTAGTTTAACTATACCAATTTTGAGATTGAGACTATCGATAAAATTTTTTAAGCTAGGATGATTACTCTCTTCTTTGTTTCTTTGTATATGCTGTATATATAAACGCTGCCTGTTTTTATCTACTTTTGAAACCTTATGCTTATCAAATGCCCATTGAGATTGCAGAAAAGTTAAAATTTTATACTCATCACTAGGAAGTTGCAACGTTAATACTTGCGGACAATTTGCTTTAACTTCCGCGCATTCGAGTGGATTATCATCAATAAAAATAAAACTACTTAATGTCAAACCCAATATTTCTGCCAAAACTATTAAATTCTTTGATTTCGGCTCCCAATTAACGCACCATTCTGTGATGTGTTCTTTTTTCAAAAGTAAATCATCCCTATTATTAAACACTTCCTTTATATCGCATTCATTATTTTTACTACAAATACAAAGCAAAAGACCCAAGTCTCTTTGCTGCAATAAAAATTTTTGTAATGCTAGACGACTTGGTGTAAGTTTTATCCCCATAGAACCAACTTCTCCACATACTCCGCTCCAAAGCGTTTGATCGCAGTCAACAACAATTACTTTGTAAGGCTCCTGGATTATCGAATTAATTTTACGCATAACCACTAAACTTATTCCCATTTCAAAACTTTGCGTATAAGGTATATGTCCGACCTTGTCGGTAAATGAATCATGGACAATTGGAATTTTATATTGATTACAAATTTCTTCTGAAAAAATAAAATAAATTCCATTTAAAATTGACGTTCGGTCAATAATTTCTTTTTCTGCTTTAATCAAAAGTTTAAATAATTTGCTATTTTTATTATAGGATGGTGGACAAAAGCAAATGATGTAAGGTATGCTAAATTTATTTTCAATTATTTTAAAAACTCTTACTAATTCATTAATATTATACGCCAGTGTTTCCTTAAGATTATTATTTGCCTGTGATCCTTTGACCCAATCTTCAAGCCTCAGCAAGAGAACGTTATAACCATGCTCATTTTTTCTTACAATACTGGTGGGGTCTAGCAATTGTTGGAATACTTGGTTATATGGAGCTAACTCAACATTATTTGCTAAATTAAGTACATTAGCCAAATATCGAACCCCCTTTTGTACAAAAACTGAGGTAAATGTACTACATATTATTATTTTCTCGTTAGTTACCTTACTAACTGATTTACTTGACTCTTTTTTTTGGCTTTCCAATAGCTCTATTAAACCTGCTTCGGTTTGCAAAAAGGTAACCAATCTCCCATCAAAAAGTTTTGCTGGAATAGGAGGAACCACCTCAATTGCACCCTTATTTTTATAAGAAGAACTTACTGCAAACAAATCTTCAACTTCATAACAAGTATGATAAAAACTGATTTTTTCTTTTAGATATTTTTTAACCGAGTTACCGCTTACCAATTCAATACGTGAGTTATCCTTAGTTTCTAGAAGACACAGATAAACATTTTGTAACTCATCAAAAATCATATCGCCTATATTTTTGATTTCATAGAACTCACAAAAATATTTAATGGCGTTTCCTATGTCTTCACAAGCATAACCAAGATGATGCAAAATCATATAACAATCCTTATTAAAAATTTTTACTAACACTATTACGGTACAAATTTGTTAGATTATGGTTAAATTCAATGAATTATTAGAAAATTTGATTCTCTGATCCAAATGAAAATAGTCTTCTGAATTGAACCACATACGAACACGCAAAATAATATAAAGTAAACTTCATACTTAAAGAATTTATCTATGACATTTCGTATATTAAATTAACTGTCTATGTATTACTATATTAGGTCGAAATATTACCATATCTCTACCAATAAATTAAATTGTGTCATATATATATACCGATAGCGAATTATTTCCAGTTATGTGAGAATGCCGCTCCATTTAATTTATTTTCAAGCAAAACATGTCAAAAATTAAAGTTACGATTATGTCATTATTCTATGCTAGAAATAAACTTTTTAAAAACTGAACCCATATTTGAAAAAATCTTAAAAATTTATTCCTATTTATTAAAGGTACCATAGTGATGCAAGAAATTAATACACAAATTGTTGGGAAAACGAGATCTAGTTATAAATATATAACACTACTATGCACTTTAGTAATAACTAGCTTCATGTTAGATAGTATCGTTCAAAATTATTTTGTGTCTTTAGGTTCGCATTATATATGCGCTGCACTTCTTGTCTTCCCACCATCATATATGATATGTGATATTATAGCTGAAGTTTATGGTTTTAAACAAGCGAGACAAATTTTATGGTGTGGATTATTCAGTTGGTTAATTTCAGGCGTAGTTATCAATATAATTATCAAGCTGCCTTATCCTGTTTTTTGGTCTAATTATAGTGTCGCATTCAGGTATGTTATGGCTCCTTATTTCCATAATATACTAGCGATTTTTTTATCCGTAGTTGTTGGACAATATTTAAATATATTAGCAATATCAAAATTAAAAATACTTACTAAAGGCAAATATTTTTGGCTTAGGGCCGTTTCTTCTTCTTTTGTAGGAGACTTCGCGACGGTTTCATTAGCAACAATAGGAGTTTTTTTTGGAAGTCTACTCACAGGGCAACTTTTTAAGCTAATACTTCTTGAATTTGTACTCGGACTCATCTATGAGGCAATAGCAGCATTTCTTGGTATGTATATTATTGCCTTCCTCAAAAAATCAGAAGGCATAGATGTTTTTGATACAAAAACCAACTTTAATCCATTTATCTTGGCTACCGAATAAACTTATATGACTTTAATAACAAAAACGCGCCAAGGTAGCAAAGACTAAATCGACAGATTTATTCATCAGTAATGCCAAAAATATATTTTTATTACAATTTAAACCATGTATGGCACTGGCATCATCTGATGCTAAAAAAACTGCTACCTCAAAATAGTCTCTGGTTTCACATAATGTCACTAACCTTTTCCATAAAACCCATTTTGCGAGAGGTATTTAGTATATAAACTCTTCATTTAAATTATTGAATGCAGTTCCCACAAACTGCTCACTGGCAAAGCATACATATTTTTCCCAAACGGTAACACGTTTTGTCCTAAATAAAGTACGGCACCAGCAATAAATTTTTTACCGGTAGTTTCTGCAAGGTCTTGCAAACCTTTAAAATCTTGCGTTGCTACTGAGTTGCTCGCTTTTACTTCTATGCCAACTATTTCACCTGCTGCATTTTCTAATAAAACATCGACTTTTTGCCCCGCTTGAGTACGGTAATGAAAAAGTTGTGGTTTAGTTTTGCTCCAAGTAGCTTGCTTATAAAGCTCCATAGCCACAAAATTTTCTAAAATTTTTCCTAATAAATGTGGCTCAACCATAAATCGTTGGGCATCAATACCAAGTAAATGACTGAGTAAACCCGTATCGTTTAATAAAACTTTGGGCGACTTTACTAAGCGTTTGGAATGATTGCTTGCCCAAGCTGGCAAATATTGGATCAGAAAAGTGATTTCTAATAATGTCATATAACGTTTTAATGTGGTTTGCGCAATGCCTGTAGTACGTCCCAATTCTGCAAAATTTAATAAAGTTGCCGCGCGTGCAGCGAGCAATGTGAGTAAACGTGGCAATTCAGTGAGACCTTCAATATTAGCGATATCGCGAACATCTCGTTGTAAAATGGTAGTAATGTAAGAGTCAAACCAAGCTCGGCGGCGATCAGGTGTTTTACGATCAACAATTTCTGGATAACCACCCGTAGTAATTATGTCTATAATTGATTGACGATCGAATGACGTTTTTGTCACAGTAAATGGGTGGTAATTAAAAAGTTGATCGATAATAGTTTCTTTAACACCGTGTATTTCTCCCTGTGAGAGTGGCCACAACGTTAAAATTTCGATACGACCCGCTAATGATTCAGAAAGTTGAGGTAACAATAATACATTAGCTGACCCTGTTAATAGAAATCTTCCGGGGGTACGTTTTTCATCTACCGCTAATTTGATCGCTCGAAATAAATCCTTTATATGTTGGATTTCATCCAAAATTACATGGTCAGGCATACTTTGAATAAACCCATCCGGATCTGCAAGCGCTAAATTGAGCACCGTAGCATTATCCAAACTGTAATAATTTGCTGCATGTTCAGGTAGACTTTTGGTTAGGGTGCTTTTACCGGTCTGGCGCGCCCCATTTATGAGCACAACAGGGGTATCTGATAGTGCAGCTTGGAGGTTAGTTATTAGGTTTCGTTGATACATGGATGAATTATAGCCACTTAATGGCTGAAAATCAACCATTCAGTGGATGATTTTCAGCCATTACCTAAATTGACCACTACTGACCCTTCAAATCCTATGCTTTTTCACGCCCCACCGGCTTACCCTCCCGAGCCCAGCGGGTATTCTTATTAAGGATCTTTATGATTTTAGGTGTTATGCCTCTTAATAACTCGGTTAATGAGTAACGTTTGCGGGTTTTCTGTATGGATGAGTGCATAATAAAATCCTTGTTAATAACAATATCACCCACACTGCTCTTTAAATATAGCTTTGACCATTTCCAATTGTTCTATCAAAATTGAGTGGCTGCTATCTTCTATAACGAGATTTTTTGCTTCCGTACCACCAGAGTTTATCGCTTTTGCCAAAGCCTCACCTTCTGTGGGTGTGGCAAATTGATCTTCTCTAGGGTTAATTATCACCGCAGGCACTTTAATTTCTTTTGCCCAACCGCTTGCATCAAAAGCTTTAAACGCATCAATTTGTCGACGTTGGTCTGCTGCGGATTGTGATTTTTCTAGCATAGGAACAAAATTTTCTCTAAATGTTTTTTTATCCATTTTGACTTTATAATCTGCACCAAAACAGGTTTCATAAATCAGGTCGGAATAAACATCAAGTTTGCCACTTTCTCTAAGTTTACATAATTCTTCATAAATCAGCGCCGCTTCTGCACTGAGCTTCATTGCTGCACTCAATAAAATTATTTTTCTGCAATGTTCTGGAAAATCATGGGCTATTTGCAAAGTAATTGTGCCGCCCAATGCAAAACCAACTACGATAGCTTTATCTAAACCGAGTTGTTGGATAAGCGCTTTAATATTAGCTGCCATTTCTGCAACGCTCAATGGCTTGCCATTATCTTTAGTTTTACCAATTCCCTGGTTATCAAAAATTAATACTTGCCGTTCAACGCTAAAATATTCTGCAACCGGCCGCCAAAAATTGATGTCGCAGGTATACCCTGCAATAAATACGATGGGGGGTAATGCGCTTTTAGTTCCCAGTAATTCATAATTAAACTGTACATTATTGATTGATTGTATAGGCATAATTTCTCTCAATTTTAGCTTCCATGAGGCATAATTTTAGCATAAGATGTTGCCAATTAGCTATATGACTTTTCCGTCATTAAACCATAGGGGAATTAACATGAAAAAAACTGTCGCCGTATTATTTATGGGTAGTGCAATTAGCTTGTTATCTGCTTGCAATACTTTAGCCAATCTGCAAACGCAAAAAACACAATTGCAAAACGGTAATACTGTTTATACAGATATTAACGTTACACCGACGGATAACTGGGGCTGCAAGGAGGTGGGCGCACCACAATCTTATACTTGGTCTAAGCTCCAAGATGAAGGGCAATTCAAACTTACTGGCGCTAGTGGTCTGTTAAAAGACAATGCACTCGCTTATGCCAATCAACAAAATTTGAATATAAATTATATTAATCTAACAATCCCCAAGCAAAAAACACTGAGCATAGGTAGCAGTGATAGTTTTATTTTAAATGATAATGCACAAGCAATTGCGACATTTTATCAATGCCAACAAATTAATCCTGATCATAAACTTAGCGCAGTAAAAACTAGTAATATAGGATTTAGTTAGTAATTAAAAGAACAGGTGAAATAATGCCATATACGACAAGAATAGATAATCAGAGTGGTTTAATTATCTTGACTACATTAAATATATTAAAGTACCGAGCCTTATATATGTAGGATCTAAAGAACCTTCCGTTAATGATCTTAAAACACTCAGTAAACAACTTCCTAATAATCAACTACATATTTTTCCTGGTATCGATCACGTAGAATTATTTTGGAATGGTAAATTAGTTGCACCGCTGATTAAAGGTTTTTTAAGGAATCTATAAATGCATATAGAAATGTCAGCCTGGGCAAAAAATCACAAGAATTGTTGACTTCGGCCCCGATTGTTCCTGGTTAAAATAAAAGCTATTTAATATTATGTATTGATAATTAATTATGTTATGCTAGTTTCCTGAAAGATATACTTCTAAAGGAGCTGGGTTTTGGTTAATGAATATATAATGTATTGTGATGAATCTGAAGCCAAAGGGCGATATTATTCAAATTTTTATGGTGGGGCTTTAGTTCGCTCAAAAGATTTAAAACTAGCAACTAGTTTTCTTAAGCAAAAGAAGAGCGAGTTAAATCTATATGGAGAAATAAAGTGGTCTAAGGTCACCAGTATTTATTGTGGCAAATATATAAAACTTATGAATAGCTTCTTTGATCTGATTGAAAAAGATATGATTAAAGTACGAATGATGTTTACTCAAAATATTTATGAAGCAAGTAACCTAACTCCATATCACCGAGAACATGAATATTTTTTATTATATTACCAATTTGTTAAAAATTCATTTGGCTGGCGATATTCAAATGAAACCAGTCAGCCCATCGGACTTAGAATTTATTTTGATAAACTACCAAATACACGTGAAAAAGCGGAACAATTTAAATCATTCATTCGCGGTTTATCAAAAAATCCTGAATTTATTAAATCACGAATCTTTATTCGCGATGATGCAATCGCTGAAGTAACATCTCATGACCACGTCATTTTGCAGTGTTTAGATGTTGTATTAGGAGCTATTCATTTTCGTTTAAATGATAAACATAAAGAAATTTCTATTGAAACTGGAATACGCGCTAAAAGAACAATTGCCAAAGAGGCATTGTATAAACATATTAATAAACGTATTTGTTTTATGCATCCTAATTTTAATATTGGCCTTACTACAGGGCGAAACGACAATCTAAAAAATGCTTGGTGTCATTCATACCGACATAGGCTTTTTGTTCCGAAAGATAAAAAGATAGATTTGGGTAAGGCAAAGAATAAAGGAAAGAAGAAACAAAAAAACCCCGCTTCTGCTATGTCTTTCGACGTGGCCCACGTGGAACGTGAGACTTCGCAGTAAGTAGGGTTATATTGAAATAATAGCTCTTATTACATAAAGTGTCAACAGTAAACATACAGATTATTAAAGGTGAAATTATGGAACGCAAACTAGCATCTATTCGAAAAATTAAAGAAATACTTCCTATTCCCGATGCGGATATGATTGTCAAAGCTGTCATCGATGGCTGGCAGTGTGTTTGCAAAAAAGGTGAATTTGCGCCCGGTGATAGTTGTGTTTATTTTGAGATCGATTCTTTTTTACCGCTGCGGCCTGAATTGGAATTTTTGCGCAAATCATCGTATCGCAAAATGGGTGACCAAGAAGGCTTGCGTTTAAAAACAATTAAATTACGCAAAACGCTATCGCAGGGCTTGGCGCTGCCAGTGCAGACGTTTCCTGAATTAGCGGGGCTTTCATTAAAAGAGGGCGATGATGTTACCGAATTGTTAGGCGTGATAAAATTTGAGCCGCCAATACCTGCCGAACTAGCGGGAATCGCTAAAGGATTAATTCCATCATTCATTCGTAAAACCGATCAAGAAAGGATCCAAAATATTTGGGAAGATATTAAAGATTGTACGGATACTTTTGAAGTGACATTAAAACTAGACGGCGCTAGTTGTACCTATTATATGAATGATAACAATTTTGGTGTTTGTAGCCGTAACCTTGAATTGGTTGAATCAGAGTCAAATACTTTATGGAAGATCGCACGCAAGATCGATATAGAAGGAACATTACGCAGCACCAAAAGAAACCTAGCTTTTCAAGGCGAGATGATTGGTGAAGGCATACAAAAAAACCCTGAAAAAATTAAAGGGCAAGAATTTTATCTGTTTGACATCTGGGACATCGATGCACAAAAATATTTGCATCCCGCTGAACGCACTGCGCTCCTCGAAACTTTTTCGGGGAAAATAAAACATGTGCCATTTTTAGGCGTTTTTTCTTTCAAAGAATATCCCTCATTAGAATCATTACTGCAATTAGCAGAAGGCCCTTCGCTAAACCCTAAAACCGAAAGAGAAGGTATCGTTTTTAGGTCAAATCAAGCGGGCTTGCGATTTAAGGTAATTTCAAATAAATATTTGTTGCATGAGGAATAAATAAAGTAAACACCGGGATTGCAGGTAGATGTAGAAATTTAGTCTTAATGAGTAATCTCCTCGAAAAATCGTCGGCTTGCTATTTTTCCAAATTTCTTTGCATGATGTGCGAGTTTTTTTATTAAAAATTCATGCATTTATGAGATAACCGCCTAAAATATATAGACCTCGCCACTATTTAAAAGGTAAAATGCGCCATGAAAACACAATAAAGAGTAAATCATGCCTGTTAATACCTCCGAGCAAAACTTTTTTAAATTACTTGCCACGCAAGCCAAGGAAAATCCTAACACCAAACCAATATCCGAAATGACGCTGGAGGAATTTCGTGCCGGTGTTAGCGCGATGTTAAAATATGCAGGGAAACCTTTTGCAATAGAATTCAAAGATACATTCATGCCTGCACGAGATGGCTACCAAATTCCCGTTCGTATTTATAATCCCAACACTAACAAAACCGAACCGGTATTTATCTGGTATCCGGTGAATGGCTATATTTTAGATTTCTATGAGGTGAATACTGTTATTTGTTCGCGTCTGGCTAAGTTTTTGGGCATTAAAGTAATTATCCCCAATATTCGTTTAGCTCCTGAACACCCTTTACCTATTCCTATTTATGATGGCTATGATGTTACTCATTATATTTCCGCCAATGCCAAACAACTTGGCATAGATCCTAATAAAATATTTATTGGCGGTGCAAGTTCTGGCGGAAATTGCGCTGCGGTGATCTCTTCTTTAGTGCGTAAAACACACGATTTTAAAATTCACCATCAGATATTATTAAACGGTTTGTTTGACATCAGCCAATCTAATCACGATTACGAGAGTTACGAAAAACAAGATTTAATTAGCACCAAAGAACAAGCTAATTTCATTTACAGCCATTTTGGTATAAAACAAAAAGATTATAAAAATCCCTTATTTTCCCCGTATTATGAAACAGATTTAACCGGTTTACCACCGACTACCATTATTGTGGGTGAATATGATGGTATCCGTAGCAATTCTGAAGCTTATTATAAAAAACTTAAGGCTGCAGGCCATAAAGTGGAAAAGATTTTATTGCCGGGTCAAACACACACTACTATTGTTTATCGCGGCGTCATGACCGATGGTGAAGATCCCGCTAAAGTAATTGCGAATGTTATTAAGCGTGATTTAAATAATAAATAATGCTACTATTCAAGAAATGAAAACATTACTCACCCACATCTTTAAAATAGCGATGCAATCAGCCTTTGGCGCTGCGCAAGCTGATTATGAGCCGATGATTCAATCGGCCACGCGGTCAGAATATGGCGATTATCAGGCGAATTTTGCCATGCGTCTTGCTAAGATATTGCAAAAAAAGCCGATGGAAATCGCGCAGACAGTTATTGATCATCTAAGCCACCGTGAAACATTCAGACTACTAGACCCATCAGGCCCAGGCTTTATCAACATCACTCTGAGCGACGAATTTTTAGCGCAACAATTGCAAAAACTAATCGGCGATGATCGTTTGGGCGTTGAAAAAGCGCACAAACCAGAAACCATCGTCGTTGAATACAGCAGCCCCAATGTTGCCAAAGAAATGCACGTAGGCCATTTACGTACCACTATTATTGGCGATGCGTTTGCGCGCATTTTTGATTTCTTAGGTCACAAAGTTATTCGGCAAAGCCACATCGGCGATTGGGGCACACAATTTGGGATGATTATTGAATACCTACTCGAAACAAACCAAGCTAATATTAAACATTCTATCAGCGAACTAAATTTACTGTATAAAAAATCCAAACAACGTTTTGATGAAGATCCAGCATTTGCCGATAAAGCACGCGCGCGCGTAGTTGCATTACAAGGCGGCGATAAAGCTACCTTAGCAATCTGGCAAAATTTAGTCAATGAAAGTGAAAATTATTTTGCAACTGTTTATGAAAAATTAAATGTATTATTGAAACATGATGATATTCGCGGTGAAAGTTTTTATAACGATACATTAGCAAACATAACTAATGATTTGGAAAAACGACATATCGCCGAAATAAGTGACGGCGCTTTAGTGATATTTTTAGAAGGTTTTGTTGATCCCGATAACAAACCGGTGCCGATGATTATCCGCAAAAAAGACGGTGGTTATCTTTATGCGACCACGGATCTGGCTGCAGCAAAATATCGCATCGAAACCTTAAAAGGTAATCGTATTATTTATATTACCGATGCACGCCAAAAACAACATTTTGCCATGCTATTCGCCGCCGTGGATAAAGCCGGTTGGATGACGGCCACTGCTAAATTAGAACATGTTCCCTACGGTGCTGTTTTAGGTGAAGACAATAGACCGTTTAAAACACGATCCGGTGAAACCATCAGTTTAATTTCTTTATTAGATGAAGCAGAAGAGCGCGCCGCTACGCTGGCAACGGCAAAAAATCCTGAATTATCTAAAGATCAAATCAAAACAATCGCCAAAGCGATTGGCGTAGGTGCTTTAAAATATGCTGATTTACGCGCTGATAAAGTGAAAGACTATGTATTTAGTTGGGATAAAATGTTGTCGTTTGATGGCAATACCGCACCTTATTTGCAAAATGCTTATGTGCGCACGCGCTCGATATTCAGGACTGGAAAAATTGATCTCAACAGCCTTAAAACAGAAAAAATTATTATCGCGGAACCAGTAGAGCATTTATTGGCTGTTAAATTGTTAGAGTTTTCTGATATCGTTCCTTCCATCGCGCACGATTTAGGTTTGCATCGCCTCTGTGAATATCTTTACGACGTAGCGGCTACCTTCCATAAATTTTATGAGCACTGCCCAATTTTATCCGCCCCCGATCAAGCATCACGCAACAGCCGATTATTGTTGTGTGATATTACGGCGCGCACGTTAAAACTCGGCTTAAGTTTGCTGGGCATAGAAGTTGTAGAGCAGATGTGACCCTAATGACATCAAGTCGTAGGTCGGATCAAGGAGCAAAGCGACGGATCCGACATTCAACGCACGAAAATCACTGCTGTCGGTTCCGCTTCGCTTGAACCGACCTACATCCTTTTTCAAAGGGGGGTAGATCATCTCCTTTTATAATTATAACTTATACCCATGCCCACCACCTCAGCTGTCGTATGCTTGCACGATAAAATGCTATTTTTAGGATCATGGCTATTAGCTTTTAATAACTCTCTTTCTTTAGTGGTCATTTGAATTTTTGAACTCGTTGGTGATGACAACTTTACCGCACATGTGCCGCAAATACATTTTCCATCGCATTCGTCTTTCGGTGCTTTATCTTGCAAATTAGTTTTAAGGAACGATAATAAATTTGCTGCTACCGCTGGAGCTTTTAATAACTGGGGCTTATTATTTCCTTCTGTAACAGCAATCTCATCCGCAGCGGGATTAACAGTATCGTGTGCTGGTATTGTTTGCACGACATCAACAGCAGCAGGTGTAACCTCACTGACCACTTCGGGTTGATAATTTTTAGCCTTGCTAAAATCTTCCACTGTTCTAAATGGAAAAACTTTTAACCAGCGCAAAATATTTTTAAATTCTGTATTGCCGACCGAACTAAGCAACATCCAAGGTTGCTCAGTAGCAGGCGGCACCGTATTATGAAATTTGCCTTTTTTAAAATCCTTTATTATTTGTTTGGCCGCTTGATCTGCACTTTCTTGTGCAGAGAGAAGAGAACCACCCTGGCCGGTAGCCCAGCCCGCAATGTACTCAGGCCGTTCAATATCTGCTAAAGGGCGTTTGCCAATAGCCGTAATGCAGTTTCTCATGCGAAAGCGTTGCTCTTTTTGAGCACGATCAACAAATACAGCTGCCAAATCGTTACCATCTTGATAAAATTCTTTAATTGATAATTGAAAATAAAAATGCAATCTTTTTTCAGCCCCGACCTGCATTGGTTTATCACGAATTCGTAAAAAATAATCATAAACTTCTTGTTGTTGTTTAGTCAGTTGATTGCGATCAATGCCTGTTGAATCAAAAGAAGTTTCGATCGAAATACCTAGCCCTTCTAGTTCTTTCAATTCTTTAAGCCCAATTTTGCAATCGCTGGGATTACCGCGTGCAAAAATACGTACAACTGATAACCCTTCTTGTCTTAAATAACGCAGAAAAACGGGGTTAATCTTCGTTCCCTCTAACTCATCGGGGTCTTTTAAAAATATTCTTGCTAAATCAGCAGCGACATTACCATTACCGATAATACCAATATTAGGATTTTTACTGTTTTCAACTAACGGCCAATCGCTTTCATTAAATGGGTCAAATTCCTCGTTATACGCTTTAGTAATTAAATCCGCAGAAACCACTGCATGTAAAGACTCACCGGGAACGTTTAA
Organism: Gammaproteobacteria bacterium; assembly: GCA_013288885.1. Classification (GTDB taxonomy): domain Bacteria; phylum Pseudomonadota; class Gammaproteobacteria; order JABDBA01; family JABDBA01; genus JABDBA01. The sequence continues at coordinate 241,245 of JABDBA010000001.1, read as the reverse complement.
TTTAATATTTACTGCAGCACCACTGGCATCAACGAGACAAGCATATTGCTTCTTTAACTGTTTGAGCGTGACATCTCTGCCCACTTTAATTCCACCAATATATTGCACACGCGGATCATCCAACACTGCACTTAATACCTCCGCCTGGCGCTTAGTTGCTACATGATCAGGTGCAATACCATCACCGACTAAACCAAATTTATTGCCATGTCTTTGTTCAATAATAATAATCTTAATGGGCAAATCAGAATCTAATAAAGATTGCGCTAGATAAAAACCTGCCGCACCACCGCCTAAAATACAAACTGTCATGGGATTATGCTCACTCCAAATCATCGGTTCTACTAAACGCAACCAACCACGCACTGTGCCTACTTTTAACAAGTTTGCTTGCCGTTCCATTTCTGCGTGAAGATCGATTTCACCTCTTGCAACGCGGATCGCCAGTGGCGTTACCGTCGGTCCCCATATTTTTTTGCGTGGCGGCTGCCCGTTCCATTCATATTTTCCTATGCCTTTTTTGCGCGGCAAGCGATGATTAGTTAATAAAATTCGCCACAGATCTCGCAAACCAAGACCACCCAAAACACTTTTAACACCAAATAATTCAGCCAGATCAGCATCTAACCCAATGGCAGTAAAACCTTTGGTACCACGATACGCAGAAACACTCGAAATACCCATGCGTGCCATAAAACCTAATACTTCCTGACGTAACATTTCTTTATAAGATTCACATCTCTCTTTAAATTCACTCGGAGTTAACTTTAATGATTGATCAGGAACGAAACCAAGATAAGGGTTAATGATATCAACGCCCCCTATCGAGATAGCTTGGGCCATATCACGGCCAGAAATTAATCCTCCCGCTTGCAATGCTAAACTAACATTTCTGCGCAAACCGGCTTTCAGTAACGCTTGATCAACCATATTGGCAATTAATACAGGGGGAACCGGTGCGCGATCATGATCCGATTGAAGATCAGACAACACTAATAATGTAGCACCTTGCCGCACTAACTCCACACATTGCTGTTGGATACGCGTAATAGCTGCCTGCAAACCACCATTACGCTCATGTGCAACATAGGTGATATCAACCACATGCGTATTCAATGTTTGATCAGCTTGTAAGCAAGCCATTTCATAATTATCGACAATGGGAGAAAACAACATAAACCCTATTATTGGCTGAGTATTTAATTCAGCTAAGGCTGGTTTTTTCCCCACAAACGTCTGCGTTGACATATAAGCACCTTCTTGCTTTGATGCTAAAGCAGGGTTGGTGACTTGCGAAAATAACGCTTTAAAAAAATTACCTATATAAAAAAACGAACCTTTTACCAAAGCTTCCATCGGCCCTTGATCCGCCATTGAACTCGTTGCACCTGCACCACGATTAAATAATGGCTTCATTACCATTTTATCGGTTTCTTCGTTCCAACCCGCGCGTAATTTTCGTGCGTCTAATTCCGCCTGGCTAAATACAATAGGTTCTTTTTCGACGGTTTCAGGTTTACACGTTTTTAATCCATTAAGTTGTGCTTGCTGCCACTGCAATATTTCTTTACGCGGTTTATGTAAAGCATAGGTGCCGGTTGCTAAATCAACTACTAATGGTCTTCCGGGTTGTAAATCGAAAACAGAACCATCGATATCTACTGCTCCTAATTCTGATCCCGAATAAAGCATTTCAGCATTGACCACCCCTCGCTGTGGACGAAACCCATTTTTATCGCGTACAATAACAATTTCATCCTTTACAACAACAACACTGCCATTGGGCCCTTCAAAGGATACAGCAAATAAATTATAAAATTGGCTAGCTATATTGTCATTTGGATCATAAGGGTTTATCGTCGAAGCAACAATTTCTTCTGCTGAAAAACCCAGCAGATGCAGCATATCCATATAAATAGACATGATGTGTGAATCACTAAAACCACTTAGATTCACTGACTCTACACCTAACAATTTCTTGAAAGCAGGATCGTGGGTCAATAAACGCACGATTAATTGCAACGCATTATTTTCACCATTATTAGCAAACTTAGGGAGCGGCTGAATATTTTTGACCGTTGGCAAAGTATTAGTAGCAAAGCGAGCGTGAGGTACACCAGCGCTGGCTTGAAAATCAGGGTCACTAAAATCTGTATAATATTGCGCAAACTTATCTTCTTTCACCAATGATTTATAAATCACATTATACGCAGAAGCACTCACAAGATGAGGACGACTTGTATAATTAGCCTCTTGCATTGCTAACTCAAAACGCAAACGTGTGCGAATTAATGCTTTTTCAAATTCTTCGACGGTTTGTGTTACTGGTTTTAAGATCACAAACTGCACTAATGCAGTTTCTTGTTGGCGCCCTAAATAACCCAATAATTCGCGCTTGGTCGGCACTGCACGTTCACCCGCGATGGCCAGCCCTTCTTTTGCCAACAATTGCTGAAATAATTCTAGCGCTTTAGCTTGTGTTGCCGTATCCGCGCTTGTAAACATAGGAGCAATACAATAATTATTTTTTTGCAATTGCAAATTAGGAAATAACTTTTGAAAAAAATGCAAGAGACCATACCAGGTAATGCCGCAACCATCGCCGGTTTTAGAATCAATACTCTCCGAACCACGTTTCATTAACCGCTCTAACATGATCAATAATTTATCCGTTACGTCGCGACAAGATTGACCATCTAAGCGAACTACTGCGCCAGTACCACATGCATCTTTCTCCATCACTGTGGGGTCATAAAGCGACGGTTGTTCCGTGGTTACTTTCGCAGAAGATTTTTTTGGCGTGGCAATGCTAGCCAATGTTTTAGGATCCAACGCGCCTTCCGTTAACGCGGGTGTTACTGGCTTTGCTACTGCAGATGATTTTTTTTGACCTGTGATCGGATCCAACTTTATAAATGCTTCTTTTAACACGGCGACTTGTGATAACAATACTTTTATCCAAGGAGAAGGAATATGCGCAGCAAATTTATTGATCCGCGCTACTAATTGATACAATTCGTCTTCATCCAGTAATTCTGGCTTAATTTGTCGCGCAGTCGGATGTAAATAGCCTTTTGCTAATAATTCTTCATACAATTTTTTTGGTAAAAATATTTGGCCACCACTAAAACTAGCGCCAAAATTTGGTCCTACTACATCTTGTCTTAACAAAATTGGCTGCTGATAATCAACTGTAATTTTTGCCATCGGGTAATGCCAGGGTGCGCCTAAAATAGTGAGAGAACCCCCAGTCATAAAATTAGCTAACATTTCACCTGCCCATTCGGTTATTGCGTCAGCACCACTGTTACGCACCAGAGCACGATCACCCAAGTAACGCGCTGCTAACCAACCACGCGTAGCGCCATATAACGATTGATTGCCTACACAGCTCTTCACAAATATTTCAGCACCATCTAAAGAAGAACCCGTACCATCGTTGGTATTGTTGGCAATTAACGTTAAATTACCAGGAGCTGCAAAGCCAAGATTCTGTCCTGTCGCTAAACCATTAAATTTTACCACGACAGGTTGCGCAAAAAACCTTTCTGCAAAATCGCGTTGCTGAGTTAAATAACCAATGCGCGCGCCAAACGATGCGTCAAGACTCGATGCGGGTATTTCAAACTGGCTTTCACCTACCGATATAGCGGCAATGATTTGATTTTCGCTATAACTGGATCCTTCCTGTTTTGCGATTTTTCCAAAGGCTTGCTGAAAAGGGTTTACTGGTCGGTCTAATAATTTTTCTAAGCCGGTTAACGGAGCCTTATCTTTTACCCGCAATAAATCAGTTCGACCAACCGCTTGTTTGGGATCACTAAACCCATATTTTTCCAAATACACATTGAGCGATTTAGCCGTCGCAATCAATATTCTTGCGACATCTTCTGGTTTACCCTTAAATTTTTCATCAATAATTTTCTGATTTTGTGTGGCAATTCCGGTTGGGCAGCTACCATCGTGGCAAACTTCTGCCATCACACAACCCATTGCAACCAATGGCTCCGTTCCCACTTCTACGTCATCTGCACCCAACAACATTGCTTTAAAACAATCTAATCCGGTTTGTATGCCACCACTCGCGCGCAACGTAACACTGCTGCGTAAACCTTGAGCAGTTAAGGTTTGATGCACTTCTGCTAGTGCAGTTTCCCAGGCATGAACAAATTCGTATTTCGCCGTTAAAGGTGCTGCTCCTGTTCCACCTGGGCCTGCGATATTAATAATATCCGCACCACATTTAGCGACACCTGCTGCGATGACGCCAATACCATCCCGTGCTGCCAATTTTACGGAAATCCATGCGCGGGGGTTTGCACTACGCAAAGCTTGAATTAAGCGTTTCAAATCTTCAATCGAATAAATATCTTGATGTGGCGGCGGCGAAGCAAGGGTGATACCAGGAGTAGTGAGTCGCGCTTGTGCTATCTCAATCGTTACTTTATGGCCAGGGAGTTCACCGCCTATACCAGGTTTTGCTCCTTGGTTAACTTTAATTTCTAAGACTTTCTTATTAGCTAAATATTTAATATTCACACCAAAACGGCCCGACGCCACTTGACCGATAAGACTTTGAAAAACAGTACCATTGCGTTTGGGTAATTCACCACCCTCACCTGAATTACTCATTGGGCCTGCTAGATAAGGCAAATTATTTAATTCTTCCATTGAGCTTACATTATGGATTGCCATCGCTATTCTATTCACCGCTTCTGCGATCGTCATATGGGCTTCTAAACTAATCGAACCATACGACATACCACCCGTTAGAAAATGCTCTAAACATTTCTTTACGCCCGGGGATAATTCTTTAACCATTTTTTCGATAATACCGTCGGATATATAAACCTCATTCAAAGCTTTTAATGCAGCGGAAGTTGCTGCCGTAGGCAGAGAAGTTGGTGTGGCAGAAACGGTACTGAAACTTCGGTTGCTACTCTGCACTATAGCCGAATTCGCAGTATTTGTAGGTAATTTAGAAAGAGATCGTTTTAAACCATTAGCTACCGCCGTCGTAGCATTAGCAGTATTTCTTAGAGGCGCAAAAAACTTCATCATGACACGTCAAGTCCTTATATTTTAGGTGAGGCGCGACTTTAAACGTGCTTTGCTTGAAGGTCAAGGGGAAAAATAGGGGTCACATCTGGAATTAGGACAGCCAGAAAAAAAATTGATGCACATTGAATTATTGAGGGCTGGCTGTCCTAACTCCAGATGTGACCCCTATTTATTAATCTTCCGATGATAAGATAAATAAATTTCCGTCGGGGTCTTTAAACTGTGCGTAAGTGCCCCAGGATTCTGCCACCGGTTTACTCACAAATTCCACACCTTTTTGCTGTAATTCTTCATAGGTTTTTTGCACATCTTTCGTTGCAAAAACCACATTGGAAGGTGTGCCAATTCGATCTTCCTGTTCCGGGAAGGTAAATAAAACCACGCGTGTTTTCCCTTCAGGAGTCGATAGTTTAATCCACCGTTGCCTATTTTCAAATGGAATATCGGCTTCAACCTTAAAACCAAGTTTTTCTACGTAAAATTTTAATGCACGATCTTGATCGCGAACTGGAATGCTGGCAAATTTCATATGTGTAATCATAATTTTCTCCTATTAAAAATTGCTATTTAGCTAACCCAAACTTTGTATAAACTGCAACCAGCAAACCCTGTTTTGCGGCCAGCCATGCTTCATCTTTTTGCACTTGTTGTTCACGCTGCGCAAGATCAGTGTCTACGACAGATAAATGGTTTTTAACATCACAAGCGGCGACGGTATTTTCAATCGATAACACTTGACGCACTTCTTCGCTAATCGCCGGATAAAATTTTTGCATTTCTGTTAATGATAAATCTTCTAAGCGACATTTTTTGGCAACGCAGTGTGCGACCATTTTACCGACTACTTCATGCGCAACGCGGAATGTGGCACCACAACGCACTAAATATTCAGCCAGCACAGTTGCATTGAGATAACCATCATTCACTGCCGCGCGCATATTTGCGGAATTTACTTTTAACGTCGCTAATAATGGAATATAAATCGCCAAGGTATCGCGCAACGTTTTGATGGTGTCAAACAACGGTTCTTTATCTTCTTGCAAATCTTTATTGTAAGCAAGTGGCAAACCTTTTAATAAGGTAAGCAAGGTAAATAATGCGCCATAGACACGCCCTGTTTTGCCACGTGCTAATTCAGGAACGTCGGGATTTTTTTTCTGCGGCATGATGCTGCTGCCAGTACAAAATGCATCATCTAAGGTAATAAAATTAAATTCTTGGCTCGACCATAATATTAATTCTTCGCTCAGGCGCGATAAATGCATCATCGTGATTGCACTCGACGCTAAAAATTCAATGATAAAATCGCGATCACTCACCGCATCTAACGTATTCAAATAAATACCATCAAACCCTAATTGCTCAGCAACGTAATGGCGATCGGTGGTAAATGTCGTGCCCGTCAATGCACATGCGCCCAACGGTGATTGATTCACGCGCAGCCAAATTTCTTGCAAACGCGTGCTGTCGCGTTGCAACATAGCCACATAAGCCAACCAATGTTGCGCCAAGTAAATCGGTTGCGCACGCTGCAAATGTGTATAACCCGGCAAAATAACATGACGATGTTCTTTTGCCATCGTTAATAAGGTATTTTGTAATTGGGTTAATAACTCTACAATCTCTACTATTTGTTTGCGCAAATATAGATGAATATCTAAAGCAACTTGATCATTACGACTGCGCGCGGTGTGTAATTTACCCGCCACATCACCGATGCTCTCGTGCAGCATCCGTTCAATATTCATATGAATATCTTCGTCGGCAATTTGAAACGTGATTTTACCTTCAGTGACTTTTTTGGATATTTGTTGCAAACCTTGTTGCAGTTGTTCGTTTTCAGCGGCAGTTATAATTCCACATTTCGCTAGCATTGCAGCATGGGCGTGACTACCTAGAATATCTTCATAAACCATCGTATTATCAAATGTAATGGAAGCGTTGTATTGTTCTACACTGGCATCAGTTGGTTTACTAAATCGGCCCGCCCATAACTTCGCGCTCATTTTTTGTCTCCCTCTTTTGCAGTGCGATGATAAGTTTCGGTCGGCAAGCCCCATAATTTAATAAAACCAAGCGCCGCATGATGATCAAATTGATCGTCAGCTGCATAAGTAGCTAGATCTTTGACATACAATGAATAGGGTGATGTTCTACCTACTACAATCGCATGGCCTTTATGTAATTTTAAACGCACTTTTCCGGTAACGCGTTGTTGCGTGTCTTGAATAAACGCGTATAACGCACTACGTAGTGGTGAAAACCATAAGCCTTCATAAATTAAATTAGCAAAACGCTGTTCGATGATCGGTTTAAAATGCGCGACTTCGCGCACTAACGTCAACGCTTCTAACGCACGATGTGCCGTAATTAAGGTGATTGCTGCAGGTGCTTCATACACTTCGCGCGATTTAATACCGATCAGCCGATTTTCAATATGATCGATGCGCCCAATGCCATGCAAACCTGCCAGGTTATTTAACTCAGCGATTATATTAACAAAAGATTTAGCTTGACCATTCAGCGCCACTGGAATGCCTTGTTCAAAATCGATAGTAATTTCTTGTGCTTTTTCCGGTGCAGCAGTTAAATTTTTGGTGAGTGCATACGCTGCTTCCGGTGGTTCAGCCCATGGATCTTCGAGCACACCACATTCACAACTGCGGCCCCATAAGTTTTGATCGATGCTGAATGGATTATTTAATTCAATCGGTAACGGAATATTGTTCTGTTTGGCATACGCAATGGCATCTTCACGCGCCAGCGGATGTTCACGCGCCGGTGCGACAATTTGCAAATGCGGCGCTAATGCTTTGATACTCACATCAAAACGCACTTGATCATTGCCTTTGCCAGTGCAACCGTGCGCTACGGCTACGGCATTTTCTTGCTGAGCAACTTCCACTAACGTTTGTGCAATCAATGGGCGCGACAGGGCAGAAATAAGCGGATAAATGCCTTCGTATAGCGTATTGGCTTGCAGCGCAGGTACTAATAATTCTTGCGCAAAACGTTCTTGTAATGGCAACACCAAACATTTGCTTGCGCCAACCTTAAGTGCTTTTTCACGCACGGGTTCTAATTCTTTGCCTTCGCCCACATCCATAGTAACGGCAATAACTTCGTAGCCATATTGTTCTTGCAACCATTTGATGGCGCAAGAAGTATCGAGGCCGCCGGAATAAGCTAAGATAATTTTTTTAGTCATGGTAAAACCTCTCTCTTCTATTATAGTAATGATAATAACTATGTTAACAAATACAACAACAATGCCTTCTGTGCATGTAAACGATTTTCACTTTGCTGATACACCACTGAACAAGCATCATCAGCTAACGTTTCGCTCACTTCTTTGCCGCGTTCCATCGGCAAACAGTGCATAAAAACCGCACCAGCGGGCGCTTGTTTCATCAATTTTTCATTCACTTGAAAACCAGCAAACAAATGTTCTTCTGCCTCGTTTTCAAAACCCATGCTAGTCCAAACATCGGTATAAACCGCATTGGCCTCCGCCACTGCTTCTGCAGGTGTAGCAAACGATTGAATCACACCCACTTCACCAGTCAGTTTTTTTATTCTATTCATGCTCGATCGCACAATGCCTTCATGCGGACCACGCGTAGCAGGGCAGCAATAATGAATGTTAATTCCCATTTGCGGCGCAAGCAACAATAAACTATGCAAAATATTATTGCCATCCCCAATATAACTGAGGGTTAACCCCTCTAATGATTTAAATATTTCTAATAAGGTCAATAAATCTGCCAATATTTGACAAGGATGATGCAATTTCGTTAAACCATTAATAATCGGGATTCTCGAAATATGACGCATACGCTCGACGATACTATCATCATGGGTACGCACCATCATGGCATGACAATAACCGCTTAATACCTGCGCTTGATCTTCTGGCGTTTCGGTTTTGCGCGAGCTGCCTACGCTTTCAACTACAGTGCCGCCTAATTCTTGCATCGCAATAGCAAAACTAAAACGTGTGCGCAATGAAGGTTTGTCAAATAGTAAAGCCAGATGTTTGCCGGCTAAAATAGCGGCGGTTTTTTGCAGATGACGTTCTTTTTTCAGCAACAACGCTGTTTGCAATAACTGCATTAATTGTTCAGAGCTTAATTCCTCACCCGTCAAGAAATGTTTGGGTTTCACTTTAGTTGTCATAACTATACCTCTTCTGCAATGACACCACTTGAAAATTATTCAACGAATAATGGGCGATAGCGTCTACTAATGCTTGTGCCGCACGCAGCGTAGTCGCATGACAAATATTTTTATCGACTGCAAAACGTGCTGCTTCTAATATCGCTGCATTTGGTTGTGAAATATCATGCAATGCAATAATTAATGCACAGCTCGCAGGCAATTCAGCAGTGCTATTGGCAACTTCACACGGTATATTATTTTTTTGTAATGCGGCGGCATTGTCAGCATTGGCCCAAATTTTAAAGTCCCCGTTTTTAAAGTCCCCGTTTTTAAAATTAAGTTCTGATAATTTTTGTGCCAACTCAGCAAGGGGTTGTTGCAAAGCATCTGCAGCAATTAACCAAACATTGCCTGGTTGCGGCAACATGTTACCGGCAGCAATTTGCGCTTTAGCATATGCTTCTTGTGGCGTAGCGCCAATGCCCATCACTTCGCCCGTCGATTTCATTTCCGGGCCTAATACCGCAGCCGCTAAAGCAAATTTGCCAAATGGCAGCACGGCTTCTTTCACACAATAATACGTTAGTTCATGTGACAATTTAACACCCTGGCTTTTTAACGTTTGCCCCAATGCGCAACGTGTTGCAATTTGCACTAATGGCAAGCCAGTGGCTTTGCACAAAAACGGTAGCGTTCTAGAAGCGCGCGGATTGACTTCGATAATATAGATCACATCGTCTTGCACAGCGAATTGCACATTAAACACACCGCGCAGTTTTAAATAATTCGCAATGTGTTTTACTTGTTGTTTGATTTCTTGTTGAATTTTTTGCGACAAATGGATCGGTGGTGTAATGCATGCTGAATCGCCTGAATGCACCCCCGCTGCTTCTACGTGTTCTAGTAAGCCGGGAATTAACACATCGACACCATCAGAGATGGCATCTACATCCACTTCAATCGCATTTTGTAAAAACTGTTCGAGCAACACCGGGTGTTTGCTATCGGTCGCAAACGTTTTTTGTAAACAACTTTGTAATTGCTGCGTAGTGTTAACGACCACCATCGCAGAACCACCGATGACAAACGATGGGCGCACAATAATCGGGAAACCAATTTCTTGCGCGGCGGTGATACCTTCATTGATATTATAGATACAGCAATTTTTGGGCTGCGTTAATTTTAACGTGTGTAACAGTTGTTGGAATTGACTACGATTTTCTGTCTCATGGATCATCGTAATATCCATGCCCAGTAATGGAACGCCCGCAGCAGCTAACCCTTCTGCCAAATGTAAGGGTGTTTGTCCCCCGTATTGCACGAATACACCTTCTGGTTTTTCTAAATCAATAATCGCCAATACATCTTCTAAGGTTAACGGCGTGCAATAGAGGCGATCGACAACATCATAATCGGTAGAAACCGTTTCGGGATTGCAATTCACCATAATGGTTTCATAGCCTGCTGTGCGCAATGCTTTAGCCGCATGTACGCAACAATAATCAAATTCAATCCCTTGGCCAATGCGATTGGGACCACTGCCTACGATTAACATTTTAGGGCGCTTGCTTAAATTTGCTTCACACACTTGTTCATAAGTACTATAAAAATAGGAGGTGGGCGTTACAAACTCACCCGCACAACTATCAATACGTTTATAAACTGGAATAATCTGCCACTGTTTGCGCAGTTGTGAAATTTCATCGGCGCTACAATTTAATAAAGTTGCCAAACGCGAATCAGCAAAACCTAATCTTTTATACGATTTTAATAATGCTGGCGTGAGTGTGGTTAATTTTTGTTTTTTAATTTCCAGTTCCGTTGCAATAATATCAACAATAGTATCTAAAAACCAAGAGTCAATCTTCGTAATCTGTTGTATTTCTGCTACCGGCATTTGTCGACGCAATGCTTCGCCCAATGCCCACAGTTGCGTCGCTCCTGCTTGTTTTAGTAATTTTTTAAGGGTGGGTAGATCAGCGTCAACATAATTATCGCTAAAACCATCTGCGCCAGTTTCTAAACTGCGCATGGCTTTTTGTAACGCTTCGGCAAATGTGCGGCCAATCGACATCACTTCGCCCACTGACCACATTTGTGGGCCGCGCGCATCCACACTGCCGGGGAATTTTTCTAAATTAAAACGCGGAATTTTAACCACGACATAATCAAGACTCGGTTCAAAAGAAGCTGGCAATTGATCGCCGGTAATATCATTTTTTAATTCATCGAGCGTGTAACCGACGGCTAATTTTGCGGCAATTTTTGCGATCGGGAACCCAGTGGCTTTTGACGCAAGCGCGGATGATCGCGATACACGCGGGTTCATTTCGATCACGACCATTTTTCCCGTTTGTGGATTTACCGCAAATTGCACATTGCTGCCACCGGTGGTTACACCCACCGCGCGTAACACGGCAAATGCCGCTTGGCGCATCGCTTGATATTCTTTATCCGTTAATGTTTGAATGGGCGCAACGGTGATCGAATCGCCGGTATGTATGCCTAGCGGATCAAAATTTTCCACTCCGCAAACAATAATACAATTACCTTTTTTATCGGCGACGACTTCTAATTCATATTCTTTCCAACCCATTAAGCCTTCGTCGATCATCACTTCTTGATGTGCTGAAGCAGCAAACGCTTTTTGACAAAATTCCATAAATTCTTCCGGCGTGTTGGCAATACTTGCGCCACTGCCGCCTAAGGTAAATGAAGAACGAATGACTACCGGTAATTTAATTTGATTTTGCGCAGCAATTGCTTCGGTTAAGCTGTGCACTTTAATTGCTTGCGGCACTGGCAAATTAATTTCTTGCATTAACTTTTGAAATAAATGACGGTCTTCTGCCAATTCGATCGATCGAACGGTAACGCCAATAAGTTCAACATTATATTTTTTTAATACACCGGCTTTAGCTAAACCCAATGTGCAATTTAATGCTGTTTGGCCGCCCAACGTTGGCAATAAGGCATCGGGGCGTTCTTGTGCAATCACTCTTTCTAATACATCTACCGTAATCGGTTCGATATAAGTTACATCAGCCATTTCGGGATCAGTCATGATAGTAGCGGGATTAGAATTGACTAAAACAATGCGATAGCCTTCTTCTTTCAACGCTTTGCACGCTTGGGTGCCTGCGTAATCAAATTCACAAGCTTGCCCGATGATAATAGGCCCCGCGCCAATAATGAGAATAGTTTTTATATCAGTTCTTTTTGGCATGTGCGACCTGCATGAGAGAAATAAAATGTTTGAATAAGCTGGTTAATTCGATAGGCCCTGGGCCGGCTTCGGGATGTCCTTGAAAACCAAATGCCGGTGCAGTGGTGTGTTCGATTCCAGCGATCGATCCATCAAATAGCGAACGATAAGTGACGCGCAAACAGCTAGGCAGATTATTATCTGCAACAACAAAACCATGGTTTTGGCTGCTAATTGCAACGTCGCCGTTTTTTAAATTTTGCACGGGGTGATTAGCACCATGATGACCGTATTTCATTTTTTGTGTTTTAGCACCCGTGGCTAACGCTAATAATTGATGCCCCAAACAAATGGCCATGATTGGGATATTTGCTTTTAATAATTCTTGAATCGCAGCAATCGCATAGGTGCAAGCAGCCGGATCACCAGGACCGTTGGATAACACAATACCATCGGGTTTTAATGCTAATACTTCTTGCGCGGTAGTTTGCGCAGGAACAACCGTGATGTTGCAACCTACATTCGCCAGGCAGTTTAAAATACTTTGTTTCACACCAAAATCATAGACAACGATGTTATAAGTTTTGTTGTTAGCATCCCAGGTATAGGGTTTTTTAGTGCTGACTTCTTTAGCAAGATCTAAACCTAATAAACTAGGAAATTCACGTGCCAGTTGTTGCGCTTTTTTGTTATCAATGGTTTCATCGCCTTGCGCTGTCATGATGCAACCGTTTTGGCTGCCGTGTTGGCGTAAATGTTGGGTCAACGCACGTGTATCAATATCGCTGATGGCAGTAATTTTATGTTGTTGCAAAAAATTTTGTAATGTATCTTGCGCGCGCCAATTGCTGGCACTGTGCGAGAAGCTGCGCATCACCACGCCCTGCAGAAAAACTTGCTTAGCTTCCATATCCTCGACATTGACGCCTACATTGCCAATATGGGGCTGGGTGAAAACCAAGATCTGCTGGGCATAAGAAGGGTCGGTCAACATCTCTTGATAACCCACCTGCGAGGTATTAAACACCACCTCCCCACATACATGGCCTTCATGCCCTACGCTCACCCCTTCAAAAACAGTGCCGTCTGCCAATACCAGCACCGCTGCTTTTAACTCTTTCATAGTATCGCCCGCTTGCATATTTATTCAGTTTTGTGTATTATTATACATTCTGAGGGGAAATGCAAGTGCTAAATCCCCCCTAACCCCCCTTTTTCAAAGGGGGGATAAGAAGCGCAGTTTTTTCAAAAGGGAATATTTTGACAGGTACCATCTATATGATTAAAGCAGGCATTATCGGCGTCACTGGCTATACCGGCATAGAACTATTACGGCTATTACAGCAACACCCAAACGTAAAGGTAACCCACGTATTTACCGAATCGTATAGCGACCAAGAAATCGCTGAGGTGTACCCGCACCTCAAAAATCACGTGCAGCTCAAAGGCGAAAAACTCGACCTCGATGCCATCAACAAAAACTGCGATGTGGTTTTTATTTCACTCCCGCACGGCCACGCCGAAAAAATCGTCGCGCCTTTGCTACAAGCAGGCAAAAAAATTATCGACCTTGGTGCCGACTTTCGCTTAAAAAATGCAAAAGACTATCAACAATGGTATCAACACCCTGCAGTTGCTGAAACGCTACTGCAACAAGCTGTATACGGTTTACCCGAACAAGGAAATCGCGCTGCCATTGCCGCAGCGACGCTTATCGCTAATCCTGGTTGTTACCCCACCGCCAGTATTTTAGCAACACTGCCTGCATTAAACGCGGGCATTATCGATCCACAACAATGTATTTTTGATGCTAAATCCGGTGTATCGGGCGCTGGGCGTAGTCTTGCTTTGCAAACACATTTTTGTGAAGCGACTGAAAATTTAACGCCCTATCAGATCGCTGGGGTTCATCGCCATGTACCTGAAATCGAACAACAACTTAGCACTGCGGCAAAAAACTCCATTACTATCCAATTTACCCCGCATTTGATACCGATGATACGCGGGTTATTAGTCACTGCTTATTTTAAATTAAATAAAGCGATGACTCAGACTGAAGTGCAAACCATATATCAAACTGCTTATCAAAACGAAACGTTTATTCGCATTTGCCCTGCAGGAAAAGCACCACAAGTAAAACAAGTGCGCGGATCAAATTATTGCGACTTAGGAATTTATGTAGACCAACGCACACAACGTTTGATTGTGATCAGCGTGATCGATAATTTAATCAAAGGCGCAGCTGGGCAAGCGCTACAAAATATGAATTTGATGTATGGGTTGGTGGAAAACACTGGGCTTATAAATAATGTGGGGATGTATCCTTAAATAAAGGTAACTATTATGATCAAAAAAATCGCTGGCAATATATGCGCACCCAAAGGCTTTTTAGCTGCAGGCATTCATGTGGGTGTGCGTAAAAACACTGAAAAAGCTGATCTCGCATTGATCTACAGCGAACAGCCTGCCGCTGCTGCCGGTGTTTTTACTATCAATGAAGTTAAAGCTGCACCGGTGATCTTAACCGAAAAACACTTAAAACACGGCACATTACAAGCAATCATCGTCAACAGCGGCAATGCGAATGCATGTACCGGGAAACAAGGCATGAGCGATGCCGAACAAATGGCTGCAGCCACTGCTGCGCAATTCAATATCAGCGCCGATAAAATTGCTGTGAGCAGTACTGGGGTTATTGGTGTTCCGATGCCGATTGAAAAAATTACGGCTGGTATTGAGAAAATAAAATCGCAACTTTCAACCAATGGGGATTCTGCTGCACTCGCCATCATGACTACTGATACTTTCCCAAAAAGCATTGCGGTAGAAATAGAACTGAATAAAAAAACCGTACGAATTGGCGGTATTGCTAAAGGCTCTGGCATGATTCATCCCAACATGGCAACCATGTTATCGTTCATCACTACTGATGCTGCGATTAGTTCCACCGCGTTGCAACAAGCATTAACGGCTAGCAATAAATTATCTTTCAATATGATCACGGTGGATGGCGATACTTCTACCAATGATATGGTAGTGGTGTTAGCAAATGGTATGGCACAAAACGAGAAAATCGATTCCATGCATCATGCCGATTGGCAAAAATTTTGCGATGCGCTTGCTTACGTCTGTATTTATCTGGCGAAAGAAGTGGCACGCGATGGCGAAGGTGCTACCAAATTAATTGAAATGCAAGTACATGGCGCAGTAAATGCCGACCAAGCACAACTGGCGGCACGTGCAGTTTGCCGATCACCGCTAGTAAAAAGCGCGATCTACGGTGAAGATGCTAATTGGGGGCGTATCGCCAGCGCGCTAGGGACCTCCGGCGCAGAAGTGGATCCCGAACAACTATCGATAGAATTAGGCACGATGATGTTATTAAAAAATGGCACGCCACTGCCTTTTGATGAAGACGCTGCGCGCGAAATACTCAAACAAAAATCGATTGTGATCAAAGCTAATCTAGGTAAAGGCAACGCGCAAGCAACCGGGTGGGGATGTGATCTAACCCCCGATTATATAAAAATTAATATTTCATATCGGAGTTAATGGCCCATGAAAAAATGGATCGAGAAAGCATCTCATTTAATCGAAGCGTTGCCTTATATACGACGTTTTTGTGGAAAAATATTTGTAGTGAAATGCGGCGGTGCTGCACTGGTTGACCCACAACAATTGCACAACATCATGCAAGATATCGCACTACTGCATTTTTGCGGTATTCGACCGGTGATCGTACATGGCGGCGGCCCTGATATTGGCGCAATGTGCAAACGCTTGCAAATTCCCACGCAATTTTCTAATGGTTTGCGCGTGACCGATGCTGACACCATGGAAATTGTGCAAATGGTTTTATTCGGCAAAACCAACCGCGCCTTAGTGACAGCATTAAATCAATTTGGCGTAAAAGCCGTCGGCTTAACGGGGCAAGATGCCGCATTTATGCAAAGCAAAAAATTTATCGCCACCAGTGATGTAGATGCCGATGTAGATTTAGGTTTTGTCGGTGAAATAACTGATTTAGATACCACATTAATTACCACATTATTAGCGGGCGGTTTTTTACCGGTTATTGCGCCGATTGGCATCGATGAACATGGCCAAGCGTACAACATTAATGCCGATACTGCAGCAGGCGTAGTTGCCAGCAAATTAGCCGCAGAAAAATTAGTGATGTTAAGTGATGTCAATGGTTTGTATGCCAATATTGATGACCCCGAAACACGACTACATGTTATAAAAGCTGCGCTCGTTAAAACTTGGCTTAATGAAAAACATATTTCTGGCGGCATGATTCCTAAATTACAAGCGTGTTTACATGCGCTAGATAATGGGCTTTCGTCAGCACATATTTTAGATGGCAATATGCCACACAGTTTGTTGCTAGAAATTTTTACCGATCAAGGTGTGGGCACGTTAATTACCAATTGAGGAATATATGATGACTAATGACTACCAAACCTTCGACAAAACCAATGTCTTTAATACCTACGCCCGTTATCCCATTACCTTAGTAAAAGGCGAGGGCGCATATGTATGGGACATCCATGGTAAAAAATATTTAGATTTTTTATCTGGCATTAGCTGCACCTCGCTAGGTCATTGTCACCCCACAATTACTGCTGCCATCATCAAGCAAGCCCAAACGCTTTTACATACTTCCAATTTATATTATTCCCCGCCCAGTATTGAATTAGCAAAATTCTTAATAGAGCACGGCGGCTTAGATAAAATATTTTTTTGCAATTCTGGCGCCGAAGCCAACGAAGCAGCCATCAAATTGGCGCGTAAATATCATTGGCGCAAAGGTGCGAAAAATAAAAATGTGATTTTAAGCGTGGACCATTCTTTTCATGGCCGTACCTTTGCTGCGCTTACTGCTACTGCAAAACCAGCGATTCAAGAAGGCTTTGCGCCACTACCACTCGGCTTTAAATACGAAGACTGGGATGATATTCATAAATTCTGTCAAGCCATTGATGAAAACGTGGCTGCAGTAATCATTGAACCTATTCAAGGCGAAGGCGGTATTCATGTTGCACCGCCTGGTTTGTTGGAAGCAGTACGCACAGCTTGCGATAAAACCGGTGCATTACTCATTTTTGATGAAGTGCAATGCGGCTTAGGGCGCACCGGCGAACTATTTGCTTATCAATATTTTAAAGTGAAACCCGATATTATTACCTTGGCTAAAGGTATTGCCAATGGTTTACCGTTAGGCGCGATGTGTGCTACCGAACAAGCCGCCACTGGCTTTGCATTGGGCGATCATGGCACTACATTTGGCGCCAACCCCGTTTCTTGCAGTGCTGCGTTTGCAAATTTAACCACTTTAATCGATGATCATTATTTAGCAAAAATCAAACAACTCAGCGCTTATTTATTGGCTAGTTTACAAAATTTGCAAAAAAAATATCCGCAAGCTATTAAAGAAATTCGTGGGGTTGGTTTAATGATCGGCGTTGAATTATCGGTTGATGCTAAAAAAGTTTTGCAGCATTGCCAAGAATCGGGGTTATTAGCCAATGTTACAGCAGATAATGTGTTGCGCTTGTTGCCACCCTATGTTATTGAAAAATCGGATATTGATTTTGCCGTAGATGTGATCGCAAAAACACTCTAGAGAAAACTTATGACCATGCCAAATGATGATAATTTAAATAAGGCGGATTTAATAAAAGCTATTCAAGCGCTCTTGCAGAAAGGAACAGTAGAGACGCAAGAAGAAATTTGCGCCGCGCTACAGCAACAAGGCTTTGCAGTGACGCAAACAAAAATCTCGCGTGTGCTACATAAGTTGGGCGCGATAAAAATGAGTGAAGGCGAAAAAACCGTTTATCGCTTACCTACCGAATTTCGCTTAATGACGCCAAATGATTCGTTGCGTCATTTGATTCACAATATTGTTCACAACGAAGTATTAATCGTGATTCAAACCGTTCCTGGCTCGGCGCAACTTGTCGCTCGTTTGCTAGATCAGAAAAAAGAATTGGGTATTCTCGGCACCGTGGCGGGCGATGATACTATTTTTATTACCCCAGAATCGACGCAACAGATTCAAATAACTTATCAGAAGATTTATAAGTTGTTATTGAGTTAAAATATTTTTTGAACACTGCGAGGATTTACAACAGCAGGATCACTCGCGGTACTGCCGCTAGAACGAGCAGCGGTACTAGAATGAAACCCCTCATCGCGAGCTAAAACAGCCGCTGCTTGTTGATCTTCATAGCGCAACCGCAGTTTTATTGCATCGTTTAGTGCTTTCACTCTTTGTTGTAATTTTCTATTTTCCCTATATACATCTATTGCTATTCTAGAAGAAACATAATTGTCATCAGTTAATTCAGCGGGCATTGCTACCAATACTTCTAAATCCTTATCTAAATCATGCAATTCTTTTGTCATATTAAATTGTTTAAGTATCGCTGGAGAAAATGCAATATGACTTGCTAATAAATACTTTAAAACCTGATGAAAATAAAAAGCTAATGTTTGATCTGAATTTTTTATAGTTTTTTTTGCTTCGAGAACAAAATCGTTTATAGGTTTTTTAATTAAATCATCTCTGCTAGCTAACTCTGGTATAGAAGGCTTAAGGTTGAATAAATCAATCATAGCAGCAAATGCTACTGCATATTTCTTATCGGTCGGGTAATAATATTTATAAAAATATTGTGCAGTTGCAAGAAGAGCAGCTATAGGCTTAATAGCCCGATAGGCTTCAACTCCCCCAACCCATGTTTTCAGCTCTTTTTTATAAGTTGCTTCTTGTTTATAAAAACCAAGGGGATCAACTGCTTTAAATTCACCGCTATCTTCTGGTGCTGGCATCGACGGAGCTGATAGTGGTGCCAAGGGTTTAAGCGGCATAGAACGATAAATCTCCTCAATATTTGCAATAGGCGTTAAAAGAGCATTACAATCGTTGATGGCACTTAGCATATCTACAACAAGCGAAGATCCATCTTCTCTTATACTAGCAGCTAAGAGTTGCGCCATCTCCCAATTTTGGTTGGACAGCGCCAGTTCTAGAGGATTAGAACATCGATCCGTTTTATCTCTAATCGAAATATCGGCCCCCTTTTGGCAAAGTAATTTAACTAATTCTTTATCATCCCTGATAACAGCCATATGCAGTGCTGTATATCCTCTAGGGGGTTCTTGATAATCGATATTTATGGCACCAAGTGTATGCAACCATTGTTTAGCGTCTGTATGCTTACCCATTAGTAATAATCGCAATAAAAATTCTCCTTTTTGTTCAGGGTCTAAAAAATCAGGTTGAAATTGTAATCGTTGATAAATTTCTGAAAAATTATGACAAGCCAAATAAGCTTGTTTAAAATTGTCCTTAAACTGTAGCGATTTTTTAAATGCAGTCAATACCTTTTGCTTTAAATCATCCGCTTCAAGTTTTTCCTCTTCCTCACATCCTGTAGAGGTTAATATAGACTTTAGCGCTTGTTGCAATGCAGTTAATTGTTTAATGATATCATCAATTTTCCCTGGTCTTCGAATACAAATTTTTATCCTTTTGTTTTTTTTATCAAAAATAATATCATCTTTCTTTACACCAATAGTTATACCCAATAACCTTAATACAGGGTCAGCTACGGCAAATAAATTTGCTTTTGCTATTGGGATATCGTCAATTGGTTGATAACTCAACCTCAAAAAATATTTATTATTATCTTGCGCAACCAGGTCGTGTTCTATCGAAAAATATTTTCCAATGGACGCCCTTTTAAAATAATGATTTAAATATTTGATTTGATGTCGGGCATAAGCGGTTCGAAATTTCTGATGACAATTATATAGAATACGGACTTTCTGTTGTTTATCATAAATTGTTTTAGTATCGCCCGTTTTTTCATCCGTGATTTTTATGACTGGCGTGTGATTAGCATCCACGTAACCACTACAACGAAGATGTGGTTTACCAGGGTAAACAAACTCTAACCGCAACGGGTTACTCATAGAAGGCAAATAACCATCATCTGAAAAATTACATTGCAGATCAACCACATGGCCCGTATTCAACGAATCATAGTCAGGATCACTTAAGGTAATACCCCGTTGTTGCAATGGAGCTAGTGGGTCTACCACTGGAACAGGTGCAGTGCCGCTTACTAATTGAGCTTGTGCTAAAACTTGTTGATAATTAACCGCTGTTAATGTTCCTTTATCATAACGACAAAAACCCACCTGGTGATTACCCCATTTCCGCGCTTCTAAAACGATATTGATAGCATCACAGGCAGTTTTTGCAGTTGTACCAATTTCACTGGCACAAATTTCTGGCACGGTGGGGAAACGTAATATTTCGTTATGCCGAAATTCTAATAAACCAAAATAGCGATTACCATGATCTTCCGCTTGCCCTGCTTGCGCTGCTAGCATTTCTTGATATTTTTCATTTAACTTGCTTGTTGTACCTAGATCTTTAGCACGAGTGGGTGCGCGCGAAAAATCAAACTTTTGTTTTTTAGCGACCGCATTAATAAGAGCATGGCTATATGCATTTCTTTTATAAGTGTGTTGATCACCTTCTTCAATTTGTTGAGTACGATAAATAACGGCCGCTCCGTAGCCACTAGAAGTAGTGATCGAGATACCTTGTCTAATCCAAGTAGTAGGTGCATATTCAGCATCGGGTTCAATTTTTTGTTCGCGCATTAAATCTGCGACAACTGCTAGACTTGTTGCTCTTTTTATAGCGTCTATGGTTTGCTGCAATTTAGTGAGGGCTTCTTTCCTTGCCGCCATTCTATTAAATTCATTGGTTACACAAGAAAAATTTGGCTGGCCGTTTTTACCAGAGATCAAACGTCGCAATAGCAATCCATCGGTCGCGAATTGGCTATGTAACTCCTCGGCCAGCGGCGGAACCGAACATAGTTGACGGTCAAGCGTTAGCATAACTTGTTCTGTTATGCCACCTGCACAATCTTCAATAACGATATACTCTAAAGCTAAATGACCAATGATGCCCCTTTTACGCAACTCATACCGCACTACCATTTTTTTATAATATATATCCATGGCACTATATAAGTCTTGAGCATTTAATTGCGCCCAACGTGTATTTTCATCCGGATAAAGTTTTAATATATCTGCAAAAGTCCTTTGTACGCTTATAAGACGGTCAATGTAATCTTTTCTTTTACTAGCATCATCACCACCAATAACTTGATATTGATTTGCATCAGCAAGAGGTTGTTTTGCATCAAGCGGTTCTAATTTTAGAAAATCTCTAATTATTTGAATTGGTATAGAAAGCTGTTCGCCATTGGGGTCACTAAATGCTGTGACAATTTCATTTATAGCATCATTATCTTGACAGCCAACCCTAGGCATAAAATTTCTAAAAAGATCCTGCCAATTAACATTTTTTATACGCAGGAATAAATTAGCAATTAAAAATAGGTTGAGTTTATCTACAGCCAAATCAGTACATATATGCCATAACACTAAACTACTGCGAATAGCTACAACGAATTTCTGTTTATCTTTATAATAATTATCTAGAATGTAGCCAACTATTTTTTCGAGTGGGGAACCCATAGTAAGTTGCTCTTGGCTATGGCCATACTTAATGCTCCAGAAACTGTTCATATTTATAGCATTTGAGGGTAACACAGTACTTTTATGATGTTTGACGGCAGCACCTGCTGCGCTTTCTTTAGTTTCAGCATAATCTTTTTCTCTAGCACGCTTTTTTTGCTTAGGTGTTTTTTTAGGTGTACTTGATGCGTTTTGCTGCTTACCATTGTGCTTTGACGCTTCTTTTTTCCTTTTCCTGGTTTTTGCTGGAATAGCTTCTGCGTGCTTTATTTTTGCTGATTGACGTTTCAAAAATACTTTTTCTAATTTAGCAAAATTTTTTCTATTTTCATCTATCTCTTTCTTTAAATCATCTACTTGCTGTAACCAAGCAGATTTTTGTTCTTGCTTTTCTTCAACAGGTGCTTTATTTACAGATAGCTTATTTGCATTCCAAATTTTTTTACGAACTTCTTGATAACGTTCGTTTAATGGGGTTGTTGCCAAATAATTAGCCACTGATTTTTCTGTGCTTTCATCAAGAACAGTTTTGCTAATAGCTACCAAAAGTATAAGTGTTTTACTATTGACTAAAGATCTATCCGCGAATATTTTTTCTGCTTGTTCTAGCCAATCGATAATGTATTTTTTTGTTGAATCCGACAATGGTTCTGAAATTTTCGCTAAATGAAATAACAGGCTATAATAAAGTACTAATTTTGGTTTATTAAAACGTTCATATAATATAACAATCGGTACTGTTGCATTGCATAATTCCTTAACACTCAATAAAAAATGTTCTTCGGCTTCAGCTAATTCTGCTTTGCGACCACACCGAGAAATTGCTCTTGCACTATACAGATGCCAGTTCTCCTTGTACTGCTCATATACTTTATTCTGTGAATTAATTTCTAAAAGGCCCGCACATAAACGCCATGCTAATTTTGGATTATTATCTAACAAATCCACAATAAATTCGCCTAAATTTTCTATATCTAATTTTTTCTGCGCGGCCAAATCTAAACTAATAGTTATTATTTTTTCGACGAGAATTTTAGAATCAGCGCTTTCTGGTCCATTTATAATCACCATTATATAAAGCCTCAACAAATCCTGTTGATCCTGCGGCGTAGCAACGACTGCAACAGCATTTGCAAAATCCACACAATAGAAATTAGGGTTTATAGCTATATAGGTAAATAATTCATCAAGAGCACGTTCACGGTGAACAAAGCTCAAACCTCTTGCTCGCTCTTTCCATGCTTGAAATAAAATTTTGTAATTATCACTAGTTGCTGATTTTTCTTTGCAACAGTCTTCGAATGCTTGCACTAAATCTCCTTCTGCCCTACTATAATCATGCCTTGCAATTTTCTTTGCTTTAGCAATCGCTCGAAATTCAAGTAATGATGAATATTCTTGAATCCTAAACCAGTGAGCAAATACTTTTGCTAAATCCTCAGTTTCAGTTGTAACTTTCTCATAATGCTGTTTAGCTCGTTCTAAATGTTGGTCAGCTGTAGATATATCACTTAGATCCCTATACAAATATGCTAATAAAATATGGCAAATCGTTAGGGCATTATAGTCATCTGATTTTGTCTCAGAAAGACTGGACTCGACCTTCTGGATAT
This sequence comes from Gammaproteobacteria bacterium, assembly GCA_013288885.1. Lineage (GTDB taxonomy): Bacteria > Pseudomonadota > Gammaproteobacteria > JABDBA01 > JABDBA01 > JABDBA01. The sequence continues at coordinate 217,638 of JABDBA010000001.1, read as the reverse complement.
ATGTTGCAATATCTGTAGGTTCATTGTATTGCGTTAGGTATTGAGTTAGTTCCGCCACAAGAGCATGTAGTGGGGCAATTTCATCTGCGGAGCGGGGCCTTTGGATCAGCATAGGTATTACCCATTTATATTATCAATTTATATTACCAATTTATATTAGGTAAGCTATTAACCTTAAGCTATAAATAATAACATAAAAATCCTACCCACGCACCTGCCCGTTACCCTGTACCCGGTATTTAAAGGTGGTTAATTGCTCAAGGCCGACGGGGCCACGGGCATGGAGTTTGCCAGTGGCGATGCCGATTTCAGCACCCATGCCGAATTCGCCGCCATCAGCAAATTGCGTTGAGGCATTGTGAATTACAATTGCGCTATCCACTTCTTGCAAAAACTTTTCTGCGGCTTTGTTATCTTCGGTAATAATGGCATCGGTGTGTTGTGTGCCATGCTGTGCAATGTGTTCGATGGCAACTGCTATATCTTTGACGACTTTAACGGCAATAATGGCATCTAAAAATTCAGTATCATAATCTTTTGTATTAGTAGCTTTGACGCGCTGATCTAATTTTACCGTTTGCTCATCGCCGCGTATTTCACAACCGGCTTGGATTAAGTCATTGATGATCGCAGGTAAATGCGATTGTACTACAGCTTGATCGACCAATAAAACTTCAGTCGCGCCACAAATCCCCGTGCGGCGCATTTTAGCGTTTAATACTATTTTTCTAGCCATTTCTTTATCTGCCGCATGGTGAATATACGTGTGGCACATGCCCGCTAAATGTTTAAATAAAGGGATACGACTTTCGGCGGCAATGTGGTCAACCAATTGCTGACTGCCGCGTGGAATGATCACATCGATATATTGATCCATCTTTAACATTTCGCTGACGGCAGACCGATCAGCAGTAGGAACCATTTGCACAGCAGTCGTTGGTAATTGTGCTTTATGAAGCCCTTCGTGTAACGCCGCTACAATTGCCGTGGCTGAATAAAAACTTTCACTGCCCCCGCGCAAAATAACTGCATTGCCCGATTTCAAACACAAACCAGCCGCATCAGCCGTAACATTAGGGCGCGATTCGTAGATCACACCGATCACACCAATCGGTACGCTGATGCGGGTTATCTGCAAACCGTTGGGGCGTTTTATTGCAGCGAGAATTCTACCAACGGGATCCGGCAAATCAGCAACCGTTATTAACCCTTGTGCCATAGCTGCAATGCGATCTTTATTCAATGCGAGCCGATCGAGAAATGCTGCGGTCAAATTTTTTTGTTGCGCCAACTCCATATCTTTTTTATTCGCGCTTAGAATTTCTGCACTGTGTTGTTGAATAGCTTCTGCCATCCAACGTAACGCAGTGTTTTTTACATCAGTAGGTGCTAACGCAAGTATGTACGCTGCTGCGCGCGCGGCTTTGCCTATTGGAATCATAATTATACTCCTGATTGAACAACCAAATCATTGCGGTGGATCATTTCCTCGCAACCACTATAACCTAAAATACTTTCATATTCTGAACTTTTACGGCCAATGATTTTTTTTGCTTCATGCGATGAATAATTGATTAAACCTCTAGCGATCTCATTTTTAGCAGCATCGACAATACAAATAGCATCGCCTTTATTAAATTCACCTTGAATATCAATCACACCGACCGAGAGCAAACTTTTCCCTTGGCGTAACGCATTTACTGCACCAGCATCGATGGTAATAGTGCCATGTGGTTTAAGATGTTGCGCGATCCAAATTTTACGCGCGTTAATGGGTGTAGTGCTCGGAATAAACCAAGTATTATTGCCCACTTCATCAATCTGCGTGAGTGGCGATAAATGTTTACCGGCAGCAATCACCATGCGACAGCCCGACGCTAAAGCAATTTTGGCCGCAGCTAATTTAGTAATCATGCCACCGGAACCAAATTGCGTGGCAGAATCACCGGCCATGGCTAAAATTTCTGGTGTTAATTGCGTCACTTCAGGAATTAAAGTTGCTTTAGAATCAAGGCGCGGGTTCGCTGTGTAAAGCCCTTCGATATCAGACAATAATACTAGCGTATCGGCACTCACCATTTGTGCCACCCGCGCCGCAAGACGATCATTATCACCAAAACGAATTTCTGCAGTAGCAATAGTATCGTTCTCATTAATCACCGGGATCACGCGTAATTTTAATAAAGTGTCTAAAGTATTTTTAGCATTCAAATAACGTTTGCGATTTTCACTGTCATCGAGCGTCAATAATATTTGCGCCACGGTAATGCCATGTTTTTCCAACGCCTCGTGATACGCATGTGCCAGCCGAATTTGCCCAACCGCAGCAGACGCTTGTTTTTCTTCCAGTTGTAATGGGTGATGCATGAGATGCAAATGACGACGCCCCAATGCAATTGCACCGGATGAAACGATAACAACATCTTGCCCGCGCTGCCAACATTTTACGATATCGTCGACCAGGCTATTGAGCCATTGTCGATGAATGGCACCGGTTTTGTTGTCGACTAATAGCGAAGAGCCAATTTTAATGACTACGCGTTTTGCATCTGCGATATGGTGTTTCACGTTTTAATCTCGATTATGTTGCTTTCATTAGATTGACAGAATAGCACGAAGATTATAGAGTTCAAATCAGAACCTCAAATGGAGAAACCAACATGTCCAGCCACACTACTGATAGCAACATCCGCCCTGATTTTGATGCCGAATTAAAAGAAATCGCTAATTATGTCGCTAATTATAATATTTCTAGTCAAGAAGCGTATAACACCGCGCGCCTGTGTTTAATGGATACGCTTGGTTGCGGTATGTTGGCGTTGCGTTATCCCGAATGTCGCAAATTATTAGGCCCTATTGTGCCTGGCACGATTGTGCTGAACGGTGCACATATTCCAGGAACGCAGTTTGTGCTCGACCCCGTGCAAGCGGCATTTAATATTGGCACGATGATCCGCTGGTTAGATTTTAATGATACCTGGTTGGCTGCTGAGTGGGGCCATCCTTCTGATAATCTCGGTGGTATTTTAGCAATCACCGATTACATCAGCCGTTGTAACATTAGCGCCGGTAAAGCACCCCTTCATATGAGTGATGTATTAACCGCTTTAATTAAAGCGCATGAAATTCAAGGTGTATTAGCCTTAGAAAATAGTTTTAATCGCGTCGGTTTAGATCACGTGGTGTTAGTCAAAACTGCTTCTACCGCAGTTATTACCCATTTATTAGGCGGCGATACGCATGAAATCGCCTCTGCGCTTTCACAAGCATGGGTCGATGGCCAAAGCTTGCGTACTTATCGTCACGCACCCAACACCGGTTCGCGTAAATCGTGGGCGGCGGGTGATGCGACCAGTCGCGCAGTGCGTTTAGCCTTATTAACGATGAAAGGTGAAAAAGGATATCCCAGTGCTTTGTCAGCAAAGTTATGGGGTTTTTATGATGTGTCGTTTAAAGGCAAGCGATTTGTATTTCAACGGCCGTATGGTTCATATGTAATGGAAAACGTGTTATTTAAAATCTCATACCCTGCCGAATTTCACGCGCAAACAGCAGTTGAGTGCGCGCTTAAATTACATAAACAAATTAAAAATCGCTTAGATGATATTAAAAGTATTGTGTTAACGACACATGAATCGGCCATTCGTATTATTAATAAAACTGGGCCGCTTTATAACCCTGCTGATCGCGATCATTGTTTACAATATATGGTGGCCATCGCGTTAATTTATGGTGAACTAACTGCTGATTATTATGAAGATAAAGCCGCTAAAGATATGCAAATCGATGCGCTGCGTGAAAAAATGGCGGTGGAAGAAGATACGCAATTTAGCCATGATTATCATGATCCAGACAAACGCTCCATTGCAAACAGTGTGCAGATTTATTTTAACGATGGTTCTAGCACCGATAAAATTACTGTGGAATATCCACTCGGTCATCGTCGGCGCCGACAAGAAGGGATCCCGGTATTACTAGAAAAATTTGCGAGCAATTTAGGCACGCGTTTCCCGCAACAACAAGCGAAGAAGATTATTGATTTGTGTCAGGATCAAAACAAATTGGAAGCTACGCCAGTTCATGAATTTGTGGATATGTGGGTGATTTAATGTTACTCCAAAAAGATCAATCGTGTTTTTTATTAATCGATGTGCAAGAAAAATTAACGCCTAAAGTTTTAGACTCGGAGAAGTTAATTGCCAACTGCCGTTGGCTATTACAAGTGGCGCAGCGATTAAATGTGCCAACTTTAGTTTCCGAGCAATATCCCAAAGGTTTAGGGCACACCGTCAGCACTTTGCAAGAATTATTTGACACGAAAAAAGTGGCAGAAAAAGTGCATTTTTCTTGCGCTGCTGATGCTGGCTGTTTACAAGAAATTAATAAATTGCAACGCGTGCAAATTGTAATTGCAGGTATTGAAACTCACGTTTGTGTAATGCAAACCGCCATCGAATTAAAAAACCACGGCAAACAAGTTTTTATTGTCGCCGACGCCGTTTCATCCCGCCATCAACAAGATGCTGATCTAGCATTACAACGTATGCGCGATGCCGGCATAAAAATTATTACTAAAGAAATGGTATTATTTGAATGGCTGCGGCAAGCAGGCACAGCGGAATTTAAGCAGATGAGTCAGGAGTTTTTGCGTTGACCCCCATATATTCTTTTTAACTAAAATCATTAAAACTTTAATTACTGATTCCGAGCAAAGAACAGCCTCCCTTGAGGTTTACTTTGATCAAGAAAAATCGTTTACACCAACTATGCCACCCGAGATTGGAGCATCAGCAATAGCTGCGCGGCAAATTAATATATCGACTATTGTTCCATTGGCCTTTTCCCGCAGTTCTTTCTTAGGGGAAAAAGATATTATTTGCGCTACTATCAATCAACGGGGATCTTTGCATTTTGAGCCTGGCACAGAATTAGGCGCGCCAACGGAATTTTTTTCAGCTGGGTGGCAGAGCAATGCCGTGCAAACCGCAAACTGGTTCTCTCAAATCAGTGTAGCTAATAATGAAAAAGATGTAGTGGAAGTTATTAAAAAACAATTTCCAGATATTATCGATTTGTCAGTGCAATCACAGTCCCAAATTCCTGCATTATATGCAACAGTTAAGCACCGCCAGAAAAAAATGCCAATATCACTAATCTCTTCTGGGATAAATAAATTTATATCTGTCATGACAGCTATCCGCGCCTTTAGTTCTGGGGCTATTATGATAGATGAAATAGAAAATGGCATATATTATGGCATGTACCCTGAGTTTTGGAACGCACTGCACCAATTTGCGATTGAAAGTAAAACTCAGTTGTTCTTGAGCACTCATAGTTGGGAATGCTTAAAAGCAGCTAGTAATGTAATTGATAAATTTGATAAAGATTTTTCCTTAATTCAAATTTTCCAAAAAGATGGTTATAGTAAAGCTGTTGTGGTTCCTGGCGACAAAGCGGCAGCAGCTATTGAAAATGGTATTGAAGTAAGAGGCTAAAAATAATACGTAGAAGTTGTATTTACACATTCTACGTATTCTGTTTTAAAGATTAAAGATTCAACGATAGTATATAGCCATATCACCTAATCACCATTTTGAAAAACATCTCATTACCAACAAAAGAGCAGTAACTCTCTACCAGGTATTGATTGGCTCGACTTGTGCAAGCGCCGAGTAGAGGGTGCGGCGCAACCTTCGCCCGAAGGGCGGCGTCATGGATGACGCCGCTCGCTAGTAAACAGGGATGTTTTTCAAAAGGGGTATTAATATTTTTCTTTCAACAGCGGCAGCGATTGCCCTTCTAATAATATTTGTGTGCATCCTTGCGAGGTAATCGGTCGGCTGAAATAATATCCTTGCACTTCATCTACACCAAATTCCTGTAAACAATCTACTTGCTCTTGCGTTTCCACCCCCATTGCGAGTACGCGTATTTTCATATTATGAGCAGCGGCGATGACCGATTTCACTAATGCTACATCTTCTGATTTACTGGGTAAATTTGAAATAAAAGACTGATCAATTTTTATTTTTTGAATAGGGAATTGCATTAGATACTCTGGATCAGAAAAATCTGCGCCAAATTTGTCTAATATTAATTCGATACCGACTTCGCGCAATGCCAGTAACATTGGCAGCACTGATTTAGCGTCATCTTTCACAGCGGCTTCAGTTAATTCAAATTCCAAAAATTTAGGGGGTAATTTTGTATCTTTTAAAATTTGCACTACACTGCCTAAAAAATCTTTTTGCAAAAATTGAAACTTCGATAAGTTGATTGACATGGTAATAGGCGACAAACCACCATTCTGCCAAGCCTTATTCTGTGTACACGCTGTTTTTAAAATCCATTCGCCAATCGGAATCATCAGGCCAGATTCTTCTGCTAACGGAATAAACATATTAGGTGGAATCAAACCATGGTTCGGATGCAACCAACGCGGCAACACTTCTATACCAATCATTTTTTTAGTTTTTATATCAACCACGGGTTGATAATGTAAAACGAATTCTTCTTCAAGTAACGCATGTTGCAAATCATTCTTTAAGGCTTGCTGGCCTTCTTTGGTCAACGGTTTCATCCCCGCCCGGTACATCTGAAAATTATTGCGTCCTAATTCTTTGGCGCGGTACAACGCAGTGTCTGCATTCTTTAACAAGACATGCGCATCTTGCCCGTTTTTGGGATAAAGACTAACGCCTGCACTACTAGTAAAAGATAGTTTGCGGCCTTCAAAATAAACCGGTTGTGCTAAACTGGTTAATATTCTTTGAATAGGTTGTAGATAATCTTCTTCTTTTAATAAAGAATTTAGTACGACTACAAACTCATCTCCCCCTAATCTTGCCACGGTATCGGTTTCACGTATGCACTCATTTAAACGACCTGCTACTGTTTGTAATATCGCATCACCAGCGGTATGGCCCACGGTATCATTGATCGTTTTAAAATAATCTAAATCAAAAAATAAAATTGCTAACATCATGCCGTAGCGTTTTGCAAAAATAAGTGATTGATGAATACGATCGATCAATAACCCGCGATTGGGTAAACCGGTCAGTGTGTCATGCGTGGCTTGATACGATAATTTTTCGGTGACTGTTTTATGACTAGTCACATCATAAACCATGCCGACAAAATAACTGACATTGTCTGCTTCATCAGTAATAGGTGAAACGTGTATCTCAGCCCAATACATCACACCACCTTTGCGATAATTACGTAGCGTTGCTCGTCCTTCTGATTTTTTTTCCAGCGCAAGATGTATATTACTAATTTCTGGTTGGTCGCGATCTTCGCCTTGTAAAAATAAACAATTCTTTCCTAATATTTCTTCAGAGGTATAACCCGTCATTTTTTCAAAAGCAGGATTAACATAAACGATCGCATGTTTTGGTCGCTCTGCTTCAAAAATCATAATGCCATCACCACAAGCATTAATAACGGAACCTGCAATTTCTTTGAGTTTAATTTTATCTTTTTCAGGGCCTCTGACCGTGCGTAAGCTCCACAAATTATTTACTGTTTCACTTAACACCCATTTTTTGATGAGCAATTTGACTAAATTACAAACATCTTCAGCCACGAGCGGTACTTTAACAATATAAAATCTTTCCTCTTGCCCAAAACGTTTGGCCACTGCTTCTGATTGTTGCCCTGGTTGTGCGCAAATGACAATTTGTAACTTGGGCCCGGCTTCCGCTATTTTCGTAATCGTGGTAACGCTAATTTGCTCGGGGGCTGAATGAATGTTGAAAAAAACGAGTAGATAAGGAGTTTGATGTTCTAACGATTTGGCAATAAACTTTAAACCCGCTTCACAGCTATCAGCTGAATCGAATTCAGTGGTGAAACCTGTTGGATTTTCCTCTTTACACGCTGACAAAATATTGCGTAATTCAGTATCAATACCCGGCTGATCATTCATAATGAGAATATGATACTTATTATCTTCACTCATACGACACTCCCTTGGAAACTAATTTAGTCCCTCTTATTAATCTATAGCAATAGAAGTGTTATTCTGCAACTATTAATGATAAAAACAGCATACTTTAAACCTTATTTTATTATACGCTAATGAATATATACTTCCGCTTCATAATGGTGCTTTATAAAATCTGGATCGCCAAGAAACAAAGTGTTTTGCGTAAGTCAAAGTTAATGTTCCATGTCTTACCGACTGACTGTGATTTTAACTTGCATATGACGAATTCACGTTATTACAGCTTCATGGATTTAGGTCGGATCGCTTTGCTCGGGCAAACCAAACTATTACCCACCTTAATGAAATTGCGTTGGGGGCCAGTGTTGGTAGCGTGTGAACTCAGCTTTTTGCGCCCGTTAAATCCTTGGCAAGAATTTTCTTTAACAACAAAATTAGTTTACTGGGATGAATATTATTTTTATTTTGAACAACGTTTTGAAAAAAGAGGAACGCTATATGCCATCGGTATGGCAAAAGGAGCCTTATTAGCACGCGGGAAAAAAGTGTTAACTAAAGATTTTTTTGATCTCGCGGGCGAAACACCGAAACAACCAGCCGAGCCGGTGACTATTAAGAATTGGAAATTGTTGACCGAGGCAAAGAAAAAGCTAAGGGTCAAGCCTTGAGTTGCCTGATCCCTTTACTTCATCACAGCGATATTGCGCCAGAAATTTTCCAAACTGTCCGTTCCACCGAAAAGTGTGGTGAAAATCGTTGAGTCGGCCAGTAAGATGTGTCCGGCGCGTTTATCTTGCGGCGGCATCCAAATAAGTGCATTGAACTCTGTGTTTCCTGCCTGCGTGAACGGATGCGGCCGATCGAGATCAATCGGCTGACGTGCCAACACATGAATGTGCTTTATATCCTTGGTAGTCAGCGCGTAATGCGGTAAATGGGGATGAAAATTAAATGTTGTAACTCCTTTGAGAAGCTCGAGCTTATCAAGTTCTTTGTTAATCGTCAGCGGCGCAATCTCTTTTGTACCTTTAACAACTGCAGGACGCAGGCCGAACTGATTTATCACCGGAACATCAAACGCCTTCATCAAAGAACGCGTGTATTGTCCGAAGCGCTGTTGGCGCGGCACCAACTCATCGCCATGATGTTTGTATTCTACTTGGCGTTGCTTCATATCGTCGGTGAACCCTACGTCATGATGCGGCCCGATCAATAAACAAGTTCCCTCACGTTTAAGCCACTCGCGGATCGCAGCGATTTCTTCTGATGCTGCTTCCTGCCCAGAAAGCAGATGGTCTAATCCAAAAACCATCAGCGTATCCGTATCCGCTAAGATCCGCTCATCGATCGGCAACTTATATCCAGCCTGATCAATACGCTGAAATATTGCCACGGGATACCCAGTGATTTCCTCAGCAAGCCCTTGGAAACTAAGCGTAGAACGATGAAAGAGCTCCAGTGTACCTTCGATGCCTTGCAGAAAATGCATCTCATCCCATTCCGGTGTTTCATAGTCAGGCCATGACACGCGACGAACTTCCGTCATGGTAGAAAAACGATTGTCCAATACTCTGAGTTCCCGATTGGATTCCCACGGATAACTCCAAGTCCAATAAATACTTATGCGCCGTTTGCCCGCCGTGTATTTGCGCGGCACATGGTTCTGATTATAAGTGCGTGCTGGTTTGATATTGCTGTTCATCGATGAATCTCCTTTATAGAATATTTTTACTTCCTAACGATGCGAGATAGCGCAGCGCTTTAAGTCCGGGAATAAAAAAATAAGCGCCGCCACGTACCGAAGTAAATGCTGGCAGGCCAGTGATTTTTTTTCGGATGGGACGTTTCGGAATGGTGAATTCCAAAGTGCCATCTTGATTACCAATAATGGGATCGCGCTCATTATCGAGTTCGTGAAAATTCCGATCATTCGCCCATACATTCTGTGCGAACTCAAACTGGCGAATAAGGCTTGCACAAATTATGAAAGCAGCGATGCCGCGATCCACACCATCTTCAGGAGCATCTGTTGGCAAAGGCGCGCCATAAGTGGCACCACGGCGGATCATCCGGCGACGATTCATATTTTCGCCTGTATCACGCGGATTCATGCGACGAATGTGTGAACCTAACGGTACTGCATAGCCATGTGGATCCATTTTTTTATAAGTGAAATCATTGTTGCGCTGCGGATCGGCGCCTAGCGTGAGATCATCTTTTTCTGGTGCTAACACCAGCGGCGCACCGCTGCGCCAGCGACCCATGAGTTTGGCAGCAATAAGTTCTTGCTCTTCGAGTGTTTGGCCATTTTCACGCAGAAAATCACGAAATTTTCCCACATGTTCTTGGAGACGGCGATAAGCCATGAAACTGCCATTGCGTGAGAGAATTTCTGGTTGCGGCAAATTGGCCGATTGGTCTTTTTCGTCTGGGTAACCCAAAATAAATTCACCGGCTTTTAAGGGCGCGCCGGAACCGGGAGTTGGCTCTTCACCCGATCCTTCAATGACCGGTTGCGAAAGGCGATCGCGGTAGCCAAAATGATCATGCGAATATTCTAACGGTGGTATGGCGTCGAGATCCAATGACGATAGCACTTTTACGCCTTCGCACTGGTCAATCAGTTTTTGATGCTCCGCTTGGCAGCGCTCACGCTCAGCGGTATTGCGCGCAAAGAGAATAACAATGGCGTGCAGATCAGGGCTGGCTAAATCTCCTATCCAGTTATCCGGATGATTGTCACCGGTATCGCCGAGCATTTGTGCACGTGCCACCATACCTTGCTTGAATTCCTCGGGAAATGTAGCCAGCGAGGCTTCATCTAACCCCAGCGCCTGCAGACCATTCCAAGTGAAGGCAACACTCACCCAACGATTATCTTTTTCAATCGACGCGCGCGCTGCTTGTACCGAATGCACTTTTTCGTGGATACCGGCGAGCCAAGCGCGCCCACCTTCAGGATTTTGAAACGACAAGAACACGTAGCGACCTGTGAGCGCCGGTGCACGGGTCAAGAGAATATATTGAATATCATCTAACTCAAGCATATCGACTCTCCCATCATTGCATTTGATCGAGCATAGCGGAAAACGCCGCCTTCAGTTTGAGCGCTTTTTTTATTTCATCTGCACTCACGAAAGGATATTCGCCATACTCAAGAAAACTGGGGCGCTGATGTTCACGCACAAATTTAACAAACGCTGGCGTATTGGTTTTCCAATCCTCGGGAAAACCTTCGAGGTTTACAAATACCGTTGTAATACCTGTTATTGAAAAAAGCTCCACCGCATCCTCAGTGTATTTATCAAAATCAGTATCGAAGATACCTTGATACATGAAATAAGTTTCTTTGCCGATATCAAAAAGCACCCAACGCAAATAATGCAGCTTGAGTACGGCGAGGCAGTGTGGATCACCTGCTACGGCATCCTCGATAGTTTTACTATATGCGCGCACGGTATCCACTTTTCCTGGTTTGACCTTCGCAATGATTGTGAAACCATAACAGGCCGGTGTTTTAGGAAAGACTGGCCCATATCTGCCTTGTTCAAGTTCGAAATATCCCTCTTTCGGGATTGCCATAGCGGCAGGTTTCGTCCAGTCGTTTTGTTTAATTTTCTTTGGCATTGTTATCTCCTTATCTGAGTAGTGATTGTATTGAGTCGTTTGCAGCCATCAAACGCAGCCATTTTATAGGCCATCGTATAGGTGGGCGTTGCAAACGTAAGTCGGTTGAAAAGATCAATTGCTCCGCCTTCATGAATTATAGCCTGCCCCAGCCCGATGAGTTCTGAAGCAATATCACCTAGAATATGAACGCCAAGCAGACGATGATTGTCGCGCTGAAATACCAGTTTTAGCATGCCTTCAGGATGACCAGAAATAATGCCGCGCGGTAGTGCCGCGAAGCTAGAACAGCCAACTGCATAGTCAATGCCTTGTGCTGTTGCATCCTCCTCTGTGAGGCCGACGCGAGCCACTTCCGGCACAGAATATACCGCCCAAACCGGTAACGGATCGATTGCTTTTTTGAATGCAATATCAAAAGCATTGCAGGCAGCAACTCGCCCTTGTTCCATGGACACAGAAGAAAGTGAAGGACTGATCACATCACCCGCCGCGTAAATTCCTTCGACATTGGTCTGGAAATGTTGATCCACTACAATCTCGCCGCGTTCATTTACCGCCATGCTAATTTCCTGCAGACCAAGTCCCTCGGTATTTACTAAACGACCTAACGCAAGAAGGACCACTTCAGGCCGCAAGATTTCGCCGTTTTCCAATGTCACTTCGAGAATATTTTTGGATCGCTGGATGGACTTAACACAACTCTCCAACATTAAGCTCATCTTCATGTTCTTGAATATCGTAGCGGCAAGTTGAGACATCTCACCATCCATGGTTGGCATTAAGCGATTTCCAGAATGGATTAATGTCACCGATGAACCAAGTGCAGTAAAAATCGAAGCATATTCACAACCGATGGCACCTCCCCCAACCACCACTACACTCTGCGGGAGAGATGGAATAGTAAAAAGATTATCAGAATCGTAAACGTTCGGGTCGTTGAGGTAGATATGCGGAGGATGAAATGGACGCGAACCGGTAGCAATGAGAATACGTTTGGCGGTGAGCTTACGATCCTTCACAAATACTGTACGGCCTGGACCTAAACGCGCTGCACCATAGATGACGTCAATCCCTTGGTTAACGAAGGCCGATCGAGCACCTTCCTGCATTGCCAAGCATACTTCAGACGTTCGAGAGCGAAGTTGTTTACCGACTAGGGTCGGATCCACATGGCCTGTAAGCCCATATACAGCACGATCACGAAATCCAGTGAGGTACAGAGCTGCATCACGCAGTGTCTTGGTCGGCGCCCCGCCGGTCGTGACAACTACGCCACCCAGCACATTGCGCTCTACCACCAGCGTTCGATGCCCATAGAAGGCTGCCACCTCAGCTGCGCTTTGCCCTGCAGGGCCGCCACCAATCACTACAAAATCGTAATGGTCACTGTCCGTCATGAGTTTTTCAATCCATTGTTAATCTCTACCCGAATTTGTTAATATCCAACTTCAGAGTATCTTTTTACACTAGTTTATAAACTCATAAATTGCAAGAGCGACCCTATGAATAACAAGGATGTTAATTTAGATGAGACGGATTTCTCACTCGTATTGGGCGGCCCACTTTATCAGTTCTACCTACGCACTCGTTTATTGAAGCCGCCACTCAATCTGGTAAAACGACGCATCGTAGCTATTTCCTTATTTGCTTGGTTACCGTTACTCATACTAACACTCATCGGCGGCGTAGCCTTCAAGGGTGTTAGTGTTCCATTTTTTTTCGACATCGAGACACATGTAAAATTTCTCGGATCACTTGCATTACTTGTTGCGGCGGAAGTTATCGTACATCAGCGCATTAAAATCATCGTGTCACAATTTCTCAAGTGTAATATCATTTCATCGAAAGATAGATCGCGATTCGACAGTATTGTAGCCTCCACCATACGACTACGAAATTCCATCACCGTGGAATTATTGCTCATTGTTTTTGTCTTTACAGTAGGGCATTGGATTTGGACACAATATACATCTCTGCACGTAGCAACTTGGTACGCGATACCTATCAACGGTAATAAAATGCAGCTCACGCTAGCAGGATATTGGTATGCTTTTGTCAGCCTCCCCATCTTTCAATTAATCTTGCTACGCTGGTACTTTCGCCTATTTGTTTGGTATCGATTTCTCTGGCAGATTTCAAAACTCCCATTGCACTTGAACGCGCTGCATCCTGATCAAGCAGGCGGACTTGGTTTTTTAGCGCAGAGTGTATTTGCATTCGCACCGGTGCTCATTGCATATGCATTATTGCTGGCGGGTTTCATCGCTAACCGTATCTGGTACGCTGGCGCGACACTGCTTGAATTTAAGCTGGAAATCGCCGGCTTAGTAGTATTCTTGATGATCGTGGTTTTATTACCGTTGACTTTTTTCATTGCTGCACTTGTTCAAGCAAAAATAGCTGGCCTGCGCGAGTATACAATAGTAGCCAGCCAATATGTGAATGACTTTCGTGGAAAATGGATAGGCACTTATTCAGCTAACCCAGAAGAGAGTCAAATGCTACTTGGCACTCCAGATATCCAATCATTGTCTGATTTGTCTAATAGTTTTAACGTAGTACGTGCGATGGGCGTAGTGCCGTTTAGCCGCGGAGCCTTGTTGCGACTTATGATTTTGATACTCATCCCATTCTCGCCCCTATTGCTGACTATGATTCCGCTCGAAGAAATAGTTGGCTCACTCATTAAATTATTGTTATAGGGTAAAAGAACCGACCGAATGGCGCTAACTTAAGTTATCATACCCCTAATCAAAAAACTCTGAAATCTCATTAGGTTTTTTGCCTTTTTCTTCGGTTTTTTCTGCGCTAGGTTCTTTAAATGTGGCGGCGGTTTTTAATTTAGTGGTTGCAGCCGCTGGTGTTTCACTCACTCTAGCTTGATATTGTCTACCATCATCATCTGTTACTACGCCTGTTTTCCAATGTAATTTTCGATAAGGAGCTGTGTCACCCATTTCTAAAATAGGATATTTGATAATTTCAAAAAACGGCGAGTAATCAAAATCGCTGGGGGTATATAATTTAGGGCTGCGTAGAAATAATTCAACGTCCTCTGCATCACCCGAACGTTTTAACACCGGTAAAATCGGAAAACCAACCGTTTGGAATGCTTCTGCTAATAAAGACGAACAACTTTCTTTGGTTGATCCGCCCACATTGGTAGTAAACAAACTGGAACGCCAGCGGCGCGGCATAATAGACCACGGAAATAAAAAGCGCGCGAGGTCTAAAATTTGTCGTACATCATACTTCATGCCCAAACGGCCAATAGCATAACCGATCACTTGTTGCGCATCTTGGCGCGTGATGCCGGTGGGCCTACAAATACGAATGTGATCATCTTTATATTTAGACAACGGTGAAACAATAATTCCTTGGCCTAAGATACTTTCAATGATTAATTGCACGTCGGCTTCGCCGTGATAAAATTTTCGCACACGCTCGCGTAATTCTTTGTTTTCGATATCATGCACACGACCGATATAAAGCGCGGAATGCGACCAAGAACTTTGGGTAATTATTTTTATTACGCTGCTGACGCGACTACGGCCTTCGATCAACAAAACATCACATGGTCTTAATTCATAGAGAATACGCTCAAAATCGCTGAGCGGAAAAGCACGTGGGTCTTCAATTTCGTCAGTTAACCAACGGGTCATTGCTTCGCGTAGATTTTCGATGACAGTCATTTGCTTTATTATCCTTTGGATTCCCGCCTACGCGGGAATGACATCAACTAAATATTTTTTGCTTGCTCGATGGCATTGCCCAAATAATTCATCGGGGTCATTTGCCGCAATTTTTCTTTCACTGCTTCTGGAAGCGCTAAGGTCGCAATAAATTCATGCAACACGTCGGCATCAATTTTTTTACCGCGCGTTAATTCTTTTAATTTTTCATACGGCGTTGGGCAGTGGTAACGGCGCAGCACGGTTTGAATCGCTTCGGCTAATACTTCCCAATGCTGATCTAAATCGGCATTCAAACAAACGCTATCTACATCCAACTTCTGCAACCCTTGCCGCAATGCTTGATAAGCAATAGCACTATGCGCAAAAGCCACCCCCAAATTACGCAATAAAGTGGAGTCACGCAAATCGCGCTGCCAGCGTGAACGCGGTAAATAAGAAGAAAAATGTTGGAAAAAAGCATTCGCTAAACTTAAATTACCTTCGGCATTTTCAAAATCGATCGGGTTAATTTTATGGGGCATGGTTGAAGAACCGACTTCACCAGCAACCGCTTTCAACTTAAAATAACCTAAAGAAATATAACCCCAAACATCGCTCGCAAAATCAATAAGAATGGTATTCACACGACCGACGGCATCACACAGTTCAGCAATATAATCGTGCGGTTCGATCTGTGTAGTATAAGGATTAAATTCTAACGCTAAATTTTCAATAAAAATTCGCGACAGCGTAGACCAATCGACTTCAGGATAAGCTGCAAAATGCGCATTGAAGTTACCCACGGCGCCATTACATTTACCCAGTATTGTCACCGCTGCTAATTGTTGTGCTTGTTGTTTTAAGCGCGCGACAACATTGGCTAATTCTTTACCCAGCGTAGTAGGTGTGGCTGGTTGACCATGTGTACGTGAAAGCATCGGTTGTGCAGCATAACGATGTGCCATATCGGTTAATAATGTGATGATGGCATCGATGTGCGGCAACACGGATTCTTCGCGCACGGTTTTTAACATCAGTGCGTAAGCTAAATTATTAATGTCTTCAGAGGTGCAAGCAAAATGGATAAACTCGCTGACATCGGCCAGTTCTTTTTGTAAGGCAAATTTTTTCTTTAAAAAATATTCGACTGCTTTTACATCATGGTTGGTTTCACGTTCGATATTTTTTATTTCTTGTGCGTCGTGTTCAGAAAAGTTATCGACGATTTGATCGAGATATTGTTGCGCCACATCGCTGAAGGGTGGCACTTCGTTGATTTCAGGTTGTTCGGCCAATGCTTGCAGCCAGCGTATTTCGACCAGTACGCGAAAGCGGATCAAGGCATATTCACTGAATACCGCACGCAATTGAGCAGTTTTCAGCCCATAGCGCCCATCGATGGGTGAAATGGCAGTGAGTGGGGTCAATTCCATAGTTTTTCTCTAAAAAGCACGGGTAATGAGGTAATAAAGCACATACAACCAGCCAAAGAACCCCTGGATGATAGCCCATAATACCGAATGGTTCACGCTCCAGGAAATAACCACCGCTAGGATGTTCCCCAAACCGATGCCGATGCCGCCGTAGCCATAATAAGAGTAGTTATTCTGGATTCTCATAAAATATTCCTCAATCGTCAGTTGATTTTAGTATAATATATACTCATTGAATTACAATGCCAGAAGGGGATAGGATACATATGATTAGTGCGTTACTTGTCCATGATGTGCCTATTGAATGCATCAATCAAGCGGCCATTACCTATCATGTGCCCGCCACCCTCATTATTTCGGTGCTTGGCGTCGAAGGCGGCTCGGTGGGCATGGCTTCGCCCAATAAAAACGGCACTTTCGATTATGGCCCCATGCAGATCAATACCATCTGGCTGGAAAAAATAAAGCCCTATGGCTATACCCGCGAGCAAATCCAATATGACCCCTGTGCCAACGTGATGGTCGGCACTTGGATTTTAGGCACTAATATTGCCTCCACCCCCGACTTTTGGCGCGGCGTAGCGGGCTATCATTCTTATACCATCCCTCTCAATGAGCAATATCAATATAAAGTGCGCGGCATTTATCATTTGTTATCGGATTATTTGTCGAAGCCGACACCCACCACTGCCTCCTCCATTGCTGGGGGGCAGATAAGGTAAGAGAAAGATGGAATCCAACTCCTACCTGTGTATAATAGTTGTCTGTTCCAAATAAATATACTAAGGAACCCCTACCTATGAAATTTAAATCATTATATATAAAAAATTTCAGAATACTTGAAGACTTCCAAGTTAAAAAACTTGGGCGTTTAAATCTCATTGTGGGAAAAAATAATTCCGGTAAAAGTACCGTACTAGAAGCACTTAGGATTTATTCAGGAAATGCTAACCCTGTTCTCTTATCTAGAATTGCCGATGAGCATGATGAAATACCCGCCTCGAATGACAAAGATATAATGGATAACGATAGAGCATTTCCATTTGAATCTTTTTTTACTGGGCGATGTTTTCCAAGTGATGAAGAAAAAACCATTCTAATCGGTGAAAATGAAAATGCTTCTGATGCTCTGCAATTGCGGCATACTTACCTAATAAAAAGAGAAGAACCTCTTGAAGACGGTAGAAGTATGCGGAGTATTACACGCCCTATTAAAAAATCAGAATTAAGTGAAAACATAGACGCTTTTCACGCCATCAGCGTATCGAAGGGTGATATTATAGGATTTATTCCTTTGGACGAACCTTTTCGCCCTAGAAGATTTAATTCACCTTTTGAAAACCAAATAAATTTACCTTGCAGCTATATTTCTACACGATTTATCTCACAAGATGAATTGGCCGATGCATGGGATAAAATTGCTCTTACCGGTTATGAAACTCATCTAAAAACTGTTTTAAAATTTATTGATGATGATTTTGAAAATATTGCCTTTATAAAAAATGAGGATAGAGACGCCGATCTTTCTTTTGCGAGATCATTTTATTCACGATCCCCCAAACGCTTTGCTAAAGTAAAATTGAATAATATAAAGCAACCAATTCCCTTGAACAGTATGGGCGATGGTATGTTAAGGGTAGTTCAATTAGCCTTAAAAGCCTCATCAGCAGCAGGGGGAATTTTTCTCATTGACGAATTCGATAATGGTTTACATTTTAGCGTACAAGAAAAAATTTGGGATTGGTTGTTTGATCTTGCAAAAGAATTCAATATCCAAGTTTTTGCTACTACCCATGGCGGTGACTGTGTGGACAGCTTTGTTAAAGTAGCGCTCGGAAAAAAAGCGGGTGAAGGCGTTTTGTTTCGCGTTGGCCGCAGTGCTACAAAAAGCAACAAAGGAAAAATAATTGCAACGGAATTTAGCGAGGAAAAACTAGCAACCATCAGCCAGGCCGATGTTGAAGTGAGGTAAACAATGAGCCATAAAATTTTATTGGTTGAAGGTGAAAATGACCAAAAATTTTTTCGGGCATTATTCAAAGTACTTGGTTTAGATGTCGATGTTAAGGTGAATACACCAAAAGATCACGGCGCTGAAAGAAATGGAAAAATGGCTGCCTTTGCTCTCCTTGAAGAACTGATAAAACAGCTATTCGATGGGAGCGTTACTCATTTAGCAATGGTGATAGATGCAGATTATTCTGCTGATAGTTGGGGATACTCAAATACCCTAAAACACATTAAAAAAAGAATGGCCCATAGTAATTATAATGACCCAATTATCTTACATTCGGGACTCTCTTTTCCTCATTCAGATGGACTCAACGACTTTGGTTTATGGATCATGCCTGATAACGCCTCAGAAGGGATGCTTGAAGATTGGATCGCAACTGCTGTAAAAAGTTCAGAATCTCCCCTTCTACAACATGCTACTGAGGTAGTGAAAAACCTCCCTAAACCACAAAAGTTTAAATCAATTCATACCAGCAAAGCAAAAATTGCAACCTGGATGGCCTGGCAAAAGTTACCAGGGGAAGGTTTATATTATGCAATACAAAATGACCTTATTGACAAAGAAAACAAATCAGCCAAACAATTAATCGCTTGGCTAAAACATATTTATACCCAATGAGTATCGACCTACAAATGCTTTAATTATAAAGGAGATCCAGTATGCTCAAACGTGATATTTCTACTGTTAATGTTCTTATCGCAGCAGCCGGGGGAATGATTGGTTCCGGTTGGTTATTCAGCCCTTTCATCAGTGCGCAAATAGCGGGAAGTAATGCTTTAATCAGCTGGGTGATTGCGGCATTTTTCATGTTATTTATCGCGTTGCCTTTGTGTGAATTAGGCACGATGTTTCCGGTTTCAGGTGGTCTAGCGAATTACCCCACTTATACGCACGGCAAAGAAGTGGGATTTTTATTTGGTTGGACTACCTGGTTATCGTATCTCGTGATGACGCCAATCGAAATTCAAGCGATTTTACAATACGGCAGTCATTTTGTTCCGGCACTGATTGTACATGACTCTACCACTTTCAAACTTTCGGGGGTTGGCTATATAGCCGCCGTCGGTATCATGTTTTTTGTAGTGGTGATTAATACTTTTGGCATTAAATTTTTAGCCGAATGTAATAAGTACACCAGCTTAATTAAATTTATTCTTCCTAGTTGCGCTATCGTCGGTTTAATTTATACCGCGCCTTCGTTTACTAATGTGCACATCCATTTATCTGATAAACAAAGTTGGCAACAAATTTTTTCTGCTTTATCGTTAGGCGGTGTCGCGTTTGCTTTTACTGGTTTTCAAAATGGTTTGATTTTAGCGGGTGAAGTGAAAAACCCGCAACGTAATATTCCTATCGCAATTTTAGGGGCAGTATTGGTGGGCTTCGTTTTATATTTTATGTTGCAATTAAGTTTTATTGTCGCTATGCCCGCAAAATATTTGGCGCACGGTTGGCAGGCGTTGACCTTCCCCGGGGATAGTGGCCCGTTGGTCGGTTTAACATTATTAGTCGGTTTGGGAATCGTTGCTGCGTTGTTAATGTTCGACGCTGCATTTTCACCGTTTGGCACAACCTTAGTTTATACCGCAGCGACTTCGCGCATTCTTTACGGTATGGCTGAAAACAAACATTTACCACCGATTTTCTTGCGCGAAAATAAATATAAAATTCCGCACATTACTTTGTATGCGAATTTTTTAGTGGGTATTTTATCGTTCTTGCCTTTCCCCGGTTGGCAGAAGATGGTAGCGTTTTTGTCTTCTGCGAGCATTCTTTCTTACGGGGCAGGCCCGATGTGTTTGTTAGCATTACGTAAATTGCAACCCAACCGCCAACGACCATTTAAACTTTCTGGCGCGTTGGTGATTTCACATATTGCATTTTTCGTGTGTAACTTGATGTTGTATTGGTGCGGATTTTCTACGCTGTGGAAACTGTGCATCGCGCTATTAGTTGGCTTAGTGATCAGCTTGCTGTATCAACGGAAAAGTATTTTTGCCAGCGGTAGCAGTTTATATTGGTTTGTCTTCTACATGGCTTCGATGTTAGTGCTTTCTTATTTAGGCACCTTTGGCGGAATTGGCGTATTACAATTCCCACAAGACGTTGTAGTGATGTTACCCTTCAGCATATTGATGTTGCATCTTTCACAACGTTGTTTAGATCAAAAATCATATGATCTTAACTACACGCCGGTGAATTTAGGCGCGACTAAGGCTGAGACTTGAGGATAGGGAACTGTTGCATAACTTCAGAAAGAAGCCAAGGAGCGGCTTGGCTGAATGCCAACGCAGACGAAACTGCGTCCATGCGATCGTTGATTACATCCATGTAATCGACGGTCTGCTTTTGGCATCTCAGCCACCCCGCTCCTAATCCTGCCTACTGATAGCTCCATTCCCAGATATAATCCCACTTTAATAAAATTCCCTTGCTATATATAGATTCTATATATATAATTAATATATGTTGACTGCCATCTATAACAACAATAAAAAGGCAAAATAATGAGTAATATTATACCGTTCCCAAAAGTACCTTCAAGTTCAGAAGCCGAAAAAATAATTAAACAGTTAGTAACACAAGGTAAATTTAGTTGGTCTGAACACTGTAAACAAAGAATGAAAGAACGCAAAATCACGACACCGGAAATTATCAATTGTCTATTAAAAGGAAGGATAACCGAAACCCCATTTTTTTCACATGCTAATGGCGGAGGATATGAAACAAGAATGGAAAAAGGCACTGCGGGAGATTGGTTAAGAGTGGTTGTATGTTTGAAATTAAGTCAAAAATTATTAGTCATTACTGTAATCAACAAATAAGAAATTATCATGAAAAAATATCATTACACTGAATGTGGTTTAAAAAATATTTATTTAGTTAATGGTTTTAAGATAACCAAAAATAAGAGTGGGGAGAAAGAAATATTTATCCACGATATTCATGGTTTACATAGAACTATTGGTATGCTTCTCGTTTCTAAGCATGGCCCTTTGTCGGGCAATGAAATAAAATTTATCAGGACTACTTTAGATTTATCACAGAAAACCCTAGCCCGTATTTTGGGGCTTAATTATCAATCTGTTTTATTATGGGAAAAAAATAAATCTACAATTTCAAAAACTGCTGACCATCTCTTAAGAGCGCTTTTCTTTGCTTATCTTAATACTAAAAAAAGTAAAGCAATTTACGATAAAATTAATGAAATTGCTGACTTTGATGCGGCCACTGCGGCCAACTCAAATATGGGGAAAATTGAACTCGAAGAGGTATCTGATGAGTGGCGCATGGTTGCTTGACTCCCCCATTCCCCTTAAATCTTTAACACAACCTTAATAATTTGAGGTATTTGCTTATGTCGTTACCTACAGACGATTCAAAAAAAGAAAAGGTAGAGTCAGGAAGCATAACAGTAAATTTTGAGGGACAAAAAATTGGCATTGATCAACTACTTAAACTGTCGCCCGGTGCTGAGCGTTTTGCTACTGAAACAGAATATAACGCACGCCCCGCACGAACACATAGAGATCGTACAGGGTTAAACGAAGTAGTTGCTAAAATCCCTCATCGAAAAATTTCTCAAGAAGAGTATGAAGCTCTTAGGCAGCGCGCAAAAAAAGTCAGAGAAGAAAAAACAGAAATTTATAAGGTGAAAGGCCTGGAAGATGAATTAGGCTTGCGGGCAATAAAAGAACTAGAACCAGAAGACCCCATTGAGTACGGTGGTGAGCTTCTTTTTTTCTATACAGAAGAACAAGCAAAAAAATATCTTCAAGAAACAGCCGACAAATTTTTATATCCTATTTATACAAATGAAAAACCATTTTTTAAAATATTCATTTCTGCAAATAAATCAAGAAGTTTAGCAGCTTATGCTAATCATGCATGGCAGGTACAATCACTCAACTACTTTCAAGTTCTTGACGCAGAAGGAAATATCCTAACATTACAGGATAAAGCAAAAACGATTGCAGTAGCAAATTTAGAGGCACGAATAATTTTCGTAGAAGGGGATTGGAAACCTAAGTGCATTCTTTATGCTAAAACTAAAATACCTCAAGGTTACTCTTTGCAATGGGATTATGGTTCTGATTATTGGAATGCACTAGGGGTAGTACCTCAGCCCCTAATAAAGCAAGGTCACACCTTAAAACCTTCTTACCGCTACGAAGTACAACCGCCGAAAGAAATAACATTGCAATTTGTATTACTAGAATTTAATAGTATTATACAGTATATTTTTTTATGGGAAGATTTAAAAAATGCCATCGCAAAGCATGGTTATTTTACTCATTGGCTTCCAGAAGTCGAGGCATGGGTTGTTGTTAACAAAGAAGATCTAGATGGAACATTCGCCCAATCACCTGGCTCTTCAGAATATCTTCTTTTCCGTGACAAATTTTCCGTATTTAAGGATGTTGGCCTTGTTGAAAAATTTGATGAATATACGAATGTTAAGGGCTGGAAATGTATTAAGGATGGCCACATTCGCCTTGCAAACAAACAGCTAGACATAGCTAAGATACAAGCAATTGCTGAATATTTTATTAGGTTGCTACCCCAATCATCCGATCCAAAAGAATTAGTACAACATAATAAAAATGGAATACTAATTAAGCGACCTTGTCTATTTATTACGTGGATCAAACAGGCCGAAGCACAGCAGACAATAGTGAATGCCGCAGCCACAGAACAAAAAGGGCTTCCACCCTATTCGCAACTGAGCAGCCTAACAGACACCCTTAACCCTAAAGCCCAGAGTGGGAAAACGAGCAAGGACGCCTCACCGCCAGTAGCTGACCCAGTAAATGGCGCTGTTCCAGCCGCACTGCCAGTGTTAGAGCAAGCTGCGCGTGCTGTTCCCTCTTAATAGATCTAATCGTTGACATCGCTCTTCGAGTAAAACGAGATATTTTTCTTGCATGGTTATTGATAAAAAACTATTTCTGAGAAGCTCTTGCCATGCTGGGTGCGCTTGCTTAATTTCTTGCATAACCCCTGCGATCACTTTCTCATTTAATTGTAATTTTTGACCAGCAAAATAATCTAAAAAATCCCATTTTTTTAAATTATTTTTTTTACCATTGAGCGGCAACGCTAGTTCTTCTTTGACGTTTTGTTGCGCGATAGTAGTGTTTAATAAATCATAAGCGGGCGATAATGTGGTTTTTTTATCGCGCGTAATTAATGAAAAATTTTTTAAATGCATGTCCTCATTACCAACTAAAAAATTAAACAATGTGAGTTTAAATAACTTAACGGCTTCTATTTTTGGAAATGTGCAAAAGTCAGCGATTATTTTAGCAACTTTCTCCATAGAACTATTATATTTGGTATCGCGCGTCATTTGCGATAATTGCGCAAAATCCTCCATTGGTAATTTTTGGTCGTGCCCTATTCGATCAAAACGTTTAACAAAATACGTCATGCTGTTGTCTTTTGAATAAACCAAGCCATGCACAGGAACTTCGATACCAACCTTGGCAGCCATCGACATTGTAAGCGCTTCATTTTCCGGCAGCTCAGGATAATATTCACTTTGTGGTTTTAAAATATAGCGGCCGTTTTGGTCCACCAATTCAAATTTAGCTTCTTTGATTTTTAATATCGCGCTGAGTTTGGCTTGCACTCCTTGCAAAGACATTTTGCCAGCGCGTGCAATAGCTTCAGCGCGTTGCTCGGCGGCACTATAATTTAAAGGAGCCAGTTGATTTAGCTGAGCAGAGAGTAATTTTAATCCACGCGCGGAGTAATATTCTTGATCATTAATTTCTTCATAGGTAATGGGACAACGCATCATACTATTTTCTCAACAGTGACCGCTCCGACTAAATCATTCCCCACTTGTAACAACTGTCCGAAATAATCATTCTTATCTAATTTATATTTTCGCAACAATGCCTCCAATGTTGCGCCTTCAGGTAACACTCCTTCAAAAAATGGTGGAAACTGCTTAAATTCATAAATCTTTTTTTCCAACGGCATAGTGAGGGATACCGGTACACCGTGATAATCTGGTTGATAACAGAATCGATATTGATTTTCATTAATTTGCTCCAACACCCCAGCAAAAATACCATTCATCAGCACGCGCGCTTTTCTCATTATTTTTCCTCCGCCTCCGCCGATGCCTCAAAAGGGGTCTCAAGCTTTAGCTTGATATTTAATGTTTCCAAAACTTTTAGCAAAGTATTAAGTTGTACCGTTGCCTTACCCTTCTCGATATCAAAAACCACGGTCTTGCCGACACCGGCTAACTCAGCTAGCTGCTGTTGTGACAAACCGCTTTGCTTGCGAAAGTAGTGCACTGTTTTAGCGATTTCGTTAGGAGTCATAGCATGACCTAAATATAAGTTATTTTACTGTTATAGCAGTAAAATTGATCTCTGTAAAGGGGAATCAATGTTTGTATTCAATATTTCAGATAAAAATACTGCTTTAGCAGTAAATATTATCAAATTTTATGAAAAATTCGTATATAGCTAATTTAATACGGATATATTACTGCTATAGAAGTAATAATTGAGCTGGAATTGCACTTTGATTGGATTGGCAATTTTGCATTTTTTAAATTAACGTTTATACTATATATAAATAGTATTTCTGTTAACTTAATGAGTCGGTAGTATGAAAAAATTGGCTGCTATTCAAACTCTAATGGCGTTTGACAAAAAAGGGAAGTATGTATTTACCAAACATGATATGGCTAAATTATTCCCTGATGATAATCCAAAAGCCTTAGATGAAGGCTTAAACCGGTTAGTGCGAGCAGGTTTAATTAAACGCGCTTGTCATGGGGTTTATGTAAACGCTTTTGCACAATCTTTTGATAGTTATGTGATAGAGCACGTTGCAAAAGCATTACGCAGAAATACTTATAATTATGTTAGCCTTGAATCAGCGTTGTCTGAATATGGGATCATTTCTCAGGTTCCAGTTGATCGCCTTACGGTGATGACAACAGGTCGCAGGGGGATTTACAACACTCTATATGGTGTTATTGAATTCACGCACACCCAAAGATCTGTTGCCAACATTATTGATCATATTCAAACAATTACAGGGCGGCCGCTGCGCGTAGCAACCAAAGAAACTGCATTGCGAGATTTAAGACGTGTTGGCCGTAATCTTCATTTATTGCAACCAGAGGTAATTGACGATGAACAAGAGTGAAGATTTTAATCTATTAGTAGATAGGGCAATGAATGTGGATGGACGTGCTCGTATGCGCCCTGCTATTGCAAAAGAATTATTACATTATGATATTTTATTTTGTTTAGATAAAGATGGATTATTAGATAAACTAACATTTCAAGGAGGAACATCTCTCAGGCTTTGTTATGGGGCAGCAAGATTAAGCGAGGACTTGGATTTTGTCGGTGGGCAAGAATTTGCTACCGCTAATTTGACTAAAATGAAAAATTGCCTTGAAAAATATATTGGTGAACGCTATGGATTAGAAATTTCAGTTAAAGAGCCCAAAGAAATGACATTACTTCCGAAATATCAAGAGATCAAGGTAGATAAATGGCAAATTAGTCTTACTACTACGCCAGAAAAAAAAGATATCCCAAGACAAAAAATTAAAATTGAAGTAGCGAACGTACCGGCATATTCACGTGTTCCACAATCGCTGCGACAAAATTATGAATTCTTGCCTGATGGCTATAATGATATGCTTATCATGACAGAAACATTAGATGAAATTATGGCGGATAAATTAGTTTCTTTAGTAAGCTGCCAACGTTATGTGCGATATCGTGATATTTGGGATTTACGTTGGTTAAAGCAACAAGGAGCAAAAATTAATTCTCATTATATTCTTGCTAAAATTAATGATTATAAAGAAAATGATTACCCAAAAAATTTAAGCTTAACAATAAACCGCTTAGATGAACTTGCTCGCAGTAAAGAATTTTTTGATGAAATGTCACGGTTCATCCCCGCAGATGTTCTCGATCGCACTCTGCAAAAAGAAAAATTTATTGATTTTCTTATTAACGAAAATAAATCTTTGCTGATTGAAGTAGAAAAAATTACTACGGGTAATTAAAATCATGAACCAACCCATCCTCCACATCGCGGTATTCGCGCCGATTTACCATGGTTTTGATTATTTAGCGCCCAAAGATTGTGTGCTGGAAAACTTAAAACCGGGGGTGCGTGTGTGGGTGCCGTTTGGTAAACGGCAAATGGTGGGGGTGTTGTTAGCGGTTAAAAACACGGCGCAAATTGCGGTGGATAAAATAAAACCAGCTTTGGAAATAATTGATGATGCACCTATTTTGCCGGACAGCTTATTGCAACTAATTAGCTGGGCGAGCGATTATTATCATCACCCGATTGGTGAAGTGTATGCCAGTGCGTTGCCCACTTTATTGCGCCAAGGCAAACCGGCTGAATTTAGAAAAACTAAATTGCGCACTAAAATTAATGAACGCGAGCCACAATACACAACTAATCTGACATTAAACGCACATCAACAACAAGCGGTCGATGCGGTCAGCGCTTCATTTAATCAATTCAATACTTTTTTATTACACGGGGTTACTGGCAGTGGCAAAACTGAAGTCTATTTACAAATTATTGAAAAAACCTTAGCGGCACAACAACAAGCGTTAGTGTTAGTACCAGAAATTAGCTTAACCCCACAAATCGTCGAGCGTTTTCAAGCACGTTTTAAAGTGCTCATCGGTGTGTTGCATTCTGGCTTGACTGATCGTGAACGGCTCGATGTGTGGGTCAAAGCGAATAATGGTGAAGCAGCTATTATTATCGGCACACGTTCAGCTATTTTTACGCCACTCTTGAACCCGGGCATTATTATTATCGACGAAGAACACGATGCTTCATTTAAACAACAAGAAGGCTTTCGTTATTCGGCGCGTGATTTAGCGATTGTACGTGCACGCTTAGAAAAAATTCCCGTGTTATTAGGCTCGGCCACACCGGCGTTAGAAAGTTTACATAACGCGCTACAAAATAAATTTCAGTTATTGCAATTGCCCGAACGCGTTGGTAATGCTGTCCACCCCCAATATCATATTATTGATCTGCGTAATCAAAAACTAATAGCGGGTTTAGCGCCTTTGTTGCTAAAAAATATTCGCCAACATTTAGATAATAACGGGCAAGTGTTGTTATTTTTAAATCGACGTGGTTTTGCGCCGGTATTAATTTGCAATGCATGTGGTTGGGTCGCTAGTTGCAAACGCTGTGATGCAAAATTAATTTTGCATCAATATCCACCTTTATTGCAGTGTCATCATTGCGGCAGCGCCAGTGCGATTATCAATCAATGTGGCAATTGCGAAAGTCAAAAACTTGCACCCATAGGGCAGGGCACACAACGTTTAGAACAAACCTTGACTGAACATTTTCCGGATGTAGGTATCGTGCGCATCGATCGCGATAGCACGCGGCGCAAAGGCAGCTTGCAAACGATTTTAGATACCATTCATAATGGCCAAAATCGTATTTTGATCGGCACACAGATGTTAGCTAAAGGACATCATTTTCCTGATGTTACTTTAGTGGCGATCTTAGATGCTGACGGTGGTTTATTCAGCGCTGATTTTCGTGCGGGTGAACGCATGGTACAATTGTTAACACAAGTGGCGGGAAGAGCAGGGCGCGCCGAACGCTTGGGAGAAGTGTTGATTCAAACGCACAATCCTGCCCATCCTCTGCTCACCCAATTAACGCAACAAAATTATTTTAATTTAGCACAAACTTTGTTACGAGAACGTATGTCAGCGCAATTACCACCTTCAGCACATTTAGCTTTATTTCGCGCCGAAGCGATCGCCAAACAACATCCGCTGGATTTTTTAAAACAGTTAAGTGCTTTAGCACAAAAATTAAAAGTCAAAGACTTACAATTATTGGGGCCTATTCCATCCGTGATGGAACGCCGTGCTGGCCGTTATCGTGCGCAATTATTGCTGCAAGCCACCGAACGCGCACCATTGCATCAGTTATTAAAAAAATTAGTATTACAAATTGAAACCATTCCATTAGTACGCCGCGTGCGCTGGTCATTGGATGTTGATCCGTTAGAGATGATTTAGGGTGGTATAACCTTAAATGAAATGTTATAATTTTTAAATCTTAACAAAAACAGCGGGGTGATGAATATGGCTTTTCCTAAAGGTGGTAACCAAGTGGATTCAGATTCAAAAAAAGAAGAAGGGGGGGCTGGGAGTAGTGCATTAAATGTATCTTTAAGGCGGACAACTAAGTTCACAAAACCTTCACCGCAAGGATCGGGGCGCGATCCAACTGTTTCAACGACATCAATGGCTTCTGCATTGCAAAATTCCCTGCCAAGCTCAGTGTCAGTATCACCTCTTTTGGCGGTCGTTGACTCTAATTGGGATCCAAATTCTGGTTTTTTAGATAGAACACGCTCTACGGCTATTGCCCACCCAGCATCACCACCTCTTGCCCCATCAAATACTTCACCCTCTAGCGTAGCAACAACTACTTCGTCTTCATCGTCGTCGCCGGTTTCTGCAGGAGGATCATTTGTTACATCAGCATCGCAGATGCCCGCTTTAGCAAGATCACTTTCTAGCCTAGGTGGTCCACTTGCAAAATTGCCCCCTGCCAGAACACCTGCATCACAGCCACCCATTCGCACAGCTAAAGAACAATTAGAAGAACAATTAAGAAATCATATTATAAAAAATTTTTGTTTGGATCCCGATCAAACTGATTTTCACTTCCATGAAAGTGGCAAACCTGTGCCACCTCAAAGCTTCGCAGTTTCAAAGTTTAAACGCTATAAAAGTGCTTATGATGGAATGGCCAAGGCGGTGGGATTTGCAAAAAAGACCGAAGCATTCAAGACTATTACAAATCCCATGGAGTTTAATCAGGATACTGAAATCAGCAACGAGCAATATAATATATTAATCGCTAATTTAGAAGAATTCGGGCAAGAACATGATATTGATTTTAAAGTTGCCGAAGCGCTCAATAATATCAAAGAGCATAAAACGCTTGTTACAGTATTAACAACACCCACACAATTTCACATACGTTACACAGTACAAATAGATATACCAGGTAATCGATTTTCTGATTTAAGTATCGAACAACAAGCAGAATATTTTATGGCTTATCGTTGTACGTATAAAAATGATTGGGATGCCATAGATGAACCTATTAAAAAAATTTGGGGCGAACGGGAATTTGCAGAATATTTTCCAACTAAATATCTTGCTAGCTCAGAGAGCAAGTCTACTGATTTTGATCAAGCCCTGCAAGAATACACTTCTTGGTTTAAGAAATTATCGGATACTGATAAAGATAAGTTTGCAACAATCATTGGCTTAAAAACTGATGCATATCTATTTTCGCATCTACAACCAGGTGAAAAAATACGAGATTTTGTAAGCTGTCTGAAAAAAATCAAAACCGAACCTACCAAATTCGGCATGTTTACTGGGCAACTTAAAAGGTTCCTTGGGCAATGCCAATTTGAGAAATATTTTCCAGAAGAAAAACCTTCTACTATGCCCACTTGGTTTGACAGACTTAGTCAATGGGAAAAAGACTCTTTATTAAGCACTATAAAACCTGTAATCGATGAAGAGAAAAATACTAATGACCCTGCTATTGCCATGCCCGCTACAGAAAGAGCTACGCGCCCAGGCGCCAGTAATTTATGGATAAGCATAGCCGCTGTAATGGAATCCCATTACAGCTTACAGCCAACAATTGCTGCGGCTACTAAAATTAACTTGCAAACCGAAGGCGTTTTGTTTCCTTCTGGCCGTAGTTCCGCTGTTGCAGGTGCTGTAAAACAACAAAAACCCGTTAAAAAAAAATCAGAGGGGGTACTCGCTTTCTCTTCACAGCCTGACCCAACACTTGCTGATGTTGCCACAACCACGACTTCTGCTTTAAACGAATTGTTTACCGTACAAAACATTCAACAAGAAATTATATTATGTAAAAAATATCAAAAGATACTTTGGAACGACAATGGTAATCGCTTCCGCGTTGACCATTTCCCATGGCCAATAAACCCCGAATTTGTTTTCTGCCAAACTTTGCTTAAACTTTTTGGCGGTGGTGACGGTGGCCTTGCATCAGCAAAAGATGCGGTGCTTAGTAAATTAGATACTGAACTTACTCCTATTGGTTCTAACCATAATTTAACTAATCTCGTAGATTCTGAAGCAGCACGTGCGGTAATAGATAGCGTTTCTGAAGTTCCAGGAACAGATGGCATAATAAAAATGGTAAATGCATTTATAAAAAAAATAATGGCGGGAAGAGACGAACAGGCCTCTCTTGCTATTAAAGAATTTTTTGATGCTGCGCTAAGGGGTAAATTAGATACCTCATTAATTTCTCCTAATCTCTCGCCATATCGTAACAATCTTTCATCGCAAGAAGAACTGCGAGACCCACGCGTCAAAATTTTAACGCGCATTCTTGTGCTACTGAATGGATATTTTAATATCAACAAAAGAATGGAAAGATCACAAAATCCTAACTTAGAAATAAGTGCGATTGAAGGGTTGCTTACTATCTTTACTGGAAATATTTTTCAGGGCAGTTGTAAAAGCGGAAAAGATCGTAAAGGTATGATGAGAATTTATATGGTCGCTTTAATGGTCTTTATGGCTGAAAATAACAATAGAATGCCCGATCACAATCATAATCCCGATGGAGATTTAGAAGCTTACAAGGCCAAAGACGTTAAAAAAGCACCGACCGAGGGCGTTCATAAAAAACAAACCGATAGACAAAAATTCGTTATTATCTACGCCGATTTATTCGTTACTCACCATATGGCTATATTAGCTGAAACTAACGCAGATGGTAGTCAGGGCTTAAAAGACATTGGTGGAAAAAAT
This sequence comes from Gammaproteobacteria bacterium, assembly GCA_013288885.1. Taxonomy (GTDB): domain Bacteria; phylum Pseudomonadota; class Gammaproteobacteria; order JABDBA01; family JABDBA01; genus JABDBA01. Next base: position 186,067 of record JABDBA010000001.1, on the reverse strand, counting down.
AAAAAAGGAGAGGACAAAGGCGGAGTATTGCCCAAAGACATTCGTGAGAGAATTGAATTGATATGCCCTGGGCTTATCGCTAGATTAGAAGAAAATGGCGGTTTAAATAAATTCAAACCATTAAAATTTGTTCCTGTTGAGAAAAAACCTATAATGTTGAATAGTGATTGGTCTGCTGATCATACAGATGACGGAATGGCTGCTTTTGCTCACTTGCTTAATTCGCCAGAGGAGGCCAAGACATCGACTGATGATCAAGATATCGCGCGAGATGTTAGCCCATCAATTATTTCAGGTAGCCCGGATTCTCGGAGGGCAACTGTTATGCTAGGCAAAATATGGGCTGAGCTTAACCCAACGGTGACTGAAACTGTAGTTACTGCTGCAGTAGTTACTGCTGCACAAGAACCTGGGCAACCTAACCCAAACAATGCGCCGCCGCCTCGGGCAAATCTCAAATAAAAAGGATAAAGATGTGGCCCAATACTAAACTCACCAAACTGCTCAACATTCAACTGCCGATCATTCAAGCGCCGATGGCAGGTGGGCCTACTACACCTGAATTAGTAGCTGCGGTGAGCAATGCCGGTGGTTTAGGTTCGTTAGGCGCGGGTTATTTGGATCCCGAAGAAATTCGCAAGATTATTATTAAAATTAAATCGTTAACGGATAAACCCTTTGCAGTAAATCTTTTTATTCCTGAGCCACATCATGCCACTAAACAACAAATGCAGTTGATGATTAAAACGTTAAAAAAACTTTATCCTAAGTTTGCTAGAGAAATTAATCCTGTTTTTGCACCCTTTGTTTTTCCTTTTGCTGAGCAATTGCAAGTTATTATTGCAGAGAAAGTTCCTGTCTTTAGTTTTACCTTTGGCATTCCCGCTGCACAGTGGATAAAGAAATTAAAACTCGCCAAAATAAAATTAATGGGCACAGCAACTAACTTGCCGGAAGCATTAGCGCTACAAAAAGCCGGTATTGATGTTATCGCTGCGCAAGGTTGTGAAGCGGGTGGTCATCGCGGTACTTTTTTAGGGCGGGCAGAAGAGGCATTGATTGGCAGCTTTGCGTTAATTCCACAAATTGCCGATCATACTAAAGTACCCATAGTAGCCTCTGGCGGCATCATGGATGCGCGCGGAATTCTTGCTGCACTTATCTTGGGTGCAACCGGTGTGCAAATGGGTACGGCTTTTCTTGCTTGCACTGAATCAGGCGCGCACGCCAAATTCAAAAAAACAATTTTGCAGAACAAGCAAGATAATACTGTGCTTACTCGTGCTTATTCCGGCCGTTTAGTGCGTGCTATAAAAAACAAATTTACTACGGCGATGGAAGCTTACCAAAAGCAAATTTTAGATTACCCGATTCAAAATTCCCTCACCCGCTCCCTACGAGCCGCTGCCGCAAAAAAAGGGTTGACCGATATCATGTCGATGTATTCAGGCCAAGCGGCTTATTTAAGCCAAGATCTCCCCGCCGCTGAATTATTGCGCCGTTTGGATGAAGGCGTAAAGCGCCTTATGCGTTGAATAATTATCTTGTAAGTAAATAGCCCCGTCGTAATTTATAATTCGCAAGATTTTCACTCAGACTTAAGAAAATCTTAAGGTTTATGGGGTAGAATGACTGTTATATTTTAATTTTATTGAGGGGTTTATTATGTTTTCTGATGGTGCTAGTGGGAAAAATGATGTGGGTGCAGATACTGCAAAGCAAAATATTAGTGGGGCTAAGGAATGGACGGAAGCAATAGTTGCAGAAGATGAAACAGAAGAAGAGGGTCAATCGGGAAAAAATAAACCTACTCCTGCAAAACCTCCAAAAGATCCTTCAAACTCTACATTGTCTCACAATGCAGCTAAATTTTATCCTCCAGGTTATGTTCCACCACACTTGCAGCCAATGGCAAGTTCAACAAGCAGCGCGATGTCATTTGCTTCAAGTGGCAGTTCCTCTTCCGCAACTTCAACAATAGGAATAACTTTAGGATCATCGTTTGCTAAACAACAAACTTCTACAGACAATGTTAGTAATGTTAGTCATGAAGGGAGTCGAGGTTATTCTAATGCTTATCTTGCAAACCCAGACGGTTCTACCGATGGCGGATCATACGCAGATGATGATGGTGACTCAGCTGTTACAGCCGGAACCGATGTTGAAAGTAATTTTTCTTTAGATGCCGACACCCTTTCTCCTGAACAGATCGGTCAATACAAACAGAGATTATTGGCTATAGCTGCACTGGATGTTACTCAATATACAGACGAGATCCATCAAGAAGCCGAAGAAATATTTAAAAAATTGCGAAAAATAGACTTAAAAAATTTTAAAAATATTGGTGGAAAAAACTTGCTGCATTATGCAGTGGCTAAAAATAACGTGAAATTTGTACAGCTATGTTTAAAGGCAAAAATAGATTTTAATCAGCAAGATATTAATGGAAAAACTCCCGTACAATTTGCGATTGACAAAGATCATACAGAGATATTGCAAGTTATTTTGTTCCATATTGTCAGTAATTTTTATAAGCTTTTTCGACGAAAAATTGCGTTAAACTTAGATTTGGTAAATCAAATTGTTGCGGCTATCAAGATTAAAAAAAATATCAATGATGTCAAAAATGAGAGGGATGAAACTTTAGCAAATATAATTACTTTTAACGATAAAAAAGGTCTTTGCATGACCCTATGGAATGCTGGGGTCGTTATTCCCGATGACATATTACAAAAACAAAAACCGTTTGTTCCTACTTCTCCGTTGCGTTCTCCAACCTCTGATCGACTTAGTATGCAACACCCCTCACAATCCCGCTTATTAGATAGCATAATGCCTGCACTTTTATCCAGTGCAATTGATGAAAAGCCTTCTTTAACTACCGCGCTAGCACATAGAAATGTTGATGCGGTTGTTCAAGCACTGGTAGACGGGCAAGATTTTAGACAACTTTTAGATGTTCTTGAAAACGATAATGAACAGGATCAAGAATTTTTGATACAGGTTGCTTTTGAATTAATTGAAAACCATTATCTTGGAGAAAAAGACGTCTCGGAACAAGAAGCGTGCGAATTAAATAATTTTAAAGCTATATGCAATAAATTAAAACAAATGGAAATTATTCTTAAAGAAATTGTTAGAGTTGACGAGGAAGAACTCAATCCAACATTGCTACACGAAGCTGCAAGGGCGGGTAAAGATCAATTAGTATTATACATGATAACATCCGAAAATATTACTGCTGAACTTCAAGACGAGCAAGAAAAAACCGCTTTGGATTACTCTAAAGCGGCGTTTGATGAGTTAATGCAAGATCCGGAAAGAACCAAACTGGAAGATCACTTCCTAAACAACCATCAGCGCATAGAGCTTTTGCTGAAAGCTCAAAAAAGCGTAGAAAAGCAAGATAGCTATATTTCTGACGCAAGTCCTTTTTTTAGAATACCGGCCCAACCTTTGGCTAGACATCGCAGCGGTGAAACTGAAACGAAGCCGGAACCTACAGCAGCAACAAATACCTCTAGTAGAAAAGACACAAATTTAGCATTGCAGATGGACCTTCATGATTTATATACATCAAATCAAAACTTACACTTAGATTTAGATAGTATTATTGCAAGAATATTTTATTTAAAAAATAATATTAAAAATAATTTTATATACGATAAAAAAACGGAAGTTATCGTTTCAAATGGTAATGGCTTGGTCAATTACTATTATATGCTGTTTATTATCAATGCATTTAATGCAAGTGACAAAAGTAAAAACAGCAGTCAGATGCAATTATTACTAAGTTTAACTGATACTACCAATGAATTTATGCCTGCTCTTTCGGCATTAGAAAATAACTTTAACGACACCGATGCAAATGTTCTTGCTAATGTTTTGCTTAAATTAAAATTAGTAGATCAATATTTTGCAGAACCTACTCTGATGGCAGATCGCACTCAATTTGATACTTTTTGGCAAGCACTGCCCGCTCAGGAAAAACTGAAACTTGAATTAGCCCAAAAAGCTGCAGCTCCTCAAACTGCTGCGAGAAAACCATCTGCTAAGGCCGCACCAGCTGCCCCTGCGCCACTTAGTTCATTTTCGAGTAGTATCACTGCTGGAAAATCTGTTGGTCAAGGCGTTAGCGACAATAACCCCCGTAGAGGTTCTAAGGCCGCAAAACGCGTGGCAATAACAGAGAATTTAGGATCTGCTAGCACGTCAGCTGCTAGCGCGCCAGCTGTCACTACACCGGAACCTCCTCCTGTCAAACCTACTGGCCGCTCATGGAGCAGCATTGTTCAGGGTGGGCCTAGATAACCTTCTCCACACCACTGGTTCTTGACTACTTAATTATGTCAAAAATGGTAATTTTTGTCAATTCCCTAGCCCCTCCCAACTATATAAGCAAATAAACTTACAAATCCACATGGGATTTAAGATTATCTTAAGGTTTGAGGACTACACTATAAGTATGAGGATTATGAAAGGGTTAATAACCCCGTTTTGTATTAAGCAGGGAGCAATGGTTAAAGCTGGAAAATACCATCCCCAGTGCGAGTATTAAAGTGTGGTAAAGAGAAATAAGGTGATTTTATGTCATTGCCTGAATCTAAAAAAGATGTGCCCAACAAAGAAGAAACTCAAAGTAGTAGTATACCCTCAACTACACCAGCAGCGGCCGCAAGTGTTGTAGCGCCAATACCGAAAGGATGGAAGAGAGCATCGCAGACATATGGTCAAGCACACCCTGACACGCGCGAAATACTAACGCGCTATTTGGAAAAAACCTTTAGTTTATCTTCACAACAAACAGATTATAATTTTCGCAAAACAATAATAGCTGGCCAAGAACCATCACAGCCTGAATTACAAACGTATGGCATGTCAAAAGTCAAAAGGATTAAAAGCGCATACGATGGAATGCTCGCTGCCCTTGCTACACCGGAGCTTAAAGAAGAATTTAGGAAAGCAATAAGTATTTCACCCATCGCGGAATCAGATAAAGCGCCATTAGATATAGGTGATCATGCTTATAATACCTCACTGGCAGAAATTGAAGCTTTTGGAAAAACGCATGGCATTAAACTTAAAGACGCCGAAGCCTTAGCTAATGTAAAAAAACACAAAACCCTTGTCACGGTGTTAGAAACCAAAGCAGAAGAAAAAACCGGTACTCACCGTTATATGATCCTAATTGATCAGCCTTGCAATCGCTTTTCGCATCTAACACATAAGCAGAAGCAAGAATATTTTGAAGCTTATTTCAGTACCCTTAAGAACGGGAGCAGTGAACATTATGCTTTTTTAAATTATTTTCAAAAAATTGTTGCTAATGAAGGGGGAAAATTTACTTCAGATGATATTGCGTTAGCAAAAAACTTTTCTTTAGCAAGAACTACTAAACCGCCAGCATGGTTCAAAAACATGAAGCCATGGGAAAAAGCTAATTTAGTAAAAATCATGAATGTGATCTTCGATACAAAAAATTCAGATCCCGACCCTGCTATTGCTACACCGGCGACGATGCGCGGGAAGCGGCCTGGTGCAAATAATCTTTGGCTAAGCCAGTGCCTTGTTGTAGAAACTAATAAGCAAGGCGATGTTACTAAATCAAGCATTACGCCTGCTGTTCTGCGTAGTTCTGCTGTCGCTGTTGTTAAAAAAAGCAAGATTTTTGGATTAGTTACTAGTCCTCTTCCTAGTTTTGATAACTCGTTAACAGCACAAAACATTGCGCAAGAAATCACCTTGTGTGAGCGTGCGCAATTATCGGCACATGGTTTCCCTTGGGAAACCTCAGAACCGCGTCAAAAAACCGTTGTTTGCCATAGCTTATTAAAAGCAGTAGGCGGTGGCGATACCGGCCTTAACGCCGGAAAAGAAGATGGTATCGCAAAGTTAAGAAAAGATATGCCGCAATATAAATATATCGGCATTAACCACAATATCACCTGCTTCGTAACTACCGGGAAAAACGCAGATCCTGCAGATAAAAGATCTTCAACAACGACAGATAGACCACGCAAGAGAACTGCTGGGGCTGGTATGGGTTGGGTGCTCATGAAAGGTGGTATGGACCAATCTTCAGACACTTCACGCGATAGTGAAATAAAAGCAATGGTTGAAAGTTTTGTGCAAAAGGTAGTTATTCACGCTAGTGTAGATAATTTTGTAAAAAATATACACCTTGATTATGATCTGCCGCAAGATGATGATTTTATAAAAAAATTAGCATTTACAACAGCGTGCAATAAAATCAAAGAAATTATTCAACAAGCCGTATTAAAAAACAAAGCTACGGATAGTTTAACTATCATGGAAATTCAAAGTTATCTAAAATTAAATACCGGCAAAGAATTAAATAAAGTACAAGCTGCTAATATTTTGCTAAATATTGAACGCAATAGAGTTTTAGTTGAACTCTATAAAGACGCCAGCAAAGGTATATTGAATATTGCTAGCATACCTTTGACCATACAGGTGTTAGGTTTTACGCTTGATCAACAAAAATCACTAGGCCAAATATTAGTGCTATTAAATCGTTTTGCTAATATCAACGCTGAAGTGCCTGCCGATTTAAATACTAATCTGGAAAAAAGTGCTATCGAGGGATTGCTTACAAGATATACTGGCAATATTTTTATGAGTGGTTGCAAGAGCGGCAAAGATCGTGAAGCTGTAATGCAATTGTATATGGCAGCTTTAACTGATTTTTATGAAGAATATGGAAAATTGCCCAATCATAAAGACCCAGCAGATAGAGAAAAATTTGTTGATAAATTTGCGCAACTCTTTATTACTCACCATCATGCTTTTCTTTCTGAAACTAATTCCGATGGTTGCCAAGGTTTAAAATCTTTACGTAATATATTACCTAACGACATCATTGTACGTATCAATGAACTGAGTCCAGGGCTTATTAAACTTCATAAGCACAGTGCGCACTTAAACGATTTGCATCCGTTGAAAATAGAAAAACTCCCAAAATATAAAGCGGGGGATTCAGATTCAGAATCATCTGACTCGCCTTCCGATGACGAAAAAGACTATCAACATACCGAACATGATACTAAGGCGATGCTGAAAACATTGGCAAAAGCCACAGGAACAAGCACCGATGTATTATTAAAGCACGCATCACTCCCAGATAATTCTGATGAAGAGGAAGATAAAACCGATGAACCGACACCACCATCTTCCTCAGCAACTTCTGATTCTGTTTCTGGCGCACAACAAAATCAACCAATGAGTACTTCGTCGAGCTCAAATAGTAATCAATCAACTACTAGCAAAGAAGACGAAGCTTTTTTTGTACCAGCGACCCACGATCGCCATGTCGGGCATGGGCGTAACTAGATTGGCTCATCAAACATCAATATTCGAAGCCGCTAACGCATTTTGCTCGATGAACTCGCGGCGTGGTTCGACTTGATCGCCCATCAAAGTAGTAAAGATTTGATCGGCTGAAACGGCGTCTTCGATAGTCACGCGTAACATGCGGCGTGTCATCGGATCCATAGTGGTTTCCCAAAGTTGATCGGGGTTCATTTCTCCTAAACCTTTATAGCGTTGTACCATTAACCCGCGTTTGGCTTCGGTCATTAGCCATTCATAAGCTTCGCTGAAATTCTTAACCGGTTGTTGACGTTCGCCGCGTTGTACATACGCCGTCGCCGATAACAAACCATGCAGTTTTTCACTTAGCTCTGCTAAATAATGATATTCTGCCGAGCTAAAGAAATCTTGATTTAATAAATAATGGTGTTCAATACCATGCGCATGTAAGGTGATGTTCGGTAAAAATAAATGACGTTCGGTGTTTTCTTTCACGGTAACGAGATAACGCGCACCGTTTTGCACCACCGGTAATACTTGCTGCAATTGTTGCGCCCATTGTTCTACCGCTTCTTTATTGGCTAATTGTTCGAGTTTTAATACCGGTACGTTAATTAATTCTTCTAACATCGCTAAGGGATAACGACGCGCTAACCGTTTGATGGTATTAAACGCAGTGCGATAATGGGTAAGTAAATTTTCTAAACCGACGCCTTTGAGCGGCATGTCGGAGTTGCTTGGGAACAATGATGTTTCTTCCAAAGCAATTTGTGCAAGATAAGTATCTAAGGCCACATCGTCTTTGAGATATTGTTCTTGCTTGCCTTTTTTAACTTTATACAAAGGTGGTTGTGCAATATAAATATAACCACGTTCGATCAGCTCATGCATTTGCCGATAAAAGAAAGTTAATAATAATGTACGTATATGCGAACCGTCGACGTCAGCGTCGGTCATGATGATAACGCGGTGATAACGCAATTTATCGGGGTTATATTCATCGGCACCAATACCACAACCCAGCGCGATAATTAAAGTAGCCACTTCTTCCGACGCCAGCATTTTATCGAAGCGTGCTTTTTCCACGTTAAGAATTTTGCCTTTAAGCGGTAAAATCGCTTGATTACGACGATCACGCGCTTGTTTGGCAGAACCGCCTGCAGAATCACCTTCGACCAGATATAATTCACAAAGAGCGGGATCGGTTTCTTGGCAATCGGCCAATTTGCCGGGCAGGCCAGCGATATCTAACGCGCTTTTACGTCGGGTCATTTCACGTGCTTTACGCGCTGCTTCACGCGCACGCGCGGCGTCGATCATTTTAGTGACGATGGCTTTAGCATCAGATGGATTTTTTAATAAAAATTCTTGTAGTTTTTCAGCGAGCAATGATTCCACGACGCCTTTTACTTCTGAAGAAACTAATTTATCTTTAGTCTGCGAAGAAAATTTGGGGTCAGGCACTTTTACCGACAAAATAGCGGTTAGCCCTTCGCGCGCATCATCGCCGGTGGTGTCGATTTTGAATTTTTTGGCATAGCCTTCTTGCTCGATATAATTATTCAAAGTACGTGTTAAACCACCACGGAAACCGGCTAAATGCGAGCCACCATCGCGTTGTGGAATATTGTTGGTGAAGCAAAATAAGTTTTCTTGGAAAGTGTCATTCCACTGCATGGCTATTTCTACAACGATGGTTTCTTTTTCAGCGGTAAAATAAAAAACTTTATTATGAATGGATTGTTTGCTGCGATTTAAATATTCCACGAACGCTTTAATACCACCTTCATAATGAAAATTATCGCTTTTACCATCACGCTCATCGTGCAGATATATTTTTACGCCGGAATTTAAGAAAGATAATTCACGCAGACGTTTCGCTAAAATATCGTAGTGAAATTCGGTGTTGTGTTTAAAAATTTCTTTACTCGGATGAAAACGGATTTCGGTGCCACGCTCTTCAGTCGCCCCGGTAATCGCTAATGGCGCTTCGGGTTCGCCCAAATGGTAGGTTTGTTCATATAGTTTGTTGTCACGTCGAATAATCAATAATAGTTTTTCGGAGAGTGCATTCACCACCGAAATGCCCACACCATGCAAACCACCCGATACTTTATAAGAATTACTGTCAAATTTACCACCCGCGTGCAGCACGGTCATAATGACTTCGGCGGCAGAACGGCCTTCTTCGTGATGCATATCGACAGGGATACCACGGCCGTTATCTTTGACGCTCACCGAATCGTCGCGGTGAATCGTGACGTGGATTTCGCTGCAATACCCAGCCAGCGCCTCGTCGATGGCGTTATCGACCACCTCAAACACCATATGGTGCAAGCCCGTGCCATCATCGGTATCGCCGATATACATACCAGGGCGTTTACGCACCGCATCGAGGCCTTTGAGTACTTTAATATTCGAGGAATCGTAAGTGGTTTCTGTGCTCATTTTGGTTGGCTTTTTTAGTGATAAATGAAGCCCGAATTGTACCATTTTTTTGAAGATTTTGTGAGCTTTTTTTGCGATTTTGGGGAAGTATTTTAGGGTGTTGAAATCGGGATAATCAGCAACATTAATGCTGATTATCCGGATATCCAGCAATAGAGTTGCTGATTATCCCGAATACAAGATCAAACCTTTGAGCCAATTATAGGTTTTGCAGCCAATTTTTAAAATTGGGGTCATCAATAAAATAGCCCGACCGATCAGAAGTTTTTCCAATCAAATGTTTTTTCTGTAGCACGCGTAATGCAGACTGCACTGCTGGGACCCCTAATTCATCAATCCCTAGTGTTTTCGCCAAAGTAGTGCGGGCTTGTTCGCTAAATAAAGCTTCAAATCCGATGGCAATCTCTCGCAGCAACAATTGCTCGAGTTTAGAAGCACTCCCCCATATTTCTACAAACGCACGATCATTGAATATATCGACCAGCAATTGTTTTTTGGCTTCATTAATCGTTTGATCGGGATTCAACGCAAGCCGTTCCACCAACGACCTAGCAAGCTGGGGCACTTTCTCCATTTCTAAGAACGAGTCCCACAAAATCTTTTTATCCAATTTACGGCGTGTTACTTTTTCAAATACATCCGACAAATGGTCGGTAAATTCCCGACCTAATTCAGGAAACGGTAGGTTCTGGCCAAAATGAAAGAATGGTGCGCTGGCTTGAGAAAACATATCGCGCAATCCCTGGCGAGATGACCCAGTGAATATAACCTTCACATTATCTTTGTAGAGGTCAAGCGCAGTGCGCAAACCTGCGACAAAGCGTTCATTATCCTGATTTTTTGCGAGTATTTGCACTTCATCCATGAGCAATAGAATGTTCCCGTGGTCGGCCAAACGGGAAATTATGTTTTTCATGTTATACTGGATAAGCTCTGGCTTCCTTAGTTCTAAACTTCCTTTAACTCCAGCTACTTCACCCCCTATTTTTTGAATATGCGACAAAAGCCCGGCTTTTATAGCCCCTATTTTTTCAGCGAACTCTACTAATGCGCGAACAAATTCCTCTTGTATATCTGTTCCGGCATCTAAAAAACTAAAGTAAAACGTGTACCAGCCCTGTTTTTTAGCAATCGGTTGAATGTCTTTATTTAAAAACTCAGTTTTACCCATGCGCCGTGGGGCAAAAAAGATAAGGGCGCTTGATAGATTGGTATCAAACATGCCTATTACTTGTTGCGCCAGCCTTAAGCGTGGGAAATGCCATAAATCTCTTACCATGAGGAGCCCCCTTTTAGATCTAATTAGATTAACACAATCTAATTAGATTTTCAAAATCTAATTAGACTTTATCAATCTAATTCGATCTAAAAGTGTCGATAGGTCAGCTCAAGGAGCGCCAGCGACAGAGCGGATTGGCGTTTCGAAGGGGTGTTGAAATCGGGATAATCAGCAGCATTAAAGAAAAATAGATTAATACGAAGAACTCTTTCACTTGCAGAACCGTCACCCGTATAATCTGGCAGGCCTTTTTGAGTGGCCTCATCTGGCTGTGGAGATAAATTAGCAGGTTTTTCTATGTGAGCTTGGGTTGGCATTTTCTAATTTCTTTTTAAAAACAGCAGCTATTAATTCATTAGGGATGATAGGTTTATGTTCAAGATTTCCATAATGATCTTTAACAATAGTCCAAGGCTCACCGGGTGCATGAGTTGAATTAGAAAGTTGTATGCCACTATATTCTTTGTGAACATCCCATACGTTTTTAATGAATGCCTTTAATTCATCTCCCTGTACTCCTTCGGGAGCCACAAAATTAAAATCTGATGGAGCTAAATCAAAGTCAGTTTTTTGCACCTCACTAATAAGCCCTGTGACTGGCTGAGTTCCAAATTTTCTTGTCTGAAAATATACGTCCTTTACAACAGGCCCCCAAGACCACGCCTCAAAAGCCGGATCAAAAAGTGGTTTATTATAGATAGCAAGATGCCATGCATGAGAATAAAATAAGAGTTTTTGTAACTTCAAGGCAATTATATTTTATAAAAAGAAGTATGTCCAGCCCCTTTAATAATTTATGTTTAATTTATTTCGTGCATAATAGGAATTTAACTTCTATTTGTGCTGATACTCACAACTGCTATACTAAAATATATTCTACAGGAAGCTATGCATGGCAAATATCTTAAAATTAATTAAACAAATAAAGTTGCACACGTGGCAAGTTAAAAACATACGAAAAGCTGTTAAAAAAGCTAAAAATAAGAAAACTAAATTCATTGAGTATGAAAAAGTTACTGCTTGGCTCAATAGTTGGGGTACAGCAAAAGAATTAAAATTGCCTAAATATAACGAAGCTGGAGATAACAATGCCCACCAATAAAACCCTAAAAACAGCCAGTTTGCCGCCAGATTTATTGCACGTCATTCGCGATAAAGGCACTGAACGCCCTTTTACCGGCGAGCTGAATGATGAAGATCGACCGGGCACTTATTTGTGTAGGCAATGTGGTTTAGCATTGTTTCGCGCGCAATCGAAATTTCATTCCGGTTGTGGTTGGCCAAGTTTTGATGCAGAAATCCCCGGCAAAGTAAAACGCCTAGCCGATGCCGATGGTCGCCGCACCGAAATTTTATGTGCGCGTTGCGATGCGCATTTAGGCCATGTTTTTCACGGCGAACAACACACCGCATTGAACACACGCCACTGTGTGAATTCGATGAGCTTAGATTTTGTGACGGATTTAAATGTGGAAGACACTGAAGAAGCCATTTTCGCCGCCGGTTGTTTTTGGGGCGTAGAATATTATTTTAAAAAATTACCGGGTGTGTTATTAGCACAAGTCGGTTATTCCGGCGGTACTAAAAATAACCCCACTTATGAAGAAGTTTGCACTGGTAAAACTGGCCACTATGAAGTCATCCGCGTGATTTACGATATTAAAAAAATTAATTTTGAAGCTGTAGCGAAATACTTTTTTGAAATTCATAATCCACTGCAACGCGACGGTCAAGGACCTGATATCGGCCAGCAATATCTCAGTGTGTTGTTTTATTACGACGCTGCACAAAAGAAAATCGCGGAAAAATTAATTGGCATCTTAGAAAAACAAGGTTTGCAAATTGCTACGCGCATTTTGCCAGTTGGTATTTTTTGGCATGCGGAAGAATATCATCAAGACTATTACACTAAACACAGTAAAGCGCCGTATTGTCATCGCTATGAAAAACGCTTTAAGGATTAAACTTTTTTCGCAAGTGCTCTAATTGTTTCGCGCAGCCATTGATGAACTGCGGCGTTACGGTTTTTCGGGTGCCACACCATATCAACTTTCATTGGCAAGTAGGGGAAAGGGATCGGTTGCATTGCCAACGGTAAATGTTTAGTAAATTTTTTTGCCACGCGCTCCAACACATTGCAAATAAGATGCGTATTCGGCAAGCTGTAAATGGCTGCAATGGTATGTGGCACTGTGGCAACAGCGCGACGTTTTAAGCCTATTTTCTTAACTGATTGATCAGCAATGGTTTGTTCGCTGGATTCATAATATAAAATGACAATTTGTTCTGCTTTAGCAAATTGTTGTAGCGTCATTGGTTGTTGCAAGAGCGGATTTTTTTTCCAGCCCAATGAAACCGCTTGCTCAGTAAAAAGCGTCTCGGCGATTAAACGTTCGGGTATTTTAGGATAAAGCCCGATTGCTGCATCAATTTCACTGTTTTCAAATGCTTTTTCATCGTTGATATAATTCAAGTGTTTAACCACGATATCAATGCCCGGCGCATGTTTTGTTATATATTGAATCAGCGGCGGCAAAATAATAAATTCCGCATAATCGGACAGACCCAGCGTAAATGTTTCCGCCGCTTCAGCCGCGTTAAATATTTCTGGTTTAAAAAAAATGTTTGACGCTTTTTCTAATACCTCAGTCACTGATTCGGTTAACTCCAACGCACGTGGGGTAGGGATCATCCGGCTGGCCTGCCCGCGAATAAAAAGTTGGTCTTTAAACGTATCTCTTAATTGCTTCAAAATATTACTCATCGCCGATTGCGTGATATGCAAACGCTGCCCAGCGCGCGTCACATGTTTTTCTTTCAGCAACGCATCGAAGGCTACTAATAGATTGAGGTTTATTCTTGATAGGTCGGTTTTCATGATTTTACTTTATTAATGCGTGAAAAAATCATCCAGTGTTACTAGACCACCATCTACCATTTCTTCCGAATACATCGTTTCTTTAAGACCATTTGCTGAAATAATAGCGAGCCGAATTTGTTTATTTGTCCGCGTTATTTTCTTAAATGTCTCGATTTTTTGCTTTAATTTCTGCGCATATTGTTTATCAATTGCAAACGGCTGCTCAGTATACTTAATTTCACAAATAGTGATGGTGTCATCGTCTCTGTCAAATAATAAATCTATCTGCGCACCTTGATCTTTAGAAGCCTTTCTTGGCACATACCGCCAGGTATATGGCACTGCTGCTGCACTTATGTTGAGCGCTTGGCTAATTTGCTGAATATGCTTGTAACATATCGCCTCAAAGGCGTATCCCGACCAACTATGCCATGCTGATGAATTTTGTATTTTGTCCCAATGCCCTTTGAGCATTCCACTTTCTAATAGCGAGCCTTTAAGTGATTCAATCCAATTAAAATAAAACAGACTATATTCATCGATAATTTTATAATAAAGACCTTTTTTGTCATGTTGATATGGTTTAAAGCGAACGATAAAATCTGTTTGTTCTAAATCTTCCAACCAAGTTGTAATACGCCCTCCACTGGATTGTTTTTTAACGTTGCTTATTAATTCTTCCTGCCCTATCCCATAGCGGTGACTTGCAATAATTCTGGCAAGCGCAATATGCTCATCAGCAGCATCAAATAAGGTCGCATACAAATTATTAAATTCTTTTAGTAAAAAACTCCCTTTTTTAAAAGCTAATTTTTCTATTATTTGTTTTGCAGATAAACCGGGTTCGGCTTGTGATAAATAGAAAGGTATTCCACCTAAAACCATATATAAGTGAGTAATCTGTCGATGATTTAATCTTATTTTTAAACTATTTAGATATCTCTTGGTTTGATCTAAATTATACGGCTCTAAATGTATCGTTCGTGTCACTCGATTATAAAGACCACCTTTATTATTCACAATATTTTTTAAGATCCAGCCAGAAGCTGAACCGCAGATGATTAATTTAATGCGGGGATCTCTAGACCAATGATGGTTCCAATAATATTCTAATGTCTGTAACAATCTTGAATTTTTGGTCACCATCCAAGGAAATTCATCGAAGAATATAACAATTTTTTTGTTCTTGGGGCTAGCATTGATATTTTCGGTAAGTGTTCTAAATGTATCGCGCCAATTTTTTTTAACTTCTAAGCGCGCGCCAGGATATAAGAAAGTTTCACCTATTTCTTCAGTAAAATTGCTTATTTGCTCAACTAGTTTTCCTTTTTTCATCCCAGTCACATAGAAAAAAACCGTACCTTTTTTATTGGCGAAATGATTGCGTATCAAAAAAGTTTTGCCAACCCGACGTCTCCCGTGCAAAGCAACAAACTCAGGTTGCGTAGATTGAAAAATTGACTCTAAAATTTTTTGTTCAGCCTCACGGCCTACTACATGTGGCATATATACCCCCTTTGTGTTATCCCGCCCCTATGAATGATACCCAACGGGGCGGGATAACACAAGATTTATGTTTATTCCGCCCCTATGAATGAAGCTCAACGGGGCGGGATAACACAAACAAACACCTCTTTCATAAATCAATAATAATGATGATAATTATTTAAATAAACAATTTCCCTAATTTATAGCCTAATTCTATACTGGTTGCAACTAAAACTTAAATCTACGAGGTGATCTTATGAACACAATCAACATTTCAGAAAAAGCATTAAACCTTTATCAACAAGCATTGCTATGCGATTTGATGATGGGTTTCGAACCGGAAATTGAAGTTTCCTATAAATGGGATGTCTTAGACAGATACAGCAAAGCCGGATTTAACTACGTTTCACTGGCAGTAGCTACCGATGCCACTAGTTTGGAAAAAACGGTGCAATATATCGCCGCGCAAACAGCGCACATTAATTCGGCGCCGGATAAATATCTGCTGGTCAAAAAACCGGAAGATATTTTACGCGCTAAAGCTGAAAATAAGTTAGCTGTGGGTTTTATGTTTCAAGGCACCAACCCTCTACACAAAGATTTCAATATGATTGATCTTTATTATCAACTGGGCGTGCGTAGTATGATATTGGCTTATAACATTCGTAATCCCATGGGTGACGGTGTCAGCGAAGCGCACGATGCAGGTTTAAGCAATCTTGGAAAAAATCTGATTAAAAAAATGAATCAGACCGGCATGTTGGTTGATCTTTCTCACACTGGCTATAAAACCGGTATGGAGGCTATGGAGCTTTCAGAACAGCCGGTAATATTTTCTCATTCCAATGCTTATAACGTATACGCTCATCCGCGCAATTTAAAAGATGATCAATTAAAAGCGGTTGCTGCCAGCGGCGGTGTCATTGGTATTAATGGCTTAAGTGGAATTTTGGGAGATGATAATAACAGCCTACAAAATTATATTCGGCATATTGATTACATCGCACAATTAATCGGTGTTAAACATATTTCGTTGGGAACTGACTTGATTTATTTTCCGGAAATTTTTGACGAATTCATGAAGAACAATGCTATTTTCTATAGCAATCATTATACCAAAGCATTCCGGCCGATTACCGAGTGGAACAATATACAACCCGAGCAAATTATTGAAATTGTTGAATTATTGCTGCAACGCGGTTATTCAGATGCCGATATCAAAGGCATCTTAGGTGAAAATTATTTACGCGTGATTAAACAAGTGTGGCGGTAACTGTGGAAATATAGATCCCGCCACTTGCAGCGGGATAATATTTTTAATTTAGACTAATCTCGGACTTAAGCCCGTATTTTCTGCTTGCCCCAAAACAGTAGTTGGTGCAGGTATAGCGAGTTGATTATCGACATAAGCGCTGGGATTGTACCAAGCAAGAAATCTGTTGGTACCTCGCGCTAAACAAGGCTGCTTCATATGTTGATATACAATCGTTTCAGCCGCCTTTTGTCCATATCTATAAGCTTTAAAACCATCAACGAGAAGGCTAAGCGGTGTGCTTTTTGAACGATACTCAGCATCAGAAAGTTGGTTGGTGAGAAAATTTAAACAGGTTTCTTTCCCTGCTTGTTCTCTACAATCATAAGTTAGTATTTCTTTGAGGTGTGTTGTTACCATAAGAACGAGGGCTGAAATTAGCATAGAGAAAATAACCTTAGAGAAAATTGATTTTTCAATACACAAATTACATACAGCCAAAACCACTACATAATAACTAGCCATGCGCTTGGTAGACGATTCTTGGGCGCGAGCACGGGAAGACATTTTTTCTTCGGTGAGAAAACTAAGTTCTGCATCCTTTGTCTGCATTAAATTTAAATCTACGTTATATTTTCTGAATTGATAAATTAGCGCCCTATGATCAAGTTTTTCAATGAAGTCTGTTATTTGTTGTGCTGCTGCTTCTATTTTTTCTTTTTTGGCTTCTTCAAAACCAGCTTTTTTTAAATCTTCTTTTAACGCATTAAAAATTTCTTTTATTGTACCGCATTCTGTGCCAAACCAATTTGAAAGCACTTCATCATTTGATGAAACCTGCGTTTTAGCAACGTGCACTTGCGGTGCGGGCTTGGGAATTTTTGGTTTTTTATTTTTTTTCAAGAGTGCGCCTATAGCAGCCGCGCTTGACTGTGTTGTTTGTGATTGATCTTTATCCTTTTCATCCTTTTTGTCATCAGAACCGACTGATTTGATTTCTGCCGACGAGGCGAAAGGTGGTTGATAACTATCCCAAGCTTCTTTATCTAATTGAAAACTCCTATCTAAACGATCAAAGCTAGTATATTTTACTAGAACCTCGTTACTACCTTCTTTTAGGATAATTTCTGTTTTTTCACAGCCAAAACTCTCGATTAAAAAACCTAAAAATTTATTTTTAATTGCGGGACTTAACCCTGCGGGTAATGTGATTTTAATAAGTTGCTGAATATCATCATTTGCTACTGCGCTCGCTCGAAGTCTCTCAATCTTTCCAATAAAGGTCCTTAACATTATCACAGCTTTTGCGGGTTGCAATTTCATAGCGGCCTCATCCGGGTTAAAAATTAATAGTTAAAGTTTAACTGGATGTTTAATAGATTGCAAAGATTAAATTGATCAAAGCTCAGCGGCGATAGCATCCAATGCCGCTTGGGCGCAGATACCGTCTAGCTCAGGGGTGGCGCCGCTAATGCCAATCGCGCCGATATGTTGGCCATCTTTAGTGATAATCGGCAGGCCGCCTTCTAGCAGAACGATGCCCGGCACGCTGGAATATGGGCTGTTATCCATGCTTTTGTTTCTTTCGGCCAGCGCTTTGGTGGAAATCGGGATGCTGGCCGCAGTCATCGCTTTGAGTTGCGACATACGCACACTGATAAAATTATTGCCATCCATGCGACGGTAATATTTTAAATTGCCGTGCGCATCTAAAATGGCAATCGAGATTTTGAGGTTTTTTTCAATAGCTTTTTGTTCGGCACTATCGGCCATTTTTTTCGCCATGGCGAGCGATAAAGCTTTGACTGCAATGACCATTTCAACACCTGTTGGCTGAATTGTTAGACTCAAAATATTATAACAGGTGTTGTATTAAAACTAAACTTTCAAAATATCTATCTGGTGCTGCGTCAAACCAAACGTTTGAAAATCAACGCTGGCCGGATCACTTGCATTCAACGTTGGCTGATGATTATTCAACGCTAAAATTGCGTGATCTAAAGCGGAAGCATTGTTTATATAATGATTAGGATCATGGATAAAATCATTAAATGTTTTTATCGTTCCGCCATTCGGTGCATCGGTAGCATGACTTAAATCATAACCACGGCGCTGGATTTCTGCACGAATAATTGAGTTTGTAATTTTTGTTAACACTAATTCCGTGTACATTTCATTTTTTTCCTTCAAATAGAGTTCAAAATTACTCTTTGATAATTCGAGCGTACCTGAGGCCAAATAATCAGAACTGCTATTTAAAATGAAAATCGCTTTTTCAATATCGGTGGGTAATATCGGATGTTTTTCAGGATCATGCAACCATTGCTCTAGCCAATGATTGAAAAACTCTACTGACCCGCCAAGCCCAAATGTGGCTTTACTTAAATCAATATGACTCTGATCTAAAAGTTGACGCATATGCGGGATTTTTATCGCAGATAATACCACTTGCGTATAAACAGCATTTTTCTGATCAGGCGTTAAATATTGCGTGACGAAATCTTTTTCGCACCGAATATCTTCACCCGTTAACAAACTCGTGATGGGCTCTCCACCATTTAATACGACGATCTCTTGATCTAATCGGCGTGCCTGCAGCGGGTGATTTATTGGCTGGCGTAGATAATAATTAAAATCTTGAATCGTAACATCAATCGCATGACTCAAATTATAATGACGCGCACGCATTTCTTCGCGAATAATACGATTTTCGATTTGTTCTAATACATCATCTGTTTGATATTGGGCTGTCCCGCTTTGAGAATATGAAGTACCACTACCATCCGTTGGTATATCGATAAACATGACGCACCTCCTTGTTAAATATCTAATCCCTGACATTTTCCTGACATTGTTTTTACAGTATAGCCAAAATAATAAAAATGTGGGTGGACCAGCGAACAAACTTGCTATTATTACTTTATGTATTTATAATAAATGAATTAATGGTTTTTAATTGGTTTATTACTAATTTGCTAAATTAATAATTTACTACTATACTAATAATATACATTAATATATTAGGAGGATAGTCATGGGTGCCCATCAACAAGTAAAAATAGTCGGTACTAACGGCCAGGTATCACTGGGGAGAGAATACTCAGGAAAAATGGTTCTAATTGACCAAATTAACGAGACCACATGGGTTATTAAATCAGGGGAATTTATACCCGACGCGGAAAAATGGCTCCATCAAGGCGATAATATGGCAAAACTAGAAAGAGCGTTAGATTGGGCTGATAAAAACGACCCCATTGATAACTTTGATCAGCTGACCAAAGAGATTGGGAATGGCTAAGATCAAAATTGACATGAACAGCCCTGAATTCCAACGTGACTTTTTTGCTCTGGAAAAAATCGAACAATTGGCGCTTATTAGAACCTTAAAGAAAGTATCCCAACCCGAGTGGACAGTGTTATATATTGATAGTGGGTTAAAATGGGAAGCCATTTTATCAAGACAAACTAAATCAGGTGACCGTATTTATTCTTTTAGGTTTTCACAAAAATACCGCGCCTTAGCAATAAGACAGGGTGATTATCTAAGATTATTAACATTGCACGCTAATCATGACTCTGCCTATAAATAAGGCACCTTTATTAGGAAAAATATTATGCCGACGGAAATAAAGCTTTCTCAAACGTTGGAAGAACGGCTCATTACTCTTATTCGTGAAAAACAAGCCGAACAATGGTTAAAAGAAAATAAAGTGGCTGTGGAAGCTTATAATCACCGTATCGAACAAGATGGGGTGTTTAGTGATGGTATAAGAGTTTTCTGAATGTTCCACGTGGAACATTAATGCCTCCTGAAATAGTGCAACCTTCCTCAAATCCCCCCTAGCCCCCCTTTTTCAAAGGGGGGAACAGGAAGTTCAGTGTTTTTACAAAATTATGTGATTACTCCAACCTAAGCGCCACTAGCCCCCCTTTTTCAAAGGGGGGAAGAGGTAGGTCAGTTCAAGCGAAGCGGAACTGACAGCGATAATGATTCTAGCATCGAATGTCGGCTCCGTCGTTACGCTCCTTGAGCCGACCTACTTGCTCCAACCTAAGCGCCACTAGCCCCCTTTTTCAAAGGGGGGAACAGGAAGTTCAGTGTTTTTACAAAATTATGTGGTTACTCCAACCTAAGCGCCACTAGCCCCCTTTTTCAAAGGGGGGAATAGGAAGAGGTAGGTCAGTTCAAGCGAAGCGGAACTGACAGCGATAATGATTCTAGCATCGAATGTCGGCTCCGTCGCTACGCTCCTTGAGCCGACCTACTTGCTAATCCGCCCTCCTTGAGCTGACCTACATCGTTACCCATAAGCAATGGGTAATAAATAGCTGCCGGGGTGTGATTGGCTCGAGTTGTGCAAGCGCCGAGTAGAGGGTGCGGCGCAACCTTCGCCCGAAGGGCGGCGTCATGGATGACGCCGCTCGCTAGTAAACAGGGATGTTTGTCTAGCGAGCAAGTGAGCACACCCCGGCAGCTATTTATACCACTTGTGGGTAACGATATACTTTTCAAAGGGGGGTGCGTGCTGTTCCATGTTCCACGTGGAACAATTTGCTGGGAACACTGTCGCGTAATTCTGAGAAAAAACTAATATCCGTCGCGGTAATAAACACCTGCGCTTGCAGTTCGACTAAAACGGCTTTTATCCGCTGCCAACGTTGGGTATCCAATTCCGCTGCAATATCATCGAGTAGATAAATACACTTCTTTTCTGAACAACGGCGCAACTGAATCCCCTGTGCTAACAACATCGAAAAAACCAATAACTTCTGCTCCCCACGAGAAAGCACATCGTGCACGGGCAACTTATTAATACGAATATCTAAATTCGCTTTTTGCGGCCCTACACTGGTGAAACCCAAATGTTTATCGCGCACAAAAGCATTGTCTAACTCCTGCTGCAAATCAGATTGCGGATCCCACCCCCGCTGAAATGTAATAACCAATCCTTCTAGATCAATTAACTGTGACAAAATTTCTTCGACCACCGGCACTAACTGCTGTATGTAATGTTCGCGTAATTTCGTTAATTCCAACCCGTGTGATACCAACTCCGCATCCCAAACTTTAACTTCTTTGGCAGACACCTCCTGCGCCAATGCCGCATTACGCTGTTTTAACGCACGGTGAAAACGCTGCCAGATAGAAAAAAATTGAGGTTCCACGTGAAACACTCCCCAATCTAAAAACTGACGACGCATTTTGGGTCCGCCATCTAACAAGCTGTAACTATCGGGATTGATCATTAATAAAGGTAAGGTTTGTGCTAATTCCGCACTTGATGTGAGCTCATCATTGCCTAATTTGATACGTGTTTTACCGTTTAGTGTTTTTTCAATGCCAACGGGAACTGTTAAACCTTCGTGGGTTGCAACTGCGCCAAAAATAGAGAAATTTTCAGCACCATAAGAAATAATGCGATTAGAAGTGTGACTACGAAAAGAACGTCCGCGACTTAAATAGTAGATCGACTCTAAAATGCTGGTTTTCCCACTGCCATTCGCCCCAAAAATAAGATTAAAGTTACTCTCGCACTCTAAACTTAAACTGTGCAGATTACGAAAATTATTCACCTTTAGGCGTAATAATGACATAGGGGCCTAGATAAAATAGAAATAGATGGATTGAAAAGATTGCACGATTCTTAAATCCCCCCGCCTCGCTTAGCGCTCGGCGGCCCCCCTTTTCAAAGAGGGCAAAATTTACAACTGCATCGGCATGATTACATAAACATCTGCATTATTATTTTCGGCCGATTTTTCTTGCTCGACGCGAATACTGCTATCAGAGTTAGTAAATGTAAACTGCATATTGCCCGCATTCAACGCGTTAATCACGTCAAATAAATAAGTAACATTAAAACTAATATTCATTTCGCCGCCGTGATAATTTACATTTAATTCTTCTTCTGCTTCTTCTTGTTCGGTATTATTAGCAGTAATGCGCAATGTGCCTGCTTGCAACTCAAATAACACACCGCGATGTTTTTCGTTCGCCAATACGGCAACACGATTAAGTGCTTGTTTTAATATATCGCGATCAACGATCAATACTTTATCGCCACCAGTGGGAATAACCTTAGAATAATCGGGGAAACGACCTTCGATAAGTTTGGTAGTAAAAACATAATGATCTGTTTTCACTTGCAATTGATTAGAACCAAACAGAACATCGACTTCACCGGCTGTATCTGCTAATAACCGCGATAATTCCAACACTGCTTTGCGCGGCACGATCACTTGCGCCATACCTGGTGCTTTCGCTTCTATGCTGCTATAACCCATGCGATGACCATCAGTCGCTACTGCCACCAATTGATTATCACTCACTTCAAATAATAAACCATTTAAATAATAGCGCACATCTTGCTGTGCCATCGCAAAACTGGTTTTTTCTATAACGCTACGTAAATCAGTTGCTGGTATTTTAAATTCCAAGGTTGCAGAAAATTCTTCGGTTTTAGGAAATTCATCGGCAGGTAACGTCGCTAAACTAAAGCGGCTCTTGCCCGAACGCACAATCACTTTTTGTCCATCAAAATTAAGATCGATCTGCGCTTTTTCTGGCAAGGTTTTGCAAATATCAATGAGTTTGCGTGCCGGTACAGTAATCTCCCCCGCTTCGCTGATTTTTTCTAACGCAATGCGACCTTGTAACTCGATTTCAAGATCGGTACCGGTTAAAGTAAAACTTTTTTTATCCGATTTCAGCAACGCATTCGCCAATACGGGGATTGACTGACGTCGTTCCACTACACCCGAAACGAGTTGCAACGGTTTTAATAATGTTTCACGATCGATCGATATTTTCATAGCAACGCCTTTTGTTAAGTTTCCAATATCCGTAATAAATTTTTAAAATCTTCCGCAATATCTGAATTAGATTCGCGCAATTCTTTGATCTTACGATGTGCATGTAATACCGTCGTATGATCACGCCCACCAAATGCATCCCCTATTTCCGGCAAACTGTGATTGGTTAACTCTTTAGCTAACGCCATCGCCACTTGCCGCGGCCGCGCCACCGAACGCGAACGCCGCTTTGAAAGCAGATCAGCCACCTTCAACTTGTAATATTCAGCCACGATCTTTTGGATATTCTCGATCGTCACCAATTTATCTTGTAACGCTAACAAATCTTTGATCGATTCTCTCACTAAATCAAGTGTTATGGAACGCCCCGTGAACTGCGCATTCGCAATGACCCGTCGCAACACCCCTTCCAATTCACGTACATTCGAGCGCACACGCTTAGCAATAAAAAACGCCACTTCCTGCGCCAAATCAATACCCACCAACTGCGCTTTACTGATCAAAATAGCGACACGGGTTTCCAACTCTGGCGGCTCGATAGCTACCGTCAAACCCCAACCAAAGCGTGATTTTAAGCGCTCTTCGACCCCGCTAATCTCCTTGGGATAACGATCGCACGTCAAAACCACCTGCTGTTGGCCTTCCAACAATGCATTAAATGTATGAAAAAACTCTTCTTGCGAGCGATCTTTACCCGCAAAAAACTGAATATCGTCGATTAAGAGCGCATCTAATGTACGATAATAATGCTTAAATTCGTTAATGGTATTGGTTTGTAGCGCTTTAATCATGTCTGCCACAAAACGTTCGGAGTGCAAATAAAGTACTTTAGCATTCGCCTTCTTTTGCAAAATCTGATTACCAATTGCGTGCATCAAATGGGTTTTACCCAACCCCACACCGCCATAAATAAACAACGGATTATACGCCGCACCTGGGTTCTCGGCGATTTGCAACGAAGCTGCTTTAGCCAACTGGTTCGACTTGCCCTCGACAAAACTATCGAAGGTAAACGCGTGATTGAGATTATTATGGCGCTGCACACTGATTTCACGGATAACGACGGGCGCAGCTTTGTTGACTTCACGCATCGTCATCGGTTTGTCGGGCTTCTCGTTGGCACGACTACCAATCTTCAGAATGACCTGCGGCGGATTATCTTGGCTCATCGACCCCAACAGCTCGGTAATGCGCGCCAGAAATCGCTCACTGACCCAATCTAACACGAATTGGTTGGGCGCAAGCAAATACAACGTGCCATCACTCGCCTCTGGTTGCAGCGGTCTGATCCACGTATTAAATTGGCTTGGTTTAATATCCTCTTGTAGAATATTTAAACACTTTTGCCAGAGAGAAATTATCGGCACTCGAAAAACCTGCTGTATTTTAATGAAGTATCACGGAAAAACAGTGTATACCTTATCGATTTAAGAATCCATCCACAACCCAAAAAAAATCTGTTGATAACTCTGTTGATAACAAAGGTATTCGCGGGTTGATATCTTGTAGATATTATTACAGCCTACTTGCTGATGGTTTTTATCCCGTTTCATTCAGTGATTATAAATGAGTTATAAACAACAATAAAAGTTTAATAAGTATCTCATAAATAACGCTATTTTATGAGATTCAACAGATTTTGCGTTGCCTTATTATGATTATTATCTTTTATTTAAAACAATATAATTATAATAAGAGAAAGCAGATTTGTTGATTTTAATTATTTTTTTTCAACGGCCATAACCATGAGTCGTTATGTTTATAACTTTATAATTAGCAAAGGTAATTTCATAAATAAAGTCTTGTGCCCCACGATCGTAAACAAATTTGCGACAAGAATGGACAGTTGTTTTTTGATTAAACGGGTTTGAGTAACGATCTGTACATTTTTTAACCCGAATTCTTTCGGTGGGTTTACCACAATTCTGTAAAACCTTGGCTTCACTATCGCCGATTAAGACTAATTGTGTACCACAACGCATGGCTTGGGCTTGTGAGCTGAATAAAAATAATAGAAAAATACCAAGAATTGAGATAAGTTGATGAGGTTTCATAGAGAATAATGTATTTAATAATTACACTTAATTATTTAAACACATTTTTTAATTGATGTCACTAAGCTTAGTGATTAGGAACTTTCGAGTTAAGACATTATGAAATATATTTTATATATACTGTGTTTATTGACGACAATATTTTTAATCACCGTTTTTTTTATCCTTTACCAAGGCTTTTCGGATCATATTCAAAAAAGTGATGTTGCCGTAATTTTAGGCACAAAAGTGCGGGCCAATGGCATATTATCGGGCAGATTAAGAGCGCGCCTTGATAAAGGCATTGAGTTATATAAAAAAGGCATCGTTAATAATATTATTGTGAGCGGAGGAACAGGCAAAGAAAAGGTTAACGAAGCAGTAGCCATGCAAAGTTATTTGCTAAGCCAAGGAATTCCAGCTACTGCAATTGTAATGGATAAACACGGTCATAACACAGCAGCGACCGCTAAGAATACGCTAGCAATAATGAATAAGCGTGGTTTTAAAAGCGTAATCGTGGTATCGCAATATTTTCATATTGCACGCGCGCGTTTGGCATTCCAACAATGTGGAATTGACCCTATCTACAGTGCCCATGCCAACTATTTCGAATGGCGCGATTTTTATTCCACCACCCGCGAAGTCATGGCTTATTATGATTATTTACTGTTCAACAATTGCCATTAAGCCCAAACTTGTCTAAAATCCCCCTTTCCCTCACGCTGGCATAGCTCAGTTGGTAGAGCAACTGATTTGTAATCAGTAGGTCCCCAGTTCGAATCCGGGTGCCAGCACCATATAAATCAAGTAGTTAGCTTATCTTAATAAAACCGTGTTTTGGGCGGTGCTATGTGGGTGCTATGAATTAGCTGGGACTTTTTTAGTTTTATGTTGTGTGGTTGCATCATAATTTATATGGTTTAGACTACTAATCACTAGGACTATATTCAAAGACAAAACATGCAAGTTGCAGCTCAAAAGATTCTTTATAACTTCAAACAATTACAACCACGAACAAGTTGGTCATTTCGACACATTGAGCGCAAGGAAACGAATGCTCACACTCACAGTTATCATAGGTACCCTGCAAAATTTATCCCCCAAATAGTACAACAATTAATTAAAAAATTCGCTCCGACCGGTAAAGAGATTATTTGCGATCCCTTTGGTGGTTGTGGTACTACTTTAGTTGAAGCGAAAATATCAGGTAGGAGAAGTATTGGGTTTGACATAAACCCAATCGCAAAATTAATAACTGAAACTAAAGTTACCCCAATAAATCCAAAACTTCTCGAAAAATGTAGAGAAGAATTTATGGACAACTATAAAAATTCACAAAAGAAAACCTTACCAAAATGTTCACGTGTCAATTACTGGTTTGATACAGCTACAATAAAAAGGCTTGATAGGGTTTATTTCAGTATTAAAAAAATAGAAAATAAAAAAGCAAGGAAATTTTTCTTTTGTGCATTTTCTCATATTCTTAAGAATTGTTCGCGTTGGTTAATGAAAAGTATAAAACCAACAATAGATAAAGACAAGAAAATCCCTGATGTAAAAGAAGTTTTTTTGCGGCACCTCGATTCAATGATACAAAAAAACAAAGTTTTTTATTGTGAGTTGGTAAAATCCGGCAACTTAAATGTGCCAGCTGTTATGTATCGTCGCGACTCAACCAAGCCTCTTCCAATCAAAAAAAATTCTATTGATTTAGTAATAACATCACCTCCATATGTGACTTCTTATGAGTATGCTGATTTACATCAATTATCTCTCTTATGGTTAGGGAGAGATGCTAGTCAATTCAAGGGTTGGCATAAGTTTACTCAAGAGTTTAATGAGTTTAGGAAAAAATTTATAGGAACCAGTTATAAGCAATCAAAAGATGTAAATTTTAATAGTTATATTGCAGAGGAAATAATTAATCGGCTTGAAATAATCGATAAACCTCTTGCCGCAGATGTGGCAAATTATTTTTCAGACATGAGAAGATTTTTTTCTGAAATATATCGAATTATAAAATTTGGTGGTAAGGCTTGTGTTATTATAGGCAATACGACCTTAAAAGGAGTTGAAATAATAAATGCTCAGGTTGCGGCTGAACAAATGTTACGCCTTGGATTTAGAAAAGTTAATTTTATTAAACGAGAAGTTTTAAATAAAATGATCACGCCTTGGCGCGACAAAAATACAGGAAAATTTACAAGTCTTTCAAATCCAGCTAAAAAAAGAGTCTATCAGTTTGAATACATAATTGTAATGGAAAAATAGGAAACCAACATGTTTGACATTAATACTCTCAGAAATAAACCTAGAAAACACATGCGTTATAATCGTCAAATAGAGCGGATAACTGCAAAAAACGATTACATTAAAAATATTGAGCAAGCCATTGAAACCACAATAAAAAATATTCGCGAGCAATGCCGTTCTTTTGTGATTTATGGAGAACCACAAAGTGGAAAAACGGAAATGATGATAGCACTTACATCTCGGTTACTGGACGAGGGTTTTAAGATTATCATTATTTTACTTAATGACAGTGTCCAGCTTCTAAGTCAAAATCTTGGACGTTTTAGACGTTCTTCTATTGATCCGGCACCCAAAAATTTTAACGAAATACTTGATCCCTCAGTTACTATCGGAAGTGGGGAGTGGGTAATTTTTTCTAAGAAAAACTCAAAAGACTTACAAAAATTAATTCATAAAATTGGCCATGTTAGTGAGAAAATAATTATTGATGATGAAGCAGATTATGCGACTCCAAATGCAAAAATAAATAAAGGGGAAAAAACAAAAATAAACTCTCTCATTGAAGAATTGTTAGGCGACAACGGTATTTATATCGGAGTTACTGCTACACCTGCTCGCCTCGATTTAAATAATACATTTAGAAATGAAAATGAAAAATGGGTGGATTTTGCCCCGCATCCACTTTATAAAGGTAAAGATGATTTTTTCCCTACATCTGTTGAAGATATTAAATATAATTTAAAACCGCTTCCTGATACGGACGATACCCCGAAATATTTAAGGGAGGCGTTATTTGGGTTTTTAGTAAATGTTGCCCATCTTAATATAAAAATAAACCATAAAGATGAAAAAAATTATAGTATATTGATTCATACAAGTGGTAAGCGAGCTGATCACAGTAGCGATTATAAGGAAGTAGTAAAAACATTTAATATTTTAAGTAAAGAAAATGATGAAAAATTTGAAAAATATTACCTCACTATATGGGAAATAGCTAAAGAAAGATATCCTGGTGAGGAAACGGAAATCACAAATTACATTCGTGAAAATATTAATCGCAATACAATTGTTGTTATGAATAGCGACTCTGATAAAAATGTTGTGGATTATGATAGCGCAACAAACCCATCAACACTTTTTACAGTTGCTATCGGTGGAAATATAGTATCCAGGGGGGTAACTTTTGATAATCTTCTTTCGATGTTTTTTACGCGCGATGTGAAGCATAAAATACAACAAGATACATATATTCAACGTGCCAGAATGTTTGGTGCAAGAGGAGGATATTTACCTTTTTTTGAGTTACATATTCCAAAAAACTTGTATATGGATTGGCATAAATGTTTTATTTTTCATCGCCTATCACTTGAATCAATCAGATCAGGTAATGGTGCCCCTGTTTGGCTTGAGGATAAACGGATTTCTGCAGTTGCAGCTAATAGTATAGACAAAACAACTGTATGCTTTGATAGAGGTGAAATGAGCTTTGAGATTTTTAACTACGATAATAATCTAGAAAAAATTATTGATGCCAATAAAAATAGTTTCCATACACTAGAAATGTTGGCTCAAAGATTGGGTAAAAATAAACTTCCAGATTTCCTTCTCGATTTTATGAAGTGTTTTAGCCCGAATGGGGATGATTCTATAGCCATTCATCGCTCTGGTTCAATTAGTGGTTATAAAGATGCAGATCAAGATCGAATTGAACGTTCTCGTGGCTTTATAGGAAACAGAGAACTAGAAAAGGACAAATATCCAAAAGCCATTCATCACATTAAAATACTTTATAATGCTGAAAATAAAGGGCGTATATTTTATAAATACGAAGATAGTATTCAGTTTTTAAGAAATGTTAGGAAGAATGAGTCATGATTAAAGAGTTTGATTTTTATCACGGGGTTGTTATTTCAAGAATATTACACACATCCCGGAGAGAAATTTCCATTAAATCCTATTCTGAAAATGATAATGCATCTTATGTTATTGATAGT
Source organism: Gammaproteobacteria bacterium (assembly GCA_013288885.1). Classification (GTDB taxonomy): domain Bacteria; phylum Pseudomonadota; class Gammaproteobacteria; order JABDBA01; family JABDBA01; genus JABDBA01. The sequence goes on along the minus strand of JABDBA010000001.1, from coordinate 156,315 downwards.
AAACGTGGTATCTATATTAAATACTGTACAAAGCGATTATCACCTTGGCGATTCTCATTCCAAAAAAAACATCATGATGAGATTCTAAATATGAAAAATACAATAGGGAATGTTTATCTATTGTTGGTTTGCAACGATGATGGAATTGTTGTTCTTAATTTTAGCGAAATTCGAGAAATCTTGGATGAAGTATATAAAAGTGTTGATTGGGTGAGTGTCGCAAGAGTAAAAGGTAAAATGTACACGGTTAAAGGATCTGATGGTAAGTTAAGGTTTAAGGTTGGAAGAAATGAGTTTCCTAATAAAATTTTCACTACTGAGCAGTAACTATAGGTAGCCTAAACAATCTATATTTTCTAAAGTTTATTTATTACAGCAAATTAACCGGTACAAAGCAAAGCATTGCCATCTTTAAATTCATATACAAGGTTATTATGACTGGAATAGCACCACACTTATATAATACCCTCCATTAAAACCTTGACCCACCCCCACCATCAGCGCTACCCTATTCATCGGTGTTCAAAACACTTCACAAAGCGGTAGCCGCGCCCGACATGCGGTTTTTTTACGTCCGTCCATATGGCCGGGTGTGGGCTAATACAACACCCGCAAGGGGAATAAGTCCACCGTCTTTGTGCGGTTTTGAACACCCGGCCTCCCTTTGCACAACAAAGGGAAAACTTCAAAAAACACACAAAGGAACCATCATGAACACACAATCTATCCAAACTCTCAACGGCATTTACCAACTTAATTCTAACCTTACTCCACAACAGCTTTATGATGCCGTTAATGCCTGCCTTTGCAAGGCGGAAGCATTAGCAGCGACAGCAGCCAATACCGATTTTGAAACCTATAGCGCAGAAACTATCGGCAATTACATGTGGGTTTTGAGTGATATTATTCGCGAGGCAAGGTGGTTGTATGGCAAAGCAACCCCCTGCCAAAATCAAGATATGGTAGGGGAGTAGCCAAAAAGGCGGTACGGCGATGGTGGATTACGCCCTATGGGCTAATCCACCCCACATCTAAACAGGACTCCAAAACTGGCAATTAGTTTATTTTCATGCTATAAGGTAAACCATGGGTAGACCAACTAGAAGCAAAATAAACCAATTACTGTCAAAATGGCCTCAGGGTACGGTTGCCGTACAAGCTGAATTAACCAAATTGCATGTCTCAAAGCAGCTCACGGTAAAGTACCAAAAGGGTACTTGGCTAAAACGCATCGGGCGTGGGGCGTTTATGCGTGCTGATGACAGTGCCGATTGGATGGGGGGCGTCTATGCCATCCAGCAACAACTTAAGCTACCAATACACCCCGGCGGCAAAACCGCATTGCAACTACAAGGCTATGCTCATTTTGTACCATTGGGTAAGAATTATCCGGTTTGGCTGTTGGGTGCAGCTAATTGTAAATTGCCCCTCTGGTTTAAAACATACTCGTGGGGTATGGCTATTCAATATAGCGCAGCCAAACTTTTTTTAGACGGTGAAAAATTAGGATTGGTTGGGCACAGCATAGGTTCTTATTCCATCGAGATATCTTCGCCCGAACGCGCAATATTGGAGGTGCTGAATTTTGTGCCTGGCGATCAATCATTTGCAGAAGCGCGATTGTTGATGGAAGGGTTGACCACTTTAAGGCCACGACTTGTACAACAACTTTTAGAATGTTGCAACTCTGTTAAAGTTAAGCGATTATTTTTGTATTTAGCGGATAGTTGTCAGCATCCATGGTTAAAAAAAATAAATCTTAGTAAAGTTGATCTAGGACATGGAAAACGCATGATAGTTAAAGGCGGGCATTGGGATGCTAAATATAAAATCACTGTTCCAAGCGAGCCATCATGAAAAATACCATTTATTATAAACAAGCAGAATTATTATTACGCGTAATCCCTGTCGTTGCTTCAGAATCATGTTTTGCTTTGAAAGGTGGAACCGCGATTAATTTTTTCATCCGCGATTTACCCAGGCTTTCTGTCGATATTGATTTGACTTATTTACCAATAGAATCGCGTGAATTAACGTTAACTCATATTAGTGAAGCATTAGAACGGATCAGTCAAAAAATTCGTAACGTATTGCCTGATGCATTTATACAGCATGGAAATGCAGCAAGAGCACCTGGTGCGCGCAAGTTGATGATTAAATGGCAAAATGTCCAGATTAAAATTGAACCCAATGAAATTATCCGAGGCAGCGTATTTCCACCACAAGAACGTGATCTTTCCAACAGCGCCGAAGAATTATTTGGCATGGCAGTTTCTATTAACACGCTTTCTTTTGCTGATTTATACGGAGGAAAAATTTGCGCAGCCTTGGATAGGCAACATCCGCGCGACTTATTTGATATTAAATTACTGCTTGATAACGAAGGTATAACAGAAGAAGTGCGCAAAGCTTTTGTTGTGTACCTTGCCAGCCACAACCGACCTATCAGCGAATTACTCAACCCACAACGGTTAGATATTCTTTCCAGTTATCAAAACGAGTTTGCTGGTATGGCAATTATTCCCGTTGAGCATGAAATCCTCGTGGCGACGCGTGAACAATTAATTCAAACCTTGCAAAAAAACTTAACCGAAGCAGAAAAATATTTTTTAGTTTCGGTAAAAGAAGGGCAACCGAAGTGGGATTTATTAAAAATTCCTGGTATAGAAAACCTTCCCGCTATTCAATGGAAATTAAAAAATATTCAGCAAATGAATAAAGAAAAGCATATAAAAGCGCTTGAAAGTCTTAAAGAAAAATTGAATTTAACTTAATAATAGCATATTGCATTTCACCCTGAACGGCTTGTGTTTGGTTAGTGTTAACTATCTCGGCCTTTGCGCCGTTATATGCTACAAAGAACCTGCAACTTGCATTGCGTGAGATAGAATTTTTGGGTGAAAAATCCTGCTTTAAGTAGATAGTTTAAAATGAAATAATAATTAATGGAGTTAATGGTAGATTAAAGAAAAAATTATTAATTATAGGTCGGGAAAAATAAAATTTAATAATTCATTCGATGATTAAGTAAAATTTAATGATGTATTTAGCAATTAATAGTTACTTGGTTAAATATAGTATTCGAAGTTTTTCTAAATAAATAGATTAAATTGAAATTATTAAAGTGTTAATAAATATAGTGTATGAATAAATTAAAAAGTAAAATAATAAGTAGTAAATATTTAAGTTAATAGTTGAATGATTGAATAATCAACGCAACTTTAATAAGTTATTAATGCTTGAATCAGTAAGTATTGTTAGTGAGTAAATTAAATAATGATCAATAAATAATGGTAATAGATAAGTTAAGTCGTTATTAATCGAAAATTACAATAAAAATAAACAAAAAATGTTGATTCTTTAGATTCTCCTGAAATAGTGACCGATTCTCAACCCGCTGCGAGAATAAGCCACCTTATCGTTCCTTAAATACATAAAAAGCTCAACAGGTACGAAGAAATAAGAAAAAATCCTTATTTTTTCAAAAACGCCTTTAATATAGCAAAGGCGGGGGTTCGGGTTGTCCTTTATACCCAACATCTGAATCCACAATCTACCTGATTCAGTCGCAATCCCTGCTAAGGACAGAGGCCGTTACATTTCAGTAACGCAGGCTAGACAACAAGTTGCTTGCGCAACTTGTTCATTTGGGCATCAAGACTAAGAACTCACTGCATTATAGTTCAGAACCTACGCGCTCTTTCAGATCCCGTGAGCCTTACTAAGGGTATTTTGAGTCGTCCTTAGCGCCGACTGTAAAATTCTATTAGACAAAAATCAAAGCAAAGTGATCGCAAGCAATATTTGCTGAAGGAGGTGGGTGCTATTTGTTTTTGACGGGTAAATATCGAAAAAATCATGCCGTCACGTGAAAAAAGTGACGGTAAGAGGGATTTTGTCGCGTCAGATCAAGAGTTTTGCCGGGTGTGCTTGCATCGTCACTGCCGACAAACAGTATGTCGGCAGTGACGATGCATTAAATATTTGAAAATAAGCTACCGCGCTTCGCTTGCTGGCCGATTTTTGCTTGCGCAAAAATCGGCTCTGCCTACATCAAGGTTTATTGATTGCAAATACTTATCTAAACTTTATATTCATTTCAAATAGCTCAATTTTCCCCGTTCTTGTGGAATAATTAGCTTGATAAAATTTAAAATTATTGCGCCCCTCTTTTTTGCATTTTTCTTCTATAATCTTAATTATTTCAATTTTGTCTTCCATAGAAGTTTCAATACCAAATATAATACCTTCCAAATCTGAAAAATTATATTTTAATTTTCTATTTTCTTTATTGCTAAAATCAATTGCCAGGCCATATAAGATTAGCCTATGTTCCTTTTCATGAGACCATCCTTCAAGTTTTACAGTTACTGTATTAAGGAAATCATCCCAATATTTTTTTCTCCATTGGCCTTCGTTATTAAAAATATCTGCGCAAGAGCTTTTGTTTTTATTTTCATCCATATACCATTGATCATATAAGACGGGTATTGGTAGTCGGCCGAGAGAGCGAAAAAAATCAATCTCTGGATACCTGTCATTGTATTTAATTTCAAAAATACTTGTATCTTGATAGCTTAAGCGCGGTTGCATCCTACTATCAAATCCCACAATACGTTGTAATTTAATAGTAGGAGTTCCTTGTGAGCTTAATGTTGTTTTAAATTTTAGGCATATCCCTTTATGGTTATGGCCATAATAACTCCACATAGAGGGGTTTTGATAATTAGTTTGAAAGCATGCAGTATACCATTCTGGGTGAATAATTTTTTCTAAATTTTTAAGATATTTTTCAGGAAACTCTAAGAAAATAAATTTTCCATTATGGTTTTTATGAAAATATGGATTATTATAAATTGCTGTCAAATAAATTTGGTCATGAATATTTTTTTGCACACCGTATATTATTCCCTCTATATTTTCAACATTAGGATATTGCACTACTAACCTATTAACTTTATCAAAATATTCAAAGTCCAATAACATTTCCTCGGCTTTATTCAAAAAAGCATATTCGGGATATTTAGATAACAATCCATGCCTTGAAAAGATACATTTTAGCGCATAATAATGTAATATTTTTAAGTAAAATAAAAGTTCATTTCTTCTAATTGGACTATTGCGTGATGCTAACCATTCGGGATATTTCTGTATGCGTTCATTTTTAAAAAATTGGTCACAAATTTCTTGATATTGGTTTTGATATCGAGGAGGTAAATTCTTAATAACCATACGGATAGGGATGTCATCATCTTTTATTTCGTATTCGCCATCAGTAATAAAAAAAGCACTTATATGTAAGACACATAGTAAATAGTGCTTTAAAAAATTCTTCCAAACAATAGAATCACCTTGCCAAAAAATATTTTTAAACCCTTCCAGAGGATCATTTAGCTCCTCGCGTGAAGCAAAATATATTTCTTGCTTTTCAAGTTCGGCAAATTTACCGAGTAAAGCCTCAGCCGAACGAAATCTATATAAATGCTCTAACATGTATAAACCCTTTTATATGTTAAAAAATAACCTTCATCAAAGATACAAATCAACTTAGTAGTATAGGAGAATATAAGGATTTTATAAATATACCATATTGATCATTAGATGTTTTTATACCTCAAAACGAACTACGGTGCGACTGGCGATAAAGGCTTCCAAATCAGATTGGCGATATTTCGCCAAGCGTCCTATTTTAATGTATGGCAAGTTGTAGCGTTTATTGGTTGCCCATACATCAAGCGTACCTTTGGCAACCCCTAAATATGCAGCGGCCTCCGTCCGTGTTAATAATTTATCTGTAGCCTTATTATCACTGCTTTTATTGATTTGTGTATTCATGATGTTGCCTCGTTAATAAAGGATTAATTTGGGGTGGTGGATAGAAAAATTTGTTTTAATGGGTTTGAACTGGTTAGAAGTAACGACTAAGAGAAATCAGAATCAGCTAAATAATGGTGATTAAAATTTGGGCATTAAAAAAGCCCGATGGATTTCTCCATCGAACTTTTATTGAAAGATTAAATTGTTACTGCGGGTTATAACTCACACCAGCATAGCAATATTTATACACTCAATGAGATCGCATTTCAACAATAACCAAAAGAATTTGCATATTTTGTTATTCACAAAAATTCTAAATAAACGTTTAACACTATAAATATAGTGTTTTTTATTAAAATTATGCCACAAAAATATTTGCATTTTTTTACTTGTAAAGTGACGTAATTGTCGTGCGTGACGGTTTTTATATGTATTTACTAGATATTAATCAACTGGTTCTTTCGATTGTTTCAATTTAACGCCCGCTGCTTCCAATATCGCACTCGTTGCCCTTTCAACCGAAGCACGTACCGGATCTAAATCTAACCGAGCGTAAATAGAAGTCGCTTGAATGGATTTCTGATTTAATGATTTACCAATCATCACTAATGAAGCACCGGTACGGGCTTGCCAACTGCCAAGCGTGCGACGTAGATCGTGAATGCGGATATTGTCAATTTTTGCTCTTTCTCGAATACGCTGCCAACCTTTTTTAGGTTCTACCAGGTGGCCATGTTTACCAGTGCTGGGAAATACATAAATATTATCATTCGCTTGCTGTTGACGTTGCTTTAGGATTTCCACGACTTCCGGTACTAGCGTTACAATATGAGGAGTGCCGTTTTTGGTATGCGGAATATGCCATTCATTATGTTCCAGATAAATATCTTTCCACTTCATGCTCAGTACATTGGAGCGGCGTACACCGGTCAGAATACTGATCCAAATATAATCCCGGATGGATCCGTTGGGTTCTTCTGCCAGTGCTTTAAAAAAGCGTGGTAATTCCACCGCTTGTAAAAAGCGTTCACGGGATTTCTCTTTAAACTTTTTAATCCCTTTCGCCGGATTTTCCTTGTTCCATAAACCGAATTCATTGGCTTTAACAAACATGACGCTTAACAGCGCCAATAAGCGGTTGGCCGCGTAGTGTCCTTTATCAGCGCCAATCTCCTGATGCAGTTTTTGGATGTCTATTTTTGTAATATTGGACAGTTTACGTTTTGACCAGGGTGCTAGGTAGCGGTCAAACTGGGCTTGGTCTTCCTTCCAACTGGTTTTATGGAGCTTGGAATGGCGCTCCAAAAATTCATCAAAGAATTCTTTTAAAGTCATTTCACCCCGTTCGGCACGGCGCTTATCATTGGGGTTTTCGCCCTGGGCGATGGTGGCATTTACTTCCGTGGCTTTACGGCGGGCTTGCTCTATCGTCAGGTCGGGGTAGCGTCCAAGTGTTATGCGTTCAGGCTTACCACTTACCCAGCGGTAAACAATAAAAGACTTGCTGCCCCTGTCGGTGATGCTTAGACCCAGGCCACGCAATTTGGTATCATAATAGTAAGCACGTTTTCCTGTGGCAGGCGTTGGTAAGCTATCAAGGCTGGCTTTGGTGAAATTGAATTTATTGTCGTCGTTACTCATGGTGATGGCCTCACGATCATGTTTTCAGTGCTATACCGGTGCTATGTTAGAGGTTAAATTTGGCTAGATTTCGCATAGCACCGTAAAGTCAAAAATAGCGGAAAACCCTTGATATGTAAAGGCTTGTTAAGCTTCGTTAATCAGTGGAAAGTGGTAGGGCTTAAAATTTGTAATCAGTAGGTCCCCAGTTCGAATCCGGGTGCCAGCACCATATAAATCAAGCGTTTAGCTTGTCTTAATAACGGTGTTTATCTACTTAACTCTAGCATTACTCCACAACAACTTTATGACGCAGTAAACGCTTGTTTGTGCAAGGCTGAAGCCTTAGCAGCAACGGCGGCGACTACGGATTTTGAAGCTTATAATGCGGATACTATCGGCAATTATATGTGGGTTTTGAGCGATATTATTCGCGAGGCAAAGTGGTTATACGGCAAAGCAAACCCCTGCCAAAATCAAGATATTTCAGCTTCATAGGGGGTAATAGCTAAGCCCTGTCTAAGGGCGAAAATACCTTAGGTGGGGCTTCAAAAGTGGCAATTAGTTTATTTTCATGCTATAAGGTAAACCATGGGTAGACCAACTAGAAGCAAAATAAACCAATTACTGTCAAAATGGCCTCAAGGTACGGTTGCCATACAGGCTGAATTGACTAAGTCGCATGTCTCAAAACAGCTCACGGTAAAGTACCAAAAAGGCACTTGGCTAAAACGCATCGGGCGTGGGGCGTTCATACGTGCTGACGATAATGCCGATTGGATGGGGGGCGTCTATGCCATCCAGCAACAACTTAAGCTACCAATACACCCCGGCGGCAAAACCGCATTGCAGCTACAAGGCTATGCCCATTTTGTACCATTGGGTAAGAATTATCCAGTTTGGTTGTTGGGCGCGCCCAATTGTAAATTGCCACTCTGGTTTAAAACATACTCGTGGGGTGTGGCTATTCACTATAGCGCAGCAAAACTTTTTTTAGATGGTGAAAAATTAGGATTGGTTGAGCACAGCAGAGGTTCTTATTCCATCGAGATATCTTCGCCCGAACGCGCAGTATTGGAGGTACTTAATTTTGTGCCTCTCGATCAATCGTTTGCAGAAGCGCGATTGTTGATGGAAGGGTTGACCACTTTAAGGCCACGGCTTGTGCAACAACTTTTAGAATGTTGCAACTCGGTGAAAGTGAAACGATTATTTTTGTATTTAGCGGATAGTTGTCAGCATCCATGGCTAAAAAAAATAAATCTTAGTAAAGTTGATTTAGGGCATGGAAAACGCATGATCGTTAAAGGGGGGCAATGGGATGCTAAATATCAAATCACTGTTCCAAGCGAGCCATCATGAAAAATACCATTTATTATAAACAGGCAGAATTATTATTACGCGTAATCCCTGTCGTCGCCTCTGAATCTTGTTTTGCTTTGAAAGGTGGAACCGCGATTAATTTTTTCATCCGCGATTTGCCTAGGTTTTCTGTCGACATTGATTTAACTTATTTACCGATTGAATCGCGTGAATTAACGTTGACTCATATCAGCGAAGCCTTAGAACGAATCAGTCAAAAAATTCGCAATGTATTGCCTGATGCATTTATACAGCATGGGAATGCAGCAAGAGCACCCGGTGCGCGGAAGCTCATGATCAAATGGCAAAATGTGCAAATTAAAATTGAACCTAATGAAATTATTCGAGGCAGCGTATTTCCACCACAAGAACGTGATCTTTCCAGCAGCGCCGAAGAGTTATTTGGCATGGCTGTTTCTATCAACACGCTTGCTTTTGCTGATTTGTATGGAGGAAAAATCTGTGCTGCATTAGATCGGCAACATCCGCGCGACTTATTTGATATTAAATTACTGCTTGATAACGAAGGTATAACAGAAGAAGTGCGCAAAGCTTTTGTTGTGTACCTTGCCAGCCACAACCGACCTATCAGCGAATTACTCAACCCACAACGGTTAGATATTCTTTCCAGTTATCAAAACGAGTTTGCTGG
>JABDBA010000001.1:57392-146764 GCA_013288885.1 Gammaproteobacteria bacterium | reverse complement strand
GTTGTGTACCTTGCCAGCCACAACCGACCTATCAGCGAATTACTCAACCCACAACGGTTAGATATTCTTTCCAGTTATCAAAACGAGTTTGCTGGCATGGCAATTATTCCCGTTGAGTATGAAATCCTCGTAGCAACACGTGAGCAGTTAATTCAAACCTTACAAAAAAATTTAACCGAAGCAGAAAAACATTTTTTAGTTTCGGTAAAAGAAGGGCAACCGAAGTGGGAGCTGTTAAATATTGCGGGCATAGAAAAGCTCCCAGCTATTCAGTGGAAATTAAAAAATATCCAGCAGATGAACAGAGAAAAACATCAGAAAGCTATTAAATTACTAAAAGATAAGTTGAATCTTGCTTAAGCAATTACTAATTTTTTATCGCCAGCAGTTGCCAAAAGAATTTGCATTTTTTTTCTTATAAAGTGACATAATTGTCGTCCGTGACGGTTTTTATATGCATTTTACTCATGATGTCATCAAACAAAAAGCCTATTGGTCAATTGGCTGCTTAGCCTTTCAAAAGGTAAAGCTATTGCGCCCGTTCGTTATCAATTTATTTAAAAAGCCATTTTTGGTCATAAAAAATCCACATTGGTCGCTAGCTTTAACACTTTCTGTTAATTAGAGCTACCGAAGTGGCTTTATTTTTATTGATGGGTAATATTTATACGGTAAATAGATTGACGCTGGGTGGCAGCGGGTCAACCGCACTGTAAACTCCGCGTTAATCGACCTATTTCGTTGGGGGCGAATTGTTAGCCGTAAAGTAGCCAAAATTGTTGAGAGTTTGCCTTAGTATCCAATCTCCATATTTCGGTTCGTGCAAAATTTCCAAAAGTACGCATGGTGTTCTTATATATTATAAGTGCAGTAAATATCATATAAAGATATTATTTGCACTTTAAAATATATTTCTGCTAAAGCAAACCCCTGCCAAAATCAAGATATGGTAGGGCAGTAGCCAAAAAGACGGTACGGCAATGGTGGAACGCCCTATGGGCTTTCACCCTACATCTAAATACGGCTTCAAAAGTGGCATTAGTGGAGCACTAGAACGGATTAGCCAAAAAATTCGCAACCTAATTCTTTAAATTAAGGTGGTGGGCTAATCTATGATACTCAGGAAGAAGTTTTTAATTACTTGCGTTTAATTAATAGTATTAATCATTCAGAAGGCGCCTATATTTTTAAAATGGATGCAAGTATCGATGAAATAAAAAAATTTATCACAGAAAAAAAGGTTTTGGCAACCATATTTTATCAGCCTCTTCATTTCAAAGAGTAAGTATATTGACGGTGTGATCCAAAATATAATAGACTACTTGCACTATGTTATTTTTAGTTAGTATCTAGCAGATGGAAGGGTTCAAAATGGATATAACTCGATTAAGAAATCATATTACTTTTACTTCGCATGATGATGTCAAAAAAATATGCATGCCATTATTTGATCTTGGGATTGCTTTTTTTGATTATGTTAAGGTGTATAAAGATCGATCGCGCCTACATTTAGGCAATAATCCAGAGTGGGTAAAATATTTTTTTCAAAATCATTACCAAGAAAAGTTGTTATACTTTGAAGATTTTTCTCATATAAGGCAAGGAACAAATATTTCGAATATTAATTTATGGAATAATGCTTACTCCAATTATGAGATCGCTCGTTCTATTAGTGAGCAATTTGGTTTAACAGGAGGGAACGTGATTACTATAAAAAGCTGTGAAGAATATATTGAGAATTTTTATATTGCAGCTGATATTGACAATAAAAATATTTTTAACATTTATGCTAATCAGTTTAATTTAATAGAGCGGTTTATTTTTTATTTTCGTGATAAAGCAAAGCGATTAATAATAAAAGCTAATCAGAATAGGTTAAATTCTCCAGATAATGAGCAAGGTTGTATTAAAATAACACAAAACGAATCTCTGGTAGATATATTTTTTAAACAAACTGAAACCAACCGATTTTATTTAACTGGGGTTTATGAAGGCATATATCTTACTCGCAAAGAACTACAATGTATCAACTTGCTTGCTAGCGGAAAAGACTTTAACCAAATTGCTTCTATCTTAAACTGTACTAGTCGCACAATAGAAGCTCATATCCAGAATGTCAAAGATAAACTGCATTGCACCAAAATTGCACAGGCCATTTATTTATTAACGAACCAGAGCATTATAAAATAATGAAATAGCATACCGCAGGCGGTTTTTTTTACAACTTTAATCACTGCAGCTAGATTTTTTAATTATCCTAAACACCGCACACGTTTTTTTGAACAGCAATTACGCAAACATAGTTCTCTTACAAATAAGATCAATTTCGCCCTGCATAAACAGTTTTGCTTGGCCGCCCAGTAAAACTTTGTCATCACGCAATTCGCAAAATAATTCACCGCCGCGTTGCGAAACTTGCAGCGCGTGTAAATTATTTTTATTTAAACGGTTGCTCCAGAATGGCACTAAAAGGCAATGCGCCGAGCCGGTGACGGGATCTTCGCAAATAGATTTATTGGGATAGAAATTACGTGAAACAAAATCTACTTTGTCGCCTTTAGCGGTTACGATAATATTTTGACAAGCTAATTTTTGCAAGGTAAGCACATTTGGTTGCAGCGAACGAATTTGTTGTTCGGTGTTAAATAACGCAATATAAGTTTTATTGCTAATAAAACATTCTTGCGGAGCTAGCCCTAAACCTTGTGTTAAAATTTCTGGAATTGCACTGGTTTCAACGGTAAGTATTGGAAAGCCCAACATAATACTTTCAGCTTGTTTGACTGCAGTCAACGTTCCTTTTGGGTAATTGAAAATAATTTTTGTTAAAGAAATATCTAAATAATTAAAGATCACATGCGCGGCCGCCATGCTACCGTGACCGCATAAAGGTATTTCCCAATCTGGGCCAAACCAGCGTATGGAATATTTATCGTCGTTATGCACGATAAATGTCGTAGCTGGCAGATTGTTTTCCGCCGCGATAGTTTGCAGTAGAGGTTCTGGCAGCCATTTTTCTAACAAGCAGACAGCTGCGGGGTTACCGCCAAATTGTTGGCTGGTAAAAGCATCGACCTGGTAAATGGGTATTTTCATGAGGTTTATTGTAGCATAAGAAAGGGGAAATATAGGATTCCTAAAGGGCTAACTTTTTTCAAATTACGTTAATTTTGCGCGATGTAAGAACATCCCCACTGCACCTTATAAATATTATGGGGTAGGATAATATTTTTTTCACGTGATAAGGAACCACCTCATGTTTTCACTCCCAGAATCTTTACGCTTATATCACCGGATCCTCGTTGAAGAATTTATGCGTGAATGGCGATTCTTGATGGACGCACTGGCCGGTCGTGCACAAGGGCGGGCAGATTTTACCGATAAATTAGTTAATCATTTTAAAAACTTAGTTTCACTTGGCGTAAATCAATTGCCGTTGCCAGCAACAAGTGTATTAGCAGCAGGAAGCGGCGTACTCATAGATTGGGCGAACGGTAAACGTAAAGAAGACAACCAAAAGCATTTTGGCAAGCAGCAGTGGGAAGTGGATGAAATTCAACTGCGTATTTTTATCGAAGCGGCTGCATTAGAAGCCTGTCGGCGTTATCAATATGTGATCTTAGCGCAACTTTCGCAAGACCCTTTAAAAGGTGTTGTTCCGTTGGCTAAAGCTGGGGTTGAACGCATGTTGGAATATTTAGGGCGTAATAAATTGCCTGTTACTGTTGACAATTTAGTCGATGGTTTACTTGCCGGGCATTCAGGCGCTTATGTCACCGGTTATACCAATACCCAACTAATGCCCCATGCGTTAAAGAAGCCAGATGGTTTAATACGCAAAGCACGGCGTAAATTGGGCAATACAGGGTATACCGCAGAGGGCGTTTATGGACGCTCTGGTTTGATGACCAGAAAAGGTGAACTTTACGCGCTGGCAGATAAAACGCAAGCACGGCATAAAATGCAGCAGATAAAAGGCTGTAAAGAGGCTTTATTTAATTATGGTTATACCCATTTATTGGATAAAACTCAGGATCCCAAATATGGTTATTTATATGTATCAGAACGCGTGGTGGATCAACTCTATGGCCATTTGAAAGGCTTTTCGGTTTTTCAAAACCTGAAACAAAATAAAGATAAATTAACGCCCGGGCTACAGCAACAATTGAAAAGCTTTAAACCTGCGATTATTGCTATCGATAAAAAAGACTTGGTTGATTACTTGGCTGCCACCAAAGAAATCGTGGAAGCTAAAACGCCCGATGATCACATTAAAACACAGAAATCGCTGGTTGCTTTCGTTCGACGCACAAAACCAGATGCTAATGCAGTGCAATTTGTGCTTTATGACCCTGAAGATCCCAAAGACCATGATCTTACTGATCTCAATTTTGCAGGATTAAACTTGGATGATTGTGGCTTCATGCATTGTCAATTCGGCCAATCATTAAAAGCAACAACCTTTCGCCGAAGTGCACTGCAATTTGCAGATTTAACTAAAGTCACCACTGCAGAAGAAGCTGATTTCAGTGAGGCCCATTGTGAATATATTGAAGCAAATAAATTAAATCTGACCAAAGCAAAGTTAAATCAAACCAACTGCAGTTACAGTGATTTTTCGGAAGCAACCCTAGTGCAGAGTCAAACCTCCGGAACTGTCTGGCATCAAACTAATCTTACCGATATTCACACAGAAAATGCTACAGAAAAACAAGTGATTGAAATGGCTCAATTACAACAACAAAAAATTGTCACAGAGCAACAAAAGCAACTTCAGCAACTAGAACAACAATTGCAATTACAACAAGCAGAATTACATATATTGCAAGCACAAATTGACCAACTAATGAAACGTCCTGAACAAAACGAAAGCATTGCTGAACTTATTGAAATGATGCAAGTTTTACACCAAGAACAACAATCACACTTAACGTTTGAACGTAGTACCAAAACACAATTAATCCATTTGCAAACTACTCAAGCATTACATGAGAAAACGCTTGCGCACCATAGTGATCAAATCCAACAGCTACAAGCACAAATTAAAACATTTGAAATTCAGCATACCGAATTTGGTAGGCTGGTAAAAGAAACACTTGAATTAGCCAACACCGTTCTGCAACACCAAGAACGCATTCAAGATCTAGATAAAAAGACAAAGGTGTTGTCTGATCATTATCAAAAAATAATTGAACATCAGTTACAGCAAGCCCAGCAAATAACGAAGCTTGAGCGTCGTGCTAGTATTCTTCAACAAGATGTTACTGAGATTCAACAACAAATTCGTTATCTCGTGATTACTGATGAAAAATTGGATCAACTCAAAATCCAAGCCCAACAAACCCTCAAACAACGGTATCTTGGCTCTAATGAAATCAGGGGTTTATTTGGTAAACCTTTTCAATTGGAAGGACAATATATCAATCTGCAAATGCTTTATAAGATTGATCTAAAAGAGGAAAAAAAAGAAGAAAAAGATGAAAAAAAATCCGATGATAAAAATAAAAAATTACAAGACAAACGTATTTCTAGTTTTGAAGATTTATTTGGCGATAAGCGCACGATTAAACCACAAGATCTATTTAAGCCCGATAAAGAATTATTTTCATCTGAACGAATTAAAGACCAAAAACAAGCCGATAAACCACCAAATTTTTTGTTGATTCAAGGTCGTGCTGGCATTGGTAAAACAACTTTTGTCCGTTTTGCTGTACGCGAGTGGGCAAAACCTAAAGATGGGCTTTATGCGCAATATGAATGGGTATTTACTCTCATTCTGCGTGAATTGCGCAGCCCTTTCTTTAAAGAATTAGTTACTCAAAGAAAACAACTACCGTTTTGGTTATGGATTTACTATTCGCAGTTTAAAACATCAGGATTAAGTGAGCAGGATTTTGGTTTAATTTGGCAAAGGCGCATTGAACCTACTTTGAAAAACAATAAATTATTATTGATCTTAGATGGTTTGGATGAAATACCGGATCTTCACCCTTGTGAAGAGGCACTTAAAGCATTGCTCGAAGGGGAATACGCACATGTTGCCAAGATCATTACCAGTCGTCCGTATGGCGTGACTCATTTGCCTCAAGCTCGACGTGATATCGAGATTATTGGTTTTACTGACGAGAATATTGAGTGCTACATTAAAACTTACTTTAGTGATAAAAAAGAAGAATTTATTTTTAAATTCATCAAAAATTTAAAAGATCAACCCACATTGTGGGGTTGTGCGCATATTCCCGTGAATCTCAATTTACTCTGCGGCATTGCTGACGGTGCGGCCAAACAATCCCATCATGTTTTAGAACGAGAATTAGAGCAGCTTTACTCGATGACAAGTACCTATGAAGCTATGGAATGTAAGCTTTATGAGCGTACCTATACTGAAAGACCGAATGCCGACCATCGTTTGCCATCTCTGTTGGCTTTACGCAAACAATTTTTATTTAAACATTATCAACTTGAACGCCGTTTCTTGGCAAAACTGGCTTTTTTAGGAATGCAAGAACAGCAAATTATCCTGCCGCGCAAACATATCAATCAGTTACTACTGGAATTATTTACTGAAGCAAGAACTATGGATGATGTTGCATTCATGCAAAGTGTGCGTGATTTAGGGTTAGTTAAACCAGTCGTAGAGACGAGTTACATTCCCGAAGAAGAACAAAGCTATGAGTTCATTCACTTGACTTTCCAGGAATACTATACAGCTGTTTATGTTGCTGAAAATTTATTAAGCCAAAACAATAACCAACGAACAATTACGGAAGCTGTTATTGCTCAAGAAAAACTAAATCCACGTTGGCAAATTGTATGGTGGTTTGTTGCCGGGTTATTAAAAGAGGAGCCTAAACCGTTTGCAAACTTCATCAACTTATTGTCAGGTTACATTCCAAATTCTAATCCGATAGTGCATGTGCCTATAGTGGGTGATTTACTGCACCACTATGAACTGGGACTTTTAGTGCGTTGCGTGGAGGAGGGTTATAGTGAAAAAAATAAAGCAACCATTGCATCGCTCCGTGAACGAGTACAATCATTTATGGCGCATGCTTACCAGTTATCTAAGCAAAATTTGTTACCTAAAAATTTTCAACCTTTTTTGTTTGCTTCATTGCGGTTAAGCCCGCGTTTCTGCCAAGCTGTGGATGAACTTGATATCTATGCCAAAATCTCCGAGACAGATAAGAGAGAGCTTCTCTATTTTATTGGCCGAACTTCAGTGAATTCTCCAAAGACAATATCTATACGTTTATTAAGAGATCAAGAAGAACAAAAAAATTCTGAAGAAATTGCATTTCTCAAAAGAATTGACGCTAAAACTGTTAATGATAAAATATTTGATCACTTGGCACTATTATTAACCCATGATGATTCAGAGATTCAAGATGCTACGATCGAAGCAATTAAAATCCTTGGTTTAGTAGCCGCTAAGCCAGTTATCATCAAAAAATTAGCGGTATTATTAAAATCTGATCAAGCTAATAGTTGGTCTGTTATTAATTTGTTTGAAATACTGCTAATATTCGGAAAGCTAGCGCTAACTTCTGACATGATCGAAGCTTTTTCAAGTTGGCTTATAGATGCAAATGGTTGGACGGATGAAATGATGTTATGGATCAGCAACGTGAAAGATGCGTTAGCTACACCTATTGTCCTTGAGCAACTTGGATCAGTATTATTAAAAAGAGGGGGTATAAAAGAACAACCCGATGTACAGATTAAAATTGCTAACCTAATCGCAGCCGCAGCAATAACAACAACTCTTCTCGAATCTTTGACAGGAGATTCCCCCGAAAAAAATAATAAATTTCTTTGCTACCTGGCAATTAAAGGTTTAATAAGAGAAGCAGCATATGTTGCAACCTCCGCTGTGTTACAACATCTAGCGAAACTTTTATTATCCTCCAATCGGAAAACTGTTTTAAATGCTATTAAAACGGTGGCTTTTATGGGGCCTGTTGCAGCAATACCGATCATCTGTCAGCGCTTAGCGATGATAATGGGAGGGATGGATGAAGAACTGCGCGTTGTAGCATGTGAAACAGCAATGATATTGGGACCTGCTATATTGATACCTGAATTTCTTAAGCCATTAATAGGTTTGCTGGTTGATGAACATGAAGATATTCAGAAAATAGCTGGTGCTATCGTTGTTTATTTTACTTCTCTAATGCCTGATTTTCTTGAAAGATCAATCGTCTTTGCAAAAGATGCTTTGCAAGAACTAGATATTTATTTGATTTTATTAACAGAAATTAAAGAAAGATCCGAGGGGTATGATAATTCGTTACCATATTATTATATTTTATTGGATATAGAATTACCTGGCTTCAGAGCACCATCATGGATTTTAGATTATTGTTGTATTACGCCCGTTTCGGTAGAAAAAATAAGATCTGCTCTGGCTAAACCAGCCCTGCTTAAACGGTATGAAGTTTTATTAGCAGATATCGATGATGGTGTACGTTTAGCCGTGTTAGATGTTGTAAATGTTATTGAGCCTGATTTCATAACATCTACCATTTTAGATCGCTTGGCTTCAATAGTTACGGATAAAGATTATACGATTGCTGAACGTGCTCTTATACAAGTTGCTCGCATAGGTGCTGCAGCGATAACGCGGACTTGTAAATATATAATAGCATTGCTAGCAAACGAAGATACCCGAGAAGCCGGAATTCGTGGCGCTCAACTTTTAGGTAGTTCTCGTGGTGTTGAGTTGGGTATTAAAGATATCCCAACGGATTTTACTGAATGTTTGCGTGGTCTTCTAGCTGATAAACAATGGCAGTGCCGCAAAGCAGCAGCTCAAATAATTAGTAGTCTTCACGACACTGCGATAACAACTAAAGTTGTGGATGGTTTAGTAAAATTACTGGTAGATGAAAAAGAGGAAGTACAAGCACAAGCGCTTGATGTAATGGCTTCCATCTCCCCTCGTTTATTACCCCAAACAACGATTGAATATTTAAAAAGATTATTTCCGGTTAAAAATCAAGAAATCCGTATAAAAGCTGTCCTGGTGGCAGGCAATTTTGGCCCTCAAGCAGCTACAGCAATACCTGCTATTGCAAATGAATTATTGACAGCGTTAGAAACTAAAGACGCAGAGACAAATGAAAAATTAATTACCTCTATAGGCAAGCTAGGCCCTGCAGTTGCAACACCTTTAGTTTTAGGGCGTATTCAAGTTTTACTTCGAGACGGAAATTTAAAAGTCCAAAAAGCTGCAGTTATTGCAATGGGTAAGTTGGCTCCTGAAGCTGTAAAAGAATCTATCTTTGATGAAATATTGCATTTATATATTCAGCATAGTGGCGCTCACACTACATGGCTAGATGAAGAACAGGGGTTTATAAAAGCCGCAAGAGAAACTTTAATAATAATGGCGCGGACATTATTTATTTTTGATCACTTGGTGTCTTTGATAACGAGTGATAAATTATCAAGAGATCTTATGGTTCCAATAATGAAAGGCATTGGCCATTCGCCAGTTCCTTCGCCATTCACAGCACACTTACAGGCATTGCTAATAGATAAAAATGAAAAACTGCGCGAAGTAGCCGCATATGTAATTGAAGGTATAGGATCTTCTGCGGCAGAAGTTTTCCTAGAACCATTAGTAACTTTATTGGAAGACAAAGATGAAAATGTTTTTTTGGCAGCCGTAGCTGCTTTAAAAAGCTTTGGTGCAAAAGCGATAACTCAAAAATCTTTGGCGCGTTTTATAGCTTTAATGAGAAATAAAAGTTCGCAACGATGTCTCGCTATACTTGAAATAATCGGAAATATGGATCCTAATTCTATATCTTCTGATGTGCTTAATGGTTTTGAAACATTGCTACGAGAAGCTGATACTGCTGTTTGTAGTGTATTACTAGAGACAATAGAGAAACTAGGTATTTCAGCAATAACCCCTTTTATTTTTGAACGTTTGGTTATTTTAGCATTAGATCAGGATTGGCACCTATGCAGTAAGGCTGAAAATATTTTAAAAAAAATATCTCTTATAGAACCCATAAACCCTCTTTTTATCGAATGTTTAAATAGGTTGTTATCAGACCAAAGTCCCGATTCATGTAAAGCAGCAGTAAACGCTATAAATCTATGTGGTTTTATCGTAGTTACTCCGTTAATTTATAAAAAGTTAGTTATTTTAAGACGTACTGAAAAAATAAAATATTTTCCACCACAAAAAGCAACCTTAGCTTTTTTAGCAGCGACATATGATCTATTGACTGATAAAAATAAAGAGGTTCAACGCGAAGCAATTACATTTCTAAATGAGATAATAAAACAGGTTTATACCCAACTGTTACATGAATGGCTAGAACAAACACACACTTCAGCCGCTATCACTTCGACGTTGCCCGCTTTATACTCTTTGTTTTTGGGTGCTTATCTCTGTGGCAATATTAATTGTTGTATTCTTTGGAATGAATCCGCTAGAAGTTATTTTATTCAGGGTTTCGCTGATAGTATACCTTATCAATTTCCAATTAATCCTCATCAAGCACAAGCACTGCGACATTTACTTCCTACTATCGTCGAACAATTTAATTCAGAAGAATTTGTAAATGTTGAAGCCATTGCTAAGCAAATGCAACAATGGCCGCAAATGGGAGAAGACCCCTTATTAGCCGATAGTCGTGTTTCGACTCTCAAGCCGTTATTGTTGGATGAGAGAGCCACTAAACGAGCTTCTATTTCTTCGTCATCTTATGCATCTTTCTTTTCTTCATCCTCAAGCGTTTCTAGCACAGTTAGCTCTACATCAACCCAACAAACACCTTCAGACAACATGTCAGTAAGCTCTTCCGCGCCTACTTGGGAATCCGTTTTTGCTGATTTAAAAACTAACGATCAATTTAAATTGTTATTCCAGCTACAAACTTTGTTGGTGGTGGAACAGAACCCACAAAATTTCAAAGAAGTTACTATTCAATTGGTAAATAAAACAGCAACAACAATTGCAAATCAATTGAAGTTATTAGGTAACAAATTAGAAGAGCATTGTTCTGAATTAAAAGAAAAAGACTTTAGAAAAGGAGTTTTAGCGCTAAGGTTTAAAAACAGCAGCGATGCAGACGAGTTTTTAGAATTTATCCAAAGCCCCGCTTCTGGTTTACATTGGCCAAGCCAATCCGCCACAGAAAAACTTGAACAAAAAGACGAACCAACAAAGGCAGGCGCAACAATTTCACCAGGATAAACAACCACTGGCAGCACCTTTATGGCGAGTGTTACGCAGTTGAAGAATATTACGAAGGTGAAGACCGTTGTGGCTGAGAAGTTATAGTTTGTGGTTTCGGCGGTTTGGTCGGAACCGGTGGTGGAAAAGCAACAGCACGAGGTGCTACATTTCCCGGCGCTTGTTGTCGAGATTCTAATTTTTGTTCTTCACTATCACTAACAGCAGATTTAAGATACGCAACCACCTCAATATGGCCACATGCAGCGGCAATTTGCAATGCGGTCTCTCCACCTAAATAAGGCCCTGCTTTAATATCGAATTTGTCGCGATATTTTTCTACAAGAAATTTTACTACTCGCAATTGCCCTATTTGAGCAGCAAGGTATAGTAACTGTGCTAATATTTTATCAAGATTTGCGAGAAGTCGAAAAGACAATAATTCATCTAACATCTCAGTACGATTACAATACACAGCTACTTGTAGTGCGGTTTCCCTCTTATCATTGGTTTTTTTTATAATGCGGTCTGAGAGAGCGAAATGATTGAATATATCAGTCTTATTACACCTTACCGCTTCATGTAATGCGCTATCCCCTGATTGCGGTGTATATGCCGGGGATAACTTCATAAAAAATGTACGAACATCAGCAT
This sequence comes from Gammaproteobacteria bacterium, assembly GCA_013288885.1. Lineage (GTDB taxonomy): Bacteria > Pseudomonadota > Gammaproteobacteria > JABDBA01 > JABDBA01 > JABDBA01. The sequence continues at coordinate 134,916 of JABDBA010000001.1, read as the reverse complement.
CTAGAAAAATATTTCCACTATTTGTAGCGTAATAGAATACGGATTTATCATGTTTATTTTTAACACTAGGATCAGCACCCGCATTGATTAACGCTTTTATAGTTGGCAGCGATACTTTTTTCTTATAGGCATGATGCAGTACTGTTTCGCCATGACTATCTTGTGCATTAATATCAAGGGTTTTAGTAGCAAGATCTTGTATTGCTTTTTCGTCTAAAGAATCTTTTTGTACCTCTTCGAAAAATCTTCCCGTATCGATAAGTTTTTCAGTAGGAGGCAATGGTCGGTCAGGATTTTTAGTTTGAAACAAAGCGACACCGCGCAAAAAGTAAAGAATTTTCTGGCGACCTTGGTTTTTTTCTGATTGCGCAGCTTTTTTATTTTTTAAATGCTGCCTTGCCATTTTTTCGGGGGTTTGACCTTTTTCCAAAGTTACTATGTTTATGTTAGCGTTACAACCTATTACTAAACATTCAGCGGCGTTAAAATTTCCTTCATTAACTGCGAAATGTAGCGCGGTAAGACCAAAGTCATTTCTTCCATTAGGATCGGCTTTACCCTCTTTACACAGCCACATAATAATATCTACCTTATCATGCCTAGCTGCGAGCATTAATGCGTTATATATAGCTTTTTCATGTTTAGGATCCGTAGCTGTAGTAAAAATGTTTATATTGGCATTATAAATTGTTACCAAGTGTATTACTAAATTCAGGTTACCTGCACGGATTGCATAATATAGCGGTGTGTAGCCTTCGTTGTTTGGCTCATCAACAGGCTTACCGCTTTCAACTTGGAATAATTCTACTAACGCATCAATATCTTTTGGATTTGTCCCAGGTTTACGGCAGTCCCTATGGAATTGAGTCTCGCCTTTTTCATCTCGATCAAGAGCATCAGTAGCTTGTGGTCCAAATAAAGTATTAACAGACAGCGGTGCTGAGTCATCTCTTTTAACGTCCTGAAGCGGTGGTAAGATTGGCAGTGTAGGTGGGTGCTCAGCACGTCGAATATTAAGCGCTGTTCTTCTCAGCCCTGTAGGTGCTGATACTGGTGCAGGCAATGGGTTAGATGATCCTTTATAGGGTGGTATCTCTTGTACTACCATAGGTGTTTTTTTTGGTTTTGGCGCTGAAGGTGCGAGCGCTACAAATGGCAATATTGGTAGTAATTCTGACGGAACTTCCGCAGGTGGCGGCGGCTGTAGTGGTGTTAAATCTGCCGCTGAGAATTTGGATGGTTCGGCCGGTGCTGAGGGTTTTAGTGGCACAAATGGCACCGATGGTGTATTTGCTGGTGTTTGTTCAGGTGCGTCTTTTGTCTTTTCTGCTTTCAACGCTCTTAGCGTAGTTTTCACTACGGCGTTTGCTGCTGCCGTAATTTTTTCTTTTAACGCAGCAGGATCGGTATTATTACCGTAATTATTAATAGTTAGGCTATTAATATAAATATCAATTTTAGCCCGCTCACGCCTACATCCTTCTAATCCCTCAGGTTGAACATCTTTTCCAACTTGGGAATCTCGGGTAGAAAAAATTGACCCTAGCGATGAAACTGATGATGTAGAATACGTATATCCTGAATCCCGCGTTTCGGAATCTGGATCAGAACTTGAAACAGCCGAGCCAGAAGCAGTAGGTAGTGCAGATGTAGTGGGTTTTGCACCAGCTGGAGCAGAATTGCTAGTAGCGTGAGCATTATCTGGCTTCTTTTCATCTACGTTAGCAGCAGCTAACTTCTTGTGATGCTTATCACGAATTCTTGTTACCTCTTCAATAATAGTGTTGAGAACAGATCGAACTGTTTCATCAAGAGTAACAGTAGACGGTGTTTGCGGGTTCCCCTCCAATGCTGATGTGTCCTTAATTATTTCTGCACATTTAGACTGATCACTTGTAGCAGAGCTACCTTCTTTACCCCCTAAGGCAGCGAGGAGTTCGTCATACTGGTCGACACTAAGGGCTTCCTCCATATCTTTCTCTAAATTTCCTTGTTCGATCAACTTCTTACGAAACTCAGATTCAGTTAAAAATCTATTTGTGTGAGCAAACTCCGGTCTGGTTAAATATTGGTTCCAAGTCGTCATATAAGCCCCCTATTGGAAAATAGATATAGTGCCAAATTTAGTTATTTTACCTCAAAAATCTTAAGGAAACCTTAAGGAGAAACAAATTCGAAGGAATATGTTTTATAGCATGATGGCGTTGAATGGCGGCAGCATTGACTAATTATCGTTTAACCCCTTCCCACCGAGAATTTGCGGCATATATTTTTCAATTCTTGCGTTTCGAGTTTTCGATTGTTTGGGGGCAGAGAAATAAAGTAGGTATGCTCTTTGGCGCCCAGGTGTCAGTGCATTAAAAGCAGTTTTCAAGGCAGGAATTTTATCTAATTTATTTTGAAATTCTTCAGGAGTGCTAAATTCCGCCGTCTTTTTAAAATTCACTTTTAAACCCGCTTTTTCCACGGCAATAGCTTCATTAATATAAGTTTTCAAGAGGGTTTTCATCTTCACTATTTTTCGAACATCGGTGAAGCGAATTTGGCGCGCCGCCTGCGTGTTTTTGGTTTGTTGAATTAGAATGCCCTTAGTGTCTTTTAACAAAGCACCTTTGCAGAACAGAAGCGCACAGTATTCTTTAAATACATGTAATAAAACCACATTACTTTCTTGAAACGTGTAACATGGAACACCCCATTTCAACTCTTCGCTCAACTGACAGCCAAGAACGATCGTGCGTAACTTCTTTAATTCTTCCTGCCACTTTTTGGCTTTATTAAAATAAAAATCAACTTTAGGATTCATTCTATACCCCCTTTATTATTAAAAAATATCCGGCGGATCTTTTATCGTAATCCCCCGCGAATACGTTTCCAGTGCAAATCTCCCGCCATCGACATTTAATAGGGCATAACCATCTTTGGCATCGGGTAGATTAATGTACCACATGCGTTTGAACCAATAATCTTTTTTAGGGATGATGCGTTTTATAAGTTCATAGGCAAGCGCAGCTTCTTCAGTAATGATATCGGGTTTATATTCATCAAGCGAGTTAATATTATTTTGCAGCCAATTTATTGATTCATTCATTTCGCGAATGGTGAATTGGTTCCAGACGCAAGTATATGGCGCACCCATATGGCCGCTAATCCAAAAATTGGGCATGAAATGTGTTATCATCGCAGTCAAGAGTGGTTCTTTGCCTGGGCTGACATGCGACACAAAAATAGATGCTTTTCCTTTATGCTTTACATTTTGGTAGAGAGCACCAAATTGATGTAGTGTTGACCAAATTTTTCCACCACGACCCGCTACAGGTTTGTCAAAAAGTTTTTTGCCGATCAAGAAATTTCCGCCAAGCCCGTACAGTGAAAAATCGAATGTATCATCATGCTGGAATTTATAAAAATTATTTTCATCGAGCAGATGCAAGTTTTTTACATGCATGTTACCGCGTAAATTTTTAATAACTTGAACGTCTTCATGATTGCCCCACGCGGCATAAACAGGAACTGAAAATTGTTTTTGCTCAGAAAGATATTCAGGAAAATCACCCAGCAATTGATGTTCCGAAACTATTTCGATAAGTTCTTTAGATCCAGTTTGTTTAGTAATGTTGTATTGTGTTCTGTAGGGTGAATGGGTAACGAGTAAACGCAGTTCACGAGGGCTGAGCCTATAGATGCTGTCTTGATCATAAAAACCAAAATCGCCCGCATGAATAACGAAATCGGCTTTTGTTCGATTGGCCATTTCGTTGATCAGGTCAATTTTACCGTGTGTGTCGCTGATTAACAGTATGCGGTACATGTATATTACCTATTGTGTCCCCATGAGTTTTAATATACTATAACATAATAATTAAATTATCCAATGAATTTATATTAAACGGTTGGCACATTATTATTTAGATGCAACCGAATCTCAGTTAAATGCTTTGATGAAAAATGGTGAATTAATTGAGGTGATACCATGAAAAAAATGAAGAAAACAATTAAGATACCTAGTAAGAACTCTTTACTAGATGTTGCGCATGAAATGGCGAGAGGGCTTTATGATGCCAACGTTATTAATGCAACCACTTTGCGTGAATTCGATTTATTATGCTTAAAACCCGTTAAAGATTTTTCACCGCGACAGATTAAAGATATTCGTTTACATGAGAAAGTAAGCCAATCTGTTTTTGCTAAACTCCTCAATACTAGCGCCTCGACAGTACGACAATGGGAACAAGGTGAAAAGCATCCGCGAGGAACATCCTTAAAATTATTAAACTTAGTTGCCGATAAGGGGCTTGCAGCAATAACATAATAAACTAATCCCCCAAATACGCACACTCGCCATAAATATACGTCGCTTTGATATTTTCTTCAGAGCCTAAGGTCATCAAAATAAACAGCAACTCAAAAATATCGCTGACTTTTTCGCGGCGGTATTTTAAATATGGTGTGGCGTTGGGGTCAATCACTACAAAATCGGCTTCTTTACCCGGTTTAAACGTACCAATTTTATCGTGGAGTTGTAATGCTCTTGCTGCCCCATATGTCGCCATATACCAACGCACCATGCTGGGTAATTTAACGCTATTAAGCATCGATACTTTGTACGCATCATCTAACACCGCAAACATCGAAAGACAATTGCCTGCGCCCCAATCTGTACCCAAAGTAATTTTATCGGTATATTTTAACGCGCGTGCAAAATTAAATAAACCGCTGCCTAAAAAATTATTGCTGAGTGGACACCAAGAAATAATAGCACCGGTTTTTTTAAAGGCCTCGAGTTCTGCATCGGTAGTGTGAATACAATGGCCGAATATCGTTCTATCCGTTGCAAGGCCATAATGATCATATACATCAAAATAATTTTTAAGTTTTGGATACAATTTTTTAACAGCTGCAATTTCATTTAGATTTTCATCTAAATGCGTTTGAATGTAACAATCCGGATGCTCTTTTTTTAGTGCCCCACACATTTCGAGCATCGCTCCTGAACAAGCTAAGGCAAAGCGTGGCGAAATACAGTAAGAAAGACGGTTTTTATTGTGCCATTTGGCAATCAGTTTTTGACAATTGTCATAGTTTACTTGCGTGGTTAATTGCAAGTTAGCGGGCGAGTTTTCGTCCATAATAATATTGCCCGTAATAAAACGCATATTTCTTTTTTTCAATTCTTCAAAAAATATATCTGATGCTTCATAAAATAACGGCCCGTAAGATACCGCTGTAGTAGTGCCGTTGCTGACTAATTGATCTAAAAAAAATGTTAAATCTTTTGTAGCGCTGGCTTTGTCGCTATAACTGCTTTCACTGGGGAATACGTAATTATCTAACCACTCTAATAATTTATCACCGTAGGCGGCCACAATAGCGCTTTGCGTGGCATGTTGATGTGTGTCGATAAAACCAGGGGTGATGATTTTATTTTTATAATCCACCACTTTAATGCCAGGGAATTTATTTTTTAATTCTGAGAAATTTCCTGCAAATTTAATTTTGCCTGCATCAACCACGAGCACACCATCTTCAATATAAACATACTGCGTATCTTGATCCGATAGTTTATCTTTGTTAATAGGTAAATTCGCAATGGTAGCTGTTTCTTTGAAATAAAAAATAGCGCCGTGATAAGCTATGGGTTCGTTCATGATACATTACTCCTAGTTGAGGAAAGAGGATCTTTGATAAAATAAAGCAATAAGATTGAAAATACCGTAAAAAACGGCAATAGCCAGAGATAGGTAAAAAATTCTGTTGATAAAATAGTCACAAATAAATACGGAATAAATAGCATAATCGTGTTAAATAAAAAAACGGCAGTATTCAATATGCTAACTGCTACGCCGCGCGTGCTATCGGAGGCTATCTCGCTCACCACCGTATAAAAAAGCATGGAGCCAGAAAGAAAAAAACCGATTAGAAATGACACGGTATTAATTATCGCCAAGGTTTCTATTTCGTAGTGGGGAAGGTAAATTCCCATCATTAAAGCCATTGTACCCAGTGCAAGCGAAACATGAATGACCAACATTCTTGATTTAACGATATTTGAATACCAGCCCATGAGCGGTGTTCCAATTCCAATACCAGCAAAAATAGCAGCGCTAATAATAACCGCACGCAAACTATCTATAGAATAGAAAATTTGAATTTTCATATACCAAAGGCTGGCGTAGGCCAGTACCACACCAAAAGATGTGGCTGCAGCAAGCGCGCACAGCAAAATCTGTTTGTTTTTAAAAACGATGGCTAATGATTCCTTGAGAGAAACCCTTGTAGCACGTTGGTAGTCAGAAGGTGTTCTCACCAAACATAAAGTTAAAATCAATAAGATAAATCCAAATACGGCTAGCCCGCGATAGATATCGTTCCAACTATGTATTTGTAAGCTCACGGTAAAATAATAATGAATAATACCCGCCAAGGTACAAGACAGCGTTTGCGTAAGACCAAAGAGAATAGGAAATTTTTTTGCCGCAAACCATTGCGATATTAATACTGCTGCTGCGATAAATGCAAATGAAGCGCCCATGCCCTGTAAAAAATTAGATAGCGTGAAAATAGTTAGATTATTGGAAAAAGAAATTATGATGTTTCCCAACGCTAATAAAAACACACCACTACTCACTACGAAACGCGCATTAAATCTATCTAACAAATAACCGGCTGGTATCTGCATACAAGCAAAGCCTAAAATAAACGCGCCGACGGCAAGTGAAACGCCGATGTTACTGGCATGAAGGGTAGTTTTAATGGTATCGGAAAAAACGGCTGCTGCCGTGTTTAAGCAAAAAGAATAAACAACAAATAAGGTGGCGACAAACCAGACAATGGCTCCATTGATTGTTTTTTGCATATGGCCCCTAATCCTTTAGAGTCTTTCAAAATGAATGCCTATCCTTGAGAGTATAGTCTATAATACGAAAAAGGAGATAAATAACATGGATTGGAACGCCCTGCAAAGCCGCATTCGTGGCACTGTAGTCACACCGGGTTCTCCCAATTTCGCTGCTGTTAAAGCCACGCTAGTATGGAATGAGCTTAAACCCGACCGATCTCCTGCTGTTATCGTTACTGTAAAAGATGATGACGATGTGGTGACGGCGGTCAATTTTGCACGCGAAAATGGTCTTAAAATTGTGATGCATGGTGGCGGCCATACCTGGTGTGGATTAGCAGTACGCAATGGCGGCATGACTATTGATTTATCACAACTCACCGAATCGAAAATTGATAAAGCCAGTCGCAAAGCTATTATTCAACCTGTTATCAGTAATCGTGAATTGGCACGTCGCTTGGGTGAACATGGTTTGGCTTTTCCCATTGGTCATTGCCCAACGGTGAAAGCCAGCGGTTATCTGCTTAATGGTGGCATGTCGTGGAATTTAAGTCATTGGGGGCCAGCGTGTTTGAGTGTGGAAGCGGTAGAATTTGTTACTGCGCAGGGCAAAAAAATTTTAGCCAGTGCGACTGAGCATCCTGATCTATTTTGGGCAGCACGCGGTTGTGGTCCTGGTATGTTTGCTGTCGCCACACGTTTTCATCTTAAGTGTTATCCACTTCCTAAAGCGATCATGAGCAGTAATTATTTTTATTCACTCGATGATTTGCGTGCAGTAGTGACCGAAGTAACGGCACTCGGATGGAAAATGCCCAGCAATATCGAGTTGTCGATATTTTTGATCAAAGCACCGCCAGAGTTGGCTGACAAATGCAAAAAAACTAATGGAAAATTGTGCATGATTACTGCGGTGGCTTTTGCAAATACACAACAAGAAGGAATTGCTGCACTAGGTATTTTAGAAACCGGCCTCATGCCACAAAAATGTTTAGCAAAAATATTAAATGAACGGAGCAGCTTTGAAAAACTATCAGATGCTGCTGGTGCTTCGTGGCCTGAACGTCATCGTAATTTATGCGAAAACCAATGCTCGCAGGCCAACCCTGTCGATATATTGATGGCATTGCGTGATAAAATTATTGATGCACCTTCGCCTAAATCTGTAATTGTTTTTTGTCAAAGCACTGGCCAACATAATTTACTAGAACCACATGATGATATTGCACTTGCAATGGATGGTCAGTCTTACGGCGGTTCGTGGGCGATTTGGGAAAAACCAGAAGATGATGCGGTGAATATAAAATGGCAAAATGAGGTGATTGCTATTATAAAACCATTCACCAGCACACACTATATTGGTGAAACAGATATCGTGCAGGATCAAACTCGCGTTGTGCATTCGTATACCAAAGAAAAATGGCAACGACTTGAAAAAATTAGAAACAAATATGATCCAGATCGGCTATTTTTTGGCTATTTAGGCGGTATATAATACCCTAACTCACAACTATTAAATTGTTAAATTAATTTTGAAGGGATTTAACCATGCAAACAGATTTAGTCAATATTGGATTGGGATTTCTCGAGGGTTTTGCACTGATCATTTCGCCCTGCATTTTACCTATTTTACCGATCATTTTGGCAGGCTCTTTGGTTGGCAGCAAAAAACGCCCGTTGGGCATTATCTTTGGGTTTATAATTATTTTTGCTTTGTTTACTTTTTTCTCGCGCAAGTTGGTGCAATATGCAGGAATTGATTTAAATGAAGTGCGTCATATCTCTTATGTGATTCTTTTGCTATTCGGCATCATTATGTTGTCGACTTATTTAACTGAAAAATTTAGCCTACTCACGAGTCGATTGGCCAGTGCTGGTTCAAAATTCGATGCCATCAATAATCCGCAAGGTGGTTTTTTCAGTGGCTTATTGTTTGGCGGGTTAGTTGCAATTATTTGGACACCGTGTGCCGGGCCAATTTTAGCCGCCGTTATTGTGCAAACTGTGATTCAACATACCACGTTGATGAGTTTTTTAACCGTGTTAGCGTTTGGCATTGGCGCTGCAGTGCCAATGCTGTTCATCGCTATTTTTGGGAGAAAAATAATGACGCGATTAGGATTTTTTAAAACACACGCAGTATTGTGCCGAAAGATAATCGGTGTGATTGTTATCGCCAGCGTTGGTTATATGTTTTATCTCGAAGGAGGAGTTGCAACATCGTTTGCTGCTACCACTACAAATAAAGCAGCCACAAGTTTGCAAAATGGTTTAGCAGCACCTTACCCAGCTCCAAAAATTGCTGGCATTAGTGCTTGGTTTAATTCCGCACCACTGCAACTCAATGAATTAAAAGGCAAAGTGGTATTAATAGATTTTTGGACTTATTCCTGCATCAACTGCGTGCGCACGTTGCCTTACACCAAAGGTTGGTATAACAAATATCACGACAAAGGTTTAGTAATCATTGGTATGCATACGCCAGAATTTGATTTTGAAAAAGATGCAACTAATGTGAAAAATGCGGTCATAAAAGAGGGCATTCCCTATCCTGTTGCACTCGATAGCCAGTTTGTAACTTGGCAAAATTTTAATAATAGCTATTGGCCCGCGCTTTATCTCATTGATAAAAGCGGGAACGTAGTTTATCAACACTTTGGCGAGGGTGACGATGACATTACGGAAAATAATATTCGATTCTTATTAGGCATTGATCAGCCTGTTAGCAACACTGCTGGTGCACAGCAAGCAATGGCAATAGATGAAACACCCGAAACGTATTTAGGTTATGCGCGTGCCGCTCGTTTTGCCAGCCCAGAAACAGTAGCTGTTAATCAAACAGTGCAATACACTTTTCCAACTGAGTTGGCTAAAAATGATTGGGCATTGCAGGGTGCATGGAAAGTCATGGCCGACAGAGCTATTGCCATGGCACCCAATTCAGCTATAAAAATCCATTTTAACGCGCATAAAGTTTTTATCGTGATGGGCAGTGCGGCACAACATCCTATTAATGTGAAATTAGTATTGAATGGGAAATTTAACAGCAGCATTAATGTAAATGCCCATACCCTATACGCAGCAATTGCGCTGAATAATTCAGACGGGGGCATTTTGCAAGTGGTCCCTTCAGAACCAGGGTTGGAAGTTTATACGTTTACTTTCGGTGACTAAGGTAGTTACGTTCAAATCTTAGGTTTTATTAAGAAAAAAAAGAAGTAGGAAATGGTTTTCCTACTTCCCGCAAAAACTGCATTTTTAATGATGAAAACTAAATTCCCGATTGTGATAAGTCACCGCAAAATCATCTTTACTTCTTACTTCGGGTACTAATGCTGGTTTAGGATCCTTTTGTAAAGCAGGGCGATCGTCACCGGAAAGTTTGGTGAAAAATGCATGAGCAGAGGCTTTCATGTTATGAAATGCCTGCATAACTAGGTTGCCTCTAGGCCTTACATGCTGACCTTGCGTAGTTAACTCAAGCCCAGAAAATTTGCCATAGATCAAAGTACATTGTAAAGCATCGTCTTTTAATAGCCCGTTACAACGCAGTTCAACATAATAAGCGATGAGTTGTTTTTTTAATTCTGGTTCAATTTGTTGTGCATCTTTAATATATTTAGCAAAAAGACCAGAAACTTCATTAGTATAAGTTTTCTGAGAAGCTGCACTTTTTGCGGCAAGATTAATGCCACAAGCCCCGCCTTTACATTGCATGGTAGCAAACTCGATAGGAAGTTTAGCTACTCCGTGTAAATCAGTAGTAGCATATCCTAATTGTGCAGGTGTCACCCCACCAGCAAATGCAATTTTATGGATAAAGGTCAAACAATTATTATGTGTCATTTTCCATGCCCATGTTTGTTGCACTGATTCAGCGAGCATCGCTTTTGCTGCCTCTGGATGTTTAAGATTATCGAGAGGATGTATATAAAAAACTCTTCCTCCTTGCGCACGTAAATAGGCCGCAAAATGTTCGTCATCGCGGATAAACTGTGGTTTATCGTTAAGTGTATTAATATGGATATAACCGTAATCACCTAATTTTAAAATGGAATGACCATATGGGTTAGCTTTACCCCCTGTGACATAAATAATTGCTAATTTATTAAAATCAATAGCATCTAATTTTTTAATGGGGTTTGAATTTTTAAAAGCGTCTAATTCTTTAAAAGCTTCTGGATCTTTATTAGATAACCAATGCTCAGCATCAGGTTCTGCGGGGTTATTATAAACATTAGGCAGATTCATTGTCATATTAAATTCAGCAGTAGAAAGGTGTCTAGGGCGGCCTGCTTTTAACACACGTTCACCTATTTTGGTTGCTATAATTTCGCTGTCACCAATTCTTGCTAGATAATCGACATTGTTTATTTGGCAAAGCATGTAATTTATAAGTTTGCTCAATCTTTGGCTTTTTACCCCATCTTCATTTATTTGATTTTGTAATTGAGACAAATATTCTTTAAGCTTGTCGATATTATTAACAGGATTATTGTCAGGCCCATCTTTTTTGCAATTGCCTAAAATTTTACTCAGCGCTTCTTCTAGAATTTTTTTATTTTCTAATTTTTTAGTCGTATTAATGTAATTTAATAAACCTTTTAAAACATAGCTCCTTGCTATAATAAATTTTTCCCGTTCATTCATTTGTTTATCACCGCGATATTTGGAAGATAATTCTTGATAATTAAGTACTTCACTGGTTTCCCCTACATTTAAAGTTTTCATGATACATTCCCCTTTAGTTAATTAATAAATACTTTCTTCTTGTTATAACTATGGAAGAGGATCGTCGATTTAGATGTCCGTGAAATATCCGACCAAAATTTTTTACATTTTTCTAATTTATCGACTATACTTTATCGGGTTTAGCTGTTATTAATGCTAGGGCACTATTATTAGGATCTAGCAATATATACCCCAACTGTATGAGCGACGAAAACCACATATTTCTTAGTAATTTGTTTAAAGTTTTCTCAGGTAGTTTTGAAAACTTATCGTTTTATGAGCAAGTACAAATAGTGGGCATATTCAGTATGGCCTTTGCTCGGTTGCCCAATGAAACCAGTTGCCGCGCTAACGAATGTTCATCTGTGCAGGAATTAGCCGAGGTCTGTACCAGTTGCCCGATAAAAACCCCACAGTGTCATTTAAAATTATCGCAGAAAGAAAAAGAGTGTTTGCACTACTTGTGCGAAGGGCTAACCATCAAAGGCATTGCGCGTAAAATGAAAGTTTCACCAAGAACGGTAGAAACACACCTTGAACGGGCAAAAGACAAATTACATTGTCACAACAAAGCGCAATTAGTATTGATGTTTTCTAAAACTGAAAGTGTGATTTAATATTTTTTTAACTTAGCAGGATTCTATCGCATATGTTTGAAAAACGAAATGAACGCTTATTACCGATGAATGTATTTATTGCACGCTTAGTGCGCAGCATTATTATTGGCTTGCTTGCCATCATCATTGCTTTAGGCATGGGAATGCAGGGTTATCATTATTATGAAAAGATGTCATGGGTAGATGCGTTTGTTAATGCCTCGATGATTTTATCGGGCATGGGGCCAGTGAGTACGCTGGTTACTAACGGCGGCAAAATATTTGCGGGTTTCTACGCTTTGTTTAGCGGCTTAGCATTTATTTTAATCATGGGTATTATTTTTGCGCCGATCATTCATCGTATATTTCACAAATTTCATTTGGATGATAAAGAGCGCGATTCAAATAATTAGAACAGGAATTACCAATGACCGAGTTACTTGCCGCAGTGCGTTAAATGAATTTATCTATACAAAAAAACCATGGTAGAGAAAAAACAAACCGAGCAAAAAGGTAATACAGCCGGTAATCATGTAGCTATTTTTACTCTGGAACACGCGTATTATTATTTGGCCAACGGCTGGGAAGTAAAAGTGAACTACTCCCTTAATAAAAATTATCCATGCCACTAGCGTTATTAAAATTCGCCAGTCTAGCACCCAAACATTGTGTACCAAAATTAACACTATCCCTAATATCAATGCTATTAAAGAGCCGAGCATTAAAACGGACTGGTTCTCAACAAGCCCATTAACCACTGGCCTTAAGTTTTTGTAATTAAAAAGGAAAGGTAAACTGATGACAAGAAAGTAGATACCAAAAGCCTGAGCTAGAAAAATAGAAATGTCCATATATATCTCCTTATAGGTTGTGGATGAATAATAGCAGAAAAAGCTTTAATTAACACTCCCCGCCCGACATGAATTGTGGATATCAGGCCCACACACAGGTAGTTTTTCGAGGTCCTTCTGTACGCGTTGCGATTCATGATAACTCTGATATTGAAGTAAATAAAAAACGGTTGTTAGCATTACAATGGTAACTAGAGTTATTGCTGCAATTACTGGCCCTAAAGAAAAAGCACGTTTTTTTAAGGGTTGAATAACACGCCTGATAACCATACTCCATATTATAGCTATGATCAAAACTGCGACGATAATAGGCAGCACCATTAAAATATAGAGAAAAAACATCATGGTATATTCAAGATTACCTTGTTGCTGCCAGGTAAACCCAAAAAAGATTACTAAATATAAAAGGATCGAAACGGTAATCGCTGTTTTACGTGGCTTAATAAACCAATGAGCAATCAGGCAAGCGGGTGTCAGTGAAAGCAAGAAAGTAGCAAATATAAGTGCGTATTCTAAATACATTAACTTTTCACCAAAGCTAGAATAAATTCTTCACATTTATGTAGTTGTTCTATTGTTACAAATTCATTGGCGCGATGTGCTTGTTCAATGCTACCTGGCCCGCAGACGATAGTGGGAATACCTGCTTGCTGAAATAGTCCGGCTTCAGTCGCATAAGCTACTTTATGAGTTTCTGTTTCGCGCGTTAATTTACGTACTAATTGTGTAATGGCAGCTTGTTCTGAGGCTTCAAAACTCGGTACTGAAAAAACCGAATTGATTTCGATAGCAGCGTTAACAAATTCATTTTGCATTCGAGGTAATAAATTTTGTTGCGCAAAGTTTTTAATTTTAGCGATAATTTGCTGCGGATCAACCGTTGGTAAATTGCGTAACTCGAGTAAAAATTCGCAAAGGTTAGGAATAGTATTAATCGCATTGCCACCTACAATCGTATTAGTAGAAAGACTGCTAAAAGGCACATCATAAAATTTATCGTGCGGGCCTTCTTGGCGAATGGTATTAGCTAAGGTGCGCACCCAGTGAATAAATTCAGCCGCGTATTCAATGGCATTACAACCACTCAACACTAATGAAGAATGTGCGGCATTACCGTGCACGTGACATTGCCAACCATTAATGCCCTTGTGGGCGACAATAGGCAGCATATTGCTGGGTTCACCAATGATGCACGCGCTGGGTTTAATCCTTTGTTGCCGCATGTTTTCAATCAACAATGGTGCGCCATTACAACCTATTTCTTCATCAAAAGAAAAAGCAAAGTGCAAAGGTTTTTGCCGTTTAATTTTTATCAGTTCAGGCAACAGCGCAAGAATGACCGCGATGAACCCTTTCATATCACACGTGCCGCGACCATAAAGACGATTTTCAATTTGTATCAGGGTGAAAGGATCGGAATGCCACTCTTGTCCGTCAACAGGTACTACATCAGTGTGGCCTGATAATATTAAGCCATCATCGGTATTATTATTTTGTCCAGCTAAAGTAGCAAATAGATTAGCTTTTTGGTGGCTTTCATCATAAGTCAATGTGGAGTTAATTTTATGATCTGCAAACCACTGGCGTATGACATCGATCAACGCCAGGTTTGAATTGCGTGAGGTAGTATCGAACGAGACTAATTTTTTCAACCATGCAATGCTGTTCATTTTTGCATTACATCGTTGTACTGCCACCGTTTATTTTCGCACATACACCTTTAGGCACAAACAAGAAGGCATCTTTTTGGCCGTCTTTAGTAGCCGATCCTGCGCAGGAATGTGTGCTGGTTTGGCAGTCATTTTTACCGGCTTTGGCGATACCAAAACATTTTTCTACATCAGAAGAGCCAGTCGCCGCTGCGGCATTTTGTGTAGTTAGTATAGCAGTGCTGGTAGCGATTGCTAAAATACTGGAGATGGCTATTTTTGCGATAGTGTTTTTGTTGTTCATTTGTTGCCCCCTATGAATGGTAAATAGTTTGCTGCATGTTCTCCATCTGTTATTTCTCAAACAGATGGAGGATTTGCATGACCTGGAGATTCGATGACTAACTTGCTGCTACAGTGCCGCCTGCATTGGTGCAATCAGTTGCTGTGTTTGTCATGGTCATTCCTTGTCCTTTACAGGTATTCATTCCTTTGCAAGCGTTGTTTGCAGTTTTGCAAGCGCCTTGGCCTTTACAAGCGTTACCGCCCATACATTTAACGCTAGGTGCGGTGGTTGTAGTTGTAGTTGTGGTGTCGGCAATACAAGCAGTCGCAAATAAAGCGCTTACTGTTGCTGCGATGATAACTCCAGTTGCTTTTCTCATTACTTTTCTCCATTAAGATGATGTTGATTTATAAAAACAGATTTTTCCATTAACCATGCTTTAATTCATGGTGGCTAAATCATGCCAGTTTAAGGCGGTTGGGTCAACCTAATGCACGGGTTCTTTCGGTGCGCTGGCCAAAAATGGGGGGCGGGCGAACCAGATGAATATCAATAAGCCAAAAAACAGAAAACCAGAGATCCAAAATATATCAGCGGTGGCCAACATATACGCTTGGTTGACGAGAACATTGGTGATTTGCGCATAAGCTGCCTGATGGCCAAATCCCAAATTTTGTAATTGTTGCGTGGCCTGTTGAATGTGTGGGTTATAGGTGGTTAGATTTTCAACTAATTTGCTTTGATGAACAGCTTCACGGCTTGTCCATAAATTAACAGAAATCGAAGTGCCAAAACTACCGCCTAATATACGTAAGAAATTGGATAAACCAGCAGCGCTGGCAATTCGGTTATTGGGCAGGCCAGATAATAAAATCATCACGGTAGTGATAAAAAAGCAAGGCGCGCCAATGCCTTGAATAAAACGCACTAGAGCAATATGGTTAAAATCAATATCGGTGTTAAAGCCTGCAATCCAAAAAGAACAAACGGCGAAAACAAGAAAACCGATGCTTGCTATAGAGCGTGGATCCACTTTGTTTAATATGCGCCCGATAAAAGGCGATAAAATCATCGGCAAAATGCCCAGCGGGGCAGTTACCAAACCCGCCCAGGTCGCGGTGTAATTCTGCTCTGTTTGCAGCCATAATGGCAATATCACGACACTACCGAAATAAATAGTATATCCTAAACTAATAGCAATTGTACCAATAGTAAAATTACGGATTTTAAATAAAGTAAGATCGACGATGGGATACTTCTCATTAAGTTCCCAAATAATAAAAAAAGTCAAAGTAATAACAGAGATGATGGTGAGAGTAGTTATTAATGACGAACTATACCAATCGAGATCTTGCCCTTGATCCAATAACACTTGCAAACAGCCGACGCCAACTGCCAACAAAATAAGACCGATGAAATCAATAGGCAGTTTAGCTATTTCGGTTTCGCGTTTGCCTAATAATTTCCATGTAACGTAAACAGAAAATATGCCCACCGGAACGTTAATATAAAAAATCCATGGCCAACTATAATCGTCGGTAATATAACCGCCGAGAATGGGCCCAAACACGGGCCCTGCGACTGCTACCATTGCCCACAATCCAGTCGCTAAACCTTTTTTTTCCGGCGGATAATTCGCTAATAAAAGACTTTGTGATAACGGAATCATCGGCCCTGCAACAGCCCCTTGTATCACCCGAAAAAAAACTAGCATTTCCAAATTAGTGGATAAACCACACAGTATAGAAGCAATCGTAAATAATGCTGTGGAAAATACAAATAATCGTACTTCACCAAAACGCCGACTTAACCAACCGCTGAGTGGTAATACGATAGCCATGCTCACGGCAAATGAAGTAATGATCCAAGTACCATCATTGGCGCTGACGCCTAAGTTACCTGCAATAGTTGGGATTGCTACATTCGCAATCGATGTATCCAACACATTCATAAATATTCCTAACGACACGGCAATCGTCATTAAGAATAATTGGATACCTTTTATGGGAGCCATATTATGGATAACTCACATTTTTAGCATTCGCTTGCAAAATTTTATTGATCAGGTCATTCACTTGTTGTAGGTCAGTGCTATAGTCTTTAGTTTGATAAATAATTTTTGCTTGTGGTAACTGCGTTAAAGTCGCGCCATTGCGATTATGCGAATCAATATTTACAGTGACAGATAAACCAAGACGTAACGGGTATTTCTTTAATTGTTCAGGATCAATCGCAATGCGTACGGGTAAACGCTGCACTATTTTGATCCAATTGCCGGTTGCATTTTGTGGCGGCAATAAATCAAACGTGCTGCCCGTGCCTGGGTTTAAACCGATGACCGTACCTTTGAATTTAATGCCATTGCCATAAGCATCGGCAGTGACTTCAACTGGTTGACCGATGCGAATATTTTTTAGTTGTGATTCTTTATAATTGGCATCGACCCATATCTGGTTTAAAGGAACCATCACCATTAATACGGTATTAGGCGTTACTTGCTCACCCACTTGCACCGGACGCTTGGCAATGTAGCCTGTTTCAGGCGCATAAATAGTGGTGCGACGCCAAGCTAAATAAGCATTACGTAATTGAGTGGCTGCTGCTAACACTTGGGGGTGATGATATAAATCACTGTTCGACACTAAAGCAACTTGTGCATCAAGTTGCGCTTGCGCTAATGCTAAGGATGCCACGGCACTATCGGCAGTTAACTTGGCATGTTGTAATTCTTCACGTGAGATAACTTTATTGACAACGAGTTCAGAGCGTCTTTTATAATCTTCTTGTACTCTTTCAAGGTTATCTTGTTGCACGACTACATTTGCTTTTAATTGGTTGATGTTTTGATACAACTGATCTACTTGACGCACGGTTTGCGCTAATTGTTCTTCTGCCATCTGCAAGGCAATGACAGCGTCTGCTTTATCTAAACTAACTACCCATTCACCTTTGGTTACTAAGTCGGTTTCATCAGCACGAATACTGGTAACTTGACCAGAAATTTGCGGCATTATTTGCACTAAATTACCATTGACATACGCATCGTCGGTGTTTTCGTAAAATCGACCATAGAATGCCCAATATGCTAACCAAATAATACCCAGCAGCAAAAAAACAATAGCAGCTTCGGTTAAGAGCAAATTACGTTTATGATGATCGGGGGGTAAATTTGGAGTATCTTGTTCGAGTGCCATGGAGTCCCTTATTTATTTTAGTATATAATTAAATTATACGATAAATTTCGGCAGAGCTATACTATAATAATAAAATGCAATCTAAACCTACAATTTTAATCATCGGCGCTGGCCTGGCAGGTCTTGCTGCAGCAAGCAGATTAGTGGCTGACAATTATCAAGTCACCGTGCTCGAAGCCAGGCCGCGCATCGGTGGGCGTACGTGGACCGATTTTTCATTAAATGTACCTTTTGATCAAGGGGCTTTTGTCATTCATGGTATACAAAATAACCCTATGGTTGAGTTATGCCAGCAATTCAATGCGAAATTTATTCCTATCTCGATCAACTCCATCTGGTTCGCTAATCAAACCCAACAATTTTCAGAAACCGAATTAGAGACTATTCATGATCAATTCAATCAGTTAGTTGCCGATGCAAGTGTGTATGCCCGTCAGGCACAACACGATATGACGCTGGCAAAAGCGCTGCACGTTGTTTATAACATCAAGGATTATCCCGCACTCACCAAACCAATATATAATTGGCGTTCAACATTTTTAACACTGTATGCTGCCGCTGAAGCTAAGCACCTATCGGCACGTCATTGGGATGAAGATGAAACACCTTTCGAAGGTGGTAATGGCTTTATGCTCGATGGGTATCTTCCGATTGTCACTGGGTTAGCACAAAAAATTCTCATTAATTTAAATACACAAGTTACGCGTATTAATTATAGTGGCCGATCAATAAAAGTAGAGACTAACAATGGTACTTATGAAGCAGATAAAGTAATCATCACAGTGCCTTTAGGTGTTTTAAAAAAAGCCGCTATTTCATTTGGCCCACCGTTACCCATCGTAAAAAAATTAGCGATAGCGCGTTTAGAGATGGGTTTATTAAATAAAATGGCTTTGAAATTTGCTAAACCATTTTGGCCGGTTGATCCAAAAATGATTAGAATAAGTAATCTAACAAGTAGTGGCTTGGTTATACCGTGGTTTTTAAATTATCAACATTATTTTAACGAACCTGTGTTAGTCGGTGCAGTGGCAGGCGATAGCGCGCATGAATTCGAAAAACTAAATGATGAAGACGTTTGCCATGCAGCCATGAAAGCGTTGCGGCAATTATTTGGCAATAATATTCCTAATCCTACGGGATATATTATTACCCGTTGGGGGCAGGATATTTTTTCATATGGTTCTTATTCGTATATTCCACTCGGCGCAACCGGTGCTGATTACGATAGTTTGTCACAGCCAGTAGAAAACAAACTTTTCTTTGCCGGTGAAGCCACCAATCGATTTTTCCCTGGCACTACGCATGGTGCTTATCTTTCGGGAATACGAGAGGCGGAACGTATTTTAGGCGTAATCAGGTGAGAAATTCAGACATATCAATGATGGCAGCAAAATAATCACTTTCTATTACATCTTTACTAATACCATTGACGTGAATTAAAACTGGCCTACATGAATATCCTTTAGGTCGTCGCAGGCGATCAATTTTTTGTTGTACCTCATTGATTACTTCCATCCCAACCGGATGTTTTGAAAACTTTATTTCACATACATAAACAGTATGAAACCTTGTTTGAATCAAATAATCTATTTGGCAACCGCGTTGTTTGCTAGTGGGTTTTTGAAAAAAAGGATTATCACTGATAATGTTATCAGCGGTTAATCCTAAAGCTTGATGAATGCAATAGCGGTTATTTAACACCAAATTTTCAAACTGCAATCCTATGATACTGTTCCATTCAGGTAAATGATTGATAGATTTAATGTCAAATCCGCCTCTATCTATTTTAGTTCGATTTTTAGCAATATAGCGCAAATAAAAACGCAGATAATTATCGCTCAAACGGTATTTGCTAAGTTTAGAATCAACGCCCGTTTTTATATCCCAAGTATAATCACGTTTAATAAAACCCGAGAGAGTTAGCTCGTCAAGATATTCGCTGAATAGTCCACTCAATTCAACATTTAGCTCTTTGCTGAGTATGCTGGCTTCTTTCGCACCATCGGCAAGTGATGTGACTATTTCACGGTAAAGTGCTGAACGACGTCTGAAAATATTAGCAAAGATATTATCAAATTCTTCAACCAACATTCCGCCTTTTTTGAAGCAAAGTTCTTTAATATTTTCTTCAGCACTCATATTGGGATCAATTTCTTCCAGGTATTTTGGTATGCCACCTGTAACAGATAAGATTTTAAATTTCTCAAAAGCAGATATATTTTGTGAAAGCTTAGCCCAGAAATGGCTACAATCTTTTAACGGTAATTCTTCTAACGTCAGCGTATATGATACTCGACCTAAATAGCCCGTGCTACGTAATATGTTTTTATCAATCCAGGAGGCAGCAGAACCACACAGCACAAATATTAATTCGGGATTTTTTTTGAATTTTTGATCCCAGGCATTTTTTATTTTACCGAGAAAATCAGGATCTTCGGAACCCATCCATGAAATTTCATCAAAAAGTAGTACGACACGGCCACGTTTAATTTTTTCAAACAACAAAAGAAATAGCTTACTCCAGTCGTCTGCTTTTACTTCCGGCAACCCGGTCTGCTCACTTAATTGTCGCGCAAATTCATCACGTTGTGATTGGGCGGTTGTTTGTTCGGTGGGAGCAAGCCCTGCAAACGAGTATAAAGTGGAACCCTTGGCAAATTCTTCGATGAGCCTGCTTTTCCCAACGCGCCTGCGCCCTTTAACGACAATAAGTGACGCGGTTTTTTTGCGTAAAAAACGCTTAAGTGCGTTAAGCTCCTCCGCTCTGCCGATGAAGGGCGCTGCTTTTTCTTTTTCTACCATAGCTAGGGTTGCCTGCGATATTTGATACTATAAATAGCGAAATTGCTGTTTGCAGTATCAATTTAACATGGATTTTTGATACTGTAAACAGCAAAATAGCTGTTTGCAGTATTGGGTTGACTCGTGTTTTTGATACTGTAAACAGCTATTACTTATACAGAGGATGTCTTACCAGCCATGGCTAGCCGCAATCCTAGGCCAATTAATACAAACCCAGTCACTCCTAGAGAATACATTTATTAATAGTCGAGTTTTTCCTTCATTTCAGTAAATGGGATCATTACATGTTCGCGATAAGCGGGTCGTTCTTGTAACCGCTTGTACCATGCTTCAACATTGGGTACTGTGGGACGTTCAATTTCAAGTTCAAAATAACGATAAAGCATAGTACCGATAGCGATATCTGCTAAGGTAATAGTATCGCCACAGATAAATGTTTGTTTTTTTAGTAAATTGTCTAACAGCAAAAAATGCTTACTGCAAGTCTCGATACATTTTTTAATTGCAGGCCAATTGCGCTGTGCATCGGGTGTGCGGTAAAAGCCCCAAAAAATACCATTTAGAAAATCGGGCTGTAATGCGGTTTGCGACCAATCCATCCATTGTTCTGCGTGAGCACGCACGACAGCATCATGTGACCAGAATGGTGCTTTACCATTACGTGCTGCAAGGTAGCGCAGAATGGTATGCGATTCAAATATTACTGTATCACCATCGCTGATAACAGGTATACGCCCGTGCGGGTTCATGGCTAGAAACTCGGGTGTAGTTAAGCCACCAAATTTTCCGCCGACAGAAATATGTTCGTGTGCTAGATTCAACTCACCTATCAGCCACATCACTTTTTGTACATTGGAAGAACTTCGACGTCCGTAGATTTTAAGCATTTTTCCCCCTTTATTTAGAGATTTTATCTAACACTGATTTTGCTATAGCTGCCAACTCGCTGCGAGTTTTTTTCCACGCTTGGGTCATTTCTATTCTTGAAGAGGCTGGGTTAACGCCATTGTACCTGATATTGATAATCTCCCCAACTCAAGGTTGCTTTAGAAGTTGGCGAAATAGCACTCACACCTGCCGGTGTGCCGGTAAAAATAATATCGCCGGGGCAGAGTGGGAAGAATTCACTGATATAAATCAATATGTCGATTGGTTGCATGAGCATAGTTGCAGCGCGGCCGCGTTGTTTTATAGCGCCATCCAGAGTTAAGGTAAATTCTATTTCCAGATAATGCTTAAATTCGTTTATTGGAATCCACGGCCCAATGATCGCAGCATCTCTAAAAACTTTGGCGGTGGTCCACGGTTGCCCAGTTTTTTTCAACAATGCTTGCCGTTCGCGCAAGGTGCCGTCTAAACCTAAGGTAACCGCATCAATCGCCGATTTGGCTTGTTCCCGTGTTAATTGAAAACCACCTTTCGCTACTCGTAGTACCACTTCGCATTCGGGATGTACTTCACCGCAATTAATAGGAAAATGTGCGAAGGCAGTTTCGTGCCAATTTTTGGCTTGCAATAGAACACTCGGCGGTTTTAAAAAAATGACGGGTTTTTCAATGGGCGCATCATTCATTTCACGAATGTGGTCGCTATAATTTTTTCCGATACAAACAATTTTATCGATGTTCATGATATTTTTCCTGCTATTTGCAGAAAGGGGAAAATCCCATGTGTCATATTTTAACCGTAGTTTAGAAGAAGAATCAAATAAGTATTAGCAAATGTCACCACACTGTCGTTTTGACTGTTAAAACACGCTTGCTATCGGGCATAGAACACCTTATAAGATTAACTTAAGGTGAAAATTAATTTTCCCTTGGCCTTATTAAATGACTCGCACGAGGAATTTATATGGATCCAGCAGTTACTAAACGTGTAGCAGAAACTAAATCAGATCTTGCGCAAACTCCTATTAGCGCAACAGAGCTGATGACTCGTCAAATGTCCTTTAAACGAATTCAACGAGGATTTCCTATTGCGGCAAAATGTTTAATGCTATGTGGTTATTTACACGCCGATTTCATTAGCGAAGAAATATTACACAAAGCGCTAAATATTCAGGAAACTGAATTTAAAAAAGCCATCGACCTTCTAAAAAAACTTAAGATGATCGAGCCAACAGCAACAAATGCTATATATACAATAGCACCTCAGCTGCAAGAATTTATTCGTACGCAAGATGAAATTGAACTGACACAAGCGCGTTTAAAATTATTGGCAGATGTTTTATATAATCTTTATCCATTTAACGCCGACAAACCAACAGAGATTGCCAAAGTAAAAGAATTGCAACCGCATTTTGAAGCGCTTGCTAGTCATTTAGATGCCTATATAATTCCCGGGAAAGGTCAAATAGCCCCCCTCGCTGATCAACAAGTACAAATATTTTCAGTGTTAACTTATATTTATGCGTCCTATTCAAAAGATCCTAGACGCTTGATTCACTATGCAGAAAAAGCAGTTAATGTCGAGGTTCAGTATCCTGGATATTTTTATGAGGTTAAGGCTAATTGTTACAGTAAAGCTGCAAATGCCCATCGTGAATTGGGAGAGATGAGTAAAGCGATAGATAAATATAAGCAATGCCTGGGTATTTATTCAATTATAGGCGAGACATATGTAATGTTGAAAGTCAGCGCTGTTTATCACGACCTAATTAACATTTATGATAATTTTGGTGATTTGCGCCAAGTACTTGCTACTTTGTATAAAAAATTAGAATTTTTACAACTTTTGCCTACTAAATCTACGGTAGATATTGTGCGATGTTATCAAACACTTGGCAATCTGCACCGCAAGTTGGGTGAAACAAAAAAAGCAGTAGAGTGTGATGAAAAAGCGTGGGAATTTTATTCAAAATTTGCTGCAGCCACAGAACTCGATAAAGCTAATTATCTTACCAATTTGGCATACAGTTATATAGTCGATGCACAAAAAGTTAATGTTAATAAAGCAATTGAGTTACAAAGTAAAGCGCTAGAAATACATTTAAGAATAAATAATTCGCCTAGCAATATTGCAAATGCGTATTGTAATTTAGGGCTAGCCTATTGTGTGTTAGGCCCAGAGCAGGAAGCGGTTGATTGTTTTAATGAAACATTTAAAATTCTTGAAACTCTTCCGCAGCAGGATACCCCATTCGTTTTAGCTATACGTATTGAAGCAACTATAGGTATGGGTAATGCACAGCGTGCTTTAGGTAATGCAGATGACGCGATTATTTGCCATCAAAATGCACTTAAACTTATTGCAGAAAAAAATAAATCAAAACAATATCTCGCACAGGGTCATTATGAATTAGGCCAAGATTGTTTAGCATTAAAACAATATAAAGAGGCTATTTGGAACCTTGGTCAAGCAAGAATGTTATATTATTTGATTAACCCACAACATCCATTAATTGCTGTTATAGAAAGCCGATTAGAAGCAGTTATAGCCGAAGAAAAAAAAGATAGGAAAAGGCCATTAGAAGTAAGCGCAACGTCGACACCTATATCGAGTCCATCGCAATCTGGCAGCAGTGGCCCTGATACGCCATCGCAAATGAGTGGTTCCTCTACAAGAACACCTTCGCCACTTTCTATCGCCCCTAGAGAAACTTTTTTTAAGCCAGAAGAAAAAGTTCAAGCAACAAAACCTTCCGCATTTGTCTATTATGAATTAGGCCAAAATTTATTAGCGTCACGAAGATATCAAGAAGCAATTTGTAATTTTGAACAAGCTAAAAAGTTATACTATTTGATTGACCCACTTCACCAAGCAATTGTTCTTATAGATAAAGACTTAGAAATCGCCAAAAAAGGTGAAACAGGTGTAAATCGTGTATTTAACCCTATCTTGGGCCCTTTTTAATATTGAATGTGTTAACACATAACGACTTTTACAATTTGTTCAGTACATTGAAGAAATTTCTTCAATACGTTGAACAAATTGTAAGGGAGCGACATAAAAAGGCCAAGAAGATAATACCAAGCTTGACCTTTAGCCATTTCTTGACTAAACTTAACCTAGTCAACTTAGTCAAAGGGAGTTTATATGTATACAGTCAATATTTATGAAGCAAAGACCCATTTATCCAGTCTTCTTGAGAAGGTCGCCCATGGCGAGGAAGTGGTAATCGGTAAGGCCGGGAAACCTATCGCTAAACTTATCCCTTTCAAAAAAACAACCAAAACACGCAAGCCGGGTTATTGGAAAGGGAAAGTTATTATTCATGAAGATTTTGATACACTTCCACCAGAGGTGCTTGCTGCTTTTAAAGGAGAGCATGAATGAATTTATTGTTGGATACTCATATTTTACTGTGGTGGTTGTCTGATCAATCTTTACTTTCGTCAAAAATTAGAAAATTAATTTCTGATGCTGATAACATGGTTTTTATCAGTGCAGCCAGTATCTGGGAAATTTCAATAAAAAAAGCATCTGGTAAACTCATTACGCCTAATGATCTTGAAAATGCATTAATGGAAAGTGATTTTCAAGAATTACCTATTCATCATAGTCATGCAAACCTTGCTGGAAAGCTACCCCAACATCACACAGATCCTTTTGACCGTATGCTTATTGCCCAAGCCGAAATTGAAAAATTAACCTTAATTAGTCATGATCGTCACTTTAAACAGTATGCTATCAAACACTTTATTTCGGCTTAGTATGATCATCTCTCCCCCCGAAGCACGAAAAATCGTATTAGCAAGCCAACGTTTGGGTGGAGTGAGTTTTAATTCGAGTAAAACCATTAAATCTAATAAAGCCGCAACGCTTGCGATCGTTCAACATTTAGGCTACATCCAAATCGATACCTTGGCAGTTATCGCACGTGCGCATCATCATGTTTTGTGGTCACGCCATAATGATTATCAACAAAAATATCTTGACGAACTCCTGCGCGAAAAAAAGATTTTTGAATATTGGAGCCACGCTGCGGCATATTTGCCGATGAGTGATTATCGTTTTACTTTGCCGCTGAAAGCAATTTATGCCAAAGGCAAGTCACACTGGTTTGCGCAAGATTTGAAAATCAAGAAATTTGTGTTAGATCGCATCAAAAAAGAAGGTGGCTTGCAATCTAAAGATTTTGAGTTTAAAGATAAAACTCTAGGCAATTGGTATGGTTGGAAACCCGCTAAACGTGCTTTACATCAATTGGTGATGGAAGGTAAATTAATGGTAGCGGAGCGTAAAAACTTTCACAAAATATACGATCTTACCGAACAAGTTTTACCATCTACCATTAATACTACGATGCCATCAGATAACGAATATTATGAACATCTGATTCTTACCGCGATAAATGCTAATGGTATTGTCACCGCCAGCGAAATGGGATATCAACGTAGTCATGCCAGAGTGGGCATCAATAAAAATATTAAACGTTTACTGAAAGAAGGTTTAATTACCGAAATAAAAGTAAATGGTATTGATGATAATGTTTATTATGGGTCAAAAGAAAAATGTGCAGCAATACTAAATACCAAACAACAGCCGAAGCAACTACATATTTTATCGCCTTTTGACAACCTAGTGATTCAACGTAAACGGCTGCAACAATTATTTAATTTCAATTACGTAATCGAATGTTATTTACCCGCAGCAAAAAGGCAACACGGTTATTTTTGTTTGCCGGTGCTCTACGGCGATAGTTTTGTTGCGCGCTTTGATCCTAAAGTCGACCGGACTGCAAAGACTTTTCATATTCGCAGCTTTCATGCCGAAAAAGGCTGCAAAAAAACCGCTGAATTTAACAAGGCATTTGCAGAAAAAATTAAAGATTTTGCTGAGTTTAATGGGTGTGGGGAAGTGGCCCTATAAATCCACCTCCGATTCTGGCTAGCGGGCTGCTTTTGCAACTGCTATTATCATCTCCTATGAAAGTAACCTACGACAAAAAAGAGTTTTATCGCGCCCATTTAGCGCGGGATTTCCGCTTTGATGGCAAATTTTTTGTGGCAGTCAAAACCACCATGATCTATTGTCGCCCAATATGCCCGGCCAAAAAAGCGCAGTTAAAAAACCTCGAATTTTTTATCCATGCCGCGCAAGCCGAAGAAGCGGGATATCGGCCGTGTTTACGTTGTAGGCCAGAAACCGCCCCTGGTTCGGCTGCTTGGAATGGCACTTGTGCCACGGTGCAACGTGCGGTGCGCATGATGGATTCGTTTGCTTTAGAAGATTTGTCGATTAAAGATTTAGCCGCAAAATTAGGCATCGGATCACGCTGGTTGAGTGAACTGTTTCAACAACAAGTGGGGGCAAGCCCGCAATCCATTTTAATGTCTAAGAAATTGGATACTGCTAGAAATTTATTGGATAAATCATCGTTGTCAATTACTGAAATTGCTTATAGCTCCGGTTTTCAGTCACTGCGGCGGTTTAATGATGCATTTAAAATCCGCTTCCAAAAAACGCCGAGCGCTTTTAGAAAAGAACCGGTTTCTGAAGGACAACTGCGTTTACAATTAAGTTATAGACCACCCTATGCTTGGAACAATCTGATCAGTTTTTTTAGTCACCGTGCCATTCCTGGAACGGAGTTGGTGGAAGATAATTCTTATCAACGACTTATAACGCACGGTGATATACGCGGGTGGTTTAAAGCAACACACAGTGAAAATAATAAAATAGATATTGAATTTAAATTAAGTAAACACGCCAATATATTGGAGTTTATTGTGCGACTGAAAAACATTTTCGATCTCGATTGCGACCCCATGGCCATCGAAAATTGTTTGCAAGAAGATAAAAAACTAAAACCATTTTTGCAACAACATCAGGGATTAAGGATCCCGGGTTGTTGGGATGGTTTTGAACTGGCAGTGCGCGCAGTGGTTGGTCAAAAAATCAGTGTCAAAGCGGCGCGTACCATCCTTGGTCGTATTGTTGAAATTTGCGGCGAACAACAAACACTGGATAATTCGCTCCAGTTAGAACGTTTTTTCCCAAGCGCAGAAAATATTCTCGCCGCTGATTTATCTAACATTGGTTTGCCAAGTGCAAGAGTTGCTACGATTAAAGCGCTTGCCAATGAAGTTGCCAATAAAACATTGGTTCTCGATGGCACAGCAGATTTCGTAGATACTTGTAAAAAATTGTTAGCCATAAAAGGAGTCGGCCCGTGGACGGTGGAATACATTGCCATGCGCGCATTGCGTAACCCGAATGGATTTCCTGAAACTGATTTAGAAATACAAAAAAAGATCGCACGTTTGCATTTGGATCCACAAAAATGGGTTCCCTGGCGTGCTTATGGGGCTATTCTACTTTGGAGTATAAAATGAAAAATCTACACTTACTACAACAGAGCACTTACGATGTCATTGATTCACCCATCGGTGAATTGATCATCATCACTTCAGCAAAAGGTTTACATGCAATCGTATGGGATGTGGACAGCAAAGATTTAGACCGCGAAAATCTTATTCGTTCGAAAGGTGAAAAAATCATTGTGCAAACTAAAAAGCAACTCGCTGAATATTTCGTCGGTAAACGAGAAACATTTGATCTGCCTTTAGTATTAAATGGCACACCATTTCAAATACAAGTATGGCGGCAATTGCAAAAAATACCCTATGGAGAAACCATTTCTTATGGCGAGCAAGCAAAAAGAATCGGTGACAAAAATAAGGCCCGGCCTGTTGGCATGGCCAATGGCCGCAACCCCATTCCGGTTATTATTCCCTGCCATCGTGTGATTGGTAGCAATGGAAAATTAGTTGGTTTTGGGGGTGGTTTATCACGTAAAGAATGGTTGTTGAATCATGAAAGAAAATAACTTCCCCTACAAATGGTGGGCGTTAATTGGTTTAAGCCTTTTATCATTCACTGCGTTTGTCGACGTTACCATCATCACCACTGCGTTACCGTTTATTCAAAAAGAGCTGCATGCCACCGTGTTGCAGTTACAATGGGTGATGACAATTTTCGCCATGATCCTCTGCATGTTCATGATCATCGCGGGTAAGTCAGGCGATTTATTAGGCCGTAAAAAAGTTTTTTATTTTGGGTTTATTATTTTTGGTATTGCAGCTATCGGCGCGGCGAATTCGCACAGTATTCAAATGTTAATATTTTTTCGCGCCATTCAAGGGTTTGCTGCGGCGATTATCGCAACGATTGGTGTTGCTCTGTTACCGCAAGCATTTCCTGCCAACGAACAAATGCGCGCTATCGGCGTTTACAGCGCATTTAATGGCGCGGGATTAGCGTTAGGCCCATTTTTAGGCGGTGTATTAATCACCACCTTAGGCTGGCGCTGGGTATTTTGGATTAATATTCCTATTATCTTAATTGGTTTAGGATGCTGTTCTTTCAGCCTCAAGCCTTCACCGAAACCGGATTACAACATAAAAATAGATTGGTACGGCGCAATTTTATTAGCAATTGGCTTAGGCAGTTTGATTTATGGCATTGTGCACGGCGAGCAAATGGGTTGGGATTTAGCATCAACATGGGTCGCAATTGCTGGTGGATTATCAGCGTTAGTTCTTTTAATTATTTTAGAAAATAAAATTGAGCAACCATTATTAGACTTAGCAATTTTTAAAAACCGCCACGCCTGTTTAGCGATGTTAGTTTGTGTAATAGCGGGTTTTATCGTATTTGTATTTATGTTCTTTGATTCGCTCTATCTGCAATTGATGCGCCAACAATCCGCATTTTATATCGGACTAACTTTGTTGTGTGTACCGGTTTCGCAAGTGTTCGTTTCACTGTTTTTAGAAAAATTAGTAAATAAATTTGGTGTATTTAATCTTCTAGTCTATGGGTTAGGCATCGCGCTACTAGCGGCCATTTGTCATGCTTTCTTTTATCCTAATACTTCAATTTTCTTTATCATATTAATTTTAGTTTTAATGGGTTACACCTGGGGCATTTCTAATGCGGGTTCCATTACGGCGTTAACACAATCCGTTCCATCCGAAAAAATGGGTAGTGCCATTGGAACCTTATTTACTATTTTAAATGTCAGTGGCTCCATATCGTTAGCGCTAGCCACGGTACTTTTTCACTGGCGCGAAAGCCACTCAAATTTTATCAGCGCTTTTCATTGGGTGGCGTTATTTTCGGCGGCTATTATGTTGATTATTTTTGTGGTGGGATTGCGATTAAGAAAATAGGGCGGCACGTACACAGTGCGTGTCACTATTAGCTAATGCGCTTGTTTTTGCAATTCTTGCAAACGTTCTGGCGTTAACCCCGTCACTTTAGCAATTAAATTAACGTCTAAACCTTCTCTTAATAGATTCAGCGCTACTTCATTGCGTTCTTTCTCGATGCCCCTCGCAATGCCTTTCTCCATGCCTTTCTCGATGCCTTCGTGCACTCCTTTTTCAAAGCCCCGTTGCATACTGATAAGTTCAAAATTGGATAGATAAGTCATGTGTTTGTTCGCCTCAAATTGGTGGATTTCTTCTCTATATTTTAGCTCAAATTCTTCCGTTAGCGCAATGGAAAAGTCTAAAAACCGCAAAAAATTAACGATTTCATTTCTTTTGAAGCCGTTCTTAATCATGCGTTTGCATAGACCGACTTTGGTTTCATACTTCTGCTCCTCAGGCTGCTTTTTAGCCTTGAGGGCATCCAAGTGAAATAGAATGACCGTAGCAAAAGGATTAGTAGAGGTCTCCAACGTTTCACGATCTTTTTCAAAGTCGATCAGCTTGCATACCAGAAAATCTTGCCGTAACCGTGAGCCACCAAAGCCCACTTCATAGGAAGTGGGTCTATAGTTGCTATTATCATCAGCCAAAAAAGCGCAGCTTGCGATAGGACGCCCGTAT
The DNA here is from genome assembly GCA_013288885.1 of Gammaproteobacteria bacterium. Classification (GTDB taxonomy): domain Bacteria; phylum Pseudomonadota; class Gammaproteobacteria; order JABDBA01; family JABDBA01; genus JABDBA01. Next base: position 104,187 of record JABDBA010000001.1, on the reverse strand, counting down.
TTATTAAAAAGCCGGATAGCATAAACAAACATGCGTTCAGGGAACTTTGCTGTCGGAGCTTGCTCAACTTCAAGATGAAGTAGCACCCAAGGGGCACTCCCATCTTTAAGGAATACCCGTATTAATTTATCGACAAATTGTTTGCCAATTTTATCTTCCTTTGAGATAGTTTCTAACTCTTTATCCTGTGCTGCCCATCCTCGATCCCAATCAATGAGCTGGTAAAGGTCGGGAAAACAAATCTCCAGTGCTTGAGGTAAATATTCATCAAGCACGTCTTTCCATGCACTATCATGTTGTGCTTTTGGTTTTTTAGACAAAAGTTCACCTTTTAATTCTTTTTGCATATAACAGCGCACCCTTTATTGATTAATTATTACCAAATAGGTTACTTAATAAAGGAATAGTTGTCAATAAAGAATATAATTGGTAATGTTTTCTGTCGCTTTGACTGTTCGACTAATCCTGAGCAAAACCATTTTGCCGAGGTCGGCAAAATGGTCGGGGGTGATACTACATTGGACCAATATAGATTAGGATAGTCAAAAACTTGGTGGCTGAACAAAAAAGGTATATTGTTTATAATGAAAAAAATACAAATAACACTAATTCTATTATTAATAACCTGGCTCCCCAGCGCCTTCGCCGCCAATGTCACCGTCAATTTAACGGTGGCGTATAAAACCGTAAACTTTACGGGTAAAACGGTGCAAGCGATTGCGGTGAATGATCAAATTCCCGCGCCGACGTTACATTTCAAAGAAGGGGATCGCGTTACGATCAATGTTTATAACCATTTAGACAAAGGCACAATTATTCATTGGCATGGTTTATTAGTACCATGGCAGATGGATGGGGTAGAAGGCATCAGTGCGCCAGCGATTCCGCCCGGCGGCGTTTTTCATTATCAATTTACGCTCAAACAATCCGGCACTTATTGGTATCACGCGCACGCCGGTTTTCAAGAGCAGCAAGGTTTATACGGCGGCATTATTATTGATCCACTACAACCGCCGCGTTATCACTATGACAAAGATTTTGTAATTATATTATCGGATTGGAGTAATACATCACCGGAGCAAATTTATCGCAATCTAAAAAAAGACGGTGATTTTTATTCGGCGGATTTTCCTTTGCAGCCTTCATTGCTGCGCTTCATTCATGATTATCGCGTTGCTAATACAATGCAACGGCAAACAATGATTATGAATTATAAAATGATGCAACAAATGCGCATGAGTATTTATGATATCAGCGATGTCGCTTACGACACTTTTTTATTAAATGGTCAACCACCCACACAACCGTGGACTGCGTTAGTTAAACCTGGCGATGTGGTGCGTTTACGATTTATCGATGCTGGTTCGGGCACGATGTTTCATGTAAAAATTCCAGGAACCACCCTACAAATGGTGCATGTGCAAGGTCACGATGTGCAACCATATACTGTCAATGATTTCACAATGACTCCCGCCGAAACTTACGATGCGTTAGTAAAAATAACTAATCATTCGCCTTATATTATTTATGCTGAATCAGCTGATACTGTCGGCGCTGCACTAGGTGCGTTGATAACGCAACCACATCAGGTTGTGGATTATAAAAATGTCGCGCCATTTCCCACCCCACAACCCGATACCGGTATGAGTGGCGATATGTCAGGCATGGATATGAAAAATATGGATATGTCTGCCATGCAGCCTGCGCCATCAAAATACCAAAATTTAGTATCGCCAGTGCCGACTAATGATCCAAATAAACCAGTGCAAATTATTCGCATGGAATTATCGGGTTATATGGGGCGTTTCATTTGGTTTATAAATGGAGTGCCGGGTTATAAAGCAAAACCAATTTTAATCGAACCGGGCAAACGTTATCGTATTATCTTTGTGAACAAATCAATGATGCATCACCCAATGCATCTGCACGGGCACTTTTTTATTTTACGTAATGGCCATGGTGCTTTTGATCCGTTTTTACATACCATAGATGTAGCGCCTGGTGAAACGGTGGTTGCTGATTTTGATGCTGATGCCAGTGGCCAATGGATTTTTCATTGTCACTTTTTATATCACATGATGTCGGGTATGGAGCGTGTTTTTCGCTACACTACTTACAGCCAGAATCAAACAGCCGATTCATCACATGCCGAACATGCCGATCATATGATTCATCCGGCAAATTTTTATGCGGCTAATTTTTTAGATGCTAGCATTGATCCATTTAACAACACTGATAAATTTACTTATAAAGCATTGCTAGGTTCTGATTACAATAAATTAGAACTGTATATGAATGATGCCGAAATAGATAATGGTAAAATCACTAATGGCGATGTAGATATTTTTTATTGGTATCCCATTAGCGAATTTTGGGCGATCAAAGGCGGCGTTAATTATTTTTATCGACCGGCACAAACACCGTATTGGCAACCGGGTGTAGGTATTGAAGGTCAAATGCCGTATTTTATCGACACCGATATCCGCAATTATTGGTACTCAGGCAGTGATAAATTAGATGCAGAATTATCGCGCGATTCACAAATCAGTAATAACTTTTTTATTCGTGTAGGCGTGCGTAGTATTATAGCCAGCAAAACGGTAGCAGGCGCGGGTATTGGTAATGGTTTTAATGAATGGCAAGTGACTGTGCGCCCCTATATTCGTTTATCACCTAACATTGCGCTATTTACAGAATATGAACATACCCGTTACTATGGGGCATTGAGCAATATTCTACAAAGTGAGGGTGGATCAGCCACTGAAAATCTTTGGTCAATCGGTACATCACTTTTGTTTTAAGAGGAAAAATTATGAAACACACGCAAGCACTCCGGACTTTAATCAACAGCAACAAAACCACAATTGTTCCTGGGGTTTTTGATGGAATGTCGGCATTGCTGGCTAAAAAAGCCGGGTTCCCTGTTTTATACGCCAGCGGCGGTGCGATTGCGCGCAGCGCGGGCTTTCCTGACATTGGTTTACTGACAATGACCGAAGTTTGTACGACCATCGCACAAATTGTTAATGTGGCTAATTTACCCGTAATTGCCGATGCCGACACCGGTTTTGGCAATGCGCTTAACACACGCCGCACCGTGCAAGAATATGAAAGATTGGGTGTGGCAGGTTTGCATATTGAAGACCAAACGTTTCCCAAACGTTGTGGCCATTTAGATGATAAAACGCTGATTTCCAGCGAAGAAATGTGCCACAAAATTCGTGTAGCACGCGCGAGTTTAACTGACACGGATTTTGTAATCATTGCACGCACCGATGCCATTGCGGTCGAAGGATTTGATAATGCAATAAAACGCGCCAAAGCTTATTTACAAGCCGGTGCAGATGTTATTTTTGTAGAAGCACCGCAAACGGTGGAACAAATAGAAGCGATTGCCACGCAAATACCACAACCCAAATTGCTGAATATGTTTTATGGTGGCAAAACCCCTTTAGTTGCAACTGAAAAATTACAACAATTGGGTTATCAACTGGTTATCATTCCATCTGATCTACAAAGAGCAGCGATGATGGCGATGCAAAAAACCTTAGCGGTGATCGCCAAAAATGGCAATAGCGCTGAAATGGCCGATCAATTGTCTACCTTTAAAGAGCGCGAGCTTTTGGTGGAAACCGATAAATATTTTCAGATCGATGTTATGAAAGGTTAATAGAATTAGCCACAAGCTCAAACAAGGAATGAACGATGGGTATACTTTATCTACTATGTGGTATTATCACCTTGGCCTTACTTATCTATCTTTTGATAGTATTATTTAAACCGGATTTATTTTAAGTCATTAAGGACAAACCATGACCGAAATAGGGTTCTTTCAACTCCTATTATATCTGTTGATTATTTTAGCATTGGTAAAACCCTTGGGCTGGTATATGGCGCAGGTTTACCAGGGCGCACCTTGTGGAGTTAATCAACTGTTCAATCCTATTGAACGATTTATCTATTGGTTGTGCGGCATCCGTGCAGATCAAGAAATGAGTTGGAAAAGTTATTTAGTGGCCGCGTTGGTTTTCAATTTACTCGGTTTATTGGCCGTTTATGCGATTCAACGTTTGCAATTTTTTCTGCCGTTTAACCCCCAACAATTTTCTGCTGTGCCGCATGATCTTGCTTTTAATACCGCTGTCAGTTTTGTTACCAACACTAATTGGCAAGCGTATGCGGGCGAAAATACCTTAAGTTATTTTACACAAATGCTTGCGCTCACCGTGCAGAATTTTTTATCTGCAGCGACTGGCATGTCATTGTTAATGGCATTAATTCGCGGCATCACGCGCCATGAAGCAAAACATTTGGGAAATTTTTGGGTCGATACTACACGCGGCACGCTTTATATTTTATTGCCGCTCTCGTTAATATTTGCCATCCTTCTAACCTCGCAAGGCGTTATCCAAAATATTAAGCCATATCAATCCGTCACCTTGTTACAACCGGTCATTGCGCAACAACAACCAACTATTACAGAGCAAATTATTCCCATGGGGCCAGTCGCCTCACAAATTGCTATTAAACAATTGGGCACGAATGGCGGTGGATTTTTCAATGCTAATTCTGCACATCCGTTTGAAAATCCAAATCCGATCACGAATTTTTTAGAGATGTTAGCATTGCTGCTTATTCCCGCAGCGCTATGTTATACCTTTGGTTTGATGGTGAATGATAAACGCCAAGGCTGGGCGATTTTTCTGGCGATGTTTATTATGCTGGTTCCTTTAATGAGTATGACTATTATAGCAGAGCAGGTTGGTAATCCAGCCTTTACCGCATTGCATGTGGATCAAACAGCGCAGCACAATGATTACCCCGGCGGCAATATGGAAGGCAAAGAAACGCGTTTCGGTATTGTGAATTCAGCGATTTGGGCCAGCGCTACTACTGCGACTTCAAATGGGTCCGTCAATGCCATGCACGATTCATTTACACCGATCGGTGGTTTAATGCCTTTATGGTTAATGCACTTAGGTGAAGTGGTGTTTGGTGGCGTTGGTTCCGGTTTATATGGGATGTTGATGATCGTGATCATCACCGTATTTGTAGCGGGATTAATGGTCGGCAGAACACCGGAATATTTAGGCAAAAAAATCGAACCCTATGAAATGAAAATGGCCTCAATTGCCGTGTTAGTCATGCCACTGTTTGTGTTGATTTTTACTGGTATTGCCACAGTGACCAACATGGGGACCAGTGCGCTTGGCAACCCAGGTGCGCATGGCTTCACGGAAATTCTTTATGCGTTTACTTCCATGACCAATAATAATGGCAGCGCATTTGCAGGCCTCAATGCTAATACGCCGTTTTATAATATCTTGGGTGGATTTGCCATGTTAGTAGGGCGTTATTGGATCGCGATTCCTACCTTAGCACTAGCCGGGTCATTAGTACAAAAGAAAGTTATTGCCAGCAGTTTAGGTACATTGCCCACGCATACACCGCTTTTTATTGTATTGATTATCGGTGTCACTGTTATTATCGGCGCATTATCGTTTTTCCCTGCGCTTGCGCTTGGGCCCATCGTTGAACATTTAATGTTGTGGAACCAGTATGGTCACTAATACTCAGTCTAAATCGTTATGGAATTTATCCATCCTGAAATATGCGATACGTGATGCGTTTTTAAAATTAGCGCCTTGGCATCAAATTCGTAATCCGGTGATGTTTACGGTTTATGTTGGTTCGATTCTAACGACTGTGCTTTTTGTGCAAGCGCAATTTGGCAAAGGTGAAGCTCCGGCATCTTTTATTTTAGCTATTACACTGTGGTTATGGGCTACATTACTATTTGCCAATTTTGCCGAAGCAATGGCCGAAGGCCGTGGTAAAGCGCAAGCACAAGCGTTGCGTAAATCACGTCGCGATATTCAAGCAAAAAGATTAACCAAGCCTGACCGCAATGCCAAAAAAAATATCGTACCTTCGGCCAGTTTACGTTTTAATGATGTAGTGTTAGTCGAAGCAGGCGATTTTATTCCTAGTGATGGTGAAGTGATCGAAGGTATTGCATCAGTCAATGAAAGCGCCATTACCGGCGAGAGCGCACCCGTAATTCGCGAAAGCGGCGGTGATCGCAGCGCAGTAACGGGCGGTACGCAAGTGCTTTCTGATTGGTTAATCGTGCGTATTACGGTAAACCCAGGTGAAACATTTTTAGATCGCATGATTAATTTAGTCGAAGGTGCAAAACGACAAAAGACACCGAACGAATTAGCACTCACCATTTTATTAGCAGCATTGACTATCGTGTTTTTAATTGTCTGCGCAACATTATTGCCTTTTTCAATTTACAGTGCTGCTGCCACAGGGATGGGCAAAGCAGTTACGATTACTGTTCTTGTAGCTCTATTTGTTTGTTTAGCGCCAACGACGATTGGAGGTTTGCTTTCCGCCATTGGTATTGCGGGCATGGATCGGATGATCCAAGCCAACGTAATTGCTTTGTCTGGGCGTGCGGTGGAAGCAGCTGGTGATATCGATACGTTGTTATTAGATAAAACTGGCACGATTACCCTCGGCAATCGTCAAGCAACTGAATTTATTCCCGCCGATGGTATTAATATACAAAGATTAGCCGATGCCGCACAGTTGGCCTCGCTTGCTGATGAAACACCGGAAGGGCGCAGCATTGTAGTTTTGGCAAAAGAAAAATATGGATTACGTGGCCGAGATCTCGCTGAATTAGGTGCAACATTTATTCCGTTTACTGCGCAGACACGTATGAGTGGTGTCAATTTACCTGACCGACAAATTCGCAAAGGTGCTGTACAAGCAATAGAGTCTCATATTAAATCTTTGTCTGCGGAGTTACCCGTTTCAGTACAAAAAAGTGTTGCGCAGATCGCGCACAGAGGTGGTACACCATTAGTCGTTATAGAAAATGCGAATGTTTTAGGCGTTATTCATCTGAAAGATATTGTTAAAGGTGGTATTCACGAACGTTTTACTGCGTTACGCCAAATGGGCATTCGCACCATTATGGTGACCGGCGATAATCCATTAACCGCAGCAGCGATCGCTGCCGAAGCAGGCGTCGACGATTTTTTAGCGAATGCGACGCCCGAAGATAAACTTAAATTAATTCGGCGTTTGCAAGCAGAAGGTCACCTTGTAGCGATGACGGGTGATGGCACTAACGATGCACCCGCATTGGCGCAAGCAGATGTAGCGGTGGCGATGAATACCGGCACGCAAGCGGCGAAAGAAGCCGGTAATTTAGTTGATTTAGATTCTAACCCCACTAAGTTGATCGAAGTGGTGGAAATTGGTAAACAATTATTAATGACGCGCGGCGCGTTAACCACGTTTAGTTTCGCCAATGATATTGCCAAATATTTTGCTATTTTACCGGCGGCATTTGCTGCGACTTATCCCGCATTGAATGCTTTAAATATTATGCATCTTGCTACACCACAAAGTGCAATTTTGTCGGCAGTTATTTTTAACGCGGTGATCATTATTTTTTTAGTGCCGTTGGCATTGCGCGGAGTGACTTATCGGCGTGTTTCTGCTGCTAAATTGTTGCGTAATAATGTGGTGATTTATGGATTAGGTGGTTTGTTAGTACCATTTTTAGGAATTAAGATTATTGATTTAATATTAGTGGGATTACATTTGGCGTAAAAATGGAGAGAGATAATGTGGCTTGAAACACTCAAACAACTAAAAACCGCATTAATATTATTAATAGTGTTTACAATAATAACGGGAATTATTTATCCCGCGTTCGTCACGGGCGTAGCGCAATTTTTATTCCCGTGGCGGGCGAATGGCAGTTTGATTATACAAAATAATAAAGCAGTGGGTTCAGCATTAATCGGTCAAGCATTTACAGATCCCAAATATTTTTGGGGGCGCCCTTCTGCTACTACGCCTTATCCTTATAATGCGCAAAATTCTTCTGGTTCTAATTTAGGCCCTTCCAATCCCGATTTATTAACAGCGGTAAAAGCACGCATTAGTATTTTGAATAAAGCTGACCCACAAAATTTGCAATTAATCCCGGTCGATTTAGTGACAGCATCGGGCAGCGGTTTAGACCCTGACATTAGCCCTTATGCTGCCTATTACCAAATTCATCGTATTGCCCAAGCGCGTGGCCTAGCAGAGTTACAAATACAAAAAATAATACAAAGCTTAATACAATACCGTACCTTAGGAATTTTAGGCGAACCACGCGTAAATGTACTACAATTAAATCTAGCATTAGATGATTTAAACAAGGACACCCATGGACGAGCAACGCCCTAACCCTGAAAAACTACTACAACAGGTGATGGAAGAAGAACGCCAGCAACAAAGCGGCAAGCTTAAAATTTATTTAGGCGCAGCGCCCGGTGTTGGCAAAACATATACCATGTTGCAAGATGCAATCGTTAAACGTAAAGAAGGGTTGGATGTTGTTGTGGGCGTAGTAGAAACACACGGTCGACAAGAAATCGAAGCGTTAATAAAAGATTTAGAAATATTGCCACAGCAAATGGTCGATTATCATGGCAAGCAATTAAAAGAATTTGATATCGATGCCACATTAAAACGTAATCCCAGTTTAATTTTAATGGATGAAATGGCGCACACCAATGCGCCTGGGTTACGTCACACCAAACGCTGGCAAGACATCAAAGAAATTTTAGATCGTGGCATCGATGTTTATACCACACTCAATGTGCAACATATTGAAAGTCTTAATGATGTTGTTTCGCAAATTATCGGCACGCATATTAAAGAAACTGTACCCGACTCTATGTTGGAATTGGCTGAAACGATTGAGATGGTCGATTTAGCGCCAGAAGATTTAATAAAACGCTTGCATGAAGGCAAAGTCTATTTCCCCGCTCAAGCTGAATTAGCCACTGAAAATTTTTTCCGTAAAGGAAACTTGATTGCGTTACGCGAATTAGCCTTACGTGCTATAGCCGAACGCGTCGGTGCACAGGTGCTTTTATATCGTCATGGGCAAGGCATTGAGCGCATTTGGCCAACGCAAGAAAGATTATTGGTTTGCGTTGGCCATGACTCTGCCTCTTCTAAAATTATCCGCGCCACCAAGCGTATGGCAACGAATTTGCGCGCAGAATGGATCGCGATTCATGTTGATACACCACGCTTTCGATTGTCGGATGGCCAACGCAATCAGGCATTACAAAATTTGCGCTTAGCCGAACAATTGGGTGCGGAAACTAAAACGTTAACTGGTTTAGATTGCTCGGGCGAAATTTTAAATTTTGCGCGCGAACGCAATATCACTAAAATTATTATCGGTAAACAAGTTCGTTCACGCTGGCGCGAATTAATACGTAGTAGTTTAGTCGACGAGTTGGTGCGGCAAAGTGGTGATATTGATGTTTATATTATCACCGGCGAAGCAGGAACTACTAAACCAGCAAAAATAGCACCCACAAAACAACCCATTCCTTGGAAAACCTATGCCATCGCTTTGGGCATGGTGGCATTGTGCACCTTAATTGATTTTTTAATTTACCCTATTTCGGGCGCAAGCAATTTAATCATGGTGTATTTATTAGGCGTAACGGCAGTGGCTTTGTTCGGCGAGTTTGGCCCTTCTATTTTTGCTTCTACATTAAGTGTTTTAACGTATGCTTATTTTTTTATTACGCATGATTTTAATTTTTCGGTTAAAGATATTCAATATTCTTTTACGCTACTCGTGATGTTAGTAGTAGCACAAATTATAAGTCATTTGACGGTACGTACACGGCGACAAACCGAAGCAGCACACCTGACGGAACGTCGCACATCGGCGTTACATATTTTGAGTCGTCAATTAGCCAGTACGCGTGGTGTCGATAAATTATTAGAGATCGCCGTGCGTTATCTCTCGGAATTATTTGCTTGCGATATCATGGCGTTGTTACCTGAAGGCGGTCATTTAATGGTACGCGCTAAATGTGGGACGACGCAAGAACTCAGCGCCAAAGAACAAAGTGTAGCACAATGGGTTTTTGATTTAGGCCAAATCGCCGGATTAGGTACTGATACATTGCCTTTTTCTGATGCAACTTATGTACCGTTATTAGCATCACAGGGCACTATCGGCGTGTTACGCGTGCATCTGCCACAATCACGGCAATTGTTAACGTCAGAGCAGATGCACCTGCTTGAAGCATGTGCCAATCAAGTTGCGCTGGCCTTAGAAGTCGACCGTCTACAAGATCAAGCTAAAAAATCAGAACTACAGATTGAAACTGATCGCGTGCGTAATGCGTTGTTACAAACGGTATCGCACGATCTACGCACACCACTGGGTGCCGCGATGGGTGCTGCCAGCACCTTAAGTGAGTTGGGCGATGAACTTGATGCCAGAGGTGTTAAAAAGTTAGGGAAAGAAATTTGCATCGAATTAGAACACTTAAGTCGTTTGATGAATAATTTATTGCAAATGACTTATTTAGAAGCAGAAACAGTAAAATTACAAAAAGAATATTATTCATTAAATGATACACTCAGCGCAGTGACAGCTTTATTAAGTCAACAACTGGGTAAAAAACCGGTATATGTACGTTTGCCACGCGATCTTCCTAAAATACCCTACGATCAAACACTCATCTCAGAAGTGTTTTCCAATTTGATCGACAATGTTATCAAATTTACCGCACCAAAAACACCGATTGAGATAACTGCTATTATTGAAAGAGGCCAAGTGCTGGTAAGTGTAGAAGATTATGGCCCTGGTATTGTCGCCGATGAAGTGAATAAATTATTTGAAAAATTTTATCGCGGACGATTACTCACCACCGAACGCGGCCTAGGCTTGGGTTTAGCCATCTGTCATCGCATCATCACCGCCCATGGCGGCGAAATCTGGGCCGAAAACCGCACCGGCGGCGGCGCCGCATTTCGTTTTACGCTGCCACTATATTAAGACATTAGGCCTGTTAAGGTTTCCTTAAGGTTTATCTGCTAAACTAAGCTGAGTTAACCGACTATTTTATACCCTATCTCATAATAACAGGTGAATTATGCAACCCACTGGCCCTGAATCTGCAACTACAATGCCCGAGGAACTTATTGGCCAACTATTCGATCTAATCACTGATAGAAAAGATGATAGTGAAGCATTCGCGAAATTAATAAAAGATTTTAAAAATGATATCAAAGCTAATAGAAATAATTTTATATATTTATTGAAATTCGCTTATCAAGAAAAACGCATCGCTATATTTACTGTACTCGTCCGTCACGTGGCCGCTGTAGATGATGAAAAACCTAATTTAGAATTTATTAATATTAAAGGCTTGGATCCTGATGGCATTGATGCACTTGGTAAATCTGATACATTGCTGAATCTGCTAGCAGCCAAAGGCGAGATTGATTATGTAATGCCCTTGATCGAAATCTTCGACGAATGTCAAAAAAAATTAGCTGGAGCTGAACCGACAATAAGATTTACTGATATTACAGAGGCTGCATTATGCTGCGCTTCAACTGCAGGTCAGCTTAGCGTTGTGGAATATTTAGTTAATAGATGGTCTACCAAGCCTCGAACAGGCGCATCGGGTAAAAGTACTGGCGCAATGAGTACAGCTAGTTCAGCAGTTGATGATGGAGAGTATAAACTAGCAGATAGCGCACGCGTTGCTGTTGCCAAACCAGAAGCTGTCGATAAATTTTTTGCAGTTATTCTAACAGGTGATATGGTTGAAATTCAAAGTATAGTTGATGCTAATCCAAATATTGTTAATGCTATTGATAGAGAAAGTAACACGGTATTGCATAAAGCGGTGGTGTATGGAGATCAAATTTCAAAATTAAATATTTTACAATATTTTCTAAATCATCAAGCGTTTAAATATGATGCTATTATAAATAAAGAAAACGCGGGATTTTTTTTAACACCAAAAGGTTTAGTAGACCTATATGATAATGAGCCTCTGAAGCAAGCATATGAGCAACTCTTCGCAGCAAAAGAAAGTCCTAATCAAGTCACAAGTCCAGCTACCTTTCATTTTGCAGGCGCTAGCAGACCTAAGAAGCATCCACTTCATCCAAAGCCTGATTATGATGATATGGTTGAACAATTTTTTAGTGCGATTCAAGGTGATGACATAGATGAAATTCAGGAGATGATTACCGCATATCCGGATTTTGATTTAGTTAACTCGATTGACCCGGAAAATGGTAACACTGTTCTACATGCAGCAGCAGAAATTATTGGAAATGTGAAAGAATTAACAGATGAAAAAAATTTATTTGTTTATTTTTTACAACACCCATTATTAAAATCCGCGACTCATGATGCAAAAAATAATAAAGGAAATGGTTTAATAGAACATGTTAATAAAATTCATAATTTGAAATCACAGAGTAATTTGCGCGAAGGTATTGCTAGTTGGTTTCTACGTTATGTTGGCGGGGGAAAGCTTATTCAAGTTGACGGCGTATTGTCTGCAACCTCTAACACATTCACGCAGCGCCAATCTGATAGAGATCCATCTGCACAGATATTGGCTAGGCGTGGTATTCAGTTAACCCCTTCTTCACGACAATTGGGTGAGAGTGATGATAATAAAATACATATAGAAACAAAAGTGGATGATTCGATTGCAAACTTTGAGGGGTATAAAAATAATTTACAAGAAAAATGCGAAAGTGTGTTTGCTGAGAAGGGCGATCAGGATAGTATTTATAAATTCTACGTAGCCTTGCAAAACAATCGCCCTGAAGAGGCACTTACACTTTTTTGCCAACCTCGAATTAGGCAACAAATCGATACGTTTGAAGAAAATTGGGTTAAAATGATACATCGTCCACCGAGCTACCCACTGCGTTAAACATGATGGTAGTGGTTAACAGCACTCTCATCATGATAGATTGACGACAGCCGCTAAAGATTTATAATGTCATTCATTAGTGTATTAATTTAGGAACAGCCCTATGAAGACTTTGATTATCTTGATTTTAACAGCTTTATTTTATACTACGGCGGTTTTTGCTAGCACGCAGCAGCCCACTACAGAGACTGGGCTTACTGCGGCTGAAAAAACGGATTTAACCGGGCTGCAATGTGGGTCAGAAGATTATGCTTTTTTATCCAATGGGCGTTTGATTTTTGGTAATGAAAACAATAAAACAACACAATTATTTATCATTAAGAATACCTCTAACCATGATATTTACATGGATTTTCCCGAAGGGCACGTTGGTGCTAGCGCGGGCATCGGGCAATTTATTAAAGCCAACCAATGGACGGGTTATGTATTTCTACCAGGAACAGGAACTTATAAAGTTGGCAAAGCCAAAGAACAAGTGCGACAACATGCCGCTTGGTCGTGTAACACCGCGAATGCTGGTTGTGAAAAATTTCTGTTTGTCTGCCAAGTAACGCAAGCCAAAGCTAATGGCAATGATCTACAAAAACAAGCGCAAGCTATTTTAAACCAAGCCAAAACCACTGGCTGGGCGATTTATCAGCATATCGATAATGATTCCGCCAAAACCATCAACGAAGTTTTCGCAGATTGGCTGCAAGCATTAAATAGGGTTTCGATATCCTCCAATAAATAATCTTGGAGTAATTTATGCCATATACAATGTCGAGTACTAGAAATCCGGTGGGGAATATTGACCGGTTAGTAATAAATTTAACTTATCAGGGGAAGGGAGTCGACCCCCATCCAAAACTTGCAGAAAATATAAGGGATGAAATTAATCGAAATTTCGTTAATAAATTTATTATTTTTCCCGATAATAAACTAGATAAAATAAGGCCTCATCGATTAACCTTTACTACTCAAAAAGGTGGGATACCTGCACTTTATCAATCTTTAATTGATGACAAGATTTTAAGTATATTTCGTAAATATGATGTGTATGTCGGTGAATTACAAAACAAAGCAGGGTTGGAATCGAAGGTTATTTATACACCACGTGCTTCAGAATTTCCAAGATCTTTTATGAAAGAAGAACAGAAAAAACATGTAAGCAAAAAGAAAGAGGGATATCTATCTGGAGACACACTTGCGAGCCGCAATGAGAGATTTGATGGAATGTTAAAAAAAGAGAAATATATTAATTCACTAATTTTGCAAGGCAAGCTTCTTTATTTAACGCATAAATTAATGAAAAATAACGATGATCCTATAGTTAGTTTTTATTTGAATATGAGTGCCAAAAATCTTGAAGCAGCCCGTACTCTTTTTTGCCAAGCAGGATTCCCTGAAAAAATTTTAGCATTTGAAAAACATTATAAGGCAGTATCAAAAGATCCATCGCGAGCACCTGTAAAAAGGATGTAGTATAGATAATAATTATTTAAGTTTGGACGTATTTAAGTTTTTCTCTATAGTTTCAAATTCCAGTAAATATTCTTCTTCTGCTGCAAGGAATTCGGTTTCGCGGCGTTGGGTATCAAACAAATTAAATTTTTCATGAGCTATTTTTTCTGCTTCTTCATTCGAAATACTTCCTGCATGTCTTAATACTGCTCTATTATTAAATTTCAAAAAAATATCTAAACGCTCTTCCCAATTTTTCATGGTCATTGCTTGACGTTGCGAAGCTTGATCCTCAGCATGATCTAAAAACATAGTTGCAAGCCGATTTAATGCTGTAATTTCCTCAATATCCAAGTAATTTTTTGCAATAATTACATCAGCTTTACGTATTTTATGACTTTGCCATGATGTTAAGCCCATAGTGGGGGAGACGGCATTTGTACGTTCAACGATTAATTCAGCGGCAGTTTTTCCGGTAACAGCCCATAACATTTTATTTTGTACTGTTTTGAAGAATAGTTGAGCTTGGGTGGATTTGCTATCATAATCGATGCTGGTTGCATAAATACCCCGCACTTTTTGGTAAAAACGTTTTTCGGAAGCGCGAATATCTCGTATACGTTCAATAAGATCATCAAAATAATCCCAACCACCGGGATTTTTTAAACGCTCGTCATTAAGTACGAAGCCTTTTACTAAATATTCATTTAAAGTAACTGTTGCCCATTGACGAAATTGAATACCGCGAGATGAACGAACTCGGTAACCAACCGCTAAAATAGCTTCAAGATTATAGTGATCAATAAGTCGCTCTACTTGGCGCGTGCCTTCAAGCTGAACTATTCGGAATTTCCGAATAGTTGCTTCTGGCGGTAGTTCGCCGTCCGTGTAAATATTCGTCAAATGTTCATTAATGGTAGGGATTGAAATTTGATAAAGTTCTGCCATAAGTCGTTGAGTCAGCCAGACCGACGAATCTTGTAGCCTTACATCTATACGCATTTCTCCGTTACTATTTTGATAAAGCAAAATCTCGCCATTACCTATTTTATTATCTTTCATATTACCCCCATTATCTTTTATTCATAATACTTGCTGGAGTAGTTCCCCGCAAGTAGGATCATAATCCATTTTATAATTATTAATATATGTTTACAAGAATTTAATTGCAGAAATTTTGAACAAGCCTTATACATGACTTAACCCCCTTTCTATGTAAGAATAGCGCCTTCACCAATTAATCGTTGTTATTAATTATGTCATCACAGCCTTGGGTGGTTTTAAAATTTGGGGGTAATAGTGTTGCTGATCTGCAGTGTTGGCAGACCATTGCTGCTATCACGCAACAACATTTAGATAAACAATTGCGTCCGTTGATTGTTTGCTCCGCTTTGGGTGGTATCACTAACAAATTAGAAAACTTAATTGATGCTGCCATCAATGGTGGCCACGATAAAATTTTGCAAGATATTATTGCAGCATATGGAAAACTGGCTGGCGAGTTATCGATTGATCCACAAATTTATATCAAGAAGGAAATTAACGAGCTATCACAAATTATTGTTATGTTGGCACAGAGTAGAGTGCTCACGCCATTTATTCACGCGAAAGTACTTTCGTTTGGCGAAATTTTATTAACAAAATTAGGCGCAGCTTATTTGCAAGCTAAACATTTCCCCACTACTTGGACAGATGCTCGCACTCACTTAAAAAGCATTGAATTCACTCACAGTCACGCACAATCAAAATATTTGGCAGCTGTTTGCGATTATCAGAAAGATGAAACCGTCATCAAACAATTTAATGCAATGACAACACCCGTGGTTTTAACACAAGGTTTTATTGCCAGCAATGCACGTAATGAAACCGTTTTATTAGGGCGTGGTGGCTCAGATACTGCCGCTGCTTATTTCGCCGCTAAATTAATGGCGCAACGTTGTGAAATATGGACCGATGTGCCAGGTGTTTATAGCGCGAACCCACATGAAATTCCTGCCGCGCGTTTAATCAAATCGTTGGATTACGATGAAGCACAAGAAATTGCTTCGATGGGTGGCAAAGTATTGCATCCTTATTGTATTCCACCATTGAAGGCCAACGCTATTCCTATGTATGTAGGCTACACACGTTTGCCGCAGCGCCCGGGTACGGAAATTCATTCAGCCGGGCGGCATGAAGATGCGCCGATAAAATCGATTTTGACTAAACATCAGGTTACGTTGATTCAAATTGAAACGGTGCAGATGTGGCACCAAGTTGGGTTTCTTGCCGATATATTTAGTTATTTTAAAAAACACGGTGTATCGGTTGATCTTATTTCAACCTCAGAAACCACAGTGACCATCTCTTTAGATCTCAAAGTAAAAGGTCAAGATCAAAATATTATTACTGCGTTATTGGCTGATCTAAATACCTTTTGTAAAGCCACTGAAATTGGCTCTGCAGCGGTGATCAGTATTGTGGGGCATAACATTCGTTCGGTGTTATATAAAATCGGCGCAGCGTTAAAGATTTTTGAAGGACAAAAAATATATCTGGTGTCACAAGCCGCCAACAATTTGAATTTTAGTTTGGCGGTCGATGAATCCCAGGCGAAAGAATTAGCGCTTAAGTTACATGCGCTATTAATTGAAGAAAATGTGAATAAAAAAGTATTTGATAAAAGTTGGCAAGAGGAATTTTTGTAATAAACCACTACTTAATCCTAAGGAGACCCATCATGGAAAATAAACGAATCATTCGCATAATACTTACTCTCACGCTGGCATTATTCAGCAGCCTCAGTTTCGCTGCGAGTTATAATACTGCTTGGAGCTACACCGGTGATACAGCACCGCAATATTGGGGGAAGTTAGATCCCACTTATCAAACCTGTGGTGTGGGTAAAGAGCAGTCGCCAATTAATATACAACAAGCAGTTCCCACAAAAAATGATGATTTAAAAACTTTTTATCAGCCAGCGCCGATTAATATTATCGATGATGGTTTGACGCAATTAAACATTCATGGTCAAAACACAATTGTAAATGACGGGCATACCATACAATTAAATTTTCCTCAATCAGGCCCTAATGAATCGATCAAAATTAATGGGGAAAATTATCAATTGGTACAGTTCCATTTTCATACACCGAGTGAAACACAAATTAATGGCAAAACGTTTCCTCTGGAAATTCACTTCGTAAATCAAAATCAATCAGGCGATGTAGCAGTGATTGCGGTTTTTGTAAAGCAAGGGGCGTATAACCCAGCATTAGCGGGAATACTTAAAAACTCGCCTACAACTGCAAAACAGCTTTACACATTTAATAATACCATGGTTAATGTGCCTGCCTTATTGCCAAAAAATCAAGCGCATTATAGTTTCCCTGGTTCATTAACTACACCGCCTTGCACCGAAGGGTTGCAGTGGATTGTAATGCAACAGCCGATTGAAGCTTCGGCGCAACAGCTTGCACAATTTGAAAAAGTTATTTCAAGCAATGCACGTCCGGTACAGCCATTGAATGATAGGAAGGTGGTTTTGTACGCACATCCATGATGTGATTTGTAGGTCGGGCTCAAGGAGCGCAGCGACGGAGCCGACATACGATGCTTGAATTGGCATCCTGTCGGTTCCGCTGCGCTTGAACCGACCTACTTTAACTTGGGGAAGTTATTTTATTACCCTACCGCCCCGCAATTTTAACAAAATCTCCTTTGAGTGCGACACCTGCGACAACACCACCGGCATGACATTCAAAGTTTGCTTGGTTGGCGATTTCATTTTTATCGTAATAGCTGACGATATGGACTACTGCATTCGCCCCCAACTGATGTGCGCGATCTTGCAGTGAAAGTATGGCGGATAAAAAGCCCCAATTACACGCGTTTAAATCAGATTTGCTAAACGAGTTAGTTTTGCGGTTAGACACACCCGAACCTAAATTGGTCAGAATAGGTGGGTGTTGTTGATCGCCAAAAAAGAATTTTAATGACTTATCGAGTTTTTCTTGCGCTGCTTTGGTATTCATTGCATTGTTAATCGGCAAAAAATATTGCGTATTACGTGCGTAAGCTGCAGAAGTAATCGATAATGATATTGCCACAGCAATAAGTAAAGCGGTTGTTTTCTTCATAAATATCTCCTTAGTTAAGTAATTTATCTAAACGCACTACTTGATAACCGCGTGCGTGCAAATGGGCCAATAACATTTTTACAGTTGTTACTAAATGCTCAGAACTAATTTTACCATCATGCAGTAAAATGATCATCCCTGGTTTTAATTTTTTTGTAATGCGGGCGACGACTTTTTCTGAATTCTTGGTTTGTGTATCAAAACCGCGAACGCTCCATCCTACTAATTTTAATCCTAGACTACGCGCTGCACGAAAAATATGTGGGTTTGATAAGCCCATCGGTGGACGAAAATATTTAGGTGTAATGCCTGTGGTTTGTTGGATGATAGCTTGTGTTTGATGCAATTCTTTTTTTAATCGGGCCGCTGTAAAAAAATTAGTCAAGTAACTATGGTGGTAGGTATGATTTTCTAATAAATGCCCTTCGCGCACAATACGTGCTGCCAGTTCAGCGTTCGAGGCTACATTTTTACCAATACCAAAAAAAGCCACCTCGGTTTGCAATTCTTGCAGCAAATCAAGCAATGCCGGTGTTGAATTGGCATCAGGGCCATCATCGAAGGTGAGCGCCACATGGCGTTGGGTCGGGGTGCCATGGCATACAAATAAACCAAAAAATTTTAAATGCGGAAACGAAACACCAAGCCCGGTCAAAGTTAGAAATATAACAATTCCCACTGTTAATAAAATAAATTGTTCCATTAGTAGCGCGGTCACACAAAATATCAGCGTGATGAAGCTAACAATATGAAAACGCGTTAGGGTGGCTGGTAGCATGGAAGCTACTTTAACAGGTTCTTAAAAATTAACGAAGTATTAATACCACCGAATGCAAAATTATTTGACATCACATAGTTACATTGCAAGTTTCGACCTTCATGTTTAATGTAATCAAGTGTTGCACAAAGAGGGTCAACTTGATTTAAATTAAGTGTAGGGGCAAACCAATTTTCGTGCATCATTTTAATACTGAGCCACGCTTCGAGTGCACCGCACGCACCTAAGGTATGTCCCATATAACTTTTTAAAGAACTGATCGGTGTTTTGTTACCGAATACTTGTGCAGTCGCATGTGATTCAGCTACATCACCTTGCTGCGTGCCCGTGCCGTGTGCGTTGATATAACCGATGGCAGCAGGTGATAAGCCTGCATCTTGCAATGCAAGTTCAATGGCGATTTTCATGGTAGCAGAATTGGGATTAGTCACATGGCAGCCATCGCTATTAGTGCCGAAGCCGACAATTTCTGCGTAAATTTTTGCGCCGCGTGCGCGTGCATGTTCTAGATCTTCCAAGATCAAAGTGCCCGCACCTTCACCGACCACTAAGCCATCGCGTTGCGCGTCGAATGGGCTAGGTGTGGTTGTCGGCGCATCGTTGCGCACACTGGTGGCGTACAGCGTATCAAAAACAGCTGCTTCGGTAGCGCACAATTCTTCTGCACCTCCCGCGATCATCGCACGTTGGCTTCCGCTGCGAATGGCTTCATACGCATAACCGATCGCTTGACTGCCCGAAGTACAAGCACTCGATGTAGTCATGATGCGCCCGGTAATGCCAAAAAATACGCCGATATTTACCGGCGCGGTATGCGGCATCATTTTAATATAGGTTGTCGCGTTAATATTCTTGGTCGTTTTTTCCAGGAACATGGTGTTGAAAGCACCGATCGACCCGGGTGTGCCGCTTGATGAACCATAAGCAATGCCGATCGCGCCGCTTTTTAAGAAGGGATCATCCAGCAAACCAGCATCGAGTAATGCTAATTCACTGGCACGAGTTGCCATCAATGCAATGCGCCCCATGCTGCGTGTCGTTTTGCGGTTGTAACGATCAGACAAGGTAAATTCCGCCGCAGGTGCAGCGAGTTGTGTGTGCAAGCCTTGATAAACGCTCCACTCATTCATGCGTACGATCGCATTGCGATAACTGCGCAAACGCGCGCGGATAGTTTCCCAATCATTGCCGATAGGGCTTATGCCAGCCATGCCGGTTACAACTACACGATGATTCATGCTAATCCCCCATTCACGGAAATGACTTGGCGTGTGATATACGCTGCGTCTTCTGCCATTAAAAAACTCACGGCTGCGGCGACTTCTTCCGGTTTGCCCGCGCGCCGGGCGGGGATGAATTTGAGTATCTCTTCCATGGGAGCGTCCGCAACCATATCGGTTTCTATAATACCAGGTGCGACACAATTTACGGTAATTTTACGTTTAGCTAATTCGAGTGCCAGCGCTTTAGTTGCGCCGATAATCCCTGCTTTTGCAGCACTATAATTCACTTGACCACGATTGCCCATCACACCCGATACTGAGGCAATAGTCACAACGCGGCCGGGTAAACGCCGTTGTACCATTGGCATTACCAATGGGCTTAACACATTGTAAAAACCATCGAGATTGGTTTTCAGCACACTGTCCCAGTCTTCGCCCGACATTAAAGGAAACGCATTATCGCGCGCGATGCCCGCATTGCACACCACGCCGTAATAACAACCGTGCTGTTCGATATCTTTTAATAATGTCGTTGCTACCAATTCGCGCTGCGTCACGTCGAACTGCAACACGCGACATTGCCGCTTAAGTTTAATAATTTCATTGGCAACTTCATCTGCCGCCGCACGCTGACTGTTGCAATGCAGCACAATGTCGTAACCATCGCGCGCTAACCGCAGTGCAATGGCTTTACCGATACCGCGACTGGAACCGGTGATTAGGATGGATTGGGTCATGAATTACCTCCTCTAATATAGACATAAAAAAACCGCCAAGGTTGCGCGTTGCCCCAAAGGGTACTAAGCGTGGCGGTTATTTTTTTTATGCAAATTATATTGTAAACCTTATGGTTTAGCAAGGGTTTTGTCATTTTTTGAACTTGTAAGTTTTCGTTACAGGTTCCTGGTATTTTTGGTGCGAGGCATGTTTCCCCCTCTATTCTTTGTTAGTATTCATGGTAATCTTAATCTAAGTAGAAATTATTATATCAACAATTATAGGACGAGGAAATTATGGGTTTAATCGGCTTGATAATATTAGCTGCAGATGGGTGATGTGAGGTTGGTGTTTAATTGGAGATATTTATGGAACATAATTTTTGGGTAAAGATGTGGGAAGATTCTGATATTCCCTTCCACCGACAAGAAGTAAACCAGTTCTTAATTGAACACATCAACAAGCTTGACTTAAAAAGTGGTGATTGCATCTTGGTTCCGTTATGTGGCAAAAGTATCGATATGCTTTGGCTGGCAAAACAAGGTTATAAAATGATTGGGGTTGAATTGAGTTCAATAGCGGCGCGCGCATTTTTTAACGAAAATAATCTTGCCGTTAAAATCAGTGAACAGAAAAATTTTCAGCATTTTCAATGTCAAAATATAGAAATATTCTGCGGCGATTTTTTTAAATTAGCAACCGAAAATTTACCACCAGTCAAAGCTATTTACGATCGCGGCGCACTCATTGCATTACCGCCTGACATGCGCAAAAAATATGTTAATCATTTAATAAATTTAACTACGGCAGAAACCAAAATTTTACTCGAAGTAGTAGAATCACCCTGTCAAGTTCAGGGGCCTCCATTTCCAGTCGATAGCAACGAGATTAAAATGCTATATGGAAAAAACTTTACAATTCAAAAATTTGAGGGTGAACTTCGTAAATCAATTTCACCGCATCTAATGGAAAAAGGATATACTGAAGTAACGGATATGGTTTATTGTATGACAAAAAATTAAATCCGATATATGAGGCCTGGTTGAATTTTTAATCTACCAGTTTTCACCAAACGGGCGAATTTCATTTTCAAAAGACCAAGTAGAGGAAGATTGTTGCGATAACCAAAAAACGGTAGATGCAACATCGTTAGGTTTCACAAAAAAACTATCTGGTTTATCGGGCATACGTTCGCGTGTTTTTGGCAGGTCGATGACTCCATCAATAATCACCAAAGCCACATGAATACCCAATGGCCATAAATATCTAGCCATAGATTCTGCTAGACTGCGTTGCGCGGCTTTTGCAGGCGCAAATGCCGCTGTTTTAATGCCGCCTCGTTTTGAAGCTGTTGCGCCAATAATAATGATATTGCCTCGACCCTGTTTTTTCATCATGGGAATAACTTGTTGAGAAACCAACATCAAACCTAGCGCGTTAACGCGCCAATTAGCTTCAAAATCTTCCGGCTTAATTTCTTCAATGCTGCCCCACTGACCTGATCCTGCATTATAAACAACAGTATCTATTTGACCTAAATCCTGTTTGATCTGGTTGAAAGTTTTTTCAATAGAATTTTTATCAGTTACATCACATTCATAAGCGTGCGCATTTTTTAATTCAGCAGCAAGTTGTTTAATAAAATCATTCGATCGTGCTAACAGCGCGAGATGATACCCTTCGTTTGTAAAACGAGCGGCAAATGCTGCGCCATTTCCTGGGCCAACGCCAACAATTACGCATATTTTTTTTTGCATTTTTTATCCTTTTTTATCTTTTGAAAAATATTGATTTAAACCAGATACTAAACCCGCAAATGGCATATTAAGACCATTATACACTTCAAAAGCAAGCGGGTTTGCATTGTCTTTTAGCATTTCCACGATGACATTCGAATATCCAACAACTTTGACTCCGGCTTGTACCATACGGGCCACACCAAGTTCCCCTTGTTTTACAGTGAAAGCGCCCGATGCATCAATGACGGCATAAACGTCATAGTTCTTGCCCACTGCTGTAATGGCCGGAAATGCGAGACACACATCAGTGGATATTCCGGTCATAATTAGTTTTTTACGGCCTGTTTTCTCAATAGCGAGTGCAACGCGTGGATCATCCCAGGCATTGACTGTGGTGCGTTCAATAACCGGGATATCCTTCAGTAATTCTTGTAATTCAGGAATCATCGGCCCCCATACATTTTCTGTGGTGGTGGTAACAACAATTGGAATTTTAAAAACTTTTGCAGCTTTGACTAAACCAATAATGTTATGCTTTGATTCGTCAACCGGAATATCTCTTACACCGGTATATAACCCAATTTGATGATCGACCAAAACAAGCGCGGCATTTTCTGGGGTAATTGTTTCATAATATTCTTTTCTGATCATGTCTTTCTCCTATATCTGAATAACTATTTATTAAAGATAGCACTGATTATTAATAATTCCATAATTTTACTCTCTTAAAAGAGGGTAATCAGTATAACCTTTTTCACCAGGCGTGTAGAACGTATTTTTGTCTGGTTCATTTAATGGTGCATTTCGTTTAAAACGCTCGATCAAATCTGGATTTGCCAGATACGATGTGGCAAAAGCGACCAAATCAGCTTGATTTGATCGAAGGATTTCTTGTGCAGTTTGAAAATTAAAACCACCATTCACAATACTGATACCCTGAAAATTTTCACGAACTAGCTTGAATACATTGATTGATGGATCAGGGGATCGGCTGCTATGTACATAGGCTAATTTCATTGGGTCAATAGCCTTAAGAAGTTCAGTATAAGTTTCAACGGGATTTGCATCGAACATGTCATTAAAAGTAAGACCTGGCCAAATCCTCAATCCAACAACGCCGCTTCCTTTCACGCTAATCATTGCTTCAAGTGCTTCAACAGCAAAACGAATACGATTAGTAACAGAGCCACCATAATTATCTGTTCTGAGATTACTATTGCTTGATAGAAATTGCATGGGCAAATAGCCACTGGCGGCATGGAATTCAACCCCATCAAATTCAGCTACAAATGCATTTATGGTTGCTTGTTTATATTCTTCAATTACTTTTAGAATTTCATTTGCTGTGAGTGCATCTGGTGTAGGCATCGGCTGCAGGCCATTTTCGTCTGTATACATTTCTCCTTCTACTTTAATTGCAGAAGGCGCAACCGTTTGAGCGTTTGCCGATTTATTTAATGGATGAGCAACACGACCAACATGCATAATTTGCAGAAATATTTTACCGCCATTTTCATGTACTGCGGCTGTGATTTTTTGCCATGCTTTAATTTGTTCTTGCGTATAAATCCCAGGAACGCGAGGATAACCGTCACCATCTGGTGATGGCGATGTTCCTTCAGTGATAATTAAACCCGCATGGCTACGCTGTCTGTAGTAGTCGATGGCAAGAGGCGAAGGAACACCATTTTTGCTGGCACGGCTACGCGTCATGGGTGACATGACCATACGATTGCGTAGAGCAATACTACCGATAGTAACTGGGTCAAATAATGAATGTAGTGACATAGCATCTCTCCTGATCGTTAATCAAAAAAACTACCTGTTAGCATAAATTATCTATTATTTGTTCAAATAATTAATCATAATTTTACTTGATAAATACAGTATATATGTATTAATCTGGTATTGTAAGCGAATTTTATTTAACAACTTGTTCAAATAAATTAAACAATGACAATACCCGTCGAGTTAATTCAAATCATTGATGCTATTGATCGAAATGGCAGTTTCGAAGCAGCTGCACAAGAGCTACATAAAGTGCGATCGGCGCTTACCTATAATATCCGTCAATATGAACAAATTTCCGGTATTCAGGTTTTTGACCGCAGTAAACATCGAGCAGAGTTAACAGCGGCAGGGCGTCTTTTGCTCGAGCAAGGAAGGCAACTGCTAACGCTGAACGATCGAATTGAAGAAAATGCAAAAATTGCGGCTAGTGGCTGGGAGACGGTGATTAGAATTGCTTACGATGAAGTATTGAATCATGCCCCTATCTTTGAGTTGATTAAACGCTTTCAAAGCAACTGTCCACATGTCAATCTTGAAATATTCAGCGAAGTACTTAATGGTTGTGCAGACGCGCTGGCAAATAATCGCGTTGATATTGCCATAGGAATTTCAGGGCGCCCTATGTTAGGGCGCGAGTTTAATTATGAACCGTTAGGGAAAATTAAATTCGCATTCGCAGTATCTCCGCATCATTCACTTGCAAAAGTTGCAGAACCCATTGATGACGCAACAATACAACAATATGCGGGTATTTTTGCGCGCGATTCAGCACAACGCTTTACGAGACAAGCAGCGAACCTTTTTTCTGAGACAAGTCGAATTACATTTTCAAGTCTGGAATTAAAGCGACAAGCTCAAATCGCAGGGCTTGGTGTAGGCTTTCTCCCATTGAATCTCATTAAAGAAGATATCAAACACGGAAGATTGGTTGTTAAAAAGGTAAAAAAGTGCAAACCGGAAGGCTTGTTTTACCTGGGCTGGAATAATGAAAAAAATGCAAAAGCACAGCAATGGCTTATTCGACAAATTTTAGATGGTAAATTTCGAGATAAGCTAGTGAAATAGATATGATCCGCTTAGCTTATTGCGCCAAGGTTTTATTATGCGTCACTTTATATACTAATTCACTTATTTTATTACAAGAGAATTTAATTTTAAGCGCTTCAATGCGATGCTCAATCGTTCTTGGAGAAATCTGCAATATTTTTGCGATTTCTTTTGCCGTTTTCCCTTGAATTAAATATTGAAGACATTCAGATTGTTTAGTTGTTATTGAATTGTCTATATTTGTATGCCGTGATTCAGGTAATATAAAAGAAGTATTTAAACCAATTCCTGACACCCCTATAACTTTTTTATTATTATCATATACAGGGCATTTTACGCTGATAAATTTATAAATGATATTTTCCCCATTAACGGTTTGTTCATCAAATATCATGGTCTGCCCCTGTTCCATCACTTGTTTCGAATTTCCCCAAGGCCGTTCAATATTAAGGTCAAGACAATGTTTGCCGACAATAACTCCATCAGAAATATTAAAATGTTGAATTGCTTCTGAGTTACATTGACGAATGTACCCAGCACGATCGACAAAAAAGAAATTAATAGGCAGATGCTTTAATACTTCACACAGCACCTGCATATTTTCAAATAATTGCGAGCCACTGCTTTGCAATAGCAGTGCTGATTGGCGAATGGTGTCTTCAACGTGTATGTGCATGGCTATGCTCTAATGTGCTTTAAAACAGGGTAATTATACCCTATTGTACAAAAATGTGCCAGCCGTTATTATCGTTATTGGCACAATATTCCCAGTTTTTAGCTGGTTTTAATGCATATTTGAATAACCCATTAAATTTTATACTGGTGTAAATCATGATTATTATATTCTTAGATATTGATGGTGTGCTGTGGATACAAAATACTGAAAATGTAGAAAATCGTCTACGCGAATTGTATGAAGAGCAACATAAACCAGTTCCCCACAAATTTAGTGGCAAGGAAACTGATAAAGCTGCTGCGGATCTATTTGCTAAAAATGCTCTAGCTAATTTAAAAACGCTTGTAGATAAAATTGAAAAAAGCGGCGAAGAAGTTGGTTTTGTTGTACATAGCAACTGGCGAATTGATCGTTCAGTTGATGATTTAAAAGAAATACTTTCCCAACATTTTTTTATTAGTAAAAGAATTATTGGAAAGATTGATGATGAATTGAGCGAATATTATAGTAGCGAAGATTTTTATTCGGCCCCTATTCAAGGGTGGTTAAATGCCAACAAAGAAAAGTATCAAATAAATAAATTTGTTATCATTGATGACACGCGTGATTTTTCGAAAACCTTTAAAGAAAACTTTATAAAGTGTGATTCAGGTAAACTTTTAACCGAAGAAAATATCAATCAAGCATTGCAGAAATTGGGAATATTTGTAACTTCTCCAACCCATGGGGTCTTGACTCAATCAGAAGCTACTCTTAGTCAAGCATTTAAAAAACTGGATTTATCTAATATTTCTTCGAGTCTTGAAGTTGTGGATCAAACAAAGCAAGAAACGAAAGCCGTAGAACCAGTAGTTTTAACCAGAGATCAAGTACGTATCGCAGCATCTATTGGTTTATTGGCCAACGGTCAGTCAACCTCTGTAGTGATTAATATCCAGGTGCTATTCCCTAAATATTGGGAATTTGGTTCCGTTGAATTCGGCAAATTAAAAAACATGTTGGACACAGAATTTTTAAGCGTCGACCAATTAAAACGTCTCGCTAGCTCGAATGCTTTAACTGCGCGCTGTGCGCTAACCGATAACTTTAGACAAATTGTTGAGGACGATTATATTTCTGTCGAACAAGCTTTATCAATGGACCCAACTGTGTTGCAATTATTGGTGCGTGATGATGCGGTAAAAGCGATACGAATTCAAAGAGAATCAAACATTAAACCAACCCTCGTTGACAAAGCTGTTGAAGGGATTCATCCTTCGGATTTTAATTCACTAGTAGCTAAAATTATTTCTAATCCACTTGCTTCGGCACCCAGATTATCATGACCTGATTGCATTAGACTATCAATTAAGAAAAGCCAAAGCATCAAGGGTAAATTTATCCCATTGGTCAATCCATAACATATGACTACATTTTTTATAAATAATTAGTGTACTGTGTGGTATTCCATGATGAAGTTGATTGATTTGATTCTTATTCATTATCCATTCATTCTCGCCCCATAAAATTAATGTTTGGCATTTTATTTTGTGTAAATTAGGTCGAAAATCAAAAACCTTTAAAAATTTACCAAAGCCGTAATTTAAAATGCCAATGTTGCAAGGGATCTCCAGCGGAGCATCTTCTTTTTCCACAAAAGAATAAGAGTATAGTGGACTCATGATCCTATAATAATCAGCCACTTCATTTTGAGAGCCATTAAAAGTGCCATGCCACAATTTTTCTGCAAAGTGTTTTTGTGCAGGCGTCCCAAATTTTTCTAAATCTTGTTTTGCTTCGGTAAGGAACTCAGAACTAGCAACGCCACCAATTAATAATAGTTTTTTTAGATTATCTGGGTACTTGATGGCATAACCTACGGCAGCTATTGAACCATATGATTGACCAAACACAATAAATTTCTCCGGAGGTATTTTAAAATAGGCTCGGATTGCTTCAATGTCGTCAATATAGTGCTCGAGCGAGCAGTATTCAACAAGAGATGATTGGCTGTTACCGCAACCTCTTGGGTCAAATAAGATAACATTCGCTGCTGGCAACAATGCTTTTGCAATAGAATTTTCAGTTGTATCATACATTGTGTAATCATTCCCAGGCCCACCGGGTACCAAAATGATGACATCATGATCACTTAGTTTCTTGTTATCCTGTGTTAAAACTTTAGTATAGATAGATGTTTGTGGAACTTCGCGTCTACTCGGAAGGTTAATATGGCTTTCTTTTATCATTTGGGGTGCCTTAATACAATAGTCAGTAAAATTAGTTGACAAAATCAATAATTGTATAATACAATCACATTATGAAAATTGATATTAGTGATTTATTATGCCATAAATTTGCTTTTTTAGCTAAAACGAATGCCCGTGTGATCGATGCTCAAATGAATCAATTTGACCTATCACGCACGCAGTGGAAGGTGTTATTGCGTTTTAATTTTTTACCTATCCCTTGCACACAACAACAACTCTTAAAATCGGTGGATATTGACCGTGCGCATTTAACTAGAACACTTGACCAATTAGAACAACGAAAACTAATAACTCGCACTCGATTATCGCATGATAAAAGAGCATTCAATATCTCCCCTACTTTAAAAGGAAAAGAGCTTTTAAAGAAAATGGAGCAAATCATGCGTGATGAATCCAACGCCATGATTAAGGGGATCAATGAAAAAGAAATCCAATTATTGGATAAACTAATTCATAAAGTCACGGCAAATATATTAAATGAATTAGGCGAAAAGTACGAAGACCATTTGTAATGATGAAAACAACAGCAATGAAAAAAATCCTAATTATCGGCGGTGGTTTTGCTGGCGTATGGAGCGCATTGGGTGCAATGCGGCTGCGACGAATGCATAATAAAGAAGGTGACATTGAAATCAGCTTGATTAATCGAGACAATTATCATGGTATACGCCCACGTTATTACGAAGAAGATTTGAGCGAAGTGCGCATGCCACTCGATAAAATTCTATCTCCAATTGGAGTAAAACAGATTATTGGGGAAGTGATTAAAATTGACCATGCTAAACAAAAAGTACATTTGTCAACATGCTATGCCGCAAGGCCGTATCGCCGGTCACAATGTAATAGCTGATTTGTTAGGTGAAAAATTAGTGCCGTATGAACAGAAGAAATTCGTAGTCAGCATTGATTTAGGTTCTTGGGGAGCACTATACGCAGAAGGTTGGGATCAACGTATGAAAGAAGTGGGTGAGGCCGCCAAGAAAATTAAAATTTGGATCAACCATCAGCGCATTTATCCTCCCATCGATGGTAATATGGAAGCATTGCTTGAAGCTGCTGCGCCGGTTTTTAAACAAATTGCTATTGATAAAATTGAATGAGCTTAACTATGAACAATTCTCTAAAAATATTTGTACTACTACTCATTTTGCCACTGTGTTGTTTGGGCGCTAATGTTCCCAATACGGGAGGAATAACTCCTGCTGTAAATATAGATCAAGCT
Source organism: Gammaproteobacteria bacterium (assembly GCA_013288885.1). Lineage (GTDB taxonomy): Bacteria > Pseudomonadota > Gammaproteobacteria > JABDBA01 > JABDBA01 > JABDBA01. Next base: position 74,384 of record JABDBA010000001.1, on the reverse strand, counting down.
AGGGTTATTGCCACTGTCAGGAAAGCTGAGAGCTATATTAAAAAATATGGGAAAGAAAAAGCTATAATTGAATTTAGAAAAAATTCTAATGATATTTTTATGGGTGATTATAATGGTATGTTTTTTGTTTCACCACTGCATCCTGAACTGATTGGAAAGAATCAATTTAATTACAAAGATCCTTCGGGAGCTCTTGTTGTTCAAGAAGAGATTGAGAAAGCGAAGGCAGGCGGGGGTTGGCTTAAAGGGCGCTGGAGGAAAAATCCTCAAACAGGAGAATATCAATGTAGAAAAATCTATATTCTTCCTACTCCAGGGAATTACTTCATCGGTTCTTGGTATCACTATTCTTCAAATAAACAAGGGGTTTGCTTAATTTAGCGGCAAACGCAGTTTTGCAGATAATATAAAAGTTATGGTATATCAACTTATTTTAAATGAGTGCTTAGTCTCTCAACTAGTTCTTGTCGATGTTCTCTGGTTTTTGCATTGCGTTCTTCAAGAGCTGCATTGATATCTTCAATAAAGATTGCGTCATCAACAATTTCTTTACACATAATAACATGATTGGTATAAAGCCATGCAGCAACTTCGTTCCATTTCCAAAGCGGAGATTTATTCGATAGTTTTAATTTGGGGTTAGGAAATGGTGTAGAAGCTCTTCGCTGTCCTTTTATCCATAATGATACGGCTTGCCTTTTCATTGATAACCGTTCAGCAACTTCTGATTCTGTCACAAAATTATCAGGAGCCACACCTGCTACAACTGCGCCGAGCGATGAAGATTCAATTTGTCGAATGGCAGAAATAACCGCTTCTTTTAATGAAGATGCGATGCGATCAAAATCTAAATACACAGTTCCGTTTCTAAAATTAATTAAAGCATCGTCACAACCCGTTTCATATAATTTATCTTCAAGCCCGGATGTGTGTTCATCAGCATTACTCAAAATTAAAGTAAATTGGAATGTTTTCTGACAGTTTTTCATATTTATTTATCTCTATGTGGGCATGAATCAACTCGACGGCAAATTTGTCGTGCATGATTAACGGAATCACGTGGTGTAGACCAGATAGACATACTACAACCCTCTCTGTTTTCTAACGGACAAAGCAAACGGCTCCAAGCATGGGCCGATCCTCCTGCCTCTTTATAGCGCCAACCATGGTTTTCTGCGTATTGGATGGCCAGCTCAACCTCTTTTTTTGGATGTTTTTTGCGCAGCATCTCTTGTTTTCCTATTATATTGATTATAGACGCACTGTTGACTTATGTCAACATAAATTATGTATTTAATTATAAACAAATTAATGTTTATAGTCATTCTTTATGAACAAAAGAAGTTTGTAGTCAGCATTGATTTAGGATTATGGGTTACACTTAGAAGCGGCGGCTCTAGTGTTTAAACAAATTGTTATTGATAAAATTAACTAGGCTTAAAAGCGAGGTGATAACATGTTTAAAATTGAATGTATTGACCATATCGTATTACGAACTTACCACATTGATTCTATGATAGATTTCTATTGCAACATATTAGGATGCCATATTGAACAAGTGCAAGAAGAAATTGGTTTAACGCAATTACGTGCAGGTACCAATATTATTGACCTAGTTAAGATTGAGAAGCCGTTAAACGATTCAAACAGAAATTTAGAACATTTGTGTTTGAGAATTTATCCCTTTGACTACGAATCTCTTAAAAAATATTTCCGGGAAAAGAACATAGAAATTTATCGCTACGGCAATCGTTATGGCGCACAAGGTATTGGCCCTTCGTTTTATCTCAAAGATCCGGAAGGGAATGAGATAGAGCTAAAAGCGACAATGGATAATAAAGTATGATTGGTATAAAGAATTTAGACTTGACTATAACATAGGCATCAAGTAAACTATACGGTATAGTTTACTATTTATTTAACTTTGAGGAATGCTTATATGAGAAATTTACTAATAGTTACCAGTTTTTTAATGCTTTTGACACCCTTTACGGCTGGCGCCGATGCTTCTTTTAATACGGTACCACTACCGGCAGATGACCAGCTTCCACCAGCAATTCAACAAAAGCTAAAACAATTACCGCCTATCAATGTTTTCCGCATGGTTGCAAATGTTCCGCAAACTTTTATACCCTTTGTCGATATGGCTACCTCTTTATTAAAAGATGGAAAATTCAATCCAAAATTGCGAGAAATGGCTATTTTACGAGTCGCCTACTTAACTAATGCTCCTTACGAATGGCATCAACACTCTTTTATAGCTAAAGCCAATGGCGTTACAGAACAAGAAATGAATATTATACGCACCGAAAATCCCGTACATAGCCTGAATGAAGAAGAAAATTTTATTTGTAACGTTACCGATGAACTTACCAAGAATGCTAATTTAACTGACGCAACCTTTAAAAAATTATACGGCCGTTATGATACTGAAAGAGCAACGGAAATAATTTACGATATAAGCTTCTTTAATATGCTATCGAGATTTTTAAATGGTACTCGGGTACAGATAGAACCTACCAACCCACTCGCAGGACATACTTCACCTGTTAATTAATATGAATAACTCTATCCTTTTTTCTACAGTGGATACCTGGGACTTTCAAGCGGAAGAATTTTATTTGGAAAATGGTTATAAACGTATCGGCGAAATAAAAAATTGTTGGTTTAATCACTCAAGAATATTTCTTAGAAAAAATATAAAATAGCTTATTTCAAATATGTGAAGTCATCTGGAGGTTAATAATGCCTGGATTAGCAATCCTCCTAACCACTTCTCATACTCATCCGATGACCAACCTCGCTCAAGGACGAGCATCCGATAAATATCTCTTCCAGTGAATGCCCACAAAATATCTCTTATTTTGGATAGTGGGATTCTTTCGTTAAACACCTTTTCTTTCGCCATCATCTTTATTGATTCTTCTTGTCGTTTATAGCGTCGTCTTTCCCTTTCAATTTCTAATTGTTTAAATTCTGGATCTAAGATCAGAGCACCTCGAAGAAAATCTAATTGCGTTTTTTCTGCATCATATAGTTGACGTGAAATACGGGCAGCAATTTCAAGACGCTTGTGGGGTGACTTTTCATTGCTAATTTGCATGACTAGTGATTCATGTTGTTCTGGGGAGAGAGCATTATCCATCAGCGCTAGTAAAATTCCTCTCTTTGATTGAAAAAATAGAATAAATAGTGGCGGCAGAAACTTGTGCACGGTGTGCTATTTCTTCAATTGTAATTTTATCGAATCCAGTAGATTCAAATAGTTTTTTCGCAGAGGACAGAATACGGTTTTTTGTCTTTTGCGACTGCGCTAATCGGGATGCAGAATTGTAGACTCTTTTTTTGGTTGTTGACATATTAGATATAGTTTACTATAATTAATATAGAAATGTCAAATTCTAATTGAAGAGGCGAATATGTCCGAAAAAAACGTAACTTCAGCTGTTGCTTATTACCAGGCAATGAATGATAAAAATCTTGTTGTTATAGAAAAATTTCTCCATCCCGACGTGCGATTCCTTGGGCCATTGGCAGATATAACAGGAAAAAACGCATATCTTGAATCGTTGAAGCGGTTCTTTCTTCTTAGTTTTAAAAAACTAACAATTCGTGCTCAATTTGGCCATGGTGATCAAGCTATGTTGGCCTTCGATTTAGACTGCCCTGATCCGATTGGTATTTTACGAACAGCTGTGTTAATGACTTTTAGAGATGGCTTGATCGCTCGCATCGAGGCGTTTTTTGATCCCAGATCTGTGGTGAAGGAAAAAAATGAGTAGAAATGGTATTCAGATAAAGGACATTTTTATGACACAACTTATATACATGGCTCGTTATTCGATGCGGTTTTTTGCTATTATTTTTGGCTCTTTAGTAATTATTTCGTGCAGTAGCTTAAATTACCAATCGCAATCAAACATGGGAACAAATGATCAAGTAACAACCTCATCAATACAGAATGTGCGGGATAATACTATTCAAAAAACAGTGGTATGGTTTACCACTGGGCAAATCGATCCTAATATTTTAGCGAATAATTTTTTGTTTAAATCCCCTTATTATAAGGACAAAGATAAAACGGCTTTTATCAATGAGTTTAACAATACTACTTTTTATCAAAAACAAGTTTTAGCGAAAATAAAGAAATTTGATCCACTCATTACTTTAAAGAGTGGGGATGGCAATTATTTTGCTATTATTACGGAATATCATACCTACTCTGGACATAGTGTTTATGAAACCGTTTTAGGTAAATTAAATAATGCTGGGTTACTTGTTGAATTACGGTCGATTTATGATCTACAAGAGACAAAGCAAGCTTTTCAGTTATAATTTACCGGATGAGAGAATATATGTACAAAGTAATCGTTGATCTTGCACCAAGTCAGGCTGACAATGATGTTGTCATGGAAGGCCTCATTACGGCTAATGAAAAAATAATAGGCGAACGAGATAAAGAATTTTCAGTTTTTTTAAAAAACGATGCAGGTAAAATTTTTGGGGGAATACAAGCATCTTTTGATACGGTATCAGTCTACATCGATGTATTGTGGGTTGAAGAAACTCTCAGAAAACAAGGATACGGTAAAAAATTGCTAGTGGCAGCAGAACAAGAAGCTATTAAAAATGGCTGCATTTTTTCTACAGTGGATACCTGGGACTTTCAAGCAGAAGAATTTTATTTGAAAAATGGTTATAAACGTATCGGCGAAATAAAAAATTGTTGGTTTAATCACTCAAGAATATTTCTTAGAAAAAATCTAAGATAGCTTATTATTGAAGTTCGGCTATGAAGATCTATCGTTATCTTACCGGCATTGATGGCTAAAGTCTTTTGCTCAATACGCGATGCAAATGCACTAAATTTAAAGTTTCAGTACTGAAAAATACTGCATCTATGCCTTCCACAATCGGAATTGCTTTGAATACTTTCTCACGTCCTTTGCTAGTTAAGCTCAGCGAATAAGCGCGTTTGTCTTGTTTATGGACGGAACGTTGTAATAATTTTTTTTCAGTTAATGTAGTGACGAGATCAGACATTGACATCTTATCTATTTTAGTAAGTTCAGCCGCATGTTTTTGGGTGACAGGTTTATCAGAAGTAGAACTTAGCCATAACACAGCTGCGAGCACGACAAATTGTGGGTGCGTCAGCCCTAATTTTGCTAAAGCTTTTCGTTGTTGACGTTGCCATTGATTGGTTAATTGCCATAATAAAAATCCTGGGCTATCTTCGGGTCTTTTAAATGAGAAGTTCATACACTAGCTGCAAGTTTGATAAGTAATTCGGTTTGCTCTGGCTCACTGGCCGCTACTTTTTCAACTACTAATTTTCGCCATAAAAAGCTCAAAGGCCCTTCGATTTTGAAGGTAGTAGATATGCGTACGCCGTCCGCAATTTCTTCGACTGAATGGGCGCCATACATTTTTGCCAATGGAAATTTATATAAATCGGTAAATTTCTGATTGGGTACACACTCGACCAATTCCATTTTCAACTTATGGCCATCCTTTAAATTAATATACATTATTGCCCCCCGCTCAAAAGCCCCAACAATGGAAGCTGATTCGGTTTCAATATCCCAAAGATGGCGTTTACTAACATCCGACCAGATTTTCCAAACCTGGGCTGCTGTAATGCCTTTAGCTTCGATGGTGTGTGTTTTAGTCCACATAGTAATTACCTCATATATTGTTGTAAAACAATATAATAAGCACACTTACTATATTTTGCAAGATTTATTTTTCAGATAATATAAACTATCGTTTTTTTACGGGTAAAAAATTATTGGTTGCTAGTGACCCACTGCATGATGTTTGCTGCAGACTCATCGGGGGTTAAATGCGTGACATCGAGTGTGAATTCATTAGGCATCTTGGAAAAAAAGACTTGTTCCTCTGTAAAACGTTTTTTAATCAATTCGACATCCCGCGTCTTAAAATAAGCTGATCTACTTTTATTCTGTACACGAAATAGTAACTCATTTAATTCACAAAGTAACCGTACAGGTGTTAATGTGGCAGCACGCTTTGTGGCAGCATGTTGGATCCTTTCAAAAAAGTTTTGATGGTAAGGATTATCAGCTAACATTTCTGAGGTAATAACAAAATTACTCTCTTTTGAACAAACCTCTGCAATAGTATAGAGCATGACATCAAGTGCTTGATTGACTGCTGCCCATCCTTTTTCATCTAATGACCACATTACTTGCTCATTATCACCCAATAGTTTTAATACAGGACCAAACCAAATATCAGGAATTGCTAATTTAATATGAGGGTTCTGTTTAACGATAGTTTCGCCAATCGTCATTTTGCCAGTGCCTGCTATACCCGTAAGCAGAATGATGTTATTTGTAAGCATATAAATGTATACTTTGATATAATTTTGTAGTTAGTAATTATTCAACAGCTATGCGAGAATGTCAAACTTCTGTTGTAAGGATCTTTTTAAAAGAGGATTAAAATATGTATCAATGGCTAGTATCAAAATTTTACGACAACATCATGAAAGATGCTGAAGATAAAGGCTTGCGTGACTGGCGACAAATGTTATTGAAAAATAGTTCTGGTGATGTTTTAGAACTCGGCTGCGGTACTGGTGCTAATCTTGAATTTTATCCCTCTACTATTAAACGGTTGGTACTCATAGAACCCAATCTTCACATGTGTCAAAAACTTAAGGAAAAAATACCAGTTTACAAAATGAACAATATCGAAATTTTAAATGATAAAGCTGAGCATCTTTCATTCGCAGATGCTAGTTTTGACACCGTAGTATGCACATTAGTGTTGTGCTCTGTAAGCAATTTGGAGAAAGCATTGTCTGAAATTCACCGAATATTGCGCCCGAAAGGCAAGCTTATTTTTATTGAGCATGTTGCAGCAACTAATAATCCAAAACGCTATCGTTGGCAACGTCGTTTAGAATTTTTATGGAAACACATTGCTGCTGGATGCCATACCGCACGTAACACTGAAGAGGCTATTATTAAAGCGGGATTTAACATGTTAGAACTTAGCCGTCAAAGTATGCGCGGCGTTCCTCCCATTGTGCGCCCTAGTATTCGTGGTGTGGCAATAAGAGGGTAAAAATGTGTGCTACGATAGAGAACAGTTATCCCGCACCCATTCTACTTAATTATTGCGCTAAGATAATCAAGCACAATAATCATTTTATTATTGATCTCTTGCAAATCGTGGCTTAGCAATTGCTGTTTTGAATCGACATATAAATCAGTGCTAAGTTCTTTCTCACAATGAGCAATCATGTCTGAAATATTTTGTTTCGTCATTTCCAAATGACATTGCAGACCATATATTCTATCGCCAATGCTAAATGCTTGCCTTGGGCAGCCAGCAGTTTTTGCAAGTAACCGAGCACCTTTAGGTATCCCTGGCATATCGTTGTGCCAGTGCATCGCTGGAAATGTTTGAGGAAATTTCGAGAATACAGGATCACTTGCAGCATCGGGTAATAATTCCATCGGAAACACGCCAATCTCGCGATGAGGACTGCGTTCAGTTTTTGCACCTAAGCTCTCAGCAATTAATTGTGCGCCAAGACAAATACCTAAAATCGCTTTATTCGCAGCAACTGATTTTTTAATTAAATGCATTTCATCTTGTAAATAAGACCATTTATCAATGCGCAGTGGGCTTTGTGGCCCACCCATCACAATCAGAAAATCGAATAAATTTATTTCCGGTAATTTATCGCCCCTATAAGTATGTGTTTCAGAAAATATATAACCTTTTTCTTTCGCCCAGCTTTCAATGACGCCTGGCGTTTCAAATGCGGCATGGATAATACAATGAATACGCATGATTCCTCCCACTCTATTTATTCACGAAGTTAATTTACTACGGCATCTTAAAAAAATCAACCTCAGCCATCCCTTCCGAAGGAATGTGCGATGGGTATCGACTTTGAGCAGAAGATAAGTTAATATACTTTCCACGTCATTTCTCCATTTTTAGGTGAGAGGTTATTATGAAATACTTGCCGATTTTTTTCTCTATTGCTGCAATCTTTATATTCAATCACTGTTCTGCACAAACGCAAGAGAAGCAACCAATTCAAATCAAGCTATACGCAATCGATTGTGGGCGCATTGATGTTTCAAATTTTGCAGGATTTTCAGATACTGCTGATTACGATAACAAAACGGTACAGCTTGCCGATCCTTGTTTCTTGATTGTTCATCCTAAAGGAATTTTACTCTGGGATACCGGATTGCCAGATTCTTTGATAAAAAAACCAGAAACAGTGGGTGGCATATATCATCTTACAAAGTCAATTTCTCTTCAGGATAGCTTGAAAAAAATTGGTCTAACACCAAACGATATTAAATATGTGTCTGTTTCTCATTCGCATTTTGATCATATGAGTGGTCTCGATCAGTTCCCGAATTCAACATGGATATTGCAAAAGGTGGAATTAAATTACGCAAAAACACATCCTAATCCTTTTGTTATCGATGCAAGCCAATTAAAAAGTTATAAAACTGCCCACATAGTGATAATCAACGGCGATTATGATGTGTTTGGTGATGGAACTGTGCAAATATTAAGTACTCCAGGCCACACGCCCGGGCATCAATCTTTGGAAATAAAGTTATCGCAAGCAGGTGTGATTATTTTGTCAGGAGATGAGTTTCATCAAAGATCGAGCTTTGAGCCTCTGCGAGTCCCAGTGTTTAATACCAGTCGAGCAGAGACCATGGCTTCGGCAGATCGACTCAAAACATTAATAAAAAATACCAATGCACGTCTTATTGTTCAACATGACGAGCATGATTTTGAGGGATTGCCGAAGTTTCCAAATTATTTAGACTAGGTTCATATAACCAGCGGCGCAACTTTAATAAAATTTAATGCGATTAATTATAGTGAATATCTATTAATAAATATTTCTACTGCTTCTTTGATAAATTGATTTTGGTTTTTGGGTTGTTTTAGTTTTGTAAAACCGAGCATCATAGGCCAAAAATGTGGTTCTTTTAACATACCCATAAAAAAAGCAGCTGCAACTTCGGTATCTTTTGCTTTAAATTTACCACTCTCTTGTTGATTTTCTAAAAACAAAATTAATTCTCTGGTGAAGGGCGCTTTTTCATTAACGACGAGAGAATCTAATAAATGCGGGAAGCGGCCAGATTCACCGATTAATAAACGAAATAAACTAATCGTATTGGGCTGGTACAGAAAACTCATGAATTTTTTAGCGAAATTAGTTAATGACTCAGCAATATCTTTAGAACTATTAAAGATAGGTTGGTTCATTTCAAAAACTGAGTTCCAATGCTCCACTAAAATAGTTTGAAATAATTTTTCTTTATTATCGAAATGATCATACACGGTCCGTTTTGATACTGAGGCTTGTCGAGCTATCTCATCCATGCTGGCGGATGCAAAGCCAGTTTGCAGGAACACGTTTATAGCCGCATCAATAATCGCTTGGTGCTTTCTTTCCTTCTGAGGTTGGGGCTTTTTTAGGCTCTTCATAATAAAACTACACCGTATAGTTTACTTTGTGGAAAATTAATGTTATTATAGCATTTTATTCTTACAGATAGGAGTGAAACATGCTTAACAAATATGACTACGAACGACAAGATATCGAATTCAATGCCGAAGGCACCCTATTACGTGGGTGGTTATATCGGCCAAAATCCACAAACCAACGGTTGCCAGCAATTGTAATGGCCCATGGATGGGGTTGTCTTAAGGAATTTTATCTCGATAAATATGCAGAAAAATTCGCTAAACACGGGCATGTGGTTTTAGCTTTTGACAACCGTAATTTTGGTGATAGTGATGGTGACATTAGGCAAGAAATAGATCCGTGGCAACAAGTTCGCGATTATCGTCATGCAATTACTTATATCCAATCGCAAAGCTTTGTTGATCCAAATAAAATAGGAATCTGGGGTACAAGTTATTCAGGTGGTCATGTGTTGGTAGTTGCAGCTTTAGACAAACGCGTGAAAGCTGTGGTTTCTCAGGTGCCAACTACGAGTGGTTGGCAAGGTATGTTACGTAGAATTTTTCCTGCGAATTGGGAAAAAACCTATACAGACTTCAATGAAGATAGAGTAAACCGCTTTAACGGATCTGCGCCTAAGCTTGTACCTATTTTCACAGATGCAAATGTAAAAGGTAATGCCTCACATGCGAGTCAAGATGCACTGGAATTTTATTCAGGTAAGAATGCTCCTGAAAATGAAAAATGGCGATTTGAGAAATTTCGAAACGAAGTGACCTTACGTTCAGTTGAAATGTATTCCGAGTATGAGCCTGGTTCTTATATTGACCGGATAGCACCAACACCACTTTTAATGCTAGTTGCAGAAAAGGATGTAGTAGCAGTAACAGACCAAGCGCTTAATGCCTTTAATCGAGCCAGAGAAATTAAAAAATTGCATATATTTTCTGGCGGCCATTTTTCAGCATATATCGAACAATTTGAACCTTTATCAGAAGAAGCTGTTGAATGGTACAAGCAGTATTTGAGTTAGCATTGATGAAAATAGCCAATAATTGCGAGCCACTGCTTTGCAGCAACAATGCTGATTGCCAGTGTAGTCTCTAAAATAGGGTAATACTACCCTATTGTACAAAATTTCACCAACTCCTATTATTGCCATCTGTTAAAAAAGACCTTGCATTACAAAAAGCAATAGTTTATTATATGAAACAATTGGAGCTTTATAATAAACAAACAGGAGGTGTCAAATTACACAAACTTACATTTTCAATATTAATTAAATATGAGGAAAGCATATGTTACACGAATTAGTTACCCAAAAAAAATACCTAGAAATGATGCAAAAATTAGTAAAAACAGTTAATGGGGAAGCCGAATATTATGGATTAAATGAACAGGGTGAAGATGATAATACTCCAATCCACTTGGCCGCACGAGACGGTGATGAACGGATGATTGAAATTCTTTTGGCGGCAGGAGCAAAACTAAATATTAAAAATAAGGAAGGGAAGTTTGCTAAAGATATGAATGCAGATGAAAAAAGCAAACAAAAATTAGTGAACGCTGAATTAGCAATTGCTGCTTGGCATGGCGATGAGAAAACCGTTGAAGAACTGGTTCGTGCAGGTCGTGATCCTGCCGACTATGTCCATATAAGATTCTTAAAATCTAATAATAGAGAAGAAACTGAGATTACTAACGCGTTGGAATACGCGCAATATAGGAACAGATTTAGGGACAGAACAGCAATAATTACTTGCTTAACCTCAGTGAATGCTGCCTGGAAACATCGTAAGAATAAGGATGGGTTATGTGAAGCTATTACAGATAAAGATCAAGATGCTGTTCGAGGATTAGTTTTATATTTTAATCATCGCATTGACTCACAATTTTCAGGTAGTGGATATAATAGGATGCGCTTTCACGATACGCCTACGCCACTATCATTCGCTGTTTCGAATGGTCATGCTCTTGTAGTTAAACAGCTATTGGATCTTGGTGCCGCCAAAGACACATTTGCAATCAAAGCAGCTCAAGCGTCACAAGATAAAGAAATTAGAGCGCTGTTTTCCGTAAAAGAAGAAAGCAAAGACGAACCTAAAGAAACAAGGCTTGCTTCTGAAACACCAGCAACAACTTCTGCAGCTGCCAATTTAACTAAAGAGCAACTCTATAGAAATGCTCAGATATTAGTGGCAGTTGCACAAGCTTGTAATCAGTATCATTTTAATGATGGAACATTGGGCAGTAATAATAACAACCATGGAGCAGAACAAAAAAGCCAACCGCTTGCCAATGAGGTTTTACCTTCCGCTGAGAGGCCACAATTTATACCTTCTTTAGGAACTGCTCTAATGCTATTGGCAGCAGCGTCTGCCGTTGGGGTTCATTATCTGTACGCTACCGCACCACACGAACCATTGGATACCGCAGATGCAGTAACAACGGGTGAAGAAAAAATATCAAAAGAAATTACTCTTGAAAATAGTAGAAAAAAGCACTTAACCGCATTAATTAAAAATTTCATAGGAAATAATAATTGCATAATTTGTATGCTACCTAATAATGTGTGCTCCATTGAGTTCAAACCAGTACAGCCAAGGGATCAGCTCCTTAAGTATGCACGGCAATTAACTGACAAAGGGATCAAGACGAGAATCGAAAAAGAACATTCAATGCTGGATGGCTTGATTACTGTTCCTGCTAAACTTGAATTAGAGGGCACTATGTATACACTTATCGGTAAGCTAACTCCTGCTAGCACTCATCAGCCCAGTATTATTCCCGTTAACCATGTTTTATGACGAGATAATATTCCGTTGTTTCTTTGGTTGGGTTAGTGAATTCATGTGGGCATGTGCCGTCAAAGTAGAAGCTATCACCTTTTTTAAGCTCAAAAACTTCTTCATTGGCGGTAATTTTTAAGATCCCTTTAATCATGAGTATATATTTTTCTGTTCCTGGCGTACTGGCTGGCATACTGTTTAAGCCTGATCCGGGGGGTATTTCAACATGTAACCATTCTACTTTTAAGCCTTGAAATATGGGCGAAATATTACGTCGTATAACACGCGATTTCGGATCTTGCCACACGGCTTGTTCTGTTTTAGATAATAAAATTGTGCGTACCGCATGTTGAGCGTGTAGCATTTCTGAAAGTGTTTTACCTAAAGCTTTTGCAAGTCGTGCTGCAATATCAAGCGTAGGTTGTACCGCGCCGCTCTCAATTTTGGAGATCATTGATTTGCTGACATCAGCGCTATCGGCTAAAGCTTGCATAGTAAAGTTTTGTTTGAGACGTAGCTTTTTTAACTGTTCTGCGAAATGGTCCATAAACGCTTCTCTATAATTTAAGATATCTTAAGTGTATCATATTGCAGAGTATAATTACCCTGATTAACTTCGCGCCCTAGTAATAAAAATCAATCCCATAATAATTAAGGCGACGGAGATGCCATTTTGCAAACCAATGGCTTCGCCCAATATTATTTTTGAAAAAAATAATCCAAAAATCGGCACACCTAACAGACAAAGCGAGGTGGTTATAGCAGGCAAGCGACGGCTGACTTCTACGACCATCCAATAACCTAACGCGCTGGCGATCGGGCCGATGTAAAACAATAAACCGACCAAGTGCCACGACCAATGAATGTGTGGATTGGGTGAAAAAATAAATGCGAGAATGGTTGCGAAAATTGCCCCGATAGACATTTGCCACGGTAACAATTGCGCCGGTGTCGAAACCCATTTGGCAAAACGAATATGTAATATACAAATTGCCCAAATAATCGCGGCGGCAATTAACAAACAATTACCAACTACCACATTATGATTATGCCAATCAAAATCAAACGGGTTGAATAACACTAATATTCCGCTGATACCTAATGCTAAACCCATTATTTTTGCGGGTGGTAATGGTTCTTTGAAAAAAAATACCGCCAAAGGTGTCACCCACAATGGTGTGGTATAAACTAAAATCGTTGAACGACCTGCCGCAACATGCTGTAAACCTACCAATGAAAGAAAAGTAAATAACGCCATCTGTAACAAACCGACAGAAAGAATAATCGGTAGATCTGCGCATGTGGGAATTTTAAAGGTTTTAGAAATAATCAAATATGGAAAAAAACAAAGCGCACCGGTTGCTAAACGCGTTACTGCCACCCATGCCGGTGGCATATCCACGATGGCGATTTTCATAATTGGCCAACACAATCCCCAAATCACCATTAAAGAAATTAACAGTGCGAAGCTGATAATTTCTGCGTATCGGGGGTGTTGTTGAATGCTCTGATGGAGCTTTTGTAAAAGCATATATTGTTTGTATTAAGAAATTTTCTTATACGGAATAAAAATATCAGGTAGCATCGGAAAATGGCGCGCATTCAACGTTACTAACCGGGCATTTTTTAATTTTGCACTCGCAGCGATGATTGCATCAGCAAGCCCTGTACCATGAGATTGGCCGTAATCTCGACGATATATGCCACCCATTTCAGCAATTTCATGATCAGTATTAATTATTTCAAATATACGAATAAATTTTTCTAATACTTTGCGTTCTTCTCCATCACGTACACCAGCAAATATTTCTGCAACATTAATGGCAGAAGTCATTAAATGACTATCAGTGTTTTCTAAAAAACTAACAGCTTGTTTTTGTCCGCGTAGATAATCAATTAAAACATCGGTATCTAATAATAAAGAATGGTATCTATTTTTCACGGCTACTTAATTTCCTATCTAACTCTTTGCGTATTTTTTTAAAGTCAGGTAAATCTTGTCGTTTAGCCCACAAGCCTTTTGCTTGTTGCAAACTGGCTTTACGATTAATAGGCCGAAATTGGCTGATAAAATAATCAACAGCTTCACGAATGAGTTGGCTCTGCGATTTACCGGTTTGTTTAGTAATCGTATTTAAGCTGCTTCGTTCTTCATTGGTTAAATAAATCTGGGTCCGCTGCATGATATACTCCAGTTAGATGTATACACCTAATGTATAATAATCAGGGGTTAATGTCAACTAAGGTAATATATTGGGGGTATACAAAAATTAATGTTATAACGGTCAATACTATGAACAAATATGCCTTAATTTGATTAAAGTATTAACCATTATGTACAAGACCATATGGAATCGGCTTTATTTTTTTTGCGATGGTGGTTTAAGACCAGGGGGAAGTTCAGCTCTTGTCGGCGCTAAGCCATTTTGCAGTCCTGGTTGAAAAACTGGCGCACTCGCTGAAAGTGATGATTTATTAAGATCCTTAAAATTTCGCTTTTTTTCTTCACGTCGGGCCAATAACGTTTTCCCCCCATTAATAGGCCTAATAGGCCGTAGCTCTAATTGATTTGCACTGTTCATTGTTTCTGCTGAATGTAACGGAGGTTTAGGCGCATGAAAAGAAAACATGTTTGTGCTAGTGCGCGTTTCTAAATCCGACATCTCTTTATCTTGAATTTTTTTCATGTTTATACTGTCAGTGCTACTAGAACTATTGCTATCTGATGCAGAAGGACTGGCACTCTGCCCTGAGTTAGCTGACATGGATTGAGTGGATTCCTCTGTGCTGTTTATTGAAACAGGTGAGGATGCTGCTGCTGGGGGTAATGGAGAACTAGCAGGTTCTGCCGCAACTGGGGTTGCTAGAGATGGAGTTGGTTTATCTGCGTTATTTGCTTGTTGTGGTTTATTGCTATTAGTAGTTGGAACAGTTGCAGGTTTGGTTGTTACTACTGGCGGGGGTAATATTAATTTTATAATTTCATTAAAAATAAACGCGATATTTTTAGGTAGTGCAAGTGTAAAATGGGTATAACTTGTAGTATTGTCTTTAAAATGAATTGTTTTTGTTAATCCCTCAATATAGTTTCTTAGAGATATGAAACCAGTATCTTTATAGTTTCCCTCTTTTTTTTGTATAAGCGTAGTGAGATGCTTACAATCACCGTCATCAAGCTTAAAAGTTATCTTAGACGCAGATATATTATAAAGTATGGTATTAGAAAATTTTATTATAGTTTGTTGAATTTTTCTAAATAATTCGGTATCACTTAGTTTTGTATCCGAGGGGCTATTTTTTTTATTGCCAGGTAAGTTCGGTGCGGAATTTCCCCCAAGGTTAGTGGTGGCCACTGCATCAACAAATGTTTCATCGTCTTCAGATTCTGATTCTGCCTCAACGTCAGGCATAGACGTTGTTGATGTATTAGAGCCAGCAGACATTGTAGTTGATGATGTGGAATCAGTGGTCTTTTTTTCCTTCTTCTTTTTCTTCGATTTACTATTGTCTTTGGTTGAAAAAAGTTCATGGGCTGCAGCATTGGCAAGTCTCTTATCAGCCGCTTGCTTTTTTTCGATAAGAGAGTTTAATTTACCAGAAGTTCCATTCTTCTGAGCAAGATCTCGCGTTTTTTTATCGACCACTGCGCCAGCATTAATTAAAATTTCGACAACATTAGTAGCTTCATTTGTTATAGCTATATCTAGAGCAGTATTGCCAGTTGCGTTTTTGTTATTTAATGTATTAGTATTTGTTGTGATGCTTATTAACCAAGTAATAATACCTGGTTGATTTTTTTCTGCTGCTAGGTGTAATAATGTTCTGCCATCAGCGGTTTTTTTATTAATAACACGTGGGTCTGCGTCATATAAAGCTTTTAGACAATCTAAATGCCCAGCAAACACTGCAAGTATGGCGGCTGTATCTCCATTTTGGTTTGTTACATTTACATCTGCTTTCGCTTCACAGAGTAATGTTATTACCGCTTGCTGCCCTTGATCTGCCGCAAGATGTAGAGCAGTATTGCCACAACTATTTTTTTGATCAAGCACATCTTTTTTATTTTTCAAATCAGAGTTAATGAATGCTTTTAAACATTCTGTTTTTCCTACTGCATAATGCAATGGCGCGCCGCCGTCTATTCAATAGAGTTGCATCTGCTCCAATATTCAGTAGAAATGTAACCATACTTGGTTGATCGTTATCTACCGCTAGGTGTAATAATGTTCTGCTATCCTTGGTTTTTACTTTAATAACACGTGGGTCTGCGTCATATAATGTTTTTAGGCAATCTAAATGCCCAGCAAGCATTGCAAGTATGGCGGCTGTATCTCCATTTTGGTTTGTTACATTTACATCTGCTTTCGCTTCACAGAGTAATGTTATTACCGCTTGCTGCCCTTGATCTGCCGCAAGATGTAGAGCAGTATTGCCACAACTATTTTTTTGATCAAGCACATCTTTTTTATTTTTCAAATCAGAGTTAATGAATGCTTTTAAACATTCTGTTTTTCCTACTGCATAATGCAATGGCGCGCCGCCGTCTATTCAATAGAGTTGCATCTGCTCCAATATTCAGTAGAAATGTAACCATACTTGGTTGATCGTTATCTACCGCTAGGTGTAATAATGTTCTGCTATCCTTGGTTTTTACTTTAATAACACGTGGGTCTGCGTCATATAATGTTTTTAGGCAATCTAAATGCCCAGCAA
>JABDBA010000001.1:0-57292 GCA_013288885.1 Gammaproteobacteria bacterium | reverse complement strand
TAGGTGTAATAATGTTCTGCTATCCTTGGTTTTTACTTTAATAACACGTGGGTCTGCGTCATATAATGTTTTTAGGCAATCTAAATGCCCAGCAAACACTGCAAGTATGGCGGCTGTATCTCCATTGCTATTTTTCGCATTTATATCTACTCCTGCAGCGATTAATCTTCTTACTTCATTTTCATCGTGAGCAACGACAGCATCAAACACCGCTGTATAAGAAACAGAGCTCGTAACTGAATCAGCTATTGATGAAGCAGTTGAGGGCTTAGGTATAGGCGCTCCTGTAGATGGCGGTGATGACAAAGGTTGTGCAACAGGAACTGAGGGTTTATATTTTTCCGGTTCAGACAAATGAAAATTAGGATATTTATTTGTTATAAGATCACAAAAGCCACGATCCTCAGGCTTAATTTTTCTTACAGGAACATAAGAAAAATTTATATTTAAGGTTTGAGAAGGTTTTTTACGTAGGTGATAATTATATACACAAGCACAGCACAGAGCTTTCATTGCCGGCATGAATAAATTATCATTTTTAGTCACGTTTAAAAGAGCATTTATTTTTTCTAGAATTTTATCCGCTGTTTCACCAATATTTGTTGGCTTAGATGAAATTAAATCAAATTGACAAATATAAACAAAGATGCGGTAAAGATTTGAATAAAGTGATATAAATGCGCAGTTTTTTGCAATGTAGTCGATATCTGCAAGCGCATTTATGAAATTTTTAGTTTGACAAGTTGCGATAGTATGATCAAGTAAGACTTCTAAATCATCTTCGAGATATTCCGTCGCTTGTATTTTTGTAAGCAACTCTTCTTGAGTGAGTAATGTTACCTGCGATTCAGTTTGTTTTGCATCGGCGAGCATTGCTGTTACCCTATCTCATATTGATATTTTTGATGATATTGTTGGCCATTTTAACCCATAAAAAAGCAAGATTCCTTAAGAAACCTTAAGGTTCGCAATTAAATTAGAGTGATTATGCGGAGAATCAAAAATAAATATTTATTTTACGCATAAGGTTGTAGAAATTCGCCTAAATCATTAGGCTGAAAAACATTGAGGGTGGCGCTGGCTATAGGTAGTTGTGCTTCATCGATAGTACATTCAAAAGAAGCAAGACCATTATTGGCTTGCAATAAACAGCGCACATGGATTTGTAAAATGCTGCCTTCGGCAAAAAAACTGCGACTAGTTTCATAACGGCGTGTGCCGACCAAAAAACCAATTTTTACTGATCCACCTTGTAACAATCTTTTATAACCGGCCCAAGCCGCGATCGCCTGCGCCATATATTCGATTCCGACCCATGCACCCACTCCATTCACAGCTTTGTCATAAAACAAACTCTCTGCAGTAATAATTACCTCGGCGGATAATGTATCTGTCTCGACTGCAATAACACGGTCGAGTAACACCATTTTATTTGTGTGCGGTAGCAGTGTGCGAATTTCAGGTAGCATCTTGTTATTCTCTTGCTAATATTAATGCTGCGTTGGTTCCGCCAAAAGCAAATGAATTGCTTAATGCCCAACGCAATGGACGACCGAGTTTAACACCTGTCGCAACAATATTTAATTTAGCGAGTGCAGGATCAAACATATCATCCCAGCAATGCGGTGGTAACAGGCCTGTTTTATTTTCATCTTGCATGGCTAACCAACATAACCCTGCTTCAATGGCGCTCGCAGCGCCCAGTGCATGGCCGGTAAAAGGTTTGGTAGAACTTACCGGCACTCTATCTCCAAACAAAGCATGAATAACAGCACATTCCATTGCATCATTTTGCAGAGTAGCCGTGCCGTGCAAATTAATATATTCAATTTGCGCAGCAGAAATTTCTGCGCGTGCTAAGGCTTTTTCAATAGCGATGTGCGCACCAGTGCCAGCAGGATCCGGCGCAGAAATATGATGAGCATCAGACGATTCGCCCCAACCGCGTAATGCAACTGTTGCCGGTTGTGAACTCATTAAAAATAATGCAGCGCCTTCGCCGATGTTAATGCCATTGCGATTGACGCTTAATGGATTGCAGCGCGTATCACTCACTGATTCTAAAGCAGAAAATCCTGCCACAGTAAACGCACAGAGTGAATCAACACCGCCGGTTATTACCGCATCACAGACGCCCATTTTTATCAACCGAGCAGCACTGGCCAGCGCTTTTGCACTGGAAGCGCAAGCGCTGGAGTGTGCATAAGCAGGACCACAAATACCTAATGTCATGGCAATCGCGGTAGCGGGAGAACCTAACTCTTGTTGACCGTAATGAAATTGCTTTGGTAATTTGCCTGTTAACGCGTGCAGACGAATGGCTGCTTCGCCTTCGGCAATGCCCGAGGTGCTTGTACCAATGACAACTCCAATACGATGTGCACCAAAGCGTGCAATGGCGGCATCGACAGCTGGGCGTATTTGTGCCAGTGCAGCTAATGCCAGTTGGTTATTGCGACTGCGATCACGCAACGGTAATTCATCGAAAGTGGGTAAAGAAATTTTTTCGGAAATACACCCCAGTGGTAACACGCGACCTGGGGAATAACGATCAGTATAAGTAAGCGTATTGGCTGCGGCATACAATTGTTGTGTAACCTCAGCATGCGTATGGCCAAGAGAACAAATAAGCCCAAGTTGATTGAGATAAAGCATCATAGTTATGAAACAGCAGACTGAATAGTGATTAGGTAATGATACCGCAAATTCGTTAATACGACTTTGCCTACCCAACGTTGTTGGTTGGAATAATCGATAGTCATAATTAATGTTCCATTGAAAAATAATTTACGTTGTAGGCCTTTTTCTTCAATACGCCAACCGAGCGGTAAGGCTTGACGAATGGCATCAGCGGGCCACAGAGTGAGTTCAATATTTTCTAGCACATCTGCACCTTGCACTTGTGCAGGCAAGCGTGGATGCCGCCAAATTTGTAGCGTACTGCCATCATAATGCAATGTCATCACACGTTGACCCAGCATAAGGCCCACTACATCTAATTGTTGCGGATCAATTTGCAGCACTGTATCGAGTTGATCAGTGCGGCCAGGATGTTCCACGGTTAAATGTTGTTGCAGCGTAAGTGTTTGGCCGAATGAGGCCGGAGTAAGTTTTAAACCGATACGCGCTTGCGGTGTTGGTTGTGTTGGCACGTTAGTAGTCGCACAACCTACCAATAATAAAAATAGCAGAGCAGATACATTTTTTATTAGCGTGGTTGATCGCATATCGCCTCCAACACATTTAAACGGCGTTTGCTTGCGCTGACGTAAGGATTTTTTTGATCCCACGCATAACCTGCCAAAATCGAAGCGATCATCAAACGAATTTCTGGTTGTTGGTTTTCATGAAAAATAATTTTTTGAAAACCACCGGCATACCACGCTTCCACAAATGTCCGAAAAGTATCGACGCCTTTTTTTAACGGCACGGCATATTCGTTTTCCCAATCGACATTTTCACCGGCAAATAAACGTTGCAATGCCGCTGCGGCTAAACTCGCTGATTTAAAAGCGATAGTTACGCCAGAGGAAAATACCGGATCTAAAAATTCACCGGCATTGCCGAGTAACGCATAATTATTACCCCACAATGATTTCACATTCGCCGAGTAACCGATGATTTGACGCGCAGGCGTATCCCACTTTGCATTGACTAACAATTGTCGTGTAGAAGGATCTTCATTAATCAGTGTTTGCAAGCGTTCTGTTTCGGTGCCTTGATAACGGGCAAGAAACGAAGTTTCTGCTACCACGCCGAGCGAACAACGACCATTAGCAAATGGAATTAACCAATACCATACATCACAATGTTGGGGATGGATGATGATGCGGATTTTATTGCGATCAAATCCATTGATGGGGATATTATCTTCAATATGGGTAAAGATCGCGCCGCGCACGGGAAAGTTAGATGGTGTTTCTAATTGCAATAAACGCGGTAAAACACGGCCAAAGCCACTGGCATCTAATATAAAACGCGCTTCGATAATATAGTGTTGTCCAGCAGAGTTTTTAACTGTGACACGCGGTTTATTACCATCAACATCAACAGCAATCACTTCATGTTTATAGCGTATGATCGCGCCTTGTTTTTCTGCTTCGTTAGCTAATATTGAATCAAAGTGCGCACGTTGTACTTGATAAGTGGTTCCCCAACCTTTAGAGAATTTATGACGAAAATCAAATTCAGTGTAACGATCGCCTTGCACAAATGCCGCGCCGTTTTTATATTGAAAACCGGCTTCTACCACGGCTTGCAACATACCCGCCTGCTCTAAATATTCCATACTTTGTGGTAATAAACTTTCGCCGATACTAAAGCGTGGAAATTGTTCGCGCTCAACGATGAGCACTTGTCGTCCTTGTTGACGCAACAAAGCAGCTGCTACTGCGCCTGCCGGGCCTGCGCCGATAATGAGAATTTCGCATTGTTCAATGTTCATTGGTTTCTGCTGTTAACAAAAACAGTTATTCTAACATAAAACACGGTGCTATTAACCATACTATACTCATACCAATCAACATGGTTAATCCGAATGCGTGTAATGGTGGCGTTTTGCTTAAGCTCAGCAAGCCAAAAGACAGCAGGGCGCTGACGGCAGATAAACCTACCGCTAACCACGCAAAGCCTTCGTGCCGATCCGCTTGTTCTTGCAGAAAGATACCGTAATCGACCCCAAGGCCTAATATCAGCATAAATGCCAATACGTGAAATAATTGCAGCGGTATTCCAAATAAGCCAAATAAAGCTAAGGTTGCCATACTTGCTACAGCAGGTGGCATTAATACGCGCCAGGCATGACGGCGATAACGCCAATAAAGTAAACCATAAATTGCGGCATAGGCGCATACAATGACCCAACCCATATATTGCCGATAATGGCCGAGGATCGATGAGATATCGCCGATTTTATCTACCCATTGTATACCATTTATTTTATTTGCTGTTTGTTGCAATATTGGCAAATTAGAATAGTTATTTAAACCACGCAGGGCAACGATGCTGGCATATTCATCCCCGACTTTGCCAAGCCATAAATAACGCCATGGTTCGCTGGCCGATGTTTTTAGAAAATCATCAGGTGTTAATAATGTTGTTGCAGCCAGTGTGCGGTTTTTTATGGTAGTGACCCAGGTGTTATCTTCGCCAATTTTAACGGCTAAATCTTGCAGTGGTTGCGTTAAAATTTTTTGTGCTATTAATTTTTGATTTGCTGTCTGTGTTTGCAAGGATGGGATCCAATTGGATATGGCTTGGTAGCCACTAATGATATGTTGCTCAATGAGTGGCTGTAACTGTTTTGCAAGCGCTTCTTCCCGCTGCAAAACTATTTCGGGCGTAGCACCACGCACTAAATAAAATTGCGCTAATGTAGGCGCATCGAGCAATTTGCTGATTTTAATATCGTTATCGATTAATAATTGCGGCGGTTTTTGTAAAGTGCGAATATCATCATTCACTGTTAAGCGTGACCACCCGATCAGAGCAAATACAAAAAATAACAAAATGACAAAAAATGTTATTTTATTTTTTTGCAATAACGGCCAATGCGCACGGCTGGCAGCAAATTGATTAGCAAAGCGCGTGATTGTTAATGTATGCGGTTGTACTAATACTGGAAACCAACAGAGTACTGTTAACCAGGCAAACAGCAAGCCAACGCCGGAAAATAACGCCATTTGTCGTAAAGCGGGGAATGGTGTTAAGGCTAAACCCATATAGCCAACAATCGCAGCTGCGAGGGTAAGATATAAACCAGGCCATAAATATCTTAGCAATTGAGTTGAATCCATTGCTGCGCTTGCTGCTTTATCTTCTCGTAATCGCCCGCACAAAAAATATATTCCATAATCTTGTGCAATACCGATCAAACTAGCGCCAAAGACTAAGGTCAATAAATGAATTTGTCCCAATATCAGCCAGCAAATGGCTAACGCGCCAAGACAACCGACCATGAGTGAGGAAGCAATTAACAAAATCGGTTTTAGCGATCGAAATGTTAACCAGGTTAATAATATTATTCCCAGTAACGATCCTATACCAATGGTTGACATTTCATGACGCGCTTGTTGGCTAGCAATGGCCGCGTGCAATACCACACCGCTTGAGATTATTTCGCTTTGTGGTACGGTTTTTTGTGCTGCTGTTGCTGCGAGCGCTAGTAATGGCATCACCGCAGTTTGTGCTGTCATCGAAAATGCTGATGGGTGCAAATTCATAATGAGTAAAACATATGAGCGATCTTTATCCGCGACAAATAATTTGCCATCGCGAGGTCGCACCGGTGTTTCTTGCGCGCGTGCTTGGCCCCATGTGCTAAATAAACCAAAAGGGTCGTCTTGCCACGCGCCGAGTTTTGGCGCAGCAAAAGGGCTGTATAAATTACGCAGTGCCGTATCAACCCAATAGGATGCTGGTTGTGTATGCAAAGCAATTTGTTGATCGGGCGTTAATAGATTTAAACGACCTTTGGCAAAAGTAGTTAACCAATCATTTTGAATTTTTTCAGTCGCAAAATTGTTAAGGGTTAGTAAATCAGGGCGTGTACTAATGACGGCACTATAAGCATCTGCAGCGCGTACTGCTTGCGTCCAATCGGTTGCGCCAACTAAAACAATAATGCGTTGTTGCGCTGTATCCACCATGTGATCAAACGCTTGTTGCAAAACAGGGTCACGTTGTTCAGCAGGCAATAAAGCAAGAATGTCGGTATTGGGGGTGATGCGTTTATCAAACCATAAATACGCGTTGTATCCCAGCAGCAAAATAACGATCAGTAACCAGATTAATGCGATGAATTTAGATTTACTATTGTTCAAGCAGCACTCGCTCTGCCGTTGTCATGGCAGCATTACCACTTTGCATCGCAGAAAAAAGGATATCAGTGCGATCACCACTGGTTTCTAACATCGTCACTTTTTTAACATGTTGGCTACCTGCTAAGCTAATATTACCGATCGCTTTCGCTAAGGCAGGATCGCGTGCAGTAAGCGCTACTTGCCAACTATTATTTTGCACACTACCGTTAATAGTAAATAATTTATTGAGCTGACTTAAATCACCTGCTAACAAGGAAAATAACACGTTGTTGATCATGCGCACCACTGGCTCTTGATTTGCATCTAAACGCATGGCAACTTTGCCATTTTGTATTTGCACGATGGCATCTGGTGTTAAACGTAGAGTGTTGGGAAACGGTTGCAAGGTTTGCCATAAAATCCCTTTGCCAGCGACTACACAAAAACGACCATTCGAAGCCAATGGTTTTTTAATACCAAGCAATTGTTTGGTTTGGTCAAAGCGCCCGCACAGTACTTGCGGTTTTTCCAGCATAGCTTGGATCTGCGCTACCGGTGCTGCGGCGTAGGCGGGGGCAGCGATCATCATCATTAATATTAAGATGAATGAGTAAATAGTAGTATTTTTACCGGTTTTTTTCATTGAAATGCTTCCTGGTGTAGCTCTTGCAATTATAATGATGCTTCATTTCCCACTTTCTCCAACAATATCGCCGGTGAGACAAAACACATTTCTTGTGTTGCTATATTAATAGCAACTTGCGTGGTACTCGCGCGAGTTAAACGTTTGCCGGTATTGGCATCAGTAATAAGATAATCGATCTTTAGACGATTTTCCCATTCAACCAGAGTGGCACGGATTTTGATATGCTCACCGAATTTTACCGGTGCGATATAGCGTAAATGCAAATCGACTATCGGCCAAATATACCCGGAGGCTTTCATTTGCAAATAATTATAATCGATTTGATCCAACAACGCGCAACGTGCAACTTCCAAATAATTAACATAGCGCCCATGCCAAACCACATCCATTGGGTCTAGATCATAAAATTGAATTTGTAAAGTAACTTCTGCGACTAATTTATTCATACAATTTCCAATGCTGTGCACGAATGCGTTCTAACAACAAGCGCAAATCGGGTTCTAATGCGCGATCTTCTTTAATGGCTGGGATATCTGCAGCTAATGCTGTTTGCATCTTCGCTAAACGCGCACCAGGTAGATCAGCTAACGCAAGTTCAGGTTGTAAAGCAGAACGTAGTTCAACACCTTGGCGCACGGTAATTAATAATGCAGCCACCACTTGTTCAGTTAATTCCAACACCCGTAAACAATCACGCGCTGCAATAGTGCCCATGCTAACTTTATCTTGATTATGACACTCCGTTGAACGAGAAAAAACCGATGCTGGCATGGTTAATTTAAGCGCTTCTGCTGTCCACGCGGATGCGCTGATTTGCAGTGCTTTAAGACCATGATTGATAGTTGCACGCGACCCTGTTGCACCCGATAAATTCGCAGGTAAACCATGATTATAACGATTGTCTACTAGGAGCGCCATTTGTCGATCGAGTAAATCAGCAATGTTGGCGACAAGATTTTTTAGACTATCCATTGCGAATGCAATATGTCCACCGTAAAAATGTCCGCCATGTAACACACGTTCATTTTCGGCATCAATAATGGGATTATCATTCGCGCTGTTAAGTTCATTTTCAATTGATATACGTAGCCAAGGCAGAGCATCAGTTAACACACCAATTACATGCGGCGCACAGCGGATCGAATAACGATCTTGTAAACGTTTTTCATTGCGCTGTGGTTGATCGCATAATAGATCTTGCCCTAGCCAGGCCGCAACTTGTTGCTGGCCCACATGTGGTTTTACTGAAAATAAAACCGTATCAAAATGATGTGCATTACCATCTAAGGCAAATGTGGCCATGGCCGTGATACGTGTAGCGATGCGCGCTAAATATTCAGCGCGTGTATAAGCCATACAGGCTAATGCTGTCATCACCGCCGTGCCGTTCATAATAGCTAGCCCTTCTTTGGGGCGTAGGTGTAATGGTTGCAAACTGGCATCAGCTAACGCTTGTTTAGCAGAAATACGTTTGTTATCGTGCCACACTTCGCGTTCGCCACATAATACTGCAGCTAAATAAGATAATGGGGTGAGATCACCGCTCGCACCAACGGATCCTTCCGATGGCATTAACGGTAATATATCGTGTTGCAGCAATGCAGTGATTTGTTCTAACAATGCGATACTAACTCCAGAATAACCTTTACACAAAGAAACTAACCGCGTGGCAATAATCGCGCGTGTTTGTTGCGGCGTAAAATATTCGCCTAGACCACAACCGTGATAGGTAAAAAGATGACGCGGTAATTCAGCCACTAATTCGGGCGGCACAGTTATTGTGCACGAATCACCGAACCCTGTTGTTACGCCATAAACTGTGCCATCTTCGCGCAACAAGCGATCAAGAAAATCAGCGCCGCGCGTAATAGCAGTGCGAAATAGGGCAGCATTCGATAAAGCAACGTTTACTGATCGTTGTGCGATAGCATTGATATCTTCAATGCTCAGACGACTTTGATCAAATTGAATAGTTTTTGTTGGATGTTTCATATCAAATATTTTTTTGCCAAAAATCATAAAAATTAAACCACTGCAATGGTGCACGCCGACAATGGTATTCTAAACGCGCCGCATATTCGCGTACCAATTCTGCCAATGCTTGGTCACGGTTTTTACGCGCTAATTGAATTACCTCGCGAAACGGCTCAAAATATAATTCCGCCCCATCACGTGTGCGCAGCGAAAACATTAAATAAACCGGGCATTGTAACAGATTTGCTAACACATAAGGCCCGACTGGAAAAGGTGCATTTTGCCCTAAAAATGGGGCAAAAGCCACTCGTGGATTAGGTGCTACTGGAATACGATCACCCGCGATTGCGATATATTCACCTTGCGCAACTTTTTCCATCAATTGCACCGCCGTAGCAGGCGACATTTCAGTGACCTGTAGTAAGTTCAACTGACTGGTAGGGTCGATCTGTGCCAACAGTTTATTAAATGCTTGCGCGTGCTTAGTATGTACTAACACCGTTACTTTTAATCCCTTCGCTTGTTTGACCAACACACGACACAATTCAAGATTGCCTAGATGTGTACAAATAAATAAACCACCACGCCCTTGTGCCAGGTTATTAAGCACATTTCCTTGACCAAAATACTGTGTATTAGCAAAATTAAATAATCCGCTCCATAACAACATTTTATCCAAAATGCTTTCGGCAAAGGCGGCAAAATGACGCATCACGCCGCGCAAGCCAGGTTTAATATTAAGCGTTGGGTCAACGGCATTAAGATGTTGTAAATAATTATTTGAAGCAGCACGTGCTGTAGATTTTGCAATGATATACCCCGTTAATACAGGGTATAAAACGATACGAAAAGGCCAACGTCCGCAGTAGCGAAAAACAAAAAATAAAAACCGCATACCGGTAACAAAAGTGACTTCGTTGATTTGTGCCCAATGTTGGCTAGGTATTTTGCCTTTAAATTTGCGCGCTATTAATTGCGGCGATCGCCATAACATGCCGAAAAAAAGTTTAGCGTGCATCATTGAAATTAACACATTATCTTTTACCACACGAAAATGCGAAACTCCATCGGTGGGATAACCCACGTGGGTAGGAACATTAACTATTTTTAATCCTTGCCAATACAAACGCACTAAGACATCAGAATCAAAATCCATGTGCGCGCCGAGTTTTATTTGTTGTGCTAAAGCAATAAACGACGCTAACGGATAAACACGAAAACCACACATAGAATCTTTGATGTCAAATGATAAGGTGTTGATCCAAACCCACACGTGCGTGAGATAACGCGCATAAAGCCGTAGTTTTGGCACGCTGTCATCATATTGCGGATAACCAACGATTACTGCATTTGGTTCTGCTGTGGCTAGTTCTAAAAAATGGGGAATATCCGCCGCACAATGCTGGCCATCCGCATCGATCTGTAATCCATGGCTGTAACCCAGTTCTGCTGCTTGACGAAAACCAGTTAACACCGCTGCCCCTTTGCCAAAATTTTTTGCATGTCGCAGTAAGGTGATTTTTTGCGGTGTTTTTTCGGCAAGTTGATCGAGCACTTGTGCGCAAGCAGTCGAGCTGCCATCATCAACCAGAATACACGGCAAATCTTGCGCAATAATTGCATTCACCATAGCGCCAATCGCATGTTGGTGATTATAAACCGGAATGACCACGCAAGGGTTGATGGAGTGGGGATTAGTCATCTGTATTCCCCAACAACACCCGTCCACTGGCGTGTTGCCCAGCTTGTGAATAATAACGAAAGGAGAGTGTGGACTTCACAACTATGTATTCTAATTCAAGTGTTATGGTCATGCCGGGTTGAATCACGCGCTGAAATTTTAATACTTGCAGGCCACGAAAATATAGCGGCAGATCAAAACATTGTCGTCCGTAATGAATCGCCCAATCGATTTGTACTACGCCAGGTAAAATAGGGGCATTGGGGAAATGTCCATCGAAATAAAAAAGATTTTGTGGTATGGTCAGTTCAAGAATTGCGGTTTGATCATTTTTCTTAAGCAGTAATTGGTGCGGAAAAATAGGCTGTGAAGTACTTTCAGTATTCAATAGCGCCATTAAATCAGCGCGGGTAGTTTTACCTTGCGCATTAACCGGCAGTGCAGTGAGATAACGCCAACTGCGTGGTAATGCAATACGTTCCACCGAATCAATCAATGTATCGCGTAACAAATGATTGAAAGCCAGTTTACCGATCCCAGTTAATTTTGCGTGGCCATCGGCATTTAACACGACAAAAGCTGCGATACGTTGGCGTTGGTTTTTTTCATCGAGCATTATCACGCGCACGCTTGAAATCAACGGCGATGTGACCAGACAACGTTCGATCGCATCCAGCGAAATACGTTTGCCTTCTAATTTAACAATGCGATCAGTGCGGCCCTGTAGTAAGAAACCATCGCCATATGCAACAACACGATCTGCTGTGCGAAACCAAGCATTATTGGGTAAATGCGGGGATTGTATTTCTAGTGTTCCATCATCATCTGCAATGCGCCAAGCAATATTAGGCATAATGCGCCAACTTGCATTATCACCGGATTTTATATCACACTGGCGCCAAGCAATGCCGCCGGTTTCGGAGCTGCCATAAATTTCGATGGGCGGTTTTCCCAGTAAACGTTCAGTGGCGTGTGCTACCTCTAAGGGCAGTGGTCCACCGGAACAAAACACCGCGCGCGCATGGTTGGCTAACATGGCGAAGGCTGGACTATCAGTAAATCGATTAAGATGCGCTGGGCTGGTAATCAACACACAATCACGCGTGTTCAGTGTAGGGGCTAATTCTTCAGGAAAAACTACACTACGCACATGAAACGCACACCCTGTGGTGAGCGGCCATAAAATTTTAAACAACAATCCATAAATGTGCGCGTGAGATACGGTGGCTAAAATTTCAGTTTTCGCTGAACCAATCATCGAGCCAAATAAATTTTCTAACGTGGTAATTTCAGTGGCTAATTGGTGCAGGCGTTTAGGAATAGCTTGCGCAGCACCGGTACTGCCGGAAGTGTAAATGATTATGCCCACAAAATCAGGCGCGAGCGAGTTATTTTTAGCGATAACAGGATAATCAGTAACCGGAACCAATGGTGACCATTCGGCAGCAAATTCACCGAGAAATCCATCCACTTCTTTTTGCAATGCGCTACACGTTGCGTGCAGAACATCATTCGGTAAATATAATGTTTTACCCGCTAACCAACCACCGAACAACGCGCTGGCGAATTCGAGACTGTCATTAAGATACAATGCAAATTTTTGGCCGGGCGTATTTTCAAGTAACGTGCGCCACGCATGAACGCGTGTTTGAAATTCCGCGTTGCGGATCGGTTGTCCATCGCGCCAGGCAATGATGTGATCTGCTGGTAATAAATTATTTGGTAAGCTGAGCATGTAGTTGACTTCTCTTTATCTTCATCACCCCAATCTTCTCCCCAACCGCCGCTTAAATCGTAGACGCACGAGATATTCAGCGCCAAATAATAAACCGATCAACAAATAAGAAACCACGCCGTTGTAAAGATACCACACTGTGGGGGAGGCCAAAAATACTGTGCCTAATGAGATGCTACCATTGATAATGAAAAATAGGCACCACACTTGTGTTACGCGCCGTGTGTAGATAATGGCGCTCGGCGGCAGGTCAGGTTCGCTGAGGCGCGCAATGCGCTCGATGATAGGTGGCGGTGAGATCAAACTATAACCGAAAACACTTAAAAAAATTGCGCTCACTAATACGGGATACATTTGTAATGGAATGAGTAACCAGGCATGCAAATGCTCATGCACCAACCATATGCAAAGCAAAAGTAATGGTGTCATTGCCATTAATAAATAGCGAAGATTGCGTTTTATTTTGCTTCCTCCGCGAGCAACTGTGCCAGCACATTGACCACATCTTGTACCGTGCGTACCGCTCGAAAAACATCAGGATTTAAACGTTTGCCAGTTATTTGATTCATCTTGACAACTATATCAACGGCATCAATGCTATCGATATCAAGTTCGGTATATAAATTTGATTGGGGTGTAATTTTGGATTTTTCTAATTCAAACATTTCATGCAGCATATCAACGACCCAGATGTAGATTTCGTCTTTGCTCATTTTGTTATTAAGTGTATTCATAATTATGTTGCCTTATGGCTAGCAATCATTGCCGCCAACGATTTTACTGAAGCAAAATGACGACGCGTTTCTTCGGAATTTGCGGATAACGCAATGCCATACCGTTTTTGTAAAGCGACGCCCAATTCCAGCGCATCAATAGAATCTAAACCCAGCCCATCACCGAATAGAGCTGCATTAGTATCAATATCATTAATGGTGGTATCTTCCAATTGCAGCACATCGATAATTACTTGTTTTACTTCGTCTTCAAGTTTTTGCATTGTTGTTTTCTTTCATAAAGTAATCTTGCAAATATTCGGTTAACTGTCGTGCGGCTAATATTTCGCTGCCAGCACGGGTGAGGAATGTTTGCACCTCAATATCTTCTTGCACTTCTATCGTGATCACGGGTTTAGTCGGTGGCACTTGCCACCATTTTTCGCCTCTCACTAAGGTCAGTGGCACCGAGCGAATGACTATAGGTGTCACATTATGTTTACCGCGCACTGCAATATTGGCTGCGCCACGCTTGAATTCCATAATGCCATCGCGGGCTGTCCTTGTTCCTTCTGGAAAAATGATCAAATTGTTGCCGTTGTTCAACGAGGCACTACAATCTTCTATCAGGCCAGGGCCATCATCATTGCAGATGTATCCTGCTGCACGTACCGACCCGCGCGTAAAAGGGTTATGCCAAAGCGCACTTTTAATAATGCAATCTGCTTGTTTTACAAACGCCATCAAAAATACCGTATCAATCAGCGTGGGATGATTGGCTAAAATCAACAGGCCTTTGCGTTCAAGGCGCTCCAAGCCGTGAATATTATAACGCAAAACACCGAGAAAACTCATCAAATCGGCAAATACACGAAAAGCAAAGCGGATGATGCGCCGCGCGTAAATAATACGCAATTGTTGGTTCCAAATCAAAATATTCAGTAGCGGAAACACGATAATGCGAAATAATATTCCGCCTATGCCGAATACTACAAAGCTGATACCAGTGCCTAAAATACGCCAGTAGTGGTTGATGCGCTTAAACATGCCGTGTCCATTGCCAATGTTGGCCATTGCTGGTGCGTTCCAAATTTGTCTCTTCGCGGATAAAAAAGCGCAGGATTTCCAGACCCGCTGGCTCGTTTTCAATCGGCAAAAAGGGTGTGTTTTGCGCCGACCAAGTTAACGAAATCGGATTGTCTCGTGGTGGTTCGATTAGCCAAGCCCAGGCAAATGGTTGCTCGTTGCAGTCTGCAAAGGTACTGAAAATCGCCGGGGGTGGATTATCATAAGCCACTACTAATACGGCAGGTTCGCCATCGGCCAGCAAACCGCAGGCTTCAATAAGCGCATGTTCGATAGTGCTATCTCCGGCAGCTAACGCGAGGCTGTTAGAGTGATCATGGCGTGCGATGGAAAATAAGCCTGCCGTTGCATTGTGTACCGACAAGCTGAATGAGGCGGGGGAAATAGGAATATCGCGCGCAAGATCAGTCAGCAAATCAACCGAACGCCCGCATTCACCGTGGCGCGAGCTGAAAATAGTAGGAATTTGCGTGCGTTGACCCAAGCAGCGATAAGCTACTTCCAGCGCCATTTTACCGGGAACACTGGCACGTCGACGCAGCAACGCAGGCATCGCTTTGACAGCAGGTTCATTATTGCCGGTGATGGCAATTTCATTATTCGGCCAAACACGCCAATCCGCCTCGGTTTCTAAACCAGGGGCCCAGGCCGCATGTGCGATAACGGAAAATTGAATGTTAGATTTTAGTGTCACCCAAGGATTATATACGTATATGTTTTGAGTGTAAATAAATTATGTATTGAGTCTTGCTAAGGTATGAGCATCAATTACCGTACTATTTCCAGTGTGGTGGATAGGTCTTAGCAAAAAATGGCAATTCTTCAATGCGTTTCATCCAGGCTTGCAACTTCTTTCCCACAGCAGGAGTCATCTTTAATTGTGGATTCGTTTTCTCCATGCGCGGTAAAATTGCCAAAATAGGATACAGCGTGTAATCAACAGCAGATAGTTGTTCTAAAAAATATTCACCGTGTTGCATTTTTTCAAAGTTAGCTAATTCAGTAATAATCTTATCCTGTGTTTCAGCGAATGAAGCTTGATCCCATTCTTCTTTAGGTTTTGAAAAAATCTGCCTGCCTACGGATCCTACTAATGACATCAAATAACAATCAATTTCACAAATGGTGCGACGAATTAATGCTCGTTGTTGGACATCGCCAGGGAACAAATTGCCGTGCCCGGCATCTGGATAGCGTTCATTGAGGTATTCGACGATAGCTGAAGATTCATAGAGTGTGAAATCCTCATCTACAATAACGGGCACTTTGCCGCGCGGCGTAATGGCCTGAAATTCAGGTTTGCGTAAATCGCCCGCCTGAAAGGAAAGCATTTTCAATTCATAAGATAACGCTTTGTGTTCTAAAGCTAACCACACACGCCATACAACGGGTGAACCAGATCCTGCGTAAAATTTAATAGTCATATTTTATCTCCGTAAGATTTTATTCTATGTTGGATATTAGCATAGTTTTTTGGCCGCTGCTTGTTGTCAGCGTAAATACTTCAAAAGAAATAACCTTTCGTGGGGTTTGGTTTGCAGGTCAATATGTGGTTCTACCTTAAAACGATATAAATATCCAATCAATCGTCCGAAAAATAACCCCGTGCAAGCCCCCGAAATTATTAGCATAGATAATT
This sequence comes from Gammaproteobacteria bacterium, assembly GCA_013288885.1. Lineage (GTDB taxonomy): Bacteria > Pseudomonadota > Gammaproteobacteria > JABDBA01 > JABDBA01 > JABDBA01. Next base: position 41,018 of record JABDBA010000001.1, on the reverse strand, counting down.
CAAAACTCGTTTGGTTGCTAATCTGTGGGTCAACCGCCATTTGATAACCAAAATAATATTTTGTCGCAAAAATAATGACAATTAAAATTAAAGTTGTCCAACTGCCAGGTAATTCGATGAGGAATTTATTTTTATCGACCTTAAATGGCAAGCGGACAACTTGATACACACCAAGTGTAGTGGTCAATATCAAAGCAATACTCCAACTGCTTATACTCAATATATTGATAGTGAAAGTATTAAGCAATGTATGCAGAGAAAACCAAATAAAAAAAGCAGGGATAATAAATAGTCTGCGTAGAACTACAATGCGTGGTTGTGTCGCTTTGATGCCCATCCATAAAAGATAAATGAGTAATACATAAACCCACCAAGGTGTTTGAATAAGCGTTCGCTGAATTGTTTGCATGATTACTGCCTCTGTTAATTAAATAATTTCAAAGATTCTTTACACCAGAGCAGCTCAGCTTTAGCGACTTTAAAGCCATAATCTAAAGCAATAAGCCAATATTTTAAATGGGGTGAATTTTTGTGTGCTGTTGTTAATTTTTTACGTATTTCTTCATAGGTTAAAATTTCTTTTTCAAGGCTTTTTTGATAATGCCTAAGATGATGAATGTTGTCGTTATCAGTAGCATTTTTGCCAAAAAATAACTTTAATAAAAATTCGTTTCTAATCAAGGTCGGTTGCGCTTCTTTTTTTAGCCAGGTATTTAATACTTTTTTGCCTTGAGCAGTAATCGAATATATTTTTTTAACGCGTCGTGTATCCTTCATTAATTCTTCTTTACAGGTCGCTAAACATTCTTGCACGCATTGGATGAGGGCAGGGTAAATTTGCCCTTCACTTTCTGACCAAAAATGGTTGGTGCTGGTTTGGATCATTTTTTTGATCTCATAGCCTGTGAAGGGCGCAATGGCTAACATGCCCAGAACAGTATATTTGGTGCGATTGCGTTTTTCCATAATAGACCTCTTTAAATGTACCTCTTTTAGAGGTATAATGCCAGAAAAAGAATATGGGGTCAAGTCTACGACCTGCGTATTTGGCCATATTTTAGTCAAAAATGTAGATCGTAGACTTGACCCCTATTTCCCTTCCGGAATAAAAATTAATATTCCTGATTTTAGGTTTTACCATTCTCCTAAGCCCCGATGTCATGTAAAAATACAATTATGAATATTCAATCTACGAAATCATCGGAAGAAATTACGTTTAAGCATTTGGCAAAAAGTGATCTTCCATTATTAACCACTTGGTTGAATAAGCCGCATGTAAAAGCCTGGTGGGATGAACATCTGACACCCGATGAAATAAAAGAACAGTATGCCAGCCGTATTGGTGATCAAATAGTGGTTCCTTTTATGGTCTATTTGGATGAAAAACCAATTGGTTTTATCCAATATTACGACGCAGCTAAAGAAGGGGGTGGTTGGTGGCCGGATGAAGTGGAAGGAACAATAGGTATTGATCAATTTATTGGTGAAGAGAATTATATGGGCCGGGGATATGGAACTAAAATTATTGCTGCTTTTGTGAGAAAATTATTTGAAGACCCTGCGGTAAAAAAAATTATCTTGGATGTTTCACCTAAGAATGTTAAAGCAATTCATTGTTACGAGAAAGTGGGTTTTGTTTTTGTAAAGGAAATTGATACCCCCGATGGACATGCTTTGATGATGGAGATAAAAAGAAATACAGAAGTATGAGGTGCCCCTCTTAAAATGGTAACAACCGGCAAGACCTGGAGAATTTAGTTTGGGGGTTTGCTGGATTAGTTAATTTATACGGGATAGAATCACCAGGATTAACTTCTTCATTGGCGATTGCCGATTATGTCGCAAACAAATTGAGGTAATTATGAAAGCTTTTCTTACCAAAAATCACTGGATCGAAACGCTCGAATTACAACCACACCCTGAAGGTGGGTATTATAAAGAAACTTTTCGTTCTAACAGCGTAGTAATAATACCTTCTAAATCAAATAAACCATACAATACCGCTACGGCTATTTATTTTTTACTCGGTAGCGCCAGCAAAGGTGATTTTTCTGCCTGGCATCGATTAAATGATTTAGAAGAAACCTGGTATTATAATTACGGTGATGATTTATCAATTTATTGGATCGATACAACGGGTAATCTAATCACTCATAAATTAGGGATTGGCCCAGGCGCAAGTTTACAAGTGCATATACCTGCGAATGTATGGTTTGCAGCAGCAGTGGCTAATAAGAACCCAGAAGCATATTGTTTAGTCAGTTGTATGGTATATCCTGGTTTTGATTTTGCAGATTTTCAATTGGGTGATAGAAGCGAATTGATAGCTGAATACCCACAGCATAAAGAGATAATTGAGATATTAACCCGAACCGGACAACAAGGAGCAAACGATGAAATCTGAAACTATCAACTATTTTGACGGCAAACAAAAACTCATCGGTGAATTAATTAGTAATAACCAACAAGGCCAGCAACCAGCGATTGTTCTTTACCCTGCGATTGAAGGGCGCGCAAGTTTTGCAATTGAATACGGCAAAAAATTAGTGGAGAAAGGTTACATTGTACTTGTGGCGGATATCTACGGCGATGGTGCAACGGCAGACACTATGGAAGGTGGCTTTAAATTAATAGGCCCATTTTTACAAGATCGCGATCTTGTTAGAAGACGTTCACTGCTGGCTTTTGAAACTTTACTGCAACAAAAAAATGTCAATAAAAATAAAATCGGTGCGATAGGTTTTTGTTTTGGTGGTATGTGTGCATTGGAAGTAGCGCGGGCTGGCGCAAATTTAAATTCCATTGTTACCATGCATGGCATTTTGGCTAAATCTAGTTTAGAAACACATCCGATTAAAGCAAAAATATTAGCGCTCGCCGGATATAAAGATCCACAAGTGCCAGCAGATCAGCAACAACAATTTGCACACGAAATGGAAACTGCTGGTGTCAAAGATTGGTCGTTAGTTCTTTTTGGTGCAGCTAAACATTCTTTTACCGATCCAAAGACGGGAACATTCGATGCGCCTAAAGAAAAAGAAATGGGGCGCGAATATAATAAAATCGCCGCTGATCGATCTTTTCGTTACGCTGTGGATTTTTTTGCGGAGCATTTGTTGGGTTAAATAAAAATTGGTGGATGACGGTATGATTACTATGGCAATCCCGCGCTATCTTTGGTTTTTAGTACTCAGCTATTCGATGGTGATCGTGTTGGCGAATTGGTTTGATCCCCGCTTAGTGCATATTTTTGGCTTGGATACCGATGCCGGTACACTTATTTACCCCCTAACTTTTTTGCTGTCGGATTTAATCACCGAAGTGTATGGTTATAAACAAGCACGGCGTGCGATTTGGTATGGATTTTTATTTAATGCGGTTTTTATTATTTATGGGCAAATAGTTATTCACCTACCCAGCCCCGCTTACCCCACCAATAATCAAATGTATGATCAATTATTGGCAATGAATTTTAGAATCATTATTGCTTCGGCAATCAGCTATTTAATTTCTGAGCCGATGAACTCATTGATCATGGCGAAATTAAAAATAAAAATGTTAGGCAAGCACATGAGCGTGCGTTTTATATTATCGACAGTAGCTGCATCTGGTATTGATAGTGTAATCTTTGGCAGCATTGCTTTTTATGGTACTATGAGTAATGGTAATCTGATCGCATTAATTCTAACCATGTGGCTGATCAAAGTTATTATTGAAGTTCTAGGATTACCAGTTTCTACTTGGCTAGCAAAAAAACTAAAAACCAAAGAACAGTTAGATATTTATGATACTCAAACCAAATTTAATTTATTTAGTTTAGATGCGAGTTATAAAAATACAGATAACCAATTTCATTAATCCTATATCCACTGTATAAAATACAGTATTAAATCTTGATTTAACCAGATACTATATTGACCTATCACATCTATCACGGAGCATTTTATGAAAACGAAAAAACTAGGAAATAGCAGCTTAAACGTATCTGCCATTGGTTTGGGCTGTATGGGTATGTCTGAATTTTATGGCGCTACCGACGATGCAGAATCCATCGCCACATTGCTGCGAGCGATTGAACTGGGCATTAATTTTTTTGATACCGCAGATATGTATGGTTCTGGTGCGAATGAAGAATTACTCGGTAAAGCGCTAAAACCTTATCGCAACAAAATTATCATCGCGACTAAATTTGGTATCATGCGCGATGCTAAAGATGCCAGTGTGCGCGGCATAAGTGGCAAACCGGACTATGTAAAATCCGCTTGTGATGCTAGTTTGAAACGATTAAAGATAGATGTCATTGATCTTTATTATATGCACCGTATTGATCTGAATGTTCCCATTGAAGAAACTGTCGGCGCGATGGCCGATTTAGTTAAAGCTGGTAAGGTGCGTTATCTAGGTTTGTCGGAAGCTAAACCAGAAAGAATTAAGAAAGCCCATGCAGTACATCCGATTACGGCAATTCAAACCGAATATTCACTATGGTCGCGTGATCCTGAACAAAAACTTATTCCGCTGTGTGAAGAATTAAATATTGCGTTAGTGCCGTATAGCCCATTAGGTCGTGGATTTCTAACCAATAAAATCGCTTCGACGGATAATCTTGCAGCTAATGATTGGCGTAGAACACAGCCACGTTTTTCGGGTGATAATTTTGCTAAAAATCATCAATTAGTGGATGAGCTCACCAAAATTGCTGATGCTAAACATTGCACGCCTGCCCAATTAGCGTTGGCTTGGGTCATAGCAAAATCAGCTAAAATAGTACCTATCCCCGGTACTAAACGTAGAAAATATTTAGAAGAAAATGCAGCCGCAGTAAATTTATCATTAGATAAACAAGAAATCGCCGCACTTGATGCACTATTTAAACCCGAAGCGATTGCAGGCACGCGCTATCCCGAAGCAGGCATGAATTTAGTAGATTTATAGGTAACCCATATGAATCACCCTGCTAAAGATAAACGGCCAATGGATTATCAGAAATAAAAGCTTTACCACCTAAAAAAACCGCATTTTTGCAATACTCTTAATATTTCCTTAAGGTTAGGCCTGTATGATAGGGCAGAATTCATTAACCTTTAAATAATATATAGAGTTTTGTTATGCCTAAAATCATACTCCCCCCCGAATTTGACGTCCTTTTTAATGGGTCTAATCAAGAAAATAATAAGGAATTACTAGAAAAATTTAACAAATTTCGTGAAGATAATGAAATTTGTAGCTATACAAATTTATATATTGCACTCAATCATGTTCTACATACTGGAAAGATAGAAAAATTAGATGAGCTCAAGTATCTTGAGCGCGATCTGTGTTTAGCACTCAATAGCAAAGTATTTGCAAATACAGATGACAGATCCAAGTTTACCAGACCATTTTTACATGAGGCAATTCTAAGAGAGAATAAAGTTGCTGTTATCTTGGCATTGGAAGCAAAAATAAATGTGAATATACGAGACAACTTAAATAAAACGGCGTTAATGTTAACAGCAGAAGATGGACAATTAGAATTTACACAACTGCTAGTTACGGCAAATGCAGACCTTAACGCTGTTGACGCAAATGGATTCACGGCATTAGGTTTGGCAGTTCAGGCAGGTAAAGCCAAAGTTGTTGAATACCTGGCGGAGAAAACTTATCAACCATCTGAAGAAAAAACGACATCCGTAGCTGTTTATACACCTAATGCAGACAACACAGCATTATATTTTGCGGCAGCGCATGGGCAACTTGATGGAGTAAAATTTCAGTTAGCAAATCAAGCACATCCTACTAAAACAATGATTGGAAAAGAAAATGCAGGATTATCAGCAATATCTATTGCTGTGCTAAATGGCCATAGTGAGATTGTTAGCGTTCTTTTAGCTGCTTCAAAAGATATTCGTACGTTAATCAATACTCCTATAGTAGAAGGAAGTTTTACAGGCTGGAATTTATTTTGCATGGCATCTGCGGCCGGCCATACTGCGATTGTTAATACTTTCCTTGAATCTAAGGCAGATGTGAATTTTGTAATTAAACCGGAGCGGCAAAGTGGGCATACTCCTTTCAGTATAGCCTGCCATAATGGTCATGCTGCAATAGCACGAGCAATTTTCATAAAATTAAATAAAAATAACTTCAAAATTACTGAAGGCCGATATGCAGGGTTAAATTATGTGCAGTTAGCAGCGATTTTAGATGATCCGTTGGCAGTGGAGGTTATTTTTGAGAATATTATGGATCTAGCATTACGTATTGCCACAATCAATGCTCCAGTTGGTTCTATTAAAGAGGCAAATTCTTTTGCCCACAAATATATCGGGATGACACCATTATTTCTCGCAGCAATGAAAGGGAATGTTGCTGTAGCAACTAAACTTATTGAATGTAAAGCAGATATTAATGTTGCTATGAAATCAGGAATAAACACTGATCTTACAGCGCCTTATATGGCTTTTCATAATGGTAATTATTTGATAATAGATTTATTTGTTAAACATGGGTTACAAATTACAAGTCTTTCAATATTAGAAGTAGTAATAAAATTAAAAGATGCGAGCGCTGCTCTAAATTTTTTGCACTACTTGGTAATTAGAAGCGCTGATAAAAGTATAGATAGTGCGACCCGAATCGAATATCTTAAATATCTTAATAAATCTTTAGCTATTACCACTTTTGCTGCATCAGACGTATGTGAAGACACATTATCACAGGCGGTTGAAACAAATTCCATCACTGTTGTAAAAGTAATTTTAAAAAATCGTATTTTTTCACAAACTAAAATAATTAGTTTGGCGATAATGGCAGCTAATAAAGGTTTCCAAGTTTTAAATGAGTTATTAAATTCCAAAATTGAAACTAGTACTGCAGTTGTACAAGTAACCCCAAAGCCAAAAGAAAAGGCCAGCATAGCCGATACAGAAAAGGAAGATAGAAAAAAAGCTAAGCTACAATTACGGCAACAAAAAGACGCTGAAGATAAGAAGAAAGCCATAGAAAGAAAAAAATCCGAATCATTACATTCACTATTAAAAGAAGTATCGGAATTAATGCGACGTGGTAGTGAGTTTGGTACAGCGCTACAAGCAGAAAAAAATTATGCATTTAAAGTAAATTTAGATAAGCTAAATGAGTTATCAAAAAAACCTGACGTTGATCATGATAAATTAATTGCAGATGCCGTCAAATTAAAAGACGAGATAAATTCTCACATAGCAAACTTGCATCAAGCTAAAAAAAATATCGATAAGAATGAACGAGATAAAATGGATAAATGTAAAGCGATTGATGATTCATTTATAGAAATTGGCAATATTATTCAGTCAATCGATGAGTTTATAAATATTCTGCGAAATGAAAAGTATAAAGAATATAGAACCAAAGAACAAAAGGGGTTAATAGCAGAATATGCTATTGATAAAGGTTGTTTTAGGATAAGGCTGCAAGCACTCAAGTGTGATCGTTGTTCAACCGATTTTTCAGTAGATCTTTTGTTTGCGAGAGCGATGCAACTTAAGACAGATGTATGTGCCTTCAATTTAGAGCTAAAATTGTTCAAAAATGAATTTATCAGATTAGTAGAAGAAGAAAAAAGAAATGAGTTTAAACTTGCAACACCAGCAGAAAAGGTTGTAGCAAGGCCAACTTATACTCGACCAATACAAAAGCGCGCTATTACTCCAGAAGAATCCGAAGATTCAAGCACACCATCATCAACAGGGTCATCTCCATTCCCCCCGGAAGATAATATGTCAACTAGCAGTTCTACTGGCAGTTCTAATTGTACTACACCTACCGAATTTTCAAATCGCCCACCCAGCACACTTAACCCATATGCGCCTAAATATTGCCCAAAAGCCAGTAGTAATGCTATGTCACGAATTAGTTTTTGGGGTGCTACTATAGGTAGTGCACCGATCGTAAATATCCCAGAACCAAAAGAAAATTTTGTTGATGATGATAATTTAACTAAAAGAATACATGGTTTTCATCATGCTTTTGCAGCGCTGGAGGTAGGTTTTAAGAAATGATATAGAATGTATAATATTAAGATTAAACCACAATAAATAATCGGCATAATGATTGCGGCATGTTTGGTCATTAAACCCGCCAACAGTACGCAAACAACGCAAAAGCCCATGTTAAGAAAATTCATCATTGCTGATGCATTTGATTTGTCAGTGGCTTGACTAGTCGCAAGCCCTGATGCATTAGCAAAAATCACGGATAAACCAACGTAACTCACAGCCATCGGCAAAAATAATGTATAGGGGTTTATCCAATGCACTAAAAATGCTCCTAACATGAGTAGTGCACCTAAACAACTGATAATAATGCCGACTATAATCGCTTTTAATGGCAATACAGAACGAGCTAAGTGTGCCGCGAGGAATGAACCTGCAATCATGCCTAGTGGTGGCAATAAATTAAATAAACCATAATGTGCTGGGTCCATTTGCAATAAATTCATTGCAATAAAAGGCGCTAACGCAGCAAACAAATAAATAAAAGTAGAGGCACAACCTACCATAACTGCGCAAAGTACTAACTGACTATTTTTTATTTGTAAATAATAATTTTTAATTAAACTAGATAAATATAAAGCAGTATGATCAAGTTTCTTGCTGGTTTCTGGTAAACGCATACACAAAAATAAAAGTAAAACACCATACAGCGCCAGAAAATAAAAACAACTTTGCCAATTGAGTAATTCAACGAGATAACCGCCTATGGTAATACCAAGCCCGGGGGTAATCGCAAACGCCAATAATAATCGGGAAATAATATGCGTTGCTTGATCTTGGGGGTAAGAATCAGCAATTATAGTGAATGTCATTTTTAAGCCTACGCTGGCGCCTAATGCCATCAACAAGCGAGCAACTACCAATAAGTCGAATGAATGTAACGGGGCAGCAAAACTGCAAAGCAGCGCGCTGATAATTTCTAAACCAATCGCGTAATAAAGCGTAGGTTTGCGGCCGAAACGATTTGTCAAAGGGCCATAAAGCAATTGCCCAACGGCATAACCAATTAAAAATAGCGTGATCGTTAACTGGGCGCTGGCCATGTTTACTTGAAAATAATGGGCAATCATCGGCAAACCTGGGGTGAATAAAGTCGCCCCTACCGAGCCGAAGGATACCAAAAGTAATAATGTTAGAAACTGCGGTTGTTGTGTTGACATGATATTGACTCGCATTAAATTAGGTAGGTCGGTTCAAGGAGCGTTAGCGACGGAACCGACATAAAGAAGTTTATTATCAACGGTTAGTTCAATAGACAAAATACCGTTTTCGGTTAATAATCATTAACTAATTTGCAAGAATATCTGTTTGTGTCATTGCGAGGAGCGAAGCGACGTGGCAATCTTCAAGTTCTAAGATTGCCACGGCAGTTCTGAAACCCACAGAACTGCCTCGCAATGACACATGATGAGATTAAAAAAGGTTATAGATGAGCAAACTCGAACGCCTAGCCACATTTATTCAGGTAGTTGATGAAAATAGTTTTGCTGCCGCCGCACGCAAACAAGGCATTTCCGCTGCGGCCATCAGCAAACAAATTGCCGCGCTGGAAACTGAACTCGGTGTGCAACTTATCCAACGCAGCACACGCCACTTAGCATTAACCGAAACCGGCCAGCAATATTATTTGCACTGTAAAAAAACTCTCAATGATTTAACTGAAGCGGAATCGTTAATCGCCCAAACACATACTGAACCGAGTGGCATATTGCATATCACCAGCAGTCGCTATTTTGCTGCGCAATATGTTATTCCGCATTTAGCAGAATTCATGAATAAATATCCTAAGCTCACGATTAAACTCGAATTGGCGGAGCGTTTTCCGGATTTAGCACAGGAAAATATCGATATATTATTCGGAGTTTCCATGGAAGGTCCAACAGAATTAGTGCGGCGTCGCGTCGCCAGCACACGTTATATATTATGTGCTTCACCAAAATATTTAAAAAAATATGGCACACCAAAAACACCGGATGAATTAATTCATCATCGTTATATTACACACAATATGCGTGCACCGGCGAATATTTTAATTTTCAAGAATAATAAAGAAATTCAACTGGAACCGGTATTATGGCTAAACGACTCGCGCGCCATGCTTAACTGTGCGTTACAAGGAATCGGCATTGTTAAATTACATGAATATGTGGTACGCACAGCCTTAGCAAAAAAACAACTCATTGAAGTTTTTCCTAAATACCACGAAGGGGAATTGCCGATTTATCTTTATTATCAACAAGCACGCTATTTACAGCCTAAAATAAGGTATTTTATCGATTTTTGTTTGACAAAGATTAAAGAGTAGTTTAAAATGGTTTTAGATAGATTTTTTAACACAGCAAAACTCATGAAACACTATAGCCAATATAACAATTCAGCAAACTCCACAGCGCCCGCTGTGCAGTTGAATTGCGGCTATTTTTTTCTTATTTCCCTCTCGCTTCGACTCCTTGTGCTCTAAGCACAAATAACACACACGCCTGGCGAGGTTTCACGCAACATTTTAATTTTTAAACAACACAAATAGATTTCTATTTGTTACTACAACATTTTATCCAATTTTTATTGGGGAGGTTAGTATCATGGGATCAGGCGGATTAGGTGGGTCACCGAATATATATTGGTTATAGTGGCGGCAGAGAAAGAACACCACAAGAACAAATGGTCGAAGAAATTCGACACTTTTGTAGTTGGTTCAAACAATCTGTCATTAAAATAGAAGTCGTTATAAAAGCCGTTGCAGAAATCGAAAAATTGCAGCAAAGATTCTTGAAATCGCAAAGGAGACATGAATATGATGCGCCTGAGTCACAAGAGCTATTAGATAGTACGAGGTCTACTGTTAAAATCATTTTAAATAATGTATTTAAAATGACTGTGAAAATGGCAGAGATTCAACCTGAAAAAATGGCAACCGTTAGGCCGATCCAAACCAGATCGATACATACAAGGCCTGGAAAAAGATCAAATCATATGCAAGGAATTGAATTGGTTGATTTTTGCATTCGTCAATCGCCACCGATATCTCACGAAGAGAAAATGGAAGAAAGATTGCCGACCATTACAGGAATTAATAGTAGAGTCGCCAAAGATATTATGAAGATAATTTTTACCTTTTTTGATTACCGAAGTATTGCGCGTTCTTTACAGGTGTGTCTTCTTCTGGAAAGCAACCATTATGAGCACACAAGTTGCGTTAGAAAAGCGGTTTAACTTTGATTTTATTTTTTTATCTGATTACCAATTAATCATCAATATAAAATCGTTAAACTATTTCCCTACCCAAAAAATATTTTACGACGTAATTACCGAACTGGTAAACGGAACAAAAAAACATCAAGATAAACGAAATGCTTTACGACCACAACTTACAACTCGTTTAGAAGCAGCAGCGAAAGACGAAAAGGAAAAAGCAAGAGAAATTGTTTCTTACTTTTTCAGGCGTCCTGCACAAGAAAGAAATGAGATTCATATCGAAGAAAAGGAAACATCTGCAGATAAAATAGTAGACACTATTTTAAGCTATGCGTATGAACCCACCGTGAGTAATCGAATGTAAGTAAGCTAAGATGAAGGGGAAATTTGGTGCCACGTCTGGAATAAAGAATAAAGGCTAGCAGTATTTTCTTATTCTTTATTCCAGACGTGGCACCGGCCTCCAGATGTGACCCCATCATTTTACCGCCGTCATAACTTTATAGCCCGGTATGACGTCGGATATTATTTTTACTTCGGCAAAACCCGCATCTTGCAAAATTTTAGTCATGTCGATTACCGTGCGCACTTCGCCATAAAGAGAAGCAGAAAAATTCTTGACGCAATTTGCTAAGTTTTCTTTATCATTTGCTATAGCATACGTTAACAGAATTGCGCCTTTTTTCATGGCTTTCTTTACAGCAGGTAGCCCGGCAATTAATGCTTTAGCAGGTATAAAACCTTGCGCAATCCAAACCACATCAAATAAATGGATGTCTTGCAGTGCTTCTACGCCAATCTTGCGTAATTCAATGCGGTTACTATAGCTTGAATGCGTAATATTTTTTTGTGCCAGCTGATGTGGTTTGTTGGCGGGTTCAAGCGCAACACAACGTAATTGCGGATAAATTTCACATAGCTTTAAAGTGATTTTAGCAACACCGGCACCTACATCTAAAAATATCGCCTCAGGCGCCATTAATGCTTTCTGAACGTCGCTTCCTGGTGGGATAAAATCAGTAGCCACTAATTCAGATAATTGGCCTTGGGCTTGCAGGATGATATCATCTTCAAATTGCCAACCCACTTGCATTCGTTTCGCGCGGGCGGTTAAAATTAAATCGTTAATTTTGCCAAAGGTTACTTGCTGCTGAGCAATTATTTTGTCCATCCCTTGAGTCTCTATCACGGCAAAAAAATCAGAGGATAATTCATAAGACGGGCCGTGTTGGATTACAAAACCTGTTTTATGAAAAATTTTGAGCATCTGTTCTAAAATACCGGATGGTATGGCTGTAATTTTGGCAAGGTCAGGAATTTCAATTCTATTTTTTAAAGCAGCAAAACCACCTGATTCCGCCATTATAGTAAACGCCGAGAAAATCCAAACAGAATCTGATAATAACTGCAGGGTTTCTTGTGTTTTTTCTGATAAAGTGAGTGTCATAAGTTGTTCTCTAGATTAAGAAGATGCCGTTCTTTGGCTTGCTGGGCATAATTGTAACATGTACAATTGTCGTCATAAATAGCTGATTAGTATTCAGAGGAGACTGCCATGTTAAAACCCACCCGCCGCGTCATTTCCGGCGTAGACAAAAACCAGCAATCGACAATTATTGCCGATGAAAAAGTTGCTACGCTCACACCTTATGAAATATTTCCTTGCTTCCAACTGCAAAATTTATTTTATACGGAAAATAATCCACAATCGTTACAAACGCGGCATGAGGATAAACCTTATGATATAAATTTACCGCAGGGCGCATTTCGTTTTATGACCATAAGAATGCCAACAATTGATGAAATGGCTAAAGAAATGCGTGCTGCGGGGCAAGAAGTTCCTACCGATTGGACTAAATTTAATTTGCATAGCACCGATTCTGCTGATTATATTTATATTTTATCAGGCGAAATTAATTATGTGGTGGGTGACAAAACCACCCAATTAAAACAAGGCGACTTTTTAGCGCAGATTGGTCCAGAACATACTTGGGTCAATGATGGCAACGCGCCTTGTATGGTTTTATGCATTATGATTGGTGTCAAACCAAAACGCCCTATGGGTCTGATGAGAGGGAAGATTCATATTGGTGAAGATTTCAATGAGCCGTTGCCACCTGATGTCCTTGCTGCCTTTGAGGGGAAATAGGTATTTCCCAAGCTACTATCACATTATCCGCGCCGTGACCTTGACTTCATATTTTATGAAGCATAAAATATGAAGCATAAAATATGAAGGGGGGTGTATATGAGGGCCGAAATTTTTCCGCAGGGGTTGGCTTTAGGGCAGAATTTTTGTAACCGTGTGGTCGAGCAAGAACATCTTTTGCAAAATATTCAGGATGCACGTGCTACCCTATTAATGTCACCACGGCGGTATGGTAAAACCAGTTTGGTAACCCATATTATTAATAAATTAAATATACCGTTTGCTGGCATAGATTTATATTCGGAACTTGATGAAGCTGAAATACAAAATAGTATTTTGACCGGTATAGGAAAATTAGTTTACTCAGTTGAATCTACAACGACTAAAGCAGTTAAATTAGCGACCGAATTTTTTTCAGGGTTAAATGTTAGTTTTCGATACCAGGGTGCTGAGATTGAACTTGAACTAAATAAATCTAAGCAATCCTCTGCCAAAACCATATTATCTGTTTTAAAAAAACTTGATGAACTTTTAATAAAGAAGAAAAAAAAAGCCATATTATTTTTTGACGAATTTCAACGCGTTGCAGAAATATCTACATCAGGAACAATAGAAGGGTCTATACGACATATTGCTCAGCAATCTAAAAACATTGCTTTTGTATTTTCGGGAAGTAACAGACGTCTTTTAGAAAGCATGTTTTATGATAGCAAAAAACCGCTTTATAAATTATGTGACAGAATTAATTTAGACAGAATTAGTAAAGTTGATTACGAGCCATTTATACAAAACTTGGCAAAGACGAAGTGGAATAAAATATTAGATCAAGGAACACTTGATGCTATATTTAATTTTACTGAATGTCATCCTTATTATGTAAATGTATTGTGTCATAAGTTATGGCTTTTTAAAGAATTTCCAACGGAAGAAATTGTTTCATTAACATGGCATAAATATGTTGTAGAAGAAAAATCTAATATTCTCTCTGAAATTGATTTATTGAGTAAAAATCAAGCTAAATTATTGATTGCTATAGCAAAATATGGCGATGAAATGCAACCGATGAGTAAAGAATTTCTTAGTTTAACGGCTTTTTCATTGTCGAGTGCTTCGCAAGCTGTTGATATTTTATGTAAAAAAGATTATTTATATCTGAATGATAAAAAACAATATCGCATAGTTGATCCATTAATAAAATCCCTTTTCCAAAAATAGGATAATCTATTTATTATCAAGTGAGTGCGTGAAAATTAAACGAGGATGACAAATGATGAAAGAATTCAAAACCTTAATAATCGATCATATCAATGAATTTGTGCTGCGTATAACTTTAAATCGCCCAGAAGCGATGAATGCGATCAATTCACTAATGATGCAAGAGTTACAACAGTTTTGGGAAGAAATTAATCAAAGTAAATCGACCATTCGTTGCATTATTTTAACTGGTAATGGTAAAGCGTTCTGTGCGGGGGCAGATTTAAAAGAACGCAAAGATATTGATTTGGCCACTTGGCGTAAGCAACGCAGCGCGTTAGAAAAAGCGATGTTAGCGATGACAGAATGTCCTTATCCAATTATTGCTGCAGTAAATGGAGCTGCATTCGGTGGTGGATTAGAATTGGTGTTAGCAGCTGATTTTATCTATGCCGCAAATAACGTTACATTTGCGCAGTCAGAAACCAAATGGGGTTTAATCCCCGGTGCCATGGGTACGCAAAATTTACCCCGCGCCTGCGGTATGCGTCGTGCTAAAGAATTATGTTTTACGGCGGAACAATTTAGCGCGGAACAAGCTACGCAATGGGGCATTGTTAATAAATTATGTACGGAAGAAAATTTAATGAATGAAGTAACTAACACTGCACTTAAAATTGCCGCTAATGCGCCGCTGGCAGTGCAGCAAGCTAAAAAAGCAATGACTATTGCTGATCATACGGATATTAAAAAAGGTTTTGCCTACGAAGTAAAAATTTATAATGAGTTACTGCCCAGCAAAGATCGTGAAGAAGGCATAAAGGCTTTTAATGAGAAACGAGACGCGAAGTTTAAGGGCGAATAATCTAGATTTTTACCACCTGATCCGTCGGCGTCATCTTCTTCGCTGATTGCAGTGCAAAGTAAAAAATACCGCCGCTAAATAAAGCGATTACAAAAAAATCAACACCAAATTTAATGACATTTATGCCGTGACCAAACGAACCTAAATAAGAAATAACTCCGACACCAATAAAATAAGGTATTAACCAGATTGATTTTTTCCACTGCACATCAATGCCCTGATTTTTTAATTTGAAATAGCGATAAACAAATACTAATAGGCCAACGCCTAAGGCCATCATCAAGCGTGAAACAGTATGCCAGCCAGTCCAAAAGATCAGTAAATTACAAATATAAAAAGCGATAAACGCAATCACATCGACATACGGTAACAGAAAAGGCCGAATTTGATTGGGGTAAGTGCGGCGCAAGGTGATCAAAGCAATTGGGCCGATGCTATAAGCAATAACAAAGCAAGAAATAATAAACGTCACCATGCTTTGCCAACCGGGGAAAGGTAAAAACAAAAATAATCCCACAATATAATTTACGGCAATGGCGCTGGCGGGAATACCATTTTTATTCAATTGTTTAAAGAATTTTGGAAAAAAACCAATTTCGCTTAGCGCATAATTAACGCGTGCTGTGGAAGCGGTATAAATGAATCCGGTGCCAAAAGGTGAAATGACTGCATCACCATAAATGATGATGACTAACCATATGGCGCCTAAGGCCGTTAAAATTCCGGCAAAAGGCCCACTGTCACCAGCAAAATTTAAATTGTGCCAACCCTGTGTGAGATATTCTGGTTTTAACGCACCCACAAATGCTAACTGCAATAACACATATAGAAAAATACAAAATACTAACGCACCAATAATGGCGAAAGGTATCGCGCGTTGCGGATTTTTAGCTTCACCGGCTAATTGAATCGCAGTGCTATAACCGATAAAGGAAAAGATGACACCACCCAATGGCAATGCTGAAAAAACACCTTGCCAACCGTAAGGGAAAAATCCACCGGCCGCTTCTAAATTACTGGGATGAAAATCGAGTAATAATAGTGTGACCAGTGTTATGGCAGGAACAATTAATTTTATCGATACGATTGCTGTTCCCGCGCGACTAAAAAATTTAGCGCCTTGAATATTGAGTATACACATCACTAGCATCACGATGGCAGATGCTACTACGCCGCCGCCCGTTAACACGGTTGTGCCAGCAACTTTGTGTACTAACGCAGGGAAATAATTCGCGGTGTATTGAATTAACGCTAATGTTTCGACCGGCGCAACCACCACGCTAGAAAGCCAGACCATCCAGCCCACAGTAAAGCTCATCATCGGGCCGTGACTAAATTCAGCAAAGCGTACCATACCGCCTGCGATTGGGAATGCAGTGGCTAATTCGGCAAAGGTCAAAGCGATGCTGATCATCAACAAGCCGCCAATCATCCACGATAAAATAGCTGCCGGGCCTGCGACTTGCGCGGCATATAACGGGCCAAATAACCAGCCCGAACCCACGATACCGCCCAAAGCGGAAAACAATAAGGCAATTGAGCCAATAGAACGTTGAAATTTCATGATCTCTCCTTGCCAGTAAATATACTGTGATTTTACTGGATAAGCTATACTCTTCACGTTTGAATCTATAGAATTAACCTAATATTGATCTTAAATCGAGGGGCGGAATATGCAACTTAAATATGCTAGTCTCAAAGAAAGCTCAGCCAAACTTAAATTCAGACACCAAGCTTTTATTAATGGCAAATATGTTAATGCCCGTTCGGGCGAAACATTTGACTGCATTAACCCTGCTACGGGTAAGGTGCTCACCAAAGTGACATCGTGCGATCACGAAGATGTGAATTTAGCCGTCAAAGCCGCACGCAAAGCATTCGAATCCGGCGTTTGGTCACAACGATCACCCAATGAACGTAAAAACGTTTTATTAAAATTTGCCGACCTTATCGAACAGCATCAATATGAATTAGCATTGTTAGAAACGTTAGATATGGGCAAACCGATCCGCGATAGTTATGAAAGCGATGTGCCGGGTGCGGCTAAATGTGTGCGTTGGCATGCCGAAGCAATCGATAAAATTTATGGGCAGATAGCACCTACTGCGCCCAATGTAGTTGCCATGATTACGCGCGAACCGTTGGGGGTGATTGGTGCTGTCACACCCTGGAATTATCCGTTGTATTTAGCGTGTGCAAAAATAGCACCGGCATTAGCAACGGGCAATTCCATCGTCATTAAACCCGCAGAACAATCTCCTCTTACAACTATTTATGTGGCACAACTCGCGCAAGAAGCCGGTGTACCCGATGGTGTATTAAATGTGTTGCCCGGTTTTGGCGAAACAGCGGGGCAAGCATTAGGTTTGCATCCCGATGTTGATGCCGTGAGTTTTACGGGTTCAACTGAAGTGGGTAAATTATTTTTGCGTTACAGCGCCGAATCAAATATGAAACGGATTTTTTTAGAATGCGGCGGAAAATCACCCAACATTGTTTTGGCTGATTACAGTAATTTAGATAAAGCCGCGCAATCTTCTATTGCGGGTGTTTTTTCCAATCAAGGGCAAATCTGTTGTGCACCCACACGTTTGTTGGTGCAAGAAAATATTCGTGAAGAATTTGTTGATAAACTGATTAAGCACAGCAAAGATTTTCAACCTAAAGATCCGCTCGATCCTAAAACGATTATGGGCGCAGTGGTGAGTGAAACACAAATGGATCGTATTTTAACCTATGTTAAATCGGGTGAATCCAGTGGTGCTAATTTGGTATTAGGCGGTGCGCAAGCGCGAAAAAATAGCGGTGGTTATTTTATGGAGGCGACTATTTTTGATAATGTAAAAAATAATATGAAAATTGCGCGCGAAGAAATTTTTGGCCCAGTGTTGTCAGTGCTACCATTTAAAACCATGGAAGAAGCTATAAAAATCGCTAACGATACACATTACGGTTTAGCGGCATCAGTATGGACCAGCGATATTAATAAAGCCCATAAAATTGCCAAGGCATTACGCGCGGGCGTTGTTTCGGTGAACACCGTTGACACCGGCGATATCACCGTGACTTTTGGTGGTTACAAGCAATCGGGCATTGGCCGCGAAGGTTCCTTATTAGGGCTAGAAAATTATACCGAAGTAAAAACCACCTGGATTGAGTTAAGTTAAGGATAAATTATTGACAAACATTCTTCAATAGGTTAAACTAGTCTTGTATCTAATTATTAGCAACTGTTTAATCAGTTAAAATCATGCAAAACAATAGCCAACATAACAATTCTTTGAACTCCACAGCGCCAGCTGTGCAGTTGAATTGCGGCTATTTTTCTAATACCGTCCGCATTATTTCCATTCAAATTATTGTGCTTTAAGCACAATACATACACACGCCTGGCGAGGTTTTACGCAAACAATTTAATTTAGTCTCCTAGTAAAAAACTTCTGTAGTTGCGTCGTTTTTGCCTGGAGAAAATCAATCACATTAATTTAAATATTCTATATATTGGGAGGTTTTTATGTTAGGTTATCATCCTACAGGTAGTCAAGGTGCTACATGGAAAATGCCAGATTGTCCGCAGCGCGATGAAGCAACGCAGAGTAACGATAAGGTTTATCGTGCAGAAGGGTTGAAACAAGAACTTGATGCATGGAAAACTAAAAAAGATGCAACGCATGCTAAAACGAATGAAGAATTATTAGGGTTTGTAAAAGTTGCTTTCGATAAATATTCAGGTGATTATTCAGATAGAGATAAGTACAAACAGGAACTTTTTGCAATCGTTGATCTTCATAATAATGCTGCTAACGAGGTTTCAAATAAACCTCAAGATGAAAAAAGTGGTCAAAAAAATGCAGTGTCAGTACTCTATGAAAATGTTGATCAAACAATAGAAGTACCATTACCCAAGCAGTTAGTTCATAGGAAGCAAGTACAATTATTGAGTCCACAAGATAAATTAGAGGCAGCTAAAATTAGATTACTAACAAAGCTCGAAGAAGGAGTACAGCGGTTTGGATCTGGCGAATTTGGTAAAGTCCTTGTTTATTATTATCATTGTTTAAACAAAGAGGATGAAAACGAAATGGTGTTGAAACCACGTTCATCTGCACCAACAAATCTTGTTACGTAAAAGTTGGAACGCCTATCTTTAAAAAGGAAAAAGAATAGCGGCAAGCTAATGAATAGGAAAGCCAGGTTTCATTGTAAGTCAGGTAGGCAATGCAGTTGCCTACCTGACTTACAATGTACAATACTGACCTGTTTTTTAATAGTCACAGAGCCGATGACAGTCGCATTATAAGCAATATAGCAATCAGCATCTTCGATGAGTGGTTTTCTTGAGTTTAGGGTAAAGAGCATTTTTGTCTCCTATTCCAGCGCAGTTATTGGATCACTTCATGGTTTTTTTTAATTTCTTGTCGAAACGGATCAGGGATAAGTGCCCAATCCATTACATCAACCAGGATAGGTAGATTACTTTCAGACAATTCGGATCGTAGCAAAGCAATATTTTCTTGCGGTAGAGTGGAATTTTGCGGATTAATAATGACTAAATCCAGATCACTGCCTTCATGAGCTTTGCCATTCACGCGACTACCATAGGCCCAAACAATCATGCCAGGAACATAAGTTGCTAAAATTTTACGAATGATAGTTAAATCTTCAGGATTGAGGTCAAGCATTCTCAACCCCTAATTTTTTTTGTAATGTTTGTTGAAGTGAAGCAACGTCAATTAGAAATTGTGGTAAGAGTTTAAGGGTAAGTTCGGCGAATGCTTTGCCATAATCATGTGCGGTATTATTACGATTATCACGATAAGCAAACCAACGTTTTACTGCTTTTGCATCTAAAAGCCCGTGTTTTGCAGCATGTCGTAATACTTCTTTGTAGGTTAATTCATCTATTTCACGTGGGTTGGCGCTATAATTTTTAAGTACTTTACGTAGAAGTTTGCCTGAGGTTTCGAGGGACAGCTCAAGTCCTTTAATAGCTGCGTTACGAAACACATCGTGTTCAATACTGTCGGGGGTCACAGTGTTTAGATGATCCAATGAAGCTTCGAGTGTTTTTATGCATTGAGAAAAATGATCGGTATTCAGCGTCATTATTGTAATCCCTTTAATATTTAAAATATTTTGATTGTACCCTAATAGGCAAATGTCGACTACCCACTTGAGTTTTTCAAAAATCCTGATATTATCAAAAACATAGAAACAAAACCATTTAATACATTGTTTTGCGGCGATGGATATTTCTATACCCCAATTAATGCAATATTACATTTATAATAATTTAGGATAAACATGAAAATAAAACTACTGAAACCTCTCACTTTGTTGTTTTTGCTCTATGTCTGTACGGCAGGCAATGCCGCCATCTCTAAAGAAATTGCCAGCTATTTTGGTAATAGCCATGAAGAGGATGAATTAGCTCTGCCCATTTGGTTAACGCTAGCGACATTGTTTTTTTCGGCAATGAATGCACTGCCATTTACCTTAGCAATGGTTGATCCAAACGCGCGTGCTGAGATTACTGTTGAAGAGGAACAACCAGCGCAAGAAGAAACTGCAACAGCTACACCCCATTGCAATAGAATAAAATCTTTGGGACGACCTATCATCATTAGCGTTCCACCCGCATTGCTAGCAATGGCAGGTAGCCTTGGTTTATTTAATGCAAAAATCGATACAGATCTTGGCCAATTAATTTTAGCGTGTATTGCAGGAATAGCAGCTGCTTGGGGTTACAATCGCTTATTGAGCACTGATGTAGATGCTAAAGACCGTTGTATTGATCTTTATCGTCGCTTACCCGCCAATAAAAAGTGTTCAAAATCATTAGTGGCTGCAAGTGTTATTTTAGGTACTTTATCAGAAAATTATTTGACGATTGATATTTTTCTTAAAACTGCTGGAAAAATGAATAGTATTATTAAAATGGCGCTTATCGCTGTTATTGTATTATTAAGTACAGGTTTTGTTTGTAACACGGAAATACGTTCTATCTTGCTACAAGAGTTTAATCAAACCGCACATGCAGGCCAAAGGTCATTAACGGGATATTTGATGATTATGCCGGCCATTATTTCTGGTTTATTTGCGAGCGTAGGGATGGCAAAAATTGCCAAGTTAATTTTACCTGAACTTTCTCTGGCAGAGCGTGCGATTGTTTTTGCAGTAGCTGTCGTATTAACCATAATTCCTAATGGTAAAGGATATTATCATACAACGTTACCCGCCACAGAAAATGCTGTTAAACAAGCAGCTAGAGCTTATAGAAATTATAAAGCCACGTTTTTCGCAAAGAACAACCTCGAAGCGGTAAATCTGTTGAAGTCTGAACAAACGAGCACGGCGCAAGAATACAGCGGTGCTAATACCAACATAATAACTACAGTTCCCAATCGGCTTGCCTGAGGTCGCAGATCTGCGTTAAAATGGGGGATGATGAACGAAACAGCAAAAACCCCCCTCAGTCTGGAAATCAAGGCATCCGCGTTGGTGGCGTTGTCGGCTATCCTCTATGGGTGTCTGAGCTGTTTGGGCATAAAAATCATTGACCAACATTTTTCAGTGCCGACGATGCTATTTTGGCGATTTTCTATCGCCACCCTATGGATGCTGGGTTGGATTATCCTCAGCCAAAATAAAAGCTTATTGGCGGTATGCAAAAATCACCGCCTGATGCTGGGCTTATCACTCGCCGTAATATTCTATAGTGTAGCCAGCGCACTCTACTTTCTAGCCTGTGAATTGGTGGGCACTGGTTTGGCGATGATCATCTTTTTCACCTTCCCGATATTTGTCGTCATACTTAGCTGGCTAGTCGAAAAAAAACCAATTACCAAATATACCATGATGGTCTTAGCGGCAATCGTATTCGGTTTAATATTATTAAAAGGTGGCGGCGCAGTTAATCTCAGTAAATTAGGAATCGTCTATGCCATTTCTGCCGCTTTTTTCTTTGGCACTTATGTATATGGCAGCAAATATCTGATTAAAAATATTCCTTCGGCCAGCATTACCATATTAGTTTGTTTGGGCTGCGCGATTTTATTTTTTTTAATTGCGACTGCCGATCATTCTTTTGCTTACCCCACTACACTTAAAACCTGGTTTTATATCAGCGCGATGGGCGTTATCGCTACTGCATTACCGATTCAATTATTGCTGGAGGCGATGAAGCACATTCACCCCAATAAAGCGTCTATATTATCAGTACTGGAACCAGTAGTGACGGTTATATTAGGCATAATCGTGTTAGGCGAAACCACAACTACGCTGCAATTGATCGGTGGCTTTATTATCTTATTTAGCGCGCTGTGCATTCAATTCGAACGAAAATAATAATGAAACAACCATCAGCGAATTTATCTGCCCGTGCGAGCGCAATTGCAATTCTTAATGAAGTCATCACGTATGGTCATTCCCTTAATGCTCTTTTAATCAAATTAAACAATAATAAAAATACTGGCCAACATGCGTTGGTGCAAGAATTATGTTACGGCGTGTTGCGTTGGTATTGGCAACTAGATGGCGTACTCCGTTTATTGATGAAGCAACCATTAAAAGAAAAAGACAGCGATTTAAAAATATTATTATTACTTGGCATTTATCAACTCATGTATATGCGTATCGCACCTCATGCGGCGATCAATGAAACAGTGAATGTGACACGTGAAATCAAAAAACCGTGGGCAACCAAATTAGTCAATGGCGTGTTGCGCGAATTTCAACGGCAACAAAATAATTTGGCAGAAAAAATTCAACAAGCGCCCTTGTTATGTTATTCGCATCCGCGCTGGTTACTAAAATTATTGCAACATGCATGGCCACAGCAATGGGAACAAATTGCAGCGGCTAATAATCAACGTGCACCAATGACATTACGTGTTAATGGCTTAAAACAGACGCGCGAAGATTATTTACAGCAATTACTGCAAGCTGAAATTAGTGCACAGCCAGTTGCAGATACCACCATGGGAATCACGCTTGACAAACCTTGTGATGTTTTTCAGTTGCCAGGTTTTAAAGAAGGCTACGTGTCAGTGCAAGATATGGCAGGGCAATTAAGCGCGGAATTATTAGAACTTGAAACTGATCAATACGTGTTAGATGCTTGTGCAGCGCCCGGTGGTAAAACCGCACATATTTTAGAAACCGAAACTGATCTTGCGCATTTAACTATTCTGGAAATCGATCCACTACGTTTAAAAAGAATTGCAGAAAATTTGCAGCGTTTGCAATTAAGCAATATCAAGCTAACTTTACATTGTGCTGATGCCACTAAACCAGACACATGGTGGAAGGGCCAATGGTTCGATCGTATATTACTTGACGCGCCTTGTTCAGGAACGGGAGTTATTCGACGTCATCCAGATATCAAATTATTACGCCGCGCTGAAGATATTACCGCATTAGCGCAACTACAAATGGAATTACTAAAAGCGCTATGGCCGTTATTAAAACCAGGCGGCATTTTGTTATATGCAACTTGTTCTATCTTGCCGCAAGAAAATAGCGACGTGATAAAACTATTTTTAGAAAATCACCACGACGCCAAAGAAAAGATTATCAATGCTGAATGGGGGATTCCCGTTACAGTGGGTCGTCAATTATTTCCGCAACCCAACGGCCATGATGGTTTTTATTATGCTAAATTAATCAAGATGGAATAAATTTTTACGCAAAAACCATGCCACGTTTTCCTAAATGCCATTTCACCATCGCAATAGTAAAAGGAACAATATCGTTGCTGAGGTTAGCTTCTTTACTTAAAACACGTGCGGCTTCTTGCAGCGTAGCGCCCGAACCCACGTAATCATCAATGAGTAAGATTGAACCTGCAGGAATAATAATCTGTTTATTACACTGCATGTGTTGCGCTACGTTGTAACGTCGTTGATCATTATTTAATAATTCACCTTGGCGGGAGGCGGGAATTTTTTGCCATTGTAAATAATCCACTAAAAGTTTTACTTGCAGCAAATCAGCCACCCATTGTGCGAATGGGTTGCGTGCTACCCAAGTACGGGAGGGGATTGGAACCACTACGCTAAACGAATGTTGATTTTTGAGTTTCAGTAGATATTGTTTGATTAATGCTAATAATTCAGGGTTGGTGATGCTTGCTGCAGTGCTACGTGATTTCATAAATTCTACAAAAACAGGCGCGCGTAACTGCGCATTCAACACGGCCACTCCTTCTGCCAAATGATTTTTGATAGAAGGGCTAATCATCGAGGCGCGGAAGTTAAGCCAATTTTGAATTTTTGCAATGGCCGATGGGTCAAATTTGCGTACCAAGTGCGATTTGCTGCATACATTGCAATGCTTGCAAACCGTGGCTGTAGTATCGCCCAATGCCTTACGTAACAATTGCATTAAACAACCCGATCGTTGTTGGCTATAATAAATCATTTGTTTAAGTTCAAAGGTACGTGTTTGAAATTGATTTTCATAACGCGATAAATTAGGTGTACTATTTTTTTCGGCAGAAAAATATAATTGCTTGCCGTGCGTCGATCGTTTAGCGATAAAACCTTGTTCAATCAATTCACTCACCACGACATTAACTAAATTAGGGTGAAAACCAGCCATTCTTTTAATGGTAGTTAAATCGGGAGCGGTTTCTGCGGTTTTGATGCCTTGTAAAATTTGTTGGAAATTAGTAATCGTAGGTTGTGAAGAGTTGATAAAATAATCTTGGATTTTTTTATCGGCTTCATCAAATAACAAAATACCTTGTGCCAGCTGCCCATCACGGCCACAGCGACCTACTTCTTGATAATAAGCGGTTATTGACCCCGGCGTATCAAAGTGAATAATAAAGCGTAAATCTTGTTTATCGATACCCATACCTAAGGCATTAGTGGCAGCGATCACTTTATATTGGTTGGCGATAAAATTATGTTGTAATTGACGTTTTGTGATCGGGTCTAAACCCGCGTGATAAGCGACGGCATTGATACTTTGGCTTTGTAAATATTCCGCCGTTAATTCCGTATTTTCGCGGGTCGCGCAATAAATTAAACCACACCCTTCTAATTGGTTTATTAATTGCAAAATAGTATATAATTTTTCTGCTAAACCGGTGAGTTGGATCACAGACAATTGAATGTTGGCGCGATCCATATTTTGTCGTTGAGTTAAAACTTGGTTTTTCGATTGCGCCAGTTGGTTTTTGATGTCTTCTTCGGTTTTTTGGTTGGCTGTTGCGGTGATGGCCAATACTTTCAAGGCAGAATTTTTTTGTTCAACCGCACGAATAAAATGAATAATTTGGCGATAGCTAGGGCGAAAATCATGTCCCCAGGTCGATACGCAATGCGCTTCATCCACCACAATAAAATTCACGGGTAAGTCTAATAAAAAATTAAAATAATCGAGATGGTCTAATTTTTCAGGTGCAACAAACAAGATTTTAATTTTACCTTGGGCTGCTAGTTGTTGTGCTTTATAATTTTCTTCCGGCGCTTGGTCGCTATTAATGCTAGCAGCGGAAATATGGAAACGATTATTAAGCTGATCGATTTGATCGCGCATTAATGCTAATAGTGGTGAAACGACAATGGTGATGCCAGGTAATAAAACAGCGGGTAGTTGATAGAGGAGCGATTTTCCGTGTCCGGTAGGTTGTATGCACAGCAAACGACCCTGTGTCATTAAGGTATTAATGGCTTCCAATTGCCCTGGGCGAAACGCTTTAAAGTGAAATTTCTCTTGTAGTATTTTGTGAAGTTGATCAGAGAAGCTATTTATTGTTATTGTTGCAGGTGTTACCATTTTTTTTCCATTGTATGATTAAAACAACTTATTTATACTAATTAGCGTATAATAACAGCATCTCTTCTCTGTGATAAGGAATAAATAAATGAAAATCAGAACTCTCATTCTTATTCTCATCTGTTTTTTTACCTCTGCGCCTAGTTTTGCAGCTAATGTTCTGCGCGTCGGAATCGTTAGCCCCGTCCCCCCTTTTGCCATTGTTGGCGAACATACTTATGGCGGTATCATTATTGATATATGGGAACTCATCGCTGCCAATGAAAAACTTCAATATCAATATGTGTTGCTTGGGCACAATACCGATAATGCGATTATGGCATTACATAATGGCAAAGTTGATGTGTTACTTGGCCCTGTCTCTATTACCTCAGCGCGTTATAAATTGGTTGATTTTTCTTTTCCTTATTTTTTAAATGAGGTCGGTGTTGTCGAAGTCAAGACCACAACCGGGATGGGGCAAATTTTACAAGTATTTGTCGACATTGTTGATTCCACTTATCTTCTTTGGTTCTTAGCTTTTTTCATCATTTATACCCATGCGCTATGGTTGTTCGAAAGAGGGAGTATCCCGGGTTTTCCAAAAGGCTATTTTAAAGGGATTAGTTATGTGTTATGGCCACATTTGCTGCAAAAAGGCATGAAAATAATCCCTAAAACAATTTGGGGAAGATTGGTTTCATTGGTGTGGGTCATTGCTGCTGCCATTTTAGTTACTTCTATTTTGGCGACAGTCACTTCAAAATTAACGCTCTCCTTAGTTACGCCAGAATCACGCTTTAATCGTATCAGCGATTTGCAAGATGAAACTGTCGCCGTGGTAAAAGGTTCGCAAGCCGTGAATGATGCTGAAGAAGCAGGGGCCAGAGTGATGCAAGCTGAAAATACACAACAAGCGTTAGATTGGTTAGAGCAAGGCAAAGTTGTCGCCGTGGTGGAAGATTATGTTCTCGCTAAAACATTTATTGATACGCATGATTACCCGAAATTACAAATGAGTCCTTTAATACTTTCGAATGATGAGTATGGCATTGCGGTGGCTACAAATAGCCCGTTACTGCGCAAAATCAATGGACAGCTTTTGTATTTACAAGATAGTGATGCGACATTGACGATGTGCACGCGGTATATTGGGCCTCATGCCCGCGCCTGCAAACTGTAATTTTGCTCACATTAACCCATATGCTCCGCTTGCTCGGGGCTCAGCGCCTAGCCTAAAACTCAATCGCTTTGAATTACTCCTCTACTACCCCGTAAAGATTTATTTTTTCCGTGCAATTTTTTGTTAGTTAAACGGCGTTGCGTCGATGCAAACGTAGGTTTGGTTTTTCTGCGTTTTTTAGGGGCAATAGCAGCGCGCTTTAATAATTCTTCTAAGCGATCAAACGCATCTTGTTTATTGCGTTCTTGCGTTCGATAACGGCTGGCTTTGATAATTAATTCACCTTGATGCGTAATTTTTTTGCCTATAATGGCTAATAGACGCGCGCGTACACTTTCTGATAATGAGGGTGAATGCAGCACATTAAAACGTAATTGGACGGCAGTCGCTACTTTATTGACATTTTGGCCGCCAGGCCCAGGAGCACGAATAAACGATAATTTTATTTCGGAGGGGTTGATCATGATATTAGAGTTTATATGCAAACAAAGCCAATTGTAGGTCGGTTCAAGCGAAGCGGAACCGACAGCGGTAATCATTCTAGCACCGCATGTCGGATTCGTCGCTACACTTACTACTTACCCTTCTTCTCTTTCTTCGCTGCACGTTTTTCTTTCAAGCTTTTAGTAGCTTTTTTCTTGCCTTCTTTTTTAGTGTCTTTCGCTTTACTCATAATAATTTCTCCTTAATTGAAAGTTATACAATATTACAGATTAGCCACTTTTCTTAAAGTCGATTAATTTAACTTTAAAAACAAGGGTTTGGTTTGGGCCAACGGCAGGAGGTGCTCCTTGTTCGCCATAGGCCAGATTAGCTGGAATAAAAATTTCCCACGTTGAGCCGACAGGCATCAGTTTAAGTGCTTCGGTCCAACCAGGAATGACTTGCCCAACCGGAAAATTAGCAGGACCGCCATGTTGTGAAGAGCTATCAAACACATCGCCATTGATGAAACGGCCAGTATAGTCGACAGTCACTACATCAGTGTCGGTAGGTTTAGCGCCTTTTGCAGAGGTAACAACTTTATATTGCAAGCCATCAGGCAGTGTGACTACGCCAGGTTTCATTTTATTGGCAGCTAAGAATTTTTCGCCAGCGAACTTATTTTGCGTAGCAGGATCTTGCGGCGCAGTTTGCTGTGTTGTTGTGGTCGTGGTTACAGTGGGTGTTGCAGCATTAGTCGTTTGATTATCGGCTTGTGCTTGTAAGCAGAATAATCCAAGGCTGAGTGCGGTGATTAGTTTTAGTTTCATGTTGGCTCCGTTTTCCATAGTTAAGAATATAAATAATACCTCATCGCGTGTAAAGATCCTAGGGGTCAGATCTTGACTTGCTACATGCTCGGAAGCTATTAGGGTTCGTATAGTTATTTCTTTAGCATGTAGCAAGTCAAGATCTGACCCCTAGGATCCAAGCGCATCCATTTGTTCGCGCAAATCGCGCAGTTGATCTTGCCAATAACGCGGGGTGTTAAACCAAGGGAAGCTGGGTGGGAAGGCCGGGTCTTGCCAGCGCGATGCCAACCAGGATGAGTAATTTAACATGCGTAACGTACGCAGTGCTTCAATCAACCCGATCTCAGTAAGATTAAAATCATGGAATTGGCGATAGCCGCGTAAGATGCGTTCTAGTTGTATACTTACGTGATTATGGTCACCTGAAAGTAACATCCAGATATCTTGCATGGCAGGGCCCATCACACAATCATCAAGGTCGACGATGTGCGGGCCAGCTTCACTCCAGAGCACGTTGCCTGCATGTATGTCACCGTGTAAACGAATGTTGTGGAACGGCATCGCTTGTGCGAAGCGCTGTTCAATTTTTTGCAGCAGCGCTTCCACCGTCATACAATAATTTTCTTTTAATTCGGCGGGGATAAAATTATTTTCGAGCAAGTAGCGATAAGAAGCATGGCCGTGTGTTTGAACATCTAATTGTGGCCGATGTGCAAAAGGGTGTGTAGCACCTACCGCATGTAAACGCCCGATAAAGCGTCCCATCCATTCTAGTTGATCAAGGCTGTCGACTTCGAGCGCTCTGCCGCTCCAGCGTGGAAATAACGCGAAACGAAAATCTTGGAATTGATGCAGTGTTTTTTTGTCGGCTGATACCCATGGCGCGACCACGGGGATTTCATGTTCAGCGAGTTCTAGAGCAAATTGGTGTTCCTCTAGAATGGTTTCATCGCTCCAGCGCTGTGGGCGATAGAATTTTGCAATGAGTGGCGCAGAGTCTTCAATGCCGATTTGGTAGACGCGGTTTTCATAGCTGTTTAAAGCAAACAAGCCGCCATTACAGCGAAAGCCCATGCTTTCCACGGCGTCCAAAATCAGATCGGGGCTCAAATTGGCATAGGGTGTATTTGTGATATCGGTCATTTTTGCATCTCTTTTTGAGGTATAATAGAATAACATAAATTTAGAGGTGTCTCGAAGTGATTAAACCACTACAACTGGGCAACAAGATTTTCCCCAGCAACATAATTCAAGGGCCACTCGCAGGTATCAGTTGCGCTCCGTTCCGGCGTTTGATTTGGCAATACAGTCAGCCGGCATTTGCCTGCACAGAGATGATTTCGTGTAAAACACTGCTAAATCAACCGTTGGCGTTGCAGCAGCGTTTTGTAAAAAAAGATCCCGCTGAAGGCCCGGTATGTTTTCAATTATCGGCGAATAATCCTGAAGAATTAGCCGATGCCACCAAAAAAGTAACAGACTACGGTGCGGATTTAATCGATCTCAACTGTGGCTGCCCAGTACGCAAAATTCGCAGTAAGGGAGCGGGATCCAAGCTATTGACTGATTCAGCAGCACTTTTTAAATTAATTCGTGCGATGAAAGAAAATACCCATGTGCCAGTGTCGATCAAAATCCGCGTGCAAGGCGATAGCAACGAAAAATTTAATCACGAAATTGCAAAGATGGTGGCTGACTCAGGTGTTGATTATTTGATTGTACACGGGCGGCATTGGACAGAGCGCTATGATGTGGCTTGTCGCCACGATGAAATAGAATTTTTCGTTAATGAACTAAAGATCCCGGTAATTGGCAACGGCGATATTGCGGATGCCGCTTCGTTAAAAAAGATGTTTGCCACGGGTTGCGCCGGTGTAATGATCGGGCGTGCAGGCGTCGGGCAACCCTGGTTGATTGCCAAAATAATCGCTGAAATGCAGGCAGAAAAATATGCTATCCCCGCACTCAAAGAAATTGGTGCAGTTTTTATTGATCACGTAGAGCAATTAGGCGAATTAATTCGCAGCGAAAAATTTGCTGTGTTACAAGCACGCAAGGTCGCCAAATACTATGCGCGCGATGTAGCCAATAGAATTGATTTTTGTGTAGCGATCAATGGTTGTAAAACCATAGCGGATTTAAAAGCGGTGGCGCTCCGTTATTTTATATAGGAGTATAAATAATGAAAATAGCAATCATAGGGGCAGGAGTGATCGGTTTATCGACCGGGATAGAATTGCTAAACAAAGGCTATAACGTAACTATTTATGCACGTGAACTTGCTGGCATCACGTCAGATGTAGCAGCTGCAATTTGGATGCCATTTAAAATTGAACCACAAGAACAAGCTATAAAATGGGCGCTGCAAAGCTTGCCGCTATTTAAAAAAATTAACTTAGAAGCACCGCAAGCCGGTGTCCAATTTAAGCCACATACGAATCTTTGTACAACAGCAACAGAAAAACCAGCATGGGTTGAATATTTAGAGCCATTGCCAAACCCTGATTATGTACTCGACAAATACAAAACTCATAGTTATACCATTAAAACAGCGGTGATTGATCCCATAAAATACATGCCGTATTTGCGACAATTATATTTAGCAAAAGGTGGGATCATTCAACAAAAAGAAATTAGTGATATTCATGCGCTTGTTAAAAATCATAACTTGGTTGTCAATTGCACAGGGTTAAATGCTAGAACATTGGTAAATGATATTACTCTTTATCCTATTCGTGGGCATGTTATACGTTGTGAAAAAATTCCAGGGTTTGACGCCAGCATTGTGCGCGAAGATGATGAGTTGACACACATCATCACACGTACAGAAGATTGTTTGTTGGGTGGTGTGGTACAAAAAGATAATTGGAACATGCAGCCTGATAAAAATACACGCGACGCCATCATTGCCAGAGCGCATGAGATTTATCCTTTTGCTAAACAATTTAAAATTATCCAAGAGATGATTGGTTTACGCCCAGGGCGCTCACCTGTGCGGTTAGAATTAGAGCGTATCGATGATGCGCACGTAATTATCCACAATTACGGGCATGGCGGTGCTGGTTATACTGTGTCTTGGGGTTGCGCGCAGGAAGTAGCGCGGTTGACGGCGGAATTTTTAAATAATCTAAAGTAATATGTTCATATGCAAACTCAATATTTCCACAATTTTAACTTTACCAGTCAAATTCGGGCGATTCGCCCGAATTTGATTGGTGAATACCAATAAATTCAATTTTAGTTGGTACTATCCCCCACCTTCTCCACTGTCACCATACCAACGGTATTTTTGTTGACTGTGGGGTTGCCGTAGTATTTTATATCACTTCTACCTGCGGTGTTAACAGAAAGTGTTTTTGTCGCATGAACGGTAATATCAGAGTCACCAGCGCCGGAGATGGTGACATCATCTGCCGTTAGGTTTTTCGCATCAATCGTTGCTTTACCGCCGGTGGTGATAGTTAAACTTTTGACAGTACCTGCTAACGATACATCGCCTTTGCCACCCATCGTGAGATTAATGGTATCATCGTTGGCTACCGTAACATGTAATTCTGAGTTGCCGCCTAAACTGAGTTGTAGATTTTTAATGTCACCTTGTAAATAACCAACACTTTTGCCGCCCATATTTAAGTTTAAATGGTCTGAGTTTAAATTAGCCGCATGAAAGATAGTTTTGCCGCCAAATGACATGTTATGTAATGTTTGTGCAGTAATCGTTACTTTGTTGTTTTGTGATGGCGAAAGTGAAACACCAGATTGAATGCCCACATTTAGTCCATTATTTGCGGTGGTCACATTGATATAGGGCAAAATATTTTCATCGGTTGTTACAATCACATTGCCTGCAGTACCTGGATTAATAGTAACATCAAATAGCCCGCCGACAGTGACGTTATCAAAATTAGCGGCTGTAGTTGATTTAGTAACAATTTTTCCATTGCCAACAATTTCATTGCCACCCCATGAGTTGGTTGCTGCACAAGCTCTGAATGAGGCGGTGAGAACTAATACGGTGGCAAAGACGCCGCTGGCGGTTGCTAATAATATTTTTTTACTGGTTTTCATGTTTTGTTCCTCGTGTTGTAAAGTTGTTTAAAATTTTCAAGATCAATATTTAATAAATCCATCGAACGGAATATTTGTGGTAAATCTAGGGTTAAAAATTCCTCCTTTTTAAAATTTAGCGCTTGTTCATGCGCTTGTTCTGCGACGAAATAACCGATCCCTCTTTGTGTAGTGATAATATTTTTTTCTTCCAGAAAAGCATAGGTACGCATTACCGTATTCGGGTTTACTTCAAGATTTATTGCCAATTCGCGAATAGAAGGAATTTTAGTTTTTTCTTGCCATTTCCCCAGTAAAATTTGTTCGCAAACATAATCAGCGATTTGTAAATAAATAGCTTTTTTACTTTGAAAGTCCATCTATAGTAGCTCGCGTTCAGATAATCGTAAATAAGTCAGATACCAACAAAAAGGTGCGGCAACCACCCAAAAAAGAAAGTAGCCACCTTGCATGAGCGAATAAATTATAAAACCAGTCTGTATGCAGTTTGGACAAAACATCCATGATATCATGACGGAAAAAACACTGAGTGCCAAGAAAAATCCGCCTACCGCAAGGGTAGTTTTAAGTAGCGCTTGTTTTTTAAAAATAATAGCACCTAAAAATACCACGGATTGTAAAATAATATATTTTCCGATACCGATCCAAAGATCAGGTTGTAAAATATTGAGTGGGTTAACCCGCTGGTTATAAGCCATTAAATTAACCGCAGAACTTAGCAGAGAAAATAAATAATAAACGATGAGCAAGCCGATAGCATATCCAATTGAAGTAAGCAGCCATTTATTTAAAAAGCGCTCAAGATTAGAGCAGGGCAATGTTAAATATAAATGTGCTTTAAGGTTGTCATGCAAATCATTAAACGCAGAACTGGAAATAATAAAACCGCCAGTGTATAAAATAAAAAAATAACTCGCTGAGTTGCCTGTGACATGAAAAGGTAGCAGGGCAAAACAAACGACTAAAGCCGCGCTAGCAATTAAGATAGTTTTAGCATGTATGCGCAAATCATTCATGATCAAGTGCGATAATCGTTGTAAATCAAAAGTATCATTGGTAGTCATGGTTTAATCCCTAGTAAAAATTTGTTGAATACGAATTTTGTTGGCAAGAATTGCATTAAATAAAATTTCAAGATCCATATGCGTATCTTGATTATTGGTGTTAACAGTGACTACGGTGTAGCCTGCTAAATGTTTTTCATAATATAAACAGGTATTAAGATTGGGTTCGGTTTGCTGTTGTACAATAGCTAAACGTTTGGCTATCTCAAACAGCTTTTGTTGCAGAATAATTTTTCCTTCATCAAGAATGACCACGGTATCGATTAAGTTCTCGACATCATGTACTTGATGAGTGGAAATAATAAATAGCCGTTCATCGCTGATCGTTGATGCTAATAGTTTGCGAAATTGCGCTTTGCTGGGGATATCTAAGCCATTACTGGGTTCATCCAGGATGAATAATTTACAATGCGTGGCCAGACCAAATGCGATCAAAAATTTCTTTTTTTGCCCATGCGAAAGATTAGATAATGGTTTATCACGCGGCAAATCAAATTCTTGTAGGCAGTTTTGCAATAAAGTCTGATCAAATTTGGGGTAAAACGGCGCGTAAAATTTCACATAATCATCAGCGGTGAGTGGGGGTGCGTAAATATCTTCGGGCAAAAAATAGAGCTCTTGCAAAAAACTGGGGCGGCGCTGTTGCGGGGCCATGCCCATTACTTGGCAACTGCCTTGGCTAGGGAAAATTAAGCCAGCTATCACTTTTAAAAGGCTGGTTTTGCCAGAGCCGTTTTTTCCTAATAAACCGCAGATGCCGCCTTGTTCCAAGCTTAAACTAAGGTTATTAAATAGATTGCTGCTTTGGTTATAGCCAAAAGAGAGGTTGTTTATCTTTATCATAGTGTGTTCCGCCGTTGTTGCTTTAAATACTGTACTACTTACATAGTACACTAACATTGTAGTGGGTGAAAACAGGGATGTCAAGAGATGAAATTGATTTATTCAACTATAATATCAATAGGCATAAAGCCAAGGAGAAAGATATCAAGGAGGCTATATGAGAATTATTGTCGCAGATAACTCAAAAAACAGTCTTGCAGTTATTTCAGCTGCGCTTAAAAAGCTGGGGCACGATGTGATTTTGGCCACCAATAGCCAACAGATATTTGAGTTATTTCAAGCAAAACGCCCTGATTTACTTATTCTTGATGTTGAGATGGATGGGTTAGCCAGCGCTAAACAAATCCGTAGCATTAACAACAACGGCAAAGATTGGATCCCGATTATTTTTCTAACCGAATCTATTAATGATGAGCTTATTATCAAAGTGTCACAAATCGGTGGTGATGATTTTCTGGTTAGGCCGATTAATAAAGTAGCATTAGTAGCGAAAATGCAAACGATGCAACGAATTGTTGAATTGCGAAAAAAATTATTTGAAACTACAGAACAACTTAGCATTTTATCAACCACCGATGCGTTAACTGGCATTTACAATCGATTGCAATTTGACAGGGTCATTAGTGAAAAAATTAAGCATGTCAACCGTCATAGTTGTACCTTCGCACTTTTGTTAATTGACCTTGATAATTTTAAAATGGTGAATGATACTTTTGGGCACCAAGTAGGTAATATGATTTTAATTGAAGGAGCTAAACGCTTGAAGGCGCATTTGCGTGAAGATGATTTTTTAGCGCGTATCGGTGGTGATGAATTTGCCGTCATTCTAAATGAAATCGAAAATTATGATGTTGTGGGTGATGTGGCGCAAAAAATAATAAATTTTCTATCTTTGCCTTATCATTTAGCGGGTCATGATGCGCGCACAGGCGCAAGTGTTGGTATTGCACTCTTCCCATTTTTAGGTGGAAATCAAATGAAATTACAGCAAAATGCTGATCTTGCTTTGGCACATGCAAAAGAGTTGGGTGGCGATAATTATCAATATTATGATGAAGAATTTCGTATGGAAAATGATGAGTAAAAAATAGGGGTCACATCTGGAATTAGGACAGCCAGCCCCTCAATAATTCAATGTGTATCAAATTTTATTTCTGGCTGTCCTAATTCCAGATGTGACCCCTATTTTTTCTGGAAACAAAATCAATTGTTCTTTGTCTTTTTTGCTTAACGATTTTATATATTTTTCAATTTTCATGGCGTCTGCTTTGCTGCCATAAATCTTCCAGCTTTGGGCGATGCTCAGTGGTTTGAAACTGCGGGTAAATTTGCATTTAGCAGTACCTTGCAAATGTTCTTGGTAGCGACGGTCGAGATCCGTTGTATAGCCGGTGTAATAAGCACCGTTGCTGCAAATTAAAATATAGACAATGTAATAAAGGGTATCCATCGCTATTATTTTTTTAACACTTGATCTTTTTCTTCTGCGGCTTTTTTCCGTGCTTTCATTTCATCACAAAGTTTAAACAGCATCGTGCTGGCAGTGCGGGTAAACAAAAAAGGAAATAACGCGTGAATAATACACGCGCATCCTGCCGCAAACATACGTGATGCCGAACAAACGGCAACGATAAAATGTTCCCAATAACCTTCGTGCACACTATGGGGGTGTTTGGTGAAGATGTTTTCCATAAAGCTCCTGGTATTCTGTTGAATGAGATAACTCTACCATCTTAAAGACTAGAACATCAATACACACTTTCATAAAAAAAGCAATACTTGATCTTCTGTGAAACTTGTGAAGAATAGGGGGTTATTTCTATTTAAGGTAATAAAAAACATGACCGGCACAACTAATATTACCATGGAGCTTCCTTCACAAGGAAATGGGCCAGTAGCGCAAATACACAAGAAAAACCGTGCACTTCCTTATATCATGTGTTCGTTAGGCGCGATGTTTTATCTTTATGAATTCGTGTTGCAAGTTTCACCCAGTGTGATGACATCACAGTTAATGCGCGATTTGCAACTAGACGCGGCAGGATTGGGCGCAATGTCAGCATTTTACTACTATGCTTACACGCCTATGCAGTTACCGGCGGGCTTACTTTATGATCGCTTTGGGCCGCGCATACTAATTACTATTGCAGTGCTTATTTGTGCAGCGGGCGCTTGTTTTTTTGGCCTAACTCATACCATTGCCCTCGCTTCTGTAGGGCGTTTTTTTATGGGGATTGGCTCAGCCTTTTCCTTTATTGGGGCTTTAATATTAATCGCACGTTGGTTTCCTGCTAAACAGTTTGCGTTTTTAGCGGGCATTGTCCAATTAATGAGTTCCATCGGCGCAATCGCCGGGCAAGCGCCATTAGCGATGGCGATCAATACTTGGGGTTGGCGCCACACTATTTTATGGACTTCCGCAATCGGTTTATTGTTATCGATCTTAATTTGGGTGGTGGTGCGCGATGCGCCTGCCGATGAAGTCATCAAAAAAACCGCTCCGCAAAAAGGAGAACTTAAGCGCCTCTATCAAGTATGCGGTAATCGACAAACCTGGTTTTGCGGAATTTATACTTTTGCCTCATGGGCCCCCATCACGGCGTTTGCCGCTTTGTGGGGCGTACCCTTTTTAGCGACGAAATATGGTATTTCCATTCAAGCGGCTTCTGCTTCTTGTGCAATGATTTGGTTGGGGATCGGTCTTGCCAGCCCGGCCATTGGTTGGTGGTCTGATAATATTGGCAAACGTAATAAGCCGCTGACGATCGCTGCTTTGATCGGTATTGTAGCGATCACGGCTATAATCTATATGCCGGTTTTACCAATGCCCGTTTTGTATGGCTTATTATTCTTTTTGGGTGTTGCGGCTTCTGGTCAAGCACTTTCTTTTGCCGTGGTTAAAGATAATAATCCTCGGAATGCAGTTGGCACGGCGATCGGTTTTAATAATATGGCGACAGTAGCGGGCGGTGCGCTTTTTCAGCCACTAGTTGGTTTAATGTTGCATTTTAATTGGCTTGGTAAAGTGCAAGCCGGTGTGCCGGTTTATTCAGTCCATAATTATCATATTGCATTTTCAGTGGTTCCATTGTGTTATGTATTAGCCGCTGTGATGAGTTACTTTTTTATTCGTGAAACACATTGTCATAGTCAATTTCCACATTAGGAGTAAAACATGGCCGCACAAAAAACAGGTGGTTTAGCAGGCATTGTTGCAGGGGATACCGCAATTTGCACTGTTGGTAAAGAAGGCAAAGGTTTGACGTATCGAGGTTATTCCATTGATGATTTAGCAAAACATGCTTGTTTTGAAGAAGTCGCTTATTTGCTTATTTATGGCAATTTACCGAATGAAGCTGAGTTGAGTGCTTATCAAAAAAAATTGATTCCGTTACGCACTTTGCCTGCTGCATTAAAAACTGTGTTAGAACAAATTCCTGCTGATGCACACCCGATGGATGTTTTACGCACAGGCTGTTCATTATTGGGAACGCTAGAACAAGAATCACCCAAGTATGATGCGATTGCGATTACCAATCGTTTGCTGGCGTGTTTTCCTTCGATGTTGATGTATTGGTATCATTTTCACAAAGATCATAAGCGTATTGAAACAGCGACCGATGGCAACAGCATTGCAGAACATATTTTACAATTGCTGCATGGTAAAAAACCTGATGAATTGCATCGTCGTGCTATCGATGTTTCGTTAATTCTTTATGCTGAGCATGAATTTAATGCTTCTACGTTTGCGGCACGCGTTACTGCGGCAACGCTTTCGGATATTTATTCAGCCATGACTTCAGCAATTGGTACGTTACGAGGGCCATTGCATGGGGGCGCGAATGAAGCAGCTATGGAGCTGATTCAAAAATTCCATACGCCCGATGAAGCCGAGAAAGGTTTAAAACAAATGTTGGCGAACAAAGCGTTGATTATGGGTTTTGGGCATCGTGTTTATACTACGTGTGATCCGCGTTCGGATATTATTAAGGTGTGGGCTAAAAAATTGGCCGAGAACGCAGGCGATAAAATTTTATATCCCGTTTCCGAGCGCGTTGAAAAAATTATGTGGGATGAGAAAAAATTATTTCCCAATTTAGATTTTTACAGTGCTTCCGTTTATCATCTTTGCGGCATTCCTACGCCGATGTTTACGCCGTTGTTTGTGTTCGCGCGCACTGCAGGTTGGGCTGCGCATATCATGGAGCAACGTGCAAACAATAAATTAATTCGCCCCACTGCTAATTATATTGGCCCCGAACCACGCGCTTATGTGCCGTTGGCGCAGCGGTAAGATGTGAGTGCGTTAGAGACCAAGGAGCAGGTTGGCTGAATGTCAACGCAGACGAAAGTTCTGGAAATAAGGGAGTGGTGAAATGTCAACGCAAACACGCCACAAGTACATCCCTGTAGGCTTGACAGCGTCATCCGTGACGCTGACAGTTTGCTTATGACACTTTTCCCACTCCCTTAGTCAAGATCTGCGCGGTCTGCTTTTGGCATCTCAGCCAACCTGTATTAGGGGGTTAAACGTCTCTCACTTCCAGGTTTCACCGCTGGTATTCCTGCAGTATGCGAATCATCCCGTGTTTTAGCGTTTGCTTGGGTCTTCTCTGTCGCCGTAACGTTTACTTGCGGTTGATCGGTGCGTAACTTTGTAGAAGCACTGGTGGGATCGCCAAAGCCACTGCTAGCACTTTCACTTGCGGTTTTAGCTAATTTAGGTTTGGCAAGAATATATTCCGCAACTAATCCTGCATTTTCTAACGCGGCTTTTTTTGAATCGTCAACGGAATCGGAAGCAGGTAGTGTTATAAAGATTTTTGTAAGTATCCCATCTTCATAAACATGCGTGGCACGATTATAACGTGTTTCTTTTTCGCCCTTATCATTAGTAAAAGTGAAAGTAGTTACACCAAAAATTTCTGCCAACTTGCACCCCGGGTCACTGATTGCTTTCATGTTTAAACCATGTTGCTTGGCTGCAGCTGTTTGTGCATCTGTAGAAGTTGAATTAAACAAATAAGGTTCAAAGCCGCGTGCTCTATACTCTTTAGCATTTGCAGCCTCCGCTTTAGCTTCTCCACCGCAACCAGAAGCACCGCTGACCCCAGCTAATAATGGAGAAGGTGGAAATGCCTCGCAACTAGCGCCCGATTGCCAAATAATAATACAGTTAGCAAGTAGAGTATGTTTAGAATCTACTTTGCCATTATTGGCATGATCAGTTACTACGAGTTTTTGATTGGGTAACTTAGCGCCGATTTTACCGGGTACGATTTCTTTTTTTGATTCTGCTGTTTCTTTATTAGGTGTCATAGACATTTTCTCCGTGTTTTAAGGTGGGTGGAATTAAAACAAAATCATTATATCATACAAAAACGTTGCTTCATTGCTATCATGGAGCAAAACTTTGATGAAATCTTTGACGTTTGCTTTTTGTATTCTGTTAACGTTTGGCGCCGTAAACGCACAGACTGACGCGCTGGCAGTCAGCAACAGGACAGACACAAATGCTGGTGGCCAGGGGCGATAGCTAATGCGCGGCCTAAACCATTCGCTATTCGCGAATCGCGAATGATTATGCTATACTATACCCAAAGCCTAATTGAAACAGGAATATCTATGCTCAAGCCGCAAGATGTGGTGATACTTTTGAAAATATTATCAACTCTGACTTTATCGAAAGGTAAGCCAGATGGGATTCTATCCCAAAATAAGCTTGCCGTTCTTTTATGTATGAGCGTTTCAGAAGTGAATGCTGGAATAAAAAGATTGGTTTTATCTGGCTTATTGAGTCCTGTTATTACAGAAGATCCTAAAAATAAGACAGTGTTTTTACCAAGTAAATCAGCTTGCGAAGAATTTTTAATCTCAGGCGTAAAATATTTATTCCCCGTACAACTCGGCGCGTATACTCGAGGAATTGCTACCAGCTACGCTGCCCCGATACTTGAGAAATATTTTATTTTAGGTGATGACCCTATACCCGTTTGGCCTTATGGGGAAGGCAATAAGAGAGGATTAGCTTTAGAGCCTCTTTATAATTCTGTTCCTAAATCATTGACTCAATTCCCCGATCAGCTTTTTTATGAATTGCTTACTCTTATTGATGCAATTCGTAGCGGCCGAGCAAGAGAACGAAATATAGCAATTAAATTATTGAAGGAAAAAATCCATGATGATAATCAACAAACACCGGCAAGCGACAGCAAACTTAAGAATGTTAGAGTTCGTAGCGCGAAAGTTAGGAAAGCTTAACGAGGAAGTAATATATTTGGGTGGATGTACAACCACACTATTTATTACTGATCCTTTATCATTGGATGTACGGCCAACCAATGATGTGGACTGTATCGTAGATATTGTTTCTTTGTCCAAATACTATCAGTTTGGCAAAAAGTTAGAAAAGCAAGGATTTAAGCAATCGATAGATGAACAAGTAA